>NZ_AKXQ01000021.1 GCF_000276805.1 Moritella dasanensis ArB 0140 | reverse complement strand
AGTAATTACTGATTAATAGTTAAACTTAGGGGGCTGATGATGTTCATTGGCACCCTGCTGCTCCGTCATCCTAATTAACAGGGAAAGTTATGAACAAATATGTCGGTATATTATCACCATCGTCGACCGTATTATTTACTGTATTGATATTGTTATTATCAATAGGCAGCATGAATAATAGTTGGGCTGGGGTGACGATAAATTCATTTTCAGATGTTGAGAAACAACTCTCTCAGCGCAGTTTTGATAATAAAATCGCGGCGGTTAATTGGTTAAGTCAAAAGGCATATCCAAACCCATCTCAAGCGAAGCAGTTATTTAACGATTTACTTGCAGGCCGCGTTTTCTATCATAAAAAGCAACAGTCCTTATTTCTAATTGCTGATTATGCCACTGGCCAATCGGCGATTAAATTAACCAGCTCGTTTACGGTTGATGCTGGTACACAAGCGGCAGTAGATGTCGAAACATTGATGATCGCCAAAAAACGTGATTTCAAAAAAGTATCGCTCAATAATAAACTGCGTAAAAATATCCGCTTAGGGATAGCGCAGTTAGATCTGAAATCAACAGATGCAACACTACGTGAGCAAGCAATACAGCGTTTTTTGGGTAATGTTGATCCAGATATTCAAACCTTATTGCGTCAACGTTTAGCCGTTGAAGATATTGAGAAGAATAAGAAGTTGTTAACGTTAGCGTTAGCGATTGGCACGACCGCGATATCGGAAGATAAAACTGAATTGTTAGCCGCTGTAGATTTATTAGCTGATTCGATAGAACCGAGCGCATTTAGCGCGCTTGAGCATGTCGTCACGACCACCACCGATGATGAGTTACGTCAGGCGGCGCAACGTGGTTTAGACAATTATGCGCAAAGTCAGAAAGTTTATAGCACGATTGAAACCTTGTATTTTGGTTTGAGTCTCGGGTCTGTATTAGCCTTAGCGGGTCTGGGTCTCGCGATTACCTTTGGGGTGATGGGGGTGATTAATATGGCCCATGGTGAGTTGATCATGCTTGGTGCTTATACCACCTATGTGATGCAGCTACTGATGCCAGATAATATTGGCCTCTCGTTGGTGCTCTCGATACCAGCGGCCTTTATTGTTTCAGGTTTAGTCGGCATTGCCATTGAACGCGGCGTTATTCGTTTTCTTTATGGTCGTCCATTGGAAACCTTACTTGCAACCTTTGGTATCAGCCTTATTTTACAGCAAGCCGTGCGCAGCGTGTTTTCACCGCTAAATCGCTCTGTTGTGACACCCGATTGGATGAGTGGCATGTTGGAATTTAATCCCATGTTAGCACTGACTTATAATCGCCTCTATATCATTATTTTCTGCTTATTAGTGTTCTGTGCACTTATTTTTGTATTAAAGAAAACGCCACTGGGTTTACAAGTACGAGCGGTATCTCAAAATCGCTCGATGGCGCGCGCGATGGGTGTGCGTTCGGAATGGGTGGATGCCATGACCTTTGGTCTCGGTGCTGGTGTGGCGGGTATTGCAGGCGTTGCTTTGTCGCAATTAACCAATGTCGGACCGAATATGGGCCAGAGCTATATCATTGATTCATTTATGGTCGTGGTCTTTGGTGGGGTTGGTAATCTCTGGGGTACCTTGGTTGCTGGTTTAACGTTAGGTTTATTTAACAAGTTGTTAGAACCTTGGGCTGGTGCAGTACTCGCTAAAATCATCGTATTGGTCTTCATTATCCTATTTATTCAAAAACGCCCGCGTGGACTCTTTCCACAACGTGGTCGTGCGGCCGAGGAATAACCCATGTTACAAACGCTATTCGCTAATACAATGTTAAAAACAGACCGTGGTGGTCAGCTACTAATGCTGCTACTGATGGCATTGTTAATTTTGGTGCCTGCACTTAACTTATTGGTGCCTCAAGGTCATTTTTTACATGTTGAAACTTACACTATTACCCTGTTAGGTAAATATCTCACCTATGCATTACTGGCGATGTCAGTGGACTTGGTATGGGGTTATTTAGGTATTTTAACTTTAGGGCACGGGGCATTTTTTGCTTTAGGTGGTTATGCCATGGGTATGTATTTGATGCGTCAAATCGGTGATCGCGGGGTTTACGGTAATCCTGAGCTACCTGATTTTATGGTGTTCTTAGATTGGCAAGAACTGCCGTGGTTTTGGCAAGGGTTTGATATGTTCTGGTTCGCTTGCTTGATGGTGGTATTAGTACCTGCGGCGTTGGCGTTAGTATTTGGTTTCTTGTCATTTCGAGCGCGGGTATCTGGGGTGTATTTGTCTATCATGACACAGGCGCTGACATTCGCGTTAATGCTCGCATTCTTCCGCAATGAGATGGGCTTTGGTGGTAATAATGGCTTAACCGATTTTAAAGATATCCTCGGCTTTAGTTTACAAGCGGATACCACTAAGGTGAGTCTATTTATGGCTTCGGTGGTGGCGTTGATCTTGGGTTACCTGACTTGTCGTAAAGTGGTTTCAAGTCGGTTAGGTAAAGTGGCCGTGGCAATACGAGATTCAGAGACACGAGTACGTTTTATTGGTTATAACGTGGCTAACTTTAAACTGGGGATTTTTATTCTATCAGCCATGCTCGCGGGTATTGCTGGCGCGCTGTATGTGCCACAAGTCGGTATCATTAATCCCGGCGAATTCTCTCCGCTTAACTCTATTGAAATTGTGGTTTGGGTTGCGCTTGGCGGTCGTGCCACTTTATTTGGCGCGATTATTGGTGCGCTGTTAATTAATTATGCCAAAAGTTGGTTCACCATTGAACTACCGGAAGTGTGGTTATTTGCCCTTGGTAGCTTGTTTGTCTTGGCGACGTTGTTTTTACCTAAAGGGGTGACCGGGTGGTTTACTGACCTGTCTAATAATAAGCAGTCTAACCGTAACATCAATAGTAACAACAGCGTGGCGGCGAAGGAGAATGCTCATGAGTAACCCTAAACAATTGGATTCGCAAGTGAATATCGCCTCGGTATTAACCTCGCAATTTACAGACCAGTCAATCGCAGTTAGCCGATCAGACCATGAGCAAGGTTTTACCGCGCCGTTCGCTAAACAGATCCAGGACAACGTCAGTCAGTTAGCGCGTCGTGATCAGGTATTTGAATTTTTGAAACCACCACATAACCCACTCATTGATACCCGTCATAATATCTTGTTGTATTTAGAAGGCGTGTCCGTATCTTTTGATGGCTTTAAAGCCATTAATGACTTGAACTTATACATAAAAGAAGGCGAGTTACGCTGCATTATTGGTCCTAACGGTGCGGGTAAAACGACCATGATGGATATCATCACGGGTAAAACACGCCCAGATACGGGGCAGGTTTGGTTAGGTTCAAAACTTAATTTATTGAACATGGATGAAGCGCAAATTGCCAATGCTGGTGTGGGACGTAAATTCCAGAAACCGACAGTATTTGAATGCTTATCGGTCTGGCAGAACTTAGAGCTATCAATGGCGGGAACGCGTAACGTGTGGTCAGTATTTCGTGCCAAATTATCTGGTGAGCAGCGCGATGAAATAGAACGGGTATTAGTATTGATTGGATTACAAGAACAAGCAGCAATGGATGCAGGTAGTTTGTCGCATGGTCAAAAACAATGGCTGGAAATTGGTATGTTGCTGATGCAAAAACCAAAGCTACTGTTAGTCGATGAACCTGTGGCTGGGATGACACACCAAGAAATGGATCGTACTGCCGAATTATTGAATTCATTAGCCGGTGATCATTCCGTTGTTGTTGTCGAGCATGATATGGACTTTGTTCGTTCGATTGCCAGCACGGTATCGGTATTACATCAAGGCAGTGTATTAGCTGAAGGCTCAATGACTGACATTCAAAATAACGCCAAAGTTAAACAAGTTTATCTGGGAGAGTAGCCATGTTATCGATTAAAGGTGTGAATCAGTTTTATGGTGAAAGCCATACCTTGTGGGATCTTGATATGCAGATCCCAAAAGGTAAATGTACTGTATTAATGGGCCGTAATGGGGTGGGCAAAACCACCTTGTTGCAATGCGTGATGGGCTTATTACCGGTTAAAAGTGGCGAGATCGTACTCCAGGGGAAAGATATTGCGCCACTGAGTGCGGAAAGTCGTGCGCGGCATGGTGTTGGTTATGTACCGCAAGGTCGGCAAATATTCTCATCGCTCACGGTTGAGGAAAATCTACAAATAGGATTACCGATCCGTGCTAAAGGTGATCGTAAGATCCCGGAGTTCATCTATGAGTTATTTCCGGTATTAAAAGAAATGCTGCACCGTCGAGGTGGTGATTTATCCGGTGGTCAACAGCAGCAATTAGCCATTGGCCGAGCGCTGGTGATTAACCCGCAATTGCTGATTTTAGATGAGCCGACAGAAGGGATCCAACCTAATATCGTCCAAGAAATTGGCGATATCATTCGTAAACTTAATCAGGAACTGGGCTTAACTGTATTGCTGGTCGAACAGAAATTACCTTTTGCCAGAAAGGTCGGTGATAACTTCTGTTTACTGGATCGTGGTCGTGCCGTCGCGGATGGTGAAATGGCGATGTTAACGGATGCGCTAATTCAGAAATATCTAACAGTGTAAATTCAGTGTTAAATTGTTAACACTTGTGTCACAGTAGTGTAAACAATCTACAAATACAGAAAAGCATTGATAATCTAGTACTTAAACGGAGATGTAAATGGAATTAACGCCGAGAGAGAAAGATAAATTATTGTTGTTTACGGCGGCTTTAGTCGCTGAGCGTCGTTTGGCGCGAGGCCTAAAGTTGAATTATCCAGAAGCCGTTGCCCTGATTAGTGCTGCCATTATGGAAGGTGCTCGTGATGGTCGTACTGTGGCGGAATTAATGGCATTTGGCCGCACAGTACTTACCGCTGAGCAAGTAATGGAAGGTATTCCAGAAATGATTTCTGATGTGCAGGTTGAAGCTACATTTCCTGACGGTACCAAACTTGTTACGGTGCACGAACCAATCATATAGGGACGATGATGGCGAATAAAATACACACAGGGACAGGTATGATCCCAGGACAAATGCAAGTAGCAAGTGGTCACATTACCTTAAATGCGGATATGCCAACGATGTCGGTAATTGTCGCTAATATAGGTGATCGTCCTATTCAGATTGGCTCGCATTACCATTTTTACGAAGCCAATGATGCACTGACCTTTGAGCGTGAACTTACTTTAGGTTTTCGGCTTAATATTGCTGCCGGAACTGCTATTCGTTTCGAACCGGGGCAAAGCCGTACTGTTGAATTAGTTGCTTTTGGTGGTAATCGCATGGTCTATGGTTTTCAGGGCAAGGTCATGGGCAGTATTGATGAGCACAAAAGTAAGGATGTTTTGACGGACAAGGATGAGGGTAAATAGATGGCTAAACTTTCAAGACAAGCCTACGCTGAAATGTTTGGGCCGACTACTGGCGATAGACTCAGATTAGCGGATACGGACCTATGGTTAGAAGTCGAACGTGATTACACCCGTTATGGCGATGAAGTTAAATTTGGTGGCGGGAAAGTGATTCGTGATGGCCAAGGTCAAAGCCAATTAACGTCGCAATATACGCCAGATTTAGTGATAACCAATGCGGTTATTCTCGATCATTGGGGCATAGTGAAGGCCGATATCGGTGTTAAAAATGGCCGGATTATCGCGATTGGTAAAGCGGGGAATCCAGACGTTCAGTCAGGTGTTGATATTATCATCGGCCCTGGTACTGAGATCATCGCTGCAGAAGGCTCAATTATTACTGCTGGTGGCGTTGATTCACATATTCATTTTATCTGCCCACAGCAAATAGATGAAGCGCTGACTTCCGGTATTACCACTATGATCGGCGGCGGTACTGGTCCTGCGACCGGTACCAATGCCACAACGTGTACGCCGGGGCCATGGAATATCCACCGTATGTTGGAGTCTTTAGATAACTTTCCGATGAACTTTGGTTTGTTAGGTAAAGGTAATGCCAGTGTACCTGCACCTTTGCATGAACAAGTTGCCGCAGGGGCCATTGGTCTAAAACTGCATGAAGATTGGGGCACGACTCCAGCATCGATTGATAACTGTTTAACGGTTGCTGATGAAGCTGATGTGCAAGTCGCGATCCACACCGATACCCTCAATGAGTCAGGTTTTGTCGAGTCAACACTCGATGCTATTGGCGATCGCGTTATTCATACTTACCATACCGAAGGTGCTGGTGGTGGTCATGCGCCAGATATTATTCGGGCTTGTGGTGAATCCAATATATTACCGTCATCAACCAATCCAACCCGCCCTTATACCGTGAACACAATTGATGAACATTTAGATATGTTGATGGTTTGCCATCATTTATCGCCGTCTATTGCTGAAGATGTCGCTTTTGCAGAATCCCGTATTCGTCGTGAAACGATTGCTGCCGAAGATATCTTGCATGATCTGGGGGCTTTTTCGATGATCGCGTCGGATTCGCAAGCAATGGGGCGTGTAGGGGAGGTGATTTCTCGTACTTGGCAAACCGCGCATAAGATGAAAGTACAACGTGGTAGTTTACCACCAGATCCACCACACCATGATAATTTCCGCATTAAGCGTTATGTCGCTAAATACACCATTAACCCTGCAATTACCCACGGAATGAGTCATGAAGTTGGTTCTGTTGAAGTGGGAAAATTGGCTGATTTAGTATTATGGAAGCCAGCATTCTTTGGTGTTAAGCCCAGTTTAATTATCAAAGGTGGCATGATCGCATCTGCGCCGATGGGCGACCCGAATGGGTCTATTCCAACGCCACAGCCTGTTCACTATCGTCCTATGTTTGGTAGTTTTGGCCGCGCGTCGCAGAATACCTCTATGTTGTTTGTTTCTCAGCAAGCGAAACAGGATGGTATTCCCGAGCAGTTACAGCTCAAGAGTTTGATTGGTGTTGTTAAAGATTGCCGCCAGTTACGAAAATCAGACATGGTATTAAACGATTGGTTACCAACCATTGAAGTGGACTCTCAAACCTACCAAGTACGTGCCAATGGTGAGTTGTTAGTGTGTGAGCCTGCTACTGTGCTACCGATGGCGCAACGTTATTTTCTATTTTAGTGGTCGGTATCGTTTGTCTTTCTAGGTATAAATTTTGTTATAAATTATTTTAAGGAAAAAATAATGTTTAAATCAATCGTCTCAAAACAAAACGTCTCAAAGCCCAACGTTTCAAAAAAAGTCATGTCTATTGCCGCGTTATCAACTGCGCTATTTTCTGGTTCTGCATTGGCGCATACCGGCACTGAAACCTTCATGGCGAGTACATTTGCCAATGGTTTATTACATCCATTAACCGGATTAGATCATTTGATCATGTTACTGGGTGTTGGTTTTTTAGCGGCGCAAATGCAAGGTAAACAACTCAGCATTATTCTTGGCGCATTAGTCACTATGTTAATAGGAACTGGTTTTGGTGCGTTAACAGGGTTGATAACTGGCATGGAAAGCTTAATTTTAGCCTCGGTATTTATTGTTGCAGTGGCGGTTTGGAAACAAAGTCAGCAAGTGACGGTAAAGGTTAATTTATTATCGATCGCTGCAGTGATGATGGTGTTGTTCCATGGCTGGGCGCACGGTGTCGAAGCGCCTGCTGCACAGTTAGTGCAGTTTGTACCAGGTATGCTTATCAGTGCGGCTGCGTTACTGACACTTGGCGCTGTTATAGGCCGTCAAGTCAGTGCTAAATGGTTAAGTCCATCGCTGGGACTGAGTGGAGTATTAGTCGCTTTTCTAGGGGCATAGTACGATGAGTATTCCGTCGACTATTCGCTTCTCACGCCCTGATAGTGATCAGGGCTGGCGCGCTGAAATCTGTCTTAAGTATGGTATGAAGGGCGGTAAAACACGGTTACTAGAACGCCAGCAAATCGGTCCTTTGGCAGTGCAAAAAACCTTTTATCCGGAAGGCGAAACTTGCCATACCTATCTGTTACATCCTCCAGGGGGTGTCGTTGGTGGCGATCAACTGCGTTATGATATTCATGTCGATTCGGCATCTCACGCATTATTAACTACGCCTGGTGCGACTAAATTCTATCGTAGTAATGCGGATACGGCTTGGCAGTCTCAGGAATTATCGGCTGCGGATGGTGCTTTTCTTGAATGGCTGCCGATGGAAAATATCTTCTTTCCAGGCGCGCAAGTTAAGTTGAGTACCGAGGTTCATTTGACCGGTGATGCCCGTTTTATCGGCTGGGAAATGCAGTGTTTTGGCCGTCCGGTATTAGCGGAAGACTTTACCCATGGGCAAATATTAGGGCAGACGCATATCTTTCGTGACGGTAAATTACTGCTGGCTGAAAATCTACGTTTACAGGATAAAACCCAGCTGGAATATGCGGCCTCATTACGCGGTTATCCTATGACGGGCAGTCTGTATATTAGCCCTGTGGATGATGTGCTGGTGAGCCGCATTAATCAGATAATTGATGAGCAACAAGTACGTTTCGGCGATGCGGTATTACTGGGCGCCAGTGAACTTGAAGGGTTGTTAGTGGTTCGCGCTTTAGGGCAGCACACAGAGCCTATGATGGCGAGCTTTGTTCAGGTTTGGTCTGCGGTCAGAGAAGCTTGGCTTGGTTATACTCCAGATGCACCAAGGATCTGGTCTACGTAATTTTATAATAAAGGAATATGAATGATCAAATTAACGCAAATATTAACCGTGGCAGCTAATCATGTTGACGCTTATGTGTGTTTGACCATGTTACAGCGCACCAAGAGTAGGCTCAAAGTACAACTTGAAGATGGCCGTGATGCGGGCTTATTTTTACCCCGTGGACAGTTATTGAAACATGGCACGCAACTCACGACCGATGATGATTTTGTCGTTCAAGTCATTGCCGCTAAAGAGCGCGTATCAACGGCACGATGTAACGATCCAACCTTATTTGCGCGCGGTTGTTACCATTTAGGCAACCGCCATGTGCCATTGCAGGTTGAAGCCGGTTGGTGCCGTTTTATCCATGACCATGTACTCGACGAAATGTTGGTTGGTTTAGGTTTAGAAGTAACGGTTGAAGATGCCGCATTTCAACCTGAACCCGGTGCATATGGCGGCACCACCGGTGGTCATTCCCATAGTAGTGAGGAAGAGTATGTTCATCCGCATGAGCATGAACATTAATCCTCGTATCAACGAATAGGTAAATAGCATGGATAATATGTTAGCTGAATTAAAGCTATATCAGTTGATCAGTCCATCGCTTCCGGTGGGCGGGTTTACCTACTCACAGGGGCTTGAGTGGGCAATTGAAAAAGACTGGGTAACTGATGTTAATAGCTTAGATAATTGGTTGTCAGGACAAATATCAGAAAGTTTAGCCAGCCTTGAATTACCCATTCTTATGCGTTTACAAACATGCTTAGCCAATCATGATCATCAGCAGGCGCAGACTTGGTGTGACTATTTAGTAGCGAGCAGAGAAACCAAAGAGATGCGCTTAGAAGAACGCCAACGTGGACTTGCATTTGTACGCTTATTACCAAGATTAGGCATATCACTGGATGATAGTGAACTGGCTAAAATGGTTGAAACTACACAGCTTGCTGCGTTTGCCTTGGCGATTAATCAGTGGGCTATTCCAATAGAAAAAGCACTCGGGGGTTATCTCTGGAGCTGGTTAGAGAATACCATCGTCGTGGGTATTAAATTAGTGCCCTTAGGGCAAAGTGATGGCCAGCAACTATTAATGAAATTAGCAGAATCGATACCTGCCGCAGTGCAACAAGCATTAGCAACAGACGATCAAAACATTGGCAGTTTTACGCCCGCTCAGGTAATGGCGAGCTGCCGACATGAACATCAATATACGCGATTGTTTCGCTCATAAGGATTTGCAATGACAGAATTTAAACAACCATTACGCATTGGCGTCGGTGGTCCAGTAGGCTCGGGTAAAACCGCATTATTAGAAGTTTTGTGTAAAGCTATTCGTGATACTTATAACATTGCCGTTGTAACGAATGATATTTATACCCAAGAAGACGCGAAGATCTTAACCCGTGCTGGAGCGTTGGATGCTGATCGTATTATCGGGGTGGAAACGGGTGGTTGTCCACATACCGCTATCCGTGAAGATGCGTCAATGAATTTGGCTGCGGTTGAGGAATTAGCGAAACTACACAAAACGCTCGATATCGTATTCGTCGAAAGTGGCGGCGATAATTTAAGTGCGACGTTTAGCCCGGAATTGGCCGATTTAACGATTTATGTAATTGATGTTGCCGAAGGTGAAAAAATCCCGCGTAAAGGTGGTCCGGGTATTACTCGCTCTGATCTGCTGGTGATCAATAAGATGGATTTAGCCCCTTATGTCGGCGCCTCGCTAGAGGTCATGGAGCAAGATACCAAGCGTATGCGCGGTGATAAGCCTTATGTGTTTACCAATATGAAAAAGCAAATCGGCTTGCAACGGATAATTGATTTTATTGTTGATAAAGGCATGTTGAATTGCGGGTAGATTACGGTTAATGGTGAGTAAAATAGTTGCTTAGATCCCATTATTCAACTTGCTCTATCCCGAGTGAATAAATGATGACTATACTCAAAAAATAAAGTAATCATTTATATATTTGAATGATTTATAATTCCAACCGCATTTATAAACGAGAGCAATAAGAGGGATATTGATGTGCTAAAAGCTAATTTAGAACGACGTAGTTATCACCGAATGTTAATCGACTCACCGGTGCAGGTGACGGATGAAGAGCGTAATATTACGGCTATCTGTCGTGATTTAAGCGCGAGTGGCATGTCATTGGATGTACCTGAGAGTTATTTTTCTTTAAACGATAGTGTGAGTATCTTTCTACCGACAGGCGATAGCCGAGTCCCTCCACTGCAAGCCGAAGCGAAAGTAACTCGTATCGATAATAGTGGTGAGCATTTTCAAATCGGTGTCGAGTTTACCAGTTTAACGTAAGCCGACTTGGTGGGGTGAGTCATCTTGTTAATTTGAGTTATTAATAGCTTGATAATCAACAGACAAAAAAAGGCCGAAAGTGGAATCTCCACTCTCGGCCTTTTTATAGATGTTATTTAACTTAATAACGACTTAATAACTAATTAATAAATAGGTACATAATCTCAACAGCATAGTAAATTCAGATTAATTACGCGCCAACTTTAGCCGCAATTAAATCGCCCATTTGTGCCGTGCTTTGTACTGGCTTAGCATTGCTGTCACTGTGCAAGTCGCCAGTTGCATAACCTTCTTCAAGTACAAATGAAACCGCTTGCTCAATTGCTTGTGCAGCGTCTTCTTGTTTTAGTGAATAACGTAGCATCATTGCAGCAGATAAGATTTGTGCAATTGGGTTGGCAATACCTTTACCGGCGATATCGGGTGCAGAACCACCCGCTGGTTCGTATAAACCAAAGTCAGAATCGTTCATGCTTGCCGACGGTAACATACCCATAGAACCTGTGATCATTGCACATTCATCAGAGATGATGTCGCCGAATAAGTTGCCGCACAGTAGTACGTCAAATTGCGATGGGTCCTTGATTAACTGCATTGCTGCGTTATCTACATAGATGTGTTCAAGTTCTACTTCAGGGTAATCTTGTGCTACTTCAAGTACCACTTTACGCCATAAAACTGATGTTGCTAGTACGTTGGCTTTATCAACCGATGTGACTTTATTGCCACGTAATTTAGCTGCTTCAAAGGCGATACGTGCAATACGATCAACTTCCGCACGGCTATATAGCATAGTATCAAAACCAGTTTCGTCAGCGCCTTCGCCTTTAGTCCCTTTTGGTTGACCAAAATAGATGCCGCCCGTTAATTCACGTACAACAACCACGTCAAAACCATTATTGGAGATATCAGCACGCAGTGGTGAGAATTTTTCTAAACCTGCATAGATCTTAGCTGGACGTAGGTTACAGAATAATTTGAAGTGACCACGTAATGGTAATAGTGCGCCACGTTCAGGTTGTTCTTGTGGTGGCAGGCCTTCCCATTTTGGTCCACCGACAGAGCCAAATAATATCGCATCTGAATTTTCACAAGCCGCTAGCGTGCTTGATGGTAATGGCGTGCCGTGGTTATCAATCGCGATACCACCGACATCATTAAAGTCATAGGTTAACTCTAAATTAAACTTACTTTGCACAGCAGCAAGTACTTTAATTGCTTCCGCCATTACTTCTGGACCGATACCGTCACCTGGTAATACAGCAATATTGTGTTTTGTTACAGTCATCCTTAGCCGCCTTTTCTATATTATTAAATTTGTATTATTGAATTTGCTTTTTAAGTTTTTTTTGCTCTACCGCATTTGCGCGATGGATGTTATTCATTACGTGGATATAAGCCAGCGCAGAAGATTCAATGATATCAGTTGCTAGACCGATGCCGTGGAACTTACGGCCTTCGTATGTCGCCACTATATCTACCTGACCCAATGCGTCTTTACCTTCACCTTTGGCGGTGATGTGGTAATCCGCTATATCAATATCGAAGCCTGAGATGCGGCTTAAACATTTATAAACAGCATCAACGGGACCATTACCAATCGCCGCTTCAGTATCTGTGTGTGATTCATCAGTCGTGTCTAGTTGTGAAATCAAGCTAATCGTCGCGGTTGCTTTTACACCTGAACCGGACTGAACACTGAGATAATCTAATTTAAAGTGTGCTTCATCTTCGTGCAAATTATTAAAGAAGATTAATGCTTCAAGGTCATAATCGAATACTTGGCCTTTCTTATCTGCCAGTTGCAAGAAGCTTTCGTACAGTTCATCAAGGCTATAATCAGTGTCGCTATAACCCAGCTCAGCCATGCGATGCTTGATCACGTGACGACCTGAACGTGATGTTAGGTTTAATTTATTTTGGGTTAAACCTATGCTTTCAGGTGTCATGATCTCGTAGGTGTTTTTAGCTTTTAACATACCATCTTGGTGAATACCTGATGAATGTGAAAATGCATTACCACCAACAATGGCTTTATTACTCTGTACTGGCATGTTGCATAGCTGGCTAACCAGTTGGCTAGTACGGTAAATTTCTTGTGGATTGATATTAGTGGTTTTACCTAATAGATCGTAGCGAGTATGCAAGATCATGGCAATTTCTTCTAACGAACAGTTACCAGCGCGTTCGCCAATACCATTAATAGTACATTCAATTTGACGTGCACCTTGCTGTACAGCTGCAATGGAGTTAGCGACCGATAAACCGAGATCATCATGACAATGAACAGAGATTATGGCTTTATCTATATTTGGTACGCGATTGAATAAGTCAGTGATGATGCCGCCGAATTGCGATGGCACGGTATAACCGACAGTATCTGGAATATTAATGGTGGTGGCGCCTGCTTTAATCGCTTCTTCAACCATACGACATAAATTATCGATAGGTGTACGACCGGCATCTTCACAAGAGAACTCTACATCGTCAGTATACTTACGTGCATGTTTAATGGCGTGACGCCCCATACCGAGTACATCGTCAAAACTACGCTTTAGTTTACTTTTAACGTGAATATCAGAAGTTGAAATAAAGGTATGAATACGGAAATCTTTGGCTACTGACAGCGCTTCGCCTGCCGCATCAATGTCTTTTTCGAGTGCACGAGAAAGCGCGCAAACACGACTGTTTTTAATATTACGTGCGATGGTCTGCACTGACTCGAAATCACCAGGTGATGAAATTGGGAAACCAACTTCCATTACATCAACGCCTAAACGCTCCAGCGCAAAGGCAATTTGTAATTTTTCTTTTACGGTTAGGCTCGCAGATAATGCTTGCTCTCCATCCCTCAAGGTCGTATCAAAAATAATAACCTGGTCTGACATTATGAATCCTTCAATTTGCCGTTATATAGACTCGCTTTAGCCATCTATATGTATAAATTAATTTTATGCCTTAATCATTACAGGCTTGGTTGTTTTTTGTCAATTAATTTATCCGCAGTGACAGTAAGAGATACCATTAAGTCAACGGCAAGGAAAAGGGTGCTGCGTACTTATTACCGGGATAAATTAGACCTTTCTTTGATCTATGCCACACTTAAAATAGGCTTTTATCGAGAGGTGAGATATGTTATTTAAAAATGAACAAGGTGAAATGGTTGAACTAGCGGATGATTTAACATTAAAAGAATTAACCGAAATGGGGATTGATATATCCTTAGCTGAAAAGACCAGTGATGAACCCCTAGATAGTTGGTCACACTTAGCGAGTCATTAGCTACATTGTAGCGCGTCATTAACAATCTTTAGCCAACACTTAAATAGGTTAACGACTAAATATGTTATTAACTGCAGCGATAAATGGCAGTTGTTAAGTTAAATGACGCTATAATTGGCTTTTTGAGTGTGAAATAGGTTATAAAATATGCATTTATTTTACAAATGATATTTTACAGGCTACCCTCTCTGGCTTACAACTGTAAGCCGAGTTGAATTTACGCCCGAATTAACATGAGAAACAGACATGAGTCAGCATTTCGTAAATCAGATCCTTGATAGGATCGAAAAGTATCAAGACAAAACGGCCCTAAAAAGTAAAACTAAAGCGGGCTGGGATTGTGTCAGCTGGAAACAGATGGGCGAGCGTATTGAAGGTCTTGCAAATAACTTGCTGAACCGTGGACTTAAAGTTCAAGATACTGTCGGTATTTGGTCAAATAATTTACCCGAATGGACGATTGCCGATCTAGCCCTACAGCAATGTCGTGCCGTGTCTGTACCACTGTATCCAAGCAGTACTTCATCGCAAGCTGAATACATTATTAATGATGCTAAGATGACCTGTATGTTTATTGGTGATAAAGCCGAGTTAAAACTCGCGCTGCCTTTACTGGATAAATGTGAGACGTTGCAATCATTAATCGTGTTCTCTTCGACGGTGACATTACCAGATGATCCGCGTGTTGTTGCTTATGCCGACCTGTTAGCATTTACCCCAGGTAGTTCATCGTCGATGGCGCTTGCACATCGTATCGAACACGCTAAAACTGACGACTTACTTACCTTAATTTATACTTCGGGTACAACAGGTGAACCAAAAGGCGTGATGCTAGATTATAGCAATATCCAAGCTGCTTTAGCCTTGAATGAACCTGAAACGCGTTTAGAAGAAAATGATGTGTCGTTAGCATTCCTACCACTAAGCCACGTGTTTGAACGTATTTGGACATTTAATGCTTTGTTTTGGGGGGCTGAAAATACCTACCTTAAAGATCCTGCTCGCATTCAAAAAGCCTTAACAGATACCCAACCAACGGTTATGTGTGCTGTGCCGCGCTTGTATGAGAAAATCCATACAACCATGATGAACAAAGTTGAGAACGCGCCTAAATCACGTAAAAAATTATTTAATTGGGCTATCGCTGTAGGTAAGAAATGTTTTGCTGCGCAGCAAGCGGGCACGTCTATTTCACCATTATTAAAGCTGCAGCATGTGATTGCAGATAAATTGGTATTCACTAAACTGCGCGCGGTATTTGGTGGCAAGGTACGTTTCTTTCCTTGCTCGGGCGCGAAGCTTGATGACGAAGTTAACTTATTTTTCCAAGCAATCGGTATCCATCTTAAATATGGTTACGGCATGACTGAAACCGTGGCGACAGTGAGCTGTTACTCAAAAGACTTTAAACTTGGCTCTATCGGCTCGGTGTTGCCCGGTATTGAAGTAAAACTGGGTGCTGAAAACGAGATTTTGATTAAGAGTCCGACGGTGATGCGTGGTTACTTTAATAAACCGGAAGAAACGGCCAAAACATTTGATGGTGAATGGTTGAAAACTGGTGATGCAGGCGCAATTGATGAACATGGTTACCTGTATATTACTGATCGTTTGAAAGACTTAATGAAAACGGAATGTGGTAAATATATTGCGCCACAATTAATTGAAGGTACGTTAGGTCGTGACCGTTTCATTGAACAAGTGGCGGTATTTGCTGATGCGAGAAAATATGCTTCAGCGTTAATTGTGCCCGCACAAGAAGCGATTGAAGAACATGCTAAATCGCTTAATCTAAAATATGAATCATATGTTGAATTACTCAAGCACACTAAGATTGTCGAACTGCTTGATGAGCGTGTTAAAGAGATGCAAAAAGAGTTAGCTAAATTTGAGCAAGTGAAAAAATTTAAGTTAATGGCATCACCGTTTACCAATGAAAAAGGTGAATTGACACCAACGCTTAAGTTAAAACGTAAAGTGATTCAACAGCGCTATAGTAGCTTGATTGAAAGTATGTATAGCACTGTTAAAAAAGGAAAAAATATAAAATCTTAAGTTTTTCCATCTAGCATACTTTATCCCGTTGTGCATTTTAAAAGTGACTGGCAACGGGATTATCATTTCTGGATCACACTTATTACTGAGTGATCTTTTATTGCCCTAGCACTTTCTGCTATTTATTCCTGAGCCTCGTAAATATTCACGCCATTGTGATCTATCTGAACTAACCTTAATTTAATATGGATAAACAGATTGGTAACAATGGATAGTGCTAATTATGGACAAGTTCAATACCGGAAAATATTCAGGTCAAAGGCGTAAAATAATGCTTGCCTTAATGGCTGTTGCTGGCTCATTTATGCTGTTTTTTGCTGTCTACTTTTTAGCATATTCAAGTGATTCAATCTGGTTGTTATTATTGGACCTACGCCATACAATAATGCTAACGCCTAGTTCTGTCATTATGGCTATAGTTGTCAGCACTATTAGTGTTATCTGTATCTATAAAGCAAGTAACTACAGGCAGTCTCTGCGAAAAGCTAATTTGGAATTATCTCGTTTACAAGGGCGACTCGTCGAGTTAGATTTATCGGTATATTTAGATAACTGCACTGGATTAGCTAATCGATTCAAGTTTTTAGAAGTACTTGATGCCCGAATGGCGCAAGGGAAAGGAAATACTGCTTTATGTATTTTGGATCTCGACGACCTTAAAAATATTAATGATACCTTGGGCCATAATGTTGGAGACCAAGTGATCGCCATCATTGCGCAACGGATTAAACTGTCGTTAGAATACTCTCTTCAACCGCGCCTGTATAAAACTGATATTTTTCGTATTGGTGGCGATGAATTCGCGATTTTAATCATGGGCATATCAGATGCAGATGATATCGCACCTATTTTAAACCAACTGCTTAAAAATATCCGTCGTAAAATTGAATTGTCTGGTGAGCGTATCTCTGTCGGTGTCAGTATTGGCGTTAGTATTAGTCCTGAACATGGCATGTGTAGCGACTCATTATTGAAAAAAGCGGATATGGCAATGTATAAAGTCAAAGAGTCTGGCAAACATGGTGTCGCTTTTTTTAAACCTGAGTACATGCGAGAATTGGAATATCGTGTTCATTTAGAGCAAGAGATTAATCAGGCAATTATCAATGGTGAATTTGAAGTCTATTACCAACCAGTTATTGATATATCAACAGAAAAAGAGTTAGGCTTTGAAGCGTTAATTCGTTGGAATCACCCTGTTCGTGGTTTAGTCCCCCCCGATGATTTTATTCCGGTAGCAGAGCAAACGGGCCTTATCGTCCCTATTGGTCAATGGATCATTAAACAGGTATGCAGTGATTTATCATTATTACAGATCAACAATCCTGAGTATTTTATTGCCATCAATATTGCACCACAACAACTTGCTGATCATGCCTTTGTACAAAATGTCAGAAGTATTTTAGCGTGTTATTCACTATCGCCTACCCAGATCCATTTTGAGATAACTGAAACCACATTAATGAATGCAGATGGTGATAATTTACGGGTACTACGTGAATTAAATAACTTAGGCATCAAATTATGGATTGATGATTTTGGTACTGGTTACTCTTCATTTAGTTATCTGCATAAATTTCAATTCTATGGTATTAAGTTAGATCGTAGCTTTATTGAAGGTGTGCTGGAGTCGGAACGCAGTCAAAAAATTGTGCGAGGTATTTGTGCGATGGGAGAGGCTTTAAAATTAGAGTTATTAGGTGAAGGTATTGAGGACCCAGCGCAAGCCGAATTCTTACTAAAACAAGGCTGCTCTAAAGTGCAAGGTTACTGGTATGCAAAACCGATGTCTTTACCCACGTTAAATATGTGGTTAGCAAGTCGAAAGGAAAATACGCTAGTGGAAACCAAAGAACGCCCCTCTGCATAGCCAAATATTTTTGGTGATTTAGTAATTCGTTAAATTAAATATTTTGAAATAAGAGTGCGTCATTATACGGATTAAATTCTACAATTTAATCTTTTTCATTTTAAATCAATCTGTTGCCAGTATAACCTTCTTCGTTACTCTCATGTTTTAGACCGAAATATATCGTTATAAGTGATTATGATGAATTTTTTTGATATTTAATTTCTTATATTGCTTTTAAAGATGATTTTATTTTGTTAATTTTAATAAATAAACCAATTAAATAAAGTTAAATCTAATTCAATGGGAAGTTTAAACTTGTAACTTATTTGTTACAATGTGGACAGTTGTCAAACTAGAATTAGGAAATGGGCCGGGAGGGCCTGCTTATGGAAATGTTGTCTGGTGCCGAAATGGTAATCCGCTCGCTGGAAGATGAAGGTATCGAGCATATCTTCGGTTATCCTGGTGGCTCTGTTCTTGATATTTATGATGCGTTATTCGAATCAAGTCAAATTGAACATTTTTTAGTGCGTCATGAGCAAGCTGCAGTACATGCTGCAGATGGTTATGCACGTTCAACAGGGAAAGTTGGTACAGTCTTAGTTACATCAGGACCTGGTGCTACAAACTGTATTACGGGTATTGCGACAGCGTATATGGATTCAATTCCGCTGGTTGTCTTATCTGGTCAGGTTCCAACCTCAATGATCGGTAACGATGCATTTCAGGAAACGGACATGATGGGTGTATCTCGCCCTATCGTAAAACACAGTTTTTTATGTAAAACAGCTTCTGAAATCCCAGAAGCTATCAAAAAAGCGTTTTATATCGCGTCAACAGGTCGTCCTGGACCTGTGGTAATTGATTTACCAAAAGATACGCAAAACCCGTTAGCTAAATTTCCGTACAAATACCCTGAGAACGTATCTATGCGTTCATATAACCCAGTTAAATCGGGTCATAAAGGTCAAGTACGCAAAGCTGTTAAAGCAATCGCAACGGCTAAACAACCGGTACTTTATGTTGGTGGCGGTGCTGTAATTGCGAACGCTGAAGCACAAGTATTGAAATTTGCAGAACAGTTAAATCTACCGGTAACGAATACCTTGATGGGGCTGGGTATCTTCCCTGGTACGCATCCTCAGAATATCGGTATGTTAGGTATGCATGGTACGTTTGAAGCGAATAAAACCATGCATAATTCAGATCTTATCATTTGTTTAGGCGCACGTTTTGATGATCGTGTGACTAATGCAATTGATAAATTCTGTCCAGACGCAAAAATTATTCATGTTGATATCGATCCAACATCAATCTCTAAAACTGTACACGCTGATATTCCCATTGTTGGTTCTATCGAAGTGGTTGTTGAGCAGATGCTTGAGATTGTTCAAGAGTTAGATGTGACTGCGAATGAAGAAGAACGTGCGGCTTGGTGGAAACAAATTGATAGCTGGCGTACCAAAAAATGCCTTAGCTATGAAACGGGTACATCGATTAAACCACAAGCTGCAATTGAAGCTCTGTACAAGCACACTGACGGTAAAGCGATTATTGCGTCGGATGTAGGCCAGCATCAAATGTTTGGTGCCTTGTATTACCCGTACGATAAACCACGCCAATGGATCAACTCCGGTGGTCTTGGCACGATGGGCTTTGGTTTCCCTGCAGCAATGGGCGCTAAAATCGCCAATCCAGAAAAAGTAGTATGTTGTATTTCTGGTGATGGTTCTATTCAAATGAATATTCAAGAACTATCAACTTGTCTGCAGTATGGTATCGCAGTTAAGATTATTACCCTGAATAACGGTGCGTTAGGCATGGTTAAGCAGTGGCAGAAAATGTTCTATGATGGCCGTCATTCTCATTCTTATATGGAGTCTATGCCTGATTTTGTTAAATTGGCTGAAGCTTATCATCACGTTGGTATTCAGGTGAGTAAACCTGAAGAGCTTGATAAAGCTTTTGCTGAATGTTTCTCGGAAGAAAATAAAAATCGTGTTGTATTCATGGATATCATTATTGATCCTGAAGAACATGTATATCCGATGCAAATCAAATATGGCGCAATGGATGATATGTACCTAAGTAAGACGGAGAAAACCACCTCATGAGACGTATAATTTCAGTATTAACAGAAAATGAATCAGGTGCATTGTCACGTATCGTCGGTTTATTTTCACAACGTGGTTATAACATTGAGTCTTTGACTGTATCGACGACTGATGATGAAACGCTGTCGCGTTTAACCTTGGTAACAAACGGTGACCGCGCGGTTGTCGAACAGATCATGAAGCAATTGAACAAGCTGATTGATGTGTTAAAGGTGAGTGATCTTACTGAAGGTCCGCATATTGAACGTGAGCTATTATTGATTAAAGTAAAAGCATCTGGTTTTGTGCGTGCAGAAGTGAAACGTACATCGGATATTTTTCGTGGTCAAATCGTTGATATCACTGATTCTTTGTATACAGTACAACTTGCAGGTGATAGCGATAAGCTTGATGCCTTTATCCAAACGTTAGCATCGAGCACTGAGATTGTAGAAGTTGTTCGAAGTGGTGTTTGTGGTATCGCTCGTGGAGAACGCTGTTTAAAAGCATAACCTCGCTTTTATCCGCATAAAAAAGCCAGCTCATGTCATGTGAGCTGGCTTTTTATTTTGTTTAATTAATTATATTAATCAAACGCTTATACTAATTTAGATAATTCACTATCAAATAAATTCTTCATTAAGCCAACGAATTCTTCGATAAATTCCATTTGCTCATGACTCGGTGAGATATCCCAAGCACTTGATAATACTTCTTCTAAATCACCGACAATTGCGTCTATTTCACGGATAACAATAAAACGGTGTTTTTCAGTAAGCTGTTGATGCTGATTGCAAACCATCATTGTATTATTGGCAATATGTTCAGAAAAAATATCGCCAATCGTGTCTGTCGTAGACGCAGCCTGCTGATTATGGTTTTCAAAAATAGCTAAGTTATCCGCTAAAAAGTGGATTAGCTGAATATAGCCATCACTGTTTGTTATCATTATTATTTACCGCTTCAAATATAAACATCACATGCTATTGCGTCGTTCCTCGCTAATAGGGGGTTACGCCGCTATTCGGATATCAGCATGTATAAGGCTTAATTATGCGCTGACCGCTTTGATAGGTAAAGTAGAACAGAAAACAAAGCGTTATTTTCTGTGCTACTTTGCGTCATATCAATAATTTTGTCAGATAGTTTGCAGTAAACTCATATTTAATAGCTACAAGTGGGTATATGGAATAGGATTAATTAAATCGTGAAAAGTCTGGCTTACGTTTTTGCATAAAAGCCGATACCGCTTCTTTAGATTCTTCGCTTTCAAGCGCTGCGGAAAAGTATTCAAGCTCTACGTGGACAACTTTCTCGATTTGACTAATCAATTCAGCTTTCATTAATTTTTTGGTATTACGCAATGATGCTGGTGCTTTCGCCGCTAATTTCAATGCACTTTTTTCTGCCATCGCAAATAATTCATTTGCTGGCAGCACCTTATTCGCCAGACCAATTTCCAATGCGGTTTGAGCATCAAACTTATCTGCGAGTAGCATCAGTTCGGCAGCGCGTTGATGGCCCGCCATACGCGGTAATATCAAGCTAGCTGCATATTCTGGTACAGCTGCAAGGTCGGTAAAAGGTAAACGCAGAACTGTGTTATCGGCAAGGTAGACTAAATCACAATGCATTAGCATCGTAGTACCAATACCGACCGCAGGACCTGCAGCAGCAGCGATGACAGGCTTAGAAAAGTGTAGTAATGCCAACATATACTGTACTAGCGGTTGGTCTTTAGAGAAGTCCATACCATTCATGAAGTCAGCCATGTCATTACCCGCACAGAAACAAGTCTCTGACCCGCGCAATATCACGACACGTACCTCTGGGTTTTCATCAGCTTGACGAAAAGCTTCCGCTAACTCGGTATAAAATGCGCCGTTAAATGCATTAAGTTTATCTAAGCGATTGAGGGTTAGTGTCAGTACGCCTTGTGCATTCAATTCTGAGAGTAAATAAGTCGCCATTTTGTCATCCTGATAATGGGGTTTTGAGAGCACTATTTTGCCATGTAAAGCACTTGAATTATACTGACAATGTTAGTATTTGGTTGTTATTTTGTTAAAGCTGCTTGTGGTTTATTTGCTATATATCCATAAGCCAACTTACCCCTATATAACTAAATGGAATAAAAAATCATTATTTATTCTTTGTGGTTATCCTTAACAGTCGTTAATCTGGAATTAATTCAGCACAGTGGAAGCCGTAATATGCTATTAAAGGAACTATCATCATTGACGAGTCCGTTGAGTGAGCCGCAGTTATCAACATTGCAATTGGCACTTAACGATTTGTCACCAACGCAAACCGCGTGGGTAAGTGGATATTTGGCAGGGATAAGCCAAGCATCTGGAGGTCAAGTACAGGCGCAAGGCGCGGTATCTCAACCTGCTCAACGTGTGACTATTTTATTTGGTTCACAAACCGGTAATGCCAAAGGTGTTGCAACAGAGCTTTTCGAGCAAGCCCAAGCACAAGGCATTGCAGCCCGACTTGTGAGCATGGCTGATTATAAAGCTAAAGAATTGAAAACAGAATCGCACTTACTGATTGTTGCGAGTACCAATGGTGAAGGCGAAGCGCCAGATGATGCTGTTACCTTCCATGAATTCTTAGCGTCTAAAAAGGCCCCTAAAGTACCCACGCTGAAATACAGTGTTTGTGCATTAGGTGATTCAAGCTATGAATTCTACTGTCAAACAGGGTTGGAGTTTGATGAACGTTTAGCGGCACTAGGCGCTGAAGCGATTGTCGCGCGTGCTGACTGTGACGTTGACTATGATGATGCAGTGGCAACGTGGAGCGAACTTGCACTGGCAGCGGTTAAAGCCACACTTAAAGACGCCACAACGACTGAGGCGCCAAGTACGGCTGTTGCGTCGACGCATGTAGCTAATACTTATTCGAAAAAGAAGCCGTTTAAAACCGAATTATTAATTAACCAAAAAATCACTGGTCGTTTTTCAGATAAAGATATTCGCCATGTAGAGATTGCCCTAGAAGATGCTGGTATTAGTTATCAAGCTGGTGATGCGTTAGGGATCTGGTTTAAGAATGATCCTGTGCTTGTTGATGCGATTTTAGATCAATTAGAATTAGATGGTGCAGAAACCGTTACGGTAGCAAATGAAACGCAAAGTTTACGTGATGCGTTGATTAATCGTTTCGAATTAACGCAGAGTTACCCAAGTTTTGTTCAAGCTTATGCTGAATTATCAGGTTCGAAAAAATTAGCTAAATTACTCGATGATAAAACGGCATTACGTAATTATTGTTATGGTCGTCAAATCTTAGATGTGATTGACGAGAAGAAAGCGAAATTAACGGCACAACAGCTGTTAAGTGGATTACGCAAGTTAACACCACGTCTTTATTCAATCGCTTCAAGCCCGAATGAGGCTGAAGGTGAAGTTCATTTAACTGTTGCTGTGGTTGATTATCAGCAAAGTGGTGAGCAACGTATTGGCGGTGCATCAGGCTTTCTGCAGCGTCTTGAAGAAGGTGCTGAGATTGAAGTATTTGTTGAGCACAATGATAACTTCCGTCTACCAAGTAACGATAATACCCCGGTGATCATGGTTGGTCCTGGTACGGGTATTGCGCCGTTCCGAGCATTTGTACAAGAACGTGATGTACGTGAAGCGACAGGTAATAACTGGTTATTCTTTGGTAACCAACATTTTACTGATGACTTCTTGTATCAAACCGAATGGCAGGATTATTTAAAATCGGGTCTATTAACGAAGATGGATGTTGCCTTCTCTCGCGACCAGGCTGAAAAGATTTATGTGCAAGATCGTTTACGTGAAAACGCGGCTGAGCTGTATGCCTGGTTAGAACAAGGTGCACACGTTTATGTTTGTGGCGACGGCGATAGAATGGCGAAAGATGTCAATGAAGCATTGATCGAGATTGTAGCCGAACAAGGTAAATTAGCGCGTAATGAAGCAGAAGAGTATGTTGCTGAACTACGTCGAAATAAACGTTATCAGAGGGATGTTTACTGATGAGCGATATAAAATTAGCGGTTAACGAACGCATTAAAACGGAAAGTAATCTATTACGCGGTACGATTGCTGAAGGTCTTGCAGATCAAATCACTGGCGGACTGTCAGATGATGATATGCAATTAACTAAATTCCATGGTTTCTATCAGCAAGATGATCGTGATATTCGTGCCGAGCGTCAGAAACAAAAATTAGAACCTCGCCATAGTTTTATGCTACGAGCACGTGTTCCCGGTGGTATTTGTACGCCGCAGCAATGGTTAGAGATAGATCGCATTGCCAGTGATTTAACTATTTATGGCAGCATCCGTTTAACGACGCGCCAAACGTTTCAGTATCACGGTATTTTAAAGCCGCAAGTGAAACCACTTATTCAAGCATTAGGCTCGGTTAACCTCGATTCGATTGCTGCCTGTGGTGATGTGAACCGTAATGTGATGTGTACGCCTAATCCGGTTGAATCTGCGTTACACCAAGAAGCTTATGCGTGGGCAATTCGTTTAAGTGATGACTTATTACCAAACACCAATGCTTATGCTGAATTGTGGTTAGACGGTGAGAAAGTGACCAGTAATGAAGTTGAACCTATGTATGGACCAACTTACTTACCGCGTAAATTTAAGATTGCAGTTGCGATCCCACCACACAATGATGTTGATATTCATGCCAATGATTTAAACTTTGTGGCTGTGGGTGATAACGGTAAATTAGCGGGCTTCAACGTATTGGTTGGCGGCGGTATGGGCACAACACACGGTGATGTGAATACCTTCCCACGGTTAGCTGATGACTTAGGTTTTGTTAAACCTGAAGATGCAGTTGAAGTGGCGAAAGCGGTATTAACAGTACAGCGTGATTGGGGTTGCCGAACGGATCGTAAACGTGCGCGTTTGAAATATACACTTGAAGATAATGGTGTCGATAAATTCCGCAGCGAAGTTGAATTGCGTTCAGGTATTAAATTTGCCGTACCAAAAGAAATCGTGTTTACCACTCGTGGTGATCGTTTTGGTTGGATCAAAGGTGTTGATAATAAATGGCATTTAACGCTATTTATTGAAAATGGTCGTATTGTTGATACTGAAACCCATCCGATTAAAACCGGGTTAGTTGAAATTGCTAAGATCCATCAAGGTGATTTTAGAATGACAGCAAACCAAAACTTAATTATTGCCGGTGTGGCTGAACAAGATAAAGAGCAAATAGAGCGTCTTGCACGTTTATATGGTTTGTACTCAGATGAATTAAGTCAGCAACGCTTGAACTCAATGGCGTGTGTGGCTTTGCCTACATGTGCATTAGCCATGGCGGAAGCAGAACGTTATTTACCATCACTGGTAACGAAAGTTGAAGTGTTGTTAGCTAAACACGGTATTCCTGAAGAACACTTTGTGATGCGTATGACTGGCTGTCCAAACGGTTGTGGTCGTCCATTCTTAGCGGAAGTTGGCTTTGTTGGTAAAGGGCCTGGTAAATACAACATGTATTTGGGCGCGAAGAATAACGGCATGCGTTTAAACAAGATGTATCGAGAGAATATTGGTGAAGCTGAGATCTTAGCGATCCTAGATACATTAATTGCAGAATGGGCAACTAATGGCTTATCCGATGAACGTTTTGGTGATTTTGTAGTACGCACCGAAGTAATTAAACCTGTGATTATTGCGTCGAGAGATTTCCATGGCTAAATTGAACCTAGATGAATTATTAACGTTAGATAAGGCTAGTCAGAAAGCGGCTTTAACAGTCGTTAATGCTCAGCTAGAGGACATGACAGCGCAGCAACGTGTCGATTGGGCTGTGACTGAATTAGGTGACAAGCTGGTATTGTCATCGAGTTTCGGTATCCAAGCGGCCGTTTGCTTGCATTTATTAACACAGTTTAAAGCTGATATTCCGGTTATTTTAACCGATACCGGGCACTTATTTCCCGAGACATATCAGTTTATTGATGAATTAACAGAGCAGCTTAGCCTTAATTTACAGATATATACCGCGCCGCAGTCAGCTGCTTGGCAAGAGTCGCGTTATGGTAAATTATGGGAGCAAGGTGTCGAGGGCATTACTCAATACAACGTGCTTAATAAAGTGGAGCCAATGAAGCGTGCGCTGAAAGAATTAGGGGCGCAAGTGTGGTTTTCTGGTTTACGTCGTAGTCAATCATCAAGTCGTGAAGCATTACCGGTATTGTCGATTCAAAATGGCTGTTTTAAGTTTTTGCCTATTATTGATTGGACTAACAAAGAAATTCATTATTATTTGCAAGATAACGGCTTAAGTTACCATCCGTTATGGGAGCAAAATTATGTATCAGTTGGCGATGTGCATACGTCACGCCCACTGCAAGCAGGCATGACGGAAGAAGAGACACGCTTCTTTGGTCTAAAGCGTGAATGTGGTTTGCATGAAGAGAGTGAAGAAGTGGGTGGCAGTGGTATTTAATCGCTAAGCCATCTCCAGTTTATCTCGTTGACTTATTTCTTGGTTAATAAAGTTTAGTGCTAATTCGTTAGTGCTAAGCTTTTTGCCATTCAGGAATAGCGTTATCAATCGGCGCTGCTTCAGGTGTCGATTGTTTCTGGTTTTTTTCATCTTCTGATGTTGAGTTCTTGGCTTCATCTAATTCTTTTTGCAACTCGTCTACTTTTTGTTTGGTTTTATCCCAGCCGGATTCTGCACCTTGTTTTAAGGATTCTAACCACTCGTCGCTGTTATCCGCACTTTCTTCTAATAGCTCATCCGTTTTGCCTTTCGCGGCTTCCATTGCTTTATTTGTTGCTTCTTTGGTTTTATCCCATGCTTCTCCCATCGCGTCTTTAGATGCATCCCACGCATCATCGGCACTCGTTGCTTGCGCCGTAAATGTCGAAAAGCAACTGGCTAGGCTGATTATTAAAATGGACATTTTTTTCATCATCACTCGCTTATTGTTTAAATAGGATCACTTATATAACTAAATTGTAGCAAATATTGCTGCGGTGCGTCATCCCTCAATAGATATACAGCTGTTATTACAGTGATTCGGCCAAATAGTAATTGTGACGTGTGGCCTATCGAGTCGTATTGATGAAACGGTGTTACTGGTGCAGTAAGAGGGCGATGGCATCAATTTTGTATTTAGCGATTATGACTAACAAGAGTGTGATAAAGGCGAGCAGTGTGCCACATATCCCGGCTACTTTACCTTGTAACCAAGTTAGCATGCCGATGGAGATGATGAATAAAAACAGGGCTGCGCTAGCTGATGTGGTGCCAATCGCGCGTACTTGACTGATTTGTTCCAATACAAGCGCCGAGAAGGTGGTTATTGTTGCCACTTCAATACTCAAACGAACATCGATATATAAGGCGACAACAAACAATAAAGAAGTCAGGGTAAACATGAGTAGGGTGATGCTGCTGTAGATGCTTTTGCGATGGCTTCGTAAGATTTGAGCGGCGATAGATAAAGAAAAACCAGCCATTAAGCCACTGATAAAAGATACTTGGTTGGTTTGGAGTTCGAGAATTTCATTCATAGGCGCTCACCATTAATAGACATCATAGGAGGGTGCTATTAACGTCATGTTAGTATGATATTGACGTTATATTAGTATGTTAGCCACAAAAAAGCCAAGTACGAGACTTGGCTTTGTGATAACGGTTGAAGACTCAACGCAAGTGAGTCAATCGGTATAGCGTGTTTGCGCTTACTTAGCAGGGATCGCTTTTAAGATCGCTTGTAAGTATTTCCAGAACATGCCGACTGTTTCGATGTTCACTTTCTCGTCTGGAGAATGTGGGAAACAGATCGTTGGGCCAAATGACGCCATGTCCATTGTTGGGTATGAAGTCTTGAATAAACCACATTCTAGACCTGCATGAATAACCATGATTTTTGGCACTGAACCAAATTCTTTTTCATATACGTCACGCATGATCTGCATCACTGGTGAACTAGTATCAGGTTTCCAGCCTGGGTAAGCACCGCTAAATGTTACGTCGGCACCCGCAAGTTCAAATACTGATGCGATCATTTCTTGTGCATCAAGACGGCAAGAATCAGCTAAAGAACGGATCAAGCATTGAATATGCACGGTTTTACCGCGAGATTGGATAACACCAAGATTAGATGATGTTTCAACAACACCTTCAATCTCATCACTCATGCGCAGTACACCATTGAATACACCGTTCAGTGCAGCAATAAGGCGAGTCTGGCAATCTTGAGTCATCACTACTGCTTCATTTGGAACAGGGATGAGTGAGATTGAAAAATCAGGTTCTGTTGCAATAAGCTCTTTTTTCACTGCCTGAGCAAAGAATTCTAAACACGCTTTAAATTCTTCACGTTGTGTTGGTGCAACCGTAATAACGGCAAACGCTTCACGTGGAATGGCGTTACGTAGTGAACCGCCATTTATCTCAACCAAGCGAACGCCCATATCACGACCAGCTTCTTTTAAGAAACGAGCCAGTAATTTATTGGCATTACCACGACCAAGGTGAATATCAACACCCGAGTGACCGCCTCTTAGACCAGAGATAGAAATTTCAAATGTTTGGTGATCGGTCGGCGTGTCTTCACGTTCGATAGGGAAAGAGACGGTGGTATCGATACCGCCAGCACAACCCATGTAAACTTCGCCTTCGTCTTCTGAATCTGTGTTTAGTAGGATCTCACCTTCTAACCAACCCGCTTCAAGGCCAAATGCGCCAGTCATGCCAGCTTCTTCATCGATTGTCACTAATACTTCAAGTGGGCCATGTTCAATATTGTCAGAGAAGATAACCGCAAGGCTTGCTGCTAGACCAATACCGTTGTCTGCGCCTAATGTGGTGCCACGGGCTGTAACCCATTCGCCGTCAACATAGGCATCGATAGGGTCTGTCACAAAGTCATGCACTGTGTCAGAATTTTTTTGTGGAACCATGTCCATGTGTGCTTGCAAAACCACACCTTTACGGTCTTCCATGCCTGAGGTTGCGGCTTTACGTAGGATAAGGTTACCGACTTTATCTTCTTTGCATTCGATATTATGATCTTTCGCTAATTGTTGGATCCACGCAGAGACTTTCTCTTCATGTTTTGAAGGGCGTGGGTTAGCACACATTTGCTCAAAAATATTCCAGACAACTTGCGGTTCTAAATTATTTAAATTTGCCACTTGGGTAGCTCCTTAATTGGAATTAATCATTATATTTAGCATGAAACAAAGGATGTTCCAGTTTATTAAGATAGTAAAGCGTAATATTCCAAATGTACTGTGTTAATCTATCGTTATGCGATACCGTAAACAAGTTGCTGTTTTATCCTACTCCATAAGGGGTGATTACTGGCTAATAACTTGTCCTGAGGGTCAAGTACTGGTATCTTTGTGGGTTACAAATTGAGTGTGCAAATTGGAATTTTTTGTGCATAAACCCGTCGTTGATGATTTTATATAGCTACACATTAGTTCGTTCGCTAAGTGTATATAGAGGTTGGTTAAATGAGTGATAAATTTATAGTATCTTGGGATGATTTACAGCGTGATACGCGTAAACTTGCTCGTAAGCTGCTTCCTGCAACACAGTGGAAAGGTATTATTGCGGTTAGCCGTGGTGGTTTAGTACCTGCTGCTATTCTTGCGCGTGAATTAGAATTACGTCATGTAGATACAGTTTGTATCTCAAGCTACGACCACGATCATCAGCGTGATATGACCGTATTAAAATCAGCACCGGGCGACGGCGAAGGTTTTATTATTATTGATGACTTAGTGGATAGTGGTGACACCGCGAAGAAAATTCGTCAGATGTACCCTAAAGCTAAATTAGTGACTGTTTACGCTAAGCCACTTGGTGAGCCTTTAGTTGACGATTTTGTTACTGCTATCGCGCAAGATACTTGGATCGAGTTACCTTGGGATATGGCTATTGAGTTCGTAGAACCAATCTGTAAACAAGGTTAATTAAATAATCGAGAATATACGTCAGTCTGTATTCTCGTTGTTAAACAGTGTCGTAAATCGCGACACTGCATTTTATTAGTATTATACTCTGCACAAATCAAGTTAATTAGTCGTTTTGTTTGCCCTGCCATTATTGTTAACTATACTTAATAGTTATCCCCTGACATTTATAGTGAATTATTGATAGCGCTTAGCTCATCACGCCTTGCTCATCACGAACAACCAATGAGAGATAATTATTATGGCAATACCGACTGACCCAAACTTGATCTATTTTCGTAAACGTATTCGTATTTTGAATGCGCTTGGCCCTTATTTAAGAGAAAATAATTGCCAGCCCACCGACTTTTACTTCGATTGTTTTAGTGTCTGTATTGATGCCAACGCGGAACCTGAAGAACGCCAATTTTACGGTTGGTGGTTAGAGATGGAACTCGTGGAGGATACGTTTGAATATCACTATCAGTTTGGGTCGTATAATACAGCCGGTGAGTGGATCGTAACACCAATTCCTAAAGCCTTTCAGCAGGACGTAACACAATCGCTTAATGCATTTTATGAGAAGTTATCTGTTTGTTTGACAGAGCAATTGCACTTTAACCTTAAACCTTCCTCTATCTTAGCCAAGACCTTGATATTATCTGCCGCATAGCATCCTAATTATGTCGTTATTTTCATCAATTCTATCGGATCCTGCGGTTTGCCAATCAATGCCACGTGAGATCTGATAAAAGTACAGTGTTTCATTGTACTTTCCCCGCCTATCAAGCTTTCCGCTATTGTATAAAAGTGTTTCTCAGGTCAAAATACTAATTAAGTTAGTAACGAGAATGAGTTAAATGGCTAAGAAAACCATCGTGGTGAAATTAGGAACCAGTGTATTAACCAGTGGCACAGCGAAATTAGATCGTGCCCACATGGTAGAGCTGGTTCGTCAATGTGCGCAATTGTACAAACAAGGGCATGATATTATTGTTGTTACGTCAGGGGCTATTGCCGCTGGACGTGAGCATTTAGGTGCCCCTGAATTGGCCCCCACCATGGCGAATAAACAGATGTTGGCCGCGGTAGGTCAAAGTCAGCTTATTTTTACTTGGCAAAGCCTGTTTAATATCTACGGCCTGAATGTCGGCCAGATGTTATTAACACGTGCTGATCTTGATGATCGTGAACGATTTTTAAATGCGCGCGATACCATGCGTGCATTATTGGATAATCGCATTGTGCCAATTATTAATGAAAACGATGCGGTAGCAACAACTGAGATAAAAGTGGGCGATAACGACAATTTATCCGCGCTAGCAGCAATTTTAGCCAATGCCGATACCTTGATATTATTAACCGATCAACAAGGTCTGTTTACCGCTGATCCACGTCATAATCCTGATGCAAAATTGATTGAAGTGGTTGATGTGATTGATGATAAATTACGTCAATTAGCGGGTGGCTCTGTGGGTGGTCTGGGTACGGGTGGCATGGCGACGAAGTTACAAGCTGCAGAGATTGCTTGCCGTTCGGGTATTGATGTGGTGATTGCCGCTGGTATTGCTGAAGACGTGGTATTACGGGTTGCTGACGGCAAACGTGTTGGTACTTTATTCCCTTCGCATATTAGTCCATTAGAAAGTCGTAAACAATGGATCTTGGCGGGCCCGCCACCATCCGGTATCGTCATTATTGACGACGGTGCTGTGAATGCGGTAACGCAAAAAAACAGCAGCTTATTACCAAAAGGTATTACCGAAGTTTCGGCAACATTTAAACGTGGCGATGTGATCCAGTTGCAATCATTGCAAGGTAAGTTACTTGGACGCGGTATCTGCCGTTATACCAGTGATGAGCTTGCCACCATTGCTGGCTGTCATTCGTGTGATATCGAAAGTAAGTTAGGTTACGGCTACGGTGCTGTTGCTATACATCGCGATGATTTAGTTTTATTTTAAGGAAGATAACGTGTTACAAGAATTAGGAAAAAAAGCCAAGCTTGCGAGTTACGAATTAGCAACATTAACCACGGCGCAAAAAAATAACGCGCTGGAATGTATTGCTTGTGAATTAGAACAAAACCAAGCACAGATCTTGGTCGCGAATGCGCAAGATATCGATGCTGGTAAAGCCAATGGTTTAACCGATGCGTTACTGGATCGTCTATTATTAACAGATGACCGACTTGCAGCGATTATCGCTGATGTACGTAGCGTTATTGCACTGCCTGATCCTGTTGGCGCAGAGTCAGAAGGTAAGGTATTAGAAAACGGTTTACGCTTATCGAAACGTCGTATTCCATTAGGCGTGATGGGCGTGATTTATGAAGCCCGTCCGAATGTAACAATTGATATTGCGGCACTAAGCTTAAAAACCGGTAATGCGGCGATTTTACGTGGCGGTAAAGAAACGGTTCATTCTAACTTGGTGTTAGTCAGTTTGATCCAAGCGGCGTTAGAAAAAGCCCAGTTACCAAAAGACTCTATTCAGGTGATTGCAGATCCAAACCGTGAGTTGGTGACGGCACTATTGAAAATGGATAAATATGTCGACATGATCATCCCACGTGGTGGACCAGGTTTACATCGTTTATGCCAAGAGCAAAGTACTATCCCTGTGATCACTGGTGGTATGGGTATCTGCCATGCATTTGTTGATGCTTCTGCTAATGTTGAAGATGCACTGGCGATTATTGAAAATGCTAAAGTACAGCGTCCATCAGCTTGTAATGCATTGGATACGGTATTAGTACATAAAGATATTGCAGTGAGCTTCTTGCCATTATTAGCGGAACGTTTAGAGCAAAATGCAGTGGAGTTACGTGCTGAACCAAAAGCACACATTGCCTTATCAAACGTTAATGCGAAAAACTTGCATGTTGCGACTGCTGATTGTTTTGATCAAGAATGGTTGGCGTTGGTATTAGGCGTTAAAGTTGTTAATGATGTTGAAGACGCGATTGTACATATCCGTGAGCATTCAACAGAGCACTCTGATGCGATCTTAACGGATAACCTAACCAATGCGACGCGTTTCTTGAATGCGGTTAACTCAGCGGCTGTTTACGTCAATGCAAGTACACGTTTTACCGATGGCAGCCAATTTGGTTTAGGCGCGGAAGTCGCGGTATCGACACAAAAATTACATGCTCGCGGTCCGATGGGACTCGAAGAGTTAACCACCTATAAGTGGATTGCTATTGGTGATGGTTTAATTCGCCCATAAGTTTTGTAGTGCTAATTTGATTAGTCGTTTGAATTTGATTAAGTGCTAAGGCAGTCCCGTTATATGTGACTGCCTTTTTTATATTCGCTAAGGAAAAATGTGGGAGAACTTATGACTCAACAAGATGGAAATAAAGTGGCGGCACGGTTTAATACATCGACGGTATTCGCTGCAGCCTTGATGGCTGCTAGCTTAAGTTATTTTTCCTATGCGGTAGTGAATTTAACCAAAGAAGTGACCGAAGTACGTAAGGCCCTCCCTGACATATTAAAGCAAATAGATGATATTTCGGTACAAATACCGGCGATAGTCGCACAAGTTGAAATGATAAATACGCAAAATATCCCGGATATACTCGCTGAATTCGAAGCTGTGCGTGATACTGTGCCTGTCATTTTGGCTGAAACCGAGGCCATCCGTGTGGCGATACCAGCGATTTTACAAGAGGTGGAAGCTGTTCGTCTTTCTGTACCGGCGGTTTTGTCTGAGGTTGCAGCGGTTAGAGCTGAACTACCTGCGGTATTAAAACAAGTTAATGCTGTTAACAAGCAGATACCAAGCATTTTAACGCGAGTGGATGCGGTGAATAAACGTGTAGATGATATTAATCTCTTGATCCCACCTATTTTAACGCAGGTAGAGAAAGTGCGTGTGGACATCCCGCCGACATTAACCCGTGTTGAAGACTTGGTCGAAGCCAGTGATATGATTGGTGAAAATGCGTCTAAGGGTGCAACGAAAGGGGCGATTAAAGGTGTTTTTGAAATTCCGGTAGATGCGACGAAACGTTTATTTACTGCGCCAGGTTCTTATTTTGAGAAAGAAGCAACGAAGGCAACCGAATAACAAGCATCCGAATAAAATGGCGTTTCTGAGTGTGATAGCAGAGGTATTGTGCTGAAAGTCGTAGAGTGTCTGGATATTGGATATTGACGGAATAAATTAAAGCTAACAGCGGATTTAATTAATCGTGTTAGCTTTAATTCAATTTAATACCGAAAGGTTAAGAATTAAGAAACTGCTTTACCTTGTGCTTGCAAGTCTGCATGGTAAGACGAACGCACGAATGGACCACAAGCTGCATGCTCAAAGCCCACTTCTTTTGCGAGTACGCCTAGTGCATCAAAGTCATCTGGATGAACGTAACGTTTCACTGGTAAGTGATGACGGCTAGGCTGTAAATATTGTCCTAGTGTCAGCATCGTTACATCATTTGCAGCAAGATCTTTAATTACTTCTGCAATCTCTTCGTTAGTTTCACCTAAGCCCATCATTAGACCTGACTTAGTTGGTACTGTTGGGTGCATTTCTTTAAAGCGTTTTAATAAACGTAAAGACCACTGGTAATCAGAACCTGGACGCGCCATCTTGTAATGCTGTGGTGCCGTTTCTAGGTTATGGTTAAATACATCTGGTGGTGTATCTTTAAAGATTTCTAATGCTTTATCCATACGACCTTTGAAATCTGGCACCAAAATTTCGATTTTGATTTCAGGGTTCAATAGGCGAATTTCTCGGATACAATCGGCAAAATGCTGAGCACCACCATCACGTAGATCATCACGGTCTACTGAAGTGATTACCACATATTTAAGCTTCATCTTGGCAATGGTTTGTGCCAGTTTTAGCGGCTCTTCTTGCACTAGTGGTAATGGCTTACCATGGGCAACATCGCAGAATGGGCAACGACGTGTACAAATTGCACCCATGATCATGAAAGTTGCAGTACCGTGGTTAAAGCACTCAGATAAATTCGGGCACGATGCTTCTTCACAAACTGAATGCAGGTTGTTTTCACGCATCACGTTCTTAATTTCTTGGATGCGAGCAGAGCTTTTCGGTAGACGGATTTTCATCCACGATGGCTTACGCAGAATTTCATCAGTATCAGAAGCAATAATTTTCACTGGAATTTTAGCCATTTTATCTGCGTCGCGAAGTTTAACGCCAGGCTCTAATCGAACTGTTTTACTCATGCTCTGTTAATCCATCTTTGAAAGTTAATTGGGTGTAGTCTAGCAGGGAACATAGGTGTTCGACTAGCTTAGGTTGTATTTCTTCTAAGCTGGTAGCACCACCAAGATCACTTGTTTGGGTCATTTCCATACCCGCATAACCACAAGGGTTAATGCGCAGAAAAGGGGATAAGTCCATGTTTACATTCAATGCTAAGCCATGGAATGAACGCCCTTTTCTGATCCTTAAACCTAATGAAGCAACTTTTTTATCTGCGACATAAACACCGGGTGCGTCTGCGCGTGGGTAGGCTTCAACACCAGATTCTGCCAGTGTAGCAACAATACCATTCTCGATATGGGTAACAAGAGCACGCACGCCAAGCTTACGACGCTTAATATCGAGTAAGAAGTACACCACTTGCTGACCAGGACCGTGATAAGTCACTTGACCACCCCGGTCGGCTTGAACGACTGGAATGTCGCCTGTCGCGAGGATATGTTCAGCTTTGCCAGCCTGACCTTGGGTAAATACAGGATCGTGCTCAACAAACCAAAGTTCATCTTCAGTATTGTCGTCTCTATTTTCAGTAAACGACTTCATCGCGTCAAACACAGTGCTGTAAGGTTGGCGATTAAGTTGACGAATTATAATGCTATGTTCTGACAAAGTATGCCCTTCTATATGATTAACACCAACGCAAAAAATCTAATTAGCAACACTAATTAGATTTTTGATATCGACATTATTTTTTATAAAACGCGGACCACACCTGGGATCGCACCAAAAGCGATGTATAAGCTTTTTGCTTGTTCGTTATCTTGTACTTTAACTTTGATAGTAACAGAGTTGTAAGTGCCTTTACTGCTCATTCTAGAGCTAGGGGCATAGTTACCTACGACATGTTTTTGTGCCACAGCAACAATGTTATCTTCGAGTTTAGGATCGCTATTACCGATAACTTTAAAGTTAAATAGACAAGGGAAATCAAGAAATTCGTCGAATTTTGTATTTAAAGACATTAGTTTTTTCGTACCTTATAAATAATGGCAAAGGAGGCAACAGCCTCCTTTGTATTAGTTATTATAATCGGGTAACGGTGTCAGGGAAAGGATTAACCAAACCAACCCGTAAATAATAATTTGAAATAATCAATTAATCGGCTAAACCAGCTACCTAATTCGACGTCTTCAAGCGCAATTAAATCAGCCTGAGCAATCTCTTCATCGTTAAGGTTATAGAATACTTTACCGACGATATCGCCTTTCGCAATGGGTGCGCTTAGTTCTTTTTGAATTTCAAAGTTAGCGGTTAGGTTTTTTGCTTGACCACGTGGCACTGTCAGCGTTAATTTATTTGCTAGGCCTAGTTCAACTTGCTCTTGCTCACCCATCCATACGCGTTCTGCAACGATACTTGAGTTTGCTTCATGTAATGTCACTGTTTCGTAGAAACGGAAACCAAAGTTTAATAGCTTTTTACTTTCAGCTTTACGTGCATCACCACTTTTAGTACCCAGTACAACGGCTATTAGACGCATGTTGTCTTTGGTTGCTGAAGACACTAAGTTAAAACCAGCTCCTGAAGTGTGACCGGTTTTAATGCCGTCCACGTTCATGCTTTTATCCCACAATAAGCCATTACGGTTGTATTGCGTTATACCGTTATAAGTAAATTTCTTTTGCGAGTAAATGCGATATTCTTCAGGCACATCACGGATAAGTGCTTGGCCTAATGTGGCCATATCACGCGCTGTGGTGTATTGCTCTTTGCTATCTAAACCGTGGCTATTAGCAAAGTGGGTTGAGTCCATACCAAGCTGTTTACTCCATGAGTTCATCAGTTGAGCAAAGGCGCTTTCTGTACCAGCGATATGTTCAGCCATTGCGACGCAAGCATCATTACCAGATTGCACGATAATGCCTTGATTCAGTTTTTCTACTGTTATTGTCTTACCAACTTCGATAAACATTTTTGATGAATCAGGGAAGTTTTTAGCCCATGCATTTTTACTGATGGTTACTTGATCACTTAGATTGATATTACCAGCTTTAATTTCTTGGCCAATAACATAACTTGTCATCATTTTAGTCAGGCTGGCAGGTTTTAATGAGTCATCAGCATTTTTTTGTGCGATAACCTTGCCTGAATCAAAATCAACTAATATGAATGCTTTAGCCGCAACGACTGGCGTATCTGGAATGACGCTGGGTGCGGCACTTAATGAGAAACTCGCCACTGCTAGGCTCGTGAGGATAAATGTTTTTAATTGATTGGCCACGTTTCACTTCGCTATAATTAAAATTGTGATTAAGTTACTGATAACTTAGGTAAATAAACTTGAGTAAACGGTTTTTAATCAAGTTTATTCGAGAATAGCAGCTAGTCTATCAAACTAGCTGAATGATGTATTACTATTTAAAGTTTATTTATTAGATACAGCTTTGCTGGAAAGTTCCTTCAAAACATAAGCATTTGTATATTGTTGCTTAACTTTAGCTAATAAGCTTTGTGCTTGCGCTGACTCTGAAATCGGTCCTAGCTGTACTCGATGAAACTTACCACTGATGACTAAGCGGTTTTCGGTACTGTATTTAACCCCTAAACTGTCGGCGATTTGTTGTGCTTTAGCTTCATTACTTGAGGCTAATACTTGAATAAACCACTGCGGTTTTGGGGTGAATAAACTGCTGTTATCGGCCGTCGGAATAATTAATTCAACCCGCACATTCGCAGTGCCAGATTGTAACATATCTAATTTATACGCTGCCGCATACGATAAATCGATAATGCGTTCTGAATGGAACGGTCCACGATCATTAACGCGCACGATAACGGTTTTATCATTACCTAAGTTTGTGACTTTGACAAAACTGGGCAGTGGTAAATTCTTGTGTGCTGCCGACATTGAAAACATGTCATAAACTTCGCCGTTTGAGGTCTTGTGGCCATGAAACTTATTGCCATACCAAGATGCTTTACCTTCTTGGGTTAAGGTTTTGATATCTCGCCATACTTCATAATCAATACCACGCACTTGATAGTCGCGATTGGCAGAACGGCTATAGGTTTGCGGCGTTGGCACTGCATCTGCAATATCATCAAGCTGAGGAATGTTTTCTGGCGCGTGATCATCACTGTACTGATAACGCGAAGAAGAACATGCGGCCAACAGACCGCAGATACAAAGTAGAGTTAATCGTTGTTTATTGCGCATTTTTAGCTTGTTTAATTTTTTCACTTAATTGAAAAACAGCCATTGCGTACAGTGGGCTGTGATTGTAACGGGTAATGCTGTAGAAATTATCGAGGTAAACCCAGTACTCATCGCTATCAAGTTGCTGTAGCTTAAGTAACTTGGCCGGACTTGAGTCTTCGATGGTTATTGCTGGTACACGGTCATCGGATTCTTTCAATACCACACCAGCAGCTGTTAGGTCTGCCCATGTGTGTTTGATTCGTAATGATGAACTCAGTAATGCCTGTACTTTTTCACTGTCAGCTTTGACAGGATAAGCAACGGATGCACCGGTACTCCATTTATGCTTGTTAAAGTAGTTCGCAATACTACCAATCGCATCGACAGGATCGTTGATCATATCGACTTTACCGTCACCAGAAAAATCAACGCCGTAATGGCTGTAACTTGATGAGATAAATTGACCTAAGCCCATCGCGCCCGCATACGAACCTTGCGTTTCAGTTAGCTTCCAACCTTGTTGTTCGCTTAATTTAATGTATTGCGCGAACTCTTGACGGAAAAATTTCCCACGTGAAGGGTAATTAAAGCCCAGTGTATAGAGCGAATCTAATACCGAAAGATTACCTTTGTATTTACCGTAGAAAGTTTCAACACCCATAATCGCGACGATCACTTGTGCTGGTACACCGTATTCTTTTTCAGCCTTGGCAAAAACGTCTTCGTACTGATTCCAGTATTCTACACCTTTGTTAATTCGGCTTTCGGTAATAAAAATTGGCGCGTATTTATACCAAGGTTTCTTTTCCCAAGGTGTTTTGATTTTGGTTAATACATTTTCATCAAAATTAGCTTGCCCAATGGCATCAGTCAGAACCTGTTCTGAGATGTCATATTTACTACTTAATTCTTCGACCCAAGTCTTGTGCTCACTGGTTAACTCAGCACTATTAGCTTGAAACGCTGCTAAACCTAGCAGAAATAAACTTTTTTTACCTAGCATCTGGATTCCTCAACTTAAGCGACGGTGTGTTCTTACAGACATTAGAATGCCAAATCCAGCCATCAATGTCACCATCGAAGTGCCACCATAGCTAATTAAAGGCAGTGGTACGCCCACTACCGGTAATAATCCACTGACCATGCCTATATTTACGAACAAATAAATAAAGAATGTCAGGATTATACTGCCCGCAATAAGGCGCTCAAATATACGTTGGCCCTGTAATGCGATGATTAAACCGCGGCAGATAACAAATAAATACAATGACAGTAATAAAATAACACCGAATAAACCGAACTCTTCACTAAATACCGCAAAAATAAAATCGGTGTGACGTTCGGGTAAAAAATCCAACTGTGATTGGGTACCCGATAACCAACCTTTACCCCAAAACCCGCCAGAACCAATGGCAATTTTAGATTGGATAATATGATAACCAGAACCAAGTGGGTCTGTTTCTGGGTTTAAGAAGGTTAATACCCGTTGTTTTTGATAGGGGTGCATTAAGAAAAACCACAGCACCGGCGCAAAACCTGAAACCAGTCCAAATGCAATCATCACTAAGCGCCATGACATACCGGCCAAGAAGATCACAAATATGCCTGATGTAGCAACCAAGAGTGACGTACCTAAATCAGGTTGTTTGGCAATCAATAAGGTCGGGATAAGCACCATGATGACCGCGGTAATGATGGTTCTAAAGCTGGGTGGTATTTGCTGATTACTCATGTAGCGGGCAACGGCCAATGGCATCACTACTTTCATGATTTCAGATGGTTGGAACTTGGTAAAACCAAGATCAATCCAACGTTGCGCTCCTTTACCTACATGGCCAAACAGTAATACCGCGACTAATAATAAGGTCCCAATAATAAAAATAGGGAATGCCCAGCGTCGATAGGTCGATGGGGATATTTGTGCCAAAGCAAACATCACCGCTAAAGCGAGAACCATTCGAATGCCTTGTCTTTCCATTAGGGCCATATCAGCGCCACCGGCGCTGTAAAGCACGACAAGACTGACACCCATCAGGCTTAACAGGCCAAATAATAACGGGAAATCGATATGTAATTTATACCAAATACTCTGATTGTGACGACGATCTGGCATTAATTTTCCTTTTTATTGTCGAAGTAAACATCAAATAGACGACGTGCAGATGGTGCGGCTTGTGAGCTACCACCACCGGCATTTTCTAGAATGATAGTGGCCGAGATTTCGGGTTCTTCAAACGGAGCGTAAGCGACAAACATGGCATTATCACGTAACCGTTCGCGGATCTTACTTGCGTCGTATTTTTCTTCACCAAGCTGGTATAACTGTGCAGTACCCGATTTACCTGCGGCGCTATAAGATGCTTTAGCAAACGCGCGACGTGCGGTACCGTTACTGCTTGTCACTACACCGTGCATGCCATCTTTGGCGACTTGCCAGTTGGCTGGATCTTTTAATTTTAGCGGCGGTAATTCGACCACAGGTTCAAAGATATCACCATTAGTGTATTGGATATCTCTGATCAGTTGTGGAACAGGGCGTAAGCCTTTACTGGCGACAATCCCTGTTGCTTTGGCTAATTGGATCGGTGTTGCAGACCAGTAACCTTGACCAATACCCACGGAAATAGTGTCACCTTGATACCAAGGTTCATTGTAGCGTGCACGTTTCCATTCTCGCGATGGCAAAATAGCATTGGTTTCTTCTCTGACGTCAATACCGGTATAGTCGCCAAAACCAAATTCGCTCATGAAGCCATTTATTTTATCAATACCGACATTATAAGCGAGGTTATAAAAGAAGGTGTCCGAGGATTGCTCGATGGCTGTATAGACATTAATTTTACCGTGTCCCCAACGTTTCCAGTCACGAAAGCGACGTTTGGTATTGGGGATCTGGAACCAACCGCGGTCATTGATAATGGTACTCGGCGTGATAGCCCCATCTTCTAAACCTAAGATTGCCAGCTGTGGTTTCACTGTCGATGCGGGTGGATAACGGCCTTGTGTGGCACGGTTAATCAACGGGCGATCTTTTGACTGTAATAGGCGGTTGTAGTTTTTACTGCTAATGCCGTGGACGAATAAATTGGGGTCGTAACTCGGGCTCGACATCATCGCCAGTATTTCACCGGTTTTCGGTGCCAGCAAGATGATAGCGCCACGACGACCGGCTAATTCTTGTTGCGCTTTAAGCTGCAAACGAATATCGATATTTAAGTACAGGTCATTACCGGGTACGGGCTGGGTTATTTTGAGTGTTCGCACGATCTTGCCGCGGTTATTTACTTCAACTTCTTTAAAGCCGGGCTCGCCATGGAGGGTTTTTTCGTAATAACGTTCGATGCCTTGTTTGCCTATATCATGGGTCGCGGCATAAACTGCGCGTGAACCACTTTTTTCTAAGCGTTTAAGATCATTACTGTTAATTCTGGCGACATAACCGAGTGCGTGCGTGAGCGCGTCGCCAAACGGGTAATAACGTTTTAGCCGTGCAGTGACCGAAATACCGGGGTAATTATGGCGTTGAACTGAAAATAGGGCCACTTGGGATTCAGATAAATTGGTTAATATAGGCACTTGTTTAAAGCGACGCTGACGTTTTAAACGGAGATGGAAATCATCAATGTTATCTTCAGTAAGATTTAATAGCGTGGTTAATTTGGCAATGGTTGCATCAATATCAGTAAATTTTTCTGGTACCATATCTAAGCTGTAGACAGGTTTATTCTCAGCTAAGAGAATGCCATTACGGTCATAAATAAGTCCACGATTGGGCGCGATAGGCACTAGCTTTACACGGTTTTCGTTCGAGCGGGTTTTATAAGCTTGATATGAATCGACTTGTAAGTAATAAAGATTACTTAATAGCAAGCCAATGACGCAGAGGACAAAAATAAATGAGACCATGATGCGGCTGCTAAATAATGCTGTTTCCGCAGAATGGTCTCGTAAGGTTATACGCTTCCTTGCCACCAATATTACTCTCTATGATAAGGATGGTTTGTTGTTACACTCCAAGCGCGATATAACGCTTCGGCAACCACTACACGTACCATCGGATGTGGTAAGGTTAGTGGTGACAACGACCAGCGCTGTTCCGATGCTGCGATGCATTCTGGTGCAAGTCCTTCTGGGCCGCCAATTAATAGGCTAACGTCTCGACCATCATGCTTCCACTTATCTAGTTCAACGGCTAGTTGTTCAGTAGTCCAAGGTTTGCCGGTAACTTCCAGAGTTACGATGCGATTACCTTTCGGAATTGCTTGCATCGTTTTCACACCTTCAAGTTCTAAAATTCGTTTGATGTCCGCGTTTTTACCACGCTTACCCGCACTGATTTCAAGTAACTCAAAAGGCATATCTTTAGGGAAGCGACGTGCATATTCTTTATACCCGATTTCCACCCATGCTGGCATCTTACTGCCAACAGCAACTAGCTGAATCTTCATTTGACTATGCCCCTACAGACTGCCAAAGTTGTTCTAGTTGGTAAAGATCGCGCGTTTGTTGTTGCATGATGTGTACAACTACATCACCCATATCAACTAGAACCCATTCACTCTCTTCCGTACCTTCAACGCCCATCACGTATATTTCGTGACTTTTAGCTTCAAGGTAAAGATGATTAGAAATCGATTTTACGTGAGTTTTTGATGTGCCAGTACATACGATCATTAGATCTGTAACTGGTGATTTACCTTTAACATCAACAACTTCGATGTCGCGGGCTTTCATGTCTTCAATTTTTTCAAGTACAAATGCTTGCAGTTCAGAAATTTGCAAGGGTCCTCCAGAGGAACTTTATCAAGTTAACCGCGAATTATAACAGCGAATAATGTCTAAATATATACCTAGCTTGCTGTTGAGCTAGTATCTGCTGTCGTTTTCGCATACAAATTGTTTTTATGTATATAAGACAACACATTATCGGGTAATAGATATTGAGGACTTTGCTGTCTTTCAATTAACTGACGGATCCGTGTCGCCGATATTTCTAACTGTGTGCTGGGCCAGAGTAAAATTCGCCCTTGCTTTTGTTGCTGTAGGACTTCGACATCGGTTGTTTGCACTTGTTCAAATAATTTTTGTACTTCAGGCGTTAACGTTAATGCGTAGTTAGGGCGATAACTCACTACAAGATGACAATAGTCGAGTAGCTCTTGCCAGCGGTACCAAGTATGCAGGCTGTTGAGTGAATCTAAGCCAATTAAAAAGCATACGGGACTGGTTGGATTCTCAGCGGCAAGCTCAATTAAGGTGTCGATGGTATAAGAAGGTGTTGTACGGTTTAACTCACGAGTATCAACCGTTAACTCAGCACAGTTTTCTACCGCTAATGATGTCATCGCCAATCGATGCGCTGCATTTGAGCCTGGCGCCGCACGATGTGGGGGAATGTGATTTGGCATCAATCTGACTTCAGCTAAATTAAGCTGTTGTAATAGATCTAAGCAAGGACGTAGATGACCATAATGGATCGGATCAAATGTTCCACCTAAAATACCAATCGCGCGAGTCGGGATAAAATCAGTCATTAGTTAATGTCGGCATGATGAAAGTTGGGTAGCAAAGTGGAGTCGGTAAAGCTGATACTTAACATTTGTAATGATAACCAAGGGTCAATACTGCTGCTAGTTTTGATCGCACTATCAACACTTGAACACAATATTAACATTTGCTCAATTTTGCTTAATGATAAGCGACTTAAGCAGGCATTAATAATCTGCTGGCGACCTGCCCATAAACGCTGTTTCTTCATTTCATCAATCACAGAAAGTCCTTGCTGTTGCATTAAGCTGTAATGATAAAGTTGATTGATTTCTTTGTTTAGCGCCCAGTTAATGACGATTGGATCGACACCTTCGGCTTGTAATTGTTGCAGGATCCGCTGCCCACGATTTACTTTACCGGCAAGCAGCGCATCAACTAGCTGAAAACTACTGAAGTGTGAATGCTGGGTAATTGCTGCCTGCAATTGCGCCAAGGTGAGGGTCTGCCCTGGATGAAGCAGGGATAATTTATCAATTTCTTGCTTGGCCGCTAATAAGTTACCTTCAAAGCTACGGCAAAGCAGGGTGATCACATCGGCTTGGGCGTCAAGGTTAGCGCGTTTAAGACGATGACGCATCCAGTTGGCAAAAAATCGGCCTTCGGGATGACCAACTGGAATGAACAGCGCATTCTTGAAGTACTGTAGAAACCATTTTGCGCTTTGCTGGGCTTTGGTTAAGTAAGGACCACTGATGATGATAATCAGATCAGGGTTTAGTAGTTTAAACAAATCATTAAGTTGGCTGATATCTTCTTTCGTTGGTCTTTTTTCAAAGATCAGTTCAACAGTTTGACGACTCGAAAATAGCGACATGGATTGGCAAGCATTAAACACCGCGGGCCAGTCCATGATTGGTTCTGCATGAAATTTATGATGCTCGTCAAAGCCGACTTTCTGCGCGGCGGCTTTAATCTGTTCAATCGCTTCCATCTTTAATAACGGTTCTTCACCAAATATTAAATAGCAGGGTTTGATTTCAGTTTTTAAGTACTGATCGAGTTGTTCTGGATAAACGCGCATTAGTTAGCTTCAACTTCTGTATTTAGCTCTGTATTTAACTCTGAATTAAGTTCTGCATTCAATTTTGTACTTAATTCGGTAGTCAGCTCTGCGTCATTTAGCGTTGATTCTTCATCGCTATCGCCAGCTGTCTGTGGGTCAATAACAACTTGGCTTAGTGTGCGGACAACCTGTTGTGCTGCTGCTTCACGTAGTTCTCGCACTAATAATTCAGATTCACGTGAACGGGCAAGCGCTTCTTGAGAGTTGTTTAATTGATCACGTTGTAGGGCGATAGTGAAATACTGAGGATCTTGATTAGGTAAGCGAACTTCCATTTCTAAAACATAGCTAAGTTCATATTCCGCTGCCGTTGCATCTGAATACAGAGATACTGTGCGTGAACCGGTACTCTCTGACATGATTCTGAGTACAGGTGTTGTTGAGTTTAATAACGCCGGATCCATTGCGGTTATTTTAGTTTGGGTTGAGTCTTCCCCCATGTCATCTGACGTGTTATCGGTTTCTGTTGTTAACGATTCCATGCTGGTGACTGTCGGTTCTACGAGATTAATTTGGTTGTAACGTAATTCTCTTTTGATTAGGCGGGTTAGATCAGAATATTTACTCGATACTAAGGTTAAATTACGTAATTCATTGGGAATACCACTGCCATTCTTTAAATGGAAGCCGCAGCCGCTAAGCACTGCAGTAACAAGAAAGATGCAAATTAGTCGAATAAAACCAGGTTTAAGTGCCGATGCGATCATAATGCCTACAAAATAGATAAGTTAGTTGTAGGTAATTTTACACGTAATCTAAAAACAAAAAAGCCCTGTATTCTACTATAAAAATAAAAGCAGAATACAGGGCTTATTATTTGTGGCTAAATTGACGATTAACCGACTAAATACAGCGTTAATAGATTATCAATTAAGGTTGTATTTAGTGGTGATAAGTCGTCTTAGTCCACGACTTATTTAGTCAGCTACTTAGTTTGCAACAATGTTCAGTAATTTACCTGGTACGAAAATTACTTTACGTACTGTTTTACCGTCAGTGAACTTAGTTACGTTCTCATCTGCATTGGCTAATGCTTCAACAGATTCACGTGTTGCGTCAGCTGGTACTGTTAATTTAGCACGCAGTTTACCGTTCACTTGCACGATGATTAGTTTTTCAGACTCAACCATCGCCGCTTTATCAGCAACAGGCCATAGTGCTTCGTCGATACTACCTTCTTGACCTAATTTGCCCCAGAGTTCAAAACAGATGTGTGGCGTGATAGGTGCAAGTAGACGAACAACAGCCACTAATGCTTCTTGAAGTAGTGCGCGGTCTTGCTCTGACTCTTGTGGTGCTTTAGCTAGCTTGTTCATCAGTTCCATAACAGATGCAATTGCAGTATTGAACGTTTGACGACGTTCGATATCATCAGATACCTTGGCAATTGTTTTATGGATCTCACGACGTAGTTCTTTTTGCTTGCCGTTCAGTGCTGCAACATCTAGCGCAACAACGTCACCTTTACTGATGTGGTTGTAAGCTAATGTCCAGATACGACGTAGGAAACGGTGTGCGCCTTCTACTGCCGAGTCTTGCCATTCTAGTGTTTGGTCAGCTGGTGCTGCAAACATCATGAATAGGCGTACTGTATCAGCACCAAAACGTTCGATCATTGTTTGTGGGTCAATACCGTTGTTTTTAGACTTAGACATTTTTGTCATGCCTGTATAAACAAGTTCATTGCCTTCATTGTCGATGTACTTAGTTGGTTGACCTTTTTCGTCACGCTCAACTGTTACGTCTAATGGAGAAACCCAAACACGGCCGCCGTTGTCGTTGGTGTAGTAGTATGCATCAGCAAGTACCATACCTTGACAAAGTAGACGTTTGAACGGTTCGTTGCTATCAACCATTTGCTCATCACGTAGCAATTTATGGAAGAAACGGGCATATAATAAATGCATACAGGCGTGTTCAATACCACCAACATACTGATCTACTGGTAACCAGTGATTTGCATCATCACGGTTTAGCATTTCAGTTTCTGATGTTGCGCTACAGTAACGTGCATAGTACCAAGATGATTCCATGAAGGTATCAAATGTGTCTGTTTCACGTAGTGCTGGTTGACCGTTGTATGTGGTTTTAGCCCATTCTAAATCGGCTTTAATTGGACTTTGAATACCGTCCATTTTAACATCTTCAGGTAAGATAACTGGCAGTTGGTCTGCAGGTGTTGGTACAACTGAACCATCTTCAAGTGTCAACATTGGGATTGGAGCACCCCAATAACGTTGGCGAGAAACACCCCAGTCACGTAGACGGAAGTTAACTTTCTTGGTGCCTTGACCGTTTGCTTCTAATTTAGCCGCGATTGCATCTACTGCTGCGCCAAATTCTAAGCCGTCGAATTCACCTGAATTAAACAATACACCTTTTTCAGTGAATGCTACTTCAGAAACATCTAGCTCGCTACCGTCGCTTGGTTTAATAACCGGAACAATATCGATGCCGTATTTCGTTGCGAATTCATAGTCACGTTGGTCGTGAGCTGGAACCGCCATTACTGCGCCAGTGCCGTAACCCATTAATACGAAGTTTGCTACGTATACAGGTACTTTACGACCATTTAATGGATGAATAGCGTATAGGCCAGTAGCCATGCCTTTCTTTTCCATTTTTTCTAGATCAGCTTCAGCCACTTTCATGTTTTTACATTCAAGGTTGAATTCTGCTAGTGCTGGGTTTGTTAATGCTGCTTGCTCTGCAAGTGGGTGACCTGCTGCGATACCAACATACGTTACGCCCATCACTGTGTCTGGACGTGTTGTGTATACCGATAGCTTGCTTAGTTCATCACTGCTTTTTATTATAGGAGAAGCTTCAACTGTGAAGTCTAGTTCGATACCTTCACTGCGGCCGATCCAGTTACGTTGCATTGTTTTAACTTGTTCAGGCCAGCCATCAAGATCATCAATTGATGTGAGTAGCTCGTCTGCGTATTCGGTGATCTTAATGAACCACTGTGGAATTTCTTTCTGTTCTACAGGGGTATCACAACGCCAGCAACAACCGTCATTTACTTGTTCGTTAGCCAGTACCGTTTCATCGTTTGGACACCAGTTAACTGATGATGTCTTCTTGTAAACTAAACCTTTGTTGAATAGTTTAGTGAAGAACTCTTGTTCCCAACGGTAGTACTCTGGTGTACATGTTGCGATTTCACGACTCCAGTCATAACCAAAGCCTAGAGACGTTAGCTGACCTTTCATGTAATCAATGTTTTCATATGTCCAAGGCGCAGGTGCAGTGTTGTTCTTGATTGCTGCATTTTCAGCTGGTAGACCAAATGCATCCCAACCAATAGGTTGCAATACGTTTTTGCCTTGCATACGTTGGAAACGCGCGATTACGTCGCCAATTGTATAGTTACGTACGTGGCCCATGTGCAGTCTACCACTTGGGTATGGGAACATAGACAAGCAGTAAAATTTTTCTTTATTTTCGTCGTTTTTTACTTCGAATGTTTTATTTTCTTGCCAGTGTTGTTGAACCTGAGGTTCGATACTGCTTGGAGTATATTGTTCTTGCATGGGTAATATCCAGTCTGTTCTTGGTAGGATTTAGAAACAAAATTTTGCCATAGAATACCTTAGCACAGAGAGGGCAACAAGTTTCATTTGCAGATAGCGATAAGATTTCCTGACTGATAATGCAGAACCGTGGATTTTACAAGGAAAGTATGTGATGCAGACCGCTTGTTGGCTGGGCATTTTGGCATATACTTAAGTTATAGTAATGGCTTTTTTATCATCGTTAAATCGTCACGGTTACAGAACAAAAAGATTTTTTCATCGTGAATTGAGATTACTTTTTTTTGATAAAACGGCAAGGTTTGTTATTAAATTAGTTTGGAGGTTTATATGGCTAAATTAAACACTCAATATCAAAATTCAGTGCGTAAGTTATCTGTACATCCTCTGACTTATAAAAAAGGGGATGTATTTATGGGTAATGATTTTACGCAACGATTTATGCTGAAAGCCGAGGCGTATTTAGGCGCAGCGGGAGACTTAACCAAAAAAGAGTTAACGGAAGCGTCGGCTTATATTCGCCATGATCTTGGTGAATTTAATAAAGATTATCAAACCAGCCTTGCGGACTTTAAATTATCAGCATGGTATCAAGCATGGGATAAAGTCACTTGGGAGACGCTCGCATCGATAACGGATAAGACCCAAGTCGAGTGGACTGAGGTCGGAGACGATTTGCAGCATCAAGGACATTATAAATCCGGTGATAAAGTGGGCTTTGGTTTATTAATGTGTGTGCGCTGCGGTTATAAAAAAGAATTATTTCATCCTGCGGTTGTATTACCTTGTGCAAATTGTGACGGTAAAGCATTTATGCGTAAAGGTTTTGAACCGTAATTCGTAACGATATATGTGATTATTTTAAGCGGTAATTAGATAAATGGTCAGCGTCATATCTGCTGACCATATCCTTGCTGACTGGTTATTGGAGAGTTAAAATGATTCGTCTATTCTGACACTCGGAAAACCGACTTGTTGTGCGGTGGCAGTGGCAATATCTAAGTTTCGATAACATTTCTCATGGCCACTAAAATCAGTAAGCGGAATAATATCGCCATTCTCAGATTTAAATTCTACTATCCATCCATTCGCGACTAATGAGGGTTCGACAATTGCTTCGACTAACTCATGTCTGTGATACATGCTTTTGATATCGGAAAGTTGCATGGTAATACCTCTCAGGACAGAACGTTGGGAATTATAATCTTAGTGTAGTTGATGATGAAGTAAGTTCAAGAATATCGTTTCGTGCAATGCGTGCAAACACGTAAATAAGCCACATTAATACGCATTCATTGAGTTACTGATTTGTGATGGCACACGATTAACAGTCCGCGAAAGTTACGCTATTCGACGCTTCTGTTCACCGCCATGAAATTAATCGGTTAACTTCCATCTTGTTTATCATACTGAATTGTATCACCATATTGTTTGGAACTCAGATGTTTATACGCACGTCTTCATTACTTGTACCCTTATTTCTATCAAACACCCAGTCATTGTTGGCTGTTGAAGCTATACCAGTATTATCAATCCATTCACAGACTAAAAGTGCTGATAGTCACTCCCGTTGTCCAAGCGTCCTTAATCAGCACCGCATCAGTTACCTAGAAACACAGATCGTTAAGCATCGACAAATTTATTATGCTGGCAATACGCCATTATTACATGATGGTGAATTTGATTTACTCGTCGATGAACTTAGGGTGTTATCGCAGTGCTTGTCGCCGGTATTAACGCAGATTGGCAGTCAGACCGCGCAATATAATGATCGACAGCTGCACCGACAGCAGATGCTCAGTTTAAACTCGGTAAGGGAAAGAAGCCTGGTCGATAAATTTTACCAACGTCATCACGACCAGCAACTGTTAATTCAGCCTAAGGTTGATGGCATGGCGGTTGAATTGGTTTATGAGAAAGGCATGCTCGTGGCCGCATCAAGCAGAGGCAATGGCAAACACGGTCGTGACTTATTGGCGTTGATGTTACGCAGTCATGCGGTCGACAGTATTATCGCTTATCCACATACTTTAGTTATTCATGGCGAGTTATATGTTGGTCAGCAAGATTGGCTGCAACGCGGTAAATATGTTTCTTCTCGTCATATGACTGCGGGTATCACTAGCCAGTTATCACCAACACAAACTGATGTCATGAGTCTGCGCTTTATGCCTTGGCGTTGGGTTGATGCTCCTTATAATGACGAAGTGATGGCGTTAGCCCAGTTAGCCATGCTCGGCTTTGCTGATATGTCGAAAATGAGTCATGCCATCGACAACCCTAAAGACATCGATTATTGGTTCGCACATTATCAAAATACAGAGACGTTATTACTCGATGGTATTGTGATTAAGTTAGCTAAAAGCGCTCGACAACGTCAATATGGTCAAACCCAGCATGCACCGCGCTGGGCGTTGGCGTTAAAATTCACGGGTCCGAAAGGCTTCAGTAATGTCACTGATATTACTTATCAAATCGGGAAAAGTGGACGTATTACCCCTGTTGTTCATGTGCAGCTACTGGCGTTGTCGGGACATCAAGTAACCCGCGTTTCTGGTCGCTCTCAGCCGTGGTTATTACAGTCTAAGATTGAAGTCGGTAGTCAAGTCGAAATTGAGTTAGTAGGCAATGCAATACCGCAATTAACCAGGCTTGTGAGCAGTCGTTAGCATCTTGCATATTTAGACATTTTGGGTATACTGCTGTCCAGCAACAGGAACGGGCTCATCTAAAGGTGCGCCCGTTTTTTTTATTTTGATTTAAGTTAATCGAATATATCAGCTAAACACCCAGCGCGATGAAATGCTGGGCCAACTGTTTGTTTGAACTATGATGTAGGCAAAACCATGAAATTTATTGTAAAGATATTCCCAGAAGTAATGATGAAAAGTAAATCCGTGCGTCAGCGTTTCAGTAAAATGCTGCAATCGAGTTTACGTAATATTTTACGTCGTGAAGATGAACATGCTCGCGTGATCCTTGAATGGGATAAAATTGTTGTTCGTACTACCGACGACAGTGATAAAAACCGCGACTTCTATCGTGAAGTATTAAGAAATACTCCGGGTATTGCCCATTCATTAGAAGTACACGAATCTACTTTTACCGATCTGGATGATATTTTCCAACAAGCATTACCAGTTTATAAAGACTTGCTTGCGGGTAAAACATTCTGTGTACGCGCTAAACGTAACGGCAAACATGATTTTACCTCGATTGACGTAGAACGTTATGTTGGCGGTGGCTTAAATCAGCATACTGATGCCGCTGGTGTTAAATTAAGAAAACCACAAGAAACAATCAAAATTGAAATTGAACACGAAAAGCTTTATTTAGTGACTGAACGCCACGAAGGCCTGGGTGGTTTCCCAATGGCTGGACAAGAAGATGTTCTATCATTAATGTCAGGCGGTTTTGACTCGGCAGTATCAAGCTACTTAACGATTAAACGTGGTAGTCGTACGCATTTCTGTTTCTTCAATCTTGGCGGTGATGCGCATGAGATCGGTGTGAAACAAATTTCATATTACTTGTGGAACAAATACAGCTCGTCACATAAAGTTAAATTTATTAGTGTGCCGTTCGATCCAGTTGTTGCAGAGATCTTAGAAAAAGTAGATAACTCGCAAATGGGTGTGGTACTGAAACGTATGATGATGCGCGCAGCGTCTAAAGTTGCAGAACGTCTCGGTATCGAAGCGCTAGTAACGGGTGAAGCAGTAGGCCAAGTATCAAGCCAAACTATCCGTAACTTATCGTTAATCGATTCTGTTACTGATATGCTGATTTTACGCCCATTGATTGTGGCTGATAAGCAAGACATTATCGATACGGCGCGTAAAATTGGTACGGCTGAATTCTCTGAAACAATTCCTGAATACTGTGGTGTTATTTCAAATAAACCAACAGTTAAAGCAGTGAAAGAGAAGATTGAAGCGGAAGAAGCTAAATTCGATATGGCATTGATTGACCAAGTTGTTATGGATGCTAAAGTTATCGATATTCGTCAAATCGCGACAGAAACACAAGAACAAGTAAGCGATGTTGAAGCAGTAACTGAAATCGCAGCAAACGAAGTGATCTTAGACATTCGTAGTATCGATGAAGTTGAAGATTCACCACTTGATGTGGATGGACTTGAAGTGCAGCACATGCCTTTCTTTAAGTTAGGTAATCAGTTCGGTGAATTAGATCAAGACAAGACTTACTTACTATACTGTGATCGTGGTGTGATGAGTAAGCTACAAGCGCTTTACTTGATTGAAAAAGGTTATGGTAACGTTAAAGTTTACCGTCCTTAACTTTTAATATCCTTAAGCAATAATATTGCTGAGGCTAAGGTTTGAGATTTAGGTCTTAGCGAGGTTATGAATAAAAGCCAGCAAGTGATTGCTGGCTTTTTTGATCTCGGGTTTAAACTAATACCCTTTCTTGCTGCTTGATTTTATCGAATAAAGCTTGGTTCGTTGGTATAGGGATACTGTAGGCATTCGCCACTTTCAGTACATAACCGGTAATAAAATCAATTTCGGACTGACGATTAAAGTGCTGGTCTTGATGCATTGAAGAATAGTTTTCAGCGGTACGCTCGATGACGTTATCAACCTGAGCTTGTAGTTCGGCATAAGACCAAGGTAAGCGCGCTTTTTCACAGACTAATGCTAACTCTTGCACAATCTTAACGACCTGTGGATGTAACGCTGGCTTTGCTAATTCGCCATTATTGCATTGATGGATCGCGGTTAACGGGTTTATCGCACAGTTAATCACGAGCTTAAGCCACAACTTCTGACGAATATCATCACACCAGGTTAATTCTTCCAACGCCCATAATTGCTCGGCTATATCTTTGTAGCGTTTGGCCTGGTTATTAAATGGCCCTAACCAAGTGACACCTGCGCCAGTGTGGCGAACATGATCATCAGAGACTTTCAATACGCCGTTGGATGTGGTGCCGACCATGATAGCGTGGCGTGGAAACAATTTTTCAGTTTGCTCTGCCGTACCCATGCCATTGTGTAATAACACGATACAACAATGCTTATCAATTTGTGATTGCAATAAGGTTAATGCTGGGAGCACATCTTGAGCTTTTAAAGTCACTAATAAAAAATCACATTTAGGCGTGAGTTTGGCTTGTGCCATGACGGTATTACTGGTGTTTTCACCGGCTAAGTTTTCAAAGTTAAAACTGCGAATATGCGATTCACTTTCGGGACGTAAAACAAACGCGGCATGTTGGCCTGATTTTAATAATTTTTCTGCAAAGAAATGCCCGATAGCACCCGCGCCGAGAATGTTCCAATTAGCCATGTATTTTTGCTCGTAATGGTTGAAGAATTAAGTAACTGGTTATACCGACTAAATCGGCGATGATATCCCAATGACTGGTAGTGCGACCGGGTATCATACCTTGAATAAACTCAATGAAAATACCAAATCCCAGTAATGTCATAAACAGCGTGATAGTCCTATGTGGGAAACTATAATCAAACAGCAAGGCTAATGTCACAAAGGCGATGAAGTGATTTAATTTGTCGTAGCTTAATTTGGGGATATTCGTCGAGGGTTTACCAAAAGCAAGCATACAGATCGCGAGTATGACGATGACTAATAGTAATCGAAACCAAAATTTATGTTTGTTTAATGCCATGCCAATCTCAACAAAATGGAGCTTAATATAATTATAGTCGTTTATTTATTGTATTAATCGTAACTTAATGCAATCGAGTGGCTTACTTGCGTAGTTAATGGTTGAACTACCGCTATCATCTATTAGATAATCAGATCATTATAAATAATAGGATATGATGATGCCGCAATTTGATATTATTTCTGAAGTTGACATGGTTGAAGTGAAAAACGCAACTGACAATGCAAACCGTGAATTAAGCACACGTTTTGATTTCCGTGGTGTTGAAGCAAGTTTTGAGCTGATTAAAGAAAAAGTAAAAATGCGCACAGATGAAGATATGCAACTTCGTCAAATGGCTGACATTTTACGTAGTGCCTTAGTTAAGCGTAATATTGATTCATCTTCGATGAGCGTAGGTAAAACTGAATTTTCAGGTAAAACGTGCAGTGCAGACGTTGAGTTTTTACAAGGTATCGAAGGCGCAGTTGCTAAGAAAGTTGTAAAATCAATTAAAGACAGCAAGATTAAAGTGCAAGTATCTATTCAAGGCGACAAAGTGCGCGTTGTTGGTAAAAAGCGTGATGACTTACAAGCTGTTATGCAACACATCAGAGCTGCTGAACTAGGTCAACCGTTCCAGTTTGATAACCAAAGAGATTAATCGCTGAGCGCTTAATTTTAAAGTGACGAGTTACTTTTTATTTTAAAATTACTGAGTTACTCATAGCAAAAAAGCCTAACGTGTTGATACCTGTTAGGCTTTTTTTATGGCTATGATTCAATCCATTTAAAGCGCTTGGTTATCTGCAGGTAAATTAATACCATAATAAAGATCACTGGAATCACCCCTAAGAATGCGGTGCCAATGAAGAAAGCTGAATAATCCCACGCATCGACAATCACCCCTGAGAATCCGGCAATAAACTTCGGCAGTAATACCATGATGGATGAGAACAGTGCATATTGGGTTGCAGTAAACTGGGTATTGGTTAAGCGTGATAAAAAGACCACAAAGGCACAAGTGGCAATACCGGCACTTAAGTTATCAGCACTGATCACCAAGGTTAATAACAGCAGGGCAGGGTCTTGCGCTTGTAACCAGGTCTCTGGCAGTATCAAAGCCAGTGTCGCCATTAATTGACTCGTTGCCATGCTACCCGCCATCCAATGAAACAGCACATTGGTTAGCGCGGCTAATATACCGCCGAGTAACAAAGTAGACAGTAGTCCAAAACCATTGACTAATAAGCCACCTAATCCTGCGCCCACTAGTGTCATGATAACCCCAAAGACTTTTGCTACCGTGGCCACTTCTGCTTTTGAGTAACCCATATCGACATAAAAAGGATTGGCCATAATGCCCATGACAATGTCACTGATACGATAAGTGATAACAATCCCCAGCAGCAACAGACAGGTTTTGCCATAACGTTGAAATAGGTCGGTAAGCGGTTTGACGATACCGGTGATAAGGAAATCACGCATGTTATGCACGGCTTGTACTTTATGCTTAGCGACTGGTTCTTTGGAGAGCAAGGTGGCAAACACCCCGAATAACATAAACAGCGCCATACAAGCATAAGCGAACTGCCAGGCCGCGGCATTATAGACCGCGCTATTATCATAAAATGCAGCGATGGCTAATGAACCAGCACCAGCCACGATCATGGCAAGACGATAACCTGTCATGTAAGTGGCCGCCATTGCCCCTTGTAAGTGAGTATCGGCACTTTCTATTCGAAACGCATCTACCGCGATATCTTGGGTGGCAGAGAAAAGCGCCAAGCCCAATGACGCGATAATGAATAAGATCACGCTTTGTTGTGGATCTTGGGTGGCCATAATCATCAGCATGGCAATGATCATGATTTGGGTAAATAGTAGCCAGCTTCGACGACGCCCTAGTTTGTTGTGTAACCAAGGTAATTGGATCTGGTCGATCAGCGGTGACCAAGCCCATTTAAAACCATAAGCAAGGGCTATCCAGCTAAAGAAACCAATGCTGGCACGCTCAACGCCTGCTTCACGTAGCCAAAACGACAATGTCGAGAAAACCAGAAGGATAGGTAATCCAGAAGAGAAACCAAACAATCCCATAAATAGTACACGGGGATTAAGGTAAATTGATAAGGTTTGAAGAATAGTCGGCAATGTCAGCAATCCATCTAACGTAAGTGTTTGCTGATACTACCGTATTTTTGTGGATTTAATAAGCCCGACAACAAACTGGGCTTGGTTTAACTATTAACTATTAATTATTACCGTTCGTAATAGCAAAGTTAGTCCAAGTATTCCGTTATAGGTCTAATGCCAATACAGTTGTATGGTTTAACACCTTGACCTTGTAGAAATAAAGCACCCGTGTGTAGTTGTTGGCGCAATATACGATTGGCAAAAATCTGTTGGCTTGACCAACTTTTTAGCTCAAATAGCAGGAACCAAAAAACTTGTTCCTTACAACTATCGGTAGACTCATCATAAATATCTAAATTGTCCCATTCCCGTAATGTGTCCCACAGGAAATGGTTTAATTGTGAATAAGTCAGTTTCTTCATAAGAAAAAAGTCTAGGTATTCGGCTAAAATGCCAGATTTATCGTCAATGAACTTTTTCGCTTCCATGCAAATCTCCTCATTTGTTAGTACCAACTTTAATCCTAGACTAAAAAATGTAACTGTCAGCCATTAGCGTATTGTTAATGCGTATTTATGGGGAAAGTGTGAATGATCTCAAATATTGGTTTAATAGGCGTTTAACTTAAAAATGAAAAAAACTTCATATTTATGTCATCAGTTCCGTCAACAATTGCTAAGCTATTGATTGTACATTTGAGGTGGCATGGATATGTAGAGCAAACATCTGATATAGTGCTAGTAATACGCTTATTTTTATAACTGAATGGAAGTTACATCATGCGAATAAATCATTTTTTCACCAAATCATTGTTAATATTATGTTCAACATTTATGTTTAATACCGCATTTGCAGCAGAGACAAAAGCGCTAATAAAAACTAACCTCGGTGATATTACGGTTGAGCTATACCCAGAAAAAGCCCCTGTATCCGTTGCTAACTTTATCAACTATGTTGAAAGCGATTTTTACAGCGGTATTATTTTTCACCGTGTGATCCCTGGCTTTATGGCGCAAACAGGTGGCTTTAAAGCGAATATGGACAAGCAGACTGCAGGCAAGCCAGTCATTAATGAAGCGAGTAATGGCTTAAGTAATGAACGTGGTACATTAGCGCTAGCACGTACGAATAATCCTAACTCAGCAACGTCACAATTTTTCATTAACTTGAAAGACAATAATTTCTTAAACCGTTCTGGTTCACAGCCTTCACAAGCGGGTTATGCAGTATTTGGCCGAGTAATACAAGGCATGGATGTGGTTGATAAAATGGCGAAGCAGCCAACCGGTAAGAAGCAGTATTACAGTGATGTACCACTGACTGATATCGTGATTGAAAGTGTGACGATTTTGAAATAAAGAGTATAAAAGGTACTGCTGAATAGTAGCTAATCAACAGTATCAGCATTGCAAAAAGAAAAAGCCTCGCTGGTGATCTTATATTAAGTCACCAGCGAGGCTTTTTACGTTATGCACTGCTTTACGTTTTACATGTAAGTTATATCGTGTGGTTAACTAGCGTGCTAGATAATCACGGATCTGTTGATCATTAAATACATCGTTCAGTAGTGATGACAATTGCTGTGAAAACTTAGCTTCCAAATCACTCATTGACGGGCCAAACGCGCCTGTTAATGTTGATGCACTGTGGAATTGCTTGGTCAGTGTTTGACCCTTATTTTCAATCGAGATGATCAACACTAAAGTCGAATCAGCTTGATGCTCAAAACTATCTTGCTGAACATCAATTCTCGCTGTTTGCAATTCAAGGCTTATCGCGATATCTGCTTGCGACGTAAACACTAGCCCTTGCTGCTCCCAACCTTGTTGCAGTTTCGCGGTCGTCAGCTTCACCAGTGAGCCTTGATTATTCAGGAGCTGCGCTGGTTCACCAACTTTGTGAATAGCGATGAGGTAATTGGCATCACGAATATCTTTGCTCGTGAGCGTAACCTGAGTCTCGCTATATTGCGTTGTTAATGGTGCTGGCTCAGCGGTAATATTCACTTGCTGAGGCGCACTGGCGCAGGCTGTTAATAATATAATACCTGCACTTAATAGCAGTTTTTTCAGCATATTATTTCTGTGCCTTAATTATCACAAACTTAGCATTTGATGCAATAACTTCATGATTATCGAATAAACGATCAAGTTTCACGTGATAGTCAAGATGACGGTTACCGACAATGTAAAGTGCGCCGCGCCAAGCTAGTGCTCGGTGTGCATCTTTAAACATTTGCCATGCGATATGGTCAGTAATGGCTTTTTCTTGGTGGAACGGAGGGTTACACAATACCAGATCCACACTGTGTGGTTCGTAATCGTATAAGCAGTTGTTCACCAAGAAATCAATTTCAGGTTCGTGACCTTTAACGTTTGCTGCAACGTTTTCTTTTGCTGATGCGATAGCCATGAATGACTCATCAACAAAAGTGATTTTAGCTTGTGGGTTTAGTTTTGCCGCCGTAATACCGATAATACCGTTACCACAACCTAAGTCGATAATATGCTGATATTCACCTTTTGGTAAATGCTGCATAAAGAAGTTGCCGCCAATATCTAAATTGTTACGTGAGAATACATTGGCATGATTAGAGAGTGAAATATTGGTTTTTGCTACATCCCAAGTCACTGGCGCTGGTACTTCTAGTGCTTTAGTTTCTGTGATTGTTGCAAAGATCAAACGGGCTTTTTTCTTCGCTAATGATGTCTTCGTTTCACCAAGGTATTTTTCAAACAAGGCTAACGTCGAATTATGGATATCTTTCGCTTTTGCACCAGCGATGATAGTCGTGTTTGGAGTAACAACATGACTTAGCATTGCAAGTTGGTGTTCTAATAAAGACAAAGTGCGTGGGATCTTGATTAATACTAAATCAATATTTTCCGGTAACGCCGCAAGACAGTCTTGGACTTTGACCTGTTCTGTGCTTAACTCATTTTCATCTAGATTTTGCGCGATTGCTGCATGCGTGATCCATGAATCACTCACGGCAGTGACATTATGCTTATTGTAAGCACACGTTAATGCACCAAAACTATCATTGAAGATAAGAACTGAAGATTGTTCAGCAAGCGTTAAATCTGCAACCGTATTAATAATATACTCATCGGCTGAGTCCCATGCTTGCAGTTGCTCAACGCTACGTTTAGGGTAGCGGTACAAAGATAATTCGGTACTTTCAAGAGATAGTTCAGTGTTCATAGTGTGTTCCATTTAAGGTTGATCGTGCATTTTACACTGTTATTTTACTAAATATATAAAGAAGAGGTTTTTAAATGTCATTAGGTAACGATATTCAACAGCAATTATTAGCTAGTTTTGATATTCAACATTTAGAGGTGGTTTGTGATAGCCACAAGCACAATGTACCACCGGGTAGTGAAATTCACTTTTCAGTGGTGATCGTCACTGCCGAGTTTGATGGTAAAATGTTGATTGCACGTCATCGTATGGTGAACACTGCGCTGGTGGCTCAATTTGAAGCGGGTATTCATGCGTTATCAATCCATGCTTATACGCCGGCACAATGGGCTAAAAAAAATGAGCAAGATCAAAGTGTACCTGAATCACCAGATTGTTTAGGTTAATTAGAAATTAATGCTTAAAAATGATTGATTAAATGTTACTTGTTGTGAGTGAATGTTAACTTTCATGATTTTATTTTAATTAATAAAGATATCGTTATATATGAATAAAATCAGTGCAACAAAACCACTGATTTTATTTAAACGTTTAACTTAAGTTATTTAAAATATTTTTAAATAACTGTTTTAATTGGATTATATTTATACCTTTAGGCAGCGTTAAAAGTTTACCTTATTCGAGTCTGTTACTTGATGAAGTGCAAGCAATCATCTTAAATTAGTGCTAGAATAACCCCAAATTTTTTGTTAATGAAACCACTCCACTTTGTGAATACTCACTAATTGGTATTCTCGTGTGTGATTTTCACTAATAAAAGTGTTCTTTATCTTCCTAAAAAAAGTAGTGCATGTGAGTATGATTACGATAAAAAAAGGACTGGATCTACCTATCGCAGGTAAACCTGAGCAAGTAATTCATGATGGCCCTGCTATCAAACGAGTTGCTGTTCTAGGTGAAGAGTATATTGGAATGCGCCCAACAATGAGTGTTAAAGTTGGTGATCGTGTTAAGAAAGGTCAGGTACTTTTTGAAGACAAAAAGACGCCAGGCGTTAAATATACAGCCTTCGCTGCAGGAACAATTGCTGAAGTTAACCGTGGTGCTAAGCGGATCTTACAATCGGTAGTGATTGACGTAGACGGTAACGAAAGTGAGAAATTTGCTCAAGTTACATCAGCTGAAATTACTAATCTTGACCGCGATGTCGTGGTTACCAATCTTGTAGACTCAGGTTTATGGACTGCATTACGCACTCGTCCATTTAGCCGTGTTCCTGCAATTGATAGTAATGCATCAGCAATTTTTATTACAGCAATGGACACAAATCCACTTGCTGCAGATGCTGCATTAATTATTAATCAAAACAGCGATGCCTTTGTTGATGGTTTAAATGTTATTTCTCACTTAACAAGCGGTAAAGTTTACGTTTGTAAAGCAGAAGGCACATTACCTAAATCAGCTGCATCTAACGTTGAAGAGCAAGCTTTTGCTGGTCCTCATCCTGCTGGTCTTGCTGGTACGCATATTCATTTATTAGAATCAGCTGGTACTAAACGTACTGTTTGGTCTATTGGCTACCAAGACGTTATTGCTTTCGGTAAGTTGTTCACTACAGGTGAATTACATACTGACCGTGTTATTTCATTAGCAGGCCCTGCTGTGAAAAACCCACGTTTGATTAGCACTCGTCTAGGCGCATCAATTACAGAATTAACTGCAAGTGAACTTAACGCTGGTGAGAACCGTGTTATTTCAGGTTCTGTTTTATCTGGTGTTCAAGCTTACACAGTAAATGCTTATCTTGGTCGTTATCACAACCAAGTCAGTGCTTTAACTGAAGGTCGTGAGAAGGAATTTCTAGGTTACATGAAACCTGGTAGTGACAAATTCTCAGTTGCTAACGTCTTTACCTCTGCATTCAATCGCGCACGTCAATTCAACTTTACTACAACCACTGGTGGTAGTGATCGTGCAATGATGCCTATAGGTAACTACGAGCGCGTTATGCCATTAGATATCTTACCAACTATGTTATTACGTTCGTTAGTAACAGGTGATACAGATGAAGCGATTACGTTAGGTTGTCTTGAATTAGACGAAGAAGATTTAGCGTTATGTACTTTTTCTTGCCCAGGTAAGTACGACTTTGGTCCAATTCTACGTGATTGTCTAACGACAATTGAGAAGGAAGGTTAAGCATGGGTCTTAAGAATTATATCGAAGGGATGGAACATCACTTCGAACCAGGTGGTAAACACGCAAAATGGTTTGCCTTGTATGAAGCGGTTGCAACCGGTTTATTTACACCAGGTTTTGTGACAAAAGGTAAAACACACGTACGTGATAATATCGATTTAAAACGTATTATGATTTTAGTGTGGATGTGTGCATTGCCGATGGTTTTCTGGGGCATGTACAACATTGGTGCTCAAGCAAACACGGCTATTGCATCAGGTGCAGGTATCGCATTTGACGATTGGCATGTAGCTATACTAAGTGCGCTTGGTGTGACTATGGGTGAAGGCGCTGGCGTTATAGCAAATATGCTATATGGTGCGGTTTACTTCTTACCTATTTACGCAACAGTGTTTGTGGTTGGTGGTTTCTGGGAAGTGTTATTTGCTGCAGTGCGTAAGCATGAAGTGAATGAAGGTTTCTTCGTAACATCTATCCTATTTGCACTTATCCTGCCTGCTAACATTCCATTATGGCAAGCGGCTATCGGTATTACTTTTGGTGTTGTAATCGCTAAAGAAGTATTCGGTGGTACAGGTAAGAACTTCTTAAATCCAGCACTTGCTGGTCGTGCGTTCTTATTCTTCGCATACCCATCTGATATTTCAGGTGATGCTGTTTGGACTGCTGTTGACGGTTTCTCTGGTGCTACAGCACTGAGTTCTGCGGCTGCTGGCGGTCTTGAAGGTCTAACGAGTTCACTGACTTGGACTAATGCTTTCCTTGGTAACATGCAAGGTTCTACTGGTGAAGTATCTGCGCTAATCATCCTGTTATCGGGTGGCGTATTACTTATCGCTGGTGTTGCATCTTGGAGAATTGTGTCAGGTGTTCTGATTGGTATGGTAGCGACAAGCTTACTATTCAACATGATTGGTTCAGATACTAATCCAATGTTTGAAGTACCATTCTACTGGCATTTAGTTATCGGTGGTTTTGCGTTTGGTATGATGTTCATGGCGACTGATCCTGTATCAGCTTCATTTACTGATAACGGAAAATGGGCTTACGGTCTACTTATCGGCCTAATGGTTGTACTAATTCGTGTAGTTAATCCTGCATTCCCTGAAGGTATGATGCTAGCAATCCTATTTGCTAACTTATTCGCACCTCTATTTGATCACTTTGTTGTTCAAGCTAACATTAAACGGAGACTTGCACGCAATGGCTAGTAAAGAAACTCCACTGAAAACTATCACAGTCGTTGCGGCGTTGTGTTTAGTATGTTCAATCATCGTATCTGGCGCAGCTGTGGGCTTACGTGATGCTCAAAATGCTAACAAAGCATTAGACAAGCAAACTAACCTACTTTCTGTCGCAGGCAAATTAGAAGCAAATGCGAACGTTGGCGAAATTTACGCTAAGTTTGTTGAAGCTAAATTTGTAGATTTAACTACGGGTGAATATGTTGAAGAAAATGCAGCGACATTTGATCAACTTAAAAACGTAAAAGATCTAACGAAAAGTACTGACTTAACGGGTAACGATGTTGCTGGTATTAAGCGTCGTTCAAATGTTGCTGATGTTTATCTTGTAAAAGATGCGCAAGGTAACATTGAATCTTACGTTTTACCTGTATACGGTCGTGGCTTATGGTCAACGATGTATGCATTCATTGCAATTGATAAAGACGCTAAAACAGTAAAAAGCATTCAGTACTATGACCAAGGTGAAACTCCGGGTCTAGGTGGTGAAGTGTTAAACCCACTGTGGACAGCTAAATGGGAAGGCAAGCAACTATTCAATGCGAATGGCGACGTTGCAATCCGTGTAGTTAAAGGCGGCGGTCAAGATAAGACTCCTTCAGGTATTGATGGACTATCTGGTGCAACTCTAACTAGCCAAGGTGTTGAAAATACATTCCAGTTCTGGATTGGTGACAGCGGTTTTGGTCCTTTCTTGAAGAAATTGCAAAACGGAGGCTTAAACAATGGCTAAGTCTGACTTAAGAGAAGTAGTTACTTCCCCTATTGTTACGAACAACCCTATTGCATTACAAATCTTAGGTGTTTGTTCTGCTCTAGCTGTAACAACTAAGATGGAAACTGCGTTTGTAATGACAATCGCTGTGATGGTAGTAACTGCCTTCTCAAGTTTCTTTATCTCATTAGTGCGTAACATGATCCCGAACAGTGTGCGTATTATTGTGCAAATGGCAATTATTGCATCACTTGTAATCGTCGTTGACCAAGTACTTAAAGCGGTAGCCTTCCAGCTATCAAAAGAGCTTTCGGTATTCGTTGGTCTGATCATTACAAACTGTATCGTAATGGGTCGTGCTGAAGCATATGCAATGAAGAATAAACCTCTACCAAGTTTCTTAGATGGTATCGGTAACGGTTTAGGTTACGGTGCTATCTTACTTGCTGTTGCGACAGTACGTGAAATATTTGGTTCAGGTACTTGGTTTGGTATTGAAATTTTACCACTTATCCAAAACGGTGGTTGGTACCAGTCAAATGGCCTATTACTACTTCCGCCAAGTGCATTCTTCATCATTGGTTTATTGATTTGGGCTCTACGTACGTGGAAACCAGAACAAGTTGAGCCAAAGGGGTAAACGATGGAACATTATATTAGTTTGTTCGTACGTGCTATTTTCATTGAAAACTTAGCATTATCATTCTTCTTAGGTATGTGCACATTCCTTGCTGTATCTAAGAAAGTGACAACAGCGATTGGTCTTGGTGTAGCTGTAACAGCTGTACTGACAATTTCAATCCCTGTTAACCAAGTTATCTATAGTGGCGTACTTGCACCAGGTGCACTTGCATGGGCTGGTTTCCCTGAAGCAGATTTAAGCTTCTTAGGATTCATTACGTTCATTGGTGTAATTGCTGCACTAGTACAAATCTTAGAGATGGTATTAGATAAATACTTACCAGCTCTATATAACGCACTGGGTATTTTCCTACCGTTGATCACAGTAAACTGTGCAATCTTCGGTGGTGTATCTTTCATGGTACAGCGTGACTATAACTTCACAGAATCAGTAGTATATGGTTTTGGTAGTGGTCTAGGTTGGATGTTAGCTATCGTTGCGATGGCTGGTCTTCGTGAGAAAATGAAATATTCAGATGTGCCAGATGGACTACGTGGTTTAGGTATTACCTTTATTACAGCGGGTCTTATGGCGCTAGGTTTCATGTCATTTTCTGGTATTCAGTTATAACAAACAGCTGGCTTCGGTCAGCATGTTTCAAGAGCAAAGGATAAGTCGATGGAAATCATTCTCGGCGTAGTCATGTTCACAATTATCGTTTTAGCACTAGTAACAGTAATTCTGTTTGCTAAGTCTAAACTGGTAAGTGAAGGTGATATTACAATTAGTATTAATGGTGACCCAGAGAAATCTGTGGTTACTGGTGCAGGTGGTAAACTTTTAGGTTCACTAGCGGCAAGCGGTATTTTCGTTTCTTCAGCGTGTGGTGGCGGTGGTACTTGTGGCCAGTGTCGTGTGAAAGTTAAATCAGGTGGTGGTGATATTCTACCAACTGAACTTGACCATATCTCTAAAGGTGAAGCTCGTGATGGCGAACGTCTATCATGCCAAGTTAGCGTAAAAGTTGACATGGATATTGAGCTGCCAGAAGAAATCTTTGGTGTTAAAAAATGGGAATGTGAAGTTATCTCTAACGATAACAAAGCTACTTTCATTAAAGAACTTAAGATGGCTATTCCAAACGGTGAAGTGGTTCCTTTCCGCGCCGGTGGTTATATCCAAATTGAAGCGCCTGCTCATCACGTTAAATATTCAGAATTTGAAATTCCTGATGAATACCGTGGCGACTGGAAACACTTCGGTTTCTTCGATGTTGAATCTAAAGTTGATGAAGAGACTATCCGTGCTTATTCTATGGCTAACTGCCCAGAAGAAGCGGGTATTATCATGCTTAACGTGCGTATTGCTACGCCACCGCCGCGTGATCTGTCTTTACCTGCAGGTAAGATGTCTTCGTACATCTTTAGCTTAAAAGCGGGCGATAAAGTCACGATTTCAGGTCCATTTGGTGAGTTCTTCGCGAGAGAAACTGACAATGAAATGGTATTTGTTGGTGGTGGTGCTGGTATGGCGCCAATGCGTTCACACATCTTCGATCAGTTAAACCGTTTAGATACAAAACGTAAGGTTTCATTCTGGTACGGTGCGCGTTCTAAGCGTGAAATGTTCTATGTTGAAGATTTCGATATGCTTGCAAAAGAGAACGAAAACTTTGAATGGCATGTTGCACTGAGTGATCCACAACCAGAAGATAACTGGGAAGGTTACACAGGCTTCATCCATAACGTGATTCTTGAGAACTACTTAGCAGATCACGAAGCGCCAGAAGATTGTGAGTACTACATGTGTGGTCCACCAATGATGAATGCTGCTGTTATCGGTATGCTGAAAGACCTTGGTGTTGAAGATGAAAATATCATGCTAGATGACTTTGGCTAATATTTTTTGATTCAATTCAAATCGATGTATCGATGGCTAGCTCTGATGGGGCTAGCCATTTTCATTCTTGGTTGTAGTGAACAAAAAAGTACAGAAGAAGTACTGTTTTCTGGTCCTACTATGGGTACTACTTATCATATGAAGGTTGTGGGTTTCCCACTGTCTGAACAAGATAAGCAAGACATCCAAATCGAGATTGATAAACGTTTAGAATTAGTTAACGATCAGATGTCGACTTATCGTCCTAATTCAGAGTTATCGCGCTTTAATCAAAGCGTTGCGGTTAGTGGTTTTGAAGTATCTCGTGATACGGCAAAAGTAGTGCTAGAAGCTCTTCGTTTGAATAAGCTGACAAATGGTGCACTTGATGTAACCGTTGGTCCGTTAGTGAATCTGTGGGGATTTGGTCCGGATAATAAACCGGAAACAATACCATCACAGCAACAATTAGATAAAATTAAGCTACGTATTGGTATCCAACATTTAGCTGCTACTGACACGACGTTAAGCAAAGACATTGATGGGTTATACGTTGATTTGTCTTCGATTGCGAAAGGTTATGGCGTTGATGTTATCGCTGATTACTTTGCTTCTTTAGGTATTGAAAATTACCTGGTTGAAGTGGGTGGTGAACTGCGTATTAATGGTGTTAATGCACGCGGTATTGATTGGCAAGTTGCGGTTGAGAAGCCGACGAGTGACAATCAAAGTGTGCAAGAAGTGATTGCGGTTGGTAACAATGCGATTGCAACATCTGGTGATTATCGCAATTATTACGAGTTAGATGGTGAGCGTTTTGCGCATACCATTGACCCGACAAGCGGTAAACCAATTAAGCATAAGCTGGTATCTGTAACGGTGATCCATGCTTCGTCAATGACGGCTGATGCACTAGCAACGGCGTTAATGGTGATGGGTGAGAAAGACGGCCTTGAGTTTGCAAAACAGCAAGAGTTAGCTGTTTTGATGATTTCGAAGTCAGATTCAGGTTATAATGAAGTGTATACCAAACAGTTCGAACCTTATTTAAAATAGAGGCTAATATGGCTTATTTTGCTGCAACATTTGTTATTTTTGCGTTAGTTATTGCTGGTATGTCTATCGGTTATATTGTGCAAAAAAAGACTATCACAGGTAGCTGTGGTGGTATTAGTGGTTTAGGAATGGAAAAGGCGTGTGATTGCCCCGATCCTTGCGAAAAGCGCAAAGCTAAAATGGCAAAAGAAGAAGCTAAACAGCAGATGTTAAACGAAAATCGTATCATCTAGTTTATGCCAAGCATCTAGCTATAAAGTGCAGGACGTGCTTTATAGCTTTTCTTCTCTTTAACCTCACCGATTCCCCCCTGAAGAAAACTCATTAGCAACAGCGTTCTGGAGTGGAATAACTTCCGAATTATTCTATACTTTACTCTCACCTGTATTAACCAGTTTGGTAGGGAGTGATTGTGAATTTAAATCTACTGTTTAGTGTTGCAGTGGTTGTTTTAAGCTTATCGAGCGGTTCCGCTCTTGCTGCAAACAGCAAATCATTAACTCGGTCATTAAATAACTCACCTCAAGTATTACAACGAATTAATCAAAGCGCCACGCTCAAAGATGCATTCAATCTATCTCCACACCAAACATTAATTAAGTCAAAGTCACGCGTTGATAAACGTGGATCCAGTCATACTCGTTATCGCCAAGCCTATCGTGGTGTGCCGATATGGGGAGAAGAGATCATTATTAATCGCGACCCATCTGGCAAAGCCGTTTATGTTAACGGCCGTATTTTTAAAAATATCAGTGTATCACCGCTGGATATCATGCCTTTTATCAGTGCTGATAGTGCGCTTGATACCATGAAATCCCGAGTTGAAAATCGATCAAACAATCGACTAAATAACAATAGCCCGCTGATATTTCGTGACGAATCATCTGAGCTGGCGATATTCCTTGATGCAGGTAAACCTAAATTAAGTTATGCGGTGAGTTTTTTTGCTGATAGCGCGATTGGTGGACAACCAACACGCCCGACTTTTCTGGTTGATGCATATGATGGCTCGGTATTATTTGAGTATGAAGGATTAGCCCATGTTGAAGTTGCGACTGGGCCGGGTGGTAATGTTAAGACCGGCCGTTATTACTTCGGGACAGACTTAGATATGTTAGATGTAGATATCGATGCGGCGGCAGCGACGTGCGTGATGAACAGTACGAATGTTAAAACGGTGAATCTAAATCATGGTACAACTGGCTCAACCCCTTTCTCGTTTACCTGTGGCGGTAGTGCTGACAACAGTTATGAGAATACCTATCAAACGATTAATAATGCATACAGCCCGCTCAATGATGCTCACTATTTTGGTGGCGTAGTGTTTGATATGTACAATGAATGGTTAGGTGTTTCGCCTTTGGTGATACCGGGTACTGAGGACCCAATGCAATTAATGCTGCGTGTACATTATAGTAATAACTATGAAAATGCGTTTTGGGATGGTTCGTCGATGACGTTTGGTGACGGGGATAGCACTTTCTATCCACTGGTTAGCCTTGATGTAATGGCGCATGAGGTCAGCCATGGTTTTACCGAACAGTATTCTGGTTTGATTTACTCCGGGCAGTCCGGTGGTATTAATGAGTCCTTTTCAGATATTGCCGGCGAAGCTGCTGAAGTTTATATGAAAGTCGATGCTGACTTTCAGGTTGGCGCTGATATTAAAAAAATCGGCGCACTTCGTTATATGGAGGATCCGACGCTTGATGGATCATCAATCAAACATGCTGCGAATTATTACAATGGCATGAATGTGCATTACTCTAGTGGTGTATATAACCGTGCATTTTACCTGTTAGCGAATACTCCTGGTTGGAATGTGAAGAAAGCGTTTATATTATTTGCAACAGCGAACCGAAATCATTGGACCGCGAGAGATGGTTTTGATGATGCTTATGAAGGCTTAATAGATGCCGCTGAATCACTCAATTATAGTGCTGATAAGTTTGCAGGCGTAGCCGATATTACTGATATTGAAGCTGCATTCGCACAAGTCGGCATACCCAAACCACCACCGGGACCTGTGTGTAATGACAGCAATATTGTAACATCACCTTTAGCTAACGGAATACCTACAGATAACCTCAGTGGTGTTGCCGGTGAATGGCGTTGTTGGGTACTTGATGTGCACGCTGAAGCGACAAAGCTGGATGTGGTATTACGTAATACTGCCAAAGGTAAAAATACTAATCCTGGTGACGCAGACTTATATATTAAATTTGGTGATTCACCAGAGGTTGATCCATTAATCGCAGATGGCGTATTCGATTGTGGTTCGTATACACCAAGTAGTGACGAAATCTGTGAAATGCCTAATACAGGGATGCCTGACTTAGATATACCTGTAGCGGGTGAAAAGCTATATATTGCCGTTTATGCTTTTAGTAACTTTCCTTCGGTCAAGTTAACGGCGACTTATTCCCCCGATACAAGTGGAGAAACACCGCCGTTACCCACAGGCGATATAACCTTAATTGCCACTGAAAAGGGCGGGCGTAATAACAAATTCGTGTCGCTAAGCTGGACAGGTGCAACGACAGAGAGGGTTATAATTTATGTTAACCGTAACGATGAAGAACATAAGCGTGTAGTCGATACTGAAAACGATGGTGTGTATAAAGATAGCGAGGGAAGTAGCAGTAACTCTTACCAGCTTTGTGAAGTTACAGATCAGGAGCCTGTCTGTTCTAACGTGACACCGTAGAATGGGTTTCTAGTGTCTATTAATGCATGATGGTAAACGAAAGTAACATCATTTAGTTTATGCCAAGCATCTGGCTATAAAGTGCAGCGTTGTATTTTATAGCTTTTTAAACCTACCTTATTTCTCCCTCGACGATAAAGTACTATAGTGGTAAATCCTCAGCGATATCTATTTTTGCGATATAATATTTTAGATGGTTAATCAAGATACAAAATTACACTGTGTGTGGAGACATTAATGAGCGTTAAAACAGAAGCTAAATTTGGTAAAGAAATTGGTCCTAATTGGTTTGCTTCGGTGATGGGAACCGGGATTATTGCTAACGCCGCGATAGGACTGCCACTAATCGGCATCCATCTTACTGGCTTTGCGCTGATTGTCTGGCTGTTAGCTGCCATGTTATTAATCGTCATGTTAGCGATTAAGACCGTACAGACAATCACTCGCCCTGACATTATCAAACGTCAATTTAACGATCCTGTCATGGCTCAATTTTTTGGTGCGCCTCCGATGGCCTTGCTGACTATCGCGGGGGGGACTATATTAATGGGTCACCATATTTTTGCCCCAGAAACGGTGCTGACAATTGCCTGGACTCTATGGTTAGTGGGTACTGTCGCCGGTTTATTGAGTGCAGTGATCATTCCTTTTCGGCTTTTCACCCACTATGAAGTTAATAGTCACGCTGCTTTTGGTGGTTGGTTAATGCCGGTTGTACCGCCGATGGTCTCTGCCACTATTGGCGCGATGCTTATTCCGCATGCCGAAGGTATCGTGTTACAGCAAACTCTTTTGTATGCCTGCTATGCGATGTTTGGTGTCAGCTTGATCGCAGCGATGATTATAATTACTCTGATTTGGAATCGCTTAGCCCATGCTGGTAGCTCTGGTGGGGCACGCGTGCCAACATTGTGGATCGTGTTAGGACCGCTTGGTCAATCTATCACCGCTATTGGCGCTTTAGGAACTGTGGCCTTGGCGGTTGTCGATCAACCGATTGCGAGTAGTTTAAATACCATGGCGATACTCTATGGTGTTCCAGTTTGGGGCTTTGCAGTATTCTGGTCATGCATCGCAGGATTACTGACTGTGCGGGCTATGCGCAGAAAAATGCCTTTCGCACTGACTTGGTGGGCTTTTACATTTCCTGTCGGCACTTGTGTTACAGGCACTACCCAACTCGCATTGCATACTGGTTTACCTGTGTTTCAATGGGCCGCTATTATATTGTTTGCTGCGCTCATTTGTGCTTGGGTTATTGCTGCAATCGGTACCATAAAAGGCTTTAAAGGTGGGTACATTTTGAAACCCGCAATTAACTCACCTGCAGTACAGGTCGCTAAAGGTCACGATAAAGATAATAATTAATCGTTAATTTTCAATGTTAAAAAATAGTTTCATTTAATTGGTACCCACTTGTGAGTAATCACAAAGTGGTTGATCTATATCAATATGTTGTTTCGTGTATATGTCAAAGTATGTCTAAGTTAACTGTTTGTTACTAAATGATGCAAAAGAACATCAACTGTAAACAAACGGTATTTGAAATGAAAAACATACTCGAATTTATGGAGCACTACATGAACAAAAACATATTATCTGGATTAATCACTGCCTCTCTATTATCAGCAACGCTTGCAGCCCCGGCTATTGCTCATCAACAAGGTGATTTTATTGTTCGTGCAGGTGCAATGATGGTTGCTCCAAATGAGTCTAGTGCTGATGTTGATATTGCTGGTGTAGGTAATTTAGGTGAATTCCAAGTGAATGATGATACCCAGCTGGGTCTTAATTTTACTTATATGGCAACAGATAATATTGGTATTGAACTCGTTGCTGCGACGCCATTTACTCATGAAGTTGCACTACAAGATACGGGTGTGATTGCGGAAGTAAGCCATTTACCTCCAACATTACTGGCACAATATTATTTTGGTGATGCAAGCTCTAAATTCCGTCCTTATGTAGGTGCTGGTGTTAACCTTACAGTGTTCTTTGATACGGATTTAAATTCAACAGGAACAGGTGCTGGCTTAAGTAATCTTGATATGAGTAACTCAGTGGGACTCGCTGCACAGGTTGGTGTTGATTATATGATTAACGATAAATGGCTTGTAAACGCATCTGTGATGTATGCAGATATCAGTACTGATGTAACATTTGATGTTGGCGCTGATAGCTATAAAATCAAAACAGACCTTGATCCATTGGTTTACATGGTTAGTATCGGTTATGTGTTTTAATTAGTTTTATAGTTTATAGTTTATATTAGCTAAACAAAACAAGGTGCATTGGCACCTTGTTTTGTTTTTGACTGTTTATATCCTTCAAATTTATTGCCCACTCTTCTCTGCGTTATCTTTTATTTCTGTCATTTGTTATTTAATCATTTGTTCTCAGCCTTAATTTTAATTATAATCAACTGATCTTTTATACAGTGCTATTTATGTTGTACAACTTAGTTGGTTATGACTCGTTAAGCTTATGAAAAAAATTATCCACATCGATATGGATGCCTACTTCGCAAATGTGGAAGTGAGGGACAATCCTGCTTACAAAGATATCCCTATCGCGATTGGTGGCATGAGCGATCGCCGTGGCGTGATAGCAACGTGTAACTATATAGCCCGTCAATATGGTGTGCGCTCAGCTATGTCTTCGTATAAAGCGTTGCAGCTCTGTCCTGATTTAACATTAGTACCCTCACGTATGCAGGTTTATAAAGACGTTTCAGCCCAGATCCATGAAATATTTTCTCGCTATACCGACTTGATCGAACCGCTGTCGTTAGATGAGGCCTATTTAGACGTTACTGACTGTAAATTATTCTCTGGTAGTGCGACGTTAATTGCCGAAGATATTCGTAAAGTTATTGAATCTGAGTTAGCACTTACTGCGTCAGCGGGTGTTGCACCCATTAAGTTTTTGGCTAAAGTTGCGTCAGATATTAATAAACCTAATGGACAGTTCGTTATTACCCCATCACAGGTGAAATCCTTCGTTGCTGACTTAGCCTTGAACAAGATCCCTGGTGTGGGTAAAGTGACTTGGCAAAAGCTAAATCGCGTTGGTTTATATACTTGTGCTGACGTACTTAAGTTCCCTGCAGAAGACATTATTGAAAGCTTTGGAAAGCTCGGCCACAGTTTGTTAGAACGCTGTCAGGGCATTGATAATAGACCCGTTTGTAACGAACGTAACCGTAAATCGGTAGGGGTTGAAATCACGTTACCTGAAGATATTGTCACGTTAGATCAATGCATGGCTTTATTTCCGCAGTTATATCAAACGCTGTTACAACGTCTGCAAAAAGCATCACCAGATATGCGCATAACTAAGCAAGGCGTTAAGTTAAAATTTAATGATTTTACCCTCACCAGTGCCGAGCAAAGCATCACCACCCTCGATGAGCACCTTTTCACTGACTTATATGCACAAGCACTGACAAAACAAGAACAACGCAGTATTCGTTTAATTGGTTTATATGTCGGCCTTGCTGGCGACAATGACAGTGAGCAATATAACCTGCTGTTTTAGCATCGAATTTATTCTATTCAATAATGTCCTTTCGCTTTCTATAATCATTCCGTTATTTCCCTATATTCCTAAAAGTTATTAAGAATCAGCTTTTGTTCTTTGGCGGTTATAAGTAAAAGGACTATATTGATCCAAACGATATGAAATTATCCAATTTGGTCTGATGGAGTAGAAGATGAATCAACAGAGGTTGACCCACCTTAAACAGCTGGAAGCTGAAAGTATCCACATAATCAGGGAAGTGGCTGCAGAGTTTGATAATCCGGTAATGATGTATTCAGTCGGTAAAGACTCATCTGTAATGCTACACCTTGCACGCAAGGCTTTTTACCCAGGTAAAATACCGTTTCCATTATTGCATGTTGATACTAACTGGAAGTTTCGCGAAATGATTGAATTTCGTGACAAGACTGTAGAGAAATACGGTTTTGACCTGTTAGTACACCAGAATCCTGAAGGGATCGCGATGGGTTGTAGCCCATTTGATCATGGCAGTTCAAAGCATACCGATATTATGAAAACCCAAGGTCTGAAACAGGCGCTGGATAAATACGGTTTTGATGCAGCATTTGGTGGTGCACGACGTGATGAAGAAAAATCACGTGCTAAAGAACGCGTGTATTCATTCCGTGATAAACATCACCGCTGGGATCCGAAAAACCAACGTCCTGAATTATGGCGTACTTATAACGGCCAAGTGAATAAAGGTGAAAGCATTCGTGTGTTCCCATTATCAAACTGGACCGAGCTGGATATTTGGCAATATATTTATCAAGAACAAATTGAAATTGTGCCGCTTTATCTTGCCGCAAAACGCCCTGTTGTCGAACGTGATGGCGCGTTGATCATGGTTGATGATGATCGTATGAAGTTACAAGCGGGTGAGAAAATCGAAGAGAAGATGGTGCGATTTAGAACGCTCGGTTGTTACCCATTAACAGGTGCTGTGGAATCTGAAGCATTAACATTACCTGAAATTATTGAAGAAATGTTACTGGCGACAAGCAGTGAACGACAAGGACGTATGATTGACCATGATTCTTCAGCTTCAATGGAACAGAAGAAACGTCAAGGTTATTTCTAGGTAGGAGCAGGGTAGATGAACAGTCAAATAGCAAATGAATTAGCACAAACAGATATCGAAACCTACTTACACCAACAACAGCACAAAAGCCTATTACGTTTTTTAACGTGCGGTAGTGTTGATGATGGTAAAAGTAGCCTTATTGGTCGTTTATTACATGACTCGCACCAGATCTATGAAGATCAATTAGCGGCGTTACATGTTGATAGCCAAAAGTCAGGTACAACTGGCGAAGCAATTGATTTAGCCTTATTAGTTGATGGTCTTGCTGCTGAACGTGAGCAAGGCATTACCATTGATGTAGCATACCGTTATTTCTCGACAGCAACACGTAAATTTATTATTGCTGATACACCGGGACATGAGGAGTATACCCGTAATATGGCCACGGGTGCTTCTACTTGTGATCTTGCTGTGATCTTGATTGATGCACGGAAAGGCGTATTAACGCAAACTAAACGTCACTCTTATATTGCCTCATTATTGGGTATTAAACATTTTGTTGTTGCCGTGAATAAAATGGATCTAGTTGATTTTTCTGAGCAACGTTTTGAAGAGATCAAAGAAGAGTACTTAGGTTTTACTGAGAAGTTAAACGATATTACTATCGAGTTCACACCGTTATCAGCGTTAAAGGGTGACAACGTCGTTGACCGTTCTACGCGTACGCCTTGGTTCAAGGGCCGTACATTATTAGAATGTTTAGAAGCGGTTGATACCTCTGATGGCACGCTTGATAAGCCGTTCCGATTACCAGTGCAATACGTCAATCGTCCTAATCTCGATTTCCGTGGTTTTGCTGGTACGATTGCAGCTGGGCAAATTAGTGTCGGCGATAAAGTTGTTGTTTTACCATCAGGTAAATCAAGTACGGTTAAATCGATTGTTACTTTCGATGGTGAACTTGCTTCAGCACATCAAGACCAGGCAATTACGTTAACCCTTACTGATGAAATTGATGTGAGCCGTGGTGATATTTTAGTGTCGGCTACGCAGCAACCAGTTATCTCTGATTCGCTTGTCGCAAACGTGGTATGGATGTCAGATCAAGCCCTTGAAATTGGTCGTCAATACGATATCAAATTGTCGAGCAAGCAGACCACAGGTCAATTTACAGCGATCCGTAATAAGGTTGATGTGAATACGCTGGAAGAATCGATGGCGACAGAATTAGCACTGAATGAAATCGGTCTATGTGAGTTAACACTAACTGAAGCCGTTCCAGCTGACAACTATCAAGACGTTGCTGACACGGGTAGCTTTATTGTTATTGACCGACTGACTAACGTCACTGTTGGTGCGGGCATGATTGAGCAAGTACTCGATACTAAAGGAAGTACTCACTTACACGAATTTAGTGAGTTTGAAGTTGAATTGAATGCGTTAGTACGCAAGCACTTCCCAAAATGGCAAGCTGTCGATATTAGCAAGCTGTAGGACGTTGTTATGAATGTGATACAGGGAAGTATTTTAGTCTCGCTGGTGATCTTTATAGGTTTACTTATTTCAGGTAAGTTTCGACCTTCAAGTTTATTTGGTGCGATGGTTATCTTCGCTTACTTGTCCGGCTCTATTGAGATGCCACAAGTGATGGCTGGATTTACCAATCCTTCTCTTATCACATTAATTTTATTATTATTGATTTCGATTACCATTGAAAAAACACGTTTAATCAGTTGGATTGGGCGACAGTTATCCACGGGGCGTTTTACCGTTGTGGTGGCAAAATTAGGTTTCTCTACTGCACTATTATCTTCTTTCACTAATAATACCGCTGTTGTTGCATCACTTATTGGTGCGGTGAAGCGTAATAATACCCATGCACCTACTAAACTACTTATTCCACTTTCTTATGCTGCTATCTTTGGCGGTACTTTGACCTTGATTGGTACTTCGACCAATCTTATTGTTAATAGTTTTGTGGTTGATGCAGGGCTTCCGCCATTAGGTTTTTTTGAATTTTCTATTATCGGTTTAGCTGGTTTTCTTGCGGGAATGGTTGTGCTTATTACCATGAGCCACCGATTACCCGACCACAGCCAAGATGAGACGGAAGAATTAGTTTATTTTTTAGAAGCACATGTAAAACCAAACTCAGAACTGGTTGGAAAAACCATTACTGAAAACAATTTACGTGCGCTAAAACAGCTATATCTTGCGGAAATATTACGGGATGGCGAGGTTATTTGTCCCGTTTGTCCAGAAGAAGTATTGCAAGCGAACGATCAGTTGTTGTTTTGTGGTGACGTTGACTCGGTCGGTGTTCTACAAGATATTAAAGGCTTGAAATTGTTCGGCCAAGGCGAGTTGAATGGTCAGCATCTTGTTGAAGTGATCGTCAGTCATTCTTCAAAATTAAATGGTTTAACGCTTAAAGAAAGTAAATTTAGAGCGCATTTTGATTCTGTGGTTGTGGCTATTCGCCGTGGTCATAGCCCGTTGCGAGGCGGGCTCGGTAATGTACGTTTACGTGCCGGTGATACATTATTGTTGGCGCCAGGAGCTGAATTTAAAAACAACAAAGATCTGAATCGTGATTTTGTTGTCGTCAGTGGCTTAGATGCGGCCACACGCTTAAGTGATCATCGAAGTATTGGCGTTTTAGCTGGGTTTGTAACGACGATTGCGTTAGCACTCACTGGCACCTTGCCGTTATTGAAAGGGCTGGTCATATTCGTGTTGTTATTATGTATGAGTGGCACGTTATCTTTGCAAGAAATCCGCAGACGTTTACCGCTCGATCTGTGGATTGTGGTTGGTAGTGCCTTGGCGTTATCGAATATGCTACAAACTACCGGTGTATCTGATTTATTAGCCGATTATTTATTAGAGGCATTTAATGGTTGGGGTGTACTTGCTGCATTTATTGCAACTTACCTTGCGACATTATTACTCAGTGAATTAATCACCAATAACGCTGCCGCTGCGCTCGCATTTCCCATCGCGTTTAGCTTGGCGCAAAGTTATGGCGTGAGTGAATTGCCTTTTATTATGGCGGTTATCTTTGGTGCCAGTGCGAGCTTTATCTCGCCGTATGGTTACCAAACAAATTTAATGGTTTATAGTGCCGGAAATTATGCACTATCAGACTATCTGAAACTCGGTGTACCGACATCGATTGTCTATTCCACTGTGGTATTAATCATGATCCCATATGTATTCCCATTTTATCTGTGAGCGTGTAATGACTACAATTATCAAGGACAAAGAGGCTGGCGCAACAGTACCAGCAACTGACAATATCGTATGGCATCAACATAGTGTTGATAAAGCAGCAAGAGCAGCGAACAAACAGCAGCAACCTTGCGTACTTTGGTTTACTGGTTTAAGTGGCTCAGGTAAGTCGACCGTCGCTGGCGCACTCGAGAATGAGTTGCACAAAGCCGGTTACCATACATATTTATTAGACGGCGATAATGTGCGTTTTGGTTTATGTGGTGATCTGGGTTTTAGTGATGACGATCGTAAAGAAAATATTCGCAGAGTGGGAGAGGTGGCAAAGTTAATGGTTGATGCGGGTGTTATTGTATTAACAGCATTTATCTCACCACATCGTCAAGAGCGTGAATTAGTGCGTTCACTACTCGGTGACAATGAGTTTATTGAAATACATGTGGATGCCGATCTTGCCACGTGTGAGCAGCGCGATCCGAAGGGACTTTATAAAAAAGCCCGTGCAGGTGAAATCAAGAATTTTACCGGTATTGATTCTGTGTATGAAGCGCCAATTGAACCTGAACTGTATTTAGATAATGGTAATAATCCTGTGTCTATGTCAGTGCAACAGATCATTACGTATCTTGCCCAGCAAGGTCATATTAAATAAGGGAGTAGTGGTCAATAAATGGATAATTTAAAGGATAGTTCAATCGATCATTCAATCGATCATTTAGTCAGTCAGATTAATGATATTGCAGTGGCTGCGGGACAAGAAATTTTAGAGATTTATCAGCGTGATTTTAAAGTTGATATGAAAGATGATAACTCGCCGGTGACGGAGGCTGATGTTGCTGCCAATGACATTATTGTCGCAAGTTTACGAACTATCACTCCTGACATTCCGATTTTATCTGAAGAGGGAAGTAGTATTCCTTGGGATGAAAGAAAGCACTGGCAAACATTTTGGCTAGTCGACCCACTCGATGGCACCAAAGAATTCATCAAACGTAATGGTGAATTTACCGTTAATATCGCCTTGATCCACAATCAACAGCCAATATTAGGCGTTGTTTATGCGCCAGTCTTAGACAAGTTATATTACACGACAACGCAAGGTGCATTTTTATTGCATGCAGGCGAGACAACCCAATTAAGTGCATTAGCAATACCTGATTATGAACCAGTTAAAGTGGTCGGTTCACGTTCTCATGCAAGTCCTGAAATGGCCTTGTATTTAGCGCGTTATAAAGACACTGATATTATACCGGTTGGCAGTTCACTGAAGTTTTGTTTGATTGCTGAAGGCAGTGCACATTGCTATCCACGCTTAGGCCCTACTTGTTGGTGGGATACCGGCGCTGGACATGCCGTTGCTTGTGCTGCAGGCGCTAAGGTTGTACAACTTGATGGTTCACCTTTATTGTATAACCATCAAGAGTCGGTATTAAATCCATTTTTTGTTGTTGCTAAGTGATATAGCATTTTGAAGTAACTTGGGTATCGATTTAAAAATGGAACGCATGATGTAAATGACTGGTTAGCTCTGCGAAATATTCACCCTTGCTTTCGTGAGGGATGAGTTTAGCCAGTTCATCACCAATATTAGTAAAGCGGTAATACTTCATACGCGATGAACGGTTTTTGACTTTCATTGTTAACGTCTCTTCCCCATAGCTTATCGGTAGATCTTTATCTAAAGGTAAATTAACCATTTCTAATTCATTGTGATGAATTAACCCCAGATCCGCTAACGTTAAAAAGCTACTGTAAGGTAATTTGTGTCGGCCTAAGTTGATCGATTTAAATTGTGGTTTATTAAACAACAAGAAGCTTTTGCTGTTATTTTGGCAATTCAATATAATCTTTCGATTAGAGTCATTACCGACCTGCGAGCTTAAGTTGCAAGCAACCTGAAACATTTGCGCTTCGCGTTGTGTCATTTGATTGAGGGTGCGTAATGATTTTACCGAAAAACTACCCGAGTGACTTAATTCTAACGCAAAAATTTGTCCCCATAGTGTTTGCATATGTAGACCTGAAATATCTTTTGCCATGGACATGAATGCACCCAGCCAATCAGGGTCTATATTCTCACTGGTGACGTCATCACAGAAATTATTCGCACGCATGACAATACTTTCTAGGTTTTTTTGCTGTTTTATCTGTTCTTGGTTAACCCGCTGAATGGCCCTGTGTTCAAATGTCGTATGCTTATTGACTGTTAACATACCATCGATGCCTCGTTCTTTGGCAACTTTACGTAACTGTTGAATACTGTTTAAAATATTCGATTCAACTTTATTTATATTGGTATTTATATTGGTATCAGTAACAGACATAGTAAACCTAGCAGCGTATTAAAATGGTGTGGGAGTAAGCCTTTATTTATACCTGATATGGCAATAAAAGTATTGTTTTGGGAAGTGAATTTGTTAGATAGCGAGGAATATTTTTATGAGGGATGATATCTGGAAATCATGTAGGCGAGTCATGTGCTCATAAATTGAGTTGACTCGCCCATTGTGCCTCTTACGGTAGCTTAGATAACTCTATTATATATTCGCGTTAATTAGCCCTATCACGTTATCAATCTCTGTTGGATTCATTTCACCATCTTTGATGAACAGGATTTTCCCTGCAGGATCTAACAGGATGATCGCAGAGCTGTCTTCAGTGAGTCCCCATTGATTGCGGAGATCGCCATCTTCATCGACAACGAAAATAGCATCAGGAAACTCTTCTTTGTTTGATTTTATTTGACTGGCTACGATGGCGCCAGTACCCCAAATCGCGTCATCTAAATTAACGAGCGTTGCGGTGTTATATTTTTCGAATGGAAAGTCAGAACTCTTCAATGCATCAATCATAGGTTCGTTCAATTCTTTTGCCGACGTACGACCCGCAATATGCTGAACTAAAATAACTTTGTTTTGTAATTCACCTGTAGACCACTGGCGGTATTCAAACTCACCTTCAACTAAATCTACGTAACCTTTCTCTGCAATGGTTACTTGAGGTAAGAGCTCTCCGATGGTCAAATTATGGCTTAAAGCAATAAATGAAGTGAGAGATAAGGTGATCGCCGCCAGTATTCTTTTCATTATTTTTATCCTTATAAATATAAATATGAAAATGAGATGGAATTACATTTATTCGATAGCAAAATAGCTCGCTACTTTGAATGTAATAATTTCACATATTATTATATTTACCAAGATAATCTGATCGGAAAACCCAAATATGTGCTCAATATAATGATTCACTAATTAATTCTGTGTTTGAGGAAAGGATTTTATCTAATTTTGTTTTAGAACCTGAGATTACTGTGTATTGATTTTCGTTAATCATTATTTTTTGGCCTTCAACACCACTTTTACTATCAATCGTTAACCAGACTGGAGAGACGCTGCCAATACTGTCAGATGGATAAAGCATGAAAAGCTCATACTCGGGTGCGAGTTGACTAATCAATGTCGCGAGTAGTAGTACTTTTTCATCGCTGTCTGCTTCATTGGTTTTTAATACGCTGATGGGCGAAAAGAAACTGTCGTCATGCTCTTCTCTATCTGGGATCGCATACACCCATTGTTGCGCATTTTTAACGGCCGTGGTGAATGACTGTTGCTCAGCTAACTGTGTTGCTATGTCTTTTAGGTAGGCTCTGTATTCGTAAAAAAGTTGAGAGTAATTCGGTCTCACACAAGGCAGATCTTTGTTATCAGGGTGAACGCACGGGGTTATTTTAAGATGATAGAAGGCATCATTTTGATATTGGTCGTATGCTTGCCAAAAAAGCTGTGATGCATTGCTGTCATCTTTATTGGTAAACGCATATCTGATATCAATCAGCTTTTCCTGATCATCTGGGGTATAAAAATTAATGCGCTCGATGGCAAATTCAAGTCTTGGCGTTAGGTAGGTATGAATTGCTTTGATGGGGTAGCTTAATGAGAAGGATAATTTATAACTGTCTAATAATGATGTTTCGACAATTTCAGTGTCAAAAAATGAGTTAACCTTTAAGTTTTTACCTTCTTTATCTGTCCATTGCCAGTTTATTGAAAATGAATTTGTTTCACTGTTAGGCAGGTTCATCATGCTTGAAGAAAGATTATGTCGCTCATCGGTATCACCTGACAGTGATGCCATTACGGGGACAGACAGAAACATTATTATACTTGTGGCGATAGATGACCACAAAGGGGCTTTACACAATGAAGAGTGAGACATTGAATGAATCTCAGGTAATGAGCGATTCACTAAGCTTGGTAGAAAATGTGATTGATATCAAAAAAAATACAAATTATTTTTTGTTATCAACCACACAATATATTCAACATCGTTGCTATTACGCTAATTTACTTGGCGCAGTTAACAGCTGATTACCAGCCTTTTACGATTGCATTATTAAATATTTTGTTCGCTTCTTCATACACTTCTTGTGTTTGGAATGCCGCGATGAACTGCTTCACTTTCTCTGAATCTTTATTGTCATTACGTGCAACAATTAAGTTTACGTATGGTGATTCTTTATCTTCAACGAATACACCATCTTTTGTTGGTGATAAGCCAATTTTAGTCGCGAATGTTGTGTTTATTACAGCAAGTGTCACGTCTTCTAAGTTACGCGCTAGTAATGCTGCTTCTAATTTTATAATCTCAACACCGAATGGGTTTGCTGTAATATCTAATTCAGTAGCTTTGATTCCAACACCCGGTTTAAGTGCAATGATACCTTGCTGTTCTAACAATAATAACGAACGACCTAGATTTGTTGGATCGTTTGGCACTGCAACCTTGTCACCTTCTTTTAACTCGTCAACGCTTTTTATTGACGTTGAGTAAGCGGCAATTGGGTAAACAAATGTGTTTGCTACTGCTGTAATATCGTAACCACGTTGTTCGATTTGAGCATCTAAGTAAGGCTTATGTTGGAAAGCATTTACATCAATACTGCCTTCTTCTAAAGCGCGGTTTGGTGTGACATAATCGGTAAAGGTTACAATTTCAATATCAAGATTATATTTTTCTTTAGCGATATTTTTTGCAATCTCAACAACTTCAGCTTCAGGGCCAGCCATTGCACCCACTCTTAATACTGTCGAGTCTTTATCGCCACTACATGCACCCAATAATACACTTGATGCGATAGCCGTTACTGATACTAATTTCTTTAGTGAAAAATCCATGATTATTACTTCCTTTAGTTGTTAAGATTATTATCTGTGGTCGACTTTACTGACTAAACGTTCACCGATAGATTGAATAATCTGGACGATGATCACCAGTAAAATAACGGTAATTAAAATAATTGTAGGGTTAAAACCAATATAGCCATGCTGAATACCGACATCACCAAGACCACCGCCGCCAACTGTCCCAGCCATTGCTGAATAGTTTACTAATGTCACTAACGTGATGGTAATGCTGTTGATAATACCTGGCATTGCTTCTGGTATAAGCACTTTCGTTACAATTTGTAACGGTGTTGCACCCATGGTTTGCGCCGCTTCAACTAAGCCTGTCGGAACATCTAATAATGCACCTTCAATTAATCGCGCAATAAATGGGATTGAAGCGACGGTTAATGGCACGATCATCGCGCCAGTACCGATTGATGAGCCAACAACGAGACGTGTAAACGGAATAATAGCGACAAGTAAAATAATGAAGGGTACCGAGCGTCCAATATTGACGATGATGCTTAATACATTATTTAATTTATTGTTTTCTAAAATGCCATCTGCTTTTGTTACATGTAATAAGATGCCAGTCGGCATGCCAAGTAAACACGCAATTGCAGCAGCGATGCCAACCATCACCAATGTTTCAAGGGTCGCAGTGAAAAGTAAATTAATCATTTGTTCAGTCGACATAACCGATAACCTCTACGTTAACTGCGTGTTGTTGGAAGAATGCTTTCGCAGCAATGGTGTTTTCTTTCGTACCAATAAGCTCGGCAAGCATATAACCAAATTTAATGCCGCCAGCAAATTCAATATCGGCACTTAAAATGTTTACATCAACATTTAAAGTTCGGCTTACTTCGGAAATAACCGCTGAATCAACACTGTTACCGGTGAAACCAAGGCGCACTAATGGCATTGAGTTATCTTTTCTATTTAATGACAGACGCTGTTTGTATTCATCTGGAATTTCAAGGTTAATCGTTGCTTCAATAAAGATTTGTGCTAATTCTGTTTGCGGGTTAGCGAAAAAGTTAGCAACGGTATTTTGTTCAATAAGTTCGCCTTTATCGATGATCGCGACGTGATGACAGATGTTCTTTACGACTTCCATTTCGTGCGTGATAAGTAGAATGGTGAGACCGAGTCGCTCATTGATATCTTTTAATAACGCTAAAATCGACTTTGTTGTGCTTGGATCGAGTGCTGATGTTGCTTCATCGCAAAGCAATACTTTAGGTTCAGACGCTAACGCGCGTGCAATCGCTACGCGTTGCTTTTGACCACCACTTAATTCAGCGGGGTAGGCGTTATGCTTTGTCGTTAAACCAACAAGATCAAGCAGAGGCGTGATCTTATCTTTAATTTCACTTTTAGATATACCAGCTAATTCAAGTGGCAGTGCCACGTTATCAAATACTGTGCGTGATGATAGTAAATTGAAGTGTTGGAATATCATGCCTATTTGACGTCTTGCAGTACATAGCTCTGCTTTGCTTAATTGTGTTAACTCAACGCCATCGAGTTGAATTGAACCCGAAGTTGGTGTTTCAAGTAGATTTACACAACGTATCAATGTGCTTTTACCTGCACCTGATGAGCCAATTACACCGAATATTTCACCACGTTTAACGTTTAAGTTAACGTCTTTTAGGGCATAAACAGGATTTTCTGTAGTTTCAAATATTTTATTTATATTTGCTAATTTGATCATTTCAACGCCCAAAACGAAAAGTAAGAATTAATATATAAGAGTAGATATTAATTCTTTATATATAAGTAGTAACTGGATACATATGCTAATTAGTTAGTGGAATAAAGTCAATGGACTTTTTTACATCTAGACGTCTAAACGTTTATTTATATCATTATTAGGTAATAAAAAGGAATTAGAGATTAAAAAGGTAACGATTGCGAAATTCTGGTGGCGTGGAATAATGACCGATTGTATTTCATAGTTAAATGAAGGTGAAAAGTAGTGGCGACTCCAGCTGTGTTTTTAGATCGCGATGGTGTGATAAATAAAGATAAAGGTTATGTTTCACAAATTGATGACTTTGAATTTATCGAAGGCAGTATTGAAGCAATGCAACTATTAAAGCAACATGGTTATCTTATTGTTGTTATCACTAATCAGTCAGGTATTGCACGGGGTTATTATAGCGAAGATCAATTCATGACCTTAACTGAATGGATGTGCGGATTACTTGCTGATCGCGGGGTTGATCTAGATGGTGTTTATTATTGTCCTCATCATCCTGACAAAGGTATCGGTGATTATAAGCAAGACTGTTTATGCCGTAAGCCAAATACTGGGATGTTGGATAGTGCAGCACAAGCACTGGATATTGACTTTAAACAGTCGTTTTTAGTGGGTGATAAATTATCTGATATTCAAGCAGGTCAAAAATCACAGCTTAAAGGTAATTATTTAGTGTCGACAGGTAAAGTTGTATGTGAAAAAGGCGCTAAAGTCGCTGATGGTGTATTTCACGACCTTTTATCTGCAGCTAAGGCGATAATTAAAGACTAAATATATACTTTGTGATTACTATTTGAGCGATTGCATTTTTTTTAATAAAAGAACTTGCCAATAAAACGCAGATCTCTATAATCGCTCCCACTGA
>NZ_AKXQ01000020.1 GCF_000276805.1 Moritella dasanensis ArB 0140 | reverse complement strand
ACCAATACCAATACCAATACCCAATGCCATTGCCATTGCTGCGCCAACTCCCATGCCTTTTGCTGCTAATGCGGCACTTACTCCGAAAGATTAAATCCTTTAATACCGAGGTCATGATTACATTTACAAAATTCAATAAGTTATAAGTACAATCTACACTTGTAATATCGCCGTCTTTTTGCAACAAAGATAAAATATGAACCCTAGTATGTCGTTCATGCAGATCCTCGTAGAACGGTCTTAGGACGGTAGTAGAACGGTAGTATAGGCGTTGGCTTTAATCGCGCGCCAAAGCCGAGTGCTCAACTTTAGCGCGACTAACACTTGGAGTTTTAGTGTCTATCTAATCGATAATCGACATAACCAAATCTATTTTCAACTGCGGAAGTTCGGCCAATGAACGCCGTCGTCATGAGCATTAATAGCGAGGGTAGCAACCAACTTGCATGGGCATTGTAAAGTGGCAGGTTTTCAATAAATAATAGATTAAATTCGAGTGGCATATTACCTAAAATATTGATCGCATCGAGGATACCAAACAAGGTTGCGGTGATGAGCATACTGCAATGCGTAAGGCGTGATACGGTGAATATTGACGCTGTAAAAGAAGCTAATGTGAGCGCGAGTGCAATCGGACATAATATTAAAATAGCGGGTAGGCTAACGGTTAGTATCTGGTCGAGCCCAAAATTTGCAATGATCCCGGTGAGAACAACAATGATTGTTGCCGTCAAAGAAAATGAGGCGTTAAAAGTATCTTGGTAATATTCAGCACAGGCATTGGTTAGACCCACAGTTGTTGTTAAACAAGCCATGATGATAATAGCGGCAAGAAAGAACTGGCCATATTGACCAAATGCTGCTGCGACATAGCGCGTTAGGATCACGCTACCATTAGTACCGTGCTCTGCAATCGCCGTCGATGTTGCGCCGACATAACCCATCACGACATAACAAGCAGCCATTAATACAGCGTATATAACGGCAATCTTCACTGCACTCGATGCAATACCTTGTTGGCTGGTGACGCCTTTGCTTTTGATCGCCTGAATAATGACCCAACCAAAACCCACCGCAGCAATGGCGTCCATGGTCATATAACCTTGAATCAGGCCACTGGTGACTGCGCTATGTTGGTAATCGCCATAGGGGGCGGCTGGTAGACTTAATGGATGAATAAATGCCGCTAGCCCTAACCCGCATAACAGTAGGAGTAAGGCTGGTGTTATTATTTTGCCGATATAGTAAACAAGATTACCAGGCTTGAAAGCCAGCAACAGGGTGATAGCAGAAAAAATGATAGAAAAAAGCAGCAGATGATCGCTTTTAAAAAATGGCTTGATACCCATTTCATAAGCCACTGTCACTGCTCTTGGCATGCCAAACGCAGGCCCAATGGCGGTAAAAAGTAAAATCCAAAATGTGGTTCCTAGCCAATTTGGTAATGCTTTGGTTAAATTATTAAGATCGCCAATACGGCCTAATACTATGATGGTAAATGCTGGTAATCCGACCGCTGTGATCAAGAAACCGCCCATGGCTGAAGGTAATGATGTGCCAGCATCAAGGCCCATTGCTGGAGGGAAAATCAAGTTGCCTGCACCGAGAAAGAGGGCGAAGGTCATAAGACCGATAACTAAGATGTCTTGTGTTTTCAAATGTAGTACCTGCAAAAGTTAAGGTTATAGACAATCATTGGCAGTGTTTACGCAATGAACTATAAATCCATGATGGAACTTGGTTCCGCAGGTTTACTGAAAGAAGATATGTGAATGCATAGTATCCCCCGTCAGCAAAGCTGACGGAAGAGTACCCGCCAGCCTAGTGAATAATCACTAGAATAATAGCGGTAATAATTTGTGTTTGTTGTTTTATCGGCATAGTTGATGAGTCGGCACAGTGGTATACAACCTGGGTCGATGTTAAGTGTTTATTAACTGTATGTGCAAATAAGCTTGAGTACATAACTTAACAACTTCTACTATGAGAACGGATTAACGCTTACAGCATATGAATAAACATGTTTATTGTAAATGACTTTTTATTTTGTGGTCAAATTGTATGTATTACATACGATCTATAAATTCAACCTCTGGTTCGGGATTGTAATACCGTAATCGTTAGCACTGAGCTACAGGTAAATAACGTATCAATAATATCGAAGCATAAAAATTTATATGGCTTATTATTGCATCGTCACTGCTAATTGGCTCTGGTATAGTGAATGTCCGCATTAGTGCGACCCATATCGTTAACTTACCAAGGAATAAGATAAATGAGTCAATTACTTGAACATGCCTTGACCGTGTTTATGGCCTTTTTTGCCATTATGAATCCAATTGCAAATACGACTGTGTTTGCTGGCCTAACAGGATCAATGGGTAAAGCGAAACAAATGAAGGTGGCTATTAAATCGCTCACGATCACCTTTATTATCATCGTACTGTTTTCTATTTTGGGTAAATCAATATTCCATCTCTTTGGTATTACGTTGCCTGCATTACGCATTACTGGCGGTATTTTGGTATTTCTGGTCGGTTATCATATGCTGCAAGGTAAAAGCTCGAAGTTACATACCGCAGAAGAAAGTGATGACGCAGACATTGCTGTATCTCCGCTCGCAGTCCCACTTCTTGCCGGACCTGGTACTATCGCAACCGCAATGAATTATTCATCTGCTGGTGGCTGGAGTGAAATTATCATTACCGTGGCCGCATTTGCGGTGTTATGTCTGATTACTTTTGTGTGCTTTATTTTTTCGTCAAAGATTATATCGGCAATAGGAGAAAGTGGTCTTAGTATTGTGACCCGCCTGATGGGACTAATTTTGGCTGTGATTGGTATGCAAATGCTCATTGGTGGCGTAACGGAAGTGATGAGTTCACTCACCAGCGCCTAGTCAAACTAGGCGTCATGTTTTAGCTGTTATTCACCCCGTTAGCGTTGGGAAAACAGATTTATTAACGTCATGAAATCGGGCTGCTGTAAACGATGAGCAGCTAACGTGATACCCACTTGACGCTCTGTTTTTTCAACCCCGGCAATGTTTGAAATGGGGATTGCGGTGTAGTTTTCATGTTCAAGTTGCTCGGTGGTGAGTGGGGCGAGTAAAAGCCCTATTTGTTGCTCTACCAATGCCAGCGCCCATTCTTCGGTATCAACGGATGCCACGCGCTCAATCTGCAATTCACGCATGTGACCCATCAATATACTCACTTTTTTGCACTGTCTACGTTCAATCATCGCGATGCCTTGCAGTTGATCTAATGTGACATGGGTTTTAAAAGCGAGTGCATGATTGTTAGGAATTATTAAATAGTACTGATCTCGCCATAACGGGCGGAATGTCGTTACACTGTGCTTGTTATCGTTGTTTAAATGAATGTTCTTACTGTCGTTACTTAAATTAATGTCTTGGCAATCGCTGCCTAAATAAATATCGGCGGTACTATCGCTGGTTAAATGTAGCAACCATTGCGGACAATGTTGTTGCAGTTGCGACATCAACCGTTTTAAATACACCACACTAATATCTGCCTGTACGGCGACAGTGACGGTTTGCCGTGATTGCTGTGGATTAAAATACGCGAACATCGACCCAGCTTGATTTAACAAGGCTTTGCTGTGTTGATAAAACTGCTGCCCTGCAGACGTCGGCGTTACGCCTTTTTTATGGCGCGTTAATAGCACTGTATCAAACTCCGCCTCCAATTTGTTAATGGCGATAGTGATAGACGGCTGAGCAACAAAACACTGTTTTGATGCTGCTGTGATACTGCCGGAATCGACCGCGGCAACAAAATATTTTAACGATTTTAAATCCACGAATACCTCTTTTACTATTTACGATTTACTACGTGCGACGGTTATTACGTGCGTACTTTACGATGTGAGAATAGTACGACGTGTGAACCGAATTAAAGGTCACATTAAAAATTCAGGATAGCGCGGTAATGTAGCCGCTACGTCTTCATCATGCGCGGGAACAATGACTAATTTTTTATTTTCGATGGTCAACTGATGCAAGGTTTCAACCAGGTCATCTGATTTCTGCTGATCGTAATTGAGATCCATTAACCATTTCACTAATGCGCTGCGGCCAACATTATTGTTTACCCCTGCGATTGCCCATGTGCTATCGCCAATAAACAGATATTCGTTATTTACCAATACTCCGATCTGACCGTGGGTATGACCAGCCATATCGAGCAAGATGACCGAGCCATCATCAAACACGTCTAAGCTAGCTGCAAAACCTAATTTACGGGTGTTATTTAATGAGATGAAATGCCAGTTTATCGCGGGATCATCAAATTGGCTTTGAATAAAAGCGGGTGGCGCATGTTTTTTGGCGGTTTCCAATTCTTCTTTCTGCACCCATATCGGTGTATTAAAGCGTTTGAAATCTTCAATGCCTGAGGCATGATCCCAATGTAAATGGGTCGGTATAATGGCTTTTAAGCGGCTAAAATCATAACCCTGTTGCTGCAATTGATCGACCGCTGGTACGGCTTTTGTGTAAGCTAATAACTGCTGATCCAGCCAACCCATCACCGCGACTTGGTCATCTACGTTTCTGCCAAGGCCGGTATCAATTAATAAATCGCCTCGCTCATGTTGAATGAGTACTGCGTTGTGCACCAGCTGACGTTTTTTAAACCATTCCCCACCCGAGACAATAAGCCCTTCAGAACTGCCAGCCGATTGTCCGGTATTGATGACCGAGAAATTGGCCTTGGCCGCTATTACGTTGAAACTGCAAACCAGCGTACTGGCCATGATTAAAACAATACCCATATTTTTCATTATTATCACTCCTTTGAAAGAAAGAGTAAGTGTATGTAGCCACTGCCCATATGTAAAATATACTATATCTATAGTAATGGCATATTTTTATTATGGATGGGGGTTGTCAGATATAGACTGAGAGTGTTCATTGTGCCCCCCGTCACATCTTGATCGATGTTTTCAGTGATTATTTTAAATCTACCCCGTGGGGATCATACCTACGACTGAACTAGAACCTGTATTGCCATAAATATTTTATTAGATTGTATTTATTTCATATGCTTAGCGTAACTTATCATGCTGAATATTGATGTAGATCATAAGCCCAGTCTTATTTGTTGATAATATGTTACCCCTTGTTGGGTACTGGTTGGCAATCTGTTACTGATCTGTTGACTGGTCAAATTGTGAAAGCGATAAAATATGAAATTAAGCGATTTATCAATTAAATACAAATTATTATCCCTCGTTATCTTTTCCGCATTACTTTTGATCGCGGCTTGTATCTACAATCTTAATGAGCAGAGAAAGTCTTCTTTGATTGAGCGTGAGAGCAAACTGAGCGCGCAAGTTGAAGTGGCAGTCAGTTTGCTTGACCATTATTATCAGCAACGTAATGAATTAGGTGTTGAAGCCGCAAAGCAAAGTGCTATTAAGGCGATTAGCAGTATTCGCTACGATACTGATAACTACTTTTGGATCCTAACGCCGCAACTGCAAGTTATTTCTCATCCTAAAAAGCCAGCATTAAATGGTGTTAATGCCCGAGACTTCAAAGATGGTGCAGGCAAATATCATTGGCGTGAAATGGGTGTTATTGCCACTACGACTAAAGCGGGATTTCTTGATTATCAATGGGTAAGTCCACAGAATGTATTGAAAGATAAAATCTCTTATGTCCAGCTGTACCCTGAATGGCAGTGGATTATCGGGTCGGGTATTTTGGTTGCAGATATACAAGAAGACTTCCTTGCCGCCAGTCTAAAAGAAGCCATTGTCGCGGCAGTGTTGATCGCCATCTTAGCTAGCTGGGGATTTGTCATTGCCAGTAATATCATTAAACCATTGGAAAAATTGATCGCCAGTACCCATAACATTGCGGATGGAGATTTGACGGTAAGATTACATGCTGGTCGTAAAGATGAATTGGGCGAAATGAGTAATGAAATTGACCGTATGCTGGAGAAGTTACAAATGACGTTATTAGCCGCTAATGAATCGGCTGAACAGTCTGCCAGCATGGCACAAAGTATTGCGCAAGCGAGTGAAGAAGCAGCCGTTAGTGTCAACAGTCAGCATATCCAGCTCGAGCTACTTTCTTCGGCGATGACCGAGATGAGCGCTACGATTGAAGATGTAGCCAGCAATGCGGAAAACACCGCTTGTAGCACCTCGTTAGTGACCGATCATGCGACGCAAAGCGGCACCGCGATGCAAAACACTGCATCGACTATCTCTGATGTTTCGAAAGGCATTGCGTCGGCGGATCAATTGGTGCGTGAGTTACAAGCGGGTGTCTATGAAATTAGTGCCGTTGTGAACGTGATCAGTGAGGTTTCCGAACAGACCAATTTACTGGCGCTAAATGCAGCCATTGAAGCCGCTCGTGCAGGGGAACAAGGTCGCGGCTTTGCGGTGGTGGCTGATGAAGTTAGAAATTTAGCCAACCGTACTAAGCAATCAACAAGTGCAGTTCAGAAAACCATTGATGCGCTAATTGAACGTACTGAACGAACGGTTAAAGCTATGGCTAGCAGTAATTTGAAGGTGGAGGAGAGTGTGGGTGTTTCAGTTGCCACCCAACAACAGCTTACAACGATGGTTTCTGAATTGATCCGCTCTAATGATATGGTTGCGCAGATTGCAGCTGCATCAGAGCAGCAAGGTTTGGTCGCAAATGAAATGACTCAAAATGTGAGTATCATCCATCTTGCTGCCAATGAAGTAAAACAAGCATCGCAAATGCTGGCAGAAGAGAGCCAATCACTGGCTGTGACCTCAGAGGTTCTTTACGGCCAGTTAAAGTATTTCAAAGTTTAAATATCTATGTTGCTATTTAGCTCTTTACTTGATGTTCCGAATTACTTGATAACGCTTGTTATCCAAGGGCCAATGAATGTTGATGCTGTAATGATAATAGAAAAATGGTTATTATCTTTAACGGTTATTATTTCTTTGCTGGTGGTATTTTTACTATTTTTTTGCGCAAATTGGGTAACTTTTATAGGGTCAAATGCTTCGTCTTTATCGCCAATCCATAGCCCAAATTGCGGTAATGCCGATAATTGTGTATCCGGCGAAGAGGGCGTGACTGCATTCGACATATTGACAGTATTAAATGCCACTATTTCAGGATTTTTTGCTAAAACGTTGGCGGGGAAATTGAATTTAACCGCTTTTGCATGACCAGAAAAAAGTCCGCCACTCATGCTGTTTATGACAAAATCTGTCACGTTGACTTGAGAAAATTCGTAACCGTCATTTTTATCTTTATCGTGACTTGTTTCTGAACGAAAACCAAAATAGGGGGCAATAAATACATAACCGTCAATGGGAGCTTTTTGTTCCCAGCTGGAATAGTTAAGTGCAAGGCCCGCTCCTGCTGAATGGCCACCTAAAAAGAGCGGCAGGTTTGGATACTGAACACGGGCGTGTTTTACCAGCGTGTTAATATCTAACCAAACTTGCTCATCACTGGGCGCATCACCTCGGTCACCACCTGAACGTCCATGGCCTCTTAAATCTGGTGTATATACGGCTATGTCAAATTCATCTCTTAAGCCCACTCCAATATGATTATAAGAAAGTCCACTGTGGGCACCGGCGCCATGATAAAAAATTAAAATTGCTTTAGGTTGTAATGGACGATAAGCCCTAAACGCCAATGCGGTATTATCACTCGCTTGCACATATTCCAAAGGCATAAGCTCTTTTTTATCGGCACTTTTTAATTCTTTCAGTGAAAAGAATTTCTGTTGTTGTGGCGCCAGTGATAGCGGTTGCGCTAATTGATTTGCATGTGATTGTTTGATTAACGGAAAAAGCATTATCATCATGGCTAACACGTAACTTATTTTCATCATCATTCCTTTCGTTAGGCTGTTCATTTCGACTTGACTGGTTATTTCAAGGGGAGATAAATATCTGTCACGACTTCCGCCTCTGGCACATCAGGGAAAAAACTGACTCTTTCAAAAAAGAGCGGGGCATCACGTAATTCTACTTCACTTTGCGCAAGCCAATCGGAATATAAATAAGCGATAGTTTCACTAATTGTATCGTCAGAACCTACATGTCGAATAACCGCACAACGTCCTGCTGCGATATTTTTTGTGACGACCCCATGCTCATTTTTTGTTACGTCAGATTTAACTGATACACATATGTCACAGCGATACTTCTCTGGTTCAGTTACCGCGGGATCATCATAAACAATGTTAAAGGTTCTGCTGACTTTGGGTGACAAATTGTTTTTTCTACGCCAATCAATAAATAAGTTAATGGTATTGCCAAGTAACTCGAGGGGACCAAGGTGTACTAAGGCGGCTACTTTAACTTCATTAAAATCCACAATTTCAACACGATGAGAGCGTTTATTTGATTTCATTCGTTGGATCCTTAATGTCTTGGATTGTTCATATTTTTGATACCACGGCTGCCACTGCGGTTGTTCCCTAAAGTGGGATGGATTCTGGCCAATGGATTGACTGAAAGCCCGAGAAAATGCTTCTGAACTTTCATAACCATTAGCGACTGCAATATCAATAATTCGCATCTCTTTTTTAAACGCTAATTGGTAGGAAGCGCGCTTCATTCTAGCTTGTCTAATATAAGAAAATGCAGTTATGCCAAAGATTGATGCAAACTGCCGATGGAAGTGATATTTGGATAAACAAGCGAGATCACTTAACTTATCGATGGTGAGGTCTTCATCCAAGTTAGAATCTATATAGTTTAGTAATTGATGAAAACGTTGAGGATAATTCATGCGCTATAACAACCTTTAAATCGACTCGTTCGGTAACAATAAGTTACTCATTTTCACCTGATGATACATGATGAAAGTTGCGGAATTTCAATATCCGCAACAAAGGTTGTAAAAAGTGTGTGCTAGTTCCCGCTTGTGGTGGTATTGCGATGAGATTTGGTGATGATAACGATTACTTTATTATTGTATTATCTTGATTGGCTTCAATTAAAATAGCCCTTAGTTTTATTAAGGCGTTAATCTCATCATCTATTTCACTTTTAATATTCTTAATTTCATGATCACTAATTTTATTATCCTGTAATGATGCATGTATAACTTGAGATACCTCCCCGTGCTCCTTGTCCGAGTTCATCATCGCCTTCAATAATGACCGATAACTTACATTCGTATTCGGGTCTGCGTAATATCGGTCACACTTCAAATCGAAAGCTGTTAATAAATCTTCGAATACATGAATATGACGACCATTATTATCTTTTTTTAAAATTTCCATAATAAAAAGAAATTCTTTTAGCGTGAGATTATGAGTCTCATATTGTGGATTTAATTTATTTAAAAATGTTTTTTGATTTACTTTTTTATCACTTAACTGAGATAGCATGGCTAATACTTCATCATTACCTACGTCTTTTACTTTTGACTGTAGTGTTGTTAATACTAACTTATGATAATTACCTTCCATTTCTCATCCATTTTAATTCTTTTATTTCAATCGCTTAATTTACCATTAATGTTTTATTCGCTCAAGTTATATAGCGGCAGACGTTGTCTTTATTCAAATGTTTTTATTTCATTGCAGATATGCTCAGGGTTAATAACGCTAGAATAAATGATTAATTAAACCTGCCATATAAAAATATGGATGTGAATGAAGCACCTATATTCACGTATTTTATATAAGCAGAGAGGGCTATGATTATTCCATTGAGAACGGGTTCAGTATCAGGCCGTGAGTCGTGTAACGAGTGCTTAAGGCTTTGTTACTTTGATTCTATATATAAAATGTTGAGAGGAAATTATCATGCAATGTTGTAATAATGGACGACCAGAAAAAATACGCCGCACATGGTTTCAAAAATGGTTTTACACCAGTATTTTTAAATGTGACAACTGTGGTTATATTACAAAACTAAAAAAACAATGAGTACTGTAAAGTCATAACTTATTTTTCATCATCATCCCTTTCATTATGTTTTTTATTTCGACTTGACGGCTTACTTCCCGCTTGTGGTGGTATCGCGATGAGACTTCGTGATGATGATGTATTGGTGCTTTGGATTTGAAATAGCTGATTTGAAATCGTTGGTTTTAAATAATAGCTTTAAAATAATTGGTTTGTCGAGGCGTCTAGATAGATTATCTATGGTAATGCGGAATAAGGGCTCTGGAGCAAATTAAGCTATGTTGAGGTCATTAGACAATCCCAACAAAGCTTAATGATAGGATCGAATTATACTAATTCAGGCCCTAAACGTAGACGCGCTTCATAGTCGTCGTAGTAATCTCTTTCTGCTAGTAATACAGTTAATTTGTCTAAGGTGAAATCTTGATTACTCACGCCATTTTCTAAGCGTTGTAAGCAATGATCAATCGCGGTTTGCTCGTCTTGCTCTAAATATTCGCGGCAAAAATACAGTGGCGGTAGGCCATAAGCAAACGAGGTTAGTTGGGCGATGTGCATTGCATCGAGTGGTTGTGTTAGTTGTGCGATAGAAATGTTAGCAATTGACTGATCTTGACCGGTATTAGACATTGAAAGCGCTCATATAAGAAAGACCCTAAATATACTACAGTAAAACTATTTTTATTACTGAGCTTATTCGATATAAATTCGATGATTTCGGGTGCGAAACTGCTGTGGTGTCATAGCAAAACGTGCTTTAAAGGCATGGATATAAGAAGAATCGTTTTGATAACCCACCTGATGCGCTACGTTTTGTATTGATAGCTCAGACTCTAGCAGAGACAGTGACTGAATTAGACGTAAATGCTGTCGCCACAACGCAAACGATGTATTGAACTCTTTCGCAAATATCCGCGACAATGTACGTTCAGATGCGCCGACTATGTCACCCCATTTTGACAATGTAAAATCCAATTCTGGCTGCGTGGTTAACCGTTCAAAGATAACCTTAATGCGTCGATCTTGTGGCATTAATAGCTTGAACTTGAACGATTCACTGCTATGAATTTGGTCATGGAGTACCTCAAGTAGGCGCAAGGTATTATCGTGAGAAAGCGCGGACTCTAATTGAGATTGTTGTTTAATCATTAATATCAGCTCTTTGAGAAAAGGCGTCATCGACACTTGTCTAAGTTGTTGCTCTGCACTACGGGTATAACGGCGACCATAGTCGGGATTGATATACAGCCCGATAAATGTTGTGTTGGTGATGGCTGTGGATTCGTGGTCGATGCCAGCTGGGATTAAGATCGCGGTGGTGTGGGGAACAAGGAATTGACAGCCGTCTGCTTCTGTTTGTATCAATCCGCGAATTGGAAATATCAGCTGATGCCAATGGTGCTGATGCAATTTGTCAATAAATCCCTTAGGCATCTCGATGGTGTTAATGAGTGCTGGTGCATGATGATTTTGTGTTATTAACGTATTTGCAGATAATATTTGGCTGGTTGGCATAGTTATGTGTCTCGATGGCCTTATTCAGTCATAGTGAGTGAGTGTAACATAAAGCCAACAACTAAATAATATGACAGAGGAAATATGAGAATTCATTTTATTGTGCACGAGCGTTTTGAAGATCCTGGGTATTTTATTGAATGGGCGAGTCTGCATGACTATCAAGTCAGCTTCAGTCGAGTGTACTTGCATGAAGCTTTACCTGTTGAAGATGATGCATTTGATTTGCTTGTTGTATTAGGCGGGCCGCAGAACCCAAATACTCGACAAGAGGAATGTGCATACTTCGATAGCCTTGGTGAACAAGCATTGATTAAACAAGCGATAGCGAAAAATAAAGCCGTCGTTGGTGTTTGTTTGGGGGCGCAGTTGATTGGTGAAGCACTAGGGGCTGCATACCAAGCAAGTCCTTATCAAGAGATTGGCTATTTTCCTATCAAGTTGACAGGGAATGGTCATGTTGACCCTAAGTTAGCCGAGTTCGATTTAGCTGAGGTTGTCGGTCATTGGCATAGCGATATGCCAGGACTAACAAGTGACAGTAAGGTATTGGCGGTAAGTGACGGTTGTCCACGCCAAGTTGTGCGTTATTCGCCGCTCGTCTATGGCTTTCAGTGTCATCTTGAATTTATTAGCGCGCAATTAGGCCCTTTGATTGCACACGATCAGCTTTCGTTTAACGCTAATCACAGGGGCAAGTATATTCAAGACCCGAGTGTGATCATGAATCATGATGCCACTCGAATGAATCTATTACTTGCTGGGTTTCTGGATAAATTAGTTGAAGCTTATCGAGCGCATTGATCTCGTACTCAAATCTATCCTTGTTTTGCTGTACGCACTGTATTACCGCTATCGAGCCATTGCTGATTAGGGATATAGTTGCGTATCCAACTTGGGATCTTTGCCGCTGGCATCGGCCGTGCAATGCCATAACCCTGAGCGGCATAACAACCCATTTCGAGTAGCATCAACCCGTGTTCTGTTGTCTCAACACCTTCGGCAATGACTTCTCGGTTAAAAGAACTAGCTAACGCAAGCACGCCATTGATAATGGCATAATCGTCAGGATCATCGAGCATGTTCTTCACAAAACTCTGATCTATTTTGATGGTATTTGCTGGTAAATCCTTGAGGTGGGTAAGTGACGAATAACCCGTACCAAAATCATCGAGGGCGATATTCACGCCTAATACATTTAAGCAGGTATTGAGAATATCACGAATGGTATTGAGATCTGTCAGCGCGCCACTTTCTAATATTTCTAATTGTAAATATTTGGCATTGAAATGGGGATAACTTGCTAATGCATTTTCCAGCTGAGTTAAAAATGCAGGTGAGATCAAGTGATAACAAGCGATATTGACACTTACTTCAAGAAAGATACCTTGTTGTTGCCATTCAACCGTTTGCTTCAGTGCTTGGTTAATAACCCAATCACCTATCTGAATTTCTAACGCTGAACCTTCAATAATCGGTAAGAAGTCCAGCGGTGGGATCAAACCATCTTCTGGATGTAACCAACGGATCAAGGCTTCAGCACCATATACCTCACCGGTTTTCATATTTATTTTTGGTTGGTAATATAAAGCAAATTCGTTATTTAATAAGGCCTGTTGTATTTCATCAAGTTGTTGGTTTTTTTGTGTTTTTTGTTTATCTTGTTCTGGATTAAATAAATGAAAACGATTTTTACCGGCTAATTTTGCTTGATACATCGAATAATCAGCGTGACGTAATAAGGTATCTAAGTCGGCATCATTATCTGGATATAGCGTTACCCCAATCGAGACGCTGATATTAAAAATATGCCCGGCAATAAGATAAGGTTGGGCAAGACAATCATTAATCCGTGTTAATAGTTCATGACAATGCTGCAGTGATTCTATCTCACCTAACAACAGCACAAATTCATCGCCACCTTGGCGTGATGCGGTATCTTTATTCCTGATATTCGCGTTGAGACGTTGCGCTACCGCGATGAGTAATTGATCGCCAACGTCATGACCATAGCGATCATTGACTGGCTTGAAGTTGTCCAAATCAAGGAAACACACACCAAGCATTGTGCCTGTTTGCTGACTATGGCTAATACCTAACTTGAAACGATCTGCAAGCAGTGAGCGGTTGGGTAATTCGGTGAGCATGTCATAATGCGCCATTAATTCGAGCTTTTGTTGCTGCTGTTTAGCCTGGGTAATATCAGCGAATAAGCCCACGTAGTGTAATGTCTTACCATCATCATTGCTGAGTGAGGAAATAGAAAGTCGGGCCACAAAGAGTTCACCGTTTTTCTTTTTATTCCAAACCTCGCCATGCCAATAGCCCTGCTCAACGAGGCTCTGCCACATTTCAATAAAAAAAGTAGGGCTCTGTTTGTTGGACGAAAGGATACTCGGCGTTTGGCCTAATACTTCGTTAAGACTGTAACCAGTGACGCGCGTGAACGCGGGATTGATATCAATGATTTTTCCCGTTGCATCGGTGATCATCAGCCCTTCATTGGTCTCGCTAAAGACACGGGAAGAAAGCTTAATTTTTTCATCTGACAAATTTCGTTCAATGGCTATTACGCTGAGTTGAACGGCGAACTCGAGTAACTTGAAATCTCTCGCTGTTGGTGTGCTCGGTTGCTGATGGTAAATTGCAAAGGTACCCAGTAGTTGATTGTTCGCCCCTATAATAGGTTCAGACCAGCAAGAGGCTAATTGAGCTTTGGCTGCTAGCGCTTTAAAGGGGGACCAATATGGGTGAGTTTGCGTATTTTCAACGATCACTCTTTGTTTGCTGAATGCGGCAGTGCCGCAACTGCCGACGCCATCTCCGATCTCGATACCATCAATAGCGGCATTGTAAAAATCAGGAATGTTTGAGGATGAAAATCCACAATGAAGCTGGCTACCTTGGGTATTTGCCAATAGTACAGAGCACAGCGCGCCGGTTTGTTCTTGTTCGATAAAACTAACGATATGTTCTAAAATTATATTTAGTGGATCGCCTTTTAATAATTTCTCTAACACCGCGCTACGTGCATTATCATGTAACTCGATTTTTTTACGCTGCGATATATCGGTATGCACACCTGTGCACCAGGTTGGTTTATGCTGATCATCCCATGCGGTAAATTCACAGGTTGTTTGGATCCATAACCACTGTCCATCTTTACCTTTTCTTCTATATTCAAGTTCAAATGCCACGCCATTGCGTAAGGATTGTTGATATTTATTTGAAGCTGACCCAAGGTCGTCTGGATGAATGCTTTCTAGCCAATGCGCTAACGTCGTTTGTACGTCGGCTGGACCGTAGCCTGCCATTTTAGCGCTGTGACCACCAAATGAAATGTCACCGCTTTGTACGTTTAGCTCAAACCACACTTGTCCTGCTGATGTTAACGCTAAATTTAAGCGTTTTAAATTATCGTCTAATTCTTTCGTACGCGCAGCAACAATATTTTTCAACCCTGTTTTATCATTTCTTATGCGTAAGATTGAGATAGCAGAAAAGGTCACTAATATTGTAAATAGCATACCCAACAGCGACATCACGAAGAGTGAAATGTAGTGATTACAACCATTGCTGTGAGATATTTTTAACATCCACGTCACGTTGGCTATGTTGATGTTGTTTACAACGGGAAAAGCAGACAGTAATTCAGGCGAGTTTACTAAAACTTGCATTTCCCCGGTGTCGGGATGAGTGCGAGATAATTGATAAGCTAACCCTGCATCGACTAATGCCGATAGCTTTACAGGCGCAAGTACTTGCGGAAAACGTAACAACACAGTAGCAAAACCCCAAAAATATTCTTCACCGTTTGGGCGGTCTAAATATATTGGTAACCGCCCAGCTGCGCCATAACCGCCTTGCATTAAATCAAAAGGACCTGCCAAGGTTAATTTACCGCTATTTTTGGTCGCGACTGACTCTTTATTTCTATTCGGTGCAGTGAGTAAGTTATGCCCAAGTGCTTTTTCATTACCCGCCAGTGGTGCGATGTAGCGAATAACACCGTTTGGAGAAAGCTGTAATGCGGCGATATTGGGATAGAAAGCTAGCATTTCAGTTGCAAATTGGTTGAACTGATCTTCATCAAGCTGTTGCTTTTTAACTAAGGCTGCAAGTGGGAAGGTTGCGGATAATGCCTGATTGATTGTGCTCTCAATGAGATTGACATAAATATGAGATAAATTTTGAATGGCTAAGCGTTCTTTTTGATGTTCATAATGATAAATAGCATAAATTGTAGTCGCTGATAGAACGATAGACACGACGAAGATAAGTTGTATCACTATAGATGTTTTTAATTCTTTCAACATTGAATTCTTCAAGGTGCGCTATGCCTGTCTTTGCTCTTTAGTGATGGGAAGTGGTGGGTATTTCCCCCCTCGTTTATTTTACTGTTTTGATATCTTTGTCATACGACTTACCCGACCTTATCGGGATAACTGCTATTAATACCATGATGGTGCAGAGCGGGATATATACATAAAGTGTAATTTAATTTCTTGGCTGAAGGTTACCAAGACCAAATGACAGTGCGGTGATATTGCTCGACCCCACGATGGTCTTAGCCATTAATGAGGTCGAGCAGATATTTGAAGTGTAGTTATTAGATTCAAGTGGTGCGGTTACATCACGCTCATTTCATGTATAAATTTATGCGTTTGCGAGCTGTGTCGCTAACATTATTTGTTTAGCCATCAACTGATTTAAGTCTAATCCGACGATTGCACCATCAAGTACACGCCATTTACCGGCCACCATGACTTTATCGGCTTTGGTTGCGCCACACAGTAATAATGCGGCGACGGGAGTGCCTGCACCAGCAAAGCGGATCTCATCGAGTTTGAACAAGGCTATGTCGGCCTGTTTACCCACTGCTATCTCGCCAATATCATCACGCCCTAAACAACCTGCTGAGCCCTTTGTTGCCCACTCGAAGGCTTTTTGATGGGTGATATCACTGGCCCCATAACGTAATCGTTGTAATAACAAAGCTTGACGCACTTCACCAATCATATTCGAACCATCATTAGAGGCCGAACCATCAACCCCTAAACCCACCGGGCTGCCAGCCGCTTGTAAAGCCAATGTTGGGCACTGGCCTGATGCTAATATCATGTTTGATGATGGGCAGTGACAAACACCGACACCAGCATTACCTAAGCGTACTATTTCTTGTTCGTTAAAGTGGATCCCGTGTGCCAACCAAGTGCGATCATTTAGCCAGCCAACACGTTCTAGATAGTCAACAGGGCGAACACCAAACATCTTGATGCAAAAATCGGTTTCGTCATGGGTTTCGGCTAAATGGGTGTGTAGTCTGACATTATGCTCACGCGCGAGATCGCCTGTTGCGCGCATCAGTTCTTCACTGACTGAAAAGGGCGAGCAAGGTGCCAGTGCAATTCGGGTCATCGCGCCGTCTTCATATTGATGATAGGTTTCAATCAAGCGCTGGCTGTCAGCTAAGATCACACTATCTGTTTGGATCGTCGTGCGTGGTGGTAAACCACCTTGATCTTCGCCTAAGCTCATCGAGCCTCGGGTAAGATGCACACGAATACCAAGTTTTTTAGCTTGTTCAATTTGAATGTCGATCGCATGTTCGAGGCCATCAGGAAACAGATAGTGATGATCACTGGCCGTCGTGCAACCGGAGAGTAATAGTTCACTCAAGGCTATCTGTGTTGAGGTCGCAATCATTTCTGGGGTGAGTTTTGCCCATATCGGATAAAGGCTTTGTAACCAAGGAAATAATTCTTTATTTAATGCATCTGGAAATGCGCGCGTTAAGGTTTGATAAAAATGGTGGTGGGCATTGATCAGACCAGGAATCAAAACGTGCTCACGGGCATCGACAACGTCATCGATCACGGCAATAGGTTCTGCGCCTGCAGGGACTAATTCAATAATAATATCGTCTTGAATAATAATGCCGCCAGCATAAGCGGGATCTAAACAGTCGAGGGGATTTTTGATCCACAAGCGAGATGATTTAACGTGCATATAAACTCCTAATTGTCAGGGTTTAGAAAAATAATTAAGGCCAAAGACCTTAATAGCTCAAACCCGGATGTAGGAGCTGATAATGCACAAACCGGAAAGGTACAGTATCAGTTGATCTAAGATCACGGCTATTTAATGATCGCCTCCAAATCAATCAAACAAGATTTTTATAACTTGATTGATAAGGGATATCACAACAAAAAATACCCCTCAAGTCAATATTTAGCGCGCATGCACTTCTTTCGCTACCACGGTATTTTGTTGTTCTTCTTCTTTAACTTCTTCTTTTTTTCGTTGCGGTAGGATCATGCTCATCAAAATAGCAGAGAGACCGGCAACCGTGACTGAAGAACTGAAAATACTTTTTAACAAAGGTGAAAATGAACTGGTTACTTCAGGCACGGCGACAACACCGAGACCAAGACCAAACGACACTGCCATGATCAATAGATCACGACGATCTAAATCGGCAGAAGCTAGAATTCGGATACCGGCAGAGGCGACCGTACCAAACATCACCAGTGTTGCACCGCCTAATACTGGCTTAGGTAATGTTTGTAATACCGCTCCAATAATTGGGAACAGGCCAAGCAAGACGAATAGTCCGCCAATATAAAAGGCCACATAGCGACTGGCTACGCCGGTTAATTGGATCACACCGTTATTTTGGCTAAAGGTAGACATCGGAAAGCTACCAAAAATAGACGCTAAGCAAGAGTTAACGCCATCACCTAAGACGCCACCACGGATACGGCTGATGTAAACTGGACCTTGTGTCGGTTGGCGCGATACCATCGAGTTTGCGGTTAAATCACCTGTGGTTTCTATCGCAGTCACAATGGAGATAATGGCGACGGGAATAAATGCGGCGAAATCAAAATCGAAACCATATTTAAACGGGACCGGTATTGAAATAAGGGCAACGTCTGCAATTTCAAAACTCACCATGTCCATGTAACACGCGGTTATATAACCGACTAACATGCCGATCATGATGCCAGATAAGCGTAATACCTGATTACTTGAGCGGTTAATTAAAATAATTGTCGCTAACGTCACGCCACCAACAATGAGATATTTTGCATCACCGATGTCTGGATTACCGAAACCACCGGCGATATCTGTCATGCCGACTTTAATCAGCGATAAACCGATAGTGGTGATGACAATACCGGTCACCACCGGGGTGATAATATGCTGTAATTTATGGATGATACGGCTTAAGAATATCTCTACAAATGAAGCGAAGAAGCACACACCAAAAATCATGGCTAAGATTTCTTCGGGGCTACCGCCACGGTTTTTCACAATAAAACCAGCGGCGAGCACGGCGCTTAAAAACGCAAAACTGGTGCCTTGTACGCAGAGTAATCCTGATCCTATCGGACCAAGTCGTTTGGCTTGCAAAAAAGTACCAACGCCGGATACAAATAAGGCCATTGAGATAAGATACGGTAGTTCACTGCCTAACCCTAAAACGCCGCCAATAATTAATGCGGGTGTGGTAATACCAACAAAGCTCGCTAAAATATGCTGAAAAGCGGCAAACAAGGCTTTAAGTGGTTCGGGGCGATCATGAAGTTCGTATAACAAGTCATCTGTAGTTCCTTTTGTACTCATATCTACTCTACCTCAATGTTGATTATCATCATTATTTGAACAATTGATATTTTTATTCTGTGTCAGGTACATCCATTTTAAAACGCTGCGACAGAACCCAATATCCATTAAAAATATATAGTTGTTCACATTGGTTGTCTACAACTTGATCACTAATTGGAAACAAAATAGTAACAACATGACGTGGGTCTATAATATTAAAATAGAATGAAAAGAGGTGTAATAGCTTATTTTATAATTAAAATCAGCATCTTATGATTTAATTTTGAATGAATATTGTGAACAATTTACAACACGTTGTTGTGTTTGTGTTGACGAGGATAATGATATTTAGTCATGTTTGTTTAATTGGAACCGTCAGTAGCTAAAATGGCCGTAATAAAACGTACTTATTTACACTTATTCATAATCTAAATCATGTTGTTACCTCATAATGGTTAATTTTGATCTCTAATATTGATCAGATCACAAACCTGGTAGGCGTTTTGTGGTTAAATTACGACAGACTGTAAAGTTATATGTGATGTTGCCGATAGAGTAATGTCCTCTCCATTTATTCAAAGAAGTGCCTCGAATGAACTTAAAAACACAATCATATTTACTTGCCGGTATCATCTTATCAGCACTTGTTGCTATTACTGTCGTGGGTCTGTGGACGCTGAAAGCATCAAGTACAGCGGATAATGAATCTCGGGTGACCGAGGTGTTTCAAACTACGTATAATTTCATTACTAATATGGAAAAAATGGTCGCATCTGGTGAGCTAGAAGAAAACAAAGCCAAACAAATCGCGATCCAGGTATTGAGAAATAACATCTATAAAGACAACGAATACGTGTACGTTGCTGATGAAAATCTGATGTTCCTTGCTGCGCCACTTGATCCGCAATTACATGGTACGAGCTTTAATGATTTTAAAGACAGTAAAGGTAAAAGTGTTGGTCAGATCTTAACGAATGCAGTGAATCGCCAGCCAAATCAAATCGCCGACTATATTTGGACGCAACGATTGCCTGATGGTTCAGTGGAAGAAAAACACTCTATTGCCGAAAAGACCACGCGTTGGGGTTGGATTGTGGGTACAGGTATTGGCGAGAATGAAGTGAATGCGCGTTTTTGGTCGAGTGCTAAATGGCAATTCGGTTTATGTTTCGTGGTGGCGAGTCTGATTTTTGGACTACTTATGACGGCAATTAAACGTATGATTGCGATTATTGGTGGTGAACCACAAGATGTATTAACTGCGATTCAATCGGTAGCTGATGGTCAAATTAGCACATCATTTAGCGAGTCTGCGCCAAGAGACAGTATTTACGGCGCCGTACAAACAATGAGTATGTCTTTGGGTGAGTTAGTTCAGCATCTTGGGCAGGCGATGAACGCACTAAGCACTGAGTTACACGATGTTGATACACGCGCTAAACAGATGAGCGAATTAACCGAGACCCAACGACAGTCAACGGTGATGATTGCAACGGCAATGACAGAGATGGCGGAATCGGCCAATGGCGTAGCCGACTCTGCCCAAGCGACGGCGCAAAATACCCTTGATGCGGATAAACAAAGTGTCGATACCCATAATTTAATTAACTCGACAGTGAATAATATTCAAGGTCTTGCTGATCAGCTACATACGGCAAGTTCTGCGGTGTCTTCGTTAGATGGCGATGTAAATAACATTACCAAGATTTTAGATGTGATTGGCGACATTGCCGAGCAAACTAACTTGCTCGCATTGAATGCGGCGATTGAAGCGGCGCGTGCGGGTGAGCAAGGCCGCGGTTTTGCGGTTGTTGCTGATGAAGTACGAAACCTAGCTGGGCGAACCCAAAACTGTACCAAAGAAATTCAGCAAATGGTGACGAACCTGCAAATTGGCTCTCGTAATGCGATTTCAACCATGGATATATGTGCTGATACGAGTGCGAGTACCGTCACGGAATCTAAGCATGCATCGGAAGCCTTGGCGCAAATTGTGACTGCGCTAGAAACTATCTCATCGATGAGTCATGAAATTGCCACCGCCGCCGCTGAGCAAAAAGTGGTTGGTGAAGATATTGCCATGCAAGTGAACATGATTGAACAGAGCAGTTGTCAGTTATCGACAACAGTATCGGATGGCGCAGAAAGCTCACAAACCTTGGTGCGATTAACCGCTGATTTAGCCAGTTGGTTGAATAAATTCCAAGTTAAATAATAAAGCAATTACAGTGAATAGCGGGTATTGGTGTTATACCCCTATTTTACTGTGTCATTTCCAAAATTTACGAATGGTTGGTGTTGAAATTTGTACTTTGGGACATGATTTACAGTAACTTAATTTGTCTAAATCTTTTTCCCTATGAATTGTTCTTGCTGCTTGTAACCTCGGGCTCATCCAAATATCTTTTAGTGATGTGTCATGGGCATTTTGAATAATTTCTTCTTCTCGAAAAGCACACTGGAATCGGCAAAGTGGCACATCACCGTTCCAATTTATTTTTAGCTCAAATTTAATAGAGTGGCAGCGTTTATATGGACCGTCAGTAATAATCGGCCTGTTTGGCGTGAAGGTGTTGAAACTCACTACGTCGGAATGTTTAAACCATTTTAGCTTATAAGTGTTTAATTTTTCTGGGTCGTCATTACTAAATTCCACGTTGCGGATCGCGACGATTGGTGTGTTAGAGTGTTTTTTTTCTTTCTCTTCATGGAGTAATTGTACGTTACGTTTGACGGTTGCATAATCGCCGCCGACACGACGTTTTCCATAACTAGCAGCATCAAATCCATCGATAGAAATACCTAAATAATCGATACCTGAATTGATGACTTCATCCGGAGTTAACACTTCTAATAAGGTACCGTTGGTGGTGAACTCGGTTACCACGTTTTGACTTTTGGCAAAGGCTAAAATCTCTTTCAGGTTAGGATGCATTGCAGGCTCTCCTAAACCTACAATTCTTAGCATAGTGCGTTGATGTTGGGCTATTTCACCTATAATGCTAAACACTAATTTAAGATCCATGTAGCCAACAGGACGTGTCATATTATGTGTTCTTGGACAATGTGGGCAGCGAAAATTACAATCGTTGGTCAGTTCAAGCTCAACCGCACTGGGGAATGTAGACTGTAAGAACATGTAGGGATATTTGTTGTAAAATTTAGATCGAATAAAATTAATCGGATTGCCGTGTGAACCATAGTTGCCCATTATTAACTTTTTTATGTAGTTCATCAAAGATACCCAGCGTTGAGGTGTAAGCTAAATCATAGTAGAGGACTGCGATTTTGCTAAGAGCGGCCGTGGTTACTGCACGGAACAATTAACATTGATAACATCGATATCAGTGATGATTTAAAAATTTATCGCGCAGTAAGTTGATCATAGCGCGGGTTTTTTGCGGTAAGAATTGGCGTGAAGAATACACCAAGGTCATGGCAATTTCTGATTGATAAATATCGGGCAGAACATGAATCAACTTTCCTTGTTTAATCTGTTGCTGAACTAAAATCATCGGGAGCAACGCAATACCATGCCCCGATTGTGCCATGCGATTCACTAAGCCCAAATCCTCTGAAATTAAGCGTATATTCAAGCCTTCTGGTAATATGCAAGAATCGTAGTGACTGGTTAAAATAGCATGTTCAAACAGATCGTTCAGACTGTGTGGCATCGGGTGATTTGTCAGGTAATGTGGTGCACAAAACAGGCCTCTTTTAGACGGGAAGAATACTTGCTGGATGTAATCTTCATTAATAATATCGACGACATCAGGCAATAACTGCAAGTCGATATTTTCACGTTTCAAATCGACACTTTCATGTCGATGAATTATTTCTAAGCTGATGTCTGGAAACTGTCGTGCGTAGTCATCTAACAATGCTGCAAAGAGAGTTGAAGCAATAAACGCCGCAGGCACGGCAATACGCAATACGCCTTGCAGGCTTAGTTGTTGATTTTTCAGTAATGAAATAGCTTGGTTTACATCGCTTAATGGCTGATTAATATGTTTATACAGCAGGCGACCATGTTCGGTCAGTTCGATCTGCCGTGTGGTGCGGATAAGTAGTTGGCAACCTAGTGCTTTTTCTAATTCTTGGAGTCGTCGGCTGACCTTGGAACGCTGTAATCCATGGGCTTGTGCCGCAGCGCTAATACCGCCATGTCTTACTGTTAATATGAATAAGTACAGATCATCCATCGATGCTTTCATTGATTGTCCTATTATTAGTCGAGCTATTATTCATTAACGCATTACTCATTGTCCTACTTATGAGACGCAAGTGCCATATTAATTGTTGTATTTAATCAAGTCGAATATTTCTATAATCCCCCACTGTTTTATTCGTCATCGGAAATTTATATGTCTCATACCCAGTCCGCTTTTCGTCGTTGGATGTGTCGCCTTATTGTCTTGTTCATTGTATTCATGGCTTACATCATAGTGGCCGATAGATACGCCCCGTTAACCACCGAGAGTCGAGTTTATGGTTATGTGGTGCAATTAGCGCCGGAAGTATCTGGGCCGATTATCGATGTTGCGATCAACAATAATCAGCATGTGGAAAAGGGCCAGCTGTTGTTTCGTATTAATAATAGCAAATACAGCATCGCGGTAAACAAGGCCAACGTGGCATTACAACAAGCGTATGAGCAACAAACATCCTTGTATGCGCAGGTCGAAGCGGCCATCGCAAATACCGCCAGCAGTAATGCCAATTACAACAATGCGGCGGCGGAATATAAACGTATCAGCAAGCTGGCTAAAAAACACCTGGTGTCCGTGTCTATGCAGGATAGTGCTTATGCCAAATATCAAGCGGCGCGCTCGACACTGCATGCGGCTAAACAACAAACCCTCGCAATTAAAGCCCAATTGGGTACGGGAGTGGGTGACAGCTCATTGGTGATGGCGGCTAAGAATAACCTTGCGCAAGCGACATTAGATTTATCCCACACCAACATCTATGCACCGAACACGGGCGTGATCACGAATCTGCAATTAGAAGTCGGCGCGATGGCCACTGCGAATCAACCGATGCTGACGTTTATTTCCAGCGATTCGCTGTGGGTAGCTGCTGATTTTCGTGAAAAAGCCACGACATTAATCAGTAAAACCTCCGCTGCTTATGTCACTTATGATGCGCTGCCGGGGCAAGTATTTAACTTCACTGTCGCCAGTCGTGACTTTGGTGTGGCGTCGGCGCAGCAAACCGCCAGTGGTCAATTAACCTCGGTGGAAGTCAGCAATCGTTGGGTGCGAGATGCGCAGCGTATACGCGTGAATCTTGCCAGTGAGCAAGCTATCCCGAGCCAGCTATTTGTCGGCTCGCGCGCCACAGTGGTGCTTTACCCTACCAATAATGTGTGGTGGCAAACTTTGGCAAGTCTGCAGATCAAGCTTGCTGGTTTACTGCATTATATTTATTAAGGCCACTGGGTTTATTAAGACTGCATGGGTTTATTCGGCCGAGTCAGTGTATTCGATCGATTTAGTTTAACGGGGAGGGGATGATGAAAACGATGCGACTTTGGTTTGCATGTGTATTTGGTTTAGCGCTAAGTATGGTTTTTGGTTGGTCGTATGGTTTTTTTGCTGCACTACTGCCGGTATTTATAATTGCCCGTACAGATGATTGGCATTGCAGTTTAATCAATCAAATGGTGTTCGGCATTATTTTAGTCACGCTGGAAGTGAATTTCATTTCGGGTTTTTTACAAGCGTATCCTTGGTTGATGACAGTGGCCGTGGCCATTTTATTTTTGAGTAAGTGTATCGCCATGACCAAACCAAGCAGTTATTTGTTTGGTTTTACAGGATTGCTGGTGGGCTCGATTGCACTTAATTTTATCAGTTATCCGAGCTTTGATATTGAAGACTTCACGGTCACGCTTTGGGTCAGTGCCTTTGCTATTTATCCTATTTGTGCACTCGCGTATTTTTTATTTCCGGAACCTGTAAACCTAAAGGTGGTGAAGCCACATGCCGCGGCTGCGGTACCGCACGATCACATCGGTGTATTACGACAAGCTGCAATGGGGTGGACCATCGCCATGTTGGCTTTTTTAATCTTTCAGTTTGCGGATCTGAGTGACTCGATTTCAGCGCAAGCGTCTATTTTTATTGTGTTAACACCGATGACTTTCCTTGGTTCCATGGCGGTAGCAAAAATTCGCATCAGCGGTACATTGCTGGGTTGTGTGGCGGGCATGGCGATCCAATTAGCTTTATCAAGTTGGGCGAATAATGGATTATTATTTTTAATGGCCTTTGCGATAGCAGCTGGTTTTTTTGCTTGGCTAATCGCCATGGGTGGGGTTAAATCTGGGCTTGGGTTCTCGGCGTTGAGCGCATTAGCAGTGCCTCTGACAACCGCTTTTCAGCCTGGGCAACAAGATGCATTCTTCTCTATTGTCTATCGTTTTAGCTCTATCACCTTTGCGGTAATACTGACCTCGCTGGCAATATGGTTGACTCATTGCGTGCTAGTGAGAGTGATTAAAGCGTGACATCGTTATCGGTGTCGCTATCTTTTATTTTTACTGAAAAAAAATCAGACTACAATTATCGTTAACGTAGAATATTACGTAGAAAAGAATACGTAGAAAATAATACATCGTAAAATTTACATAAAAAATAGTGAGATAGAAGCTTTTTAAGCTGGGCATTCATTATTTTGCAATTAAGCTTATAGTACTAAGTATTTTATAAGGCATAATATTACAAATCTCTCATCGAGAGTGAAAACAGCTAACAGATAGTTCGAAAATTTAACCGAGAGAGAAAATGGATTTTACTGCGTTTAAAAGAAATACAGGGTTTAAAATAAACAATATATCTAAAATAAATAGTGGTTTTACGCTCATTGAATTGGTCATTACGATTGTTGTTTTAGGTGTGCTGTCTGCAACGGCCGTCCCGCGTTTTATCGATTTAAAAGATGATGCAAAAAAAGAAACGGTTGAAAACTTTCACGGTAGCCTGAAATCAACAGTGCGATTGCTGCATATGAAGGCTCAAATTGACAATATATTGGGTGATAATGTCACCATCGCAACAGACTATGGGGATTATCAGTTTTATCGTGGTTATCCAGAAACGAAAAGTGAAGCGACAACGCCACATGCCTATTTTATTGAAACGTTTATGGAGTTAGGTGTGCCGCTGGATGTGACAATAGCGAGCGGCAATCGCACCGCAACCTATGCTGAAATCACGGTTTATGAAGACAATGACTTCTCGCGTATTGGTTATGGCACTGGGGATTTGAGTAAGGATTTCTGTTATGCCGAATATCACCATACCGATAAAACTCAATTGTTTAGCTTAGAAACGACGGGTTGTTAATTTTGATAAAGGTCGGATAAGCAATGAATAACAGATGTACTTGGTGTGGAGACGACCCGTTATATGTGACTTATCATGATGAAGAGTGGGGCGTAGCAGTTCATGATGAACAACGCTTATTTGAATTCTTGATTTTGGAAGGCGCGCAAGCGGGATTAAGTTGGATAACAATACTGAGGAAACGCGAGAATTACCGACTGGCTCTGGATCAGTTTGATTATAAGCTGATAGCTAAGTATAACGAAGACGACGTTAACTGCTTACTCGGGAATGAAGGGATTGTGCGTAATAAGTTAAAAATTCGCTCTGTGATAAAAAATGCCCAAGGTTTTTTAAATATCCAAGCCGAATTTGGTTCGTTCGATGCGTATATTTGGGGTTTTGTTAATGGCGTGACGCTGCAAAATAATTTACCTTCACTGGCTGCAACACCGGCTAAAACTGACATCTCAGAAGCCATGAGCAAAGATTTAAAAAAGCGTGGTTTTAACTTTGTCGGCCCGACGATTTGCTATGCGTTTATGCAAGCAACCGGTATGGTTAACGATCACACCACCGATTGCTTCCGTCATCAACAAGTGCAGCTTTAATTTATTTACTTGTCAACTCAGCTGATTTAGTTTTGGTCAACAAGTTCGGTGGGCTAATTAATGCCGACTTCCCCGCAAGCGTCGCTAAACCTACCCAGATAAGACTCATTCCTGCAGCCAGCGTTAATGGCATATCCCAGCTGCTTGTTGCTTCATGCATTGACCCAAAAATAATGGGGCTGGTCGCGGCAAATAAATAACCGATACATTGTGCCATGCCAGATAATGACGCGGCTTGATGTGAGTTATGTGTGCGCAGGCCGACAAAAGATAATCCGAGAATAAAACCACCACCACAGCTAAAGCCGAGTAATGTCACCCAAATGACAGCGTGTTGATGCATCATCAGTAAACCTGTAATGCCAATGAAAGCCAATATAGTCATCGCTAACCCTAGGGTGCGTTTGTCTTTTACTTTTGCCATTAATGGGATCAGTACCAGTGCTGGTGCTGCTGATGCCAATTGTAAAACACCGTGAATGTAGCCTGCGTCGTGCTCTGAATAACCATAGCTGACTAAGATGCTAGGTAACCAGGCAATGAAGGCATACATAATAAATGAGTTGAACGCCAAGAACCCTGACACGTGCCAAGCTGCTTTGTCGCGCCACATATAACTGTGGCTATCAATATCCGGTGTATCAGCGGCGGGTTTGGTGTGGTTACTTAACTGTGGTAACCAAATTAACATGGTGATAATTGGCAAGATAATAGTACCCGCCAGTGCAAATGCCCAGTTAGGGATAAAAGTGACATTTAGGCTATCAGCGACGTTCAGCATAGGTATTGTAGTGCTAGCACTGAGTGTTGCACCTACGCCCATGGTAAGCACATAAATCGCGGTTAACGTCGGACCTTGATTCGGGAAGTCGCGCTTTAATAAACTCGGTAGGAGTACGTTACCGATAGCAATACCGATGCCGATAACACAGGTGCCTAAATACAAGGTGAGGCTTGAGCCTGCCGAACGTAGGACTATACCACTGGTGATTGCCACGAGTGCCAACATCAAGGATGGTTCAAGGCCAATTCTGCGGGCTAACGCCGAGGACAGTGGTGAGAAAATAGCAAATGCCAGCAGTGGTAATGTGGTCAGCATACCGGCTTGTGTGGCCGATAAATTGAGATCGTTAGAGATAAAATCTAAGATCGGTCCTATACCGGTAATGGGGCCGCGTAAGTTACTGGCGATGAGTAAAATACTGATTATGAGCAATATAGGGTGAGCAATATTGGGTTTATTATCTTGTGGCATGAGTTTGTCCTCTGAAGCGATGGCTTATATTACCCATTCCCAATCAATCTGAATTTATGTATATTGACAATTTGTTGCTAAAAACAGCCATTATGAAACTACTTCACTATTCAATTAAGTCACTATGCAATTAGGCCACTATGCAACTACCTCACTATAAAATAGGTTTCGATTCGGACAGATATACCGAAAGTGTCAATGCTCTGCGGACATCGGGCCTGGAAAGAGCCTATGAAATGCCAGTTCATCAACATGTGAAATGTCAGTTAGTGATGCCATTAACCGGTTTTGTTCGCTGTTCAATTGCCGATGCAATCTGGATGGTACCGGCTAACTGTGCCGTTTGGATCCCAAGCCAAGTACCGCACAGTAATCATATTTCTATCAGTGATGATGTATGCATGTTATTTGTGGATCCTGAAGTGGTGGGAATACCAGATAAAATTTGTACCTTGTCTATCTCACCGTTATTACGCGAGTTAATTATTAGTTTGGCGAGTAAAGATCAACATTACTCAGCGGATGAAAGTACCGTGAGATTGGCGCAAGTATTGATTGATGAACTTATTGGTATGCCTAAAGAACATTTCGACTTTCCTATTCCAGCAGAGCCAAGGCTTAATCAGATTGCTAATCAACTATTAGTTAATCCTGCCGATCGTAAAACGGTGGGGGAGTGGGCGGCGTTATACGCCATGAGTGAAAGAACATTTTCTCGCTTAGTGAAACAAGAAATCGGCATGACTTTTGGGCGTTGGCGTGGGCAACTTCATCTGGTAATGGCGTTGCAAAAGTTGTCGTCAAATGAATCGGTACAACGTATATCAGAAGATTTAGGTTATGAATCTGTTAGTGCGTTTATTACTTTTTTCAAAAAGACCTTAGGCAAGCCACCTAAACAGTATATGCGGCTTGCAGTATCATGATGTTATCGCGGTGCCTAAAAAAACCTATTAAAACAGGCGATTAATCCAACCATATTGTATTTTTTGATGACAGCATAACCAGATAAATTGATTGCAGGTATAAGGACAACCGTGACTTGTCAGTATGCTCAGCTGATTTTCATCCAACAAGTATTCTGGAATATAAGCCAGCCAGTGTTGGGTTTTTAATAAACTAGCTAATGCCGAAATGGTATCCACGCGCGCCACAATTCGCCTTGCAAAGGCTTCATCATGCCAGCCATCATTACTTAATAAACTGCCGGTATCACCATAAATATTACTCGATGGCACAATAAATCCATATTCAAGGATCTCGGTAATAGGGATCGCAGACTCTCGTTTTGCTAAGGGGTGGCTTGAGTTACAGGCTAATACAAATTTAACCTGAGCTAATAACTTGGTTTTAATACCCTGAATTTGAGGTGGTTCACCATTTGTCGCCACCAACGCGAGATCGACCTGATAGCGTAACAAGCTATCAACTCCAGGATCCTTAAACGTCGCTAAGGTGAGTTCATGATCATATTCTTGCAGCGGGGCAACTAAAGCGGGAAGATAATGATTTAACAACCCATCGGCACCGCTAATACGCATATGGGTGCGCTGTGGTTGACCTAGTTCCAACTCGATATCATGGTTGATATTTAATAATTCATTACTGCGTGCTAACAACGTTTTACCCGCTGGAGACAACTGCCAACCTTTACCTATTCGCACAAACAATGCTTGTTGATAATAACTTTCTACCCGGCGGACGACTTTTGATAACGTGCCCGGTTGCATATTTAAATGTAATGCTGCTTCTCGCAGACTTAAGTAACCAGCAACTTGCACAAATAGTTTTAAATCTTCGATTTTCATATAGATTCCAATATGGAAACAATCATCTATAAATCGTTTACCAATAGTATTTGTGAGCAGCGTATCATAGCTGCAATAGATTAGGAGATCTTATGCCACGTTTTAGCCCACTGATTACTGATTCATTTACATTAAAAAACCGTTTAGTCGTGCCGCCTATGGCATCGCAAACAGCCGACCTAGAGGGTTTAGCGACGTTGGATACCTTGACACATTATGCCAATTTGGCTAAATCAGGCGCGAGTTTAGTTATGGTTGAATACAGCTTTGTCTCTCTGGCTGGACGCAGTGAAGCAAATCAATTAGGTGCACATGATGATCGCTGTATTGCGGGACTGGCAGAAATAGCCAACATTATTCATCAAGCTGGTGCCAAAGCGGCATTGCAATTGACTCACTGTGGCGGTAAAGACAGTAGTGGCACTAGTGTTGATTTAATGGGGCCTGCCGGTATTACCGTGCCAGCTTATGACCGAGAGTTACCCTTACCACGGGCAATGACGATGGACGATATTGCGGATTGGCAACAAGATTTTGTGCATGCCGCGCTTAGGGCTGAACAGGCTGGGTTTGATTTTGTCGAGTTACATTGTGCGCATGGTTATGGGTTAAACCAATTCTTATCCCCGATCACCAATCAAAGAACAGATAAACATGGCGGCACGTTAATCAATCAAGCGCGCTTGATCACCGACATCATCACTGACATCAGTCAGCAGGCGCCGAAATTAAAATTGATGGTGCGGATCCCCGGACAAGATCTCTATCCCGGTGGTCTGAGTCAAACTGATATGGTAGACGCTGCACAACTTATGGTTACAGCTGGCGTGGATATATTAAACATTTCATCTGGTATTGGCGGTTGGACGCGACCTAAAAATAGGCGTGGGCAAGGGTATTTAATTAATGAATCCCAATATATGAAACAGGCTAATTTAGGCGTGCCTATTATCGGTGTTGGTGGTATTGAAGAAGGCGATTATATTGATACTGCGATTGAAAACGACTGGTTAGATCTCGCCGCAGTGGGTAGATCTATACTTAAAAATCCTGCTGATTTTTATGCCTGTCAAATGATTAAAATAAACGGATAAACGGATAAACGGATAAACGGATAAACAGAGGTTAACCCGTTTGCATTGTCGACTCGATAAACAAACGGGCAATATGAACAGTCGTGGTTTATATTTTCGCCATTTATTTTTTAAATACCAGATTGATATTAACTGGCACTGCGTCTGAAAGCGCAAGACCACCTACGGTTGCTGCTAGCTTGGTCAAGTTAGCCGCTGGAATAGAAAAGTCACTGGCTTTAACGATCACGGGTGTATACGAACTGACGATAATAGCATTGTCTGTTTTAGTGATGATAACCGGAAAGTTAAATATCTTTTTATTGCCATAGAAAGACACTTCTGCAGGCACGATCATTTTTGAAATTGGCTGGGTTAACGACGCTAAATCAAACTGTCCGCTAATCATGATGACTGGGTTTTCAGACGCATCAAAAAACAATGAGTTAAGGCGCTCATTACGGATGGAAACACCTGTGTCTACGTTTTCTACTGGTACGATAACCGCAAATCTACCCTGCTCATCTAGACTGCCAGTTAACCCCGTGATCGTTGCTGGTTCGACGACATATTGTTTTTTTATGGTAGCAAAACTGAGTGATGACAAATCTGTTTCTACATTAAACTTGTCTGTAGCAAATGATTGAAATGACAATAATGCCAGTGATAAAAGCAGTGTTTTTTTCATGTTTATTTTCCTTAATTAACGTTATTTAAAACTTAAAGTCGTATTCATCATAGCGTGATAAATAGTTTGATTCATCACGCTTTTATCACGTTGTTATTAACGCGTCATGGTCACTTGCTATTAGCGTTGCTGGCAGCTTGGCTTTATTGATTAAATGAGCATGGCTACTGAGTAGTTTTTTTAATTTTGGGGTGATGATATTTTCACAAAATGGCCGTTGTGGATCGCTGTAGTAATAATTTTGCATGGACTCATCTGACAATTTGAATTGGTTAAGTGTATAGGCACGGGTAATGAGCGGTTGTTCAAACTCATCTTGCAATAAAGCTAAGTTGTGTTTTATTTCGGTGATTTGATAAGGCTCCATCGCATAGACGGCGCTGCGATATTTATCCCGCATTGAATGGATTTTTGTGCTGCTGTGGGTATGCAAATGAATAGCGATGAGATTTTTTAAACTGATCACGTCGGGCATGTAAGAAACAATAATACCTTCTGAAAACCAATCATCGTCAGCAAATGAAGATATCCAGCCTTGTTCTACTTTCGTCACGCCACGTAGTGACAAAAAGATCGCTTCTGTACACCAATAACAGGTGCCACTGAGGCCGATTTTTTTGCCTATGGTGTTTGTATCACTATCTATAGAACTGCTTGTTGTAGAGTCTATTACACTATTCATTGCATTATTTATTGTACTAGCCATTATACTTCCTTGTATGCGCCTATCTTTTATTACGGTTATCCGTCTGCCTTGCCAATTAATGCGAGATAAGACGTTAAGCTAGTTAATTATGGACTATAAAAAAGCTTCATAGCTAGGCCTATGTGATTATTTTTTATAAATTTGCTTGGTTTTTACAACTCCAAGCGGAAATAATTTTCGCACGCCTTGGCGCAACGCATTATCAGCTTGTAAAGCCACATCTCTAACACCCTGATCGGGTCGGCCGCGAAATGAGGTGACATGGAATTTATCTGTGGGTTTAAGCGCATTATCTGAAAAGTAATAATTTGATACACAGGTTCTATTTTTATCAGCGGTGATAGGGCTAACAGAGTGCCATGATCCGTCATGTGTCGCCATGACGATTAGTCGATTGAATACACTCTCTATGGTAAGTTGTTTATTCTCGATACCGTCGGGCCAGAGTTCTAAATTACCGCCGTTAGCCTGCTGCCAATCTGGCGTGACATAATATAATAGATTGAGAACGCGCCATTGTTTACGGTCTTTTTCGTGTGAATTGTCTAAATGAGGATTCAAGAACTGACCTTGGTGCATTAATGAAATACCCCCTGCATAGAGATTTTCATCGGCGTAGAGACTCTCAATACCACAAATGTTTTTAACGAGGCTAAGAATACGCGGGTCTTGAAATGCAAAAATAGCTTCTTCTAACAAGGGGTCATGGTTATTCATTTGCGCCGTGACGTATTTATATTCTCTCAGGTTATATTTACCACCCACTAACATCATGTCGTTATAGTGAGGAAATACAGAGTATATTTTTGTGGCTAAATCAACGGGCAAAAAGTTATCAATATAGAAGTGACCAATACGGCTGACTGAGTCATCATACATTGCTTTGATCGTATCAGCTTGTTCAGTTAGCTTATCAATAATTAAGTCTGCAATATCGAGTCTGTTCATCGTACACCTACCATTTAACCACGTTTGATACACATTTTAGCACATCATAAAAAACCCATAAGCGACATTTCCGTTCGATAAATTACACCGTCACTATTTAATGAATATTTAATTAATAAGTTCAGAGAGTTAAGTTTTAAAATCACGACAAAGAAAAATTACGTTATGATGGTGACTGATTACTTTGTATGGCGAGTGCCCTTTGAATAACTACAAATTATTACCGGCGTTAATTTCAATATTACAAACGCGTAATTTGACCGCGTCGGCACGACAACTCAATGTTACCCAATCGGCGATAAGTAAAACCCTCACGCAGATCCGCGCGGCATTTCATGACAAGATCGTGATTCGAGAAGGTAATCAATTTGTACTAACGCGTAAGGGGGAAGAATTAAAAGCGCAGTTACCGCTATTGATGCAGACCTTGGATAATTTGTATTTACCGAGTGTGGTGGATCCGAGTCAGTGCTCACGCCAATTTACTCTTGCCTCGAGTGATTATGTAGCGCAAGCGATCTTGCCGTCGATATGTTGTGAACTCGCTGTCAATGCGGCTTGTGCCAGCGTGGAATATCAGCTTTGGCATAAAGACAAGCTGACCGAGTTAGCTGACATGCCGTTAGATCTAGTCAGTACCATTACCGATAATGTGCCTGAAAACTTGCATGGTAAAACGATTGGTGAAGATCAGCTGGTGGTCGTGTGCCGTCCTCAGCATCCCTTGTGTCAGACTAATGATCTATCGGTGACCGAGTACATTAATGCCAAGCATGTTTTGATCAGTGGCGGTGGCGATAAAGACAGTCCGGTCGATTTGGCATTATTAGCGCTGGGTGAGCAGCGTCAGGTGTTTGCTTCGGTACCTTTTTTCCAAGCGGCGATTGAGCTGTTATTAAAAACCGATACCTTGCTGACGACACCATTACATATCGCGGCAGACTTTGCGCAAACATACGATCTTCGGATCATGACACTGCCGATCGATCTGAAACCACAGCAGTATTATTTGTTGTGGCATGCCAAACACCATCAAGATCCAGAGCATACTTGGTTTAGAGAACTGTGTTATCCCTTCTTAAAAAATCATCTTGAACGCACAAAGGCACAAGGTATGAAATTACTTCATGGTGATAAGTATTAAATGCAACTTTTGTTCATGATTTAACTTCGTTAAGATGTGGGCAACTGAAAGCAATTAATAAGGCTTTCTAACAACGACTATAACAATATAATCATTAATAAATAACAGTAGAGGTTGAGTATGGAATTAACTGCATGGATGTCTTTAGCGCTGATTTGCATGATGGGCGCAATGACACCGGGTCCAAGTCTCGCTGTGGTATTAAAGCACACGATCTCTGGAGGTCGTGTTAATGGTGTCGCGACTAGTATTGCGCATGGTGTTGGTGTGGGAGTGTATGCGACGTTAACTGTGGTGGGTCTAGCAATCGTGATCCAACAAACGCCGTGGTTATTTAATGTCATTAAATATGCCGGTGTGGCGATGTTATTACGCTTGGCTTATAAAGCATTAACGTCAAAACCTGCGTTAGAAAATGCGGAGCAAGCAAAGGAAATCGTGACCTTAAAAGACAGCGTAGTACAAGGTTTTATGATTGCGTTTTTGAACCCGAAATTAGCCATTTTCTTTTTGGCATTATTTGGGCAATTTGTCGAAGCAGACGCGGGTTGGTTGCAAAACCTGATTATGGTCGGCACGGTATTTACGTTTGATACCTTATGGTATTGCATGATTGCCATTGTCTTGTCGCAGTCGTCATTGTTGGATAAATTAAGAAATAACGTGCATAAGATTGATAAGGTGACTGGCGTCGTATTACTGGCTGTTGCAGCGCGAGTGGCGATGTAGAGGCGTCGTTGTAATGTTGTGGTTTTGTTGTGATGTTGTAATTCATGCTTTTTAATCACCATTGCTTTTTAAGCAAAGGTGAGGATCGGTTGTAGATCGTGGTGATCTTCGAAGGTGCGTGGTCATTGTTGCGGTAATAGCAAGACGCTGGGGCACGCTGGCTCATCATCGCTGGCAAGGAACCTGCGTACTATCGGGTTCACTGAGTGAACGTCGAGATACCAATTTCAGTGCAAAGACTAACGCCACCATGAGGGTATGAATAATACTTGTTGCAGCTAATACCGTCCACCATCCACCGACTTGCCAGCAATAGATAAGTATAAAGCCACCGACACTACCGCCTGAATAATACATCACCAGATAGAGTGCGGTTGCTGTCGATCTACCTTGTGTCGCACTGCGGCCAATGTGGCTGTAAGCCAAAGCATGAATAAAGAATGCCCCTGCGCTTAATACCAATAATCCGATAATGATGGTGAGCATGGTTTGCAGTGAAAGGATCATCAGCCCAACGACGCTAATCGCGACGCCGAGTAATAACCCGCTGAATAAGGAATGGTGATGTAGCCAACGGCCACTTAATTTTGCTGAAACAGTGCCGCTGAGGTAACACAAGAACACCAATGATAATAAGCTGGCGGATAGTGAGATAGGTGCGGCTGATAATTTAAATCCCATCACTGAAAATATATTAATGAACACGGAAAAATTAAGTCCGCCAATTAACATGGCAAAAAACAGCGTGGGTGTTTTAATATGTTTAATAATCTGTCTACCATGATGGGATAGTCGCCCTTGTTGCGCGATAAAATGACGTTGTTTTAATATCAACGGAAATATGATCAGTAGCGCGATACCACTGAGTATCGACATCGCTAAAATAGTCCATTGTAGTCCTATCGCATCTGTCATCACTCCACCATATATCCGCCCAATAATGCCTCCGAGTGTGTTTGCGCTAATATAACCACCTACCGCGATCACCAGTGCTGCTGGTGCAAACTCTTCGGCCATATAGGCGACCGCGACAGCAATAAATCCAGCGAGGGCAATACCAAGTAACGCGCGCAATAAAATTAGCGTATTTAAATCAGGGCTGATAAACATTAAAAAATTAATACAGGGAATAAGCACTAAGCTGCAGCGCATAATGGGGCGACGGCCAATCACTTCAGATAAGATTGCCCAAGGCAGCAGGGATAAAGCAACCGCTAAGGTGGTGCTGGAAAACAACCAGTTAACTTGTAATTCAGTGGCGTTAAACTTAACCATGAAATACGGCAGTAGCGGCTGAAAATAATATAAATTGCAAAATACCAGAAATGAACCAAGTCCAAGCCCCAATGTTACTTTTTTATAATCTTGAGAATGCAGTGCAATCATTAATCCGTCCTGCTGATGCTAAGTTGATAGCTAGGGTAATAGCTAGGGTAATCACTAAGGTAATAACTAAGGTGATAGCATGATCACCTTTATTAAGCTAATACGGTACTAACAATGCTTATAGAGTAGTGGAGTAATGCTAATATTAAAAATATATAAATATGATGGAAGGCATCTATTTTAGTTATGCTAAATTCAAAAACATTACATTATTTTGCCACCATTGTTGCGCAGGGCAGTTATACCAAAGCGGCCGAGCACCTTGGTATCGCCCAGTCGGCGCTGAGTATTGCCATGCGTAAATTTGAACAACAAATTGGTATGCCATTATTGATCCGCAGCAGTAAAGGTGTGGTGGTGACCAAAGAAGGCGAGGTATTGCTTGTCCACAGTAAAGATATTCTTGCCCGTATTAGCGATGCTGAAACCGCGCTAAATGATTTACGTGGATTAGAACAAGGTGAGGTCAGTATTGGTATTCCGGGCATGATGGGCTCGTATTTCTTTCCCGAAATATTAATGGCATTTAAGTTTAAGTACCCGAATTTAAAATTAAGTATCATGGAAGGTGGTACCCAAACGATTAAAGAAAAGTTACTCTCGGGTGAATTAGATTTAGGCGTGATCGTCGATGATCATGTGCCTGACACGTTGCAAGTTCAGCGTTTTGTGCGCCCGCAGATGGTGGCCGCTGTCGGTAAAAACCATGCATTAGCCAGTGCGAAATCGGTGACTTACGCCGACTTTTTCACCCATGAATTAGTGATGTTTAAGGCCGGTTATTTTCATCGCGAAGTGATTGATGGTTTGTGTCGAGCCAATAACATGACTGCAAATTATTCTTTTGAAACAAACCTGATCACTATGATCCTGAATATCGTCAAGAATGAATTTGCTATTACTGCACTGTTAGAGTTAGTCACAGATCAAGAAACGGATGTCATGGGGATCCCGTTTGATCCACCTATCTATTTGGATCTGGCTCTTGCATGGCGTAAAGATGGTTATTTGTCGTTGGCGAACAGGCGTTTTGTTGAGTTTACCTTGGCGCAAGTGAATAAATAGTAAATGGCTTTGAGCTGATATTTCTTCAAATAAATGAGCAATATTGTACTATTAAATAATGCTCCAATACGATAAGAAGCAAGATGCCTAAAATAAGCAAAGAGAAAGCTGAATTTAAAATTGTAGATGCTTTTAACGGATTGGAAATTGTCGATGCTGATTATCAAGAACAGACATTTTCAAAACATGTCCATGAAGGTTATACAATAGGTGTGATTGATAAAGGGGCACAACGTTTTTATCGCAGTGGCAATACACATATAGCGGATGAAGACTCGATGATTTTAGTGAATGCTGATGATGTTCATACTGGCGAGTCTGCGACACTGGGAGGTTGGCGTTATCGCGCTATGTATCCGCATCCCTCACATTTTGAGAGCATTACTCATGATCTCTATGATGGTAAATTACATGCGCCTTATTTTAGTAATGCGGTGATCAAAGATCCTCAATTATCAGAACAACTAAGATTACTCTTTGCTCAAATCGATAGTCATGCTTCGAAATTACTCATTGAGACAATTTTGTATAGCATCATGATGAATATGACCCTGCGTCATTCCTCAACAAGAGATACACCTTGTGATCTTTCTGGCAGTAAGCAGCGGCTGCTATTAGTTAAAGAGTATCTTGATGCATATCCTCAAGAAGATGTATCACTGGTAACGCTGGCGACGATGGCTGGATTAAGTCAATTTCATTTTATCCGTCAATTTAAAAAACAGTTCCATATGGCTCCCCATAGTTACCAGATCCAAGTTCGACTAAAGAAAGCTAAATCATTGTTAATGCTAGGTATTAAGCCCGTTGAAGTTGCTGTTGATTGTGGTTTTCACGATCAGAGTCATTTCAATCGCCATTTTAAAAGATCGATGGGAACATCCCCGAGTAAATTTCAAAAACAAGCAGTTTTGTACAAGATGACTTAGTTTTTTCATTCTAAGCTGCTTCTAAATTTTGAAGGGGTTTATGTATGTTAAATGAAACTGATGTTGTTGCTAGCTCAAGAACAAACGATGTGAGCGTAATGAGCGGTGCGGTAATCGATATTATGCCGTTAGCATTGGCGACGGTACCGTGGGGGATTTTGTGCGGTTCATTAGCAATTAAAATTGGACTCACCGCTATTCAGGCTCAACTGATGTCGCTATTGGTTTTTGCTGGCGCTGCACAACTTGCTAGCATAACGATAATGGGCGCAACTGGCGCCATTTCATCTATTTTTTCATCTACGTTTGTGATCAGTTCTCGGCATCTTTTATATTCAGCGGTGTTTAGAGAACATGTTCGGCAGCTATCTTTTTTATCTCGAATTTGTATTGCATTTTTTCTAACGGATGAAATGTTTGCTGTCACTTGCGCTTACATTGAGAAGCACAGAGTTTTCTCTGCGTTATATGCTTTAAGCGCTGGCATTACGTTTTATGTGGTTTGGAATTTGTCGACTTTCGCAGGTATTGTTGCGGGTCAATACATACCAAATCTAGAGAGTATGGGGTTAGAATTTGCGATAGCGGCGACTTTTATTGCCATCGTTATTCCCACCATTAAAGATGTTTCAATATTGATTTCTGCCGTCGTGAGTGGTTTTAGCGTCTTATTATTCTCAATTTACATACCTGACTATGCGTTGATAGTGGCTACTTTTTGTGGGATGTTAGCGGGCTATTTAAATCCGATGAAGGAGTATGATAATGGATAATTTTTGGTTGGTTTTAGCTGTGATGACATGTATTACTTTTTCATGTCGCTATTTGTTTTTATCGCGAACTATTTCATTTGAATTAAATCCGAGAATTAAGCGTGTTTTAAGTTTTACTGCTCCGGCGGTATTAACAGCAATGTGGATGCCGATTGTATTCCTGGGGCATACCGCTAGTGATGTCGCATTTTTCAATAGCCCTTTCTTGTATGCAGGTTTATTTACCGTGTTATTAAGTTTGAAAATGAAAAATACTTTAGCTGTGGTATTTCTGGGAATGTCTGCTTTTGTGATTTTTAGGATTATCTTATAGATATACCCAAGCTACTTCAAGATGCACAATCAGCAAACCGAAAGGAGAGAATATTCAAGGCATGAAGTCGAGAATTTAGTTATTCTAAATTAAGACTTCATAACGCCGAAGATTCCTTCATTCGGTTTGCCCCAAGGGAGGCTAGCAGGAATAACAGCACAGCGTTGCAATATTTGAAAATGGAATAACCATTCTCTACATATTGCGCCTTGTTCTGATATCCCTGCTAGTCTCTGATATCGCATCTTGAAGTAACTTGGGTATATATAGCCTGAAATGTTTTATATATTATAGGATTAAAAATTTGTTGTAGAGGTAGGGATATGTTAATAACCACAGAGCGTTTAACGATGCGCCAAATCACCGAGTCTGATTGGCCGCTATTTCTACGTTTAAATACAGAACCTCGTGTGATCGAAAAATGCTTTGATCAACCTTGTGTTGATGATGTTCGCGCTAGATTTGATTCACGTTTACCACGCTGGTCGGTGACGTCTGGTGCTTGGCTGTGTTTGGTTATCATTGATAGTGAGACTAATCAGGCTGTTGGGATCACTGGTTTTGATTATGATGGTCGATCTGCAGAAGTAGGTTATCTGTTATTACCGGAATATTTTGGCCTGGGTTATGCGACAGAATCTTTACAGAGCGTGATTGCCTGGGCAATGCGCGTGCATTTGATCACGGCATTTCAAGGTATTGTCACTGAAGGTAATTGTGCTTCAGAAGCCGTGCTGGCGAAGTGTGGTTTTCAGCTGAAGGAGGTTATACCACTGGCGTATGACATCGGCGGTATCTTGTATGCGGATCGTCTCTATAAGCTGAATACCTGTTCATGAGTGGGTGGTATTCAGCTATTCACTGTGTTTAAGCGGCTTGTGAGCTATCGTTTAAGTTATCGGCTGAATCCGCTATAGCGCTATTCGTTGGGTTAATGGCTGGTGGATTCATTAACCATGGAGTTAAATTGTTTGCCATGGCAACTTCACTATCATCTAACCATTGGTAGCGTTTAGTGTACATTTTACGTTTGGTTTTCTTCAATGTGAGTGGATCTTTTCGGGGCGTAAACACCGGTAAGCTATAAAAATAAGCATCTTCTTTGGTGGCTTCAAATTCGTCCCACAGACCGTCATAATCGAACGTAACAGAGTTACGTTTCGAGCCGATATAACGTAATGCTTGGTAAATATGACCTTTGTTTGAAATTGCTTTTACTTCTCTCACGCCTAAAACCCGCGCCAGCATTAATGCCATTTCAACCAATAATGATTTGGGACGTAATCCGTGTAATGATTTAGTTAGTTCTTTAATTAGTGCGTGACGGTTTTCTAATTCATGGCTAGCACCTTGTAATGCCCCAATGTGCATTGTTTTAGTATGGGTACCGGAAATATTACATGTTAATGCATAAATGTTTTGACATTTTTCGTTAACTAAACGAATACCAAGGCCACCTTCACGGCTAGATCCTTGATATAGCAATACACGACATTTCAGCCCACTTAAACTTTCAAAACTTAAGATGTTAACACCTTTATTTGAAATAATAGTACTTGCGAGAAAGCCAAAAGTATCATCAATAAACTGATAATGCTCGGTTAAATATTTAATTCGTTCTGTACCTGACCAATTAGCGCATATATAGGGTTTTAGCGGTTTTTCCATGATACTAGGGTTGTTTGCTAAGATTGCTTTTAAATTATTTCGGGAAAAAAGAGTGGCCATAGTATTGACTGATTTACTGTTTGTTAAAGCCCAAAAACAGAACCTGCCTTTTTTTTGTATTTTTTTAATCCCTTTTACATTCGGATAAATCTGATCCGCTAATTTAAAGATGTTAATTTTAGACATCAATTTTTGATTCCTATTAAAGCCAGCAAGTATTGGATGGTTTATATTTTAAGTATTTTAAGTATTTGTAAGTCATTTATAGGGAAGGATGCTAATAGTGTGCAGGGGTATTATGCTGATAACTGCAATGCTATTCGATGCAAACACCCTTCATTAATATTTTGTTATACCAACTTAAAAAACTATGGTTGGTAGAATATTGGGTGCTTACTGCCGTCAATTCACCATCACACTGCGCTATAAGTGATTGACGGGCTTCATCAACATAGTTGGTATTCGCAGCAAAGCCTAAAATCACATGTTGTTTAGTGCTTGCTTCGACATATTTATAATCAACGTCTGCAGGGATTACTTGATCAAAACCATCTGTATTGACCATGTGGATACTACTGGTGCAACCATTTAATAACAGTACCGCTGACAGTAATACTAGGGTGCTAAATGTATTTTTTATCACATTCTATCCTTAGGTAGGCTGCAATACCCACTGACGATGACTTCGCGTTTAAATACGAGAAAATAACTAGTGGTTTGGTGTTTGGTAAAGACACCACTGATTTTACCGCCAACACACAGGTCTTTTAAATTATCTACAGCTCTGTCGGCAAAGTCATTTTGTGTGGTGAAATTGAGGAATACCCAGTCATGTGCATTAGCTTCTACAAGTTGGCCTTTGTCTTTTGGGATTTGCGTCATTGATACTGTGTTTAAACCAACACAGCCACTGAGTGTTAGGGCAATAAATAGTAAACAAAATTTACGAATCATGATTAATTCCTTAGAGTATACAATCGGCATCGATACGCACAATTTCACCACTAGCAATGGCGTAATCATTGGCTTCTCGGACGCTGCGAATAGCGGTTATTTTGCCTGATTGGCATTGAGCATGAAGTTGGTTTAGTACATTTTGAGCATAGGCATCATTAAATACCGGATTACCTGTTCTCGGTCCCATATTCATAAGCGCCCAGATAGTTCTGAGAGCTTCTATTTCATCACTGCCTGAGCCATTGCTTAATACGGCATCAGTAAGCGCTAAAGTCGTGTCTACATTAACGGTATTTTCAGACACCTTGACTGAAATAGGCTTTAGCTTTCCCTGGCTCTGGTCTATATCTCCGACCTGGATGTGATCCATGCGAGCGCAAGCTGTGAGTAATAATATTGGGGTAAGCAACAAATATTTTCTCATTGTAAATGTCCCATTGATTTAAGCGAGTGAGTGGCTGACGTTACCTTATTTAGTACTCGTCGGACTCATAGTCAGTTGTTTGTATAGGACATTGTAAACAGGCTGACTGCATTTGTAGGTAAGCTTGTGTATGCATCTGTCAACAAATCTAACTGTACAGTCATGCCATCCGATAAGCGGATGGAAACTAACTTTTAGTTATAATAAATTGCGATAGAATGGCTGTCATAATAAAGCTTAACAATAATGTGCTCGGTAATTACGATGATTGCGGCATACAGCATAACGATGTGGAGAACGATAAAATGAGAACAAGATTAGACCGAATTAGGCACGCTATTTTATTTGAGATTATTGGCTTAGTGATCATCATGGGTGTGTTAAGCCAACTCGGTTTTGAACTCGCGCATGTTGGTGTGATGGGGGTATTATTCTCGGTTGTCGCGACGGGTTGGAACTATGTTTATAACATCGGTTTTGATAAATACATGCTGAAAAAAATAGGCTCAGTGACGAAAACAACTCTGATCCGTATTGTGCATAGCCTTGGCTTTGAAGGCGGTTTGCTGTTTTTGACTATTCCGTTTATGGCGTGGTTCTTAAACCTAAGTTTATGGGATGCATTCGTGCTTGATATTGGCATGGTCGTGTTTTATTTGTTTTATTTGTTTTATTTGTTTTATGCTTATGGCTATAACTTAGCATATGACAAGATATTTCCAGTGCCGACTACTACGGTATAATGGAACTAAAATACATTTAAAACCTGATTAGAATGATGTTTATTTCACTTATGTTAAAAACATCTTGACCAAAATATGTAGAACGCTTAGTGTTGTGGCTGTCTGGAAGTCCAGCGGTTCGGCCATCCATGGTGGTTGTTGAATATAATTATGACCACGGTTGTCGAATACAAGGAAAAAGTATGTCAAATGCCAAGATAAAAAGTATCACTACAGCAGCAGTGAGAGCAGGAATAAATACCGATGAACATCATGGTGCTGTCGTTGCTCCTATTCATTTATCAAGTACTTATTCATTAAAAGGCTTTAATGATAAACGTCAGTTTGACTATTCTCGTACGGGAAATCCAACGAGAGCAACGTTTGCACAAGCCGTTGCTGATTTAGAGCAAGGCTGCGTAGGTATTGTTACCAGTACCGGTATGTCAGCAGTGCATCTTCTTTGTCAGTTATTGTCGACAGATGACTTAGTGGTTATTCCTCATGATTGTTATGGTGGTAGTTTCCGTTTATTTACTCATTTAGCTAAACGTGGTCAATTTAAACTGATTGTTGTTGATCAAAATGATCAAGTCGCATTAGCGAAAGCGTTGGTTAAAAAACCGAAGTTGGTGCTAATTGAAAGTCCAAGCAATCCATTGCTACGCTTAGTCGATATTGAGACTGTTACTAAAGCGTGTCACGAAGTCGGAGCCTTGGTTGCGGTAGATAACACCTTCCTTTCCCCTGCGTTACAGCAACCGTTAGGGCTAGGCGCTGATATTGTTTTTCACTCTACGACGAAATACATTAATGGCCATAGTGATGTGGTTGGTGGTGTTTTAGTGACTAAAGAACAAGCCCTTGGTGAAAAGCTAGCTTGGTGGGCAAACTGTATTGGGATTACAGGGAGTGCTTTTGATAGTTTTTTGGCGTTACGAGGCCTAAAAACGTTACCTATTCGGATGAAACAACACCAAGAAAATGCGTTGCAAGTGGCGAGCTTTTTAAAATCTCATCAGGCTATTGATACCGTGTATTTTCCAGGTTTTGAAGATCACCCTGGCCATGATATTGCTAAAAAGCAGCAGGCTGGTTTTGGCGCGATGCTCAGCTTTAATGTTAAAGGGGGCGAAGCGGCAGTGAAAAAATTATTTGCTAACCTAGAGTTGTTTACGTTAGCGCAATCATTAGGTGGCGTAGAAAGTCTTATTTCTCATCCCGCCACCATGACGCATGCTGGCATGGAAGAAAGTGATCGCCTTGCTGCTGGTATTACAAATTCACTCGTCAGAATTTCTGTCGGTATTGAAGATATCGATGATATTTTAGCTGACTTAGCAAATGGTTTAGCTGAGAGTCAACGATAGTAGATAGTAGATAGTAGATAGTAGATAGTAGATAGCAGATAGTAGATAGTAGATAGTAGATAGCAGATAGTAGATAGTAGATAGTAATAGGGTGATAACAATCACCCTATTTTATTGTGGGTCGTCAGGGATAGAAAATAGGATATAATACCGACCTCTTATCTTTATAATAGAACCCCGCATGACACAGCCAACCACTATGACCTTCTTTGAACGCTTTGAAACTGATATTCTTAGCGGTAAAAAAACCATTACCATTCGTGATGAATCTGAAAAGTATTATGTCCCGGGTTCGACTGTGACAGTCTCAACGCTTGAGAGTGGCCGTGAATTTTGTCAGTTAGCTATTCTTAGTGTAGAGCCTATTTTATTTACCGAGTTATCGGGCTTTCACGCTGAGCAAGAAAATATGACTTTAACAGTGCTTAAACAGGTGATCCAAGATATTTACCCCGGTATTGAACAGTTATACGTGGTGTCTTATCAGCTGGTAGGTCAGTTATAAATGCGATTGGACAAGTTTGTTTGTAAAAGTACGGCGTTAACTCGAATCCAAGCAACGGCGATGATCACTGATGGTTGTGTTGTGGTGAATAGCGACGTTGTTTGTGATGTCGCCACGCAGGTACATGAAGATAATCACATCAGCTTAAATGGCGAGACGCTAACCGCAAGAGCATCCCGTTATATCCTCCTACATAAACCCGCAGACACTATTTGTTCTAATATTGATGAAGCTTACCCGTCATTATTTAATTATATCGATGTCGAAAATGCAGCTGAACTGCATGTTGCAGGGCGTTTAGATGCCGATACAACAGGGCTGGTATTAGTGACAGATGATGGTCGTTGGTCATTTAATATTATTACCCCCACTAAACATTGCCAGAAAGTCTATCGGGTTGGCTTATCACGTCCTATTAGTGATGATGTCGCGGCTAAATTTGCCCATGGCGTGCAATTACAAGGCGAACAACAATTAACGCGACCGGCAATACTAGAGACAGTGACACCAAAAGAAGTATTATTGACGATTACCGAAGGTAAGTTCCATCAAGTGAAACGCATGTTTGCGGCTGTCGGTAATCGTGTGGTGAGTTTGCACCGTGAGCAGATTGGCGCGATACAACTGGATGTTGAAGTTGGATTATGGCGTTATTTAACGGATAGTGAAGTGAACTCGTTTATAAATATAGCGGAGTCTAAAACATCATGATTAATCCTATATTACTTCGCAGCTTTTGTACGCTGGTGGAAGTTGGCCATTTTACCCGTAGTGCTGAGCGTCTGAATATGACGCAATCAGGTATTAGTCAGCATATCCGCAAACTAGAAGAGCAGCTTGGTCAAGATTTGCTTATTCGAGAAGGAAAGCAGTTTACTTTAACGGATGCGGGACAGCGGTTATATACCGAGGGTAAACAGATAATCAACTCACTATCAGAACTCGAACAGCGGGTGACGACAGATCCTGCTTTTGAAGGCCTGGTCAGAGTGATGTCTCCGGGGAGTATTGGCTTGAAACTGTATCGTTATTTACTGACGTTACAAACACAGCATCCCAAATTGGTGATTGATTATCGCTTTGCACCCAATGCAACGATAGAAAAAGCCATTGCCGAGCATACGGTCGATATTGGTTTTATGACCAGTTCATCGACACTAGCGGAAGTGAGTTTGAAACCGATAGCGGAAGAAGCGCTGTTGTTAGTTACTCCTGCCGATATTGAAGAACCAAGTTGGCAAGCATTAATGCAATTAGGTTTTATCGACCACCCTGACGGTGCGTTCCACTCAAGTTTGTTACTTGGGGCTAATTACCCAGAATTTAAACATTATAATCAGTTTAAAAAGGCCGGTTTTTCCAATCAAATAAGCCTGATTTTAGAGCCTGTCAGTTTAGGGCTTGGTTTTACAGTATTGCCTGCTTATGCGGTAGCAGACTTCCCTCATCCAGATAAAGTGAAGATCCACCACCTTAAAATCCCTGTTGCGGAAACACTATATCTTGGTGTTCACCTGAATAAATTTATGCCGAGTCGTGTTAACAGCGTAATCGTAGCGGCGAAGCACTGTTTAAAATAAAGGTTTAAAATAAAGTTTTACAGTCAGGTTTACAGTAAGCGTTTGTAATAGGTATTAGAGTAAATATTGTTATTGCAAATGAGATGTATTACTATTTATGGTCGTTATTATTAGGGTGTTATATGTTTATTTTTCCGCAACTATCTTCTTCATCTTTACTCGTACTAAAAAATTATAAATGCAGTGTCATCAGTATTTTAATGGCCTCAGCACTGGCTGGTTGTAGTACCTATCCATCTTCAGGAAAGCCTGTAATAGAAAAGGTTAAATCGGAAGTAACTACTTACTTTGATTATAATTTACAGTCTCCATCTGGTCAGGATATTAATGTAACTGATTTTGTTGAGCAGATTAAAGATGCTGATGTCGTGCTGGTGGGTGAGTGGCATACGCATACCGGTATCCATCGTTTTCAAACCGCCTTATTACAAGCTATGCTGGCAGATAATGACAATGTCACATTATCAATGGAGCAATTCACTCGTGATAATCAGGCTATTGTGAATACTTACTTAGCTGGCGAGATAGGTGAGGGCACATTAATAAAGCAGGGTAACGCATGGCCAAATTACACCAGTGATTACCGCCCATTAGTGGAACTGGCAAAGGCTAACAACATTGATATTATTGCTGCCAATGCACCTAAAAAAATTATCCGCTGTATCGCCAAAGAAGGGATTAGCTATATTGATAAATTACCGGCAGATGAACGCGCTTGGCTAGCTGAAAATATTAATACGCAAGATTCACCTTATAAAACCCATTTTATGGCCTCGATGCATCATGGTGATGAAAGCCAAAATGAAAGTAAATTTGCTTCGCAAGTGACGTGGGATGAAACCATGGCTGAGAGTATCGTTAATTATTTATCAGACGATTTAAATGCAGGTAAACAAGTGTTACACATCGCTGGTAAATTCCATACTGAAAATGGCTTGGGAACAGCAGCGAGTATTCTGGCTCGCGCACCGGAATTAAAAGTCGTCATCGTCACGCCTGTTGATGTAAATAGCGAACTTGTTGATACTAAAGACAAGGCAAGCGATTATCGATTACAAGTGATTACGCCACCGAAGCAATTCGTGAAAAAAGCAAACATGATGGCGTCATTTAAAGACTTATCTAAGCGTAATGATAAGTTAACGTGTATTGAATAAAGCGCTGTTAGATGCTTTTATTTAACTGGTTTTAACTGGTTTTAACTGGTTTTAGCTGTCGAGCAGGATGAAGAGTCCTGTTTGATACAACGTGCTAAAATAGCAATAACAACAAAACCAAACAGCAAGCGTCCCCATAAAAGAGACATTAGATCAGCACCTAATAATAAAATCAAAATGGTATCCTCGATGATGCTGTGAGTGAGTCCTAAAAAGCAGACAGCGAGGAAAATATCACGCTTACTTATTTTACCGGTACGTGCTTCATCAATTAATAATCCAGCACCAAAACTTAAGCCCAACACTAAGCCAATCACACAAACGTTAGTGGTTTCTTTGCCTATGGTTAACGCTTTTAAAAATGGCGATAGCAGGTTTTGAATCAGTTTTTCGATTCCACACCATTTTAATAAGCGCAGCAATAACATTAATGCGGCAATAATAAAAAAGATAGACGCTAACATGGTCAATTGTGCGATCCCCCAGTCAAACAGACTCGATGATGCGGGGGTCGGTTGCCAAACGATCTGGGCTGGTTGTTGCTGCCAGTTCCCGAGTTGATAAACTTGATTAACGATCATACCCAGTATAAAGCCGCCACCGATGCGTAAGGGCAGAGTGACGCGCCAAGAGACACCGGATAATTTTGCCACGGCGCCTTCAATCGGTAATGCATGTGCCAGTAGCATCATGATGCCAAGGACTGATACTTGGGCGACGGTCAGTGGACTATCACCGGCTAAATCAAAAAAAACAGCCATACCAGTATAGATATTGGTGAGCATGGCGGTTGCCCAAACCAACCCCATTGCCTCGGGTAAGCCAACCAGACTCATCAATGGCGCTAGCAATTTACCTAACCACACAGTGCCGCCAAGCATATCTAATGCTTTAACGATAATAAGTGCGGGCACCATGACTTTCAGCAGCGTGAGATAAACGCGCCAGACATCGAATAATAAGGATTTTAAATTTGTAAGCATGTGACGGTTTCCATGTCTGCGAGATGAATAAGGATTTATGTTGTTTATTATATTCAATACGCTAGAAATGATTTCAATAATCACGTACAAATGTTGTTATATATTTCTTATTTACTAGGCGTTAGTTAATTATGTTTCTCGATCGACTTGATAAAGCCATTTTACGCCAGTTACAACAAGATGCGTCCGTGAGTAATTTACAACTCGCATCCCTGATTGGCTTGTCGCCACCGGCTTGTTTTAAGCGGGTAAAAAAGTTAAAAAGCGAAGGTATTATTGCCAGCCAAGTGGTACTGCTTAACCAAGACAAACTCGGTGCGTGTTTGCACATGATTGTGAACGTAGAAATGGAACGAGATAGATTAGATCTGAATGATAATTTTATTAAACATATCCGCACAGCACCCGAAGTCAGGGAGTGTTATCAAGTCACGGGGGAAGTGGATTTTGTATTATTGGTGACGGTAGAAAATATGCTGCAGTATGATGATTTTTGTCAGCGTCATTTGTATAGCGAACCGAATATGAAGAATTTTAAAACCCAGATATCGATGAATCGAGTCAAATACGATACCTGCGCTATGATTGCCGATTAACCGTTTAAAGCTGCGAAGGCGTTGGGGTTAATACTTGTTTAATAAACGCCGCCATCCCATCAATGGTTGTCTGTAGGTGCGCTTGATGAGTAAAACCACTTTTTACTCTGGGTTTTAAATCATGGTCACCGTCTGTTAACCACAAAAATTCAATATCCTTTGGCAAACCATAACTGTTTACTTCTTCTCTGGTTCCTAACTTATCACGATCGCCTTGGGCAATAAAAACGGGTTGCTGGATCAATGGAAAGTGTTCAGTACGCAGCGATTCCGGCTTATTGGCTGGGTGAAAAGGAAAACCTAAACAAGCGATGCCTTTTATTTTCGCGTTAACGGTGAGTTCATCAGTACTTGGATCGGATGCCACTAAGCTGGCCATACGTCCACCCATAGATTTACCGCCAATCACCATAGGTTGGTCGATACTGGCAATTAATTGCTGAAACTGAGCTATTAACTTGGGTGCGCGCTCTGGCGGTCGGCGAGTACCATTATCTACACGTTGTTGCATGTAAGGAAAATTGAAACGTGCTACGCGTATACCTTGCTGGGCGAGCCCTTTGGCAATCGTTTCCATCACGTCTGAGGTCGCGGGCGCACCAGCGCCGTGCGCAAATACAAATAATGGGCCATCAAGTGGGCCGTTATAAATGAGTTCCATGATCTTCCTATGCAATGAATAGACTCTATGCGGGATAACGCATTAAAAGACCATTGTACGCGATTGCTCGACTATTTATACACGGCTAATAGCCACGTAATGACATCATCAGGTTAGCTTCATAGACGGTGAAAATAATAAGTGCTAGTGTGAACTAACTTGAGCTTGATCTGTTACAACGTAACGTGGAGATATAACACATGGAAATGTATGATTCAGTCAATGTATTTGGCGAACAGTTGGAATTATGTGGCGAGGATCCTGTCACTGGCTTTTATCGCGACGGTGCCTGTAATACCTGCAGTCAAGATGCCGGATCGCATACTGTGTGTATTGCAGTGTCGGCTGAATTCTTAGAATACTCGCGTTTTAAAGGCAATGACTTATCAACCCCGGTACCTGAATTTGGATTTGAAGGTTTGCGAGCGGGTGATCGTTGGTGTTTGTGTGCTGCGCGTTGGTTGCAAGCGTTGGAAGATAATATGGCGCCGAGAGTCTATTTGCAAAGAACACACATCAAAGCATTAGAAATAGTGCCGATGGAATTACTGAAACGCTATACAATGGATTTGAGTTAGCGTATTAACGATGCCCTTTGTCGGTCTCGATTGGCTAACAACATATATTTCTGCTAGTATCGAAATATATGTTGTTAGCGGTTAACTTGGAGAACTGAAAAATGGATATTGATGTAATTGCGAAAGCACTGAAAGAATTGGGGCACCCAACCCGATTAACTATTTTCAAAAGTGTGATCCGCGCCGGTTATCAAGGTGTTGCGGTGGGTGGCTTGCAAGAACAATTAGCCATTCCTGGTTCTACATTATCGCACCATATTTCTAGTTTAGCGTCCGCAGGTTTACTGTCTCAACGTCGTGAAGGTCGTACTTTGTACTGCGTGGCTGAATACGATAAATTACAATCAGTGATTGGTTTTTTACAAGATGAATGCTGTATTGATGAAGTGATAAGCAATGCCGCTGAGTCTGTTAAATAGTTATCTATCTATTATTGATATACGTTCCGTGACTCAACGCGAGTACGGAACGACATGGCATTACATAAAATAAAATTAAATAGCCTTCTGACTTTACATCATCCTCTTCAAAATACGCTTTCCCATCATTTCATGCTTAATGAGTGCGGCTAAATGACAAAGCACTAATGCTGCTAATAACCGGCAGGCGTACAGGTGCAGGGTTTCAAAAAAGTGAATACTATGTTGCTGTTGTAGTAGCTGTGGGATAGTCAATAATCCAAACACATTGACGTCATGACCCATCATTAATACCCCACTAACGAGTACCAGCGAAACGAGTATATAAAGTAAGGTATGTCCGATGTGCGCGAGCTTGGTTTCCAATATCGACATTGCGGGGTGTGGTGCCGGTACTCCGTATTTTAATCTGTGGTAAATACGCCAGCAAAACAGCGGAATAAATACCGTTGTTAGCGATACATTGAAACGTAAAATATGACTTTTAATATTCGAGTCCAGTTCAAAAAAGGCGATGTATAACCCCGAAATACTTGCCCATAAGATCACGAGTGCGGAGATCCAATGCAGGTATTTTGCGGTGCTATTAAATTGATGAGTGAGTTGATGCATATGTGTTCCTACTTTCGCGCAGATAAAAAAACAGCGTAAATATGATTTACGCTGTTTGACTTACATTGAGTTATTTTGAGCGGCTTATTAACAAGCGGCGATTAACTATGTGCTACGAGCAAGGGCCAACTAATACCCAACCTGTATATAACGTATCTGGAGTGCGGCCTACATCGGTCCAGCGCTCTGCACGATAAACATTATCTTGGTAAGAAACTTCTTGGCCTGGTTTGTATTGCTTGCTGATATCAATTGCTTGAATATCTTGGCAGTCGCCCGGTACTTCAGTATCTACAACATTAAAGTTATTTGACTCTTGTAGCGATAAGTTACTGTCATCGTTTGAGTTAGCGATGGAGACTAATTTAAAAGCGCCTGCCGTTACATTTTCAAGTGATAAGGTAAAACTTTTAACAGTATCGTTCACATTGTCAGATATTGATGCAATCGCTTTATTATTTACATCAAAGATAGTATTGGTGACGTTTAAGTTACCCACAGCTTCAATGCTAAAGGTTACCTCAACCGTATTGTTGTCGATCACATATTCATCTTCTAGACCTAAAACAGTGATGCTATCGTCAACTGGAATATCAGCTTTAATAATATCCACTTCAACAGAAGTCAGGTTCGAATCTGCTTTTAGGTAAACAGGGTTGTTACCGTAAACAGGGGTGAATACATCTTCGTCACTCTTTGATCCCGCTTGAGCATTGGCTTGCTCGGCATTGATTGCTTTCGCGAGGTTGTAAGACCACGTGTTCTTTTGACCGTTGGCGGCAGAGTTAATTTCAATGATGGTTTCGGTGGTAAACGAACCCACAGATGAATCAAAGAAGCGTGCTTTGACTTTATCGCCAGCGACTAAATCTTCTTTAGGTGCGATGGTGGTACTTTGCTGCCAAACATCTGCTGGTGGCGGTGGTGTGCCATCATCAGCAAATTCCACATCGATTACATTGTAAAATGCATTGGCGGTATCATCGATTGTCCACACCGAGAGGATCACTTGATAACCACTACGTGCTGGGACTGTACATGTGTGTGCATCACCCAGATTGAGAGGGGGCTGATTACCATCCATATCAATCACACAGAAAGGATTGGCTAAATCAAACGACGCGCGAGTTAACGGTGCGTTTTGATCCCAATCTGGTTTTGTAATGTAATAAACATAATCAGTGGTTTTATGGTTAGCTGTACTAAACCACTGGAAATTATTCAGACCCGCTTGGATCTTGGTTTTGTACCACTTGTTTGATGATTGCTGATCAAGCACATCAAATGAGCCGCCTTTCTGTGCTGATGCGATCTTGCCGTCGGCAGGTCCTGCAGCAGGAAATCCTTTTAGTGCTTCTAAACTTTGTCTATCGTATGACGCACTCGCACAATCATTTTTAGACCCGTTACTTGAGTGACATAAAGTAACACGAGAAGGGAACTCGCCTGCGACATAACCGTGTGCGAAAGCTAAAGTCGGTGCGAGTGCCGCGACTGTTAAAGCGCCGAATGATGCTAAAACTATTTTTTTCATATAATAAACTCCATGTTATTTAAATGTTAATTTTTTCGTAAGTGTATTTTTTACTGCTTTATTTTTGAACAAATATGATAACGAGGTGTCATTTCTACCACTAGAGTAATAATTATTTCTATTTGTAAAAATGTGCCTAGTGCCTTGTTGTTAAATATATTTATGGTGTAGGCATTTATTTTATTAAAATTAAAATTATTACTGTGGAATCAAAGTATGGATAAACATATATTCAAAAATATATTGCTCGGGGATGTTTTTATTTTAAACTTAGTGTTTAATGTCGCTGAATAATGACGATGAGTGGGTTTGCTATTTCGGTATTAAGTATGAGTGGAAGTGAAAATGGGATATAAAAAATATGCGTATCCAAAAACAGTAATTATGAAGGTATTTTCAGAATTTTTAAGAAAAATACGCTCAGAGCATCATCTTTCCCAAGAAGGTCTACGGGCTTTACTGAACGAAAAAAGTCATTCTTTTGATAGCTTAGATACAATCTCTATTAGTCGTTGGGAGCGTGGTATCAATACCCCTTCTTTAACGAAGCAGTCTGAAATAGCGGAAGTATTTGGTGTCGATCTGTTTAATATCTACAGTTCAGATGCTGATTTTGTCGAAGAAAGTTTATACGCAATACAATTTTCTGCGGGCGAAAAAAATGATAAAGTAACGCACCCTTATTATAATAATGAGCAATACCAAATCGAGTTCATTCACTCTGAACACGTTAAGTTTGAGCAATTTCTCAAACTTTGTTTAGTGTATGAGGGTAACCCTCGTTTGTTGCCTACACATCAAGAAAAAATATCTGCAGCGTTGTTAACATCACTTACCTTAGTCTCTGCTCTTTGTAATTTTAGCCAATTGGTTGGTCACTGCCTATTTTGTAAGGTCAATACCAAAGCATTGTTTGAGTTTATGAATAACAGTATTGGTATCCTTGATTTATTGGCCAGTACGCAACAACACCAAGCGAATGTATTGGTGGTTTTTTCGTCATTTGGGGTATCACCACAAATTGATAATCATATGATGTCTGTTTATTTAAACCAATTAGCAACGGATAAAACGATTGAGTATTTGAGTTTTAGTACTTGTGATAGCAAATTGAAGCAAAAGTTAATGCAGATGAAGATCCCAATGTTTAAAGTCAAACCGATCGAGCAAAACGCTAAAATAATTCAGAACTATTCGTTTATTATGAGTCGCTCTGAAGTCATGGCCAATCGAAATATGCTGATGTTGTCTGTTATACCGACACGAGACATGCAACCTACAACTACCGGTATATAGTGGAGTCATTATGAATATTTTAATTGTTGATGATCAACAGTTTGTCCGAGAAGCGATTAAAGCCGATCTTGCAGAGAACACTTTACATAACAAGGTTAAAACGTTCGAGGCTGAGAATGCCCAGCAAGGTATCGAAGCCATCGTTGCGATGAAAGGTAATATCGATTTACTTATCTTAGATTTAAAAATGGATAACAGTGATGGCATGGAAGTCATCAACTTTTTATCTGTACAGAGTCGCTATGCCACGATACCACTGGCTGTGATCAGTTCGTCAGATAAACGTACGCTTGAGTTGGTCAACAGTATTGCTTGTGGGCTGAAATTGAATGTCGTGGGTGTGTTTGAAAAACCGATTGATATGGATACTATATTAACTGAAACTCGGCGTTTACAAAGTGTTAGTCAGAATCCGCTAGAGGTTATGGCGACGACGGCTGTGTCTGATTATGATATAACCCAGTTACTCGCAGATGAGCAAGTCTTGCTTTGCTTTCAACCTCAAGTTGATATGAAAAGTAAAGCGATTACTGGCTTTGAAGTGTTAGCGAGGATGTATGATGAAAATGGTTATATTTATCCTGATACCTTTATCCCTTTGATTTATGAAATTGGATTAAACGCTCAATTTACCAAGATTATTATTGCTAAAGCATTCAAACTTTGGATACATGAAGCTAATCTGAGCGGATACACTTTATCGATTAACATCACCGCACAAGATTTGATTAATAATGATTTGATTAATTTTATTATCCGTCAAAAGCAAGCGCATTCGCATATAAAGCTAATCTTAGAGTTGACCGAATCACAAGAAATAATGAACCAAGCGAGTGTATTAAACTCAATCGCGCGATTGATTATCAATGGTATTCGCATCTCGTTGGATGATTTTGGTAAGAGCTATTCAACTTATGAACGCTTGGATACTATTCCCTTTAATGAAATTAAAATAGATCGTTCTTTTGTGTGTGATATTGATACCAATGAACAGCATCGCCTTATTGTTGAGTCGACGATTGCCTTAGCTAAAAAAATGTCGGTGAATGTCGTCGCTGAAGGCATTGAAACAGAGAGCGTGCTTAATATTTTAGATGATCTTGGTTGCGATATTGCACAAGGGTATTTATATAGCCCGCCTATGGAAGGTCGTTATTTAAACGCGTGGATCAATCGCTACGAGCACAGAGAAGTGAGTGGCAATGACAAGTAATATCAAAGATAGCTTAAAAGGCTTCTTTTGGCGTTATAGTGACGCGCGACGTTTACCACTATATCAAGCGTTAGTGAGCGAATTAACCAATATTCGCTCACAAGCTGGGTTAGTAGAGAACGCCGAAAAGTTGAATTCACTTAAGCATCAATTTAAAGGTATTTGCCGCTACCTGCACCTCGAACTTGATATGCAGATTGATGCCATGACGACGCCCGAACAATTACTTTACGCGGTCGATAATATGCACAAAGAAGTTGCCGCGATTGAACATGAATTATAAATTTAGTCTAGGCAGTTATGTTTGTATTTGTCTGTTTGTCACCGTGATGATTATGGGGGTATTTACCCGTTATGGTTTGAATGAATTTAAACATAATCATGATAAAAAAATATCGACGCTGATGGCGCTGAATGAAGAAAACTATTTGCAGCACAAGTTAATTATTAATGCGATGCGATCTTTTTTTAAATCATCAGATAGGGTAAAAGAAGCCGATTTTGAGATCTTTACTCGAGAGCTGTTAGATGACCGAACTGCGCTGTTCTTTACGATGACACCTGAATTGACGTTAGGTTATATTTCTGATGACGGTTTTGTTGCTGACTTAGATAAGTTAGAAATAAGTTTAAATAAAGAGGGGATGTTAAGCGGTGATTTACCTCATTATCAATTGGTTTCAATCGCGATTGATGAGCCGAGCATGCCGTATTTGTTTTATGCCATACCTCTTGATAATTTATTGTTTAACATTAATAAATTAAAAGGTACTTGTTTAAAATACACCACCGTACAGTTATCGATAAAGAATCAAGATTGTGCGCGACGAACTACGAATAAAATATTAGCATTTTTCCGTTATAGTACAGACTTAGATATCAGCGTCCCAGAGTATAATTTTTATTATATCTTGGGTATCGAGTCTCAAGTATCGTCTTCAAAGCTGTTTGAATTTAGCTGCATATTGTTATCGATACTCATTGCTTGTGTGCTGATTTCGATATTGTTGTATTTTAAATTGATAAATAAATATTTATTTATCAATATTGAACGTGAGAATAAATTTAATGTCGCGATGGTATCGAGTATTAATCATGAGATAAGGACGCCGATTAATGCGCTATTAGGCTACAGCCAAATACTGAAAGATATGCCTAAAATCAGTGACGAGCACAGCGCTGTGATTGATAAAATGTTGTGGTCAGCTAATTTGTTGTATTCAGTGGCAGAAAATACCCTTAACTACAGTAAGTCTACTGCGGGTGGTTTAATGCTTAATAGCACGCCGATTAATACCTTGCAGTACATGGATAGTATTAAAGATTATTACAATCGTTTGAGTATTCCTGCGGATAAAATCCTCGATTTTAATGTGAGCGATAAGTTACCTGCGGTGATTAGTGTCGATAGCACTAAATTATTTCAAATCATAACCAATATGATTAACAACGCATTGAAGTACAGCACGGGTAAGACGGTACGTTGTCATATTGATATCTGTCAACGTTTAGCCTTTCACGAAAACGTGGCATCAGGACAGCAACAGAGTCCGTCATCGGCAGCATCATCATTAGCTGCATCACAAAACAGCCGCGGTTATTACTTACGTATTCTGATCCAAGATTCTGGTCTGGGTATGTCACAATCAACCAAGAAGTTACTCACCAATCCATTTACTGTGGATGCGGAATCGCAACTAAAGCAAGTCTCTAGCATTGGTTTAGGACTGTATACCTGTAATCAATTACTGACTCAAGTCGGTGGCAAATTAAGACTGCACAGTGTGAAGAATGAAGGTACTAAAATCATGTTGCATTTTCCCTGTCAGTTTGATCAAGCGGTACCATCACAGCTGTTAAACCCACTGCTGCTTCGCTCGACTGATTATGCCAGTATGCGTGTTTTGATTGTTGACGATAACAGCTTTAATCTCGAAGTATGTAATGCCATGTTAGAAGATAAACAGTTTAATACGGTTTGCGCGAATAGCTCGAAAGATGGATTAGTCAAATTTGTTAAAGTAGAACCCAACGTGGTGATTGTTGATTACCAGTTAGATGTGTTTAATGGACTTGAGTTAATTACTAAAATGAAATTTATGCAAAGTAATGCGCAGATTCAATATTTCATTTTATCAGCTAATGATAAAAATGAGATTGTCGATAGTGAGCACTATCCGGATGTTTATTTCATGCAAAAACCGTTTAATACCGCGATATTTTTAAGTTGCTTAGTAAGTGGAGTCGCTTCCCAGAAAGCGTAGTGGGCGGTATGATAGAACACATCTAATATGCTTGATTATTGCTGTGTCGTTTGATACAGCGGACTACCTAAGGTGAACCTATGGCTAAGTATAACCCCGTCACTAAAATGCAAACCTATGGCATTCACTCGCAGTGGCAAAGCAAATCAAAAGATTTACCGAGCATTCAAAAATTCACGACAGATATCCCCGCAGAAATTGATATTGAATTTGGTTTTATCGTTAATATTAAAAAAGCCCGTGGCGCTAAATTGCAATTTTGTATTGCTCATCCTGGTATTTTAGACGTCGATGGTAATGTACGCGCACCGTTTACCGGCGACGTGCATGTGACAAACAGTGATTGGAATTTTTACTTGGGCGACACAGTATGGCAACCGATTGCCGATAAATGTGGTGACTGGCGTATGACCGTATCACTCGATGGAAAAATATTAGCGGATAAAACCTTCAATATATCGCTGGAACACTGTTAAAATCCAGCCCCTATTATATAACCAACAAAGGCTGCAACTGTGGATGCTTTTATTTCCCAAAAAATTGATAACTCAGCGTTAAGATCTCACCCATGGACGAGCATGGTATCGGATGAGTCGAGTGTATATATGGACTTTAAACAACAGCCTGAGTTGATCCGCAGTGCGTTAGAAGATTTGTTACCGTTTCAACAGTGGGAATTTGTTGAACAGTTTTATCGTTTAATCGAATGGGTGAATGGTGCAAGCTCGTTATTAGAAAGTAATGACAGTGTGTTTAATGCCGCAGAAGATAATAGCGACCAGCAATATCCGTATGCGAAAAAATGCAGTGCACGATTAATGATTTTATTCCGAGATATTCCTGAAAATTGTCAGGACAAAAGTCTTGATTGGTTAATGAATAATATCCAGTCAATGGCCTCGTCGATGAAACCAGGCTTTAAAGCCGGTGCTATTGGGCTATCAAAATCACCGACCTGTTATTTAGCATTAGGTGATAAACCGGATTCCGGCGGAATGGGTTACCAAGTCACGTTAAACTTCTTTGCCTATGGAGAAGATGAGCAAGCGTGTTATGCGAACCTGAACGATGTATTGGCAATCACTCAAAAAGCATTACTGCGTGTAAATATGCGCATTAAAAATGGTGAAATAGATGCGCTTTACGCGATCTAAATACCAAGTAGCTATAATATTAGTAATTATGCCAAGTACCGATGCTAAGAACTGATGCGTTGAATATAGCATTGAACGCATCAGTAGCTTAGTTGGATTATCGTAATAATTGAGTTGGATTATAACGGTAACGTCGTTAAATCAACCCGCAATAAACAGTTAAATTCTTTACCAAAATCTACCGATACGCGGGCGTGTACTGCGCCTTGTTTATCGGCAAACTCTTGTTCACCGGCAATCGCAAATACGCCTTCGTGCCAAACGTTGGCATGAATATAGGCACCGCGCTCACCACTGAAATAAAAACATACAAAGTCTTGTGGTTTGACATCGTCCCCCGGCAAGGCTAATGGCAGTAAAAATGGTTGATTAGCCTTAGGATAAAACATCTGCCCACCATCGGGGTGATAGTTTGCATGCCATAAGAGCAGTTGTGTTGGTTTGTTACTGTGGTTGTCGACAGCGATTTCTGGTCGTTGGTTATAACCGATAATATAATGGCCATCGACGGCTTTATTACGGCCAAACAGATAGTCTCCTTTCCAGGTACTAATAAACGTCCCTTCTGTCACTCCACCTTCATCACCAGTATCTTCATCGACTTTACGCCAACCTTGTGCTGGCCAGCGGGTGATCTCAATATCAAAAGTCTCAGGATCGTCAACAAAGAAACCATAACCTTTTAGACTTTCGGGTGTTGCTTCAATAATGGGAATATCTAACAGCGCGAGATCAGACGCGATATCAGGGTTTAAATAGTCAGGCACAGTATTCGATATGGTATTCGGTGCATTATTTGAATCTGTATTTAAAACTGTATTTGGATTGGCGATTGTAGTTGTAGATGAAGTTGTAGCTAACGTTATAGATGTCATGTTGGTGCTCTATTTGGCTGAATTAAGCATAAATTAGCATTTTATTGTTTAATTTTAATGACAGTGCTACCGCAATTGCGTAAATCATTATATCCATACAAGGCTTTATAAATTTATATAGCGTGACACACATCACGTTTGGTGGGTTATGTTGTCTTGCATTAAAATGATAAATAATGCTATGCGTGCGAATTTATTAAGATAGAATACGCGGCTAATTTACAGTTCTGAGCATATTATGACGTTAAAATATAGAATATTGGTTTTTTTCGCTTCGTTGGTGATCACTATTTGTGGTGCGATTACTTTTTTTGGTTATAGCGCCTTCGATAATTTTAGTCACACTAATTATGAAGATAAAATGGATAGCCAATCGCGGTTAATCGCGAAAGCATTAGATGAAAAATTAATGCGTTATTTTGATGCTTTGAACGCCGTTTCTTTTGAGTTCGGTGATAATGGTGAGCCACTATCGGTCGAACGCGCTGTACAGAAAACCCGTCACTTTATTAACAAAATTGATGGTGTTGAAAATATATTTATTGGCTTAAAAGATGGCCGTGCGATTGAAGGCGGCGGTTATGTTGCTAACTTTAATGCTAAAGCACTTAACCGTGAATGGTACAGCCGTATTTTCTATGATAATGAAAAAATAATTGTTACTAAAGCTTACCGAAATGCGTTAACCAAACAAAATATCATTTCTTTGGTTGTGCCTATTTACCATCATAATCAAACGGTGGCAGCACTGTCGATTGATATCGATTTAGATAATATTACTGGCTTTATTACCTCGCTGACCAGTGACAACCAAATTTTTGTTTATCGCAATGACGGTTATGTCATGTCGAGTAAAGATACTCAACTGTTAGGCAAGAACATGTTTCAAGTTCGCCCACAGTATGAGCAGGTAAACCAAGGCATTAGCCGCTTCACATATGAAGTTAATGGCGAAATGGTCTCTGTCGTCACCAACAAGCTATCAGTACGTAACTGGATCGTGGCGAGTTATGAATATGGCAAGGATATTAATGCGGCGAGTAATGCCAACCTAGTCGGTTCATTACTGTTTTTATGTATCGCGATTATTGTGGCTATTATCATTTTTTACTTTTTCATTGTTAAATATATTTATGCACCAATCGGTGGTGAGCCTGAAGATATTTCCAACTTGATGGACAAAATGGCGCGTGGTGATCTGACTGCGGTTAGCGACACGAATCAAGCGACCACAGGTATTTATGCCAGTATGTTGATCTTGTTACGTGAATTACAAAATATCGTACAGCAAACCCATGCTATTTCTGACAATGTGTCATCAGCATCGGTAGAACTTGCTGCCGTAATGGCGGAAGCAGCAACGAATTCACAGCATGAAATCGCGCAGATAGAGCAAGTGGCAACGGCTATTAATGAGTTATCTTGTACTGCGGCTGAAGTCAGTCTAAATGCCAACAATGCAGAGAATGCAGCCAATAACGCGATTGAAAGCGTTAGTCGTGGTAATACGGCGTTGCAGGAATCAGATGTGATCACTAAACGTATTGAAGATTCAGTGCGTGAGTCAACGTTAATGGTTAATCAGTTAAGAGCCTACTCGGTTGATATCGGTAGCGTTGTCGATGTGATTAATACCATTTCGCAACAAACTAATTTATTAGCATTGAATGCCGCTATTGAAGCTGCGCGAGCGGGTGAGCAGGGTCGTGGTTTTGCTGTCGTGGCAGATGAAGTGCGTGCTTTAGCTGCGAAAACGCAGGAATCAACGGTTAATATTCAAGAAATAATCACTAAACTGCAAGATCAGTCTGAAAAAGCGGACAGCTACATGAGCAGTAATGTTGAGCTGTTTCAAGATTCACGCGTAATAGCGCAAACGGTGAGTCATTGCTTTACGGATATTTCACATCTGGTATCGCAAATTTCGGATATGAATACGTTAGTATCAACGGCATCGCAAGAGCAATCGACAGTAACCCAAGATGTCGCTGCTAATGTCATGCAAGCGTCAGATATGGTGACTCAAAACGTGGCGGGTATCGATCAAAGCAATCAAGCCAGTGAAGAGCTTGCGCGTTTATCGGAAGAGCAAAAAATGATATTAAACTTCTTTAAATTACGTTAATGATCTTGTGCCTTGAATGGAACAATTTAATCTTAGCGACATAATAACAACATAAAACTGTCATATATCCAACCTATGATGTGCATCATAAATACTTATCTATCCCTTAGGTAACTATCGATTAATTTATCAATAAAGGATGTTATTGATGCACATTTTTAAACAGTCATTACTTGCCACTGCCGTTATTTTCGGTGCTTCTGCTAACGCGTTCGCGAAACAGGAGTTGGTCGTTTACACTTCTTTTGAAACCGATCTGTTAGCCTTATTTAAAAATACCTTTGAAGAAAGCCACCCTGATATCGAGATTAAATGGGTGCGTGATTCTACCGGTGTGATGACGGCTAAGTTATTGGCTGAAGGTAAAAATGCCAAAGCAGATGTGGTGTGGGGATTGGCTGGTTCATCATTAGCATTACTCAAAGATAGCGGTATTGTTAAACCTTATACGCCAACTAATTTAGCGGGTTTAAAAGCCTCTATGGTTGATCCTGAAGACGACAAAGCCTGGTTTGGTAATGACGCGTTTTTTAATACCGTTTGTTTTAATACCATCGTTGCAAAACAACTGGGTTTACCAAAACCGAAAACCTGGGAAGACTTGCTCGATCCAGTTTATAAGGGCCACATCGTGATGCCTAATCCGGGTTCATCGGGTACGGGGTATATCCAAGTGACAGCATGGTTACAAGGTATGGGTGAGCAACAAGGCTGGCAGTATATGGAGCAACTGGATAAAAATATTGCTCATTATACCCATTCAGGCTCTAAACCTTGCGTGCAGTCTGCGATGGGTGAAACCGTCATTGGTATTTCTGTGGCGATCCGCGGTTCTAAATTGAAGTCTCAAGGCGCACCGATTGATCTTATCTTACCAAAAGGTATTGGTTGGGATACGGAGTCTGTTGGCCTAGTGAATAACGAATCTGATGCGGCTAAAAAGCTGGTTGAATGGTCGTTATCACTGGATGCCAACAAAATGTATAACACCATTTATCCTGTTGTTGGGCATAAAGACGTGAGTGGCGCGGTTGCAAACTACCCGAATGTGGAAGACGCGATTGTAGACATGGACTTTGGTAAAATGGCCAATGATCGTCGAGCTGTATTAACTAAATGGTCTGATAAATTTAATAGTAAGTCAGAATCTAAAGGTTAATTTAACTCTCTCTTTGAGTTAATCCGGTGCAGCAGGGGATTATGATGACCTTGCTGCATCGTTTTTTAATAATTGTCTTTGAATATTAGGACCTCGCTATGCTGACACTACACGCTTCCCACCTTGTTTATAATAATCAGCCATTGCATTATTTTTGGCTAAAAGATAATTGCCGTTGCAGCGCATGTTTACATTCGTCTGGACAACGCTTACAAGAGATCCTCGATTTAGATTTAACGATCCAGCCAGAAGTGGTGACGATTGAATACGGGGACTTAGTCATTACTTGGCAAGATGGCCATCAAAGCCGCTACAGTCAGACTTTTTTAGAAAGTATGCAAGCTTTTGAGCAAGACGCTAATGATACGACTGCGCTCGATGAGCAAGTATTGTGGGATGGACAACTCGATGCGCCAGCAATCACTTTTCGTTACCCTGACGTACTCAGTCGTCAGGATATTAAGCGTGATTGGTTAGGGGCGGTGAAACAATTTGGGCTGGCATTCTTAACCGATGTACCGAATGTGGATAAACAGTTATTTAAGGTCGTCGAGCAATTTGGCTTTGTGCGTGATACCAACTACGGCAGTCATTTCGAAGTGGTGTCGCAAGAAAATCCGGTTAATTTAGCATTCACCCCCAAGCCATTAAGCCTACATACGGACAATGCTTACCGCCATCCAGTGCCGACTTTACAGCTTTTGCATTGCTTAGTCAGTGCTGAAAAAGGGGGGGTAACAGCGTTAACGGACGGCTTCTACGCCGCGCAATTATTGCAACAACGTTTTCCACAACAATATAAGTTATTAACCTCGACGCCAGTGACGTACCGTTTTAAAAATGCAGATACTCATCTTGAACATACGGGTTATATCATCGAGTTAAATAATAGCGGCGGTCTTGAGCGTATCCGTTTAAATAACCGTTCTATTCAAGCGATTCAATTACCGTTTGCAGAGATGGCGGCATTTTATCAAGCGTATCAAAATTTCAGCCGTATCTTGCATAGCGCTGAGTGCAAATTCTTGTGTACCTTGCAACCGGGCGAGCTGATGATATTTAATAATGAACGGATTTTACATGGCCGAGAAGTGGCTGCTGAAGGCGCTCGACATCTGCAAGGTTGTTATGCCGATATTGATTCATTAAAGAGCGCGCTAGCAGTATTAGAGACGGCATTAGAATGTCAAATGGAGACTAAATAATGGATATAATTGCGTTTATTAAACAGCAATTCGAAGACAATGGTCACGTTGCTTATGGTGAGAATATCTCTATGGGTGAGCATATGCTGCAGTCGGCTTATTACGCCGAGCAAAAAAATAGCAGTGACGCGATCATTACCGCGGCCTTATTGCATGACTTTGGCCATTTAATTTTAGAGCTGCCAGAAGATATCGCCGAGCACGGTATTGATGGTTATCATGAAGATGTGGGGGCTAAATTTTTAGCGCCGTACTTCCCGAAGCAGATCATTGATGGTATTGCGTTACATGTGCAAGCCAAGCGTTATTTGTGCGCGGTGAAGCCTAAATATCACAGCCAACTTAGCCAAGCATCACAAGATAGTCTCGTTGTGCAAGGTGGGGCAATGAATGCGCAAGATATTAGCGAGTTTGAACAACTGCCATTTTATAAAGACGCCTTACAAGTACGCTTGTTTGATGATTTAGGTAAAGACTTAGCACTGGAACACCCCGATTTGGCACACTACTTACGTATTGCCCAGCAGTTTGTGATGAATAAGCCTCCTGTCTTGTTATCGACAGAGGCTTTTTAGTACCGCTTAATTAACGGATGTGAGCAAGTCTATACCGACTTAATCACATCGATAAGCTGCTGTATTTCTGTTTCATCATTATAGATGTGTGGTGATATGCGCATGCCATGCAATCGATTGTCGACACTGATTTTATGCGCCGATAATGCCGAAAGAACTTCCGCTTGTTGTGCACCAAAGTGTAAAATGGCGGTGCCATTACGCTGAGGTATTTGCTGTGGTGACACCAGTTGTCCTGGAAAAGCATTGGCCAACATATCCAATAACGTTTGGTTATGTTGGCGTAATGTTTCTGTCCCTAACCTGGCAAAGTATTCGATACTATTGGCAGAGATAACATACGGCATGATCGATGGCGTGCCTCCCCAAAATTTCAATGCGCTGTTGCGTTCACGAAAATCATGGATATCAAACTCAAACGGCTGTTGATGAGAAAACCAACCGACATCTTGTGGATGACAAGACGTTATTTGCGTTGGATTAACCCATAAATAACTGCTGCCGGGCCCACCGCATAACCATTTCACACAAGATCCAATCATAAAGTCTGGTCTCGTGACGCTCAGATCGAGTGGCATGATCCCGGCTGATTGCGCGACATCGATGATAGATAATACCTGATGCTGACGGGCAATCGATAAAATGTCATTCAGTGGTGCTTGTTGACCGGTGTTGGAGTACGCATGGCTGATAAAAACCAGGTCAATCGTCTCATTAAGGTATTCAGCCCACACATTTGGATCGGTAACATCCAGCTGACTTGGAATGTAGGTGATGCTTGCTGTTGATGCTAATGCTCGCTGCATGACAAAGCCCATACTGGGGAAGTCAGCTTCAGACATGAGTATTTTGGTGTGTGGTTGTTGTAACCTATCGACGGACATGACTAATTTAGTGAGCGCACTCGATAGATTCACTTGTGGGCAAAAATTAGCGCCATCATTATTAAACAATGTGCCTAACGCTGAATTGTAGCGGTCAATGGCCGTCATCCATTGCGGCCATGGTTCGCTGCTCGTATGCTGCCAGTGGTCCATGAAATGGCGTTTAAATTGCTGCTCGGTATTTTTAAGTGGGCGACCAACAGAATGGTTGAGTAAATAAATATTGTCGTTAAGTAAAAAATCTTTTTTATACATGACTGTTCAATTCCTTCATATGTACATGTCGGTGTTAAATGTTGTTAACAAGGTGGTTGAAGCGTGTTGTCGTCGCTGCACTGGCGGTTAATTGAGTGATGAATGCAGTGTCAGCATGTCGTGATAACGTGTTGCGATGTCCTCTCTCGGATTCGCAGCACGAAGATCTCGGAGCTTTTCGAGTGAACGCAGTAATATGTGTAATGGTGGACCACTGGCTGTTAACTTATCCATATGCTGTGATTGCACCTGACTTGCTGGTTGCGCTATGTATTTATTCACCAGTTGGTCATGGTGTTGGATTGCAGTAGCGCCGTGTAATTTACAGACGTCTAAAAAAACAGTTAAATTACGTTGATACCAAGCTTGGTTTTTATATTGCTGTTGGCTAAGAAAATCATCCATTAAATTGGCACGTTGCATACAGTCACGCAGTAACTGCTGGTCTTCAGGCATCATGTAAGTGAATTTATCAACCAGCATTTGTGAGTAAAATGGTTCATTGGCGCGGCATAATCCAAGTAACATATCGACAATATTGATACCGGCAAAATCACCGGCATTGGCACCACGATAAATCTGAGTGCCGACACGATAAGGTTTGTAATAAGGGCGGACGCAATGGAAGAAACGATCGGTATCGAGTTCACTGAATAAGATGGTGTTTGAGTCAATAACCTCACTCAGCCCCTGCTTGGCTGCGAGCAATAAGTCATAACAAAGCGGGTGAGAGATACCCATGACATGTATTTTGGATAGCGCTTCTGCGGCACGTTTAAAGGCCAATATACTGCGGGTATTGTAATCAACAAATAGGCTCTCGTCATGTAAGGTGGTGAAGCGTTTGTAGATGCCATTCTCGGCGATATTATGCGTGGTTAAGTGCGCGGTAGAAAAACGTGGTGCCATACCTATCGTTGGACCTAAGTGCATGGCGAGAGCGGATGCTGCGATAAGTGGTGAACGGGTTTCGCGTGACGGTTCTGTTAATTCATGACGGCGGCAAGCGGCCATGTATAACCCGACACTGCCGAGTAAATTAAACGCGTTATCAAAATTTTGGCTGGTATTACCCTCTGCTAGAAGTACTTTTATTAGCGCATTGCCTTCAGACTCGAGTTGTTGTTTCAATGCGTCACCAACGCCGTCGACATTATCCCTATCTTCTTGTTGCCAATAGAGGCTCTCTAGCTCGGTATTGATATCAACAAATGAAGATCTAATCCATAGATCAAATATCTGGGTCGCGTTACTACTGTTTTTCATTTAATTACCTTTTGAGTGTGAATATTCGGCTGGAATATTAACGCATTAGGTAATTTATAAAACTACTCCATCGAGTAAGAAGGTGGTACACAAAAGTAGCTTATCGAGTGATATCTTTAAACGCCGCTTTAAATTGTTCGATGGCGTAACTTTTTACTTTACCGGTACTTTGATGGGAACGGGTAAGTAAAACTAAACTCCAGCGGCCGTCATTGGTCATAAAATTAATGTTGAGTTTACAGATCTCATGCGCATATGAAGACGAACTAACCACGTGGTTGGGTAACAATGCCCAGCCACCCTGCTTGAGTAATGACAGAATAATATCCATATTGCTGATGGTGGCCACACGCGCCGATATTTTAGTTTTTTTACCAAGATCTACTTCCATGAAATTCTCTGCAGTGTATTGCTGCTGCTTTTCTAAATCTTCCAAACTACAACTTACTTGTTGCGCTAAAGCGGTGTCTGTATGGGCAAAGAAAGAAAATGGCAGAAACCCGAGATTGGTAAAAGTAAGCCCTTTGCTTGGTAGTACACCAGAACCTTTGCTTAAAATAATTGAGATATCAGCATGCTGCTCTGCAAGTGCGTTAATAGACTCTTCACGTCCTCGGTGTAGCCAATGCAATTGTGTTTGTGGGTATTGCTGATGGACAGCTCGTTGTACTTGTTCTATGACTGAAATTGGCAAGGAAACATCGTGATAAATCGTCAAGCTTGCTTCTAATCCTTCAGCTAAACTGTCACCGCTATTTTGCAGTACTTGTGCATGGTAAAGAATATGCTGGACTTGGGTGAGTAAACTGCGGCCTTCAAAGGTTATTTTAGGAAACTTACCGCGGCGATCAAATAAAGTAATACCCAAATCAATTTCTAAATTACCTACGTGTTGATGCAAGGTCGAACGATCTTTCCCTAATGATTGTGCCGCTTTACTAAACGAGCCTTGTTCAGCGACAGCCACGAATGACGCCAATTGTTCGAAACTAAATCTAAGCATGATTGCTTCCACTCCCTCATCTTGTACTAACATGACGAATGTTATGGATCATATTACTCATATCATTCGTTGTTGGGATATTCCCAACGTAACTGAGATTACCTGTGAGATTAAACCGTTATTATTGAGGCATGTAAACAAGCGTGATGCAGAAACATTCCATTGCTGAGATAACATTTTATAAGGTAGATTAAAGTATGACTTTATTAACAAAAAAATCATTGGTTAAGGTTGCCGTTGGCGCGGCATTATTCACTTCCGCTATCTCTGTGGTACAAGCCTGTTCACGGTTAATTTGGGATACTGAAGAGCATGGGGTATTTGTGTCTCGAACAATGGACTGGATGGTTGAAACACACCCGACAATTGATGTGCGTGCAAAGGGTATTAGTTACCGAGGTGCGGAGTCTGGTGACCAAGTTATGACATGGACATCCAAGTACGCTTCAATCTTAACGACGTTTTACGGTAAAGCGGGCATTGATGGTTTTAATGAAGCGGGGTTAGCCGCAAATGCTTTGTATCTAGGGGAAGAAAGCAGTGGGGAATACAATGCCGAGAAGGTGCAATTAGAAAACTCGCGTGTTATTCCGTATTTCTTAGATAACTTCAGCAGCGTTAAAGAGGCGCTGGTGGGTATTGAAGATATTCAAATTCAGCAGTTTGCTGGCGCTGATGGTGCTAAGTTAAAAGGCCATTATTCATTGCAAGACAGCAGTGGTGATTCAGCTATTTTAGAGTTTATTGATGGACACTGGAAGATTTACCACGGCGCGCAGTATGACGTATTAACCAATAGTCCTGAATTTAATAAGCACTTAGCTAATTGGGATGCGAAAAAACCAACACAACAGTCACAATATTCAAGTGAATTCCCATTAGCGGGTAACGTCGGACCTGCAGAGCGCTTTGTGTGGAATAAATACATGCTGGCGCAACTGCAAGAGCCAAGCAGTATTATTAACGGCTTAGCGAAAATTGATAGCTCAACGTATAAAGTGCCGCTAGACGCCGCTAACCGTATCGTCAACGGTAAGATGACGGGTTATGCAACGCAGTATACTCTGACCTATAACCTAGAACAGAGAGAACTGAATATGCGTTATCAGTATGGTGATGTGTACACCCAGTTCAAAGTTGATTTTAATAAACTCAATGATGGTAAAAACTATACGCTAAAAGCGGATGAGCAAAGTAATGTTGGTGACATGACTAGCCAATTTAAACAACAAAATGGTGTGATGGCGCAATACCGAATAAATAGTACCGAATAAACAGTACCGGATAGTAGCCCGGATAAATAACACCAAATTCATACTTAATCTCAGACTAAAAATGAAAATGAAGCTAGTCGGTATTGATCGTATAGATTGAGACTGGCTAGTGTTTTTTTATCGCAAATATAATAGTTTTTATAATCCCCCCTCGATCCTGACAAACTTTACACTAGTTGACCCTAATCTCCACATTTTCTCCATATTTCCCTGCCCCTTTTACGGTATTATAGCGTATCAAAATTTTAGACTCGCTATTCATGGATGAAAGCAAGACACGCTCATTTTTATAGAAGAGACATAATGTATAAACGTACTTCCCTGGCGATCATTAGCGCACTGATGTTTAGTTTTTCGAGTTACACCATTCCAGTTCAGGCCAAAGGCGGCAATGCTGGGAAAGGCGCTGAGCGTGTGGTTTCTGTCTATACCGAGACGGTGCAGTACCATGAAGTTTCACAATCTATCTCATTGATCGGTAAATTACAGTCAACGCAATTTGTTAGCGTGGCCCCGGAAGTCGCAGGGAAGGTTGATAGTATCAAGATCACCGCCAATCAAACGGTGAAAGCAGGGCAGTTATTAGTGCAACTCGATGACAGTAAAGCACAAGCGGCATTGCTAGAAGCGAAGGCTTATTATACCGACGAGAAACGTAAGCTAAATGAATATTCAACGCTCGTAAAAAGTAATGCCATCACCCAAACCGAAGTCTATGCACAATCAGCAATCGTCGCGATTGCACAGGCGCGTTTAGCTGCAGCACAAGCAAATATGGATGATCATTATTTAACAGCGCCATTTGCGGGCACGGTTGGTTTACTCGATTTTAGTCGCGGTAAAATGGTATCTGTTGGTACAGAGCTGTTAACCCTTGATGACTTATCGACAATGCAGCTTGATCTTGCCGTACCAGAACGTTATTTGTCGCAATTATCCACGGGTATGGCAGTGACATCAACCAGCCGAGCTTGGGATGGTCAATCTTTTAAAGGCGAGGTTGTGGCGATTGATTCGCGCATTAACGCTGAAACGTTAAACTTACGTGTACGAGTTAATTTTGAAAATAAAGATAACCACCTTAAACCGGGCATGATGATGTCATCAAGTGTGGTTTTCCCTGCGATTAATGAACCTATTATTCCAGTGCAAGCGCTAGAATATTCAGGCACCAAACGCTTTGTTTATGTGGTGGGTGACGATGAACGTGTAACCCGAACACAAGTATCACTTGGCGCACGTATTGTTGACCAAGTATTAATTGAAAATGGCTTAGAAATTGGCGACCGTATTGTCGTTCAAGGCCTAGTGAACATGCGTAATGGATTGCAAGTGAAAGATTTAACTGGCCAGCAGGAGACTAACTAATGTGGTTGTCTGATACCTCAGTCAAACGACCGGTTGTCGCTATTGTACTCAGCTTATTGCTGTGTGTGTTTGGTGCCGTGTCGTTTAGTAAACTTGCAGTACGAGAAATGCCGGATGTTGAAAGTCCAGTTGTAACCGTGATGACGCGCTATGACGGTGCTGCTGCCACGATCATGGAAAGCCAAATAACGTCGATCATTGAAGATCAAATTACTGGTATCAGTGGTATCGATGAAGTTAAATCGGTCACCCGTAATGGTATGTCACGTATCACCGTGACGTTTGATTTGGGCTGGGATTTAACCGAAGGTGTCAGTGATATTCGTGACGCGGTTGCCAAAGCGCAGCGTAGTTTACCCGATGAAGCCGACGATCCTATCGTATCGAAAGATAACGGCAGTGGTGAACCCTCGGTTTATATTAATTTAAACTCGACTGAAATGGATCGTACGCAGCTGACCGATTATGCCCAACGGGTATTAGAAGATCGCTTTAGTCTGATCTCGGGTGTGAGTTCGGTTGATTTATCCGGCGGTTTATATCAGGTGATGTACGTTAAGTTGTTCCCTGACTTAATGGCCGGTCGCGCGGTCACGACAAGTGATATCGTCGATGCGTTAAAAACGGAAAATGTCGAGAATCCCGGTGGTGAAGTACGTAACGATACGACGGTGATGTCAGTACGTACTGCGCGTTTATATGCCCAGCCACAAGACTTTGAATACCTGGTAGTGAGAACCACTAGCGATGGTGCGCCGGTGTATTTACGCGACGTCGCACAAGTTTATGTTGGCGCTGAAAATGAAAGCTCGTCATATAAAAGTAATGGCATCGTTAACCTGAGTTTAGGTGTGGTGACGCAATCGGATGCCAATCCGTTGGATGTGGCGTCAGCGGTGCATGCAGAAGTCGATAAGATGCAAGCGTTCTTGCCTGCAGGCATGAGCTTAGCGGTTGATTACGATTCCACTGTGTTTATTGATCAATCTATTTCGGAAGTATACAGCACGCTCTTTATTACCGGTGGTCTGGTGGTATTAGTCTTGTATATCTTTATTGGTCAAGCGCGCGCGACGTTGATCCCCGCTGTTACTGTGCCGGTATCGTTGATTTCGTCATTCATTGCCGCTTATTATTTTGGTTTCTCGATTAACTTAATTACCTTAATGGCGCTGATCTTATCGATTGGTCTGGTGGTTGATGATGCGATTGTGGTGGTCGAAAATATTTTCCATCATATCGAACAAGGTGAAAAACCGTTATTAGCGGCCTATAAAGGTACACGTGAAGTGGGCTTTGCTGTTGTTGCGACCACCATGGTATTGGTGATGGTGTTCCTGCCTATTTCCTTTATGGATGGTATGGTCGGGTTGTTGTTTACTGAGTTCTCTGTGTTGTTGTCCATGTCGGTGATCTTCTCGTCAGTGATAGCCCTGACATTGACCCCAGTACTTGCTAGTAAAATGTTAAAAAAAGAGCAAAAAAGCAGTCGCTTTAGTGTGTGGATGGAAGGTTTATTCCAACGCTTAGAAAACGGTTATCGCGGTATTGTTGCTAAAGCTGTGCAGTTTAGATGGGTTGCACCTGTGGTTATTATCGCTTGTGTTGTGGGTAGTTTCTTGTTGATGAAACAAGTGCCATCACAGTTATCACCACAAGAAGATCGCGGGGTATTGTTTGCCTTTGTCAAAGGCGCGGAAGGCACCAGTTTTAACCGTATGACGGCGAACATGGATATCGTTGAAGCACGTTTATTACCGCTTGTTGGTCAAGGCGTTATTAAATCGTTTAATACCCAAGCGCCAGCATTTGGTGGCCGCGCCGGAGATCAAACTGGCTTTGTGATCATCATTCTTGAAGACTGGGCAGACCGTAGTGTGAGTGCGACTGAAGCGTTAGGCATGGTGGCAAAAGCATTGAAAGATATTCCAGATGTGATGGTGCGCCCATTAATGCCAGGCTTCGGTGGTGGTTCGAGTGATCCGGTACAATTTGTATTAGGAGGCTCTGATTATTCTGAACTAGAACAATGGGCAGAATTACTGAAAACCAAAGCCGAAGACGCGGGTGTATTAGTCGGTGGCGATCTGGATTATTCAGAGAAAACCCCTGAGCTAGTCGTGAGCATTGATAAAGAACGTGCCGGTGAATTGGGTATCAGTGTTGATGAAGTATCGACGACGCTTGAGATCATGCTGGGCGGCCGCAGTGAAACCAGTTATATCGAACGTGGTGAAGAGTATGATGTGTACTTACGTGGTGATGAAGATAGCTTTAATAACGTCAACGATTTAAGTCAGATTTATATTCGTAGTGCCAAGGGAGACCTGATCACGCTCGATACGCTGACGACAATCGAAGAAGTCGCATCGGCAAGTCGCTTGTCGCACAATAATAAGCAAAAATCTATTACCTTAAGTGGCAGCATAGGGGAAGGTTATACGTTGGGCGAAGTGTTAGATTTCTTAGATGCACAATCGGTAGAGTCATTACCAAGTGATATATCTATTGCTTACTCTGGCGAGTCAAAAGACTTTAAAGAAAACCAAAGCAGTATTTTAGTGGTCTTTGGTCTAGCCCTGCTGGTGGCGTATTTAGTATTAGCGGCGCAGTTTGAAAGCTTTATTAACCCGATGGTGGTGATGTTTACCGTACCTATGGGGGTATTTGGTGGCTTCTTAGGCTTGTACGTTATGGGTGGTGGTCTGAATATTTATAGCCAGATTGGTATGATCATGTTGATTGGTATGGTGACCAAAAATGGTATCTTAATTGTCGAGTTTGCCAACCAGTTACGTGACCGTGGTATCGCTATTGAACAAGCGATTATTGATGCGTCAGCGCGACGTCTACGTCCTATTTTGATGACTGCATTTACTACGTTAGCGGGTTCTATACCGTTAATTTTATCAACGGGTGCAGGTTCAGAAAGTCGTATTGCCGTGGGTACTGTGGTGTTCTTTGGTATGGCGTTTGCTACTTTAGTTACCTTGCTGGTTATTCCGGCAATGTACCGTTTGATTTCGGGTTCAACGCATTCACCAGGTTATGTTGAAGCGATGTTAGAAACGGAATTAGCAGAGCAGGCTGCAAAAATAGCGGCAGCTGAAACCGATAAAGCGAGTGAGCAGGTAAATGGCGTACATGTAGTGAAGGACGTGGCTTAGTTTTCGTGGCTAGCTATCAACATAGAGACTGACGATAAGGGTAAGTATGATTAACTTCATGCTTACCCTTTTTTGTTTTTAATCGGCATGACCAAATAAAAATTCTTCATCGGTTTCTAACCACTGTGGGTATTTCGCCATTGCCTTCGCAAAGCGTTGATCTTGTAAGTGTTTATTCAGCCAATTACGTAAGTGTGGGAAGGGCGCTTGCAAATACCAGTGACGATCAATACGGGCAAACTGACGGATAAGCGGCAAAATGGCGTAATCAGCTAAACTGACTTGTTCACCAACTAAATAAGTATGTTGGCTTAAATGTGATTCGAGCATAGTTGCATAAACCGCACATTGGGTGCGTAGCTCAATTTCATCATCGGTATGGTAACGCACTGCGTATTTATATTTACTTAATGCAGAAGTAAACACCGTATCGTGAATATCAATCAGGGCGAGCATGGCGGGATAGGCCTCCGGCTCATGTCTGTGCAGTAAATCTAATGGGTCACTTTGATGCAGCGCCCAAATCATAATATCTAAGCTTTCGTCAATGACAGTACCATCATCAAACACTAATACCGGCACTGTGGCTTTTGGCGATACCGCTAGCATTGCTGCTGGTTTATTTTTCATGACCACTGCACGTAGCATTACCGCTTGCTGTGCAAGTAATAAGCCCAGTCGCGCGCGCATCGCATAAGGACAGTTTTGTAATGAGTATAAAATTGGCAGTGGCATTTAGCCTTCCTTTTTATTGTCAGCGTTATGGCATGTTTTTTCTGCCTTGATAGTAACGCACTTACGGTTATTTATGGCTAATTACGATTAATTTTGTTGGAATAAGCAGGGATAGTTGTTTTAGGCTGTGTGATATCGGGGTTATATGCGTGTTTATAAAGCGTAGTGATATAAAAGTAATACCTAAAAATGCATATTTAATTAAAAATTATTTCATATTCAAATTTTTAATCGAAAACGCAATATTATATAAAAAATAAAGCCGTATTATGAGCCCATATCAAATTATAAACATATTAATTTATAGAGTGATTTATAAATTAGAAACTTAGTTATCGAGGCTATTATGAACAAAGAACAAGTACAATACGTTATTCAATTATTACGCGAAGGCCATTCACTAACTGAAATTACTAAGTTAGCAAAAATTAACGTGATGTATGTTAGTGTTATCCGTAAGCTGATGGTGATGGATTTACTCAACATTGAAGCATAGTTCATAATACCGATGACAACGCGCTACAGTCTCTAGCGCTTTGTCGTTTTATCTCGCATTTTTATAGTCCCTTCTAGCACATCAAAACTCTTTCTAAAACGCTTCTTACTGGCATAATAAAGTAACCCGCGACTCTCTAAAGCAAGATTTATAGCACTCGCTATAGCACTGGTAAATTTACGTGTTTGCGGCTGGCTTTATGATAATTTATTGTATTTAGTTGCTCTTGACGTATGGTGCTAAATTTGAATATGGTTGTCGAGGTTATAATGGATAAAAAGCAAGTTCTGTATGTGGTTAAATTATTACGTGAAGGGCACTCACTGACTAAAATAACTCAGTTAGCAAAAATTAATGTTATGTACGTGAGTGTGATTCGTAAGCTAATGGTGATGGAGTTATTAAATATTGAAGCGTAATTGATCGTATAAATGATAAAGCGCTACAGTCTCTAGCGCTTTATAGTTTTTACCGCTTTATGATATTAAGATGCGGCGATAACTTCATTGTGATGTTGTTTTAATTGCTGATATAAAACATCTTTTAAATTGGCTCGTTGTAATTTGAGCTGGGTCATATGCTCATCATCAGTCGGACTGCCAGCGATTTCTAATTGGCGAATGTCATAATCAAGTATATGGTACTGTTTTGATTTTTCTCTGAACGACTCATTTTTATAGTTTAAATATACGATATCTTGTTTTAATTCTGGAAAGTCAAAAATAAGTGCATGATTCTCATTTAGCATGGGTTTTCCTCAAGAGTGAAAGTAAACGTCTATAACGCGATTACTACCTTACTATTATCTTATTACTACCTTACTACTATAGCACTCCACTATTTACGAAAGTTGACCTAATCGTGGTTACAGCTAATTTCATACTAAAAAATGAGGTTGTTATATTAAGGGTTAATTACGGTTTTAACATTGATTTTATTATATATTATTGTTTTTATTTTTATTTTCACAGGGTTAAATAAGGTTGATATTTCTTATTTAAAAGATAATAACGTGAATTACAACGTTGATAAGAAATTATGTTAATCATAGTTTGACGGGAGTAACAAAACCGCACTTAATTAAAGTCATTATACCTATAATTGTATATTCTTATTTATTTAACGACCTATTTCTTTAGGCGTACAAATTCATTAAGCCACAACAGTAGCGACGTGTTTTCGCTATGAGTTTATGACGTTCAAAGTATCCACTTTGAAATAGGAATGGTAAATGCTTAATTATAGTGAAATAAATAAAATGTTTAATCAAGATGAAGATACGTCAGTTCATCTTGATGCCCTCTACAATGTGGCGATTAACAACTACCAAGGGTTATCGCGATTGTCGATTATTTTGATTAAAGATGATCACGCGTCTAATTATTTTGTTCGAGACCGACTTACCGCAGATTGCAATGATGAACTTTTTATCAAGAAAGTAAATCAAGAAGGCGGCCTCCCTAAAATTATCAAGTCAAAATCAGAACGTATAATCGATGACTTAGCAGGCTTAGCGTCAAATCCAAGAGCACTTTTTTTATTGAATCATGGCCATCGTAGTAGCTTTTCTTATCCACTGATGTTTAAAGGGGAGGCGATTGCGATGGTATTTTTCAATGCCTCCGAACTTGGTTTTTTTGCTAAACGTTCGATACAGAAAGATATGCTTTTTTTATCAACTGTCATTCATTCTTTGATGGTACGTCAGTTTGAAAAAAAGCAGTTTATCGATATTTCACTGGCGATCGCCTTGAATATGGGCCATGCCAAGGATCCTGAAACAAAAGGGCACCTGAATCGAATGGAACGTTATAGTGCTAAGCTGGCGTATTTATTGAGTGATAATAAAGAGATAACCCATGAATTCATCCGCCGGATTGAGTCCTTTGCGGCCTTTCATGATATTGGTAAGTATAAGATCCCCGATGACATTTTATTTAGTCGTGCGATCTTTACCACTGAAGAACGCCAGATAATGAATCAACATTGTGCGCATGGCGTTGATATTATCAATGATGTACTGGGATATTTCCCGGTGAATATGCGCTATGTTGAAGAGTATCGTTTTCTTAAAAATATTATTCTACATCATCATGAACATTTCGATGGTAATGGTTACCCGATGGGATTAAAAGCAGGTGCGATCCCGCTGGAAGCTCGAATCGTAATGGTTGCAGATGTGTTTGATGCGTTATTAAGTAAACGTTTATATAAACCAGCTTGGTGTATTGATGATGTGATTGCTTATATGATCGCGCATTCAGGCACTATGTTTGATCCAGATTGTGTCCAGGCTTTAATTAATAACCTTGATGATTTTATTGGAATCTATGAAGCGTATGCAGATGAATAAAAGGCTTAACGCCAGTTGTATGAGAGGGTTCAATTATATTGAACCTTGTGTTAATTTCATTCTAATATTATTAACCAGAATGACAGGTTATACTTATCTCTCTTATAAATAGAGATTCCCTATGTTTAAATCATTCACAAATTATTCATTCCAAAAAACTGATTTGTTATTTATCGTTATTGGTTTTTTATGTTTAACCCCCCTTATTTCATCTCCTGTTGCCTTAGTGCTTGGCTTTACGCTAGCTACATTAGGTTTTGTACCTAAAAGTATTAATTTAAGTACGATCACCAAAAAAACACTGGCGTATTCTATTGTTGGTTTAGGTTTTGGTATCAATTTAGACGAAGCGATTGTCGCAACTAAAGACGGGTTTGGTATTATTGTAACGTCAATATTCTGTACGCTAATACTTGGTTGGTTCTTGACGAAAGCGTTTAAAATTGACAAAAAAACGGGGTATTTAATTTCTGCCGGTACGGCTATTTGTGGGGGCAGTGCGATTGCCGCTATTTCACCTGCTATCAATGCTAAAAATGATCAAACATCATTGGCATTGGCTGTGGTATTCATTCTTAACTCCGTTGCTTTGTTTGTCTTCCCTGTGATTGGACACCTCTTAGAAATGAGTCAGCACGCCTTTGGTGTGTGGAGTGCGATAGCTATTCACGATACTTCATCTGTTGTAGGTGCAGCGTCTGCTTACGGTGATGAAGCGCTATTAACGGCAACGACATTAAAATTAGCACGGGCATTATGGATTATTCCAGTGGCATTTATTAGTGCATTGCTGTTTAAAGGCGATAGCAAAAAGATAACGGTACCGTTCTTTATTTTGTTTTATTGTTTCGCTATTTTTATTGCTTATGCACTACCTGATTATCAGGTTTTATATCAAGGTATCTTTAATGTGTCGAAACAAGTATTAGTCATGTGTTTGTTCTTGATTGGTGCTGGTATCACGGTACAAAAAGTGAAAGACGCGGGTGTCAGACCATTAGTGCTCGGTGTACTGCTGTGGATAGTAATCAGTGTCAGTTCATTGGTGTACATTCTATATTTTATGTAAACATTGATTGTTAGTCATAAATTGGCATCGGCATAAATGGCCCTATAAATAGAAATAAAAAAGGAGGTTTAGCAACCTCCTTTTTTTATGTCCGCAGATTGCTTTTTTTAACGCTGAATAAATAACTAATTAGTAATGTAAATGCGACAAGATCTAGCGCTGATGATGTTAGCCCTTGGGTAAATACCGACAGTAATATACATAAAAACACCAGTGTAATTATTAACTTATTGGTCATAACATTAGCTCCTTTTATTAATGCTTAGACATATTATTGGAGCAAAGAGGGTTAAATAGGAAATACCGTAAATGAATAACTCATAACTAATTGTAAATCCTTGGGTACTCAACACATTGTTTTCATGTTTCTTACGCTATTCTTGTTAGGCGAAATTTGAATTTGTGAGGTTGGTAATGAAGGACACACCACATGGTCTAATTAAGGGCGAAGTGACAGGGCGAGTTAACTGGACGGATAGTGAATTCAGTTTGCAGGTCACTGCCGATATCGCTTGTTATACGGCAGGTCAATTTACTAAATTGGCACTATACGATGATAGTAAAAACGATTGCGGAAACGAGAGTAGAAATGATAGTGAAGATGAGAGTGGGGATGATAAGGGTGAATGGATCCGCAGGGCTTATTCATTTGTTAATTCCCCAAATCATGCGCTAGGTCAGCAAGTGATGGAGTTTTTGATTATCGCTGTACCAGAGGGACAATTGTCATCACGATTAGAGAGGTTACAAGTGGGTGATGATGTGTATGTCGGTAAAAGTCCTGCTGGTTTTATGACCCTAGATGAAATACCGCGTTATACAAAAGATTTATGGCTATTGTCTACTGGCACCGCGATTGGCCCTTTTTTATCCTTGATTGACGAAGTCGAGACCCAACAGCGTTTTGATAATGTGGTATTAGTACACGCGGTAAGAACGCCTGCTGAGTTAGTCTACCAAGATAAAATACAGCATCTTGAAGAAAGGTATCAGGGCAAGTTTCATTATGTGCCGATTGTGTCTCGTGAAAATAGAAAAGATACATTACGCGGCCGTATTCCCGGACTATTAAAATCGGGTGACTTGGTTGATGCTGCCGGTATTGCACTGACGACTGAGCGTAGTTTTTTCTATTTGTGTGGTAATCCCAGTATGGTGAAAGACACGAGTGCGGTGTTAAATGAGCTTGGATATCAAAAACATTCACGTCGTAGTGCTGGGCATTTCAACTCAGAAAATTATTGGTAGTGAGGCTGGTAGTCTTTAATTATATTGTAAAGAAGCTTGTTGTTTTAACCAGGTCTTGAAGCATTCAATAGCAGGTGAGTGATGATGCTGAATCAAGTAATATCCAGCCTGGGCACCGATAGGGCTGAAAGGGGAAGCTAACCCTTCTTTCGCTAAATCGGCAGCGGTAAAACCGTTATTAAATAGCGCACAGCGGGCTAATGCAACCCCTAATCCTGCGGCAGCAGCGGCCATTGCCATATCGGTACGGTTAAAATAATGCCCGTGTTTACTCAGTGTATTTTTTGTTGGCGTGGTAAGAGACATCTGTTGTAACCAAAATTGCCACTCCGCGTCTTTATCGGCGTGCTGCCAGGGCATCGCATCATGTAGCAGTGTAATGTTTTGAGAATCAAGCGCCTGTTCCCAATCAAACCGTGCCATGTATTGCGGGCTCATCACCGGTAATAATTGTTCTGCTAATAACAATTCCGCGTTAATCTTTTTATCATTCGCTTGATAGGGACTTTGGCCATAATCGATAGCAAGATCATAATTAGTATCAGTATGATCGACTAATGCACCTTCGGCAAAGGTGTGGATCTTTATATCAGGATATTGCTGATAGAAATGCTGTAAGCGCGGCACTAACCATTTATATGCAAAAGAGGGAGTGAGCTTAAGGTGTACATCACCAGTATTACGGTTCACTTGTTGCAACTGACTGATCACGTTGCCTATCTCTGTGATGCTTTGTTCTACGACTTGATGTAATTGCTGTCCTGCGGGGGTTAAACGAATACCGCGAGAGTGGCGCTCAAACAGACTTAACTGTAGATTCTGTTCCAACTGTTTTATTTGTTGGCTAATGGCGCCTGTGGTGATATGCAATCTTGCGGCTGCTTGGGTAAAACTATGGCAGCTAGCCGTCGCCGCAAATGTAGCTAAACCGGATAACAGATTATCGTTCACTTTTAACATCAAGGACCTCTGTGTATACACAGTGTTTAGTTTTACTAAAGGCTGATATTAATACTTATGGATTGTTAAGTAAATGTAACGATCTTATGCTGACGAATTATTTATGAGCGATAGATGGTATAAAATGGAAGTCATAGTATTAGGTTGTGGGGTTATTGGGTTAACGTCAGCGTGGTATCTCGCGCAAGCTGGACATGATGTGACTGTCGTTGATCGCCAGCCGAGAGGGGCTGAAGAAACCAGTTTTGCCAATGCGGGGCAGATCTCTTATGGTTATTCCTCCCCTTGGGCTGCCCCTGGTATACCGGTAAAAGCCATTAAATGGTTAGCGCAAAAACATGCACCTTTAAAGATTAAACCAGGGTTGTCGCCAGATTTGTACCTGTGGGCGGCAAAAATGTTGGCCAACTGTAATCAGCACAGTTATGAAATAAATAAAGCGCGGATGTTACGCATTGCCAATTATAGTCGCGATTGCTTGATTGATTTGCGTCAGCAGCAAGATCTTGTGTACGAAGGTCGTCAACAAGGTACGCTGCAGGTATTCCGTCATGAATCACAACTGGCTGGTATAGCTAAAGACATTAAAATATTGGCGGATAGTGGCACGTTATATGAAAGATTGGATGTTGCGGGGTGTCTCGCTGTGGAGCCTGGATTAGCCAGTGTTAAAGATAAAATTGTCGGTGGATTACGGTTACCTAATGATGAAACCGGTGACTGTTATTTGTTTTGCCAACAGCTAACAGCATTAGCACAAGCGGCGGGGGTTAAATTTAAATTTGATGTAACGGTGAATAAACTGAATCATCAAGATAACAACATCAGCTCGGTGGATACCAGTATTGGGGAGTTAACGGCAGATGCTTATGTGGTCGCGATGGGGTGTTATTCATCAGCGTTACTCGACCCGATTTTGTCGCCACTCGGATTGGCTATGCCGATTTATCCGGTAAAAGGCTATTCGCTCACGGTGCCGATTGTTGACAGTAGCCAAGCGCCGGTTTCAACTGTGATGGATGAAACTTACAAAGTGGCGATGACGCGTTTTGATCAACGAATACGTGTTGCAGGCACGGCAGAGTTGACGGGGTATAATTTAGATTTAACGGAATCTCGAAAAGACACGATAGCGATGGTGATAAATGACTTATTTCCCAACGCGGGTGATATGAGCAAAGCGGAGTTTTGGACGGGTTTACGACCTATGACCCCCGATGGCACGCCAATTATTGGTAAAACGCCGGTGGCTAACTTATTCACCAACTGTGGACATGGTACATTAGGTTGGACCATGGCGTGTGGCTCGGCGCGTTATCTTGCTGATGTGGTCAGCGGCGTTACACCTGATATTGATAGCAGTGATTTGGATGTTTATCGCTATGGTTGTTAATGTTCTCTAAATAATACTATCTAAACACTATTATTTAAACAATGCGGCATGCTGACTGGCTAAAAACTGTGTGCCCATTTCATAACCCATCTTGTAATCGGCCGCTAAGGCTTCATCACTGCTACCAAGAATACGACTTGCTAATGGCTGTGGCGGGGCAATTTCAATTATCTGGGCATCCTCTGGCGGTGTCTGAATAAAGTCTATTGCCTCACTGTAAGCATTCTCGTGGCCGGTGATAATCTCTAATACTTTGGGGCAGCGCTGTGAACTGCATACCCAAGATTTGAGTTTATGTGCCCACGGCGAGCGTACATTTTGATGTGCCGGCACGGTACGCAATACGATTATTTTTTTAGCGCCACGATGATAAGCTTCTTGAATTGGAATCGGTAATGCCACGCCACCATCAACGTAACGACCGTCACCAATCGTAACCCCTTTCTTATATAAATACGGCAGCGCGCTGGATGCTTTCAGCATGGTAAGCCAATTATCTGCTGTCGGTTCAAGAAATGCGGGACAGAAGCCGTTAATCGTTGTCGCTGAAAAAAGCAGTTGACGGTTTTTCAATTGTGCTTGTGCGCAGTTCATATTGAGTTGGTATTCAGGATCATTCACTCTATCAAAATACCAATCAAGATCGACAGTATTGCGCCCAGAAAGAGGCCGTTTCATATCAAAAAATTCAGGATGTTTGGATAGCTGCATGATCGAACGTTTGGCATGGCCAGATTGTCTGGTCATATAACTTGATAAATTCTGCGCACCAGCAGATGTGCCGATGAGTAATGAAAAAGGGTTAAAGTCGTTTGCTAACCAACTATCTAAGATACCAGCCGTAAAAATACCACGTTGTCCGCCGCCTTCTACTACCAGTGCGGCGTCTTTGATCGGCGTTGTTGCAGTACAACTGGCGATATTGATTAAGGTATTATTGGTTTGTTGGCTCATAGTTCCTCCGGTAGTAGCAAGGAAGTAATTTACCTGATTATAAGAGGAAGGTTAAGTCGATTGTTTATTTTAAATCGATAGCCATTAGCTATCGATTTATTTTTTTTGGGGGGGCAAGTTTAAAGTGAGTTTAGTTTAGATAGTCTTGTTGGCAGACGCTGTTAACTAATAATTCGGGTTTAATTTTTTGTAAACTGGCGGTAATAATTTGACGCACACGTTCTCGAGACATGAATAGGCGTTCACCAATGGCATTAAGGGTTTGTGGCTCTTCTCTGCCAAGGCCAAACCGGAGTTGAATGATCTCTTTGTCACGGTCGCATAAGTGATTTAATACTTCCGTTAAGTAGCTTGAGGTATCGGTATTTTCTATTTCATCATTCGGTGTACAAATCGAACTGTCTTCAATAAGGTCGACTAATGCAGTATTTGAATCGTTTTTGGTTGCAATCGTTTTGTCTAGGCTCGCTTCAGTGAAGTAGTGAGAAAGTACCTCAACTACATCATCAAATTCGAGTTCTAAGTTAGTCGCAATTGTTTGTAAGTCATTGTTACATTTTAAATCCAAGAGTTCTTCACGTGCATTCTTTAAGATACGTTTGTAGGTTTTACCGACATGAATCGGGACGCGAATAGTACGAGATTGATTCATGATAAAACGTTCGATATTGTTTTTAATCCACCATACTGCGTAAGTTGAAAATCGAAACCCTTTGGTTGCATCAAATTTTTCAACGGCGTGAATTAAACCGGTATTACCTTCTTGGATGATATCAACAAGTGCTAATGAAGTATGTTGATAGCGTTTAGCGATGTTGATTACTAAGCGCAAGTTAGATTGGATCATACGTTGACGTGCTTTTTGATCGCCTCCATGCGCAGCAATAGCCGTATCATACTCTTGTTCTTTGGTAAGTAAGACACTGGTTTTACTGACTTGTTGCATGTAAAGATCTAATGCGTTTGATTCGTTAAATAATTCCATTTTTTAACCCTCAACGTATTTTATTAGCGATACTCGCTCATCCCTGTAAAAATACGTAACTAGATGACAGATGAAGAAATTCATAATGTGACAACTCGTCTAATTATAATCCTCCTAAGGGAGAAATATAGATAGCGGTATAAACGAAAAAAGGCTGATGTTGTGAATAGGTTAAAAGAATTGAACAAATAGGAGTGATGTCTGACCAGTTTTTAGTAAATACTAACTAATTTTGAATAAGGGTTGATCCTTTATCGCCTTATTTGTTCTATATCAATGAATAGCGACGGCTCAATTCATCAAACGCATCATGAAAGCGTTATCAATGGGTGGTTGGTATGCCCATTGATAGTGTTAGCATGCTGATTGCTTACATATGTGCTTTACGTTCTTCTTCGCATTCATATGATGCCATTTCAAATATACGACATACCCAAGGTCTGTTTTCATAGATGCTGCACATTAATGTATCTCTATCGAGCGCAGCACACCAACCATCATGACCTTGCGCCATAACTTGGCCGCCCCAATCATCGGTGGTGATATAACGCTTAGGTACACCCGTTTCTGTCAGTAGCATGACTTCTAGGCGACAGCAACATGCTTCACAGTTAGCACAGGTGATTTCTGCAACGGGTAGGTTCGTTATTTCAATTGTCATTATTATGCCTTTTCTACCGGTTTAATGCGGTTGTTTACAAATTCATGTGCTGAGGGCGCTATATCTGCACCTTCAGATTGTCTACCTAGGTTGGCCGCTGCAACTAACGTCGCGCCGGAACCGAAGAAAGGGTCAATAATCAAGTCACCAACGCTTGAACTTTGGCTGATTAGTTTTTCAATCAGTGGCACTGGCTTCTCGGTTGGGTAACCGCGCCATACCCGTTTTTCTTGTAATACGTCAGGCATGCCTAAATCTTGTAATTTTCGCTTACCTTTTTCGAAAAACAAAATAAATTCATAACGTGCGCGATAATGATAACCCATACCAATTGCGCATTTATCCCATACGATGGGTTTCCAAAATTTAAACCCAAGGTCTTCAGCGATAGGTTTAATCACAAACATGGTTTCTTGATCGCAAAATAAATAAAAGTGACTGTTTTTTTTCAGTACGCGATAAATTTGTTCAACTAATGCAGGGAAATCACTATTTGGAAAGATACTAAACCATTGGTTACTCGAACCAGCGCTGTTTTTTAAGCGGGTTGTCGTGCCTATTTTTCGGTGTTTTTCTAAGGATTCATAAGGTGGATCTGTGATAACCAGATCCACACTTTCATTCGGGAGGGATTTTAACCAATCTACTGCATCAATCTTATGTAACTTCATTTATTTTTTCAACATGTTTGCAGTGGTCTGCATGGATTAGGGCGCCATGTTATCAGGTAACGACTGCAAACAGTAGTGTTGCATTAGCTTAGTAAAATATAACCACAATGGTCGTTATTGGCTGGCTGTTTTACCTTGCATGAAGGTTTCACCTAGGCGTTTGATCCACCAATCAATCACATCTTTGGTATCGTCTAAAGAATCAATCATGGTGCCGAAATCTTTATTGCCAGTCCGTCTATCAATTGCAGCGATAAGTGGTTTGTTATTTTCATCACTGACCATAAGTTCAATACTCGCGCTGCCGACATTTGTGTGTTCACCTGTGGTGATCTTGGAAATAACGGAAATTCCCAAGCTTACTGGCACGATACTACTTGTTACGGCCAAGATAGGATTTGGCGTTTCGACATTACTAATGGCAATACTCAAGTGCAGGGTTTTTTCTGTTGCAGTATCGACAATCTGCTTATGCGGCGATATGGTGTTAATTAAACTCTCGGTGAGGTAAGTTGTGATTGTTTCAATCTCTTCATCAGACAAGCTATCGTCTTCGACTAATACATAGACACGATCTAATATTACACTGTCGTATTGTGCTAATTTATTACGCACTCTATCAGCATTACGTAATCCTATTCTCGCCCATACCAGCGCAACCCCGTCTTCTGGGCCGGCTTTGAAATCATCATATGAGGTAAATTTTGTCGCTGATATTAAGTTGGTTTTCGCGCAGCCAGTTAACAATAAGCAGCAAAGTAGGGAGATGATAACGCGTGATTTTAGGGGCATAAGATAGTTGACTCATAGATGTAAAACAAGGGGTTATATTACGTGTACTATAGCATGTTTTACTATTAGCCTGAATGTTAAGCAGCGCTTAAACTTGTGTTGATAGATATCAGGTGTTGGTGTGTGGCGGAAATAGGAAATAGGAAATA
>NZ_AKXQ01000019.1 GCF_000276805.1 Moritella dasanensis ArB 0140 | reverse complement strand
AGTGGGAGCGATTATAGAGAAACTGGTTTCATTGGCAAGTGTTTAACTAATATTTATGACAGTTTCACTTAATTCGACTAAAAAACGTTCGAAAAGTAACTTTTAAAGACATCTAGCTAGTTTAAGGTGGTGTTAGCGACCTTAAATGCAGAATACAATACCCGCTAATCGTCGAATTAAACGTTATATAATGATAAATACGCCCATTACATGACGTTATTACTCTAAAGATAAAGAAACAACCTCTATTTATTTAATAGTCATATAACTGTCACCTTAGGCTTTTACACTGCTGTGCATTAACAGCTAAGCTTAATCAGGAAGATGACCTTGCGTATTACAACCTTTTCTCGAATCAGTTCTCTTACTTTAATCTGCCTCTCGCTCTTAATGACTTATACGCTTTATGGTAGCCACCAGCAACTCAATCGGCTTGATCTACAAAATTCGATGTTTGCGCAAATGAAAGAGCAAGTCACCATAAAACTCAATCATTCCATCTCTGAATATTTACAACAAGGTAATACGGCTGACTTACAACAATCAGGGCAACTCATAGACCAATTGATTGATTCTCTCGATCAACTTGCCAGTGCTATTGATACCACAGCGCTCAAACACCAGCTCAATCAATTTGCTGCACTAGTAGAAGGTCCGTTACGCTCATCAGGAAAATTTGCTTCCGACCACTTTCAACTACTGAACTTCAACGAAAAAGAATTAGCGGATAACTTATCACTATTAAAGCGGCAATTATTGCAGCATGACATGCCATTGCGCCAAACAGATTTAATCCTTATCAGTGATATTCAAGAAAGTCTTGCGCATTTAACCAATCAACGCCAACGTTACTTTAATCAGTTACAAGCATCACAATGGCAAGAGCTCCTATTGGTAGTAGAAGAAAGTGCGGTGCTTATAAATGAACTATCGCAATTTGGCCGTTATGACAGTACAGATGATCAAGAAATTGAAGACGGTAATTTTCTTGATGATGAGGAAGGTGAAGAAAGCTTATTTATAGTAGATATTACCAACGAACTACAAAGCCTTATTAACCGTTACCCAAAAGAATTATTAAATACTAAAACAGTGCTTTCAGAGCAAGCCGATAATCAACAGTTAGTATTAACCGCAATCAGTAATATCCAAGCAGCTATTTTAGCGTTAGAAAAACCAGTCAATGATTATGCCAATGATCAACGCCAAAATACTTACCTATATCTAGCCCTTATTGCACTGAGTTTAATTCTATTTGGTATCGGTTTATTTTATGCCGAAAAGTACTGGGTAGTAAAACCACTGACAAAATTAGATCAGGCGCTTGCCTCTTTAGTTGAAAGCAATACCCGCGAACGCCTAACCTTCGCAGATAACAACAGTGAGATAGGTTTAATAGCCCTACACTTCAATCAATTATTAGATAATATCAATCAAGAACAGCTAACTAAACTCACTCAAGTCGAGCAAGTCACTCAGGCGTTAAACTTACTACAAGATGATTTTCAATCGATTAGTCAATATGCGCAAGCAAGTAGCTCTGCCATTAGTGATATCTCTACCGGCGTATCAGAAATTAATTCGCTAGCTCAAAAAGTCGATGCAGATACCCAGTCGGTGCATAACCTGACACAGCAGACCAATCAGCAAATGTATAAAGCTGCCAGTCAGATCACCGATTTTAGCTTAGCGACCGAACAAACCAAACAAGCGGGCAGTGCCAGCTTAAAAGCGATCAAAACATTAAATACCAATATGGAAAATGTGGAAACGATCGTGACATCGATTCATCGGATCGCCGATCAAACCAATTTATTAGCCCTCAATGCCGCTATAGAAGCCGCACGGGCAGGTGAGAAAGGCCGTGGATTTGCCGTTGTCGCCGATGAAGTCCGCAATTTATCGAAACAAACCCAGCAAGCGCTAGAACAAATTAGTAATTTTCTTGGACAGCTACATCACTCTAGCCAATCGCTCGAACATGAAGTTGATCATATTGCCCAACGTTGCCACCAGCAGTTAACGAATGCACATGAAATGCATCAAGAGATAAACGCGGTGATCCAACAATCAGAGCAATCACAACAAAATGCCGCAAATAGTAGCCAAAATACCCGCCAGCAAGTCAGCCATATTAGTGCGGTGAATACGCAGATGGCAGCACTGCAAAATCACAGTGAAGAAACTCGTCATAAAACCCAATCGGCGCAACAACAAGTCTCGACCCAAGTGCAGAAAATATTAACTATCTTTGCTTAAACATTAGAAACTCGAACCTGGAGTCGCCAGAAAGTCGAGTTCCGCGGCTGTCGACTCTCGTCCTAGAATAGTATTACGGTGTGGATAACGACCAAACTTTTCGATAATGCTCTGATGCTGTAATTCAAAATCAAGATTTGCTTGAATGTCATTACCTTTATAGAGAAATACAGCTTGTTGATGAATAATCGCGGATTCACTGTGCATAAACGGCATATAAAGAAAACTACACTGTAACTGTGACAGCTCTCTGTCAGCACCACATGCGATCGCCTCTTGGGCAAGGGCTAATGCCATATTATCAGCAGCAAATGCACCCGGCGTATCACGGAACATATTTCGCGAAAACTGATCCAAAATAATAATCTCAGCTAATCGCCCTTCAGCGCTGCGACGCCAATGAAATAACTCCCCCGCAACAGCGCGTTGATGTAACTCACTAAAACGAGTCAAAATCATTTGATCAAATTCACTATCTTTAACCCACCATTTAGCTGGATTAATATCTTCAAACCAAAACTTAATCACTTCTTTATACATAATTAAACCCATCTCCAATGATCCCACTAATTGAGTATAGGTTAACGTGAATCACTGAGCCCAATCATTATCAAAATCTGGATCTCAGTTTTCACATTTAAGTATTATTTTTTCATACATTATGAGCAGATCATAACTTTGCAGTCTAAGGTCTTATTTTTCATCACCTAGATGTGACTAAAATTTAATATTCCAACCCATCACCACGCCATGAGTCACCGTATCATAACCAAACTGTTTATCTGTAACAGGTCTAAAGTCATTACCGTTATCGTAATCAACCCACACTGCTTTATAGGCTAAATGCAGTTCTGACCACTCGTTAATGGCATAACGAACACCGGTATTAACCTGTCCGGTAAATTTGGTATCAGTCCCAGCGCCAGCATCAACTAAAGTTTCAAATGTCCAATCTTGGCTTAGTTGTTTGCTATAACGTACGCCAACAACATAATCGACCCAATCTACACCAGTTTCTCCCATTTCAGCATCAAGGGTTATATCCCACCAACGAATACCGGCCATATAATCCACGGTGCCAAAATCATACTCATAGCGCTTAAAGCCCTTAGCCTCAAATACACCTTGATGTAATAAACCATCTGCCGGTGATGCATCTAAATTCATAAACGCATAATCAAATGAATACCCCCAACCGCTACTATGTAGGCCTTCAGTATGCGCCATACCGCCCATTTTCAATTTAGAGAAGATATCGTTGGAACTTAAATCAAGTGGCGCATCAACAGGGCCGACCTGCGTCGAACCATCAATATTCGTTAATTGACCGTATAACTCGACGCTAAAATCCCATGATGAGACTTCAGTTGTTGATGCATCAGTATCCGCGGCAATGGTTTGCAAAGGAAGAAAAGCACAACATAGCGCTATGGATTTAATCGCTGTATTCATCAAATTAACCTCAATGTTTATAATGAGGCTATTGTCCAACGTTACCTTAATTATAACGACTCGTAATTCTTCTAGTAATAAGCAAAACTAATAGCGGGTTTGATATAGATCCTATTCACAAATATCCTTGAATCGCTAAAGAATAGGTAATACCAAGTAATTATCCACCAGCACCATCTGTCAGATAATGCTACCAGCCCGAAGAGAAATAAGCAGGACTACTACCACCAGCTCATGGCAAGCATATTCGGAAACGATTTAATCCATGTTAATAAAAGCCACAAACAAAAAAACCGCGTACCAAAGGCACACGGTTTAAATAGCGATTCAAATAAAGGCGAGCCTCTAGTGATTGCATCTAATGTTACATCGAATATTACATCGAATAGAAGTAGTATATTTGTGATTTCATACGAATAATAATACCGCGGATCACATCAAGGAAACCGAGGAATGCAATCGGCTTAGCACCACTGATCCAAGCGAGACCAACAGAGCCCACTGGGATATCATAATCTTCAGTTTCAATCAATTTAAGGCGAACGAAGTGATGCTTATTCATTACATTCTGCCCCGTTGTTGCCCTCACCGACGTTTCTTTCGATAATAACGAACCTTGCGCTTCACCTGTCGCTTCGATAATACCTTCAACCTCAGCAGAGAAAATATGCCCAGGGTAAACAGCAGAAGTAAACTCTGCAGCTCGACCGACTTTGATATTACGGATCGCTTGGTGGTTAACACGCATTAGCACGTATTTCTCATTGGTATACATTTGGATACGAGGCATCGCACCAATGTATTGACCTTCACGAATAATAAAGTTAGTTAAATAACCGTCAGCAGGCGCATAAACTCGAGTATTATCTAAATTCCACTGTGCTTGTGCATACACTTCAGTTTGATTCGCGACATCCGCTTTACGGCTATTTACAGCATGACCAGACTTAAGCGTATTAAGCTGCGCTTGCTGCGCGTTTAGCACTAATTTTTCAGCTTGCGATTGCAGTACAGTTAATTTGGCACTAGCAACTTGCACAGCTGTTTTTTGTTCATCTAGCTTACTTTCAGTAATGGTAAAAGCGGCGACTTTATTCTGATCAATATAACGTTGTAATGTCGTACTTTTCCAATTCAGGTCGGCTTCAATTTCAACTTGTTGATCGAGATTAATTTTAATCTCTTTATTGGCAATTGCATATTTAGATTCATTAATGCGTACATCATCAAGTGACGATGCTAATGCAACTTCAGTACTCTGTACCTGTGCCGCAGCTTTGTTTAATGCAATCTGATAAACCTGATCTTCAAGTTCATAAATCAGCTGGCCTTCGGTTACCTTTTGATTCGGCTTAACATGAATTGCTTTAATATTACCGGTAATTTTCGTTGACGCAGGACGTAATTGAATATGCGGCGATTGCACTAATGAGCCACCCGATAAATCCATTGGTGTATAAGTAATTAAACCAACCCACACAAACAATAACCAAGCAGAGCCACCAATATAAGCGAAACCTTTGGTAAATTTATTCCATGGCATACCAACTAAACGTAATAGATAGATAAGTAATGCCCATACCGCTAAACCTTCTAACATGATTTATTCTCCTCTGACTTCCAAATATCACGCACTCTAGCAATGGCTTTTTCTGCATCTACAAACGCAACAATGACTGCTAATACCCATACCCAATGCCAAATAAAGCCAATCCAGGTTAAGGTCGTGATCAACGTCAATTGTTGATGGCTATTTTTATGAGCCTGATGGATAGGCACCTCATGGAACTTCCAAAAGCCAATCGCTGCAGCTGCTACAGTTGCAATAAGTACAATAGCAGCAGCAATGTGTAATCCAGTGTCAAAGCCAGTGCCTACAAAAGGCATAGATATTAAACTCACAGGTTTATTCCTCGATTAATGATTCCGAATCAGACGATTAAGAACAAATTCTCTTTGCGTATAATTTGTCATCGCAAAGTAAATATTTCGAGGTAGATTATATTCGAGCAGGGTAAGCAAAAGTACTCGTAGAATTGCTAGATATCAGCACATTTCGCATTTATTGATAGCCAAATCACAGATATCAGGCTAATAATATATTTATCTAATTCAGCCAATTTCAAATAGCTAACATTCAATGAGGATAAGCGCATGCGTGAACTACCCAAATTCGACAAGGCAAACTTGAGCATTGAGCAACTTACCATTGAAATATCAAACTGGTTATTGGAGAACGATACCGAAGATCTACCCAACGCCATCGAATTCGCCTTAACATCCTTCATGCCATATATAGACGCACAGCGTATGTCACTCGTGCGTTTAACCAAAGATAGCCGCTTTGAAGGTGCTCTGACAGTGGCTGCGCCAGGTTATAATCGGGTGTCATTACCAGCACAAGGTATTTACTCTCCCTACTTGGATCAGATAAGTAAAGGTGAACTTATTATTGCCGAAGGTAACCTAGACAGTATTCTCAATTCCGATGAAGTTCTACTCGCAGAAATGCAAGATATCATAGCCCATATTATGGTGCCATTTAGTGTCCGAGGGCAGATTTGGGGTGGTATCGCGGCAAGTCGTTATATCGGCTCAATACACTGGCGTGAAGAAACCATTAACCGAGTTCGCAGTTTTGGGCAGATCCTCGCATCAACCTATGAGCGTTATGCTTATTGGGAAAAGCTGCAACAGAAAAACCAACAGCTCGAACTGTTATCACGTCATTTAATGGATAACCAAGAAAATGAACGCCGCATGTTATCACGTGAATTGCATGACAATTTTTCACAACGCATGGCATTACTGACCATTAAGGCATCATCGCTATCTAATACCTTAATTGTCGACAGTGAAAAACAATCAGCTCATGAACTTCACAATGAAATACAAGGGTTAGCGAAAGATATGCAAGCGCTATCACGCTCGTTACATCCTGCTATTTTGGAAGATCTAGGCTTATTAACGGCATTAAAATCTGAATGCCGACGTCTATCAACTATTAAAGATATCGATATTCAAACGCTATTTGATCCGATCCCAGCGTTAAATAAAGAACTGTCCTTAAATCTATACCGAATTTTACAAGAAACACTCAACAACGTCGCCAAGCATGCACAAGCATCAGCCGTGTTTGTATCCCTTCAATCAAGCGATAATAACCTGCACTTTCAAATTATTGATGATGGCATTGGCTGCGATTTAAATTTAAATCAAAATAACGGGAGTATTGGATTAATTAGTATTCGGGAGCGCGCACAGCTATTTAATGGCACTGCAATATTCAGCTCTCCTGAAAATGGCGGTTTTATCGTCGATATAATGATCCCTGCTATAAAGGAATATTATGAGTAATATAATTTTAGCCGATGACCATTTAATTGTGGCTCAAGGTATCGCTAGTATTTTACAACCAGAGCATCGAATTCTCGCGATTGCCAAAAATGGCCTGGAGTTAGTCGAGCTCGTCAAACAGCACGAACCTGACTTAGTTATCACCGATATTAGCATGCCTGATATGACCGGCATTGCCGCGATTGCCGCCTTAAAACGCATCAATAAAACCGTCAAGATTATTTGTCTCACCATGCATGAAGAACAAGAGTATGCCGAAAGTGCAATGGCAGCTGGCGCGCAAGGTTACGTATTAAAACATGAAGCCAGCGAAAGTTTAGTTGAAGCGGTAAACCAAGTATTAAAAGGCGAGACTTATCTCTCGAGTTCCGTAATAGTGAACACTGAAAAGCCTCAATTATCCTCTCGCCAAATCAGCGTTTTACGATTATTAGCCCAAGGTAAATCGGCACGCCAAGTCGCTGATGAATTATTTATTTCACCACGAACCGTCGAGTTTCATAAATATTCAATGATGAAATTGATCAGTGCTAAAACCAGCGCTGAGTTGATCCAGTATGCGATTAATCATGGCTTGATGGATTAAGCCTATCCATCGCTAAACAATGGATTAAGATTAATTTACGCATAAAAAAACCAGCATTTGTCTGCTGGTTTTTTTGTATTTTTAAATCATCAGATCATTACGTAATAAAATTACACGCGACGTTATTTTATTACGTAATTAAAGTACATAATGACAACTTAAATAATAATGCGACTAAAAACAACAACTTAAAGAATTAAAACCTAAGTCACAGTTGTAACATTATCATTACTTCCTACGTATCGCTAGCCACAAGGCTAAAAACAGCCTCTGTTGTTTAATAGAATGTGACAGCCACCTAGCTCTCGCACTATATTGCCATTCAGACCACGCAGCAATAACGCGACCTTTACGGTTATCTTGAGTATTACCGCTATTTTTAGTATTACCGCTATATAGTTGCGTTCCTTGTTGCTGCGACAATGGATCTGCATGACAGGATCCTCGAGATCCAGACTGACGTAACTGCCTATTACCACTATATTTATAGTGCTGATTGTATAAATCCCGCGTGCACAACGACCATTGCTGGCGATAAACATTAACCATAAACATTAACCAATAAGGCAGTTTCGCATGCTGGTATTGTCGCCATAAACGGTGACCTGTATAAATAACCAGTCCCCCTATAATAAGACAACTTAATATCCACATCTGATAGGCACGAATAAAACTAGCAGGCGTATGATCTACCGACCATTGCCCACCAGGCAAGGTTAAAGGCTGCAACGTTTGCGTTTCAGTATTCCACCACAACAGGCTTAATACGGGTAAATCTAATTGACCATTTTTCTGAATAATATAAGTGTGCGTTATGGTTTTAGAGGCGTAAAAACCATCGCGGTCTTCGCTATCTCGAGCATTACCTTTGTCACGGTAAGATTGCACACTTTCAGATTGAAACGGGGCAAAGTCAGGTAACAGCATAATACTGGTATCTCTGCCTGCTATCGTCACTGTTCGCGTGATCGCGTCCCCGACTTTTAATTCACTATCTGGTTCAATATTCCAGACTTGGCTAAACGTCAATTCTGGTGCTGCAACCCAATTTACATCTTGGCTTAACCGAGCGTCAGGCAAAGCAACATTAAAACTTAACGGCCTAGTGAGTAAATGACCCGTTACTTTTTCTCCCGGCGCACTGGCAATACTCACACTCACCGGAATAGCAGGTACGATATATTCGCCACTCACTTGCGGATAAAGTGTTAATTGCCACTCTTGTATTGACCAAGTGATACCTTTTTCACGTTGAGCATAATTATTCGCTAATTTATTACGTTGTAACACCAAGCTATTATCGACACTAAACGGACTGATGTAGGTTCCCGCCGCAAACCAACGGTCGGTTTTAATCTGAATATATAAATCAACTTGCTGGCGAGGGGCAAACTCAGAGCCAATAATATCAAGACCGTTAAGAGATCCATCGGCATTTTTTTGCGCAGGTTCGATCCATGCTTTAATTTGTAATTTATTTTGCTGTAACAAATCTTGCACTGTCGTCGCGTGAGCAACATTAATCATCGCGATCTGAAAAACTAAGCAGCAAATAGCCGTATAAATAAATCGCATCATGGTCTCCCCTCCATTTGCAACTGTTGAGAAAACTTAGTCATGAGAAAACGTTCGGGATCGCCTTGCACACGCTTCATCCACGCTTGACTAAGCGCCTCATCTTGCAATAATTGTTCGGCGTTATAACTTTCCTTAATGAGCTGTTCTTCTCTCATCATTTTCTCGGCACCGTCACTTGTTTGTGGTTGATCACCTAATTCTTTTGATGCTTCATTCTCGTTATCTGTTTGGCTTTCACTCATGCGATTAATATCATCAATAATCTTCTGCACTATCACTAAATTATGTGCAGCTTGCAGATAGTCCGGATTTTCTTTTACTATCTGCTTAAACAAATTTCGAGCCGCGATATACTCACGTGATTGCGCTAAGGCACTGGCGGCTCCAAATCGTGCGACAGGATTATCTACCCGCATAAAATAGCGACGAGCAAGGTCAAATTCTTCGGCAAAGTAATAGGCAGAAGCTTTCCACATAAGATCATCAAAACGCACTGCAGCTTGTGCATAGTTACCGCGGTTAAAATAATATTGTCCTTGTTGATCGGCCGTCATCCATAAATCAGCAAAACGCCATTGTGGTTGTAGACCTTCTTTGACTGAATTTGTCATCTGCTCAGAGGCAACGTTAGCCAATACAGGCGGAGCAGGGAAATAAGTTAAAGCAAACAAGAGTAATACCGACTGTAAGCTCCAATTAATTGTCCAGCCACGACGGAACCACAATAAAAATAATAGCGCTAATAAAAACACTAAGTTATAGCCCATATCAGCCCAAGGTTGAGCGTTATCATTACTCAGCAACATAAATTGCTGAATATTATCTTGAATCCATTCAACATCGCTATTATCGGTAGATATAGAATGATAGTAACCACTTGCACTTTTTGCTAACGATTTTAATCCATCGGCGTCAAAAGGGACTGATACTGCTTGTTCATTATTCCCAACACCTAAAACTAATAACAAGGGCGGGCTTTGCTTTGAATTTAAATCGGAATTAGTGGCACTTATATTGTTATTGCTATTAATAGAGCCATTAAAATAATCAACAAAGCGTGCTTTTGTATCGCTGCCTAACCCATCAGTAATCAATAGCACAGATCCCGGATTACCTTTACTGCGCTCAGCAGCTAACAATGTATCTATATTCGCTAAACTATATTCAGCAAACTTACCTTTTCGTGGCATGATCTTAGGCGATACCGCTTGCAATAATGGCGTAAAAATAGCGTTATCACGGGTTAATGCCATTGCGGTATGTGCACTGCCAGCATAAACCACCAGCGCAGTACTACCACCTTCACGTAGTGCCAATAAATCACTGATTTTTTGCTTTGCCCGCACCAGCCGACTCGGTTGAATATCTTGTTGCAACATAGACTCTGATACATCTAAAACAATCACCAACGGCGCAGTATCCTCACCAAAAGGCGATGTTTGGCGTAACCAACTCGGTCCTGCCGCAATGATAATGGCCAGAACAACAAGAAAGCCCCATAATTTTAACGGTAAGAGTTTTTTCCAACCTTGCTCACCAACGGTTAATGCCGCTAATAAGTGGGGGGGGAAATTTTTAAGCCCACCTTCTTGTGATTTTTTTTGTCTAAAATTCATCACAAAAAATAAAATAAATGGCACGAAGGCTAGTAACCATAACGGCCGTATAAAGTGAAAGTTTTGCCATACAATGGAAAAATACATTAGCCCTCCCCACGTTTATTCAACAACAAATCACGTTTAGATTGTTGCTTACTAAGATAGTAACTACGCCATATAACTAAGCTGTAAATAATAAAGTAAATACTTATGGATAAAGCGATAGGCGCATAGTGGATACTTACTTTGGGTTGATAACTAAAACTCGCAAACTGACTTGGTTCTAGCGTGCTGATTTCCGCATAAACACGATTTAGCTCGACAGAGGAGATAGCCTGAAAAGCTTGTCCGCCAGTGATCTCAGCAACACCATCAATCACGGCCATATCGAGCGCTTGCTCACCAAAGGTACGAGGATCGCCAATAGCAATCATGTGGATTTTAATACCACGACTCGCCGCAATTTTTGCCGCCTCTAACGGCGGCACCAAACTATCGGTATCATTACCATCAGTTAATACAATCACTACTTTTTGTTTATCCGCGGTACTTTTATCTGCACTCGCGTTACTATTTTCTTTTGCTATAGGCGCTTTTATCGCTTCATCCGTCATTACTTTTATCGCTAACCCTAAGGCATCACCAAGGTGAGTACTTTGCCCAGCCATAGCCACTTCCGACTCATTTAACAAACCGAGCCATGCTTGATGATCGGCGGTAAAGGGGGCTTGTAAATAGGCAGCATCACCAAATAAAATGAGTCCTAAACGATCACCACTACGTTGCTGTGAAAATTCAGCTAATACATTTTTTACCGCCGTTAAGCGTGAAATACTGTCGCTACCTGGAACACTGAAATCTCGACTATCCATCGAGCCAGATAAATCGACCACCACCATCAAATCACGACCAAACTGCGAACGTATTTGTGGTTCACCCAGCCACATCGGTTTTGCCATCGCAACAACCAACAATAACCACACCAGCGATAATGCGATACGTTGCCATATTTTCGGTTCTAGCTTCACCGCTCCTGTATTAGGCTGCTCTCCAGATAAACTCACCAGTTGACTAAAAAACGGCACTTGCAGCGCTGACTGTTTTATTTTATAAGCCGGCGAAAATCGTTGAATAAACCAAGGTAATGGCAACAATAAAAATAACCACGGATAACTGAACTCAATCATGCTTATTGTGAACATGCTCATTTCCTCCTAATTCAGTACCTAGCTCACTGCCTGGCTCACGACCTAATTCGGCATCATCAATATGTAATTTAAGCCAGCGCTGCGTCGATAATATCAATACCTGATTATGGGATGCAGACCACTCACTTAGCGCGAGTGGTAAATACAGCGCTTGTTGCCATAACTCCCCTATCGCGGAATCAAACTCGGTACTGTCTTGTGTACAGCTATCTAAAAAAACTAAAAACGCAGGTCCTTGTAATTGACCTGCTGTTAATGACTGCTTTGGGTATGCTTGCAAACATGCTTGCTGTAATAATTGGTGAATAAATCGCGGTGTATGTGAACAGTCACTTACATCGTAAGCCAATAATTTAGACTGTAGTTTTTTCCGATAACGATTTCGCCAATATTTCTGCCCTGCTAACAGTAAATAGCGACCAATAAATAATGCCAGTACTAAACCGACCACCAGCCAACCCCAAGTTTGGGGTAAAAAACTTATCTGCTCAGGGGCATTAATTTGTACCATGTCACGTAATAGTAAGTTACCGAATGCATCGCCGACTAAATTTGCATTATCAACATCTGCCATTATCATTCCTCCTCGCTATTTTTATGATTCATATGAAAAGCAGACTTAAATTGATTAATCTCATTGCCGTCAGTACCAACATCTATTATCGAAAATGAAGATAATTGTAGGGCTTGTTGTAGTAAATTTTGCTTAGCCAAAAAAGCAGCTTGATAAGCATGTTGTAAGGCATTTTTATTACGTTGTAATTGCTGACTAGAAAGCTGTAATTGATAATGCCCATCACTGGTAATCAGTGAATCGACATTTATTAGATTCTGTTCAAGAGGATCACTAATATGCACAGCAATAACATCATTATGCTGCTGCAGCGCACGTAACCTATCTGTGCATTCTTCATCAAAACCATACCAGTCGCTGATAATGACAAATGTTTTTGACTTTGCTTGCAATGCTTGCAGCGTCGCTAACATATCGGTTAAACGTATCTTTGGCACGTCAACATCCGCAATACCGACTTGCAGCTGATGATTAACAGTATGCAATTGCTGAATAAATTGCATCGCTAATGCACTACTGCGCTGTGGTTTAAAATGGAAACTCGAGTTGTCATTAAAAATATAACCACCAACACGGTCGGCATCAGCAAGTACACGCCATAGACACAGCGTTGCAATATTGGCTGCGACAACTGATTTCATCGTCTGCTGTGAACTAAAAAACATCGATTGACGCTGATCGACACACAGCCAAATCTGCCGCTCTTTTTCTTCACTGTAAGCGCGTACATGCGGTTTACCGGTTCTTAACGTGACTTTCCAATCTAAGTTTTTAACGTCATCGCCATTATTATAATGGCGCAATTCTTCAAAGTTTAATCCTCGTCCGCGTAAGCGTGATTCATGTAACCCCGAAAAAATACTACAACGTCCCTGCTTGGGAGAAAAACTAAAACCTGCCGTTTGCGCTTTAATTTTTAATAAATCATTTAAATCCGTATATATACGCGGATCATCATGCAAAGAACTGCCTGGTTTATCCGTCGTTGAAAACCATGTACTCCAAGCCATAACGCTACCCAATCAACACATGTTCAAGGATCTCATCAATCACCTGAGTTGTGGTGATCCGCTCACTAATGGCCGTATAACTTAATACTAAACGATGCCCTAATACCAAATGCACCATAGCGCGTACATCATCCGGGTCGACATAATCACGTCCCGCTAACCAGGCATGTGCTCTAGCACCACGATCGAGCGCGATACTGGCTCTGGGACTTGCGCCGACAGATAACCATTGCGGAAATTGAGCATGGCTATAATCGCCTATGCCTCGCGTTGCCATCACCAAATTAACCACATAACTTTTTAACAATGGTGAAATATAGATCCGAGACACTTCTTGTTGCGCGACAATGATATGTTCAGGTCGAATCATCAGTTCGGGGATTGAGAGACTGTTTTTGATAATACCTTGAGGCTGAGATCCTGCAGGATCCTTTGGCTCACTATCTTCAGATGAATCATCACTCGATATACTCATTAACTCTTCTTCGCGTACCAAATCAATAATCGCTAGCTCAGATTCGGCATCGGGATAATCGACATTCACTTTCAACATAAAACGATCCATTTGCGCTTCAGGTAACGGATAAGTACCTTCTTGTTCCACTGGATTTTGAGTCGCTAATACCATAAATAAATGCGGTAGTTGACGCGTTTCACCTGCCGATGTGACTGAATTTTCAGCCATCGCTTCTAGCAACGCAGATTGTACTTTTGCTGGCGCTCGGTTAATTTCATCGGCGAGGACTAAATTGTTAAAAATAGGCCCGGGTTGAAATGTCAGGCTGTGCTTACCATCAACCTCACGGTAAATTTCAGCGCCTGTTACATCAGACGGTAATAAATCAGGAGTGAATTGCACACGACCGAAATCAGCATTCATGGCATCAGCGAGCGCTTTAATCGAACGTGTTTTGGCTGTACCGGGCAAACCTTCGAGCAGCACATGACCACGGGTTAATAAACCAATCAGCAAGGCTTTGACTACATCGTCTTGACCGACGACAGATTGATTAACGGTATTAGATAATTGTTTAAATACTTGCTGGGAAAGGCTCATAACAGTCTCATGTTCTACGCAGAATGATAGACAGTTATGATATGAGGTTAATGACAGAGGTAACACAGTAATACTACTGATCGTGCGCTGATAATCGGTGAAAACGTATTAAACGGCAATAAGTCAGCTCGACTTACTGCCACTCAATAAAACTATGCGGTTTGTTCACTCACGGTTAATTTATCAAAGAATAATCGCGTTTCTTCAATCACCACATGACGTAAACCAATCAAACCGATTAGGTTCGGGATCGCCATTAAGCCATTAACAATATCCGCCAAGATCCAAATCAGATCCAGATGTAGGAACGCGCCACCAGCAACCAATAAAATATAACCATACTTGTACGGTTTAATGCCCTTTTGGCCAAACAGATATTGCACACAACGTTCACCATAATAATTCCAACCTAGAATAGTCGTGAAAGCAAAGAACACTAACCCTAAGGTAATCACATATTGGCCGATTAACGGGGATAGACCTTGTTCAAATGCTAACGTTGTCATCGCTGCGCCGGAAGTCTCACCACTCCATACCCCTGTTAGCACTAACGTCAGCCCTGTCATAGTACAAATAATGATGGTATCGAAGAAAGTACCCGTCATTGAAATCAAGCCCTGCTTTACACAAGAATCTGTTTTTGCAGCCGCAGCGGCGATTGGTGCGCTACCTAAACCCGACTCATTAGAAAACACACCACGCGCCACACCACTTTGGATAGCCAGCATCACAGTCGCCCCTAAGAAACCACCGGTTGCTGCGGTTGGCGTAAAGGCACTACTGATCACTAAAGCAATGGCACCTGGTACAGCTTCAATATTAAATAACAGCACCAACAACGACGCAAAGACATAACATACCGCCATCACAGGAACAGTACGCTGAGCAATATCAGAAATAGAACGAATACCGCCAAGCGTCACCATCGCCACCAATATCGTCAGCACTGCAGCAGACAGCCACACTGGCACGTCAAAAGATATCTGCACGGCTTCAGTGATCGCATTCACTTGCGGAAAAGTACCAATACCAAAGCACGCTACGCCAATACCAAAAAGTGCAAAAGCTTTAGCTAAAAAGCGATTGCCCAAACCATGCTCAAGGTAATACATCGGGCCGCCTGCCATTTGGCCTTTTTCATCAACGACGCGATATTTCACTGCTAATAAACATTCGGCATATTTGGTTGCCATGCCAAAAAAGGCCGCCATCCACATCCAAAATAATGCTCCGGGACCACCCATTTTAATGGCGGTGGCAACGCCGACTATATTACCGGTACCGATAGTGGCAGAAAGCGCGGTGCATAATGCCGCAAAGCTACTGATGTCGCCTTTCTGACCATCGCCTTTATCCCCTGAAAACAAATATTTTAGCGCTAACGGTAACTTAGTAATTTGTAAAAAACCTAAACGCAAAGTGAGATAAATACCGGTGCCGACCAAGAGTAATAATAATGGCGGGCCCCAAATAAAATGATCGATGCTTTGTAGGATATTTTGCAGCGGTTGTGATAAAAAATTAACGATGGATTGCAGTAACGAAGACTGTAGTGGTAAATCGGTGATATCTGGTAGTGCAGATGCTGATAGCTCTGATGCAGATAGTGTAGGTGCTAATAATGTTGATGTTAATAGTGCTGTTAAATGTGCTGTTAATTGTAAAGAGTGCATTAAAATCATTCCTCAAGAATGTGAATCTGAGGAGGATGTAATTATTCAAAATGGGTAAACGAAGCAAAAAAACCACAGCAACAGCCAAGGCAAAAAGCAGACGTGAAAGTACGCAAAAAAAATAATCCTATCCTCTGTCCTTTGTACCTGAGAGTTTCAACGACATTGTCGCTTTGCTCCTTCGGCGTCCAATTTAATGGATCTCTCCAGAGGCTCGTCCAGTAACAGTCCCTACTTTTCCTCGCGGAATAAAGCGCCTGAAAGATTTACTTCTTCGGCGGGCACTTATTTATTTGAATCCAAGTGCCACTCTCCTGCTACCTTCATCCGAACTTAGTGTGGATATATCGCAACATTAAATGCTACGAATGGATAAATACTAGCACGGAATACTTCAATAAAAATACATAATGCAGTGTGAATGATTAACAATTAATCTGTAGACAAAAAAAAGCCCTGCAACTCAGGGCTTTTTCATCATCAGTAATAAGTTAATAACGTTTAGGCGTTATTGGCTAATGCTTAACTCATCATCAACCACGCTTATTTTCACGGCTTTACCCGGGACTATACTGCCCGCCAAAATGGCATTAGCCAAGCGATTTTCAACCTGTTTTTGTAATACCCGTTTAAGTGGTCTAGCACCAAATAACGGATCGAAGCCAGCATCGGCTAATTTTGCTAACGCCCCCGCGGTAATCGACAAGCCATAGCCTAATTGTTTTAAGCGTGCTTCTAATGATTTTAATTGGATCGCGGCAATTTTCTCGATGTGACTACGGCCCAATGGGTGGAATATCACAGTATCATCAATCCGGTTAATAAACTCTGGACGGAAAGTCTGACCAAGTAACTCTAATAACTGATCCTTCACGGTATCGTAATCATGTTTACCATATTCAGCTTGGATAATATCTGAGCCTAAATTAGACGTCATAATAATCACGGTATTACGGAAATCAACGGTACGGCCTTGACCATCGGTTAAACGGCCATCATCTAATACCTGTAATAAAATATTAAAGATATCTGGATGGGCTTTTTCAATTTCATCCAGCAAGATCACCGAATACGGTTTACGGCGTACGGCTTCGGTCAGGTAACCACCTTCTTCATAGCCGACATAACCCGGAGGTGCGCCGATTAAACGTGCAACCGAATGTTTTTCCATAAATTCCGACATATCAATGCGAACCATGGCATGGTCGGAGTCAAAGATAAAATCAGCCAAAGCTTTGCACACTTCGGTTTTACCGACACCCGTTGGGCCCATAAATAAGAATGAACCCATCGGACGGTTTGGATCGGCTAAACCCGCACGGCTACGACGAATAGCATTAGAAACAACACTAATGGCTTCTGCTTGGCCGATAACACGTTCGTGTAAGTTATCTTCCATCGCCAATAATTTTTCTTTTTCGCCTTCCAGCATGCGGTTCACTGGGATACCGGTCCAGCGCGATAGAATATCAGCGATCTCAGCTTCACCAACCTTATGCTTTAACAAGGTCATGTCTTGCATCTCTGCTTGCGCGGCGAGATCTAATTGTTTTTCTAACATCGGGATCGTACCGTATTGCAGTTCCGACATTTTATTTAAATCGCTGGCGCGTCTGGCTACATCCAGTTCGACACGGGCTTTATCTAACGCCGATTTAATGTGTTTAGTACCAGAAAGTGCGGCTTTTTCGGTGCGCCATATCTCGTCTAAATCGTTAAACTTATCTTGTTTTTCTGCTAATTCTTCTGCCAATATGGTTAGGCGTTTAATACTGGCAGCATCATCTTCTTTTTCAAGTGCTTGCTGCTCAATTTTAAGCTGAATAATACGACGTTCTAACTTATCTAACGCTTCTGGTTTGGAATCCATTTGCAGACGAATCGATGATGCAGCTTCATCAATCAGATCAATGGCTTTATCAGGTAATTGACGGTCGGAAATATAACGGTGTGATAAAGTGGCCGCCGCGACAATCGCCGGATCGGTAATATCAACATTATGATGCAGTTCATAACGCGCTTTTAGACCACGTAAGATAGCAATGGTATCTTCAACACTCGGTTCTTCAATTAATACTTTTTGGAAACGACGTTCAAGCGCCGCATCTTTTTCAATATATTTACGATACTCATCTAACGTCGTCGCGCCCATACAATGTAACTCACCACGCGCTAATGCAGGTTTTAACATATTACCCGCATCCATGGCTCCATCGCCTTTCCCCGCGCCGATCATCGTATGCAATTCATCAATAAATAGAATTGTTTGACCTTCGGTTTGCTCGAGTTCTTTGATCACCGATTTCAAGCGTTCTTCAAACTCACCACGGTATTTGGCACCCGCGATTAACGCCCCCATATCCAGTGATAATACCCGTTTATTCTTTAAACCTTCTGGCACTTCACCATTAACAATACGTTGTGCTAAACCTTCGGCAATCGCCGTTTTACCCACGCCAGGTTCACCAATTAATACCGGGTTATTTTTAGTCCGGCGTTGTAATACTTGAATCGCACGACGGATCTCGTCATCACGACCGATCACAGGATCAAGCTTACCGACTTCAGCACGTTCAGTCAGATCTAAGGTATATTTAGTTAATGCTTCACGCTGTTCTTCTGCACCTTGGTTATCCACTTTTTCGCCACCGCGGATCACATCAATCGCTTCTTCCACTTGTTTGCGCGTGCCACCTGCTTTACGTAACAACTCACCTAAACGGCCTTTATCTTCAACCGCTGCCAGAACAAACATCTCGGAAGAAATAAATTTATCTTTACGTTTTTGGGCAAATTTATCACACAAGTTTAAGAGCATATTCAACGCTGACGATAATTGGATGTCGCCTTGTGTACCTTGCACTTGTGGTAAACGCTCTAACTCATCGGCTAACTGCCAACGTAATGAATTGGCATCGATGGTTGCGGCAGTGAGCAAGGGACGAATAGAGCTGTGATCTTGATTTAATAACGCGGTCATCAAGTGAATAGGTTCGATAAATTGATTATCTTTACCCAAAGCAAGTGACTGCGCATCAGAAATAGCCATTTGAAATTTGGAAGTAAGTTGATCTAAGCGCATAGCGATGTCCTATCGGTGTTGAGCAAAAAGCAGATGCAGCAACGCTGCTATAGTCATGAATTGTCATGATAGTCGTGAGATATAATTATAGTCGTTTAATGGGTTTGGGGATATGTAATAAGACACTAATACCCATAGTTATGATCTGGGGATTATTTATTGAATTTCAAGGTAAATCAAACTTGCCTGGCGGCCTGTTTGGTGATCTCGTCGATAAGAATAGAATAAATCAGTTTCACGGTATGTACAGTGGTCACCACCATAAATATCAGCAGTATTAACCGTTAACGCCTGTAAGCGTTGTCGTGCTAATAAATAGAGATCAGCTAACCATTTATCACCATCGGCAATAAAAGCGCTGCTTGCTTGCGGATCATGCGTAATAAAGGCATCACGTACCTCACTACCCACTTGAAAATGTCTCTGGCTAATTGCTGGACCTAACCACACCAATAAATCATTCGGTGTAGCGCTTAATTTGGCAAGGGTATTTTCAATGATACCATCGAGTAAACCACGCCAGCCAGCATGAATAGCGGCGACTTGCGTGCCTGCTTTATCGCAAATTAACAGCGGTAAACAGTCAGCAGTCATCACTAAACAAACTTGCCCCGTCATTTGGGTAACAGACGCATCAGCAGCGGGTAATTGCTCGGCATCATGAGATTGACCCACAAGACTAACAACATCCGTACTGTGCGTTTGATTCAACCAATATGGCTGTTGTGGCAAATGCCCAGCTGTCATTAACAACTGTCGATTCTGCCACACCAACTGACTATCATCTTGCACATGCAGACCTAAATTTAGTCCAGCATAGGGCGCATGACTCACACCACCCTCACGAGTGGTGCTCAGCGCTTTGACATTGCCCGGCGCAGGCCAGTTTGGTTGAATAAGACGAGGCATCATTAATGATTAGCTAATGTAATCATCAACCATGTTTAACGCAGTATCTTCACGTAGGATATGAATAAGCGTATTCATATCAGACGGACGTTCTGCGCGCCACATCATCATTTCACCGGTTACTGGATGCTCTAATCTCAACATACGTGCGTGTAGAGCCTGACGGCCAAAACCACGTAGTGCCAAAATTAGCGTATCAGTTGCATTGCCAGGTGGCTTTGGACGACCAGAATAAACCGGATCTCCAACGATTGGATGCGTAATGTGAGTCATGTGTACACGGATTTGATGCGTACGACCTGATTCAAGACGCAATCTTAACAACGTATGCGCACGGTATTTTTCGGCTACACGGTAATGCGTTTTCGCCGCTTTACCAAGTGGACGAACAGCCATTTGGATACGTTTCGTTGCATGACGACCAATCGGCTCATCAACAAAACCACCAGCAGTCATTGAACCGGTTACAATCGCTTCATACTCACGCGTAATTTTACGCGCTTGTAGTGCAATCACTAAATGCGTTTGCGCTGGAATTGTTTTCGCAATTACCATCAAACCAGTCGTGTCTTTATCCAGACGGTGAACGATACCAGCACGTGGTACGTTAACAATGTCAGGGTAACGGAATAACAATGCGTTAAGCACTGTACCATCCGGGTTACCTGCACCAGGGTGAACAACTAAGCCCGCTGGTTTATTGATCACAAGAATATCGTCATCTTCATAAACAATATTAAGTGGCATATCTTGTGGCTCGTAGCGTACTTCTTCGTCAACTTCCGCGTTCAATACAATGGTGTCACCAAATTGCATTTTACCGCGAGCTTTAACTACAACTTCGCCATTTAAGGTAACAAATCCAGCAAGAATCCATTCTTTTAGACGTGAACGAGAATAATCTTGGAACATCTCAGCTAAAACTTGGTCTAAACGTTGACCGACTTGGTGTTCTGCAACGACGGCAGAAAGTTCTATTTGTTGGCTCATAGGTAGCAGGGACCCTCTTCGGTCCTAATTTTCAGTATAATTACAGGATTCAGGCTATTTTAGCCTTTTATTTTGCTGTAGCATATTAGCTACGTAATTATTTTCGCATTAAGCAATTTGGAATTTATCCAACCTAATGAAAAAATCAATAAAATTAGCAATAAGTTTATCACTCGCACTCGTTGTAGCTACCGGTTGTTCTTCAAAAACAGAATCATCGGTACCAGATAAACCAGCCATTGAGTTGTACAGCATCGCTCAACAATCGTTACAAGCGGGTAATTTTGTATCCGCAATTGAAACGCTTGAAGCGCTTGATACGCGTTATCCATTTGGCCCGCACACAGTGCAAGTACAACTAGACTTGATTTATGCTTACTACAAGAATAGTGACACTGCACAGGCATTGGCCAATATAGATCGCTTTATTCGCTTAAATCCAAGCCATAAAGACATTGATTATGTCTACTATATGCGTGGACTTACCAATATGGGCGCGGATTATAACCTATTTCATGCCCTATTTAATATAGATCGTTCAGATCGAGACCCAAGTTATGCAAATGCGGCCTTCAATGACTTCTCTCGCTTAATCAAACGCTACCCAGAAAGTGAGTATGTGGCTGATGCGCAGAAGCGTGCGATTGCAATTAAAAGTCGCCTTGCGCGTTATGAATTATCTGCCGCTGAATATTACATGAAGCGTAAGGCCTACATCGCTGCGATCCAACGTGCACAACACATTATCGACAATTTCGCCGACACTGAATCACGTACTGGCGCGTTAAAAGTAATGATTAAAGCCTACGATCTGTTAGAACAGCCAGCACTAAAAGCCAACGCAGAAAAGATTTTAGCGGTTAACTTAGGTTAATATTTAGCGTGTCTTAGTGCTGATTATTAAGTCTAAAAATAAAATATAAAAAAACGGCGTCTATGCAAATAGACGCCGTTTTTGTTTTGATTTACCGCATAAAGTGTACCGCTAAAGTATTAAACCTCGCGCGACAGCCTTAAACGTAATCATTATTTATGGTATTGCTTACTGAATTCACCAACCGCTTCGATGAATACACCGGCTTTTTCAGGTTCAACATCTAAATGGATACCGTGACCTAAGTTCATCACGTGACCATTGCCTTCACCAAAACCAGCTAAAATCGTGCTTACTTCTTCACGAATACGTTCTGGTGATGCATAAAGCATTGAAGGATCCATATTACCTTGAAGTGCAACTTTATCGCCAACACGTGCTTTTGCTTCAGCAATATCAATTGTCCAATCAAGACCAATCGCGTCACAACCTGTTGCTGCGATTTGCTCGATCCATTGACCACCATTTTTAGTGAACAAAGTAACTGGTACTTTACGACCATCGCTGAAACGCGTTAAGCCATCAACAATTTTGTGCATGTACTGCAGTGAGAAATCTTTGTAATCACGTGGTGATAATACGCCACCCCAAGTATCAAATACCATCACAGATTGTGCACCCGCAGCAATTTGCGCATTCAGGTAAGTGATAACAGAATCAGCTAGTTTATCTAATAATAAATGTAATGTTTGCGGTTCAGCAAAACCCATTTTTTTAATTTTAGTAAACGTTTTTGTACCACTGCCTTCAACCATGTAAGTTGCCAGTGTCCAAGGGCTACCAGAAAAACCAATTAATGGCACTGCGCCATCAAGATTTTTACGGATAGTACGCACTGCATTCATTACATATTGCAGCTCACCTTCTGGATCTGGGTGACCAATTTTATCAACATCCGCTTTACACGTGATCGGACGCTCAAATTTAGGACCTTCACCTTCTGAAAAGTACAGACCTAAACCCATCGCATCAGGGATGGTTAAAATATCTGAAAACAGAATAGCCGCATCAAGTGGAAAACGGCGTAATGGTTGTAGCGTTACTTCACAAGCAAGTTCAGCATTCTTACACAGCGACATAAAGTCACCCGCTTCAGCGCGCGTTGCTTTATATTCTGGTAAATAACGGCCTGCTTGACGCATCATCCATACTGGTGTTTGGTCTACCGATTCTTTGGCTAACGCACGTAAATAACGATCATTCTTTAACTCGCTCATATCCTTTCCTGAATTGCGGCTCTAATATGGCGTGATTGTAACATTATTCAACAATTGACAAAATATTTGACGCCATTTTCATGACTAATTTACCAACAAGTTGATCCTAACAGGGCATTCATCGCCAAAATACCGGATTACACCGTCTTGTTCAGGCCTAAACGGAGAAAAAAACAACAAATTTGCAACGCCACTCCGACGTCACTGGCAAACTAGTTTCACTACATTCAATAATGGTAATTAGTTTGCACAATTAACGCTAAGTTAATCAGAGACATCAATCACAATTATTTAACAAGCTTGCTGAACAAAAGCAAAAATCAGTCATAACAAATGCTTATGTGCTATCATTAGTGCTACAACAGTTTTAAACCCGTAACGATGCTTTAGTAGATTAATCTGTTATTGTGACGCCAATTAATCAGGTTTGACCAGATAAAATAGTGTTGACGTATTACGGTAAAAAATTTAGTAATAGGACACCTTAATTTTTTAAGGGTACATGGAGTAAGTCATATGTTAACTAAATTAGAACAAGCGCAACAAGCTTGGGGCGGAACACACAACGCCATTGATCATTGGCTCGAAGAGCGACAAGAATTAATTGTCGATTATTGCAAACTCGAAGGCTTACCCCCATTTCAGAAAACTGCCGCATTGCCCAGCAAAGATGAACTACAAGCTTTCTGCCAAATTTTAATCGATTATCTATCGACAGGCCATTTCGAAGTTTACGATCAAATCGTGTCTCAGTGTGCCGAAAACAGCGCTAAAAGTTTGTCTCTTGCACAAAAAATCCAACCGAAGATCGTATTAACAACTGAAGCATTAGTTGAATTTAATGATAAATACGGTGACGGCAATCAAGATGACGACACATTAATCAAGTCTTTAGATAATGATATGTCAAAAGTCGGTGAGTTATTAGAGCAGCGTTTTGAATTAGAAGATCAATTGTTATACGCGCTTGCAACGTATCATCGCGAAGTCGTAGACGCTGAATAATCGTTGCGAATAGATAGACTAAAAAATAGTGGGTAATGCTTAAGATATAGCATTACATCATCAAGAATGACGTCTGCAATAACACAGAGTACAGAATAAAGAACACCTGATAAATAATAGCCAGCCAATAAAAAACCCATTCACATACTTAAATATGAATGGGTTTTGTCTTTTTAATCGAATAAAAACACAATAACTGAATCACTCAGCTACTGTATTTTAATACGTCTAATTATTTTTCTTGGCCAGCAATTTCAAGTAATTCAACTTCAAATACTAATGTTGAATTTGGTGGGATATCTGCACCCGCACCTTGTGCGCCGTAACCTAATTCAGATGGGATGTATAATTTATACTTACTGCCCACATTCATTAGTGCAACACCTTCAGTCCAACCAGGAATTACACGGTTAAGTGCAAATGTTGCTGGTTCGCCACGTTCAACAGAACTATCAAATACTGAACCGTCTAGCAATGAACCTGTGTAATGCACAGTTACTGTATCAGAAGGTGATGCTAGATCGCCTTCACCAGCTGTCAGTACTTCATATTGAAGACCAGAGTCTGTTGTTGTGATGCCTTCTTTTTTGCCGTTTTCAGCAAAGAAGTTTACTGAGTCAGTTTGTGCTTTTTCGCTTTCTACACGTGCTGCTTCAGTTGATAACGTATTCATTTTTTCGTCATACGCTTTTAATACAGCTTGTAACTCTTCATCAGATAACTGTGTCGTTTCGTTTAACGCATCAGTAATACCTTGAACGATGATTTCTTTATCTAACGGCGCACCTAGCTCTTCTTGACGCTTAAGCGGTGCAACCAAGTTGCGAGCGACGATTGAGCCAATTGCATAAGCGGCTTGTTGATCTTCGCTGTATGCCTTAATGTCCGTTACTTTATCTGCTTGTGCTTCTTGGCCACAGGCTGCTAACAGAGATACCGCTGAAGCGAGTATTGTTACTTTAAAAAATTTTTTCATCGAAATACCTAATTAAAATAATACAGTGAAATTACACAACTACGTTATTAGTTATACATACTTAAACTACTTAGCATTATCATAACTATTTGATGCTTCCACACAAGATATTAACAACTATAAATGTAAAAAATGATAAATCACTCTACTTTACTTAGTTTTACATCTTATCTAGGCTAGTATTTCAGCTCAAATAAATAGACATTACATGTTAAACTTAGTTTAGTAGATTATAGCCATAGCGGATAAAACATGGAAATTCAGCAATTAGAAGACCGTGTTGAAAACTTAGAAATGAAACTAAGCTTTCAAGACGACACCATCGAACAATTAAATAATGCCATTATTGATCAGCAAAAAATACTGGAAGATCAGAAAGTACAGCTGACATTTTTAATTAGCCGCATCAAAACAATGCAAGTAGGTAGTGGTCTAGCAAGTGAAGCAGACGAGACACCACCACCGCATTATTAATGCGAGAATAGTGGGCGTTGTCATCACTCAATACAAAACAGATGACTTACCGTACCGCACTAAACAAAAAAAATGCCAGTCACTGTGACTGGCATTTTTTTATTAAATCGATAACTGAGCATCACTAATGATTAGTGACCGCCGCAGCAACCGTCTTTTTTCTCTTCTTTTGGTTCTTCAGAACCACAACAGCCGCCTTCATGATCATGGTCGTGCTCATGTTCGTGGTCGTGACCACAGCCATCAGCGCCATGGATGTGACCATGTTCTAATTCTTCTTCAGTCGCTTCACGCATGCCAATGACTTCACCATTAAATTGCAGTGTACGACCTGCAAATGGATGGTTTGCATCAACAACAACAATGTCGTCTTCAACAGCAGTTACGATAATAGTGCGGTGACCCGCATCGGTGTCAGCACTGAATGCCATACCAGGTTCAACGCCTTCAACGCCTTCGAATAACTCAGCAGGTACTTCTTGTACTAGCTCAGGATCGTAGATGCCGTAACCTTGTTCAGGTTCAACTTTAACGTCAAAATCGTCACCCACTTTCAGACCTTCAAGCTCAGCTTCAAGACCAGGAACAAGGTAACCAGAACCCATTAAGAATTCTAGTGGTGATGAATCACGCGTATCATCGATAAGTTCACCTTTATCATCTGTTACTGCGAAGTGTAGTACTACAACTGAGTTTGCTTCAATAAACATATTTATTCTCTATTTCTAAATTAACTATTACAGTTTTCTTTAAGCAAGGTCATTATTAGTCTTGCTTAAAGACCCCTATCATTTGTTCGAAATCGCGGGTGGCGGTATTCACCTCTCCTTCTGCTTGCGCTTGAGTATAGCCACAACTAACACATTCAATTGTTTCTACCCCATTCACTTGAAATAGCTGGATCACATCTATTTCATTGCACGTCGGGCATTTAGCGCCGGCGACAAAGCGTCTTTTCTTCCGTTCAACCACTGCAACCTCCTAGTCTTTTCACGAGCTTAAGCGTGCTTAACAAGCTGATTTAATAAACTGATATTAAGTCTATTAGTATCGTTTGACTAAGCCATTAGCATCGTTTAACTGAGAGTGTACTTTATTCTTAGTACAAATTTCAAAGTTTAACATTTTAAAATGGGCGTAAATCCGCTAAAATCGCCGCAATTATAGTTACTAATAGCCCTCATATGATCATAGCTAGCGATATTGAACTTCTGCGTGGCGGCAAGCCGCTTATTACGAATACCAGTGCCAAAATCAACCCAGGTCAAAAGGTTGGTTTAGTTGGTAAGAACGGCTGTGGTAAATCCAGTCTATTTGCCCTGATCCGCCATGAAATTAGTTTGGATAACGGTAGCCTAACCTATCCAACGGGTTGGCAAGTATCGAGTGTTAAACAGGAAACCCCTGCACTCGATCGCAGCGCCCATGATTACGTGTTAGATGGTGATATTGAATTTCGTCAATTAGAAGCGGATCTTGCACAAGCTGAAGCGGTAGATAACGGCAACAAGATTGCTGAGATCCACGGCAAGCTCGATGCGATTGGTGCTTATGGCATTAACGCGCGCTGCTCTGAACTGTTATCAGGTTTAGGTTTTAGCGAAGACAAACAACAACTCCCGGTACAGAGCTTCTCGGGTGGTTGGCGTATGCGTTTAAACTTAGCGCAGGCACTGTTATGCCGTTCTGACCTATTACTACTAGATGAACCAACCAACCACTTGGATTTGGATGCGGTTATCTGGTTAGAAAAATGGTTAAAACAATATGACGGCACCTTAATGCTGATCTCGCATGATCGCGATTTCCTTGATGCTATTATTACTAAGATCATTCACGTTGAAGACCGAAAGCTCAACGAATACACAGGTGATTACACCTCATTCGAAAAACAGCGTGCTGAAAAACTATCTCAACAACAATCTATGTTTGAAAAGCAACAGCGTGAAGTTGCCCACATGCAAAGTTATATTGACCGTTTCCGTTATAAAGCATCAAAAGCCAAACAAGCGCAAAGTCGTATTAAAGCGATGGAACGTATGGAACTTATTTCTGCGGCCAATGCTGATTCGCAATTTAGCTTTCGTTTCTTAGAACCTGATGCGCTGCCAATGCCGTTGTTAACAATGGAAAATGTATGTGCAGGTTATGGCGACACCCTGATTCTTGATAACATTAAGTTGAATCTAGTCCCAGGCAGCCGTATTGGTTTATTGGGTCGTAACGGCGCAGGTAAATCAACATTAATTAAATTGTTGTCTGCTGAAATGATGCCACTAAAAGGCACGTTAGAAGTTAATCCGAATTCAAAAGTCGGTTACTTTGCCCAGCACCAATTAGAATTCTTACGTTTGGACGAAACACCATTACAACATATGGTACGTCTTGCGCCCGATAAAACAGAATTAGAACTGCGTAAATTCTTAGGCGGTTTTGGTTTCATCGGCGAGAAAGCATTAGATATCGTACGTCCATTTTCCGGTGGTGAAAAAGCGCGTTTGGTATTAGCTCTGATCGTATGGCAAAAACCGAACCTGTTACTGCTTGATGAACCAACCAACCACTTGGATTTAGAAATGCGTCACGCGCTGTCAGTTGCCCTACAAGGCTTCGAAGGCGCTATGATTGTCGTATCCCATGATCGTCACTTATTACGCTCTACGACTGATGAGCTGTACTTGGTACACGATAAAAAGGTATTACCGTTTGACGGCGACTTAGATGATTACCATGTCTGGTTATCGGAACAGCAAAAAGTTGAGAAACAAGCTACGCAAGTAGTTAATACCAGCGTCAACAGTGCGCAAGGTAAGAAAGATCAAAAACGTAAAGCCGCGGAATTACGTAAAATTACGCAACCAATACGTAAGCACATTGAAAAGCTCGACAAGCAACTTGAAACGTTAGGTGACAAGTTAACAGCCGTTGAAACCCAGCTCAGTGAAGCCAGCATTTATGAAGAGCAAAACAAAGCCAAGCTAAAAACCGCATTAAGCGAGCAAGCGAAGTTTGTTGTTGCGATTGAAGAAGCTGAAACCACCTGGATGGAATTAAACGAACAGCTTGAAGAAATGATCGAAGAAAGCGAACAAGCTTAAACGATATTGTGAATAGAGGCTGATGTTATATCCGCCTCTATTTTTTTAATAAAACAGACTTTATCAAAACAAACTTTTCCATTGCTCAGTATCAACGAACCAGCGCTCCTCATAAATTTTTTCACCTTCAAATCTGAACAACACTGATAATTGTGAAGACTCGACCTTATCGGATTTCCATTCAACGATTGAGACAACTTCATTTTCGCCTTCAGTATGTCGCAGTTCAGTGATCTCAAAACCAGGTGGCAACAAACCGCCAAGATTATTTAGCGCTTTACGAAACGTCCCTCGTCCTCGGAGGATATCTTCCTGTCCGGGCATTACAAATGTCATATCATCCGTGTAATCAGTAACCAAGGCATCAAAATCACCTTTACCTACAGCTTCCCAACCACGCTGTACTATATTCGATAACTGCATTATAACGGCCTTACTATAGGGTTTATATCACTTAACTATAGAGGGGTTTTGATTACTCGGCACTAGCCATAATGGGATAAAAATGTGATCTAGAGCTGCCCTAACCAGCCTTTACTGTAACCTTGATATTGCTTGGTCTGCAGTAGCAGTAAATTATCTTTGGCTTGGTTTTTTTTACCCTGCTCTATCTGACTAACAGCTAATAAAAAACGCCATTTGTCCGTCTTCAGTAACGTTTTTTGATCTTTGTTTGTAACATCGAGATCCAATAATGCGGCATACGCTAATTCAGCTTCTGACCAGCGCGCTTCTAAATACAATAACTGCGCTTGCTGTTGCTCATGCTTGGCTAATTTAATGCCAGCGCGTTTAGCTTGCGCTAAAACATCCAGTGCTTTACTGCGTTCTCGCGCCATTAACCAGGCATCACTCAGGCCTTTGAAATAAGCTAAATCGAGTGATAAAAGTTTTTTCTCTGCGCCTTCAATATACACATCAGCCGCTAATCTCGGTTGTTGTTGTTGAAGATATAACGACGCTAATACCCGATAGCCTTGGGCGGTAAGCAGACCTTGATTACGCGTGATCGCCAATATCGATAACGCGGCTTTATTCTGCTCTAAACTAAGATAGCTATACGCTAAACGTTCCCAATAATCTTTTGATTGAGGGAAATCGACTACCGCTATTTGCAGGTGCTTATTAAGCTGTTTGCTGTGTTCTAAACGCTGTAATAACGCTAATAATAATTGCAGGTAAGATTCTTTTTTCGGTGCTAACTTATAGGCTCGTTTTGACGGTGCTAAAGCAGCGATTAACTTGTCTTGTAAATAATAACCTTGCGCTAATAATGCCGCATTACTGGCTTGTTGATCCTTGGTGATCTTGTAAGTCTCACGCTGCTTATCATCAAGCTTGTCCACCAGCAAAAACCAAGCATTAAGATGTTGAGTTACTAATGCCCATGACTTTTTATTTGTATCTGGGGTTTTATTAGCGTTTGCAGGGGAAGATAACGATGCGGCTAGCTGTGCTGCTAATTGTTGGAATGTCAGTTGCTGCTCAAGCTCTAGCGATAAACTTAATAGCCGAGTCACCACTTGATAACCCTGTTTGTAATTTTGCTGACCAAGCAAGATTTGCAGCTGTAAATTACTCGCCAACAATTGACGTTCAACGGAGTGAGCCAATTGCTGCTGATAAAAATCAGCGATGTCGTTGGTTAAGATCTTATTCGAGTCAGCCTTAGCTTTGCTTTGCTTATCATCCTGTGCCGACATCTTCGCAAACGCCGTTGTTAAGCTAACATAACGGCTATAAACAGAGGCTGGTACTTGCTGCGCTTGTGCAGATGGTAACGACAACATCAATATGGCTAACAACAGCAAACCCGACAGCAGTGATGACGGTGATGATAGTGCCGGTGAAAGCGATGAACAACCTTGCTGCATTTTAATTAAGCTCAAAGACCATTCTCCATTTTTTCCATACTTCGGTACCTGCAGGGGCTTTTTCAAACTGCCAGCGGCGCACTGATTTACGCGACACTTTACCGAAATAACCACGCGGGCTTTCTTCGATTATCTTGATCTCTTCACTGCGCCCTTCATCATTAATCAAGACATGTAACAGCACATAGCCTTCAATTTTCAGACGTTTGGCTTTGTACGGATATTGCGGGTTAGTTTTACGTAATACTTTAGCAAAACCAATTTCCGGCTCGCCAACCGCAGCTTGTTCAACAGCCGCGACTGCAACAGGTATCACATCAGCTTGTGGTTGAATATGCCTGGTCACATCGACGAGTTGTGGCGATACATCAAAGGTCGGCACAGCTAACGCAGGTAAGGTAATACTGCTGTTTAAATTAATATTCTGGACATCAAAACTCGGTTGCACAGGTTGCGGTAAGGTCACCATTTCTTGCTGTGGTTTTGGTTCAGGGATCACTTCTAGCTCAGGGCTAATGTCCTGTTCTTCAACACTTGAATCGGTGAATTGGCGGAAGTCGATCGAAATAGGATCTTGTACAGGGGGTTTATTGCTGCCAACCGTTAACGAATAAATTAATCCCGCTAAACTGACATTCACCACGACTGCCAGCCCGAACGCCAACAGCCAATGACCCTTACTGCCTCGCTGTTGCGACTGCAACATTGTCCACCCCAGCTAATCTGACTTGATCTAATACTTCAATTAAACGGCCGGTATCAACACTGCGATCAGCATTCAACATCACCGAAGTATGATCGCCACCACTTAATGTTTTCACTCGACTACGTAATTTACGAATATCAACTGGCTCGCCTTCGATCCACACACCGTTTTCTGCATCGATAGACACCACTAAACTCACCGCGCCTTGCATATCATTGGTCGCGCCATCGGGGCGTTGAATATCAATGGCATTCATCTTGTTAAACGATGCGGTAACTAAAAAAAAGATAAGTAAAATAAACACCATATCAATCATTGGCGTTAAATCGACAGTAAGCGCATCGCTATTATTTCGACTAAATCGTGTTCTCATTTAAATCCCTTTCACAACTAATTTTTGCGCCAAATCCAAGGTCAGCAAGTTCGCGCGTTTGTTCAAGCTATGACAAAAAAACAACCCCGACAAACCCGTCACTAATCCCGCTAAGGTGGTTAATAATGCTTGAGCAATACCACTGCTAAATAATTCTGAAACCCCGAGACTGTCAGATAGCACAGAGAAATTATCAATCATGCCATCCACCGTACCAAGCAAGCCTAATAACGGTAATACCCCAGTTAAGGTTTTAATAAAAATAAGGTTACGCGTGAGCTGGCTTTTTAATTCAGAAATAAAACCATCACGCACCGCCACAGCCAATAAGTGCGATTGGTCTTGCCACTGCGCCCATTCTGCTTGGTAATGCTTAGAGAGTGTCGGATATTGCAAAAAATACTGTAAATAGCAGCGGGCGATCGTCCACCACATCACTACCGACAGCAGCATAATGACCCAGAAGATCAGCGATGCATCATGAAGAAATTCAATAAACGCCGACATAATTATGAATTACCAGCTGTTTGTCGGTGATGAGTAACCACCTGTGCAGTCAGCGATTCATTCACACATACATTAAGACGTTGTTGTCGCTGCGCCAATAACCCAGCACTTTGATGTTCAATGACATGGACAATACTGTCACTTTTACTGGTTAATAAACTGTGTAATAACATCAGTGGTACGGCCGCAATCAAACCAAATTTAGTGGTTAACAAGGCTTGTGAAATACCGCTGGATAATACTTGTGGGTCGCTATTGCCATAAGCCGTGATAGCTTGGAAGGTTTCAATCATCCCCGCTACGGTGCCTAACAGCCCTAATAACGGGGCTATCGTTGCCAATACCGCTAACGAGCCTAAGCCTTTACGACATTCCGGTAATTCAGCCAAAATAGCTTCATCAAGAAAACGCGCTAATTCATCTGCGTTACTGTTTTCGTGGCGATCAGCAACACCAATAATACGACCGAGTGAATTATCGGTCAGTTTATCTAAATGCTGCTTTTGCGTTTTAATTTGCTTGGCTTCACGCGATAGCACCCATAAACGGAATAAACCGATAACCATGCCGATCAAACCCACCGCGACAATAATGAAACCGATAATGCCGGCATCAGAAAATATTTGCCACCACACACGTTCTTCTGTCGCGCGTTGCAGTAAACCACCTGCAGAAGGGTCTATTAAGGTACTCACAAAGCCATCTTGTGGCTGCGAGAATCCAGCAATGCGTGCGCTGATATCCGCCGAGTTTGACGGTAATAATTGATAGCTTTCACTCGCGGGTTGATACAGTAATGGTCCTTGCGCGGTAAAGGCTGTAAACCCAGCAATTTGAGTAACGGCTAATATTTCTTTACTGCCATCCGCCATCGTGACGGGTGTATCTGCGGTAGTGATTTTACTACTTGCTACCATTTGCTCGGTAAACAGTAGCCATAAATTTTTAATCGCCGCTAAATTAGGTTCATAATTTGCTTCACTATAAGGCGATAGCTGAGTTGAACGACCTGATAGTGTCGCGCTCAATGGACTCTTATTTAACTGACCACGTAGGTCTTGGCTAGCACCGCGAAATTCACTGAACACTTTATCCAAATCTGATTTTTCACTATTGGCGAGTTTACGCTTCGCTAAGATCAATTTGTTGTTACCCGCAATAGCATTTTGTAACTGCGTCATTTGTTGCTGTAAGGCTTGATTACGCTGCGCTTGCTTGGCTAGGTTAGCTTTTTGTGTTGTCAGGTTTGCTTTGAAACGCGTTAATGCCGCGTTATCTATTTGCGTTTCTGCCACATTACTGTGTTTAACTTGTTTTAACAGGTCATCTAATGGCGTTGCGTAAACGTCTAACATCAATAAACTAAACACAAGAAAAATATAAGCACTAAAACGCAGCGAGAAAGTCGTTAGTGCTTTAAGAAGTCGATCCATTATAGTGCCTCCTGCAGTTGCGTTTCTGAACTAGTATTAAGCGATGCTTCTAACAAGGGTAACGCCAATAAAGTCGGTACGGTTTTATTATCTGCCACGGCATAAGCCTGTTTCACTTTTGGTAACCACGAATCAGGTAGTATTAACCAAGTACGAGTGCTGTTATCCCAATACCCGGCAGTATGCTGATCGGGCGTTAAATAATACAAGGCAACACGGCCAACACGAATAAGTTGCACAGTTCTGTCAGCATCACTTAACGGTAATTGCGCTTGCCATGTTTCGATGGTATCGCCGTATTCTGTTTCAATTTGATACGCTTCTAAAATGCGGCGGTATTTATCTGCAATACTAATATTGGGGTTATCTAATAAACGATTAAGTTCGGCTAAACGTAATTGACGTTCTTGCCATAAGAATGGAATATCTTGCTCAACAAACAACGTGAGTACTTGTACCATTTGCTGCATTAATGGCGTTAACTCCATCCGTGTTTCACGTACGCTCGCCATGTTATCTTCTAAACTGGTTAATAATGTCTGCTGTTGCGCGACTTGTTTTTCGAGTTGATTGGTATAAGCCGTGAGTACTGCATTTTCACGTAATAAACTGCGATATTCAGCCACGGTTTCACTGGTTTCTTCATCTAATGCAGCAATGTTATTTTGCGTGCGCTGTGCTTGTGCCTGTGATTGTTGCTTGCTGCCGATAATATTATCGAGTTCGCTGGTTGCTTGGACAGGCATGATTAATGTGCCTGCAAGTAACCCGATTGACCAAATTGCTGAATAGTTCATGTTATTCCACTGTTTATGCCATGGTGATTAAATGTGATGCTTAAATACGGTACTTAAAAAGGTATTCGGGGGATTAACTAATAAGCCACGGCTAACCTAAATGAGAATCATTATATTTAAGCTAATTGTATTTAGCAATCAAATCAAAAATATATGTTAATATTGTGTTCATTATTGGTAACCACACTGCAGAGCGCAATTATGATCATTCCCTATAAGCAATTAGATAAAGATACACTAAATACCCTTATAGAACACTTCGTGTTACGAGAAGGCACTGATTATGGCACCCTTGAGATGTCGATGTCAGAAAAAGTCTGTCAGGTCACCAAACAACTTGATACCGGTGATGTGGTCATCGTTTACTCTGAATTACATGACAGCGTGAACATTTTACCAAAGAGCGAAGTTCTTAAAAACCCACAATAATTGTGTGAATTTTATACTTGATCTCCATTCATTTAACTCGTATAACATAGCACTCATCCCTTAAACTCAACTAGTTGGTCGATAAAATGTCAGCAAAACATCCTATTATTGCTGTGACAGGTTCATCAGGCGCCGGTACTTCTACCACTAGCTTGGCCTTTGCTCACATGTTCCGACAAGAAAACATCAAAGCCTCTTTCATTGAAGGTGACAGTTTTCATCGCTATACCCGTCCTGAAATGGATGTAGCGATCCGTAAAGCCCGTGAACAAGGCCGACATATCAGTTATTTTGGCCCTGAAGCCAATGATTTTGAGTTACTGGAAAACTTCTTTCAAGACTATGGACGTGATGGCACGGGTAAATACCGTCGCTACCTGCATACTTTTGATGAAGCCGTGCCGTATAACTTAATGCCGGGTACCTTTACCCCTTGGCAAGAGATTGATGCGGGCACGGATATCTTATTCTACGAAGGCCTACACGGCGGTGTCGCAACTAAAGACAATGACGTGGCGAAACATGTAGATCTGTTGATCGGCATGGTGCCTATCGTTAACTTGGAGTGGATCCAAAAGTTAGTCCGTGACACTGAAGACCGAGGTCACTCTCGTGAAGCGGTAACAGATTCTATCGTCCGTTCGATGGATGATTACATTAACTTCATTACCCCACAGTTTTCACGCACCCACATTAACTTTCAGCGTGTACCGTTAGTGGATACCTCGAATCCATTTAGTGCGACGACGATCCCAACTCTGGATGAAAGTTTGGTGGTGATCCGTTTCCAAAGTGTGAAAAATGTAGATTTTCCGTATCTGCTAACCATGATTGATGGTTCGTTCATTTCCGGTATTAATACCTTGGTTGTACCTGGTGGTAAAATGGCACTGGCGATGGAGCTTATCTGTGCACCACTGATCCGCCAATTATTAGTCGAAGGTAGAATTAGCTAACCGCTAACAACAAGCTTATAAATACAAAAGGGAGACGCTGTCAGACAGCGTCTCCCTTTTGTTTATCTAGCGTTAATTCAAGCCAGTTTCTTTAGCGCATGATTATTTCACATTACGATTTCACATTATGGTCAATGGTGAATAATTACAGCGCCAAGAACAAGCTGATAAATAACGGTGATGCCAGGCTTAATATAAAGCCACTGACAATAGCCAAAGGGACATAACCATTACCACCAGACTTTTGGATCATCGGTAGCGTGAAGTCCATGGCCGTTGCCCCAGCATAACCAATCGCGGTTGATGGGTGCAGACGAATAAGCGATGGAATAATCAAAATAGCCACCAGCTCGCGACCTAAATCAATAATAAACGCCGCGCCACCAAATACCGGAGACAAACCATCGGTGATCAAAATACCCGATAACGAATACCAACCAAAACCCGATGCTAGCGCCAGACCATTACTTAATGGTATATCCAATAAAAACGCAGCGGCTAATCCGCCAATCCAAGAACTCAACATCACCACAATAGCAATCTTAATGCCCCAGCTATTAAGTAATATTTCGCGTAACTTCATGCCACTGTTACGCAGTTGGCAACCTATAAGCAGTAATAACAATACCAACGCACCTTCGGTGATGGCATCAATATCAATTAGCTCTGGCGATACAAACAGGCCGACTATAAAGCCTGCTGCAATCACAAAGATTAACTGTACCGATTCTAAAATGAGGTGCCATTTACTTAATGTCTCACCCTCACCTTCAACGGTTTTCGATAAACGTTTATCTAGGCCCCATAACGCCAGCAAGTTAGCGACAGACACACAAGCCAACACAGTAAAACTATATAGACCTATATTCTGAATATTTTCGGCAAAGTTATCCAGATGCGACAAACTAATGCCCATCAAGAATAAGATCACGTACACCATTTTACTGGTTGATACGTTGACCCAATGAATATGTTTCTGCTGCGTTAACGCAACAAAATAGCCCAATACCAAGGGCACGATTACAATTAAAAATCCTGAATACATCTAACGTCAGTCCATGTTCTATTAGCAACAACAATTAAGCAGTAGCAGTTAAGCGACAATCATTAAGCGACAACACTCACGGCATTAAGCGCATTAGAGAGTTCTTTAAACTGTGCACTGTCATTGATCAACAAACACACTCGTTCACCTTGCTGCTGACGCGTTTGCGCTTGGCTAGCAAAATCAGCACTTAATGTCGGATAACGTTCGGCATCACGACGGCACAATTCAATAAAGTCAGTAATGCTGTTGTCACCGCTATTACGTTCATCATCGTCTTCAACGTATAAGATGACATCGGCCTGTTGCATCAAACGCAGGGCTCTTAGACGTAATAAATCAGTTTCATCAGGCAATTGAATTAAATAAATATCACCGGCAACATCGCCTTGTGGCGTCGCTAACTGCAGATCAAATTCTTGCTGTAATTGCACTTTATCAGTTGCCAGTGCCACGGCTTTAGAGCTAAAGAAGCGCTCCCAAAAACGACGGCGCTCGGTCACGCTGTCAAATTGTTGTTTGACGCGGTCGCGTTGCTCACCAGAGAATGCACCTAGCAGCCCCAGTGTTTCCGGTAATAGGGCTTCGAGCTTTTCACGTAAATAACGAATTAATACCGGCGCAGTGCCACCACTGGAAATTGCGATTTGTAACGGAGAACGGTCAATAATAGAAGGCGTGATAAATTCACATAATTCTTGCTGGTCGGCAACGTTCACTAATAAGTTACGTTCACAGCAGTCTTGCCATACTTGCTTATTCAGCGCGGTATTGTCGGTTGTTACCCATACCATCGCGTAACTACCTACGCAGTCATCTAAATAATCGCTGTTGTAACCGTCGATGATCGCCGTAATTTTGGCTCGCCCACTACAATTATCACCACCGCTATCACGATAGCGTTGCAGAGTATCATTTAAACGCGGTGACAAAACCGTGACGTTAGCGCCAGCACTCAATAACAAGTCAACTTTTCGACTCGCTACTTCGCCGCCACCGACAACCAGTACGTTCTTATCATTTACATCCATAAATATTGGCAAATACTGCATGTTACATCCATTTAAAAGTGCATAAACAGGGGTTAGTATACGGCGCAAGCTGCTGATAGTCATCAATATCACGACTATAGAAAATAATTAATTTAGTGGCACAGAAAATGCTTATATCTATAAATAAAGAAATATGACAAGAAATATGCAATAGAACAGCGGAATTATGTCACGCGTCAGACAATTTTTTGACTCCGGTCATCAGTAGAAGGTTTATCATGCAAGAACTTAAACAGTATATTCAAAATTACAAACAGATAAACATCGCCACCACTTGGTTACTGCTTGCAGCTGCATTAGTATTACTATTGCCAACAACTGCACTGTCGGTCTCAGGCTTAGATCAATGGGTCAGCCAATACCGTGGTTACATCTCTATTATTGTCATCTCTGCGCTGGCTTATTTTATCGCTTTACTGCTGGTTAAAACCGGGCAATCGGTACTTGATAAACAAGTCGAAACCGGCACCATGAACAAGATCCATCAAATGGTCAAGGTAATGAATACCTCTGAACAAGCGGTGATCCGTGAATTTATTTTCCAAAAGAAAGATATCATTTCACTGCCATTAGAAGCAGCCGCCGTGGCTAATTTAGTTGATAATTGTATTTTGGTACCAGCATTAAACAGCCAAGAGATCATCGGTACAGGTAGCAAGATTAAACTGTGTATCAACATTAAAGCGCGCCCGTTACTGGATCATAAAGCCTTAGGTTTCCCAGAAGGCAAGATGACTGATTTACAAGCGAAAGCGCTGAAATCAGCACGTCCTGCATTTGCTAAAGAGTTTTACGTTCGCCACTAAGCTTGCATCAATAACAAGCCGCTGTGCATAACCCCGTTGTGACCCCTCACTGATTGAGCTGACGCCAAGGCTCACGAACGTGCACGAAAGCAACACAGCAGAGTACATAATTTGGTGTACTTTGCTTTGATCGTTACAGCGAATGATAATTATCCCGTCTTTTTACAATTCTCTATTCAGATTGCCGCCATAAACGCGTAAACTAACTAAATAATTCTATTTGACGTTCATCGCTAATCATAAGTGCTGAATAGTAAGAGGTAATCCGTGTCTATTAAATTTATCGCATCTTCAAAACTACCAACACCTTTTGGTACTTTCACCATGCACGGCTTCGAAGACTCAGAAACAGGTAAAGAGCATGTTGCACTAACCTATGGTGAGTTAACGGGCGATGATGTCATTCTAGGACGTATCCATTCAGAATGTTTAACCGGTGATGCACTGTTTAGTTTGCGTTGTGATTGTGGTTTTCAACTTGAAACAGCGATGAAAAATATCACTGAAGCGGGTGCTGGATTTATTCTTTATCTGCGTCAAGAAGGCCGTGGTATTGGTCTGTTAAACAAGATCCGCGCGTATAATTTACAAGATGCTGGTGCGAATACCGTTGAAGCCAATGAACAGTTAGGTTTTGCTGCGGACTTACGTAATTATGCGATGTGCAAACCGATGTTAGATCATCTTGGCGTTAACAAAGTGAAGTTAATGACCAATAATCCGAAAAAATTAGCGGCGATGGAAGAATACGGCGTTAATGTCGTGGCACGTGAGCCATTACAAGTGGGTAAGAATATGCACAATGAGCATTATTTGAAAACCAAAGCTGACAAGCTTGGTCATATGATGACGGAAACGCATTTCAAAGAAGATCAATAAGCGCTGCTGTTATTAATAACAGCTACCGCTATAAACAATAACAGCAGCCATTGGCTGCTGTTATTCGTTTCATACCACAATGCCAAGTAACCTATTTGCCACCCACCATTACGTCTATTATGTCTAAATCGTCACGTTAAAGTTCGCTAGTACGCTCTGCTAAGTAACCTTGGTAATCTGGAATTTCATGTTCGTATTTACTGCTGGTATGAATCGAATCGATAATAAAATCTGCCGTGGCAGGATTCGTTGCTACCGGAATATTCCATACTGCCGCTAAGCGTAATAATGCTTTAACATCGGGATCGTGCGGTACCGCATTCATTGGGTCCCAAAAGAAGATCATCATGTCAATCTCGCCTTCTGCAATCAGCGCACCAAGCTGTTGATCGCCGCCCATTGGACCACTAAACAATGCTTTAACAGGCAGTCCTACGTGTTTAGTCAATAACGTGGCAGTGGTGCCAGTACCAAACAAATGGTGTTTTTGCAGGATCTCAACACGTGCTTTTGACCAAGCAATTAAATCTGACTTCATGTGATCATGGGCTACAAGCGCGATACGTTTGTTAGCTGCCATGCAACGGGTAATTTTTTGCATCAGTGACCTACTGTTAATTTTAAAAAAATAACTTAAGACTATTTAAGAGAATGGGGCTGATGATACTACTAAATAAGCGGAGATACACGGATAGGAGTCCCAGTTCAGCGACTCAAACGAGCACCAAACTGGGTTATTCACATTACTATATTTATAATTCGGTTAATGGTCGCCGCCACCGAGTTCTAGCAAGGTAGCATTACCACCGACCGCAGTAATATTGATCGTACGCGTACGCTCAGTAATAAAGCGCAGGATAAAATGATTATCCGTTACGTATGCCAATGCACTACCGCTGACTTCAGCCACCAGCTGTGCCAATAAACCGCTACGAGTCGATAAGGTACGGTTAATGTTTTGTGCTGTCTTCGCATCACCCGTAAAGGCAACACCAGCCACTTTTGGCGATTCAATCAATGCAGTTAACGCTGTTTCTTCAGCGCCTTGCACGACTAAATTCGAGATGCCAGCGGCGTGTAACGTATTAAGCAACACAAACTGTAATGCTTGCTGCGCTTGTGGTAGCGCCAATACCAAGGTATTACCGGCTAACAATGCCGCACTAATATGACCAACGATGGCATTAATCGTGCTGCTCTGCTCTGCGTCTGTCGCTGCAACAACAAATAAACCACGTCCGGCACTGTAAAGTTCGTTCACTTCACCCGTCGGGCCTGGCATTAATTTTTCATCGCCCAGTAACGTCACCGCTTGGTGTTTTTGATATTTCGCCATTTCACCAGCAAGTTTACCTAATGCCGCCTCTTGGCTAATGATATCAACCCACTTAGCAATCAATTCTGCACGGGCAATCACACCCAAATCATTCCAGTGTTGCCATGCGCAAAGACCGGTTTCAATCAGCTGCTGCGTCTGTACTACTTTATTTTTTACAACCATGGTTTAACTCCTTAATTTACAATGACGCAGCTTAAGCGCTAACAACTTGCTTAGTGAAACGATAGAGGTAATGTGGACCACCCGCTTTTGGACCCGTACCTGATAAACCTTGACCACCGAATGGTTGCACACCAACCACAGCACCGACTTGGTCGCGGTTGATGTAGCAGTTACCGACTCTTATTTGGCGTTCAATATCAGTGTAAGTACGTTCATTACGGCTGTGGATACCCATCGTTAGACCAAAACCAGTGGCATTGATTTCGCTAATCACCTTGTTTAACTCAGCGGCTTTATAACGCACGATATGTAAAATAGGACCGAACTGTTCATTTTCTAATTGGTCAATGCTGTTAATTTCAAATGCGATTGGCGCAATAAAATCACCAAAGTTACATTCTTCACTCAGCGTTACTTCACCAACTAATTTACTTGTTGCACGCATTATATCAATGTGCGCTTGCAGTTTATTCTTCGCCAATAAATCAATCACCGGACCAACATCAGTATGATGCTGTTGCGGCAGACCAACGTGTAATTCTTTCATTGCACCTTGGATCAAGGTGGTAATACGGTCAGCAACGTCTTCCTGCACAAACAATACGCGTAATGCTGAACAACGTTGTCCCGCTGACGCAAACGCAGAGCGCATGACATCACGAACGACTTGTTCTGGCAGTGCCGTACTGTCAACAATCATGGTGTTTTGACCACCCGTTTCAGCAATCAGTGTCGCCACGTTGGTATCACGTTTAGCCAATGAACGGTTAATCACTTGCGCTGTTTCAGTCGAACCGGTAAATACCACACCAGCAATACGTTCATCCGCAGTCAGTAATGAACCAACGACAGCACCGCTACCAGGCAGTAGATGTATCGCTTCTTTAGGGAAACCAGCTTCTAACATCAGTTCCATGGTACGCGCTGCAATCAAACTCGTTTGCTCAGCAGGTTTCGCAATCACGGTATTACCCGCGACTAACGCTGCGGCAACTTGACCAAGGAAGATAGCTAACGGGAAGTTCCAAGGGCTAATACAAACAAAGACACCTTGTCCCTGACGTGTTACTTGCTGGGCAATACCATCAAAACGTACTTGGTTTTTTGCTACCGAGAAGTTTTCAGTGGCTTGCATTGCGTAGTAACGACAGAAATCAACCGCTTCACGTACTTCATCTAAGCTATCGTGAATGGTTTTACCGGCTTCTTTATGGCATAACGCCACTAATTCAGCCAAGTTTTCTTCTAATAAATCGGCTATATTATTTAAACATGCAGCACGTTCTGCGACTGGTACTGCAGACCATGTTGGGAAGTAATCCGCTGCCGTATCTAGCGCAGTTGTTACTTCAGCAGGTGTTGACCACAATACTTGACCCACGTGAATACGACGGTCGTATGGTGCACTAACAGGCTTAGCGTTAGCTAATTCAGTGGTGATCACTTGACCATTAACCACTGGCGCTGCTTGCCACGTTTTTTGCATTTGTAATGTCAGTTCGGTATTAAACGGCGTGATCTCACTGATAATATCAACATTGATGTTGCATGAGTTTTTACGCCCGGCAAAAATCTTCGTTGGTAATGGGATCAAACTATTATGTAATGTCGGACGACTGTCTAAGGTATCAACCGGATGCTCTGTTAATTCCGTAATCGGACAATCAGCATCAACCAAACGGTGTACAAACGAGCTGTTTGCACCATTCTCTAATAGACGGCGAACCAAGTATGGTAGCAAGTCTTTGTGACTACCGACTGGCGCGTAAATACGTACGTTCACACCATAGATGTCTAATGCGTGGTTATAGAGCGCATCACCCATACCGTGTAGACGTTGGAATTCAAAATCTTTATGCGTAGCCATCGTCGCAATAGCAGATACCGTGTGGGCATTGTGGCTGGCAAACTGTGGATAGATACAACCACGAATTTGTTCGCTAAGTAAGAAACGTGCACAGGCTAAATAGGCAACATCAGTCGCTTCTTTGCGTGTATAAACGGGGTAAGCATCATAGCCATTTTGCTGTGATAATTTAAGCTCAGTATCCCAATAAGCACCTTTCACTAAGCGCAGCGGGATCACATCGCCCTGCTCTTTCGCTAATGCTGCAAGCCACACTAATGTTGGCAATGCACGCTTAGAATAAGCTTGAACAACGATACCGAATTTACCCCAACCTTGTAGTCTCGGGTTACGGTATAGTTTTTCAAATAAGGCTAATGACAGCTCTAAACGATCGGCTTCTTCCGCATCAATGGTGATACCGACATCTAAATCACGCGCACGTAATAATAATTCTAATACCGTGTCGTGCATTTCTGTCATTACACGCGCTTCGTTAGCAACTTCATAACGTGGGTGTAATGCCGATAATTTAATAGACACGGTCGGCGCTGGCGTTTTATCTTTGGCATAGGTATTTTTGCCTACCGACTCAACCGCTTTGATGTAATCATTAAAATATTTTTTGGCATCATCGGTCGTTAATGCAGACTCACCTAACATATCAAATGAGTAGGTAAAGCCTTTGTCACGTTGTGGACGGCCATTTTTTTGTGCTTCAGCGATGTCACGACCCAATACAAATTGGTGTCCCATGATCTTCATGGCTTGGTTCATTGCTTGACGAATAATAGGTTCTGATACTTTATTTACTAAACGGCTAATGGTATTACCCGCTGATTTAGTATCGTTGCGATCCATGCTGACAACTTTACCGGTCAGTAATAGTCCCCATGTCGATGCATTCACAAAGGTTGAATCAGAATTTTTTAAATGTGATTTCCAATCTGCTACGCTTAATTTATCGCGAATTAATGCATCAGCTGTTGCCGCGTCAGGAATACGCATTAAGGCTTCGGCAAGACACATCAACAAGATACCTTCTTTAGTATCTAAGCTGTATTCCAATAACAAGGCATCAATCATTTGAATGGCTTGTTTATCAGCGCGCACGCGTTCAATTAACACAGTTGCATTGATTGTGATCTGAGATTTCTCTTCTGCAGATGGACGGGCCATTGGTAGCAATTCTGCTAACCATTCTGACTCATCAACCATATACAAAGGAGATATTAACTGCCAAAGTTCATCCATAGGACGATCTATAAACGACGGTGAAAGTGCATCTAACGCTTTAAACATACCAAGGGCCTCTTAACTTACGAAATTTAATGCTGCCGGAGTGTTACATTAAAGATACGAAAATAATATGGGTTAGTTATCAGAAATAGAAAGAAAATGTGATTTATATAAAATAATTAGTATTTAACTGCAGTTTTGCAGGGCATTTAAGCGAATACACCACCTATAAATCATAAAAATAGTCTTTATGGTAAGCGTTGTAAGGATAGAAGGTGGCGACTAACAAGACAAGCCGTGATCACTAATAGTATTTTCACCGCCCAAATAGGGGCAAAATAAATGGCTAATAGCATCGCCAGCCACATACTTGAAAGAGAACTTACTAACTGCTTTTTGCTAATACCTTTACGCAATAAATAATTGGTTAAGTAAGGGCCAAGATAGCGATGATTAAACAGCCATAATTGGAGTTTGCGTGAAGAACGACTAAAACAGGCAGCGGCTAACAATAAAAACGGCACCGTTGGTAATAGCGGTAAGAAAATACCTAATACACCTAAAGCGACGGCAAGACAGCCAGCCAAAAGTAACAATGTACGCCACGGTTGCGAGACTAAATAATTTTCAGCCATTATCGGTTCTGTCACGTTTGTTTCAGCAACAAGCGGTTCATCAACAACTTGATTAGGTTGATTTATGTTTTGCTTGGTTGTTGGTTTAGTCATGTTCGTTTCTCGTCACCGCGTTATCAGCAATAAACAGCTGTATTGTTATGCACCATACCTCATCATAAAGCAGCGTTGGCATTAAATACTAGTTTAGTGACTATTTTAATACTGAAAAATATGAGGAAGGTGATGTTCGCGGTAGTGAGTGAGTCATTATTTCGTCAAAAAATAGATTATACGGGCTTATCTTGCGTTGCGTTTCGATGGCATGAAACCCTGCGCCAAAACGTCTGGGCCATCAGACTTAAAGAAAGATCTGATGGCCCAGAAGCACGAGTCTAAGTTACTCAATCCCCATCAATAAACGGGGTAAAAACAGCGCTATATCAGGAACAAAAGTCACCAATAACACCATAGGTAAATGCCCAAATAATAATAATTTAACCGTCGGCACAATATATTTATTGAGCGGTAACTTAGCCACCCCCCCTGCCATATAGAGCATGGGCGCACACGGTGGCGAAACATTACCGAGTCCAAGGTTTACGCCAACAATGGCAGCAAAATGAATCGGGTGAATACCAAGCGCCTGCACAACGGGCAAGAAAATAATCGCCGCTAATACACCACCAGAAATATCATCGACAATCATCCCGATAAGCAATAGTAATACATTGATGACCAACAGGATAACGAGTTTATTATCAGATATTGTTAATAAGGCTTCAGCAAGTTGTTTGGGGACTTGTTCCAAGATCATTGCCCGGCTCATAATAAACAAGAAAAACAATACGGCCATAATGGATCCGGTCATCGTCACCGCACGAACGGTTGCACTGCCTAATGTTTTAAATGTCAGGCCCTTGTAGACCATCAAACTAACTGGAATCGCATAAATCACCGCAATGGCTGCCGCTTCTGTTGGCGTCGCAATGCCACTATAAATAGCACCTAAGATAATGATTGGCATCAACAATGCGAACATTGCATTGTATCCCGATTTAGCGACGCCACGCACTGCTTGAGCGAAAGGTAAAGGCGGGTCAACTTTTATCGATGTATCGTTACGTAAAAACCAAAAATTCAAACAACAGTATATTATCGTTAACAAGATACCCGGAATAATAGTCGATAAAAAAGCCGCGCCGACAGACAGTCCACCGGTAATCGAAAAAATAATCATTGGGATACTTGGCGGAATTAACAATGCTAATACCGAAGAACAAGCTACTAAAGCCGTCGCATGTCCCTCTGGGTAGCCCTCTCTTATCATCCGCGGGATCATTATTTGTCCGATCGCCGCAATCGCGGCCGATGAACTGCCAGAAATTGCACCAAAAAGCGCGCAGGTTAATACGGTTACAGCACCCAATCCACCCTTAAGGCGACCAACGATTGAATTGACAAAATCAAGTAAACGCTCTGAGATCCCGCCTTCGGCCATTAAAATCCCAGCTAAAATAAACAAGGGCAACGCTAACAGCGCAAAACCACTCGCGGTATTAAAGCCATGCGTGACTAAAAATGAAATATCATTACCAGTCGCATAGGTAAATAAAATAGCGCCAATACCAAATGAAAATGCCACCGGAACTTCAGCTAATAACAAAATAACTATGACTAACATAGATAAAAGGAAGATAACCATAATGCTAGTCCTTATCGTTAATTAAAGATTGATGCCCTAGGGCTTGAGATTGATCTTTCGCGGCTAACATCATCGCACGAAAGTCTTTGGCAGCATGTAGTAGGAAGTAACCTGCCATCATAAAGAAACCAAAGATCATGCTGGCACTCCAGAGTCCTTTTGGCCATTGCAAATACAGACTCATGCGTCCTTTTTCAATCATATATAATCCGTATTTAGCCGCATAATAACCAAAGATACAGGCGGCAATAGCACAAATAATTGAGCCGATAAAACGGATCATTTCAATTTTAAACGGGTCGCTAACAACAAGGGTCACGATACCGCCGTGAATATGTGCCCGCTGCTTAGTCGCATAACCCATACCCAGAAAGTATGTCCATACCGCCATTAAAATTGCAGCTTCTTCTATTCCCGCAAAAGGAGAATCGAGCGCATAACGCATGATGACTTGGGCAAACATTAATATGGCGAGTCCGAGACCGCTAAAGATCATCGCCGCTTTGAGACAGCAATCGAGCAAAAATTCAAACCGCTGCAGCACGGATTTTTTTACTTTATCTGGTGAGCTAACCAGCGGCGGTAGAGTCGCGGATGCTAATTTGCTGGGATTCATAAATATATCCTCTTACATCTGGAATTTTTGGGCCAGGTCATGTAATTACAAACCTGAACCCAGATTAGGCATAAGAAGGGATTATTTAATACCAGCTATTTCACGCATCATATTCATGATATCGCTACCCACTTTTTTCTCCATATATGGCCATTCTTTTGCGTACAGGATATCTTTAGCTTTAGTACGCTCTTGGTCTGATAATTCGATAACTTTAATGCCACTATCGCGCACCTTGTCTAAGAATCCGTTATCGAGCGATTCAGCTTCCTGCCAAGCCCATTTGAGTGTGGCATCGGCTGCCGCTTGCATTTTTTCTCTTTCGGCCGTTGGTAGATCTTCCCACCAGTCTTTATTCACTAACCAAAAAGCATGCTCAAAATAATCACGGGTTAAGATGTAAGCTTCTAATACATCACGCATTTGGTAAATTTCAACTGCCGGACCAAAGGCTCGACCATCGACCGTGCCCAGTTGCAATGCCGTGTACAACTCGGAATACGGCATAGGAACCGCCGCAAATCCCCAGTTTTTAAAGCGTTCAATTGCGAGGGGTGACGGGATCACCCGCATTTTTATGCCTTTTGCATCTTCAGGAAAATTGGTTGGAATTTTGTCGACGCCTTTACGGATAGTAATAGAACCAAAACCAGTTGGAATCGTACCGAGCGCCACGAGATCCATATCTGCAAAAATATCATTGTACACATCGAGCATCGGGCCACCGGGGCCGTAAACTTTACGTGCACTTTCCCAGTCATCGACCACATAACCCAACCAAGTCAGATCAAGTCGACCATCAAATTCAGACGCGCCATACGTAATGGTCATGGGGATAACACCCATCATCGTTTGTTCAAACTGCGAGGTCCAATCACCGAGATCGCCACCTGGATGATAATCCGCTTTATAAGCAGAACCCTGTTCTTTTAATTGTTCGATAAATTTCTGAGAAGAGTGGTGGAAAATATGTTCGGTGTTATAAGCCTGGGCAAAAATAAACTCCTCACCAGCCATCGCAGTATTGGTTGTCGACACGCTCAACACGGCGGCAAAGCTACAAGCAGTAATCAATCTTGTTTTAATACGTTTTGTTTTATTCAACACAATATTAATCCTCTATTTTAGATTTTATAAGCCTTACTTTAGAATGATTTTTATTCCAATTTAGGCGAGGTCAAATTGATTCTGCTCCGTTTTATAGTTTATATAAATTCAAGAAACCTTAACTAAAGTTAACCATTTGTTAACCTAATGTGCGCTTAGTGTTTGTCAGTTGTTTGCATACCCATAAATAACCTCATGGACCTAATTGTCACTTTATTACAGATTATTACTTTGAAATTAACCTTAAAAGCAAATTATTACGCTAAGACGACCAAGGTCACAACAAAGAAAAAGCGCCTAACATGGCGCTTATTCTCATCAATTTTGAGACTAGAACTGTATTTTTAATGTGCTTGAATAGAACAATATGATTTAGAAAGGGAGGTTATTTCACCACGGTATTAGCGAGTAGTTCCATGAAGGTATCAACAATAATATTTGAGCGTGCACTTTTTCTGGTCACCGCCGAATAACAGCTTTCGATGCGAAATCGCTCCGGTTTTATAGCCCTAATTTTGCCATCTGCCACCCATTGCCGAGCAAAATGGTCAGGTAAGTAACCAATGTAGCGGCCGGTAAGAATCAAAAAAGCGATGCCTTCACGATCTGTGGCACTTGCCATGTTATTAAGTTTTTGCAACGACCGCTTAATTTCAGGTGTCTGTTGATAAGATAACACTACCGCATCAGACTCTGAGATCATCGCGTTGGTCAATTGTTTATCATCAAGATTAAAATACGGATGATCTTTACTGCAATACAGTAGTGATGCCTCTGGATATAACTGCGTGTAATTGAGACCGGGCAATAACCGTAGTTCAGGAACCGCACCGACATGTAACCGACCATCAAGCACATTAATTTCAATTTGATCTGGCGGCATCATCCTAATATTGATCTGAATTTCAGGCCCTAAATCTTTTAACGCCATGAGCGCATTAGTCAGTTTCATGTGCTCGATGGTAACCAGGTTATCGGTAATACCGATATTAAGTTCACCTTTCAGCTGCTGATTAATGCCATTGACCTGAGTTCGAAATGTTTCTAACGCACTAAGCAGTTCGATAATAGACTGATATACCTCTGCGCCTTCTTCCGTCAACGAAAAACCGGTACGGCCACGCTGACAAAGTTTTAAATTAAGTCGCTGTTCAAGATCTGAAATAGCGATACTGATTGCCGGACGACTAATATTTAATTCGACCTCTGCGGCTGAAAAGCCTGCACAATCCACTACGGTTTTAAATATACGTAATATACGCAGATCAATATTGCTGACCTGGCCTGTGAAACCTCGTTTCTTAAAAGTCATACTTCACCAATAGGTAAATAAATATTTAATTAAAATGAATAACGTTTGAATTGATTTAAGTTAGCAGTCGAAAAAGTATCAGTCAATATCTACTCAGGGTAGCCATTAGGCGGATGTGATATCGGACTTATTTCGTTGCGATTTAATTCACAGTCTATATAAGCTGCAGTAATTAAAGCAGTTTTAAAGATGAAGAGGTTAAACGAGGAGTTGTATTAAAACATGAATTAACGCTGGTAAAAATGCGGTTTAACATTGATTAAACCGCACTTATTTCATTGCAAATAATTAACTAAACGAACGCAAAACTTGCGCCTTCGCGGACACCACTCGATGGCCAACGTTGCGTGATCGTTTTACGTTTAGTATAAAAACGTACGCCATCAGGGCCGTAGGCATGTAAGTCACCAAACAATGAGCGTTTCCAACCACCAAAACTATGGTAGGCAACTGGCACAGGTAGCGGCACATTAATACCCACCATACCCACTTGGATATTATCCGAGAAATAACGCGCAGCCTCACCATCACGGGTAAAGATACAAGTACCGTTACCATACTCATGATCGTTAATTAACTGCATCGCCTCTTCCATGGTTTTAACCCGCATGACTTGTAACACGGGCCCAAATATTTCAGCATCGTAACTTTCCATTTCAGGCGTAACACCATCAATTAAAGTGGCACCAACAAAGAAGCCATTCTCATAACCTTTAACCACAGGCTGACGGCCATCAACAACAATTTCAGCGCCCTGATTTTCAGCGCTGGTGATATAGCCTTCTACTTTTTCTTTATGTGCCTGAGTAATGACCGGACCAAAATCATTGCTGGCATTATCATAAGCACCAATACTAAGGTCTTTCATTGCCACCCTCATTTTCTTCACCAACGAATCAGCAGCCTCATCACCGACGGCAACAGCGACCGACAGTGCCATACAGCGTTCACCTGATGAACCAAACGCCGCGCCCAATAATTGATTTACGGCATTATCCATATCTGCATCTGGCATAATGATGGCGTGGTTTTTAGCCCCGCCCAATGCCTGACAACGTTTGCCATTCGCACTGGCGGTACTGTAAATATATTCCGCAATCGGCGTTGAACCAACAAAACTGACAGCTTTAACTCGATCGTCACTTAATAAAGTATCAACGGCTTCTTTATCGCCGTTAACCACATTCATCACACCATCAGGTAATCCCGCTTCTTTTAACAGCTGAGCGATCAATAACGTTGAGCTTGGATCACGTTCCGATGGTTTCAGGATAAAGCAATTACCACAGACAATCGCCAGTGGGAACATCCACATTGGCACCATTGCAGGGAAATTAAATGGCGTAATACCGGCAACAACGCCCAGTGGTTGAAACTCGCTCCATGAATCAATATTAGGGCCGACATTCTTGCTGTGCTCGCCTTTAAGCAACTCAGGTGCACCGCAGGCGTACTCGACGTTTTCGATCCCACGCTGCAATTCACCTGCCGCGTCGTGTGATATCTTACCGTGTTCTTCGCCGATTAATCGACAGATAGCGTCCGCATTTTTTTCTAATAATTCTTTGAAACGAAACATCACCCGCGCACGTTTTATCACAGGGGTATTGCGCCATTGTGGAAAAGCAGCTTCAGCCGCAGAAATAGCTTGTTCAACAGTTTGCTTTGACGCTAAAGCGACTGTCTTTTCTGCGTTGCCAGTCGCTGGATTAAAGACATCTTGAGTACGGTTACTATCACCAACATTCGTGTCTACCATTTCACCATTGATTAAATGACCAATTACGTTATTCATATAAATTCTCCATGCGAGGTTATCAAACCTCATTATCAAATTGTTTAAGCTATTTCGTTAAAAGTCTCGCCGAGGGCGTTAATCAACAAATCTATTTCTTCGCGTTCACTGGTAAATGGCAGACCAAGTTGGATCGTTGCGCCGCCATAACGAACATAGAAACCTTTCTTCCACATTTTCATCGCGATTTGATACGGGCGTAAACCGGCATCGCCCGCTATCGGCGCAATAGTAAAACCAGCGGCTAAACCATAATTACGGATATCAGTAACGTGCTTACAACCTTTGAGGCTATGGACCATTTCCTCAAAATAAGGGCTAATATCTTTAACACGCTCAATTAACTTGTCTTTTTGCAGCAGCTCTAACCCTGCTAGCGCAGCAGCGCAAGCAACAGGGTGTGCCGAATAGGTATAACCATGCGGAAATTCCAACATGTACTCTGGACCGCCGTGCTCCATGAAGGTATCGTAAATTTCTTGTTTGGCGATGACCGCCCCCATCGGAATAGTACCGTTGGTTAACTGCTTAGCTATATTGATAATATCAGGAGTGACACCGAAAGCTTCAGCCCCAGTATTTGCCCCCATGCGACCAAATGCACAAATCACTTCATCAAAAATTAATAGAATATTGTGTTGATCGCAAATTTCACGTAAACGGTTCAAGTAACCTACTGGCGGTGGAATAACGCCAGCAGACCCTGCCATTGGCTCAACGATAACCGCCGCAATATTCGAAGCATCATGTAAAGCCACTAAATCGAGTAAGTCATTGGCAAGCTCACAGCCTGTTTTCGGCTGGCCTTTAACAAAAGTGTTTTCGCTTAACATGGTATGACGTAAATGATCCGCTTCAACCGCTGGTCCATATAACGCACGGTTAGCACCAATACCACCGACAGAGATCCCACCAAAGTTAACACCGTGATAACCCAAGCCGCGACCGATTAACTTAGTCTTAGTGCCCATGCCCTTTTTACGCCAGTAAGCACGTGCCATTTTAAGTGAGGTTTCAACAGCCTCAGAACCCGAACCGGTATAAAAAACGCGGTTTAAGCCTTTAGGCATAAACTCGACAATTTTTTCAGCTAGTTGAAATGCTTTCGGATGCCCAAATTGAAACGCAGGGGCATAATCTAATTGTTTTATTTGTTTACTAACCGCTTCGGTAATTTCCGGGCGGCTATGTCCAGCGCCGCAGCACCAAAGGCCTGACAAACCGTCAAAAATTTTACGACCGTCAGCATCGGTATAATAGTTTCCCTCTGCAGAAACAATTATACGGGGGTCTTTTTTAAACTCACGGTTTCCAGTAAATGCCATCCAGTGGGCATCTAGTTGTGCCTGGCTGATGCCATGCGTCGCTTGGTTGTTCATCTTTCACCTCAGCATATAATAAGAGTTAGACTTAAGAGTCCGACTTAAGATGTTGTTATTATCAACACTCTGTCAGATTAATAAATCTGTAATTATTGAACCTTAGTTAAGTAAAAGGTTAAGTAAAACGTTAAGTAAGTTATTACCTTATCGCGCAGGCTTACACTTGAAATGAATTAAAAACGGCGACCATCGTCAGCGCGATTAACCAGCAGAATCGATGGCGATAATATATTTAAAGCCAACAGTTACGCCGGAGGCATAACGTCATATGGTCAAAAAGGCTGGTAAGTAGACCGAGCTTCAATACTGAGGAACGCTGTAATTGCAATGAAAGGATACAGCCAGGACATGAATAACTAAGAGGAAAAATAGGGTTTAGAAACAACAAAACCCCAGCAGGCTGAGGTTTTATAAATCATATAAACAACATGATAAATGAACGTACTGTAACTAGTGAGAAGTCAGCATATTAAGAATAGACGCATCGACATCGAGAATATAAACACCTTCGCCATAGACCCAACCCCAAGGTTTAAAGTATTGACTGTAAGATATTTTCTTTTGCTCTGTCCCGTCGGTATTAAAGTGATAAAAATAATGCGAGTAGCCGTCATTTTTACGATATATCGCTTCGTTATACAATAACTGATATAACTTAACGCCCTTAATATCACGGTCTTCTTTTACATTTTTATTCAGCATTGCCGCATTGTTAACTGATTCTAACAGTAAATAATCGTCGTTAAACACAAAAATATAATTTTCATTCACTTGGTTTATCTGATGAATTTCGTCGATCGCTTGTTGCTGTGCTTGCTCAAGGTTCAATTCACCGTCAAGGTAATCTTGATAGTAACCCTGGATGATAGTACCGATAAAGTTAATACGGGGTTCCAATGCACATCGGCGTTGATCGATTACATTATTACGGACATACAAAAAATAGCTGGTACTTAACGCGATAAATAAAACAGACAGAGTACCTGCCAGTAATAATAATTTTTTTTCTAGTGATATTGTTTTTAACATTAATTAACTTAATGAACATACACATCCTTATTAGTTCAACCTTCTGTTGCTAATGGACGACGGATCATACAGGACAAAAATATAAACCGAAACAGCAAAAATGGGTATACAACGACATAGCGTAAAACTCTGGATAACAGCATATAACGCTAATTTAATCCGTAAACCTCGCATTAGTGTGGCACTTATTAACTTTTAATTAAAATATTATATAAAGTAATAAAGCTGTCACAGACATTCGCTATTATATCTATCCAATGATCACTTACGGCGAAGAGAATAAATTAAAATGAGCCAACCTCTCTACATTTTTGACCTTGATGAAACGTTAATTAACGCCGACAGCTCAATGCTATGGCATCAATTTTTAGTCGAGAAAGACATCGTCACTGATAGCAATTTTTTAGCTGAGGATAAACGCTTAATGGGCCTTTATGCTGCCGGTGACTTAGATATGCCAGAATACCTTCATTTTGCCATGGCACCACTGGCGAAACTAACTAAAGCGCAAGTCGATAACCTCGTTGATGAATGTGTCGAACAACACATAATGCCAACGCTATTTCCGCAAGCACAGCAATTATTAGCGCAACTTAATCAAGACAATATCACCACGGTATTGATCTCGGCGACAGTGAGTTTTATTGTTAAAAAAGTAGCGATAAAACTCGGTATTGAACATGCGATGGGCATTGATATGCAGGTAGAAGATGGCTGCTATACGGCGAATATTCTCGGTGTTGCTAGTTATCGCGAAGGCAAAGTAATACGATTACAGTCTTGGTTAGCCGAGCAGACTGCGATCTATAGTGATGTTTATTTTTATACCGACTCGATTAACGACTTACCCTTATGCTTATTTAGCCACTATCCACATGTTGTTAACCCTTGTCCGCAATTAGCCGAGCATGCACAAGCACAAAACTGGCCGCAGCTGATTTGGAAATAAACAGTCTGGAAGTAGACATAATTAACCCAACTCAAGGATATAGACATTTGTTGGCAAAATGTCTTTTTCATGGATGAAAAAGCCAAGCTTACAAGGATGTACTTGCAGCGTTTTTGCATAACAATTGTCTTATATCCTGAAGTATATTAACTGAGTATTTATGGGTTAAAACCGTGGATACAGCGCCGCTTTCTTACCCGTCACTTTACCCACCGGGAATGAGAAATAAAGCACCCGTTGTACAACCGAGGCATACTGGCTAAAGAAACTACCGGTGTTATAAGCAATGCCATATTTAGCCGCAATAACTTGCACTTCTTTCGACATTTCAACATAACGATGCGCAGGCACTTCTGGAAATAGATGATGCTCTACCTGACAGCTTAAATGACCGGTTAAAATATGGAACCATTTAGGGCCAGTTAAATTAGCCGAGCCTAAAATTTGACGATAATACCAATGCCCACGCGATTCATTTTCACATTCTTTTTCAGTAAAGGTATACACTTCTGTTGGGAAGTGCCCACAGAAAATAATCGTTGAAGTCCAAAAGTTACGCAGTAAATTAGCCGCTAAATTACCCAGCAATACCATCACAAAAAACGGGCCCGCTAATAATGGGAAGATAACGTAATCTTTGAGAATTTGACGTGTTGATTTGCTATAGAATACTTTCTTTAATTGCTCAACATCAACGTGTGATCCTCGCCCTTCTTTTTTCTTACCAAAGAATACCCGTTCACCAGCCATTTCATGGAATGCGATACCCCATTGAAATAAAGTACTGAGCACAAGATAGGTAACGAACTGCCATGAATTACGCAAGCGCCAAGAGAAATCATCACTTAAGCGTAATAATCCGTAACCAAAATCGCGATCCTTACCGACAATATTGGTGTAAGTATGGTGTTCATAATTATGCACCCGCTTCCACGATTCTGAGCTACAGGCATTATCCCATTCAAACGTTTGCGAATTCAGCGTTGGATCGTTCATCCAATCATATTGACCGTGCAAAACGTTATGGCCAATTTCCATGTTATCTAAGATCTTCGATGCGCTTAATAGCAGCACGCCCACTCCCCAGAAATACAGCGACATAAAACCTAATACCAGACAAATACGTCCCGCAATTTCTAAGCTACGCTGCAGGCGTACAATCTTTTTAATGTAACGTTCATCGGTACTACCAACTTGTTTCATGGCCTTGGCTTTTACGCCATCAAGATCTATTGCCAGTTGTTCTAATTGCTCTTCATTTAACTTTTTACCAAAGTTCTTATTTAATTCTTTATTTAACTCTTTATTTAACTCTGCCATCATCTTATCCCTATAAATTAATCACGACATCAGTCACTGGCACACTAATACAGGCTTGGATATCTTCTTCACCGGTATCTGAATATGTTTTGGTTTGGCTGTTATAAACCACACCACTTACTTTCTTACATTTGCACTCTTGGCAAATGCCGATTCGACAGCCGTATTTAGCTGGTACAGCGTTGTCTTCAGCCAAGGTTAATAATGTTTGTTGATTGACTTCACTCACGACAATATTTTTATTTGTGGTAGTAAATGACACGTTACGCGCAACATTAATGTCAACATTGTTAAAACTCGCGAGACCGAATTGTTCAAGGTGAATAGCGTCTCCAGACAAGCCTATTTCGAGTAATAATGCTTGGGTATTATCCATCATGCTGTTTGGACCACAGATATAAATCGCACTGTTATTCAGATCTGTCGTAATGCCGTGAAGATGCGCTAAAGAACAATGCCCATCACGTTCACTGTGTAATAATTTTAAGCTGAAATTAGCTTGGTCTATTTCTAACGCAACAAGGTCATCGTGTAATACATGCTGCTGAGTACGCGCGTAATACAGCAGGCTGAAATTAATATTCGGATAATCCGCGACATGCGATAACAGCAAACTATGAAACGGGGTAATGCCACTGCCACCAGCAATAAACAGCACTTCTTTTTTAACTTGTTGACTGGCATCTGCCGGTAAACAAGCGTGCAATACAAAATCACCTTTCGCTGGCGAAATCGCTAACAGATCACCTTGAGACACAGCATCAACCAACCAAGGCGTAATACGCCCAGCCGATTGTTTTTTAATGGTTAAGGTAATTGTCTTATCTTGTTGTAACTGCGCTAACGACGATGAAATTGTAAAGGGACGTTTAATATAACGGCCATTTTGCTTTACCTGCAGTTCCACATATTGACCGGGCTGGAAAGTAAACGACTGTGTGTTCACTTTGCCAGTGATCGTTAATGTTAATGAGTACATATCATTATTTTCAGGTGCTATCGCCACCACTGTTGCGGCAAACATTTCACCCATAAGTACGGCAACAGGTTTATTTGAGAATGGTGAAAAGTAAGCCTTGAACGTATCGTTATTAAATAACGTCAATGACAGTTTATTGGTTAGTTCATTAAGCATGTAGCGTTCTCCCTAAAAGTTGAAAACAGCTTACACTTGTACTCTAGAATGATCCATCAGTTTTTATTTTTTAAAATAAATAATTTAAATGTAAAATTTAAATATAAAATACAGCAACTTAAATTAAAAACAAAAATTAACCTGAATACGCATAAGTGAACACTTGTTACCCAAAAGATATAACTTAAATTTAAGTTAACGGTAATATCATTAAATCTAATGCTTACACGCTGGATACTGTCATCTTATTCAGGTATTGTGGCGCGCTCATTAATATTGATAGAAACGATAAAAATACCATGCTGAAAATACTGACAACAATGCCACCTAATTTATTACTGCTACTGGCGATTATCTTTGAGGTGATCGCGACATCTTTATTACCCAAAACTCAGCAATTCAGTCAACCGTTAATCAGTGCGATTGTATTAATTTGCTATGCGCTGGCATTTTTCTTACTGTCTATTACCATAAAATCTGTGCCGATTGGCGTTGCGTATGCAATTTGGTGCGGGGCAGGTATCGTACTTGTCACTATGATTAGCTGGCTGTGGTATGGCCAACAACTCGACTGGGTTGCCATTCTGGGGATAAGTTTAATATTAATTGGCAGCGTCATTATAAATGTATTTTCAACCACCATAACGCACTAATATGGTTTATCAATTTATTTTAAAATAAAAATTTCCCATTAATAAACAGGCATATCTGGTAGTTTCATCATACTGTCATAAACATACATTACTTTAGCCATTTTATGGTTAAGGTTATGTATGCTTCCACCACAACGTTCATTATTAGCTTTCGAAGCCGTATCTCGACTCGGTTCAATAGGCGCTGCATCACGTGAACTTCACGTTACCCAAGCCGCGGTAAGCCAACAGCTAAAAAATCTTGAACAATTCCTTAATTGTACTTTGTTTATTCGTAATCAACGTGGCGTGACATTAACCCAAGCTGCGCAACAGTACTTACCCGTGGTAGCGGGATCACTGCAGCACCTTAAATTACAAACTCAAATATTATTTGGTCAGCAACAAGCTGATGTCTTGCGCATTAAAATAAATACGTCGTTTTGTCACAATTGGTTGATTCCCAAATTAGCTGATTTCACCAATAAATTTACCTTTATTAAATTAGATCTTACGTTAGTGGATTGGCCATCTCGACAACCCTGTAGTGATGCCGATGTTGAAATCACCAATGGCTTTATCGACAGCGAAGACACTCAAGCAATGCGCCTATGCCAAGAGCAATGGATCATGGTGTGCAGCCCAGCATTCAAACAAAAACATTGTGATGCACTGGAAAAAAATGATATTTCGCAGCTGCCAGCCATTCAAGTAAAAGGTTATGAAGAAAGCTGGATGCAATGGTTATGTCATCATGATATCGCGCCTGTCTCACCTAATATTCAACTCGAAATCAGTAACTCACTACATGGTTTAGAAGCCGTAAAACAAGGTATTGGCTTAATGCTTGTGCGCTCGCTAGTAGCCGAAAAAGCGCTACTCTCTGGCGAACTTGTACTAGCGATGGCAGGCAGCATGCCTTCTGATTCAAGCCATTACATCATTACTGCTAATAAGCGCAGCGCCAAAGTAAATTTCTTTTGCGATTGGCTCGACCAACAAGAACGCAGACAACAATATGACCTGAAAAAATAGCCTAAAAAAGAGAGTCATGACGCTAACCCAGTAATATTTTCTAATGCGTAATCGATATAGCCATCAGTTTTTCTTATGCCTGACGATGGAAAATATGATGATGACACAAGCAAATTTGTCACAGTGCAACTCTATGATGTAGCCATACAGCCAAGGACAACATTTATCATGAAAATTAATTCACACATTATGTCGGAAAAACTAAAAGTACTATTATTTATAGCGCCTTTATTGATCCCCCTATTGGCTTTTTGGATCGTGCCATTTGGTTGGAGCATCTACATCAGCTTTACCGACTGGGATTATATTTCCCCAGAATATAGCTACGTCGGTTTTGAAAACTATCAATACATGATTGAAGACAGTTACTTTACTGAGGCGCTTTACAATACCTTCGTATTTTCTCTGGGCGTTGTGATTCCAACGGTAATGCTAGGATTGGGCTTTGCCTTGTTATTGCATAAAAACTTCCGTGGCAGCCAACTTTATCGCGCCGTTATATTTTCGCCTTGGATCACCCCTACTGTTGCAGTATCAATCGTTTGGTCATGGGTGTTTGAAACTAAATCTGGTTTAGTTAATTTGCTGTTAGCTAAAGTAGGCATAGCGCCAATCGCTTGGTTAGAAAGCGGTGATACGGCGATGACCGTGGTGATTGTTGTCACTGTTTGGCAAGCCGTTGGGTGGACTATGTTGTTCTTCATTAGCGCGCTAAACAAAATCCCGACATCGTTATATGAAGCGTCACTCATTGATGGCTGCAGTCCATTAACACGCTTCATAAAAATCACTTTACCGCTGATTTCACCAACCACATTTTTCCTTATTATTGTCAACATGATCAATTCGGTACAAGCCTTTGATCAATTCCAAATATTAACGCAAGGCGGCCCAAGCGGTAGTACCAGAACATTATTATATTTGTTCTATCAGCAAGCATTTGAGCAATACGACATGGGCCCTGCGGCAGCAACATCACTCATCATTTTAGCTATCACCGGCGTATTAACATTGATTAATACCGAGATGGGTAAACGCTGGATATATTATTAAGGAATACACTGATGAGCACTCAATCTATTGATTTACCCTTGGGAAATTACCAAGTTCAGCAGCAACAAGCTGATAAAAAACAAAAACTAGCGAAACCGGCAACACCCGTGAGCACACTATTAAAGTCGGCGAGTAGTTTATTAGTCAAACATAGCTTTTTAAGTTTTGCTGGTTTGATTATGGTGTTCCCATTTGTGTGGATGTTGTCGGGTTCGATGAAATCCAATGATGAAATATTTAGCAACCCATTAAATATTTTTCCAGAACAATTTCGCTGGCAAACATTTGTAGAAACATTTGAAAGTGCGCCGTTTGGTCTGTACATCATGAACAGTTTCACGGTGGCATTTTTCACGACACTGATCGTCATGATTAACTCAGCGATGTTTGCCTATGCCATCACCCAACTTAAATTTAAATCGCGAACAGTGCTCTATTTCATCGTAATGGCGTGCTACATGTTACCCGGCGCGGTGACCTATATTCCGTCTTATATTACCTTAGCTAACTTAGGTTTATTAGATAGCCACACAGGTTTGATTATCTCGAATGCTGCAAGTGTATTCGGGGTGTTTTACCTACGCCAAGTATTTTTAAAAGTGCATCCGTCACTAATTGAAGCTGCGCGAATTGATGGAGCCGGAGAAGTTAAAATTCTTTGGGCAATCGTGCTACCACAATGCAAAGCAGCGCTAGCTACCTTGTTCTTGATTACCTTTATTACTAACTACAACAGTTATATGTGGCCAAGCCTACTTATCACCTCACAAGATCTTAATTTGATTGCGACGGGGATCAGGCAGTTCTTTATTGCCGAAGGTAACTACGGTTTGAACTGGTCACAGATTATGGCAGCAAGCACAATTGCAGTAATGCCACTGTTGATTCTATTCATTATTTGTCAAAAAACAATTTTGTCCGGCATTGCCGATAACGGCGTAAAAGAGTAAATAAACATGAAACTGAAAACATTAGCAATTGTATGTTCTAGCTACGCAGCGGGCGCATTAGCGTTTGCAGGTAGCGCAATGGCGACAACCGAAGTGGACTTTTGGTATTCTGGTGGCTCAAAGCAGCAGCAGTTAATGACCTCTCTGGTATCTGAATTTAACAGTAGCCAACAAGACTATGTGATTAAAAGTGCCTTACAAGGCAATTACGATGAAACCTATCAGAAACTTCAAGCGGGTTTAGCATCAAAGACAGCGCCTGAGTTTGTACTGCTTTATTCTAGCCAAGCAAAAATGATGGTAGCGCGTAATCTGACTCGTGATCTTCGCCCTTACATGGACGACAGCTTTAACTATGCTGATTTCCTTGATGCATTCCGCGATCAGGTAACTGCAGATAATGGCGAGGTTTACGGACTTCCAGCGTATGGCACTACGCAAATATTCTATTACAACAAGCAAGTATTAGCAGACCATGGTTTCACTGCCAAAGACTTAAACACATGGCAAGGCGTAGCAAAAGTATCTGCTGCGGTAACCAAAAAAGATGCCAAAGGCAACACGACATTTTATGGTTGGGAACCAATGTGGGGCGAAGAAAACTTAATTGATGCGGCTTATTCTAATGGCGGAAAAATCATTAGTGATGACGGTAAAACAATTTTAATTAATTCTCCAGAGTGGATAACTGTTTGGAATAGCTTCCGTAAATGGATCCACGAAGATGAAACGATGCGCATTCATCACGGTGGTCAAGGCTGGGAATACTGGTACAAGACGATTGATGATGTAGTTAAAGATCGTGCACTGGGTTATACCGGTTCATCAGGCGATCAAGGTGATCTTGATTTCACTAAACTTGGCGCAACAACGCAACCAGGTTGGGGTAATAACCCTGCAGCACCACAAGCGGGTGCGGTTAGTTTTGTTATGCCAAAAGGCACTGATGATGAAGCTGCACAAGGTGCCTTCGAGTTCATGAAGTTTTACACATCGGCAGAAAATACTGCGCGTTGGTCTATGACCACAGGTTATATCCCGGTACGTGAGAGTGTAAAACAAGTACCGGCATACCAAGCTTACGCAGCTAAAAACCCACAAGCGTTGATCCCATTACTGCAAGCAAGTACGGCAAGTCAGGACTTCTTTGATCCAACTAAAGGCAAGATCACTGATGCACTGTCTATTGCTGCGGATCAGATCTTAATTGAAAATATTCCAGCTGAAAAAGCCCTTAAGCAAGCGGCTAAACGTGCACAGCGCGCACTAGACCGTGCTAATCGCTAAACTTATCTATGTCTTGATATGAAACATAAGTATGAAACATAGATAAAGAAAAATATGACGAATAATTGGTGATGGGTGTTCAGCATTCATCACCAACATAACTAATAACAACAAGGATTAACCATGTTGAATTTTACCGGTGAATTGGTCTTTGGCCATCGAGTTTTGAATTTTAATGTTAGCGCTAATATTAAAACCCTCACCCTAACTGGCACCACAGTTAAAAAAGGCTTTTTATATGCTTACCTGTATGACAGTGAGCAGCAATTACGCGCCAATTTATTATTTCAAAAAACCGATAAAACACTAATCTTAACGCCTGAATCTGCTTCACTTGGCGGTATCGCAGGAAACCTCCCTGCTGGTGATTGGCAATTACACCTATATAACCTTGAAGGTGAAAATCGCACACCAAAGGCAATGCATTATGCTATTAATATTGATACTGAATACAGCACCAACACACAATTACTCGAGACACCGACTCAAGCCTGCTTGCTTGCCAATCCAGGTTCACCATTAGATCACAGCATTCATTTTGATTACCACCACAGTAAAAATAATAATGCAGCTTGGTATCGCGGTGATTTACACGCTCATACCTTATTATCCGATGGTCACAATACCCTTGCTGCAGCGGCGCAAATAGCCGAGCAACAAGCTCTCGATTTCTTTTTTATTACCGAACACAATATTTGTCATCCTGCATTGCCCGTTACCGACAAAACATTAATCTTACCTGCGATTGAGATCACCACAGACCAAGGACATTTTAATGTTCACGGCCCTCGCCGTATGCTCAACATGTTCAACGCCGCTTATTCAAGTGCAGCACTGATCGAACAAGGTCTTGGTTTAGTTGCCAACGATGAAGGCAATATCAGTATTAACCACCCAATGATGAAACCATGGCATTGGCATTATCAAAATATTCAATTAGATAAAGTAAATACCTTGGAAATTTGTTGTGATCCAACATGGCCTACCTCACCGAAAGCCACTGAAGGCGCATTAATTCTACTCACGCAGCTATGGAATTGTGGTCATCGTATCGCAGGCGTTGGCGGCAGTGATTCGCACCTAGCACCCCATGAACGTAACGCGAATGCAACGGAACCGTCCATTTATGGCGATCCAAGTACTTTTGTGCATGCCGATACACTGTCGGGTAACGGTATTTTACAAGGCCTACGTCAAGGACATGTTTATCTAGAACGTCAATGTGGTTTGGATTTTCAAATTAATAATGGCACGGTATTACCGGGTCAAGATGTCGGTAACAAGGTTATCGATTATCGCCTGGCAGTCACAGATAAACGCACTGCATATTATGCCGAATGTATCGCCGATGGCGAAGTGATAAGCCGTATAAAAATAACCGATGAAGACACTCATTTCCAAGTTGATATGAGCAACTATGCTTGGCTACGTATTGATATTCGTCGCGGCACTTTTCTTAATAACAGTTATGACAACGACACTGCTGAATTTGAAGGGCTAATAAACCCGATTTATAACGCGACCAAAACTATCTTTAGCCACCCTCTGGTAAATATCTGGGGCGAATTAATGGAAGAGACAAATACCCATGGAAATTAAAGGATTACTATTCGACAAAGATGGCACCTTGCTCGAGTTTCATCAGATGTGGCTACAAGTAGCCAAAGGCGCAGCTGCTGATACCCTTAACGCTTACCCAGCTGAAAGTAGCTGCGATGATGATAAAACCAACGTAGATATTACAGCTTTGTTGGCTGCCATTGGTGTGCACGGTGACTATGTTGATAATCATGGATTGCTGGCTTCCAACCCTGTCGAGGACACGGCTGAGGCTTGGTATCAATTACTGCACTTAAGCAGTGATAAAAGCCAATTCAGCCAGACCGTGAAAAAACTGTTCAATAAACAGGTTGAAGATAATCCAGCCTTAATCCAAGCCTTACCTGAGGTTAAAGACAAATTAATAGATCTAAAAGCCCAAGGCTTCAAATTGGGTATTGCCACAGCGGATAGTAAAGACGCCACTCTCTATAGCTTAATACAGACGCAATTACACGATTTGTTCGACTTTGTTGGTTATTCCGATGGCGATATTGCGCCGAAACCAGCACCAGCATTATTGAATGCTTTTTGCCAGGTCTGCGATCTAGCACCAGAGCAAGTGATCATGTTTGGCGATACCGTTTCTGATATGAAATTTGGCCGTAATGCAGGCGCGAGCACCATCGGTGTTTTAACTGGCACAGCAACCGAAAACGAATTAAAGCCTTATGCAGATATTGTCCTGTATTCAGTTGCTGACTTTAATACTGATTTGTTGATGACAATTAATCAGCGCTAATAGCGGCTAATCATTATCACGAATAATTACCACAAATAATACGGAAATCATAATGGCTGAAGTAATATTACGTCAGGTAGAAAAAGTTTATCCAAATGGATTTAAAGCTGTTCACGGTATCGATCTTACGATCCATGAAGGTGAGTTTATGGTCTTTGTTGGTCCGTCGGGCTGTGCAAAATCGACCACATTACGCATGATCGCGGGATTAGAAGACATCAGTGATGGCCAGATCATGATCGGCAATAAGTGCGTTAATAATTTACCGCCTAAAGATCGCGGTATCTCCATGGTTTTTCAAAACTATGCCCTCTACCCGCACATGTCAGTATATGAAAATATGGCGTTTGGTTTAAAGCAGCAAAAAATCAATAAACGCGAAATAGAACGTCGTATTAGTGATGCAGCTGAAACATTAGAAATCACCCACTTATTAGCCAGTAAACCGGGTGAAATGTCAGGTGGTCAACGCCAGCGAGTGGCCTTAGGCCGAGCGATGGTACGTAAACCAGATGTGTTTTTATTTGATGAACCCTTATCTAATTTAGATGCTAAATTACGTGTATCTACCCGTATCAGTATTGCCCAACTTCACCATGATTTAAAAGCCGAAGGCCAAAATGCGACGATGATTTATGTCACCCATGATCAGGTTGAAGCGATGACACTCGGTGATCGTATTTGCGTGCTTGATCAAGGCAAAATCATGCAAGTCGATACACCGATGAACTTGTATCATTCACCAGCAAATAAATTTGTTGCAGGCTTTATTGGTTCTCCGGCAATGAACTTACTGCGCGCAACAGTAAACCAAGAAAATGATGCCACTTACATCCAATTAGATAATGGGGCTAAATTTTTATTACCAAGCGAAAAAGCGGAAAAAGTGACGGGGAAAATCGGTCAACAAGTTTGGTTTGGATTACGCCCAGAGCACATATCTCTCGTTGCGCCATCGACAGAAGCAGCGACAGCCCAAGAACAAAATATTGAACTCACTTACATCAAAGTAGTGGAGTCGATGGGTAATGAAATGTATCTCTATTGCGCATTGGGACAAGAGCAGATCATTGCGCGTTGTCATTTTGATCCAAAGATCAATATTCAGCATAGTGAAAGTCACTATATGCATTTTGATATGTCGCATTGCCACTTGTTTGACATTGATACTGAGATGGCACTCGTTAATTAACGCATTATTCATAACATACCAGCTAAAAAAAAGAGCAATACGGCTGCCGTATTGCTCTTTTTTATTACACCGAATTTCTTACGTTATATTTATTATACCAATTCCGAAAATTAAGTGATCAAAATGATATTACTCCTGCAAACCGCTCAAGACATCCCTGTTCGCTTAGACAAGGCCATGTATGTTTGCGATAGCAATAGCATTTTTCTGTACAGTTATTTATAGGAATTGGTATTACAATATATTTATTATTTAGTAAGTTAAACCACTGTCACTCGGTGCAATTTACGTGGGCTATCGGCATAATCAATTACTGCATAATGTTGCGTGCTGCGGTTATCCCAAATAGCTAATGAATTGGCCTGCCACTTAAAACGCACTTGATACTCGGGTTGTCTAGCCATGGCAAACAGCTTGACGAGTAACGCATTACTGTCCGTGCGATCCATACCAATAATATAACGGGTAAATTGCTCGTTAATAAATAATATCTCTTCCCCGGTGTCAGGATGGCGCGTGATAACCGGATGCGATACCGGTGGATTTTTTGCTGATATCGCGATGACATTTTTCTGCCAATCTTCAGTGATCTCGCTACTTTCAATACCGTCAAACGCAAATAAGGCATGCATCGCGGATAATTGACGTAACAGGTTTTTATCTTGTTCTGGTAATGCGTTAAATACTGCGGTCATCGAGCACCACAGGGTATCACCGCCACAGTGAGGCACATGTTGGGCATGCAGCACCGAGGCAATAGAAGGTTGCTGACGCCAGGTTAAATCCGTATGCCAAAAACTTTCTAACGGTGGTTTGCCCTTAACCGTTTCAATAATACTGACTTGTGGCGCTTGTTCGACATGCGGGAAAAAAGGATGTGTCGGTTCCAACTCCCCAAAACGCGCCGCAATTTTTAAATGTTGCTGCGGTGAAAACGTTTGGTCACGGAAAAAAATCACCTGGTGGGTAAACCACGCTTTATAAACGCCTGCAAACGTAGCATCATCACAATTAACCAGATCCACATCGTGGATCAAGGCACCAATATGCGGAGTAAGTAACTCAATGTGCATGTAGATTACTCTTCAATCGATGACGCCAGTGTTTCAACATCCGCATCCTTTGCAATACGATTTAAGTCCGTCACAATTTGTTGCTCAACGACATCATCCGTTAAGCTATCAGTTAAATCACCAGTTAAAACATCACTCTCAGTCTCAAGCAAAGCACCTTTAACTTTTTCTGTTAAGCTAATAATAAGCTCAGCCTGTTCGTCATTAAGGACTTTTTGTTGGTCTAACTTATGACGTAGGGCATTATCAAAATACGCGATTTGTTCGATATACGTTAAGCTCGAAATATCTTTTGCAAATAAATTAAATGCCACAGTCGCGATGGCATCACGATAACGCAGCGCAATTTTTTCACTGTCCGAACGATCTACACTCTTGATCCAGTTCACTTCCGTCGTCACGTTATTTGCACGACGTAAATCATCTTCAACTTTGGTAACGATAGTATCAATAATATGCTGCTCGCGCGGTGCTAGTTCAATTGCATCTTTTAATTGCAGAATACGTTGTTGGATTTGAGCATATGTTTCTGGGATCAACTCTTGATCCAGCTTTTTCATTTTCTTAACCAACGGCGTATAGAAGTTGCTTTTAACAATTCTTATTTCAAGTTGTAATAACCGATCTTGTACTTTGGCACTGCGCTTTTCATAACCGTCTGTCGACTCATCATCTTCAATATCTGCAATTAAGTCCGCAGTACTTTCATGAATATCATCTAATTCATTCTGCCATTGGCCATGAACGTGGGGAGATAAGTATTCCATGTCCGCGAGTTGTTGAGTTAAAAATACAGACACTAATGTTTTGATACGCACAGCGTTATCTAACGCTTCTTGCGCTTCTTCAATTTTATCAGTTACTTTGCTTTCTGAAGGGCCGCCAAAAAAGCCTTGATCGTTAGGATCAAACTTAGCCACCAATGTGCGCATTGAACGCACAGCAGAATTAATCTTTTTCCAGCTGTCCGGTGCAAAAAACACGTAGTCCGCATCTTTACCTGCGTCATATTGTTGTTCAACATGCTCAGCTAAGGTTTTTACTTTTTGTATTGCCAATTCGGCTTCATCTAACACTGCAACAGCATTGTTATTATCAACACTATCTTGCGTTGATTCAGTCGACGTACAACCTGACAATCCTGCAGCCGATATAATCATCGCTGCACACAGAGTTTTCTTCATGTTGTTCATCCAATACTTTATGTTGTCAAAAAGCGATAGTACCGAACACATAGCGAGGTCACAACAAAAAAACCTGAAATATGTGCCGATAATTTATTTATAAGCACTAAAGATTATCCAGGTGAGGATATCGATGGGCTCGCTTACATACGCTTACAGCTTGTTACGATATATCGCACGATTATGTTGTCTTAATTCAGATAGTGATTGAAATTAACATAGGGGCGATGAACTAATGAATCAAAGTAATACAATAAACAGCACCGGTAAACCTGGTTTAACAGGCTTGAATCGTATAATTAAAGCCACTCAATATTCATTTAAAGGACTACGCGCTGCATTTAAATACGAGTCAGCGATCAGACAAGAATTATTGTTACTGCTCATTTTAACGCCCATTGCGCTGTTATTAGACGTCAGTAATGTCGATAAAATACTGCTAGTCGCCTCATTAGTACTGGTGCTCATTGTCGAACTTGTTAACTCAGCGATAGAAGCCGTTGTCGATCGTATCGGTACTGAACACCATGAATTAAGTGGTCGTGCGAAAGATATTGGCTCAGCCGCGGTATTTGTGAGTTTGTGCTTAAGTGCATTTGTTTGGTTCATGATTGTGGTGTTATAACGATGAAAAATTCCCGTATTAATATCAGTATGACTAAATTTATCTTACTGTATTCAGTATATTTCGGCTTTGTACTCAATACCCCGATCATCTCTCGTTTAATGGATATCACGGCCGAGAGTAACCTCGGCTTATTTATCTACACTGCACCACTATTACTCACTTGTGCCTTCGTGGTTATTTTTTCGTTATTGGCGCTGCCTTATATAGCGAAACCCTTGTTCATACTAGTCGTTATATCTTCCGCAGCGGCTTGTTATGCGACATGGAAATATGGGGTATTATTTGACTACGGCATGATTGAAAATTTGATTGAAACCAATTCCGGTGAAGTTATTTCGTATGTCAATTTAAGCTCAATGAGTTACCTGTTTTTTGCGGGTATTGTACCGGCGATATTAATTGCCTTAGTTCGATTTAATACCCAAGAACCATTACTCACACGTATTTTAAAAAGGATCGTATTAGTCGTTGTCGCTATCGTGATAAGCCTGCTAATTACAGTTTGTTTTTATAAGGACTATGCTTCTGTTGGGCGTAATAATGCTTACCTTAATAAAATGATAGTACCCGCGCATATCTTTAATAGTGTCAAATATCTCAAAAATGAATTCTTTACTGAAAAACTGGCTTACAAACGCCAAGGTGAAGATGCAGTGTTGCCTTCTGCAATAAATGACAAGCCAACCTTAATGGTACTCATTATCGGCGAAACAGCACGTTCAATGAATATAGGTTATAACGGCTATGCGCGTAACACCAACCCTTACACACAAGATATGGGGATGATCTCATTCCAAGATGTCTCGTCTTGTGGCACCGCAACTGCGCATTCATTACCTTGTATGTTCTCGAATTTAAACCGCAGTAACTACAACAAAAATAGAGCGAGCAGCCAAGACGATGTATTGGATGTATTAAAACATGCCAACGTTGACGTACTTTGGAAAGACGATGATGGTGGCGATAAATCAGTCGCGAAAGGCGTTAAGCTGATCACCATAGATGCCAACAAAAATACCGACGTTTGTAATGGTGAGACCTGTTATGACGAAGTGATGTTGAAATCATTTGATGATGAAGTTGCCAATATGGCAGGTAATAAATTAATCGCGATGCATTTAATCGGCAGTCATGGTCCGACTTATTTTCAGCGCTATCCGCATCAACAAGAATTATTCACACCATCATGCAACAAAAGTGATATTGAAAATTGCACTGACAAAGAAATCATCAACGTCTATGACAATACTATCGCGTATACCGATTATGTGATTGCTGAAACCATTAAGAAATTGCAGGGTTATTCAAAAGATTACAATGTGGCATTACTGTATATGTCTGACCACGGTGAATCTCTGGGTGAAAAAGGCTTATATCTACACGGTACACCTTATGCATTCGCCCCTGAAGAACAAACTCAAGTGCCCTTGTTTATGTGGTTACCGCAGCAATACGCCGATGCTAAAGGTATTGATAAACGCTGTTTAATAGAGAAAGCCAAACAAGGTACTTTCTCGCACGATAATTTATTCCATACTTTACTGGGATTGTATGGGGTCAAAAGTAGTGTCATTAACCCGCGCTTAGATATTACCGCGAGTTGCCGTTTATAATAGCCTGACACAGCAAAGCTTCAACATGACTTGCAGCTTTGTTGTGTTCATCACCGATGATATTGCTGATCAATCTCATCCTGCAAAGTATCGAGTTGCGCTAATATACCGAGAAATTTAGTGCCAAACGCCGTCACATGGTATTCCACCCTAGGCGGTAATTCGTTAAAACTGACTTTATCTAAAATACCAAATTCAACATTGCGTTTTAAGCATTGGTTTAAGACTTTTGTCGTTAAGCCGTCAACATTACGTACCATCTCACCAGGCCTGTTGATTTCGTGTGCCAGCAATTGATACACGGTCAATGACCATTTACAGCCATAAATACTTTCGACCATTCTCGCGCTATTTTCGGGCGCGGCTTTTCTTGTAAAAACTTTTTCTTTGTTATTCATAAAGATGTACCAATAAGTACCTAGGTAACCAATTTGTACTTACTATTTAATAGGTTAATTAACGCCTAAGATTACCACATACAAAATCTTAGGAGCAAGAAAATGACATTTACGCAATCAGGTATCGCACTCATTATTGGTGGCACAAGTGGCATGGGTTTTGAAACTGCCAAGCAACTCGCGGCGCAACATATTCCTGTGGTTATTGTAGGTAACAATACCGAGAAACTAGATCACGCCGTCGCAACGCTTAGCCAGATAGGCTACGTATCAGGTATTCAATTAAACCTTTACGATAACGACAGTGTTGCAGAATTTATTCAACAGCTTACTGAACAAGAAAAAAATATTGGTTACCTTGTTAATGCGGCGGGTTACTTTAATCCAAAACCTTTTCTAGACCATAGCGAACAAGACTATGACCAATACCACGAACTCAACAAAGCGACATTCAAGATCAGCCAAGCCGTAGCGCAAGTAATGATCGCTAATGGTGGCGGTAACGTCGTTAACATTGGTTCTATGTGGGGTAAACAAGCGATTAAAGCGACGCCGTCTTCAGCCTACTCGATGGCAAAAGCAGGATTACATGCGTTAACTCAACACATGGCAATGGAACTGGCTGAACATAACATTCGTGTTAATGCGGTATCACCAGCTGTAGTGAAAACACCTATTTATGAAACCTTTATTAGCCCTGAAGAGATGGATGCAACATTGGCGAGTTTTAACGCCTTTCATCCTATTGGTCGAGTCGGCACAGCGGAAGATATTGCTAACAGCATTTGTTTCTTACTGTCTGATCAAGCAAGCTGGGTAACCGGCGCGATCTGGGATGTAGATGGTGGTGTGATGGCTGGTCGTAATTAAGCTTTAATGGATAATTCTATAATGCCAGAACAATAGAGCCCCAACATAAGTTAAGGCTCTATTGTATCGATATGCAGTGTCAAATCGTGTTCGTCACAGAGGGCGTTCGAATCGTGTCGGCGAAGGAAAAATTATTTTTCCCTTGTCGTTTTATTTTGTACATTGCCAGATCGGCATGCTTGACTAACTCCTGACTATTTTCAGCATGCTCTGGATATAATGCAATACCAATACTAGCCGTAACGCTCAGCTCCATTGCCTCCACATAATATGGCATCGCCACTGCTTGAACAACCCGTTCAGCTACTGCTGCAATAACACGATTATCAACAAGGTCCGGCAGTAATATTAAGAATTCGTCGCCACCGATACGCGCGACGGTATCAACATCTCGAACACTGGAACACAAGCGTTCTGCGGTTTTCTTTAGCAGTCGATCACCGGCATCATGGCCGTGAGTATCATTTACCTTTTTGAAACCATCCAGATCAACAAATAAAACAGCCACCGTTGTCGCATTGCGTCGTGCAACAGCCAAAACCTTTAAAAGCTGTACCATAAAAAGTTCCCGCGTAGGCAGTCCAGTTAAAATGTCATGGTAGGCTAAATGATAAATGCGTTCCTTCGCCTCTTTCAAGGCGGTGATATCTTCTTTTACAGCGACAAAATGACTGATTTTACCATCTCGTTGTTTGACTGGTGTTATCGACGCAATTTCCCAAAATAGTTCACCATTCTTTTTGCGGTTATGAAACTCACCCCGCCAGGTATCTCCCGCTGAGATCGATTTCCAAAGCAAAGCGGTATCCTCAGCAGACATTTCACCAGATCTAAAGAGGCGAGGATTTTTCCCAATAAGTTCTTCAGTAAGGTAGCCAGTTTTTTCAATTAAAGCTGGATTGACGTAGTTAATCACACCAGCGTTATCGGTAATAATTATCGATGAAGCAGATTGTTTGACTGCTTGATAAAAAATCCGCAATTCTGATTCTAATACTGAGTAAGTCAGCAGAATTAAGGTTATAGCAATCCCTCCGATGATAAATATCCCGCCTAGAAACACTATCGATGAGGTCATACTTGAATGCATAAAAGATTGCGCTGATGGCATTAGCAGCGCGATACTCCCCCTAACGCCATGGATAATACCGAATAAAGCGAAAACCGTCGCAACAGCAAATCCAGCCGTTCGCCAAGGTACATTTTTCTCCCGCAATAAGGTAAACACAGTCGCCCCACAGATCATGACAAACGCAGCAGAAAGCACCGCTATTCTAATATTCAGATTCGGTTCGACGTAGTTAAAATAATAAAACAGCGAGGCTGTGATAGGGAAAAGACCAACATCAAACAACAAGAATGGAGGACGGCCAGTGAAAATTCTAATGCCGCGTAAGATAAGCTGAAAACCGATAACATAGAGTGAATTTGCCACAATAAGGGAGAGAAAATCGGGAATAGTTTCACGCCCTGAAATTAAAATACTGGCTGCAGCGACACAAGACATACCTGCGGCCCAGAACCCCACTCCGTTACGTCGCAATTGCGCTCGCCACAAAAAAGTCAAAGCCACTGCTGAACCAATTGAAATAAGGGCTGTTACTACGAGGAGTGTGCGGTTATCTAGTACAAGCATTGAATATCACGGATAGCATCAAATGCTTTATAATACTATAATATTTATTATAATTACTTCCAGTTAATCACAAAATTACTATTTTATTCATGCCTTCATCACCCGCGTTGTTGATGACATTGAGTAATTACTCGTGAATTATTAACATCGTTTAATATCATGTTAAGGCATTATTACAATAAAGCATATTATACCTAATTTGGCTTACACATTACGTCAATATTCTATTTTATAGTGATAACACTAAGGTTTATATAATATTACATTTGACAGGTTGTTCGTCAGCAATGTAGGTTATGAGTACTGTGTATTTGACCATTTCTTCATTCAATAATGGGCATAGCGCTGAGTAACAGACTTGAAGGGCGTATTCCAGCGAGAGGCTCTCTCTTTATTTATCTCGCAAGTTAATTATTAATAGGTATTTAATGCTATTGAACTTATCTTTGATAAAACTGTTATTTCCCCGTAATAAACCCGTATCCTTGTGGCTACGACTTTGCCGCAGATACAGAAGACTCCGGCTTCCCCTGTTACTTTTTGTTAGCCTTTATCCAGGGGTAAGCAACGCGCTTGAAAATATCACCCTGCAACTAAAATATTTACATCAATTTCAGTTCGCTGGTTATTATGCTGCATTGGAAAAAGGTTATTACCAAGATGCGGGACTTGATGTGTCCATCCTCGAAGGCCTTGACGGTAGCGAACCCGAAAGAAATGTATTGTCAGGCAAAGCTCAATATGGTGTTGGCAGCAGTAGCTTAGTCCTGTCACACAGTGCAGGAAAACCACTTGTGGTGCTTAGCGTCATACTACAACACTCGCCATATCTTTTATTAGTCCCATTAGAGGATGCAACACAAGCCATTCAGCACATCGTCGGTAAACGCGTTATGATCGCAGCGCAAGCCGACGAACTTATTGCCTACCTCCATAAAGAAGCTATTTCGCTAGAAAGTTTACAACAATTACCACACAGCTTCGATCCAGAAGACCTGATCCAAGGTCGCGTCGATGTATTCTCTGCTTATGTCACCAATGAACCAGATTATCTTGATCGCGCAGGATTTCGTTATCAATCCTATAGCCCTCGCTCTGCCGGCATCGATTTTTATGGTGATAACCTGTTTACCAGTAGGCAGGAAATTGAGGAATACCCCGAACGAGTTGAAGCCTTCCGCCAAGCAAGTATCAAAGGCTGGAAATATGCATTACAACACCCTGAAGAAATTGTAGACCTTATCTTAGCCAAGTATTCACAACGTAATTCGCGTGAACATTTATTATATGAAGCGCGACAAATAAAACCTTTGATAGAGTCAGTGTTAGTAGAAGTCGGTTATATGAATCCGGAGCGCTGGCAGCATATTGCCAATACCTATGCAGAGCTTGGCATGTTACCGCTAAATTACCCGTTTAAGGGTTTCCTCTATGAACCTAACCCGCCCGCTAATATGTTCTGGTGGTATGCAGCCTTACTCTCACTCATCGTCATAATAGTAACGATTAGCGCGGTCTATTTCATTATTCGCGTGAAGGAACGTAAACAGTCTCACGAGCAGATGGCATTTAAAAACACCCTGTTATCCACCCAGCAAGATGCCTCTATTGATGGTCTATTAGCGGTCAACAGTGATGGCCTGATCATTTCAGTTAACCAACGATTTACCGCTATGTGGCAACTCACGCCAGATGCATTAACACTCAAGACCGAAGTCGAACTGATTAGCTATGTTATCGACAAAGTAAATGAACCTGAGGCTTTCCTAAAAAGAGTTCACGAAATAAATCAGCAGCATCTCTTAGTAAACACCGACGAAATCACCTTCAAAGATGGTCATATTTTTGAACGTTACTCGGCACCAATGATCGCAGATGATGGTCAATATTACGGTCGATTATGGAGCTTCCGTGATATTACCGAACGTAAAGAAGCGGATGAATTAATCTGGAAACAAGCCAATCTAGACTTCTTAACCGGGTTACCTAACCGTTATATGTTGCATGATAGCCTCAAGAATGAACTAAACAAAGCAAAGCGTTCTGGGAAAAGTGTCGCGATATTATTTCTCGATCTCGACCATTTTAAAGAAATAAACGATACTCTCGGTCATGATATCGGCGATAAACTGATCCAAGATACAGCTAAACGGCTGCGTCGATGCGTCCGTGAAACGGATACCATCGCGCGCTTAGGCGGTGACGAGTTTACCGTCGTGTTAGGCGAGTTAGATGAATTTAACACTGTAGAACGGATCGCGAATAAGATCCTGAATCATATATCGCAACCATTTCAATGCGGCGATGAAATGGTGCACATTTCATCGAGTATTGGCATTACCACCTATCCTGAAGACGGCATTGCTGTCGATACCTTATTAAAGAATGCAGACCAGGCGATGTATGCAGCCAAGGAGCAAGGGCGTAACGGTTTTCAATATTTCACGTCTACGATGCAAGAAAACGCCATCGCACGTCGGAATATGACCAACGATCTACGTCAAGCATTAGCAAAAAATCAATTTTCCCTGTTTTATCAGCCCATCATAAATCTGGCAACTGGTCATATCGTTAAAGCTGAAGCCTTGATCAGATGGCAACATCCAGAACGAGGGTTAGTCAGTCCACTTGATTTCATTGCTATCGCAGAAGAGACAGGCATGATCAACGACATCGGTAATTGGGTATTCCAACAAGCAGTAAACCAATTGAGTCTTTGGCGTCAGACCCATAACGACTCATTTCAGATGAGCATCAACGTATCACCGGTACAATTTTGCGCTAACAGCGATCTGCACGAATGGTTTGATCGTTTAAATAGTCTGAACTTACCCGGTGATGCCTTAGTTGTAGAGATCACTGAAGGGTTATTGATGGAAGCCAACCACCTGGTGACAGACAAGCTATTAGCCTTACGTGATGCAGGGGTCAATGTCGCATTAGATGATTTTGGTACCGGTTATTCATCACTCTCCTACCTCAAACGTTTTGATATCGATTATTTAAAAATAGATCAATCCTTCGTGCGAAATCTAAAACCGCTTTCAGAAGATCTTATATTATGTGAAGCCATTATAGTGATGGCCCATAAACTAGGTATCAAGGTCATTGCCGAAGGCGTAGAGACCCAAGAACAACAGCAACTCTTGATTCGTGCAGGCTGCGATTACGCGCAAGGTTATCTGTACTCTAAAGCCGTTCCTGCCGCTGAGTTTGAATTGTTATTAGAGGCGGGCGAATATACTAGCTCGCGTTAACAATCAGCTGTAACAGACAGGAATAAAAACGTAAATACTCGGCGTTAGTTACGCTTTATTAAAATCTAAACCTAACATGCAAACCGACGTTAGATTCATCCATATAATCATTGAAACTAGCGAGGTAAAATGCACCAACACCAACATTTTTGCTCACATAATACGATAACTTAGATGTCACTTCGGTTGTCATTGATGAAGTCGAAGACGTATCAGATATCACTACCTGCGTAACGCCTTCCAGCTTATCAGTAAAACCATACCTCACCCCTAAGTGAGCGCCTATATCTGTGTTTTCATGGCTATAGTGCGAACTACCATCAATATCATCGACACCTAGCCAATCAAGCTTAACCTCACCACCCAATACAAGATCTAACTTTTCAGCAACTGGTAGTCTATATAATAAGCCGACGTTTGCGCCTAACAGCGTTGCATCATTTATTTCTTCACCCGAAAATGAATACTTTAATATCACATGTTCATTAAGCATCAACTCACTACCAATCGAAATATTAGTGGTGTCAACGTCCTTCTGACCATCCGGTTTATAGACATGATAACCGACTTGAACCTCAGCAAAGTTGTAATTTACTGGCGTATTATAAGCTCTATAGTCAAGGTTTAAACCAGCATTGGCGGTATTGGAAATGAGTAATGCGCTCAAAAGTAATATTTTTTTCATGTATCCCTACTTGATATCAGATAGATTATTATTGATAAGTTAACGATTATAACCCAAACAATAAACCTACCCCTAAATAAATAACTCAACAATAAATCACTTTTCAATCAAATATATAGTGTGACATTAACATTTAGAGTTTCAATGTCACCAAATCAAGTCTGGTCAGGAAATTGCTGGGATAATAGTCCTATGGAGCGGTTTTTTAGAAGCTTTAAATCTGAATGGATGCCAGTGAAAAGGGTATTTGAATTTAGATGAAGCAAAACGAGCAATAACTAATTACATCACAGGGTATTATAACCAGGTTAGGCCGCATCAATACAACGGCGGTTTAACGCCAAATGAATTAGAACGAAGATACTTTTTAGAATACAAAACTGTGGCCAAAATTAATTGACCACTTCAGAGACGCTTTTGCAGTAGTGATAGATACTAAGATCTTGTTGAATATTCCTGTCCATAGTTTGGGATAGTGTTGACTCTAATTAATGATTGATGTGTACAGTACTATTGAGCATTTAATGTAGGATAAGCTTCCGTATATATCCAGTCCTTATCTTTAACAGGCACGTGGCAAGCTAAGCAGTCCGTTCTATAGTTAGTTGCAACGTTCTTGGCTTTATTACCTGGCTTGTATAAAGCCCAACCCCAACCATCCCCCCACAAAGGATTATTGGCAAACCGGCCTTTCACATCTTTGACCATGACGAACCATTGTTTAATGTCACTCGTGGCATAATTGACACCTTCCCCTGTAGTATAAGTACCCGATTTTGATGCCCTAAGCTCTTTAACCAGTACTGCACCGTCAGGGAATTTACCCGTTTTACGAAACGCCTCTACAGATTTTTTCTCAGTATATACATCATGAAAACCACTGGCGCCACCAGAAGGAACAAACCATGAACCTAAATGAACCATATTGGTTCGAAAGTTTAAGGGAAAACTAATATTGCCTTTACCATCAACATACGGAGAAAATGCGGCCTCCGCCATTACCGAAAATGAACCAGCACCAACAATCGCTACACACGCTAAACTTATACCCAATTTTTTTAATCTGATGGTTCGCATAATTAGTTACCCTTTGGCTCAACATAGCTATTATTCAAGTCAGAATCATGACCACCCGCAGCACTTTCACCCTTTGCTTTACCTGCACTAAGCACTGGATAATACTGCGTAAAGACAAAGTCATCAGATGCCGAGGCTAAGTGACAGCTATTACAGGATGCTGTAGGGAATGGTTTCGCTGTCGCAGCTAACGTTTTATGATCTTTAGTGGAAAAGCTATAGTAGGCCCAGTTGCCAGGTTCATTCGGAAAGTGTTTCTTACTCTTGATCGTTGCTTCCAGACCAATAAACTCACCTTGAAAATAACCTTGACCACTGACGGCGGCCTTCGAGCCAACACTGACTAACTCTTTTATTAAAATAGTGCCTTCACGGAACTTGCCTGTATCTTTCCAATGCGACCAGCTTTTTGGATCAATATACACATTATGATGCTCGGGGAATGCCGCCTTGCCATTATTCATATCATTTGGAGTTACCGGGGTACCGACATAGATCCATTCTCGGTAACCTGTGGGGCGCTTTAGTACTCCATCTTTAATGCTATATTCTTCAGCCGCAACAGGTGCTGCCGCAAGTAATAGTTGAGCGAGTGCGCCAGCACCCACGATACTCATAAAGGCTTTTTTTACTATCGTCATTATCCATACCCCGAATAGTTAATACCATTTTTGTATATGCTTAAGGATAGTTCAGGGAAAAAATTTATCATTTAATTAAGGTTTTATTAATCTTGAATAAGCCATTACAGAGCTCGACCATTATAGAAGTTAGCCTGCCATCATCAAATAACATGAATAAGTTTATCCATAACACGGGATTCAAATCATTCAAAACTGCCGCATTATTATACCTAAATATAAAACCAACAAATAATAGTAGATCTAGATCACATAAAGTGAAATTAGATAAGTATTTGAGAAACAAATGAAAATAAAAACACACCTCAAAAGGAGTATTGAAATTTAAACGGTTTTTTAAAAATGGTGTGATTTTATTAAATGAAATTGAATTGATATCTTAAATGCTATGTACATTTTTTAATGGAATAATTAATGAAAACCGAGCTTACTAATTTAGATTTACAACAACTTGAAGATAAGTTATTTGATGAATCAACATCTGAAGAATTTTTAGCGTCACTTAAAGCATCCGCTGTAGATAATGCCGATATTAGCGAACTCATGTACCGCTATTATCTCTGTGCGGTTGACTACCCTAACGCCATACCTTTTTTAAAACTAGCTGATACATTTAATGATGGTTACGCTCAGCTTTGTCTAGCCTCACTTTACCGACAAGGTAAACATTGTGATAAAGATGAGGATTATGCATTTAAATTATTTGAAAAAGCCGCTACTAATGGGGAAGCAGAAGCACAGCATGAATTAGCCCTGCAGCTAATATTTAATGCCTGTGATATAGAAGATGAAGATATTAAATTAGGTCATTACTGGCTCAATGAAGCAGCGCTAAACGGCAATACTGACTCTGAAATACTTCTTGCTACACTCAGTCATTAAACATGATGCATCTAAATTAAAACAGCCTTTTTTCGGTGAAAGGATCATCACGTTTCCTTCTATTATTTGCGTGATATGATTATCTAAGAAAAGGTAAAGGGTGTGAGGAACTCCCTCCATATTAAATACCCGCTTTACTTTAATATGGAGGGGCCGGATGATGAGCATGTCAACTATCCCTACCAGCAAACCACATAGCTTCATATAGCATATGTACTTTTAGCAATAACCGATTACGAAAAACAATATCGCTACGACCTTCACCAGCAATAAATTCACCAAATTACGCATAGCAATTCCAAAGGACAGGACTAGGACCAGAAGTGGACCGTAAAGTACCGAAAACCACCCAACCTACTCACATGCTAATACTGCCAGTTACAGCCACCAGTAAAGTTAACAATCTTCAAAGTACAGGACAGTGTTGGATCTAGTGAACTCTTTACTTAAATAGCTTGCGCACAGATTCTACATGCGAAAGTACCGGATATGGACAGTCGCTAATTTTTCAAAGGGTAATAAAGATAGTTTATTGCTGAATATTTTGAGGATATGACTTAAGGGAATACGAGGTAAGCTTTTGATTGTGCTAGAAACAACAAAGCCCCAACTTTCGTTGAGGCTCTATTACTTAAATATGGTGCCCGAGGGCGGACTTGAACCGCCACTCCTTTCGGAAGAGGATTTTGAATCCACCGCGTCTACCGATTTCACCACTCGGGCATAGCTCAGTATTATACATAGCAAACGATCCCAAGCAAGGCGTTTTTGATAATACTAAAAACAACTGTTCAAAATTAAAGCAAAGTGCAGTTTAAAAGCATCAGGCAGTAACCTAATCGGTAATCAACACCTTAGATATCAGTACTGTTCCCCTTGCACTCTGTCAGTCGCTATCCACCAGCACAGACTATTTATCACTACCAAGGGCATTTTTTTTGCTACACTGTTGCCACTTTCGAGATAACCCTGAAGACATGGCTGGATTCAATAATGGCGAAGAAAAATAAACTAAGAAAACCAAAACAAGAAACTGAAGCAGGCGAAACCGCATCAATTGCCAAGTTTGGGCCGCGTATCGGTGCACTTGTCTATGACGCATTGATTGTTATTGGTATCGCAGCAGTTGCCAGTGCAGTAGGACTTGGTATTGCAGAAGCATTAATTGCATCCGGTATTGTCGATATTGCTGGGCGTTATGTTGATACTGCCGCGTATGCAGGTCATCAGATTTGGTTTGCACTACTGGTATGGGGTTCTGTATGTGGCTTCTATCTGTGGTTCTGGACTCACGGCGGTCAAACTGTTGGTATGCGAGCTTGGCGTTTACGCGTACAAAATACCGATGGCAGCGCGATCAGCTTAACTCAAGCAATGATTCGTCTTGCAACAGCAGCGTGTGGCTTAGGTAACTTACAAGTACCGTTTGATATGAAAAACCGTGCCTTTCAAGATCACTGGTCAAACTGTAATGTATTACGTTTAAGCAAAGATCAAAACGGTTCATTACTGCGTTATGCGGACAAACTGAAAAAGAAAAAATAATCGACTTATCTCTGCTTAATACGAGGCAGTGTCGATAAGCTGAAACAAAAATGGCAACCAATTGGTTGCCATTTTTCGCGCTAAGCGTTCACCTAACCATGTTTCCTTAACTGCACAACCGCAATAAAGGTAAAGAGCGCACTGGGGACTACCGCGCCAAGAAACGGCGGCAGCGAGTACACTAAACTAATTGGGCCAAAGGTCTCACTCGCAAGATAAAAAGTAAAGCCTGCAACCACACCCATTAAAATACGTGCACCCATGGTCACTGTTCGCAGCGGGCCAAATACAAAAGACAAGGCCAACAATACCATCACACCAATTGATACCGGCTGGAATATCTTACGCCAAAAGGCTAACTCATAAGTGTCAGCATCCTGCTTATTACTGTCTAAATAAGTAATGTAAGAATACAAACCTGATATGGATAAGTCTTCAGGGTCAATCGTAACCACATCTAATTTCTCAGGTGTCAGTGTCGAATTCCAGCGCTGTGCAGCCTGCTGTGTGACGGTAATACTGTCACGCTCAAAATGGGTAATTCGCAGATCGGTTAACTGCCAGTACTTATCTGCATAAATTGCTTTCTCAGCTTGCGTCGTTTTAACTAAACGCTGGCTATCTGCAAATTCATAGATAGTGACATTATGTAGTTCACTGCCATTATTCACTTTGCCGATATTAATAAAGTTTTCTTTATCCTTTGCCCAGACCCCTTTCTGCGCCCGAATAATAGATTGACCAGAGATAGCCTCACCACGAAGTTCAGCAGATTTTTGCTCTGTATAAGGCGCGACATATTCACCCATCAACATTACAATGATCATCATCGGGATTGCTGTTTTCATTGCTGAAAGTACAATTTTAAAACGAGACTGGCCTGCAGCTTGAATGACCACTAATTCAGACGAACTTGCCATGGCGCCCAAACCAATCAGTGCACCTAATAACGCTGCCATCGGAAAGAAGATAGTAATTTCGCGAGGCATTTTCAATAAAACATATATCAATGCTTCACCTAAACCATAGGTCCCCTGACCAACAGCCCGCAACTGTTCAACATATTTAATAACAGCCGATAAACCAACCAAGGTAAACAAACAGATCATAGTGGCAAATAAAATAGCTTTACCAATATAAATATCTAAAATTTTAATCACTGCTGTTACCTCGAGAAAAATGGAGTTTTAGCTTATATACGGCATGGTGATACCAAGAAAAATTGGCCAAATTAAACCACACAGCTAACGTCAACACCCCGAGATGGACGATCCAGAAACCAAAGGCTAATGGTAATGACTTATCTAAAATGGCAGAGCGCGCTGCACTCAATAACATAAAGTAGGTTAAAAACATAAGTAACGCAGGAAAGAGTTTCGCATAACGACCTTGACGTGGATTCACCATCGCCAGCGGTACCACTAATAACGTCAGCAGTGGGATCGAGACAACTTGCGCGATACGCCATTGCAGCTCAACCTTATGCTCAAATTCATTAGAGTTCCATAACAATGACGTTGGTAATGCCTTGGTTCTACGACCACGCTCACGTACGTCTTGTTCTTGAATTAATACCCGATAAGCACTGAAATCAACAATACGAAAATCGGGTTGAGATAACTCACCTTCATAACGCAGGCCTTGACTTAATTTAAGCCATTGCGAACCCTGCTCTCCCGATTCGATATTACCTTTATCGGCGATGACCACCGACGGGCGTTCACCATCTTGCGAAGGCGATTTAGCGATAAAGATTTTACGCAGTGCTTTATCACTGTCATAAGATTCGACGTAGACTACCGCTCGACCACCATCAAGCGACTCAAAGCGCCCTTGTTTTAGGGTCGCTAAACCGACGTCAGCATCTACATTTTCTAATAATTGTACCCGGCCTTCTTCAGCTGTGGGTGCATAGACAAACGCGTTAAAAGCCACGAGACCTATAGTCACCGAAGATAATAATAACGATGACATCAAAATTCGACTTGGGGTATAACCACAGGCCGTTAAGATCACCATCTCACTTTCGGCATACAATCGCCCATGTGCAAACAAAATACCAATGAACAAACTCACGGGTAAAATTAATGTGCCCAAAGCTGGCATGGTATACAACAACATCTCCATCACGAAGTTAGCGGGTAAAGCACCTGTCATTACCTTTGAGAGCAGCGCAACAAACTGCTGGCTCACAAAGATAAGTGATAAGATGAATAACACTGCGATCTGTGATTTCAATGTTTCAGCAAATAAATATCGGAAAATTATCACTTAAAACCTATATTAGACTAATGTTTTGTATGAAATGCAGCTCATAATTAGGTAGACTCAGCTACAACGGCAGTATAAATAATTAACTGCACACCCATTTTATCTGAAAATGTTTAGTTTTTGATTAACTAAATACGTATAACCCCCTATTATGTTATAAATATTTGATTTTGTCTTTAGGAAACCGGAGAGTCCATGGAGTTCAATGTAAAAAGTGGTAGCCCTGAGAAGCAACGCAGTGCTTGTGTTGTTGTCGGAGTGTTTGAACCACGTCGTTTATCGCCTGCAGCAGAACAACTCGATAAGATCAGTGACGGCTATTTAAGTTCCCTACTTCGTCGCGGAGATATCGAAGGTAAACCAGGTCAAGTATTACTACTTCACCATGTACCCAATGTACTAAGCGAACGCGTATTATTAGTTGGTTGTGGTAAAGAACGCGAATTAGATGAGCGTCAATACAAGCAAATAATCAAAAAGACAATGGACACCTTGAACGAAACCGGTTCGATGGAAGCCGTTTGTTTCCTTCCTGAACTCAATGTTAAAGGTCGTGATACCTATTGGAAGATCCGTTTTGCCGTTGAAACAGCACGCGAAAGTCGCTACCGTTTCGACCAGCTAAAAAGCAACAAAGAAGAAACCCGTCGTCCATTACGTAAAATGGTGTTCAACGTAACGTCGCGTCGCGACTTACCAACAAGTGAAAAAGCCATTGCTCATGGTCTAGCAGTAGCTAGTGGTATGCGTTTATGTAAAGACGTAGCAAACATGCCGCCAAATATCTGTAATCCTGTTTACCTTGCAAATCAAGCACGCCAATTATCTGATGAAAGTGACAAAATCACTGTACAGATTTTAGGTGAGCCTGAAATGAAAGAATTAAAAATGGAATCTTACCTTGCTGTATCTCAAGGTTCAGCAAACGAAGCTAAGATGTCTATTATTCATTATCAAGGTAATCCAGATAAAGATGCAAAACCTATTGTCTTAATTGGTAAAGGTCTGACGTTCGATTCAGGTGGTATTTCATTGAAACCAGGCTTAGGCATGGACGAGATGAAATATGACATGGGTGGCGCAGCGGGTGTACTTGGTGCAATGAAATCATTGGCTAAGCTAGATTTACCACTTAATGTTATCGGTATTCTAGCGGGTTGTGAAAACATGCCAGGCAGCAATGCTTACCGTCCAGGTGACATTATCACTACGATGTCAGGGCAAACAGTGGAAGTATTAAATACCGATGCTGAAGGCCGTTTAGTATTATGTGACGTATTAACCTATGTTGAACGTTTTGATCCAGAACTCGTCATCGACGTAGCAACCCTAACCGGTGCTTGTGTTGTGGCGCTTGGTCATCACATCACCGGTTTATTATCGACGCATAACCCACTAGCACATGAATTATTGAATGCTTCTGACCAAGCAGCTGATAAAGCATGGCGTCTACCGATCACTGACGACTTCCAAGAACAAATTGAAAGTCCATTTGCTGATTTAGCGAATATTGGTGGCCCTGGTGGCGGTACTATTACTGCAGCCTGTTTCTTATCTCGCTTTACTAAGAAGTACAACTGGGCGCATCTAGACATCGCCGGTACTGCTTGGGTAAGTGGTAAAAACAAAGGCTCAACAGGTCGTCCTGTACCTATGTTGACGCAGTTCTTACTTAACCGTACAGAACGCAGCGAAGTACAACAAGCTGACGAAGCGTAATTATATTTACTCGGTGAATATGTAAAAGGTCACACGACGAATATATAAAAAGATCGCAAAATAAATATGAAAAAGGTCACTACGGTGACCTTTTTAGTTTCTGAAAAAGCATAACCGCTCAGTATATCCAGATATTACCGCAACAACTGTTTTTTCCCATCCCTGCTTTGTGTTATTATACGCAGTTATGTTTTAAACTTTAGCTGTTCGTAATTTGGCGTAAAACTACCGATGAAAAAAGTCACTTTTTATATCATGCAAGCATCTGAAAATGGCGTTGAGGCAAGCATGCCACAGCACCATGAACTTGCGTGTAAACTGGCTGGTGAGTTTTATCAGCAAGGACAACGCGTCTACATTCATACCAACGATGAATCGGCAGCCAATCAGGTTGACGAATACCTTTGGCAATTAGATGCGAACAGTTTTGTACCACATAATTTACAAGGTGAAGGTCCACGTAATGGCGCGCCCGTTGAAATCGGTTTTCAATCACCTCGCCATCGTTATCAGGTACTTATCAACCTGCACGATCATACACCGCAATTTGCAGTCAACTTTAATCAGATTATCGATTTTGTACCGCATCAAGACGGCTTAAAACAACAAGCCCGAGAACGTTACAAACACTATCGTCAAACAGGGTTACAACTGTTAACTGTAAACGCCGAATAATCAATCCACCATTGAGAATTAGAAAGCAGACCTATGGAAAAATTATACAATCCCCAAGCCATTGAGCAAGCGCTTTACCAAAACTGGGAAGAGCAAGGTTACTTCAAGCCAAACGGCGATCTAACAAAAGATGCATACAGCATCATGATCCCACCGCCAAATGTCACTGGTAGCCTACACATGGGTCATGCCTTCCAACAAACGATCATGGATGCGCTAACACGTTACAAGCGTATGCAAGGTCTAAACACACTATGGCAAGTGGGTACCGATCACGCTGGTATCGCAACGCAAATGGTTGTAGAGCGTAAGATTGCTGCTGAAGAAAACAAAACACGCCATGATTATGGCCGTGATGCGTTTATCGACAAGATCTGGGATTGGAAAAACGAATCAGGCGGTACTATTACTCGTCAAATGCGTCGTTTAGGCACATCGGTAGATTGGGATCGTGAACGTTTTACAATGGATGACGGTCTGTCTGAAGCTGTAAAAGAAGTATTCGTACGTTTATTTAAAGAAGATCTAATTTACCGTGGCAAACGCCTGGTAAACTGGGATCCAAAATTCCACACTGCTATTTCTGATCTTGAAGTTGAGAGCAAAGAAAAACAAGGCAGCATGTGGTACTTCCGCTACCCACTAGCAGACGGCGCAACAACAGCTGACGGTAAAGATTACATCGTTGTAGCAACGACACGTCCAGAAACTATGCTAGGTGACTCTGCTGTAGCAGTACACCCGAAAGACGAACGCTATACAGCGCTTGTTGGTAAAGACATTATTCTGCCTATTGTTGGTCGTCGCATCAAGATTGTTGCTGATGATTATGCTGATATGGAAAAAGGCACCGGTTGTGTAAAAATCACCCCTGCCCATGACTTTAACGATTATGAAGTTGGTAAACGTAACAACTTAGTGATGTTCAACATCCTAACTGAAAACGCAGATATCCGTGAAGAAGCGGAAATCATCAACTCAGACGGCACAGAAAACACAGAACTAACCTTCATTATCCCTGCTGAATACCAAGGCATGGAACGTTTTGCTGCCCGTAAAGCGATTGTAGCTAAGTTTGAAGAACTTGGTTTACTCGAAAAAATTGAACCACATACACTACAAGTACCTTACGGCGACCGTAGTGGTGTTGTGATTGAGCCACTACTAACAGACCAATGGTATGTAAGTGTTGGTCCAATGGCGAAAGTTGCATCTGACGCAGTAAAAGACGGCGAAATTCAGTTCGTGCCAAAACAGTACGAAAACATGTATTTCTCGTGGATGAACGACGTACAAGATTGGTGTATTTCACGTCAACTTTGGTGGGGTCATCGTATTCCAGCTTGGTACGATAACGAAGGTAATGTATTCGTTGGTCGTGATGAAGCAGAAGTACGTGCGGAAAATGATTTTGGTCCTGAAGTTGAACTTCGTCAAGACAACGACGTACTTGATACTTGGTTCTCATCTGCGCTTTGGACATTCTCAACGCAAGGCTGGCCACAGCAAACTCAAGATCTTAAAGTGTTCCACCCAAGTGATGTACTGGTAACAGGTTTCGACATCATCTTCTTCTGGGTTGCCCGTATGATCATGATGACCATGCACTTCATCAAAGATGAAAACGGCAAGCCACAAGTACCATTCAAAACTGTTTATGTGACTGGTTTAGTACGTGATGAAGCTGGCGATAAAATGTCAAAATCAAAAGGTAACGTACTTGATCCACTCGACATGATCGACGGTATCGACCTTGAGTCACTAGTACAAAAACGTACTGGTAACATGATGCAGCCACAACTTGCTAAGAAAATTGAAAAAGCAACGCGTAAAGAATTCGAAGGCGGCATCGAAGCACACGGTACTGACGCACTGCGTTTCACATTAGCAGCAATGGCATCGACTGGTCGTGACATTAACTGGGACATGAAACGTCTTGATGGTTACCGTAACTTCTGTAACAAACTATGGAACGCTAGCCGTTACGTATTAATGAATACAGAAGAACATGATTGTGGCCAAAATGGCGGCGACATGGAGTTCAGCCTTGCAGATCGTTGGATCCTAGGTCAATTCCAAGAAACCATCAAAACTTACCGTGAAGCAGTTGATACTTACCGTCTCGATCTTGCGGCAAACATCGCTTACGAATTCACATGGAACCAGTTCTGCGATTGGTACTTAGAATTAACGAAGCCAGTATTCGCACAAGGCACTGAAGCACAACTGCGTGGTACACGTCATACGCTAGTAACGATCTTAGAAGCGTTACAACGTTTGATGCACCCTATCATGCCGTTCATCACTGAAGAGATTTGGCAGCGTGTTGCACCACTTGCTGGTAAGCACACTGAAGGCGCAACGATCATGCTACAGGCATTCCCTGAGTTTGATGCAGATAAAGTTGATGCGCAATCAATGCAAGATCTAGAATGGGTGAAGAAATTCATTATCGCTATCCGTAATATTCGTGGCGAAATGGACATCAGTCCAAGTAAACCAATCTCAATCTTGTTGAAAAACGTCGGATCTGAAGAGCAACGTCGTCTAGACGAAAACCAACAGTTCCTTAGCTCGTTAGCAAAATTAGAAGCTATCACTATCCTTAGCGATAATGAAGAAGCGCCTATCTCAGCAACATCATTGTTAGGCGGCATGGAAATCTTAATTCCAATGGCTGGTCTCATCGATAAAGATGCTGAAATTGCCCGTATCAACAAGCAAATGGAAAAAGTACAAAAAGACTTAGACCGTGTATCAGGTAAGCTAAACAACGAGAAATTTGTTGGTAAAGCACCCGAAGCGGTTATCGCCAAAGAACGTGAAAAACTGGCGGAGTTCGAAACTACGATTGCTAAATTTGAAGCTCAAAAAGCTCGAATTGAATCGATCTAGTCGTTAAAATCGAACTTACCTAAAAAGGGGGGAGCTGATTAAT
>NZ_AKXQ01000018.1 GCF_000276805.1 Moritella dasanensis ArB 0140 | reverse complement strand
CTGCGTATTCTACGCAAACCAATTTTGAAGTCAAGCACATATTTTCACTTTATTTCAGGAGGTTTAAAAAGTAACTTTCGATACTGATAAACACCTTTACTTAGCGGCTGTTGCCGTGTCAGTGAGGTCGCATTATAGAGATATTGACTTACTTGGCAAGTTTTATGTTACACATTTATCCAAAGCAGCCAGTCTGTATGATAACCATGCAGATAAAGCACGTTAAGTGTAGAAAAACTAAATTGAACTGGAAGGAAAGGTGATTATTCATACAATAATCACCTTATTATACTTAGCGCTTTAATATTATTGATACAAACAGCTTATTACAGCTCTGCTTCATCAGATTTAATTTGGCGTATATATAAGTACACAGTATGTTTTGAAATATTCAGTTTATCAGCCACCATATTGATCGCGTCTTTAATATCAAAAATACCTTGTTGGTGTAATGATATAACAATGTGCTTATTTTTAGCATTATTGGCAATATCAGTACGGTTGTTAATATCAGTAATTGTTTCTTCTACAGAACGGTCTACTAACTCTTCAACTGTGGTTGCAAAGTTCTCAGAAGATAATTCAGTTTCTCTTGCTTCGGGAGTCGGTAAAAGCTCCTGTACAAAATCAATGAATGACGCACCGATATTAATATTAATACAAATTAAACCAATTGTTCTTTCTGAACGGTTCTTGATTGCGATCGTCATCGAACGCATCATCTGTCCATCTTTAGTCTGCGTAAAATACGCTTTAGAACTTTGTTTATTCTGTGCCGATATATCTTGTAGCATCTTAAGTGCTAAATCGGTAATTGGTGATCCTTCAACACGACCCGTATTAAAACCATTTTCAATCTTAATGACGGAACGGTCTATACTTTCTAATGAGTGTAAAATCACTTCACATTGCTTACCGAATAAAGTAGCAATACCTTCGATAACACCATCATAAGATCTTAAAAGTCGGTGATCTTCGTCTGTAAACGCATATGAACTCGTCAATTCATTCTCAATATTATCTAGTTCAAGTAGCACAACTATCCCTCGTCTATAGCTCGGCCCATGTGGGTCGCAAAATTAACACAGTTAAATATTAAAAACCTTGAGCCTGATTCCAGATATTATATTAAAATAAAATATCTACTCGATATTAATGACTATCCTACAGACCGAATTAGTTACTTCATTGCCTGTTTTACATAAACATCAAAACGGTTTTTCTTGGTTTCAATTGCCATACTAGGTTCCGCATTGGCAATATATTCAGCATAATCAGGACGTTTAACGACGACACGCTTCGTCGCTACCCGCATTGCCGGTTCAAACAAACCATCAGCATCCAGATCTGCGCCAACTAATGATTGGAATACCCGCATTTCTTTCTTCACGAGCGCCGATTTCTTCTTGTGTGGATACATAGGGTCGAGATACACCACATCTGGTGATATACCTAACACTTCTAGCTCTGATAGGCTCGATGCAAATACTAATTTTAATCGTGTTGCAATCCAGCTACCTATCTCTTCATCTTGTTCGGCTCGTTTTAGACCGTCTTCCAATAATGCCGCAACAATAGGTGAACGTTCCAACATTGTCACATTACAACCTAAAGATGCCAACACAAATGCATCTCGGCCTAAACCAGCGGTACCATCAAGTACTGACGGTGTAACACCAGACTTTAAGCCTACTGCTTTAGCAATCGCTTGTCCTTTACCTCCCCCGAATTTACGGCGATGGTTTACAGCTCCACCAGCAAAATCAACATATACAGCACCTAATTTTGGTTCATCAAGCTTAAATAGCTCAAGTCCCTTATCAGAGTATAGCAATTGAAATTGAGCATCAGCCACAGGCTCAAGAGAGAATCCCCACTGTTTAGCAAGTGTCGCAATGTGGTCAGAAAAAAGTGAGTCTGTTGTGATTATTTGTATGCTGTTCATGTAAGCCTGATAAGGTTAGGTTTAATTATTCGAGTTAGAGTGCCTATATTAGCAAAAAATACGAATACCACCTAAATTCAGTTGATGATTAAATGAAGATAGCGATGTTATTTAAAAAACGCTTTCATTTTGAGTGATAAACTCTAATAGCGCATGCAGTGGTATAGGACGGCATAATAAGAAACCTTGTGTATAATCGCACTTTTTCTCTTGTAAATAGCTCAATTGAGCCTGCGTTTCAACACCTTCGGTGACAACTTTCATCCCCAAGTTATGGACGATCGTAATAATACCATCCAACAGTAAGTTATCCTGTTGGTTCTCAGGAATATTAATAATAAAGCTACGGTCAATTTTAACAATATCGGCAGGTAAACTACGTAAATAGTTTAAGGATGAATAACCCGTCCCAAAATCATCAATCGCAATTTTAACACCAGCTTGCTTAAGCGCATTAATACGTTGCATATACTGGCCGTCCATATCCATCAGTAAGCTCTCCGTTATCTCCATCGTTATCGAGCCATAAGGCAGGTTATGCGAAGAGATCACTTTTAACCATTCTGATGCTTGCATATCAACGGTCTTAAACTCTAGGCTGGAACGATTAATACTCATTTCTATATAAGGGAAACCAGCTTCATGTAATATTTTCAGGTCACAGCATGCTTGATCTAATACATACTCACCCAGACCTTGAATCAGTCCACCTTCTTCTGCTAGCGGGATAAATTCGGCCGGTGAAATAAAACCTCGTTCCTGATGATGCCAACGAACTAGCGCTTCTAATTTGTCCACTTTACCCGTGATATTATCAACGATAGGTTGATAGTACACATCTAAGCTACCGCGTTTTATTGCTTCTGCTAATTCAACAACAGTTTGATGTTTTAGAATGGCAGCATCACTTAAGTCTTGTGTAAACGTAACGCATTGATTACGACCTTTACGTTTAGCTTCAAATATAGCTTGTTCTGCACTTTGCATTAACGCTTCAACAGATACCCCATCTTCAGGATACATAGTAATACCCACTGATGCTGTGACATAGCGCTGTTGATTCGACAGTTTATAAGCTTGTGCAAACACACCTTGTAACTGTTTTGCGTATACTTCTGCTTGCCGCTTATTGACCACTTCAGGAATGATAAATGCGAATTCATCACCATCAATTCTAGCCAAAAAGTCATTATCTCGACTACGGTATTTTAAACGTTCCGTCGTTTCGATTAACAGACGATCTCCCGCCATAAAGTCTTCGGAGTTATTTACCGATTTAAAATCATCAATATCAATGTAGAGAATCGCAAACTTCTGACCATTCGTCGCTGACTTGTCGATAACTTGGCGCACTTCAGCACTAAAGTATTGGCGATTAGGTAAACCCGTTAAACGATCAAAATTAGACTGAGTGATAATTTGTTGTTCTGTCTTCTTTTCTTCTGTCACATCACTGAAGACCGCAAAGAAATATTTAAGTTTACCGCGCTCTTTAATACTCGACAGCGTGACTTGCTGAGCAAATATATCGCCAGCACGATCACGACTCCAAATAATTCCCTTCCATTCATTATCTTTTAACAAGGATTCAGAAATGGCATTATAAAATTGTTCATCATGCACGCCAGAACGTAATAGATCGTGAGTGCGCCCTATGGCATCTTCTGCACTATAACCAGTGATCGCTTCAAACGCCGGATTTACATCAATGATTTTTTCATTGGCATCACATAGCATGATGCCCTCGGCGCTATGTCGGTAGACACTTTCTATAATCGATAAACGTTGTTTATTATCTTGTTCTTCCGTGAGGTCTTGAATGGTATTAATGAAATACTGAATCTTATTAACATCATCTCTAACCGCGGTAACTGTTAATTTAGTCCATAAAATACTGCCATCACGATGACGATAGCGTGCGTTAAGGGTAAAGTTATTACGCTTATTGGCATATATTTCTTGATAGTATTCTTCAAACTGCTCTTTATCTTCATCAAAGTATAAGTTGAGGCTGCTAGTATCTAATGTGCCTTGCTCACGTAAGCGATGAAAATCGTCCAATTCATAACCAAACATCTTACATGCTTGTTTATTTACCCATTTAATTTCGCGATTAGCATTCAATTTCACTAATCCGACAGGGGTGGTAGCTAAAACAGTTTCAAGAATACGCTCTTGTGCGGATGCTCTTTTTCTCGTTAATTCTTCTGCTGTCATATCCTTACTGATGCAATCTAGACGATATACTTTACCAGTTTCATCAACGATAGGATAAATATCACTTTGAATGCGTTTTTCATTACCTTCTAACGTCGTAATATTAAAGACACTACGAACCGACGCTGTGGAATTAGATACAATTGCAGATTGGAAATCACGTAATACCTTATGCTTATCGGTTTTATCAACGAGGGCTAACAAGGCATCAAGTTGATTAATTTCTTTGACGTTCGTGGTTTCAATAATACTCGCCGCTGAGTCTGAACATTCTAATCTATCTTGATCTAAAAAATAGCTCCAACTACTTAGTCGACCTTTAGCTATATTATCTTCCAACCACATTGTATACGCACTCAACCCTGCAGGTATATCCGGCGTTATAGTAGCAATAGATAAGGTAGTCGCTTGTTTAGGTTGGATCTCTTTTTCTAAAAAGCCTGCAACCAAACGAATTAAGTTTAATTCAAGTTTATGTTGAGACAGTTTACGAGGGAAAAATGCAGATAATATACCAATTGGTTTTCCGCATGAATCATTGAGACGAATACCTAAATAAGCTTCAGCTTGCCATGTTTGTAATTGCGCTTGTTGAGGAAATCGAGAGGCTAGATCTTGTTCATATTCCGCATAACCGTGATGATAAGCAGCAAAGCAAGGCATGGATTTAAAATCGATAACGACATCAGCGTCAAAAACACCTTGTTGTAAGCAAGATAAAATAGATAAGTCAAAAGTTTGAGGGCAAACAGTCGCAACATAAATGGTATCAATACGTAGCAAACTGGCTAGATTAGTTAAAAATAGATCGAGAGAGTGAGCGTCTAACAATTGTGTCGTATCAATGTTTATATCACTAAGCGTAAGAGTATTAACCATACATCCTTGTCCACGAATTCGATTAGTTTAGCTACAGAATATTGATATCCTTTCAATTATTACTACAGCTCATTTAGAACTATAGTAATACTTTAGCACTAAAAATACAGTGGTAAATATCACGCCAAGATAATACACAATTTACCACTATTTTAAAATCAAAACCGAACGATAACCGCTACAACCTATCAGTTCTAGCAAGTTATCGATTGTGTTAGCTAATGCCTGAATGATTTAATAATGCGTATGTACTTGGTTTGCGCCCGCGGAACTTCACAAATAATGACATTGGTGTATCACTGCCACCGCGTTCAAGTACACAACTCATAAAGTCACGACCTGTTTCTGCATTAAAGATTCCCTCTTCTTCAAAACGAGAGAATGCATCGGCTGAAAGTACTTCGGCCCATTTATAGCTATAATAACCCGCCGCATAACCACCAGCAAAGATATGTGAAAAGCCATTTTGGAAGCGATTAAACGCTGGCGCCTGTAATACCGACACTTTCTCACGTACCGAATTGAGTACTGATTGAATATTTGAACCTTGTGCAGGGTTATATTCCATGTGCATACGGAAATCGAATAAACTAAATTCAATTTGACGTAACATGCCCATTGCTGAGTTAAAGTTCTTAGCCGCTAATAACTTATCTAACATCACTTTCGTTAATGGTTCATCTGTTTCATAATGGCCAGAAATAAACGCCAATGCCTCTTCTTGCCAACACCAGTTTTCCATAAACTGACTTGGTAGTTCAACAGCATCCCAAGGCACACCGTTAATACCAGATACCGCAGCAGGGATCACTTTAGTTAACATGTGGTGTAAGCCATGACCAAATTCATGGAACAAGGTCGTCACTTCATTATGGGTAAACAGCGCAGGTTTATCGCCAACCGGTTTATTGAAATTACACGTTAAATAAGCCACTGGTTTTTGCAGTTCGCCATCCGCTTTAATGCGGTGCGTTAGACAATCATTCATCCAAGCACCGCCACGTTTATGTTCACGCGCATACAGGTCTAGATAAAAACTACCACGTAACTCGCCTGCTTCATCGAAGATCTCAAAAAAGCGTACGTCTTTATGCCAAGACTCAGCACCGAGTTCTTCAATAATATTAAGGCCAAATAAACGCTTAACTACTTCAAACATGCCTTTAACGACACGATCTTCAGGGAAATATGGGCGTAACTCTTCATCCGAAATTGTATACTTCGCTTGTTTCAATTTTTCAGCGTAAAATGTTAAATCCCACGCTTCTAATTGTTTCGCCATAAAGTTATCTTTGGCGAATGCTTGAATTTCAGCGAGTTCAACACCTGCTTGCGATACTGATTTATCCGCAAGGTCGGTTAAAAATTCAATCACTTGCTCTGGCGTCTCTGCCATTTTCGTCGCTAATGACTTTTCTGCAAAATGGGCAAAGCCAAGTAATTCAGCAAGTTCATGACGCAATGCGATAATCTCATCCATTACCGCTGAGTTATCCCACTTTCCAGCATTCGGGCCTACATCAGACGCACGGGTACAGAATGCTTCATAAACTTCACGACGTAATTCTCTATTCTCAGAATACATCATTACAGGTAAGTAACTTGGGAAGTCTAAGGTAAATAAGTAACCTGTTAATGATTTACTTTCTGCGGTCGCTTTCGCGGCAGCTTTTGCAGACTCAGGTAAACCGATAAGTAATGCTTCGTCGGTGATCTCTTTCTGCCAACCTAACGTTGCATCCATGACATTGTTACTAAATGTTGATGTCAGCTTTGACATGCGTTTCGATATTTCACCATAACGCTGTTTATCTTCATTGACCAAATCAATACCGGACAATCTAAAGTCACGCAGTGCATTGGTGATCACTTTTTGTTGCGCGGTCGATAAGGTGGCAAATTCACTGCTGTCATGTAATTGTTGGTAAGCTAAGAATAGCGCTTGATTCTGCCCAACTTTAGTTGAATATTCAGACAATAATGGTAAGCAAGCATCATGCGCTTCTCGCAGCTCGTCACTGCTCACAACCGCATTCAAGTGGCCGACAGGCGACCAAACACGACCTAACCGATCATCACTTTCTTCTAAAGGCGCAACTAAGTTAGCCCAAGTGACAACATCGTCATTGGCTAATACGTTAACAATAACCGCTTCACAGTCAGCAATAGCTTGTGTTACTGCTGGCACGATATGCTCGGGTTTAATACTCGCGAACGGGGGTAAGCCTGTCATAGTCAAAAGTGGGTTAGTCATAGAGTCATCCTATTTATAATGATATTAATTAGTTAATGCGGCTATAAAATGATAATTTCAAGTATAGCGAGTAAATATCGACACGCGCCTAGCGTATTAGATTTAGTATTGATAGGTAAAAGTAATGGTCGTGAATGGCTTTACCTACTAATAATATCTCTCAATTCAGTTTAAACTGTGTAATTAACTTTATTACAAAACAAGACCATGAACTTAGTCATATAATAAGTTCATCTTCTCAATTAAGGACTATAAATATGTCACAGCATTTTGATTATATTGCCATTGGTGGTGGTAGCGGCGGTATTGCATCTGCAAACAGAGCGTCAATGTACGGTAAAAAAGTTGCCATCATCGAAGCGAATGCGTTAGGTGGTACTTGTGTTAATGTTGGTTGCGTACCGAAAAAAGTAATGTGGCACGGCGCTCAAATCGCAGAAGCAATGCACCTTTATGCAAAAGACTATGGCTTTGATGTAGAAAACAAAGGCCTTGATTGGGGTAAATTAGTCGCAGCGCGTGAAGCCTATATTAGCCGTATTCATACTTCTTATGACAATGTACTTGGCAATAACAAGGTTACAGTGATCAAAGGCTTTGCCACTTTCGTCGACAAAAATACAGTCAGTGTTAATGGCGAAACGTACACGGCCGATCATATCCTAATCGCGACTGGCGGCGCACCAACAATTCCGAATGTACCTGGTGCTGAACACGGTATCGATTCTAATGGCTTCTTTGAATTAACAACACAACCAAAACGTGTTGCCGTTATCGGTGCCGGTTACATTGCAGTAGAACTCGCGGGTGTATTACACGGCCTAGGGTCTGAAACACACCTATTTGTTCGTAAAGAATCTCCACTACGTAGTTTTGACCCTATGGTTATTGATACGCTTGTTGATGTAATGAATACCGAAGGTCCAACATTACATACTAATTCGGTACCAAAAGAAGTCGTCAAAGAAGCGGATGGTTCGATTACGCTACACCTTGAGAATGGCGAATCAAAAAATGTTGATACGCTAATCTGGGCTATTGGTCGTCACCCTTCTACCGACAAGATTAATCTTGCAGCGACTGGCGTTGAAACCAATGATCGTGGTTACATCAAAGTCGACGAATACCAAAATACCAATGTTGATGGCATTTACTGTGTTGGTGACATCATGGAAGGCGGCGTTGAACTAACACCTGTTGCAGTTAAAGCGGGTCGTCAATTATCTGAACGTCTGTTTAACGGTAAAACAACGGCTAAAATGGATTACACACTAATCCCAACAGTGGTATTTAGCCACCCGCCAATTGGTACTATCGGGTTAACTGAACCCGAAGCAATTGCGCAATACGGCGAAGAAAACGTAAAAGTATACCAATCAGGTTTTACCGCTATGTACACTGCAATCACTTCAAACCGCCAACCTTGTAAAATGAAACTGGTTTGCGCTGGTGAAAATGAAACGGTTGTAGGTCTACACGGTATTGGTTTTGCAGTTGACGAAATGATCCAAGGTTTTGGTGTCGCGATGAAAATGGGCGCAACAAAAGCTGATTTCGATAGTGTTGTCGCTATCCATCCAACAGGTTCGGAAGAGTTTGTTACTATGCGCTAAACCGAGCGTCTATTCTGATGTGCACAGCAATCATGTGCACATCAATTTCCCTCTTTAATTTCAATAATCCCTCTCGATCTGGCTGTATAGATCACGAAACGACTTATCTCTTGTTAAATCCGCACACAAAATACTTAACATTCATTCAACAACTAGCTATATTGTCCATGCTTTGGCATTAGCCAATCAACCATACTTCGCAGGCTAACAACACCTCACCATATTGATAAGGATATTTTTATGGGCACATTATTGCAGCCGATCACCTACCTGATTAGCCGACTATCATTTCAAAAAAAGTTTGGCTTATTGATCTTATTACTGGCTACACCGATTGTATTTTTTTCATTTACAATTATCTCGCAAACACAAAAAGATATCGCCTTCGCAGAATCTGAACTACAAGGTTATCAATTATTACAAGCCCTGCCTGAAGTCGCTAATAAGCTAATTGAATATCGTCATTTATTAAGTCTAGAAGTCGCAGAACTTGAGCCTGGAGATGACAAGATAGAACAAGCGCAATCACTTGCAGAGAATACCTTTAATCAGTATTACCGCAATTACACTGCTGCGACAGGGCTACAACTATCTGCATTTGATAAAATAACCGCCGATTGGCTACAATTAAAAGCTGACAGTGATTTTTTATTACCAGAAGAAATCTTTTACGCTATCGATTTAATGTTAGAAAACCTGCGTATGGGTACCCGTGAGATCAACAGTGAAAGTAAATTATTATTTGATTCGCACCTCAGTAGTTATTACCTCGTTAATTTAACGCAAAGCCAACTGCCAAGACTGCTCGATTCTACTTATCAAGTGACAGACAAAGCCGCTGAAACAGCTGCATTTGCAGTTTTCACAGCCACTAGTTTTGATGATTTAAGTCGCCGAATCGATCAACTTAGCATTATTTTTTCAGCTACGGATAATGATGTACAAGCACTCGTCGCCATCAACCCAAGTTATAATGCTATTTTAATTACCCCACTAAATCAGATCAAAAAAACCATGGCGACGCTCGAAGATTTACTTGACCGTCAGTTAATTAACACCGTATCCGCCGAGATCAAAATTGACCCTAATACGCTTTATCGTTTGGGTGACGAGTTACAACTGAAAATCGACACTTTGTATCAAGTTGCCTTTAATACTCTAGGTAATGAAATAACGGTTAGATTGAGTGAAAAAAATAACGAACTTAATATTTTCTATACCATTCTCATTATCTTATTCGTAGTTTGTGTGGTGATCTTATTAAGTATTTATATCTCACTGACAGAAACAATTCGTAGTATTAGCCGTGTGGCACAAAATGTCTCTAACGGTGACCTATCCGAAAACGTGAAAATCGTGAGTAGTGACGAACTGGCTATTATTGCCCAGCACTTCAATAGCACCATTGATGGCATGCGTACGTTAGTCAAACAACTCAACAGCAGTGCAGTTGATGTGCATAGTTCGGTGCAAGACATTAAAGATAAGACCAATTCAGCGGAGACAACCATCACCGCACAACAAACAGAAACCCACCAGATTGCAGCTGCGATTAAACTCATGGCCGCAACATCAACAGATATGGCCGCTAACGCCAATGATGCGACAGGTGCGACCCATGATGCAGAGCGAGCGGTATTAGAGGGTAAACAAGTGGTTGATCAGACTATTATCGCCATTAATGCCATTGCGTCTGAAGTTGAAACATCGAGCGCGACCATTCAAAAACTGGAAAATCATTGCGCCGATATTGGTGGTGTTGTCGAAGTGATTAGAAGTATTGCCGATCAAACCAACTTGTTAGCACTCAATGCCGCGATTGAAGCAGCCAGAGCCGGAGAGCAAGGCCGAGGTTTTGCTGTCGTCGCCGATGAAGTCAGAACGCTGGCAAGCCGAACTCAACAATCAACGAATGAGATCCAAGTGATGATTGAACGAGTTCAGGCTGGCGCTAAAGAATCTGTAAAAGTAATGGCCGTCGGCAGAGAACAAGCCAACATGGGCGTCATGCAAGCGAAGGAAGCCTCGAATACGTTTGAAGCAATCACCTTGTCCGTCGATAAAATAGTGGCGATCAACGACCAGATTGCGAGCGCAATTGAAGAACAAAGCCTTGCTGCAGCAGAAATTGAACGTAATGTCAGTAATGTATCAGCGGGAGCAGACTCTGCACGCACTGTCGCTACAGGGGCTACACAATCAGCCCATAACTTATTAACCGTGGCAGATAAATTAACCGAAGTTGCCGAGGAATACGCTTTCTAACCTCGGTATTTTAACATTATTACAGTAAACGAAGTAGTGACTTAAACGTATGTTATCGCTTTAAGCCACTGCTTCATTATTTGAATATCAGTTATCCCGCATGAAACACTAGATCTGAATAAATTTGCCGATTACACTGCTAACACGTATTTACCTTCCCCCTCACAATTGGTACCCATGAAAAATCAAAAGAAAGCCATGCTGTTCGGTTTGATAACCGTCTTACTCTGGTCCACCGTGGCCTCTGCATTTAAAATTACGCTTAGTCATTTCGAACCGATTCAAATGGTCTTGATTGCCTCACTCACCAGTATTGTGTTACTTACCGGTATAGCCTTTCAACAAAAAAAATTACACCTACTTAAACAATACTTTGTTAAACAGCCGCTATTTTATTTAACGCTAGGCGTAATTAATCCGTTTCTGTATTACCTGGTATTATTTAAAGCTTATGACTTATTGCCGGCCTCACAAGCACAGGCATTAAACTACACATGGGCGATCACCTTAACACTATTATCCGTGCCATTTTTAGGACACAAGATCCGTAAAAAAGACTGGATAGCTATTTTATTCAGCTATACGGGGGCGCTAATCATTGCCACTAAGGGTGATCTACTCGGACTTAACTTTGAGAGCCCACTTGGGGTTATGTTGGCACTGTTGAGTACCATTATTTGGGCCAGTTACTGGATCATCAATGCCAAGAACAACAATGACCCAATTATTAGCTTATTACTGGGATTTTTATTAAGTTTACCGTTTACTTTAGTCGCAACCGCGGTGTTGGCTGATTTTGATTTTAGTTCTGTAGAAGGTGTTTTAGGGGCGGTGTATATCGGTTTATTTGAAATGGGTATTTCGTTTGTTTTGTGGTTAATGGCGATTAAATTAGCCACTAATACCGCACAGGTCAGTAACCTTATTTTCATTTCGCCGTTTATTTCACTATTTCTACTCAGCGCGATCGTCGGTGAAGAGATCCATCCTTCCACCTTTGTCGGTTTAGTAACGATTATCGTCGGGCTTGTGATCCAACAAATCAACTGGCGTAACAAGCGTCGTATCGCGACAGCCAAATAATAACACTCTTAACCTTCTACTCTTTACTTTCGAAATGGGTGGCTGATCACCAAGCTAAACTAAAATCAGCCACCAGCAAAGATAAATAAAGCCGTAAATAATGACTGGATCACTATATAATTACTGAAAATATCACAATCCCCATTACCTCCTCTTGCATAACTAAAGCCTAACAGGTTAATGTTTCAGTACTCTCTCTTTCTATAACCACAACATGATCCTATAAAACGCAGAACATGGCGTCAGGTAACATGACAAATTGGACAGCAAGATGCCTCAAGCAATAGCACAGAAATTAGCAGCAATACGCGCGCATATGCATACCGCAAATTTAGATGCATTTATTATTCCCCGTGCAGATGAGTACCTTGGCGAATATGTACCAGCACATAACGAACGTTTATTATGGTGCAGTAACTTTACCGGTTCTGCAGGAACAGTGATCATTTTAAAAGATCGCGCCGCTATTTTTACCGATGGTCGCTATACCATCCAAGTAAAGCAGCAAGTTAACGGTGATTGCTTTGAGTTTTATCACTTAAATGAAGTACCGCATGTCGCTTGGTTAAGTGAACAATTACCGGCCAATGCAAATGTTGGTTATGACGCTAAAGTTCATAATTTAAATTGGCATAACGCCAGTAAAAAAACCTTAGCAGATAAACACATAAACTTAGTCGCAGTCGATGCCAACCCCGTTGATTTAAGCTGGTCAGATAGACCTGCACCAACAGAAAATTTAGGTTTACTGTTAGATGCAAAATACACAGGTCAATCAAGTTTAGAAAAACGCCAACAGATCGGTGCCGATATCGCAGCACAGGGTGCCGATGCCGTTATTATTAGCGCATTAGATTCTATCGCTTGGTTATTGAACCTACGCGGAAAAGACATTCATTGTTTCTGCGTTATCTTAGGCAGTGCCGTATTACGTAAAGATGGTTCAATGATCTTCTTTACTAATCCAGTCAAGATCCCTGCAGGTTTCCATGAACACGTGGGCGCAGGTGTTGAGATTATTGAAGAAGCGCAAGCAACAGCCACTTACCAAGCTTTGGGCGAACAACAATTACAGGTATTAGCTGATCCGGAAGCGTCAAACGCCTTTAGTCAGCTAACTGCACAGCAAGCAGGCGCAACCTTAATCGCGGGCAATGATCCAGTCGCCTTACCAAAAGCCTGTAAAAATGCCGTAGAACTGGCCGGTATGCGCGCATCACATATTCGTGACGGCGCTTCAGAAGTACGTTTTCTGAACTGGTTAGAACAAGAAGTGGCAGCGGGTAATTTGCATGACGAAGGTTTCCTTTCTGACAAACTAACCACTTTCCGGGCATCGAACGAACTTTATGTAGAATTAAGTTTTGATACTATTTCGGCAGCGGGTGGTAATGCGGCGATGTGTCATTACAATCATAATAATGGCGTGCCAGCACAACTGCCAATGGACAGTATTTACCTGTTTGATTCGGGGGCACAGTACCTTGATGGCACCACTGATATTACCCGTACAGTGGCGATTGGTACTCCAAGCGCAGAACATAAAAAAATGTTCACCTTGGTATTAAAAGGTCATATCGCTCTTGCTAATATGAAATTTCCAGCTGGTACTAACGGTGGCCAATTGGATTCATTAGCGCGTCAATTCTTGTGGCAACAAGGTTATGATTATGATCACGGAACTGGCCATGGTGTCGGTTGTTTCCTAAACGTACACGAAGGTCCACACCGTATAGGTAAAAATTCTAACGGTGTCGCACTCGAACCTGGCATGGTGGTTTCTAACGAACCCGGCTATTACAAACAAGATGCATACGGTATTCGTTGTGAGAACCTGATTTATGTTGTGGCAAAAGATCATGGCCATGATGGTAAGACATTCTATGAATTTGAAACATTAACCTTGGTTCCTTTCGATTTGCACTTGATAGATCAACAACTACTATCACAAGACGAAGTAAACTGGATCAATGCCTATCACGCTCAAGTACGTGACGCATTATCACCATTGTTAACTGGTTCTGATTTACAGTGGTTATCTCAAGCTACCCACGCTATTTAATTAATATATTACCTGACCAACCTAAACGCTTAGATTGGTCAGGCATTGAAAGGAGTTGGCATGTTCCAACCACAAATTGCTATTTTTAACGAACAAAGCCAAAGCTACCATCATTTAGAGTACAAATTTAAAGACGATGTTTACTTAGCCAATATTCAGCAAGCACTGCAAAGCGCATTACAAAAACAAACGGATGGTATTCATATTGTTGTAGCTTTTGGTCGTAGTGCCACGAATACACTATTACCTGACTTACAATTGAGCGCATTTGACAACTTTACCGAAATCGCCAGCCCGCACGGTAAAAAAGCACTCGCGATGCAAGGCGATGTGATGTTTTGGATACACAGTGATAATGCTAGCCATACCTTAGAGCAAGCATTTCACATCCAATCAGCACTGACTAAGATTGCTGATACCCAGTTAGATATTTCTGGTTTCCAATATCATAAAAATCGAGACTTGATTGGTTTTGTCGACGGTACAGGCAATCCAAAAGAAGACGCACGTCAATTAGCATCATTGATCCCAGAAGGACAATCCGGTGCAGGTGGTAGCTTTGTATTATCACAAAAATGGGTACATGACTTAGGCAGTTTTAATGCGATGCCAGTACCAGAACAAGAAGCCGTTGTTGGTCGTACTAAAGAAGACGATATTGAATTATCAGGCGATGCTATGCCCGCTAATTCACATGTGAGCCGCACCGATGTATCGGGAATGAAAATATACCGTCGCAGCTCCCCTTATGGTAACGCAACCGAACACGGACTATACTTTTTAGCATTCGCATGTGAACAATTACGCTTTACCACTCAGTTACAACGCATGTACGGAATTCCAGACGGCGTCACTGATAGATTAATTGATTATTCAGATGCGGTAACCGGATCATACTGGTTTGCCCCTTCTCAAACAGCACTAGATACATTAATGAATTAATTTGCATTCAATTGGGAGCGATGATTATGTCGAACGTGATCTTATATATAGCGACAAGTTTAGATGGTTACATAGCTAAAGCAGACCATGACATATCATGGCTCTCACATGTAGATGTAAAAGGTGAAGATTACGGTTATCAAGCGTTCTTAGCAGGCGTTAGCGCCGTGATGATGGGAAATACTTCCTTTCAAGTAATTAAAGATTTTGGCGATTGGCCTTATGGTAATAAACAATGCTTCGTCGCCTCACATTCACCGGATATTATCCCCAATGATAATGTTACTTTTATTACCGACCCAGCCAATACGATCAAGCAATTAAAAGCCACAAACGAAGGTAACATTTGGTTACTCGGTGGGGCTAATTTAGCCGACTCATTATTACGCTTAGATCTTATTGATGAATTAATTATATCCACCATTCCAATCCTACTCGGTAATGGTATTCGTTTATTTAACGCGCCACAACCAGCCCTTGATGTCACTGTCTTATCATCACAATGTTACCCATCAGGGTTGGTACAGACACACTACAAAATAATCAAAAACAACTCGAATTAGCCAATATCGATTGATGCCGACAATGTGATATCAACGGCATCAATTTTTTTACGTCAACAGCTAACCCCCTACGAAATACGCGCTATCCATAGTTTTCTTACATTGCCCGTTTATCTGCTGCTAAAATTAAAGTAATATTATGTTATTAATCGTTTTATTATAGAACGAGTATTCTTTTCATGATCCAATGCCAAGTATAAGAGTCTTTACCCATGTCTAAATGGTTAACAGCTGGTGTGAGTATTATCTCTGCCGTCGCCGTCGGTTATTTCAATTTTTTCTATCAACCACAGCTTGATCTCAATAGTGTGCAATTACCACTGCAACAAGACTGCCAAGTGAACCAACAAGCATGCCAAGTTCTGCTCACAGCAGAACACACCATCACGCTATCTATCACCCCATTTAATGCCAAACCGATGACGCCATTATCCGTTAATCTAAACGGCGCTAAAATTGACAGTGCCAACGTCACGATTAACGGGGTGAATATGACGATGCCCGGTTTCCCTACCGTGCTAAATGCGATCGACAAAGATAAATACCAAGCAGATACTGCACTGGCGATCTGCATCATGGGTGAAATGCTGTGGCAAGCAGACTTGAGCATCACAGTTGCTGGCCAGCCTTATTTAGTCCCTTTTCAATTTACCACTAAGACTCATTAATTCAGGATGAACAAATGCAAAAATCACTAATCACCACGCTTATCGCCACTGCTATTTTCTCAGCAGCACCGAGCTTTGCCGCAGAAAAGACCAACATGATGATCATGGATGCTTGGGTACGTGCAGCGCCACCATCAGCAAAAGTGCAAGCCGCGTTCTTCACCGTGATGAATCACAGCAATAAACCTATTGTGATCACTGACGTTGAAGCACAAGGTTTTGGTCGTAGTGAGCTGCATTTATCAGCTAAGAAAGACGGCATGATGACAATGCAAAAACAGCAACAAGTAACCATCCCTGCCAGTACCATTTTTCAATTCAAACCGGGCAGTTACCATGTCATGTTATTAGAACCAAACAAGATTGCAGCACCTGGCGAGCTTGTTAATGTTTCATTTACGCTATTGAACGGTGAAAAAATCAGTGCTGAAATGCCTGTGAAACGTGATAACAGTAAAAATAAAATGGATCATAGCAACATGAACCACGGTAATATGGACCATTCTGATATGAAACATAACTAGTTTCAATAAAGGATCTACAAATGAAAAAATCTAAGGCTATAATCGCTGCGGGTATTATCGGCCTTAGTGCACTCGGTGCTATCGTTGCCAATACTATGCAGCAGCCAAGTCTACCGACATTTACCACCGCATACGCGCAACCGCAACAAGTCACCCTGCCAGAGTTCGAACTCGGTGATAAACAAGAATTTACCAATGCACTGTTTAAAGATAAATGGTCATTAGTATTCTTTGGCTATGCCAGCTGCCCAGATGTTTGTCCGACAGAACTATACAATCTCAATAATGTAGCGGGAATTATGGCTGATGCGGGTAAAGTCATGCCACAAGTGGTGTTTATTTCGGTTGACCCACAACGTGATAGCAATGAGATGCTGACAACTTACACGCACTTTTATAACGATGATTTTATCGGCATGACAGGCGCAAGTAGTGAGATAGATAAGTTAGTCGCAAGCTTTGGGGTTATTTATCAAAAAACATTTTTAGCCAATAACGGTAAATATGTTTCTGTACCTTACACAGCGCCAATACCGGAAGACCAGCGTACAAGTTACCTTATCAATCACTCGTCTCGACTTTACTTGGTTAATCCACAAGGCCAATATGTGGCGGCATTTGCACCGCCTCATAGCGCTAAAAAAATAGCGAAAGACCTGCTGCTACTATAAGTTAAGAGCTAAATTAAGTGATTGGTAATTGCGTGGTATTTTTTAACCCTTCCATCGCAAAGGAAGAGGTAACATCGGTTAAACCATCGACGCAATTAACCAAACGTTTATAAAATACATCAAAGGCAGCCATGTCTTTGACGATAACCTTCATCATGTAATCGTACTCACCGGCCATACGATAAAATTCGATCACTTCAGCAAAATCATTGACGCTAACAACAAATTTCTTAAACCAGATATCACTGTGATTTTGGGTTTTGATATTAACAAAAGCCGTCAGTGCAAGTCCGAGTTTTTGCTCATTCAATAACGCCACACGACGTAAAATATAACCATTATCTTCTAAACGTTTTAATCGCTTCCAGCAAGGTGAGACTGTTAAGCTGACTTTATCGGCAAGATCAGCAATTGACAGAGATGCATCACGCTGCAACAGATCTAAAATCAATTTATCCTTCGAATCTAACATAGTGCAGTAATTCCTTTCTTAAAGAATCCAATAACCAACATTCTAATCTCAACGATAGTGCTTGGGAAACGTTTAAAGCATAGTTTAAGAGATAGTTGTGGATATTGCTGTTGGCATAGCTATTGGTATAGTGACGGACATTATGGAGTAAATAGCTTAATAAATAGATAAAATAACACTATGACTACTACCTAGGTCGCACTCTAACCGCCATTGCATGGTAAATATCTCATGTTACTTTATTGTATGCCGAGGGGTGATAATAATGTTAACGACACGGAAATTTTTAATCGGCTTTTATCTTATCAGTTTGATTATTCTATCAAGCTGGATTTGGCGATCGGGTTACGCTAAATTAGTCAGCCAAAGCAATCAACAATTAGATATTTTTGCTGCCCACCTACAAAGCCAATTACAACGCTTTAATGCTATCCCTAAATTACTTTTCGATCAAAAATGGGTCGTGGCGAGTTTACAAGATCCCGACAATAGACTGCAGCAACAGAAAACCAATCGTTATTTAAAACATGTTAACAATACCATTGGTGCGTCAGATACTTACCTTATCGATCTAAATGGCACTACTATTGCCGCGAATAACTGGCGTGATGAACAAACCTTTATTGGTAAAAACTTTGCATTTCGCCCTTACTTTCAACAAGCCATTAACGGACAACAAGGTCGTTACTTTGCATTAGGTACCACATCAGGACAAAGAGGTTATTACTTTTCTTCTCCCGTGATCAACGCAGATAAAATTATTGGTGTTGTCGTGGTTAAAATGGACCTATCGAAAATAGAAAAAGAATGGACAGGAAAACAAGCTCACTTCATGGTGACCGATGATGATAATGTTATTTTTATCTCTAATACCCAATCATGGTTGCTGCATAGCTTAACGCCACTGAGTACCGAGCAATTACAAAAAATAGACCGTAGTCGCCGTTATGGTGATAAGGCCATCGCCGCACTCAACTTTTCGGGTCCGCTCGAAGATAATCCCGCCTTACTACAGCTAACGACAAGTCAATCGTTTGCGACTAATTACCTGTCGATGAATAAATATATGCCAACAGCAGGTTGGACAGTGAGAGTATTCGCCCCCTTAACGGCTATTTTCATCGATATGGCCATTGGTGTTGTAGTATTGTCATTAATATTTTGGTTACTCAATTTGCGTTTGAAATTATCTATGCATAAACGCCAGCGCGCCAAAGACAAAGAATTGCTGCGGATCAAAACCAAACATAAACTAAAGCAAGAAGTGAAACGCCGCACTGCAGATCTAAACAGTGAAATTATAGAACGTCAAAAAATGGAACAAACCCTACGAGATACCCAAAAAGAGCTGATTCAAACAGCCAAATTAGCGGTATTAGGCCAGCTGTCTGCAAGCATTAGTCATGAATTAAATAATCCACTCGCCGCGATCCGCAGTTATGCCGATAATGCCTTAGTATTCTTACAACGCGAGCAATACCAATCGACCCAAGATAACCTCCAGCGGATCATTCATTTAACTGAGCGCATGGCAAAAATAAGTTCACAACTAAAATTTTTCGCCCGTAAATCCAGCGGTGAATTACACCCAGTACCACTACTTAATGTAATCAACATGGCGGTAGAGTTAGTCAAACCGCAATTAAAAAGTAATCAGGTCAGTATTACGCTTGATAATGGCAACATGGATGTGCAAGTTAATGTCGACCAAGTACAACTAGAACAAGTGCTGGTGAATTTATTATCCAATGCCATGCAAGCTGTCGAAGACGCCAGTGACAAACATATTCATATCAGTTTGTGTCGAGAGCAAGAGCAAGTGATTGTACAGGTAGATGACTCAGGCACTGGGATAAACGCAACAAATTTACCGCAACTTTTCGATCCCTTCTTTACCACCAAAGAAACTGGGTTAGGTCTGGGGTTATCCATTTCTCATAAAATAATGCGTAATATGCACGGTAATATTAAAGCTGAGAACCGCCCACATTATGGCGCACGATTTAGTCTTACCCTACCGATAGCTACAGATCTAGCATAAAACAATATCAGTACTAAACACGATTAAAACAGCTCCAGTATCAGCACATAACGCTTAATAATACAGAGCCATTACCAGACAATATAGGATATATAATGAGTCAGGTTTTTTTTATTGATGACGAAGAAGATTTACGGTTCGCCAATCAGCAAACCTTAGAGCTTGCGGGTATTAGTGTCACTTGTTTTGCCGATGCAGAATCAGCACTTTCTCAACTCGCGATAGAAACGCCTTTAGTTGTGATCACCGATATCCGTTTACCCGGTTTATCTGGCCATCAACTATTGTTAAAACTGATGCAACAAGACCCTAGCCTACCGGTTATTTTGATTACTGGTCACGGCGATATTTCCCTTGCAGTACAAGCAATGCAGGATGGTGCTTATGATTTTATTGAAAAGCCATTTGCCTCAGTAAGACTGACTGAATCGGTAAAGCGCGCTATCGAAAAACGCATGTTAACCGAAGAAAATAAAACCTTAAAAAAAGCCTTACAAGCCAAAGAAACACTGGGTCCACGGATCATAGGCACAACCAAAGAGATTGTTGAATTACGTGAAATGATTGGTCATATTGCCGATACTCCCGCCGATATCCTATTATTTGGTGAAACCGGTACAGGTAAAGAACTCGTTGCCCGATCATTGCATGAAAAGAGTAGTCGTCGCACCCATAATTTTGTCGCGATAAATTGCGGCGCGGTACCCGAAAACTTAATTGAAAGTGAATTATTTGGCCATGAGAAAGGCGCATTTTCTGGTGCGTCAGACCGCCGTATTGGTAAATTTGAATATGCCCAAGGCGGTACTTTATTTCTCGATGAAATAGAATCAATGCCCATGCAGGCGCAGATAAAGTTATTACGTATTTTGCAAGAGCGCACCCTCGAGCGTGTTGGTTCAAATAAAGAAATACCGTTAGATATTCGTATTATCGCTGCTACCAAAGTCGATCTAACTCAAGCAGCCAATACCGGTACATTTCGTCAAGATCTGTATTATCGCCTGAATATCGTCACTTTAAATTTACCGCCGCTACGTCAACGTTTCGATGATATTCAAAGTCTGTTCCATCATTTCTTACTGGTGTCTGCAGCACGATACAGTAAAGCAGCCCCTGCGTTACCGCCACAAGATGTACAAACACTGCTTGCACATGACTGGCCAGGTAATGTACGTGAGTTAAGAAATGCCGCTGAGCGTTATATTTTATTGGGTAAACTCACCGGCCTTAGTTCAGTCAACGAATCACCAGCAACACTAACGCAAAACTTATCAGAGCAAGTTGAAGCCTTCGAGAAAATTCTCATTGAGCAAGCACTGACGAGCTGTAATGGCAGTATTAAAGACACCATGCATCAGCTTAATTTAGCGCGTAAAACCTTATATGATAAAATGCAGAAGCATCAGATAGATAAGCAGGCATTTAAAGAACAACCGAGTAAATAACAGTCCGTTGAATAAGGATCTGTTAAGCAGCAATCTATAAGTCATAATCGATGAGCAATAGCACAACTAAAAATGGCCAGCATATGCTGGCCATTTTATTACTACGTTAGTACTGACTTACGCTTAATGAATAATCAGTTCTGGTCCCATCATCAAAGTAGGTAACCAAGTTGATACCCAAGGTACATACGTCACAACCATCAAGAACACTAACATCAACGCAACCCACGGCATCACGGCTTTCACCACTTGTAACATCGACATGTGTGCCACGCCCGAGGTGACAAACAAGTTCAGCCCTACTGGCGGGGTGATCATGCCAATCTCCATATTCACCACCATGATGATACCAAGGTGGATCGGATCAATACCGAGTTCTAAGGCAATTGGAAATACCAACGGCGCGACAATAATCAACAGCCCTGATGGTTCCATAAACTGGCCACCAATCAACAACAAGACATTCACCACAATCAAGAAAGCGATAGGTCCAAGCCCGGCACTTAACATGGCTTCAGTGATCATCTGTGGAATACGTTCTTCGGTTAACACATGCTTTAAAATTAAGGCATTGGCAACAATGAACAGCAACATAATGGTCATTTTACCGGCATCAAATAAGCTTTTCTTGGTGTCTGGATGACATAACACATGGAGTGATTTAGTGATCACCGATTGCGTGCTTTTCTTGTCAGCAAAAGGCCCCATGTCTTTATAGACAAAGTTAGCAATAATAAACGCGTACACTGCCGCGACTGCCGCCGCTTCCGTCGGCGTAAAGATACCGCCATAAATACCACCAAGGATAATGACAATGAGCATTAGTCCCCATGATGCATCCCGGGCAGAACGGAAAACTTCACTCCAACCTACAAACGGTTGGGCAGGCAACTTTTTCACTTTAGCGGTAATTAAAATAGCAATAATCAGCATCAGTCCCGCTAATGTGCCAGGCACAACACCTGCCAAGAACATACGCCCGACAGAGACATCCGTTGCTGCCGCATAGACGACCATGACGATAGAAGGCGGGATTAAGATACCCAAGGTACCCGCATTACAAATAACCCCAGCAGCAAACTCCTTGCTGTAGCCATTCTTAACCATACCAGCAATCACTAAACTACCGATAGCGACAACCGTAGCAGGTGATGAACCGGACAGTGCTGCGAACATCATACAGGCCACCACAGAAGCAATCGCTAAACCGCCAGGGAACCAACCCACGATAGCAACGGCGAAACGAATGATGCGCTGAGCAACACCACCGGTGGACATAAAGGTCGAGGCCAAAATGAAAAATGGGATCGCCAATAAGGTGTAATGCCCAGCAAACGCATTAAATAACGTTTGCGCAACAGAGGCTAAACTGGCATCTGAACTAGCCAGTAAAAACAAAATACTGGATAAACCAAGTGATACCGCGATTGGCACGCCGAACATCATGAACCCGATGATCATCAATAACAATATACCTAAAACCATAACTTAATCCTTGTTATCTTCTTGATCTAATACCGCTAACGCTTCTTCAGCTTCGTGACTTGCAATCACACGGTCTATTTTGTTAGTAAGTACTTGCCATAACAACTGTGCAAATCTAAATGTCAGCAATGCCGTACCTAACGGTAAGGAAAAGTAAGGAATAAAACGCGGTAGTTTTTCATAGCGCTCCCCCTCATTCAGCCAATCAGCAAGAAACTGTAAAAACTCTGGCATGGGAATATCATCGGTTTCATACCAGGCTTGTTCGGTAATAAACGGATACCAATAATTCCATGAACCGATCAACAGCAACACGGAAAAAAGTAAACACGCACTTACTGCTATAACAGCATAAATCTTACGTAGTTTGACTGACGCCATATTAATCAGAATATCAACACCGATATGCGAATGTTTTTTTACCCCGTACGACGCACCGACTAACACTAGCCAAGCAAACAGAAATACCGTTAACTCTAACGCCCATAAAATATTGCCATTAAACAAATACCGAAACACCACATTGGCAAAGGTGAGTAATGTCATCACACCTAAAGTCATGGCAATATTTAGTTCTTCGACACTATCGGTTATACGCCCTAACCGCGCCCATAATCCATCATTCATACTGGTTCCCTTCAATTCGCTTAACGCGGCATAAGTGACTTATGCCGCTTGGTATTATGATTTATTCGACGCTAATGCTTTCTGGATCAAGTCACTACCAATATCTTTCTCGAACTTAGACCAAACCGGTTGTAGTTTAGTTACCCAAGCTTGGCGTTGCTCTGGTGTTAACGTACGTACTACACCACCAGCCGCGATAATGTTATTTTTATTTTCATTATTAATACGTGCTGATTCGGCATTACGTGTCGCAGTAACCTCAACAATAATTTGACGTAGTTGCACCTTCACGTCATTCGGTAATTTCGCCCACCAGCGGTTCGACGTAACCAATAAATAATCAAGAATACCGTGATTAGTTTCCGTTACACCGTCTTGTACTTCGAAGAATTTTTTACCGTAGGTATTCGACCAAGTATTTTCTTGGCCATCAATCACTTTGGTTTGTAGGCCGCCGTATACTTCTTTAAACGACATTTTTTGTGGGTTTGCGCCGAGTTGCTCAAACTGCGCAACCAGCACATCGGATGCTTGTACGCGGAATTTCAAACCTTGGGCATCTTCTGGGTAAATAAGCGGACGGTTAGCAGACATTTGTTTCATGCCGTTATGCCAAAATGCCAAGCCCTGTAAACCACGGCGGCGCATTGAGTTTTTCAATTTTTCACCGGATTCTGAATTTTGAAAACGATCCACAGCAGCAACATCATCAAACAGGAAAGGTAGATCAAATATGCGGAATTTCTTGGTGACTTTTTCAAATTTAGATAAAGAAGGCGCCGCTAATTGCACATCACCATTAAGCAATGCCTCAAGCACTTTATTATCATCATAAAGCGTTGAGTTAGGGAAAACCTGCATACAAGCTTTACCATTCATCTCTTTATTTACTCGCTCTTCAAGTAATGAAGCCGCAATACCTTTCGGGTGTTTACTGGTATTGGTCACATGACTAAATTTAATCACGATCTCACCCGGATCACATGCACCTGAAGCTGCTTGAGCCGTAAACGAGGTAATGCTCGCCAGTACTATCGATATTGCCGTTGCGTATTTAAACATAATAATCTCCATATAATTATAACGTTGCTAATCAAGATAAACGCCTTTTGATTAACAGTGTGATAACTATATAGCAACCATTGAGCCACAATTTACACTTGATACAAAATAGCTAAATAACAGTTAGTTACACTTAACCATTAATAGTAGAGCCTATAATAATGGGTGGAATATGACCCATTTAAATAAAGCCGTTGGGGTGGATCCCGCCATAATTTCAGCTGAGTATAAAAATGGCTAAGTTGAACTATCCTAAGAATTTTTTATTGTCAAAAAAGCAATATTGAAAAATAAACAGTGTGAAATAAAGAGGTAGCAGACTGAAATTTTCTACAAATACTCATATGTAGAGAATTTATTATCTGATTAACCTGGTTTTAGCAACAAATAGGAAACCATATACCTCAACAAAAGGCATAGAATTATCGTATTGAATATCCCAGTACTTATATAGAGATTGCCTTATGAACAAAAAACTCATCGCCACATTATTATTTACCTCTGTATGTTTGATCTGGGGTACAACCTGGATGGCGATGGAAATTGCCGTTCATTCAATACCACCTATTACTGCAACGGGTTTACGTTTTGCACTGGCTGCACCGTTATTAATTTTAGCCGCGCGCTGGCTTAAGATCCCGCTGATGTTCCCGAAAGGCAAGAAACTTGAATTCGCCTTAATCAGTGTGTTTTATTTTGCTGCGCCTTTTACCCTCATGATTTTTGGTGAGCAATATATCTCATCAGGTTTGGCTTCTATTATTTTTGCCACTATGCCAGTAGTGGTGTTAGGTTTTGCAATATTAGTGCATCGCCAAAAAGTACACATCCACCAAATCGCCGGTCTTGCTATCGCCCTGTTTAGTTTGATTACCATTATTAGTAATGAAATGGGTGTAAGCGCAAACGGTAGCCTTATCGGTGTTGGTGCATTGGTATTAGCGGTATTCATGCACGCAACTATCTATACCAGCGTACAAACTCGCTGCCAGGGTATTCATGTATTAACGTATAACGCACTACCTTGTCTTGTTGCTGCCGTACTGTTACTGGTTGTCGGCGCATTTGTAGAACAACCTGACTTTAGCACTTTCACATTAACGTCTTGGTTATCGGTTATTTACCTTGGTGCGATTGCAGGTATTGGCGGCATCATGGCTTACTTCCAATTAAATAAAGTAGCAAGCCCATTCCAAGCATCTATCTGTTTCTTAGTATTCCCTGTGATTGCACTTGGCTTAGACAGTGTGGTTAACGGCAGAACGATTAGTCACGAATCATTGATCATGATGATCATGCTAACGGCTGGTGTTTTACTGTGTAAATTACCGCTTGAATTGTTCACTAAACGTTTCGCTAGAACAGCGATAAACGTAGAAAAATAATAATGATTCAATAATAAGTGCTATTAGCTCAATACTATAGAGCTCTTGTAACATAGAGTTCTTATAAGATAGTGCTCTTATAAAATAGGCTGTGTCCACATCAGTGAACGCAGCCTATCGCACTTTATTTCAGTGCTGTTAGCGACCTATCCCAGTCTTTCCAAACGACTTCTAAGCCCATCGTTTTAACTAAATCAGCCATTTCACCTGGTGAACGGTCATCATCAATTTCAAACTGCTCTAACGCTTTCTCAGTATCATCAGAATAACCACCGGGTTGCGTTTTCGACCCAGCACTAATACTGGTGATACCTAATGGAATAACATTGTCACGAAAATGTGCTGATTCTCGGGTAGATAAAGATAACTCAACATCCGGATTAAATAATCGATAAGCACAAATAAGCTGTACCAGCTGGCGATCATTCATAATCGATTTAGGCTGAAATGCGCCTTCACACGGTCTTAAACGTGGAAAAGAAATTGAATACTTGGTTTGCCAATAACGTTTCTGCAAGTAATCTAAATGCGCGGCAACATGAAAACAATCAGTGCGCCATTCATCCAAACCAATTAACGCACCCAGTCCCATTTTATGAATACCCGCTTTACCTAAACGATCGGGTGTATCTATCCGATATTTAAAATCAGACTTCTTGCCCTTAATATGATGCTCTGCATAGGTACGGGGGTTATAGGTTTCTTGGTAGACTAGTACCGAATCAAGACCGAGTTGTTTTAATTCTTCATAGTCAGCTTGTTCTAACGGTTGCACTTCCAATGATAGATGCGAGAACTGTGATTTTAATTCATTAAATACCTGACGAAAATACGGCATCCCGACCTTACGTTCAGATTCACCAGCCACTAATAATAAGTGATCAAAACCCATCTTCTTAATCGCTTTCGCTTCACTGTTTAACTGTTTCATGTCCAGCGTGGTTCGGCGGATCTTGTTATGCATCGAAAAGCCACAATAAGTACAAATGTTAGAGCACATATTAGAAAGATACAGCGGTACATAGAATTGAACCGTATTACCAAAACGTTGGCGGGTTAATTCGACACTACGCTGCGCCATCTGCTCTAAAAATGGTTCCGCAGCCGGTGAAATCAAAGCTTGAAAATCATTTAAATCAAGTCTCGATTTAGCCAACGCTCGTTCAACATCTGCCGCTGTTTTAGCATAAATAGATAAACGGATATCATCCCAATCTAATTGCTGTAATTGCTCATAAAAGCTCATGTCTAACCCTTAAATTGGCGTGATTATAGATCTAAAAATGCAGTCAACGGACTCGATGCCACGGCCGTTCTCGCCTGAGCGCCTAAGCCAGCTAAGTAAGCTTGACGACCAGCTTGTACCGCTAAGGCAAACGCGCGGCTCATCGCGACCGGATCTTTCGCCACTGCAATCGCAGTATTAACCAATACCGCATCCGCGCCCATTTCCATTGCTAACGCAGCATGCGATGGCGCGCCAAGTCCTGCATCGACAATCACTGGCACAGTTGACTGCTCTATAATAATCTCTAAGAATTCAGCTGTGCGAATACCTTTGTTTGAACCAATCGGAGCGCCCAATGGCATAACAGCAGCAGTACCAACGGCTTCTAGGCGTTTACATAATACTGGATCAGCATGAATATATGGCAACACATGGAAACCATCACGCGCCAGCTGCTCCGTAGCAATTAAAGTTTCAATCGGATCTGGCAGTAAATATTTCGGATCAGGGTGTATTTCTAATTTAATCCAATTAGTTTGCAGCGCTTCACGGGCTAAGTGCGCAGCATATACCGCTTCTTTTGCATTACGCGCGCCAGATGTATTGGGTAATAAATTCATGCCTGCAGCGATAAGAGGCTTCAAAATATCATCATCTTGATTGGCTAAATCAATACGCTTTAATGCCATTGTAACAAGCTGAGATTGCGATGCGATTAAGGCTTCAGCCATTATTTTTTGATCGCTAAATTTACCGGTACCGGTGAATAACCGAGATGAGAATATTTTATCGGCAATGATAAGTTCATCGCTTGGTAATGATAATACTGAATTTAAAGGTAATACTGACATTTAGCCTCCTGCAATAGCTTGGAATAAAGTAACTTGATCATTTTCGGACAACTGAAAATCATCCCACTTTTGACGCGTAATAATGGCTTGATTTACCGCCACTGCAATGCCTTTGCCCGGCTGTTCTAATACGCTCAACAATGACGTAATCGTCGTCACTGTTAGGTTGTTAATTTCATCATTAATGATTAACTTCATCTTCTACTCCTGTCCTCACCACACTGTAAATGTTGTCGTTAAGGTTATTTATTGTTTATACGTTAGATGAGCACACCGAACACTGGGGGTCTTTAGCTACCGATAAATGTTGCCACTGCAAGGTCTTGCCATCAAAGCGCATTAAACGGTTGAATGAAGATACAGGCATACCAGTTAAATGCTTTATCGCTTCCAGTGCCTGTAATGATCCAATTACGCCAACAAGCGGACCGAGTACGCCTGAGGTACTGCAATTATGTACTTCCGCAGTTTCATCAAAAGGATATAAACAGTGGTAACAGGCAGAATCAGCTTGTTTGGCGTTAAACGAGATCAACTGCCCTTCCATGCGTATCCCCGCACCGACGATTAACGGTATTTTCTGCGTAACACAGATCTTGTTTATCACTTGTCGGGTCGGCATGTTATCTGTGCAATCAATGACTAAGTCGACTTGAGTAAGCATATTAGCTAATTCATTATCTGCTTTTTCAAGTGTTAATCGCTGTGCGAATGTCGTTACTTCAACATGTGGATTGAGTTGTGTTAGCGACGCTTTCGCAGAATCCACCTTAGTCTGCTTGATCTGATGTTGGGTAAAAATAATTTGTCGTTGCAGATTACTTAATTCAACATGATCATCATCGACTAAATACAAATGACCAACACCAGCAGCCGCTAAATACAAGGCGACCGGTGCGCCAAGACCGCCAACACCAACTATAACAACCTTGGCATTACGCAGTGCTAATTGCCCTTTCTCACCCACATCTTCAAGCAGTAAGTGCGCGCTATAACGCATGTATTCTTGATCAGTTAATCCAGTCATTTTAATTATGCCCACAAGCTAAAGCTGATACAGGTGCCGACTCCACAATCACTAATAAATCAGCGATTACTTGCTTATAATCCACAGCACGGGTAATTGCCGTCACAACTGCGACACTACCGACACCAGTCGCTGCCACTTGTGGTGCACGGGCGATGCTAATACCGCCGATGGCGACTAACGGATAGTCTTGCATCAAATCTGCGTAGCGCTGTAGACGCTGTAATCCCTGTGGTTTCGATGGCATGTCTTTGGTCACTGTCGGATAGATATGACCAAGAGCGATATAGCTGGGTTTAATTTGATGGGCGCGTAATATTTCGTAATAACCGTGCGTACTCAGGCCTAGTTTTAAGCCAGCCTGTTTGATTGCGACAAAATCGGCAATCAACATATCTTCTTGACCAAGATGAACACCGTAAGCCCCGTGTTCAATAGCTAGTTGCCAGTAATCATTGATAAATAAACGGGCTTGATACTGACGACCTAAAGCCACTGCGGCTTTCACATCTTCAACGACTTCCGCAGGTGTCTTATCCTTAATACGTAATTGCAGGGTTTTAACTCCCTGCTGTAATACCTTCTCTAGCCATGCAACTGTATCGACGACTGGATATAATCCAAGGCGGTTGGTATCGCAAGGTGCAAAATCATAAGCTAACTGCATTTGTTGCGCTAAGCCAAGCTTATCGCCTAGTACTGTATTGGGTAACACTACCTGGGGAAAATGCTCGCGATCGGTTGGCCAAACCTCTGCGGCTTGATTTAAATATGCTCTGGCGACCACAAGTGCATCATCAACCGGGTAATCTTGACCTATAACGGTTGCTAAGGCTGCAGAAAAAACACCAGAGTGTTCAGCGCTACTTAATGAATCAAGTCTCGAAACCGGTGACGTTAATAAGATTTCACGTTGAGCATCGATATACACATCTAACATGACTGACTGCAGCTGCTCATCGTGTTCGTTATTGCTATTGTTAACTACTGCATCGTTTGTAAAAATAACTTTTGTACAAACACCTTTTACACCTGAGTTCAGTAGTGAATTGATCGATTGTTTAGTCGAGCTAAATAAATCGGCCGCATCAATGCCCGTTTCATCTTGCGTTAATATCAATACATCAACGAGTGTTAATAAGCCTGTTTGAATAGCTGTAGTTAATATATTATCAGCCTTAACCATCTCTGTTAACGTGATGGTTAACGGCTCATAGATAACGCTCAATGCTGGATAGCGCTGTTTATAATCTTGTAAAAAACGGACTAAAATAGCAATGTGCGATGCAGTCTCTAGTACGCCAATTTTAATAGCTGATGGCATAGTTGATGACATAGTTGATGACATAGCCGCTGTATTCAGCACGGCTAACTCCGCAGAAAACTCTTCATCAGATAAGCATGTTGTAGAAACATGATAACCACGCCCACCTAATGCATTAATCGTTTTAATATCGGTTTGATTCGTCGCATTATCACGAGCAGTAAAGCTCGCGATAGTCCAAATAATGGCTTGAGTCATTAAATTATTATTCCACGTTTTCGGTTGTAGATTCTGGTACACGACCATTTACTGCATCGTGTGTAGGAGGTAAGTATAATTCTGCGCCGTGCTTTTTAAACTCTTCAGACATCTGCTTCATGCCCGCTTCAGCATCAATAAAAGCGACCTCATCGATGAGGACGACTTCATCAAGTAATTGAATTTTTATCTTTTCTTGATTAGCCATTTTTTCTTGCTGAAAAGTATAATCACGTACATCTTGAGATATTTTCATTGAACAGAACTTAGGACCACACATCGAACAGAAATGCGCTACCTTGCCTGACTCTTGGGGGATATTTTCATCGTGATAAGCACGCGCAGTTTCAGGATCTAATGCCAGGTTAAATTGATCATTCCAACGGAATTCAAAACGCGCTTTCGACATGGCATTGTCACGGATTTGAGCACCAGGGAAACCCTTGGCTAAATCAGCCGCGTGCGCCGAAATTTTATAAGTGATCATGCCTTGCTTAACGTCTTCTTTATTCGGCAAGCCTAAATGTTCTTTGGGGGTCACGTAACACAACATGGCACAACCGTACCAACCAATTTGCGCTGCACCAATCCCTGAGGTGAAATGATCATAACCTGGAGCGATATCGGTCGTCAGTGGACCTAAGGTATAAAAAGGTGCTTCATGACAAATATCGAGCTGCTTTTCAACATTCTCTTTAATCATGTGCATTGGAATATGACCTGGACCTTCAATAATAACTTGTACGTCTTGTTCCCACGCGACTTTGGTTAATTCACCTAAGGTTTGTAATTCAGCAAATTGCGCTTCATCATTGGCATCTGCAGCAGAACCTGGACGCATACCATCACCTAACGACAGTGATACATCGTAGGCTTTACAGATTGCACAAATTTCTTCGAAATGATCGTAAGCGAAATTTTCTTTATGGTGAGTCAAACACCATTTCGCCATGATCGAACCACCTCGAGAAACGATCCCGGTAAGACGTTTTGCGGTCATCGGAACATAACGCAGTAATACGCCAGCATGGATCGTGAAGTAATCAACCCCTTGCTCTGCTTGTTCGATCAAGGTATCGCGGAATACTTCCCAAGTAAGATCCTCGGCGATCCCATTTACCTTCTCTAAAGCTTGATAGATCGGCACGGTACCGATCGGAACAGGTGAATTACGCAGGATCCACTCACGAGTTTCATGAATATTACGGCCTGTGGATAAGTCCATCACAGTGTCCGCACCCCAGCGTGTAGCCCACACTAGCTTCTCTACTTCTTCTTCAATCGACGATGTCACTGACGAATTACCAATATTGGCATTCACTTTCACTAAAAAGTTACGACCGATGATCATCGGCTCAGATTCGGGGTGATTAATGTTAGCAGGGATGATCGCACGACCACGCGCCACTTCTTCTCGCACAAATTCAGGGGTGATAAGATCCGGAATACTGGCGCCAAAATCATTACCGGCATGCTGCTTTAATAACAACTCATTACGGATCAGATCTCGCCCCATATTTTCACGGATCGCGATGTATTCCATTTCAGAAGTAATGATGCCTTTACGGGCATAATGCATCTGGGTAACGTTTTCGCCAGTAATGGCTTTTAATGGTTTTGGTAAATGCTCAAAGCGGATGTGATCAATACCATCATCAGCAAGACGTTGCTGAGCAAAGTGCGACGTCACGATTTCAAGTTCTTCAATATCATTACGTGCTGCGATCCACCCCTGTCTTAATTTTGGTAAACCTTGGTGCACATCAATATCAATCGCAGGGTCAGTATAGGCACCTGATGTATCGTAGATTGGGATCGATTCGTTTTGTTCATAAACCGGTTCGTCTTTACTGCCAGCCACAAGCGTGTCATCAAGATTAATCTTGCGCATCGCCACTTGGATATCGGCACGACTGCCTGTTAGATGGATTTTTTCTGAATTTGGAAAGGGTTCGCAACTGAGGTTATTAATAAACGCTTGCGCGTTTTCACGGTTTTCACGACGTGTAGTTTTTTTGGTATTGTTGGTTTGGTTGATATTGGTATTACTGGTTTGGTTAACATTGGTAGTAGACATAGCATTCATTCCTTTTAATAAGATGATTGCTTGTCGTTGAGTATGTGGAGAGTAGTGATACAGATATATTGATTGTTTATGTTATACAAAGCCGCCTTACATTCCCTCGGGCAAACCTAGCATTACACTCACATTATTGTATTAATCACTCTTGTTTCCTTACGCAGGTATTACCCTGATCAGGTTCCACGGATCCCATATTTAAATGGTCTCAGCCCTAAAGCACTCCGACAAGAGGCAAGAGTATAGACTGCTATGGCGTTAAAAAACAAGCAAAAAAAAGGCACCCTATAAAGGGTGCCTTCACTATTTAATAATAGTAAGCAAGTAAATCAGTGGGTCTGTCATTACCTGCAAACAACTTTAATTGCATTCAGCAAATCAATTAAAGGTTATTTAATAGGTTAGCTAAGTTCTGTTCAGCTTCGTCAGTTGTAACTTCTGTCATTACTGCTTCTACTTTACCAGCACGTTTACGAGCACGTTCTTGATGATAAGTGAAACCAGTACCAGCAGGGATCAGACGACCAACGATAACGTTTTCTTTCAGACCACGAAGGTCATCAATCTTACCATGAACAGCGGCGTCTGTTAGAACACGTGTTGTTTCTTGGAAAGATGCAGCTGAGATAAATGACTCAGTTGCAAGAGACGCTTTAGTAATACCCATAAGCATGTGTTGGTACACGGCTGGTTGTTTGCCTTCAGCAACTAGCTGACGGTTAGCAATTTTCAGACGTGATACTTCAGCTTGCTCACCTGGTAAGAAATGACTATCACCAGCAGAGATTACATTCGCTTTACGTAGCATTTGACGAACGATAGTTTCAATGTGCTTATCGTTAATCTTAACGCCTTGTAAACGGTATACTTCTTGAACTTCGTTTGCGATATAGTTCGCAACATGGCTAATGCCACGTAGACGTAGAATATCGTGAGCTGATTCAGGGCCATCGGCGATAACTTCACCAATTGCAACTTTCTCACCTTCAAACACGTTCAAGTGACGCCATTTAGGGATCATCTCTTCGTAAGCTTCAGCACCATCAGTAGGTGTGATAACTAGACGACGTTTACCTTTAGTTTCTTTACCGAAACTAATGGTACCTGAGATTTCCGCTAAGATAGCAGCATCTTTTGGCTGACGCGCTTCAAACAGATCCGCTACGCGTGGTAGACCACCCGTAATATCACGTGTTTTCGAGCTTTCTTGAGGGATACGCGCTAACGCTTCACCAACAGTTACTAATGCGCCATCTTCTAAGTTAACGATTGCATTAGACGGTAAGAAGTATTGTGCAACAACTTCTGTACCAGGAATGAATAAATCATTACCTGCTGCATCAACAAGTTTAACCATAGGTCGTAAATCTTTACCTGCAGTAACACGTGCTGACGGGTCAAGAATAACTGTGCTAGATAGACCAGTTAGATCATCAGTTTGTCTAGTAACCGTAATGCTCTCAATCAAGTCAACAAACTTAATTTGTCCAGCCACCTCAGTGATGATTGGGTGAGTATGCGGGTCCCAGTTAGCGATGATGCTACCAGCTTCAATAGCAGCGTTGTCTTTGAACTCAACAATCGCACCATAAGGCAGTTTATGACTTTCTTTAGTACGACCGTTTTCATCAATAATCGTAATTTCTGATGAACGAGAAGTAATAACCAGTTTGCCGTCTGCGTTCTCAACGAATTTCTCGTTGTGGAACTTAATAGTACCCGTGTTTTTCACTTGGATATTATTTTCTGCAGATGCTCTCGATGCCGCACCACCAATGTGGAATGTACGCATCGTTAACTGTGTACCAGGTTCACCAATTGATTGTGCTGCAACAACACCAACGGCTTCACCTTGACCAACGATAACACCACGTGCTAAATCACGACCATAACAAGCGGCACAAACACCGAAGTCATTATCACAAGTGATTACAGAACGTACTTTCATTTGATCAACTGAGTGTTCTTCTAAGAAGTCACAAAGTTTTTCATCAAGTAATGTATTACGTGGTAATAGAACTTCGTCTGTACCAGGTTTTAATACGTCTTCAGCAACAACACGACCAAGAACACGATCACGTAGGGCTTCAACAACATCACCACCTTCAATATGAGGAGTAATGATTAGACCGTTTTCAGTACCACAATCAATCTCGTTAATTACAAGATCTTGTGCAACGTCAACAAGACGACGAGTTAGGTAACCCGAGTTTGCTGTTTTAAGTGCTGTATCGGCTAGACCTTTACGTGCACCATGCGTTGAGATGAAGTACTGAAGTACGTTTAGACCTTCACGGAAGTTAGCGGTAATCGGTGTTTCAATAATTGAACCATCCGGTTTCGCCATCAGACCACGCATACCAGCTAGCTGACGAATCTGTGCCGCACTACCACGTGCACCAGAATCGGCCATCATAAAGATGCTGTTGAATGATTTCTGTGTCTCAGAGTCACCTAACGAGTTAAGTTTAGTTTCTGAAGACAAGTTATCCATCATTGCTTTTGAGATGTGCTCATTCGCACGAGCCCAAATATCAATAACTTTATTGTAACGCTCACCGGCAGTAACAAGACCTGATTGGAATTGCTCTTGGATTTGAGTTACTTCAACTTCAGCTTCTGCGATTAAGGTTTTCTTTTCGTCCGGAATAACCATGTCATCGATACCAACAGATGCACCAGAAAGGGCAGCATAATGGAAACCGGTGTACATTAGTTGATCAGCGAAAACAACCGTATCTTTCAAGCCTAATAGACGGTAACAGTCATTTAGTAGCTTAGAAATCTGCTTTTTACCTAACGCTTCGTTAGATACTTTCAGGATCCAGTTAGCTGGGTTCGCTGCAAGTTTAGCTTCTTCATCAGCAGATAAAGTTTTAGCCGGATCGATTAGTTCATATGGCAGACCTGTAGGGGCTACTAAATAAAGAATCGCACGACCTACTGTTGTGTTCTTCAGTTCAGTGCGAACTGTAACTTCACCAGTTTCTTCATCTTTCAGATGTTCTGTAATACGAACTTTAACACGTGCATGTAGTTCAGCATGGCCACTGCGATATAGCTTTTCAGCTTCTTCAGGGCTGCCTAATACCATGCCTTCACCCTTGGCAGCAATGCCAGAACGAGTCATGTAGTAAAGACCTAATACAACATCTTGAGAAGGTACGATAACCGGTTCACCATTTGCAGGTGAAAGGATGTTATTCGTAGACATCATCAGTGTACGCGCTTCCAATTGAGCTTCAATTGTTAACGGTACGTGTACAGCCATCTGATCGCCATCGAAATCGGCGTTGTATGCAGAACATACTAGAGGGTGTAGCTGAATTGCTTTACCTTCAATTAGAACAGGTTCGAATGCTTGAATACCAAGTCTATGCAGAGTTGGTGCTCGGTTAAGCATTACTGGATGTTCGCGGATCACGTCGTCTAGGATATCCCAAACTTCAGCGCCTTCGCGTTCAACCATTTTCTTAGCTGCTTTAATCGTTGTAGCAAAACCACGTGATTCTAATTTACCGTAGATGAATGGCTTGAATAGCTCAAGTGCCATTTTCTTAGGTAGACCACATTGGTGTAAGCGTAACGTTGGTCCAACTGTAATTACAGAACGACCAGAGTAATCCACACGTTTACCAAGTAGATTCTGACGGAAACGACCTTGTTTACCCTTGATCATATCAGCAAGAGATTTAAGAGGACGTTTGTTAGAACCAGTAATCGCACGACCACGACGACCATTATCTAATAGCGCATCAACAGATTCTTGTAACATACGTTTTTCGTTACGTACGATGATATCTGGAGCAGCTAAGTCTAATAGACGTTTTAGACGGTTGTTACGGTTGATCACACGACGGTAAAGGTCATTTAGATCAGAAGTCGCAAAACGGCCACCATCTAGTGGTACTAATGGACGAAGATCTGGCGGTAATACCGGCAGTACATTCATGATCATCCATTCTGGTTTGTTACCAGAAATAGCGAATGCTTCCATTAATTTAAGACGTTTAGTGATCTTCTTACGTTTAGTTTCAGAGTTTGTAGTCTCTAATTCTTCACGCATTTCTTCAATGTCTTGTGTTAGGTTAAGATCTTGTAACAAAGAAAGTACAGCTTCTGCACCCATCTTCGCGTCAAATTCATCACCCCATTCTTCTAGGTTGTCAAGATACTGCTCTTCAGTCAGCATCATGCCACGTTCTAGCGAAGTCATACCAGGTTCGATAACAACATATGATTCGAAGTAAAGAATACGTTCGATATCACGTAGCGTCATGTCTAATAAAAGACCGATGCGAGATGGTAATGATTTCAAGAACCAAATGTGTGCAACAGGAGACGCTAATTCGATGTGGCCCATGCGGTCACGACGAACTTTAGTTTGCGTTACTTCTACGCCACATTTTTCACAGATAACACCACGGTGCTTCAGACGCTTATATTTTCCGCAAAGACATTCGTAATCTTTTACTGGGCCGAAAATACGTGCGCAGAATAAACCGTCACGTTCTGGTTTAAAGGTACGGTAGTTGATGGTTTCTGGCTTTTTAACTTCACCAAAAGACCAAGAACGGATCTGTTCCGGAGAAGCTAGACCAATCTTGATACCATCGAATTCTTCCGATTTACCTTGTTGTTTTAGAAACTTTAATAAGTCTTTCACGTTTTTCTCCACTGGGAGTGAAAACTAAGCAGCCTCAACTCAAAAAATGAGTCGAGGCGCAATGCTAATCAAAAATCAGAATTAACTCTAATCAGAGTTATTTCTTGTTTTTGTTTTCATCTAGTTCGATATTGATACCCAATGAGCGGATCTCTTTCAACAATACGTTGAATGATTCAGGCATACCTGGGTCCATACGATGATCGCCGTCTACGATGTTTTTATACATCTTAGTACGACCGTTCACGTCATCAGACTTAACAGTTAGCATCTCTTGTAGAGTATATGCTGCACCGTATGCTTCCAGAGCCCATACTTCCATCTCACCGAAACGCTGACCACCGAACTGAGCTTTACCACCCAGCGGCTGCTGAGTAACTAGGCTGTAAGAACCGGTAGAACGTGCATGCATCTTGTCATCAACCAAGTGATTCAGTTTCAGCATGTACATGTAACCAACAGTAACTGGACGTTCAAAGATGTTACCTGTGCGACCATCAAATAGCTCTAATTGACCTGATTCTGGTAAATCAGCTAATTTAAGCATTTCTTTGATTTCAGCTTCAGCAGCACCATCAAACGCAGGTGTTGCCATTGGCAGACCTTTACGTAAGTTTTGAGCAAGAACACGAACTTGTTCATCTGAATAAGTTGATAAATCAACATTCTGATGAGTGTCGCCTATATCGTAAGCTTTTTGAATAAACTCACGAATTTTAGCAAGATCTTGTTGTTCTTTAATCATGTTATCGATTTTACTACCGATACCACGAGCAGCAAGACCCAAGTGAACTTCAAGTACCTGACCGATGTTCATACGCGATGGTACACCCAGCGGGTTCAGTACGATATCAACTGGCTCACCAAACTTATCGTGCGGCATGTCTTCAATAGGAACGATTGTTGAAATCACACCTTTGTTACCATGACGACCGGCCATTTTATCACCCGGTTGGATACGACGTTTAACAGCTAGGTATACTTTAACAATCTTAAGTACACCTGGTGCTAGGTCATCACCTTGGGTAATTTTACGGCGTTTGATGTCAAACTTAGAATCAAATTCAGCACGTAGCTCATCATGTTGCTTAGCTAGGCCTTCTAATTGAGTCTGTTGTGCTTCATCAGAAAGCACGATCTCTAACCACTGCGAGCGAGAAATAGCATTAAGTTGCTCTTCCGTTTTGCCAGCAGAAAGTAATAGAGATTTAACGCGACCGAATAAGCTTTCTTCGAAGATAGATAATTCTTCAGTTAAGTCTTTTTTCGCTTCACGCAGTTGCATCTGCTCGATGTCTTGTGCACGTTTGTCTTTATCTACGCCATCACGGGTAAATACTTGCACGTCAATTACAGTACCGTAAACAGAGTTAGGTACACGTAATGAACTGTCTTTCACATCAGATGCTTTTTCACCGAAGATAGCTCGTAGAAGCTTCTCTTCAGGCGTTAATTGTGTTTCACCTTTAGGGGTTACTTTACCTACCAGGATATCACCCGGCTTAACTTCAGCACCAACGTAAACGATACCAGACTCATCTAGTTTAGATAATGCACTTTCACCCACGTTAGGGATGTCAGCTGTAATCTCTTCACTACCAAGTTTAGTATCACGCGCAATCGATGACAATTCTTGAATGTGGATAGTCGTTAGACGATCTTCTTTTACAACGCGTTCTGATACAAGGATTGAATCCTCGAAGTTGTAACCATTCCAAGGCATGAATGCAATACGCATGTTTTGGCCAAGTGCTAATTCACCAAGATCCGTTGAAGGACCATCAGCAAGCACGTCGCCTTTAACCACTGCTTCACCAGTTAATACTGTTGGGCGTTGGTTAATACATGTGTTTTGATTCGAACGTGTGTACTTAGTTAGCGTGTAGATATCAATACCCGCTTCACCTGGTACTAGTTCATCTTCGTTAACTTTAACGATGATACGACTTGCATCAGCATAGTCGATTGAACCGCCACGTAGCGCAACAACAGTTACACCAGAATCGATTGCTACCGCACGTTCAATACCAGTACCTACTAATGGCTTATCAGCATTTAGTGTTGGTACTGCTTGACGTTGCATATTCGCACCCATCAATGCACGGTTAGCATCATCGTGTTCAAGGAATGGAATTAGTGATGCTGCCACAGAAATAATCTGCTGTGGAGACACGTCCATATACTGAATGTTATCCGCAGACATAAAGGTAGTTTCACCTTTGTGACGACATGGGATAAATTCATCTTGTAACACACCATTAGTATCTACAGTCGCGTTAGCCTGTGCTACTGCATACAGACCTTCTTCGATAGCAGAAAGGTATTGAACGTCATTAGTAACTTGACCGTTAACTACTTTACGGAATGGTGTTTCTAAGAAACCATAATCGTTAGTACGGGCAAATACAGCTAGTGAGTTAATTAGACCAATGTTTGGTCCCTCTGGAGTCTCAATCGGACATAAACGACCGTAATGAGTTGGATGTACGTCACGTACCTCAAAACCAGCACGTTCACGTGTTAGACCACCAGGCCCTAATGCAGAAATACGACGTTTGTGCGTCACTTCTGACAACGGGTTATTTTGATCCATAAACTGAGACAGTTGTGATGAACCAAAGAACTCTTTAATCGCAGCTGAAATCGGCTTAGCATTGATTAAATCTTGTGGCATTACTGCATCAAGATCACCAAGACTTAGACGTTCACGAACAGCACGTTCTACACGAACTAAACCAACACGGAATTGGTTTTCTGCCATTTCGCCAACTGAACGAATACGACGGTTACCAAGGTGATCGATATCATCAACCTCGCCTTTACCGTTACGGATATTAATCAAAGTTTTCATTACTTCAACAATATCTGCTTTGTTCAGTATGCCTGCACCAGTATCTTCTTCACGGCCAACACGACGGTTGAACTTCATACGACCTACAGTAGATAAGTCATAGCGTTCTTCTGCGAAGAAAAGATTTTGGAATAGACCTTCTGCCGCTTCACGCGTTGGTGGTTCACCAGGACGCATCATACGGTAGATTTCAACTAACGCTTCAAGTTTGTTAGTAGTTGAGTCAACACGTAAAGTGTCAGACATGTAACTACCTACATCAAGGTCGTTCGTATAAAGAACATCAATTACCTTGATACCAGCTTGAGACAATTCAGCAACAGATTCTAGTGTTAGTTCAGCATTCGCTGCAACAATCACTTCGCCTGTGTCTTCGTTGATGTAATCTTTAGAAGCTACTTTACCAGCGATATACTCTAACGGTACTTCGATCTCATCAATGCCGTCTTTTTCAAATTTCTTGATATGACGAGCAGTAATACGACGACCACTTTCAACATATACTTCGCCATTAGCGGTAATGTCAAATACAGCAGTTTCGCCACGTAGACGGTCTGGCATTAGTTCCATCAATAACTTGCCATCTTTAACTTCAAAACGTGTAGTATCGAAGAAGATTGCTAGGATTTCTTCCGTCGTGAACTCAAGTGCACGAAGAATAATTGATGATGGTAATTTACGACGACGGTCAATACGAACGAATAAGCTATCTTTCGGATCGAACTCAAAGTCTAACCATGAACCACGGTAAGGAATAACGCGTGCGTTATATAATACTTTACCTGATGAATGAGTTTTACCTTTGTCGTGATCGAAGAATACACCAGGACTACGGTGTAACTGAGATACGATAACACGTTCAGTACCATTGATAACAAAAGTACCAGTTTCAGTCATTAATGGGATTTCGCCCATATAGACTTCTTGTTCTTTGATATCTTTAATAGTACCTGCTGGTGCATCACGATCGTATAATACAAGACGTAATTTTACACGTAGCGGTGCAGAATAAGTAACACCACGGATTTGACATTCTTTAACATCAAAAACAGGTTCACCTAGACGGTACGATACATATTGAAGTTCTGAAGTTCCAGAGTAACTTTTAATAGGGAACACGCTACGGAATGCTGCTTCCAGGCCGTATTCACCTGTGTGATCCATTTCTAAAAACTTTTTAAAAGAGCTAGTTTGGATGGCCAACATTTGCGGTTTAGCCACAACTGGTGCACTTTTACCAAAGTCTTTACGGATACGTTTTTTTTCGGTATTAGAGTAAACCATTTGGTTCCTCAGCTCGCTGATAAGTGACCCACTCTGCCCTGAAAAAGGACAGCTCTAACAACATCATTATATGTTTTTTATACTGTCTCGACCAAATGAATTGGGCTAAACAGTGCGCAGAATTTTGGTTGAAATGATGTGAAATATCCAAACATCCTATAGCGCAAAAAGGCCGGCGATTAAAAAATCGCCAGCCAATGCCTTATGAAGGCAATAATCTATTCAAGAATAGATTATTTAAGCTCAACAGTACAGCCAGCTTCTTCAAGAGTAGCTTTAAGTGCTTCTGCTTCAGCTTTGTCAACGCCTTCTTTGATCGGTGCAGGAGCTGATTCAACAACGCCTTTTGCTTCTTTAAGGCCAAGACCTGTAGCAGCACGAACAGCTTTAATAGCTTTAACTTTGTTTTCGCCAAAAGAAGTAAGAATTACGTCGAATTCTGTTTGCTCTTCTTCTGCAGCAGCAGTAGCGCCGCCAGCAACAACTGCAGCAGCAGCTGATACGCCGAATTTTTCTTCCATTGCTTCGATTAATTCAACAACTTCCATAACAGAAAGTTCAGCAATTGCGTCGATGATTTGGTCTTTAGTAATAGACATGTGTCATTCCTAGTATTGTAAAATTTATTTTAGACAAAGCGGCTAAATTAAGCAGCTTCTTGCTCTTTTTGATCGCGTAAAGCAGCCAATGTACGTACAAGTTTGCCAGCTGATGCTTCTTTCATAGTCATCATTAACTGAGCAATTGCTTCATCGTATGTTGGTAATGTTGCTAGTTTATCAATGTTTTCTGCACCGATAAATTCGCCTTCAAATGCTAACGCTTTAACTGTGAAAGATTCTTCTTGTGCAGCGAAGTCTTTTAATAGACGAGCTGCAGCACCTGGGTGCTCATTAGAGAATGCGATCAGAGTTGGACCGGTAAATACTTCGTTCAGGCACTGAAAATCAGTACCTTCAACAGCACGCTTCATAAGAGTATTACGTACTACACGAATGTATACGTTATTCTCACGAGCTAGCTTGCGAAGACCAGTCATTGCACCTACAGTAACGCCACGTGAATCAGCAACTACTGCAGAAAGCGCAGCCTTGGCAGCTTCGTTGACTTCAGCAACAATTGCTTTTTTGTCGTCGAGACCTAATGCCATGGTCTATACTCCTGGATAAAACCGATTAAAAATCGGTATTAAAAATTTCCGAATAATTCCAAGTAAACTTAGAGATTAAACGAACCATTACGGCTCGGATTCCAGAAGAAATAAATTCTTCAGGGGCCCTGCACCATCTACGTAGGAAAGCTCAAGTATTAATTAAAATAGCCGATCATTATTAAGACATTACTTACAATGTAAGAATATCTCCTACGGTCTTGGACGGAAGTAAGAGATATCAAGCATAAAACTCAATATCCTTACTTCAACCCACATTTGTGTAAAAGCGTTAAAGCCAATAAATTAGCCTCAACGCGTTTACTAATTTTTAGGGAACAAATTATACTAGATAAATTGCTCCCTGTAAATTATTTAGTCTCTAGCGACGCAACATCAACAGAAAGACCAGCACCCATCGTAGTAGATAGGCTGATTTTCTTGATGAATTGACCTTTAGCAGAAGCAGGTTTTGACTTGCTTAGTGCTTTAAGTAGAGACTCAAGGTTTTCCTTGATGTGTACAGCTTCAAAATCCACTTTACCGATAGTAGTGTGGATGATGCCAGCTTTGTCGTTACGGTAACGAACTTGACCAGACTTAGCATTTTTAACTGCAGTCGCAACGTCAGGTGTTACAGTACCAACTTTAGGGTTTGGCATTAAACCGCGTGGACCTAGGATTTGACCTAGTTGACCAACAACACGCATAGCGTCTGGAGATGCGATAACAACATCAAAGTTAAGCTCACCGGCTTTAACTTGTGCAGCTAGATCGTCCATACCTACGATGTCAGCGCCAGCAGCTTTAGCAGCTTCAGCGTTAGCACCTTGTGTAAATACTGCAACACGTACTTCACGACCAGTACCGTGTGGTAGCACAGTAGCGCCACGAACGTTTTGGTCAGATTTACGTGAATCAATACCTAGGTTTATAGAAACGTCGATGCTTTCTTTGAATTTAGCTGATGCTAATTCTTTAAGAAGTTCAACTGCTTCGTTGATTTCGTAAGCTTTTGTAGATTCCACTTTTTCGCGGATCGTACGCATACGTTTAGAAAGTTTAGCCATTTTCTGAATTATCCTTCTACGTTCAAGCCCATCGAGCGAGCTGTGCCAGCAATAGTACGAACCATTGCTTCTACATCAGCGCCCGTAAGGTCTGGTTGTTTGATGTTAGAGATCTCTTCCAGCTGAGCGCGAGTAACAGTACCCACTTTATCAGTGTTAGGACGACCAGAACCAGACTTGATGCCTGCCGCTTTCTTAAGTAAGAAAGATGCTGGAGAAGTCTTCGTTACGAACGTGAACGAACGATCAGAATAAACTGTGATAACAACAGGAGTAGGAGAACCCTTCTCTACAGAATCTGTTTTTGCGTTAAACGCTTTACAGAATTCCATGATGTTAACACCGTGTTGACCTAATGCAGGACCAACCGGTGGACTAGGATTCGCCATACCAGCTGAAACTTGCAGCTTAATATATGCAGTAACTTTTTTAGCCATTTTTAATTTACCTTAAATATGGGTGCGAACGCTGTATCCAACATAGATACCAGCTTCCCGAAAAACAAGGGCAGCGAATTATAGATATAATTGCTGCCCTTGCCAAGCATTTTGTTGAAAATTCATTCAATAAAATGCAAATATAATTGTATTCGACCTTACCTCTAACCTAACAGGTTAATGGTATTAGCCTTTTTCTACTTGACCGAAATCTAATTCTACCGGAGTAGAACGACCGAAGATCAATACAGAAACTTTTAAGCGACTCTTTTCGTAGTCAACTTCTTCAACAACACCGTTGAAGTCTGCGAATGGTCCGTCAGATACACGAACCACTTCACCCACTTCAAATAACGTCTTAGGACGCGGTTTATCAATTGCATCCTGAAGGCGATTAAGAATACGGTCAGCTTCTTTGGTAGTAATTGGAGCTGGACGCTCTTTCGTACCGCCAATGAAACCAAGTACACGTGGTAAACTACTTACCAAATGCCATGATTCATCGTTCATTACCATTTGAACTAAAACGTAGCCAGGGAAGAACTTACGTTCACTCTTGCGGCGTTGACCAGCGCGCATTTCAACAACTTCTTCCGTTGGAACAAGTACTTCACCGAAGTATTCTTCCATGTTGTGAATTCTAATGTGTTCTGTTAATGTTTTTTGAACACGACCTTCAAAACCGGAAAAGGCTTGAACTACGTACCATCTCATTTTCTGTTCAGACATGAACTTATACCTTTACATCTGTGATAAATGCAACTATGCGAACTAGAATACCATCTAGACCCCATAGCACTAACGCCATAATAGCGGTAACAACTAATACGATAAGTGTAGTTTGGATTGCCTCTTGGCGCGTAGGCCAAACTACTTTACGTACTTCTGTTCTTGATTCAGATGCAAATTCAAGCGCATTGCGCCCTTTACTTGTCTGTAATGCAATGCCACCAGCAATAACAGCGGCAATAATTACAGCAACTGCGCGGATTAACACTGATTCTTCACTAAAAATATTGTTACCAATAACTGTGCCAATTAGAATTATAGCAACTAGTACCCATTTTACAGTTTCTAGTGCTTTTCCTTGGTTTTCAGTATTTGAAGTCATACTACTAACCTGTACCTTAAAGACAAAAAAATCCGCTGTTACACGGTGATGACAGTGGCAGGAGGGAGATAATCGAACTCACAAACATCAGTTTAGAGACCGCCTTTCTACCAATTGGAACTACCCCTACAAACGGAGCACCTAATTATAGGGGCTTTCATTTTTCATGCAAGTTATTCGTAAATAATTATGAATAATATTTGAATTACAAATAGCTTAAATAGCTTCTGATTAAATTATTTTTGATTGTTTCGGGATTGTTTTGGGATTGTTTTTGATTATTTTAAAGCGTGGTTATTTCAAAGGTGTCATTATTTGGTTATGAAGAATAAAGAGAAGAAGAAATAATTGACCTAAAAAATGGTGCTGATACCCAGAATCGAACTGGGGACCTCATCCTTACCAAGGATGCGCTCTACCGACTGAGCCATATCAGCGAATTTGGAGCGGGCGGCGGGAATCGAACCCGCATTATCAGCTTGGAAGGCTGGAGTAATAGCCATTATACGACGCCCGCATGCGTCCTAAATACAAAGTGGTGGAGGGAGAAGGATTCGAACCTTCGAAGGCTGAGCCGTCAGATTTACAGTCTGATCCCTTTGGCCACTCGGGAACCCCTCCACATATTGTACTTCAGTAACGAGTTAAATGGTGCCGACTGCCGGAGTCGAACTGGCGACCTACTGATTACAAGTCAGTTGCTCTACCTACTGAGCTAAGTCGGCGGCGTCACTTAACGAGGAGGGATATTAGAGTAACCCCCTACCTCTTGCAACCTTAATCGATAAAAACCAGTTTTTTTTTATTCACATGGTGAATAATTAGCCACTTCGACTAAGCTTCGAGTCAAAACACACAATAACAACAGCTTTTGATTAGATTTCAGCGCGTCGCAATGATACTTCCCCGCCGACATGTGGGCAGATAATACCGTCAATTTCTAATAATAACGCGCCAGTATGATCAATGCCTTTCGCGATGCCGTGTTTTTGTTTCGTCCCCAAGGTTAAAATCACAGGACAATCTTTAAATGCATCACAACGATTCCATTCATCGACGAAATGAGAGAAACCAAATTCTTCGAAATCAGTTAATATCTTAACTAAGTGCGTTAAATAACGCGTTGCGAGCAGATTCCGGTCGATAGGCAGTTGCAGTTGTTGACTAATATCGGTCCAAGCCTGATCGATCTCTAACCCTGCCTGTAACGGCATATTGACGTTAAGCCCTAAACCGATGACTAAATGGCATTCACCGCCTGCAGTCGCAATAATTTCGACCAGTACACCAGCGATTTTTTTACCATCTACATAAACATCATTCGGCCATTTCAATTGGGTATTGGCAATGCCCAAGTCGGTGAGCGTACGTTCTACGGCAATACCGATCACTAAACTTAAACCTGAGGCGGCTTGAATGCCAGCATCAAGGTTCCAGTAAGTACTGGTATAAAGATGGGAGCCATAAGGCGATACCCATTTTTTACCACGGCGTCCACGTCCAGCGGTCTGATACTCAGCAAAACAACTGTGGCCTTTATCTAATAACGCGGCTTTATCCAATAAATGTTGATTGGTCGAGCCAAGTACTTGATGACTTTCAACCGTAACACCACTGCCTACTGCAATCTGTTGTGCATCGATTAACTGCAAAGGCGAAGAAAGCTTATAACCTTTACCGGTGACCTTAAACACATCTATGCCAATGGTTTCTAATACCTTGACCTGTTTGCTCACGGCCATACGGCTTACACCTAGAATTTCACCTAACGCTTGACCAGAATGAAACTCACCATCAGCAAGTAAGCGAATGAGTTGCTGTCTTGAGGCTGTCATATTAACCACGGCACACCTCCGCCAAGTCTGTTTCACCATCACGTCCGATAAAACGCACTTCATGCTGTAGTGCCACAGCAAAACGCGTTAACACCGTCGTGTGGATATGTTGAGCGAGCATGATGATGTCATGTGCCGTCGCAGTACCGGTATTGACGATCACTAACGCTTGTTCGGTGTGCACTTGCGCGCCACCTTGCTGATAACCTTTTAAATTACATTGATCAATCAACCAACCCGCCGCTAATTTAATCTTATCTCCCGCGGGGTAATGTGGCATGGTTGGATGTTTATCTGCAATAACGTCAAATTGGGCTTTATTGATGATCGGGTTCTTAAAGAAACTACCCGCGTTACCCAGCTTATTCGGATCGGGGAGTTTTTGTTGGCGAGTCAAACAAACCTGTTTAAAGATCGTCAATGCAGACGCATCATTGCCTAGATTGGCTAATGGACCATAATTGATTTTCGCAATCCAAGGTTTAGATAATTTAAACCCGACCGCCGTGATCACCGCGATATCTTTAAGTTCACCTTTGAAAATACTATCACGGTAATCAAATTGACATTCTGCTGGGGTATAACGTCGTATCGTTAAGGTTTCAGTATCAAGTACATCGACATAATCACAAAAATCTTTCAGTTCGACGCCGTAAGCACCGATGTTTTGTACTGGCGCAGCGCCAACAACGCCGGGGATGAGGGCTAGATTTTCTAAACCATCGTAACCTTGCGCCAAGGTCCACTGGACAAACTCATGCCAATTTTCACCTGCAGCGACATGTAAGCTCACCACATCATCGGCTGATTCATTTACTGTGATACCCGTTAAACAAATACGGATAACCAAACCAGCAAAATCATCACAAAATAATAAATTACTGCCGCCACCAAGAATAAGTCGTTGGGGCGCGGGGATCTTCAATGCTGATTTAAGCTCAGTTAGCGTTGTCACGATGACAAATTGCGCGGCATAAGCATCAACACCAAAACTGGTGTAAGGTTTTAAATTATGATTTTTTAGTATTTGCATGAAATAATTAGCACTCGTAAAGCATGATCCCATGCAGATAGTACCGTTATAGTACCGTATCTGTATGCAAAACCGAATAATAAAAGGGTACGAGATGCAGTTTCAGTGGTTAAAGAAAATAGAGAATCCGTTAGTTAAGCCTTTTTATAAGCAATATCTGCCCTACTCTCGACCCAACAAAGCCGAACATATTGCCGTGTTAAAAGACAATAATAGCAAAGATAATAATGGCATTGTAGCCTGTGCGCGACTGCGCCCTATCGGTGAACTGACGTTATTGACGGGGATGTTAGTCTCACCCGATTACCGTGGACAGCAGTTAGGTCATCGGTTATTACGCGATATGCGTTCTCACTTCACCTCCGGCAAAACCTTTACCTTTGCTCTGCCCCACCTTGCCGATTTTTATCAGCAGCATGGTTTTGTTCAGACAGAGCAAGCACCAAACGATATCCAACAACGTTTTTTGGCTTATCAGCAGCAAGGAAAGTCCCTGCTGTTATTAGGCTTTAATGATTCTAATCAAGCTGACATCTGATTATCTTTATAATAATATGAAATTACGTTAAGCTGATCACAGCCCATAATTAGACTAATAGACATCATGACAATTAAAACAGACGAACTTAGAACAACCTATATCGATCAGGTGATCACTCCGAGTCAACTGATTAAAGAGTTTCCATTATCTGATAACGCCGCACAGCAACTTGTTAATAAACGCCGTGAAATCGAAGCGATTATTGAAGGTAAAGATAAACGCCTGCTGGTTATCATTGGTCCTTGCTCAATTCATGATACTAGCGCCGCTTTAGATTACGCACGCCGTCTAAAACCATTGCAAGAGCAATATAAAGACAGCTTAGTGATTGCAATGCGCGTGTACTTTGAAAAGCCGCGTACCATTGTGGGCTGGAAAGGCTTGATCAGCGACCCTGATTTGAATGGTAAATATCAAGCAAATAAAGGTTTACGCTTAGCACGTAAATTACTGGTTGATATCACCGAGATTGGTTTACCCATTGCTACTGAATTCTTAGACATGGTTAACGGTCAATACATTGCCGACCTAATCAGCTGGGGTGCAATTGGCGCAAGAACAACTGAAAGTCAGATCCACCGTGAAATGGCGTCAGCACTATCTTGCCCTGTTGGTTTCAAAAATGGTACCAATGGTAATACTAAAATTGCGATAGACGCAGTACGTGCAGCACAAGCATCGCACATCTTCTATTCGCCAGATAAAGACGGCTTAATGACGGTATACCAAACTCATGGTAATCCATTTGGCCATGTGATTTTACGTGGTGGTTTAACGCCTAACTACGAGCAACCACATGTAGAAGCTGCAGCTAAATCATTAGCAGAAGCAGGTTTAACACCATCAATGATTATCGATTTCAGTCATGGTAACAGCCAGAAAGTACATACAAATCAATTAAGTGTAGCTGCCGATGTAATGGCGCAAATGCGCACGGGCAGCATGCAGATTTCAGGTATTATGGCAGAAAGCTTTATCGAAGAAGGTAATCAAGCAGTCGTACCAGGCGAACCACTCGTTTACGGTAAAAGTATTACTGATGCTTGTATCCATTGGCAAGATACCGAGCAGCTATTGGCTGACCTTGCTCAAGCAGCAAGTGAGCGTATCGAAATAACGAAATAACGAAATAACGACAACGTTATTGCATAATGAATACTAAAAAGCCGCGTTACTTCATTACTGAATTAGCGCGGCTTTTTATTATCTTCAATTTACTTCACTACTTCGCAACTGTATGTCGAATAACTTAACTGATGATGCCTTGTAGATCGGCATCGAAACGATTAAGCATATGCGTAGACTGAATACGACGAATAGTGCCGGACTTACCACGGATAACTAAGGTTTCAGTTGTCACTTGGTTGCCTTTACGTTGTACACCTTCAACCAAGTCACCCTTGGTAATACCCGTCGCAGCAAAAATTACATTATCGTTTTTAGCTAATCTATCTAACGGTAAAATTTCACCCACAACTAAACCAAGTGCTTCACATCGTGCGATTTCAATCTCACCAGCAGCGCGGTTTTCAGGCGTATCACCTTTCACATCATGGCGCGCTAATAATCGCGCTTGCATATTACCGTCCATCGCGCGTATTGCCGCTGCAGATATGACACCTTCAGGCGCTCCACCAACACAATACATCATGTCAACTTCACTCTCTGGCATGCAGCATAAAATCGACGCAGCCACATCACCATCAGGTAATGCGAATACACGCACACCCATAGCATGCAATGCTTTGATTTTATCGTCATGGCGCGGCTTAGCTAAAGTAACAACAGTTAGTTCACTAATGTCTTTATTTAACGCTTTTGCGACATTACGAACATTGTCTTCAAGCGATAAGTTTAAGTCGATAGCGTTTTTAGCGTCTGGGCCTACGACCAACTTTTCCATATACATGTCTGGCGCTTTTAGAAATGCGCCTTTCTCACCGACAGCCAATACTGCAACCGCATTCGATTGCCCCATCGCCGTCATGCGCGTACCTTCAATCGGATCGACAGCAATATCAACTGCATCAGCGCCAGCTATTTTCGTGCCGACTTTCTCACCGATATAAAGCATAGGCGCTTCATCAATTTCACCTTCACCAATAACAATTTCACCGTCAATGTCGATCTTATTTAGCATCACTCGCATGGCTTCAACAGCAGCACCATCAGCAATATTCTTATCACCACGGCCTAGCCATTTATAACCAGCAAGTGCAGCGGCTTCAACGACGCGGGCGAATTCAATGGCAAGTGTACGTTTCATTTGTTAACTCCTATACATAAGTAGGTATATTTTAAAGCACTACTTACTTAATTACAATTTGAGCGTATTAGTATTTAAAACTAACCGCGCCCAATACAACAGCATCATTATTTTGCGCTAATCACGACATCCGTTTGCGGTATGCAGCTACACGCTAATACTTGCTTGGCTTTTTTACCATCGTCGGTCAAAGCATGATCAGCAAGTACACGTACTTCACCCGATTCTAACGTCACGCGGCAAACACCACAGTAACCGGCTCGGCAGTTATAAGGGATATTTACCCCCTGTTTTTCGGCTTGCTCTAATAAGGTAGTTTTATTATCACCAACAAAACTGACATCCCAACTATCCAATAAAATATTCAACGGTTTACCAGGCGTTTCAGAATGTTTATGATCACCAAAGCTTTCGGTAAATTGTTGTTCGGCAGGTACATTTAATGCAGTTAACGCCGTGGTCATTGTCGTCATAAACGCTTCTGGACCACAAACATAAGCAGAACGTTCACTTATATCACGCACCACATCTGCGAGCATTTGCTGATCAATACGCCCTCTCAACCCAGTCCAATCGCTTTGGGTTATTTCTGCTGTCAGGGTATATACCAAACGCATATTGACATGTTGGCGAGTCAGTAACTGCAACTCATCAAGGGCAATCAAGTCTGCAGCGGTTTTTGCACTGTAAAAGAAGATGATGTCTTTATCACATTCAGTATCCGCATAATATCGCGCCATCGACAGCATAGGGGTAATACCACTACCAGCGGACAGTAATAATAATTTCTGCGTGGTTGCGGTAAAAGCATGGAAAGGGCCACGCGGTGATGATGCACCTAAGCGACCGCCAACCGTTAAATTATCATTCAACCAATTTGATGCTTTACCTTCAGGCACACGCTTAACCGTAATGGCTAATAAGTCAGGGCGGCTTGGTGATGACGACAAAGTATAGTTGCGCATCACCAGATCCTGACCAATTTTTAAATTAAGGGTAATAAATTGACCAGGTTTATAATTCAATAGCGCAGCGGGTTCAACACGAAAACGGAACGTTTTAGTATCAGGCGTTTCATCTATAACCGCGACACAGCATAACTGTCGGGTTTCGCCTTTGCCCCATAAAGTCTTAGCTTGTTGCTGATCAGGATGTTTCACTACCACCTTTGGTGTTGATAGCACCGTTTTCTGTTTAGGGCGATTATCGGCATAAAATTTAGACTGGTGATACTCCAATACTTCAATGCTATCGCCTAGCTTAATGATAGCATCGTTATGGCTAATTAAGTTTTGGCCAAAATCAATCCTGCCATCGTTATCTTTACGGAATAGGTTTAATGTTTTAAGCGGCTCTTGATCGTCAGCAAAACGGATCTCGCCAGGACTTAAAGTCGTGAAAATACAGCGTTCACAAGCTTTAACTAATTCAAATTCAGCATCACCGACCTTGATCCGCTTCCAAGTATCTTCGGCAAAAGGTGCGCAACCAGTCACCACCAAGTTGGTCCGAAATTGACGCATATCGATTGGTCGTGAGGTACTACGGTTTAGTTCATCGAGAGAAGCTTGTGAGATCAATAAGAGTGGAAAACCATCAGCAAAGCCAACCTGTTTATCCACATTAGCGACTTGACGTGACGATTTTTCGCCAAAATAAAGTAACTGACAATCAACACCTAAGAACTTTATTAACCAGCGATTAATATCATCACTACAGCGCTGCCCTTGAATCAAGGTTCCCCAGACGGTGACATCGGTATAATCCTGTTGCAACTCTTTAAACGTGAACGCAATCGGCGGCATCTTCGGTGCTGACAACATAATGCCTTGTGCAGCAACTTCAATTTTGATGGTCGATATTTTTGGTTGCGTTCGACCCGTGATAAATTCTCCGTCCATGTCACTAATCATAAAGCGGCGGTCATGGTCTAAGCCCATTTCACTGACCTGTGATTGGGTTAAGTTAATTGCTTTTGCAGACTTTAATGGATAAATAGCCAGTCCAGATAAATTTATTTTAGCCACGAATTAATTCCCTTACTGTAACGACGTTGACACCTTCAGATAGCTGTTTATATAACTGCTTATATAACTGAAAGCGCAATAAAATACTGAGCAAGATAATAGCTTACAATAATAACGCCATAAGCACTATGGAACTGTTTTTTAAATCTGTCGAATGCCAGTGTAGCGTCTGAAAATAAGAATACTATAGCGCCGATAAAGGCATAAAGGCTGGCTGAACTATCTAAACCGAAGTAACGTTCACCACTGACCCACGCCATGATCACAATAATACTCATGTACACAAAGACAGGTGCTTTCATTTCTGCGAGTGATGACCAAAGTAGGGTTAAATAAAGCGCTGCAACAAGGATTAAAGGCGTGATGAGAGCCCAGGTATAAGTCAGTTCCAGCTGCATAGAAAAAGCAATGATGTAAGCGACATGAGCGACTAAGAAACTCAATAAACCGGGGATGAATCTGTCTTTGGGTAACATCAGGAAGATATCACCCAAGGTTGAGAGTAATAGACCCAATAAGATAAGCCAAACATAATCACTGAGTTCTGGCGCGAGATACCAACACAGCGATGCAATAGCCAGCGTCGTGACAGGTTTGAATATATAGAACAACCATTTTTGATCTTTATAAGCACCATATAGATGCAGTAATGCACACACAGATATAATGAATGTGCTTATTATTAACGTTATTGTAAATTCCATTTTTGACTCTTCCATCGCATCGAATAAATACTCGATTTTGAGCCATTTTCATCATAGTACACAAGCATTAAAGTGCGATATATGTGCGCGAGTTAACAATTACAATCATAACAACCTGTAATATTAACGAAATGGTAGACAGAAATTAGCAAACTAGTCTAATTTATTCACTCATTAAACGTCTCATAAACACAGATGGAGATTATCATCATGGAACAGCAACAAGCATTACAAAATCACCGTATCGCGATTGAAATGTACATTTGCCATTTAGGTAAAACATTTGAAGAAGCTTGTGACGAACTGAACCTTGATATAACGGACCAGCTGGCACTAAAAAGCATGATGGTGGCTTAACCAAGCCTCAACGGCGAAGAGTATACGATTGAAGTTATTCTTCTGAGCCGAATTTTATTTTTTGATTGATCGGTAATACCACATCAGAGACGGGTAATTCAAAACCGAGCACCCGCACAGTCTCATCAATTAAGTCTTGTCTGGATAACGGTTTATTAATACTGCCTTGCATCTGAGCATGCTGACAACTCTGCAAATCAAATTTTAAGGGTTCCTCAACTAACGCGATAGTGGGGATACTATTATTACTAGACTCATTATTACTACGACCAATATTATCACAGGAAGCAGCACGTAATGCGTTAATGGTCGCAATACCATCTGCCCCGGGTATCTGCATATAAATAACATCAAAGTTATATTTTGGCATCAACTCTAGCGCTTCTAAACCGGTATTTGCCGTTACTACCTGCATCTGCAACTGTGTCATCATTTGCTGAGATACCAGCTGATTTATTTTATTTTCTTCAATCAGTAAAACCTTGAGTCCCGCTAATTTATCGACTGCGAGATCATTACTGCCGACAATATGCTGAGTGCGTAATTGATAAGCACGAAGCAATCTTAAGTTGATTGTAAACTGCGCCCCTTCGCCTAACGTACTATCTACCTGTAGATGGCCTTGCATCAGGTTAATTAAACGCGAACAAACGGCTAAGCTTAAACCACCATTGGGTAAATCATTTGATTTATGATTATAAGGCAGCTGTTCGTTATCAAATAGATGTGCCAACTTAGTCACGGGGATACCAATTCCCGAATCACTGATAGTAAAAACAAGATCTGCCATTTCACCGTCCTCATGACTATCATCGACCTTACTACAATTGACTTTAAGTTCGACAAACCCTCTATCGGTAAATTTCAGCGCATTGGCCACCAAGTTAATTAACACTTGTTGCAGGCGAATCGGATCACCAATATAGAAACGATGCAAATCTTCGTCATAATTCAAACTAAAGCGCACCCGCAAATTATGATTCATTAACGGGCGCAGCGAAGTATAAACCTGATCAAGTATAGCTAATAAATCAAAACGCACTTTCGCGAGTTCTAAATTACCCGACTCTATTTTTGAATAATCCACCACATCGTTAAGCACCATTTGCATATGGGTAGCGGAGTGTTTCATTAATTTCAAATATTCCGCAGATTTCATATCTTGCGGCATTTGACACAATAATTCTGCAGTGCCCAGAATACTATTCATTGGGGTGCGAATATCATTGGTTAAGCTTTCGACAAACTGCTGTTTGGATTGCGCTAACAGTAATTTATTGACCTGAGGTTCAGCCTTGCTTTGCAACTGTGAATTGAGTAAATCAACCACCCCATCTAATTCAATATAAGGCGAGCTAAATGATTCATGCTCATTGCCCTTACCGGTTGTTGCAGCTTGGCATTGTTGCTGTAACGTCGCTAAAGGCTGCGAAATTAACTTCTTCAATACGACCTTAGAGATAATCAGCGTAGCGAGTAATAACGGGAGTGTCACCAGCAATAAATTGAGTTTAAGCGTGGTTAATATTTCTGCCTGCAGCGGCGCCACCTGTTGACTCAATACTTCAATAGTAAGGAATATGCCTGCAATTACTGACCCTAATACGATTAATAATAGCGTTCGTATTTTGTTGAATAACGAAGATTGTAAAATAACTTTATTGGAATCGACCTTGATCGCACGCATATCAGATATCCTTTTATTTCTTATCTAATAAATTTAGCTAATATTGCTAAAATTGCTTGAATATTTGTTGTTTTTTCACTACTACAAAATTCAGATGAGGTTTTTAAAAGAGGATAATGGTTTATTTCTGCTAGCCTGCTCTGTTTATGCTGTACAATAGTAAGCATCGTCTAGAAAATAGGGTTGGAATTTGGGCTATGCTCCTATATAGTTCCTCCCCCATAAATGCTTTCTAGCAATTATTTTAATTATATTTATTTAATTCTATTTAAGAGGTAGCTTCTTTGCGCTTTCAAGATTTCGGTATCGATCCACGTTTAATGAGTTCAATCAAACATTTAGGATTTGAACAAGCTACAGAGGTGCAGGAAGCAGCTATACCACTTATATTAGGTGGCTGTGACATCATGGCTACATCGCAAACGGGTAGTGGTAAAACCATTGCTTACGGCCTGCCTTTATTACAACGTATGTTAAAGCAACGTCGTTTTGAACATCGTGCGGTACGTGCTGTGATTTTAGCGCCAACGCGTGAGCTTGCGATCCAAGTACATGCAAACATGAAACATTTGGGCATGAGCCTAGATTATCAAATCCAATTAATTATTGGTCGAGAGTCGTTTCAACACCAAGAAAAATTACTGCGTAAAAATCCTGAAGTATTGATTGCAACACCGGGTCGTCTGCTCGATCATATTCGTGAAAAATCAATTTCACTTGAGCACGTAGAATTCTTAATTCTTGATGAAGCCGACCGTATGTTAGACATGGGTTTCCGTGATGACGTATCTGCAATTTCAAACAGTGCACCAAACGTAAAACGTCAAACGATGTTGTTCTCTGCAACATTAGAGCACATTGACGTAGCTAATATTTGTAATCAAGTATTACGTGCACCTGAACGTATCGAGATTAACCGTTCGAACGATCAACACGAAAAAATTGAACAGCGTCTATTCTTCTCTGACAATTTGACGCACAAAGAAGAACAATTAGTACACATTGCTAAGACTGAAGATTATCGCCAACTGTTGATCTTCACGGCAACAAAATCTGATACTGAACGTCTCGCAAAATTATTAGTTGATAACGATATCAATGCTACTTCAATTCACGGTGACATGTTACAAAATCAGCGTAAACGTACATTAGAAGATTTCCGTCGTGGTCGTGTTGAAGTATTAGTCGCAACAGACGTTGCCGCCCGTGGTCTTGATATCCGTACATTAAGCCATGTGATCAACTTTGATTTACCGATTAACCCAGAAGACTTTATTCACCGTACAGGTCGTACTGGTCGTGCTGGCGCAACAGGTATTGCTATCTCACTGGTAAGCCCGAAAGATTGGACTTCATTTGGTAAGATCGAAAGCTACTTAAAAGTAAAACTGCCTTGCACTATGCTAGAAGGTTTTGAAGCTAAGTTTAAAGGTCTTAAACCAAAACCAGCTAAAAAACGCTTACCAGTAAGCAACAAAGGTCGTCCGACTAAACTTGCGCGTAAAGGTGATAAAAATGCACCGACGCACAAGCAGAACACAGCGCCTAAGCAAGAGAAGAAACAATCTATGCGCGATTCAATGGCAAAAGCGGTGGATAGCGGTTTCGCTCCGATGAAGAGAAAGCCAAGAGCTGAAATCGTCGACGATGGTCACGAAGAAGATTAATCCTAAAAACCTGCTCCCGAGCAGGTTTTTTTATTTATACTGGTTGTATCTTTTTTGCTTACAGGAAAACAACCATGGCAGGATTAAGTTTAATCGCCCTACTCGATGATATTGCGTCTGTATTGGATGATGTGGCACTGATGACAAAAGTCGCCGCGAAGAAGACCGCGGGTGTGTTAGGTGATGATCTGGCGCTCAATGCCCAACAAGTGTCAGGCGTCAGCGCCGACCGTGAACTCCCCGTCGTTTGGAAAGTCGCTAAAGGTTCTTTTAAGAACAAAGCGATTTTAGTCCCTGCCGCACTCCTTATTAGCGCTATTGCCCCTTGGTTAATTACCCCTCTTTTACTTATCGGCGGCTTATTCTTATGCTTTGAAGGTGCCGAGAAACTCCATCATGCAAAATCAACATCCGCTCATGAAGATAATAGCGACGATGATGCATTAGCGGGGTTGTCCATTGAAGAATTTGAAAACCAAAAAGTCAAAGGTGCGATTAGAACCGATTTTATTCTATCGGCCGAGATTATTGTTATCGCCTTAGGCACAGTGCAAATTCAATCATTAACAACGCAGTTAACTGTCGTGAGCTTAATCGCCTTGCTGATGACAGTTGGCGTGTATGGCCTGGTTGCTGGGATCGTAAAGATGGACGATGTCGGTTTATACCTCGTGAATAACAGTCAAGCAAAAACACTGAAACACTATTTAGGTAATGGCTTACTTACTTTCGCGCCAAAACTGATGCGTTCATTAGCGGTAATAGGCACAGTGGCTATGTTCTTAGTGGGTGGCAGTATTGTATTGCACAGTATTCCGGGCTCTCACGATGTGGTTCACTCGCTACTGACTATGTTACCAGAGGCATTAGCACATAACGTGGTCGTCAGTACTCTCGCACCGATTGTAATCGATGGCTTAGTCGGATTATTGGCAGGCTTTATGGTGTTACTGGTTGTCAGTGGCGTACAAAAAATAAGAGCCTGATTAGGGCAATATTTAAGGTCATAATTACCTCAATAAATAATGAGTAACGAAGCTTAATGGTACAGCGTCGTTACTCATTCTATCTATCTAATCAAGCCGACTGCTTAACACCAAACTTCAGGTTTGATTGCGATAGTCACATCACCCGACATAACTTGAATGTCGCCATCTTGGATCATTAGTTGTAGTTCCATGTTACGGCTATATAGCTTTTCCATTTGCTCGGCAGTTTCATCATCAATATATTGAATCGATAAGTTATCAGCACTGTATTTAATCTTCTTAAACCATAATCCTGCACTACGACCGCCGTACGTATAAATTATCGCTTTCTCGGCTTGATTACTGGCTTTCTTTAAACGTTTGTCCGATGGCTGTCCTAAGTCAATCCATTGCTCGATCACGCCGATATCCGATTTAAACCAAATATCCGGTTCTTCATCTTCACCTAGGCCTTTAGTAAAGCTTAAACGCGCTTCAGCATCGACGTTTAGCATCCAAGCTAACAAACGTAGCATTAGACGGTTATCGTTCTCGGAAGGGTGTTGTGCAAGTGTCAGTGGGATATCATTAAGATAAACATGATTGTCGAGATCAACAATAGATACTTTTGCTTTTAAAATCGTTGCCGTTAAAGCCATGAGATTCACTAATAAAGGGGGGATATGGCAGGCATGATACACCAGTCTTTAAGGCAAGAAAGCTTAAGCCAAAAAAAAAGCCTAATAATCGCAAATTGCTTTCACAACCTGCCGACTATTAGGCTTTATCGAACCGCTTTAATTAATGTTTTACAACATCATTAAACGACTTCTTTTGGACCACCGAATGAATTAACGGCCGGTACTTTACCTTTGAATTTCTCAAACTCTACCTGACAAGTATTTGCCGATGTTGCTTGAGCTAGTTCCGAAGAACCGATGTCAATTGTTAGGTTGTTTGGATCGCCATAAGTACAAAGTGAACCAATGCTCTCATCTTCAGGACCATACCAAGCGCCCTCTTGAATACGGATCACATCCACAGGGTAGTTATCATCAACTACCGCACCCGCTAACAACTGTCCACGGTCATTAAATACGCGCACGATGTCGCCGTCTTTAATACCACGTTTCTTCGCGTCAGCAGAGTTCATGAACACCGGCTCACGGCCTTGTACTGTATAAGTCGCACGGAACGCTTCTGATTCACACATTTGTGAATGCAGACGTTTGTCTGGGTGACAAGACTGCATCCATACTGGGAATTCATCTGATTTTGGACCACCGTGTGAGCGCTCTTCTTTCTCGAACCACATTGGGTGGCCTTTACAGTGTTCATAACCAAAACGGGCAATCTTACGGCTGTAGATTTCAATGAAACCAGAAGGTGTGCCCAAGGCATTCACTTCAGGATCTTCACGGAAATCAGCATGGCGCGTCCAGTTTTCACCGTCACCAAAGTGGAAGTAACCTTCTTTCCAAAATTCGTGGAAGTCTGGCATTTCCCATTTACCGGCATTGGCGTCTTTAGATTCGTTATAAAGCTGCTCTAACCACTGCACTTCACTCTTACCTTGGGTATAATCTTTGCTCTTGCCCCAACGTTTCGTTAGCTCAGTAAAGATCTGAAAGTCAGTTTTAGATTGGAACAGTGGGTCAACTAGCTTCTTCATACCCAACAAACCTTTGGCGCGGTATGAACCATAGATATCTAAATCGTTACGTTCGTACTGAGTACAAGCGGGCAAGACGATATCAGAGAAACGACACGTTGCAGTCCAGTTGTAATCAATCGCGATCACAGTTTCCAATTTCTGGAATGCCGCTTTCATCTTGTTACGATCTTGATGACGATGCCAAGGGTTACAACCCGTGAATACCATCATTTTAATATCTGGGAAAGTGATTTTAGAGCCGTTGGCATCAATAACTTTACCCGGGTTTTGCAGTGCATCAACAAAACGTGCTACTGGTAGCGTACTGCTTGCGCCTTTAAAATCTTTACTTTCGTGACGGATTGGCTTGCCTGAATCAGGGTTACGTGGGAATGCACCCGCGCCAACGGCACCTGAACTTGGCACACCAATCGAGCTATAGTGATGACCATAACTGATACCACCACCAGGTAGACCAATTTGACCGATCATTGTCGCTAATACAGCACCCATCCAATACGGTTGTTCACCATGTTGTTGACGTTGAATTGACCAACCAAATAATAGTTGGGTACGACCATTGGTAATTAAACGGGCAAAGTCACGAATTTCATCAGCGGGAACACCACAGATTTCACTCGCCCATTCTGGCGTTTTCTCTACTTTGTCTTCTGTTTCACCTTGCACATACTGCAAGAACTTATCAAAACCAAGCGCATAAGTATCGATGAATTTCTGATCATGCAGATCTTCTTTCACCATAGTGTGGGCAACAGCAAGCATGAACGGTACATCAGTATGTGGATTGATATATCGGTGTTCATTGCCCAAGAAGTTTTGCGTTTTGTTCTTCACTGGGTCAACACTAATTACACGAATTTTCTTCTCTGCAACTTTGTCTTTTAGCTGTTCTAGGTATTCAAAACTATCATGCGTTTCACAGTTCCAACCTACTTGTAGGTTTTTCACTGGATCCGTTGCCCATAAGATAATTGTTTTACTGTTATCTAGGATTAACGGCCATGATGTGCCTGGTGCATATACTTCTGTCGAACCAAGTACATAAGGTAAAATAGTTTGACCTGCACCCGTTGAGTAATCACCTACATCTTTTACAGAACTACCGTGCATTGCGATCGCACGTGCCATGTGGCTACCACAGCTGTGTAGCTGCCCTGTTGCACGCCAACCGTTAGCACCAGTATGTAGACCTGATGGGCCATACGTATTCTGAACACGTTCTAGCTCTTCGTAGAACATGTCTAGTGCTTGATCCCAAGTAACACGGATGAAGCGGTTATCGCCACGTTGTTTAGTGTCACTCTTCTCACGGTTTAGATACCAATCTAAACGTACCATCGGATAACGCACGCGTGATGGGCTATAGATAATACCTTCAATGCCTTTCAGCATGTCTGTTGGGTATTTATCTAATTCAAACGCTTTCACTTCAGTAACTTTACCGCCATGGATTTTGGCACGGAACGCACCCCAGTGCGAACCCGTTAGTTTCCATTCAGCACGCTCAGCTATAGTAGCCGCGCTTGCTGTATTTGGTACTAACAAGCTAGGACCAATCACAGCAACTGCAGATGTCGCCATCACCCCTTTTAGAAAAGAGCGACGACTTACCGATACATTTTCATTTTTAGACTTTTTGTCTCTATTAAACATAGTCATACTTCTCTTTGAATTAGTGAGCATCTTTGCTGTAATCAGATGAATGGTTTTGTAGATACTTCAAGATAACATCATGTGTATCACCATCTAAGTTCACAAAACCTTGCATGCCGGCAAACATACCAACCCAAGTATTTGCATCAAAGTGACCTTCTGCTGGTTGGGTATGACAAACACTACACGTTGTTTGGTAAGCGCCTTTTGCATAATCCCAAATATTTTGTAGGTTTTCTTCATAACCTTTTTTATCAACCCATAAGGTGAACGTTACTTGTTCCCAAGGTAGACCAGTTAAGTCATCTTCTCTTTTATCACCACGAACGAATAGAGATTCATCTTGTGATGCTTCTTTTGACAATGTTGCTTGAACAATATTCTTAGCAAAATCAAAGTACAATACGCGACCGTAACCTTTGGCTTTATGCCAAGTTACTAATTCAACTTCTAAACGATTACCAGACTCTGCAATTACTTTAAACTTCGTCGCTGGTGTTAATACACCTAGGTACTCAGTTTCTTTTTCATCTTTATAAAGTGGTGTTTGTACTAGAGAGTAGTACTCTTTACCAACTTCAAACGAATGACCTTCTAGGTTCTTCGCCATTTTGCCTAGTTCACTGATAGCAGTCGTATCCATCTCAGGTAAATGGTGAGCAATACCTTTATGGCAATCTAGACAAGATTGATCACGTTCAGCAGCGCCACGCATTTGCACTTGTGCCTTTTCAGACATTTTGGTGAAATCCATGCTCTTATAGTCATGACAGTTACGACATTCTAATGAACCGTTGGCTTTAAATCGCGCCCATTCGTTTTGTGCTAGGTGCAAACGTTTAGCTTCGAATTTTTCTTTGGTATCAACAGTTCCTAACAACCAACCAAATACGTCTTTACTTGCACGTGCTTTAGCTGCCATTTTGTCTGACCACTTGTGCGGTACGTGACAATCAGGACAAGTAGCGCGAACACCACTTCGATTAGACCAATGGATCGTACTTTGAATTTCTTTATAGTTGTTTTCTTCCATACTATGACAAGAAATACAAAATGCTTCAGTGTTGGTTGCTTCGAGTGCAGTATTGAAACCACCCCAAAAAATAATACCAGCAAGGAAAGCACCACAAGTAATAACACCTAAAGAGATATGCTTACTTGGTTTACTGAATACGCCCCAAGAGCGAGCGATCATAGAAAATAATTTTTTCATTATTGTAATACCTAGATAATGATTAGTTGGATAATTTGATTAATGTGTTGGTAGGCCAAAAAGGATATGACTCATCCAAATGACAAAACCATAACCAAATACACTAACGGTTGCGAGGATCGGAAATAAAAATACGGTGAGAAAGATGAATAATTTCCACTCGCCCTTTTTTTCTGTTCCTGTACTGCTTGTCTGTTGGTTCATGTTAACTCCTGCAACAATGATGGCCTATAGAATAAGGGGTAATTATAACGTTTATAACAGTGTAAAGTAAGGTCAATTAAAAAAAAGTGTAATAGATCAAAGAAAACTCAATTCTAAAAATGCCTTATAAAACAACAGTTAAATGCGTCACATTATGTAATTTTATATAGAAAATGCATGGAGATGTGACGAGTTGTGAAGGGTTGTGATAAATTGCGTCAACTTGTATCAAGCGGGTATTAATGATTTCATCACATAATAATTAACCCGCACTTATCTCTCGCATAATGTAGTGATATACCACTACATTAGTTTAAAAATGCCAAAATATCTATGAACTGAAAGATTTTTTCGCTTAAAAATATAACTATATATGATAGATGCAAAACACTGCCCCTGGTGGTAATCATGTTTTATCAGACTAAGTCTTTTTTTTTGGCGAAGTAGATTAGCGGACGGTAAGGTCGGTAAGTAGGTAAGTAGGTAGGTTAATAACAACAGAGCAGAAAATATAAAGTCATAACGCGGAGTAAATATTGCTTGTAACTTTTATCACGACTTCCTTCTTTGCAATAGTAAAAACACCATTAATAGGGCATATATAATAGGTTCTATCCAGCCAGATTTCACCGAAAGATAGTAATGAAGAGGCGTTAAGATAGCGGCAAGGTAAATCAGGTTATGTAATTTTTGCCAATTACGCTGCATTTTACGACGCGCCCACATCGGCGAGGTTAACGCTAGTAAGAGTAAAATAACAAACGCGATCATGCCAAGCCAGATATACGGCCTTTTGACCAACTCTTGGAATAACAAGCCAATATCCCAACCCAGATCGAGCCACGCAAATGCAGTTAAATGTAAACTTGCATAAAAGAAGCAATACAAACCAATAAGACGGCGTGTTGAGATCAACAAACCTTCCTTATAACGTTTTGCCAAAGGTGAGATCACGAGCGTTAATACCAATAAATTTAACGCTCCTTTACCTAAAAAATGGATCACGGCTTGCACAGGGTCACCGCCCAGTGCATCAGCATCAATTGCCAACCCCAAATATACCAACGGCATAATAGCCAGCACATGAATATAGGCCTTAAGATAAGGCACTCGTTTGTAGGTTAGCACTGACATAATTAGATGTACCTCTTCAGATCCATGCCTTGATATAAACTCGCGACTTCTTCAGCATAACCATTGAAAGGCAGTGTTTTGATACGTTTAGATGAGAAAATACTGCCATTACCAATACGACGTTCTGATGCTTGACTCCAACGAGGGTGATCTACCGCTGGATTCACATTGGCATAAAAACCGTATTCACGAGATGCAAGGCGATTCCAAGTCGTTGGCGGCTCTTTTTCTAATAAATGAATTTTAACAATCGATTTAATACCTTTGAAGCCATATTTCCATGGCACAACCAAACGGATTGGCGCACCATTTTGCGGCGCAAGGGTTTTACCAAATGTGCCCACGGATAACATAGTTAACGGATGCATCGCTTCATCCATGCGTAACCCTTCAACATATGGCCAATCCAGACTACCGCCAAGATATGACGACGCTTGACCAGGCATTTGTTTCGGATCGTATAAGGTTTCAAACGCGACATATTTGGCTTTTGAAGTCGGATTGGCTTTTTTGATTATTTCAGCCAGTGAAAAGCCTGTCCACGGGATCACCATCGACCACGCTTCAACACAGCGCATGCGATAAATACGCTCTTCCAAATCGGCCACTTTAAATAAATCGTCGTAACCTAAAGTGATTTCTTTTTCGACGGCGCCAGTGATGGTTAACGTCCACGGTTCGACTTTAAAGTCCTGCGCATTTTTTTGTGGGTCGGTTTTAGCCGTGCCAAACTCGTAAAAATTATTATGCGAAAGCACTTTTTTCTCTGGCGTCCAGATCTCACCATTGGCGTAATCTTTGCTGCCAGTTAGCGTCAGGGGCGATTGTGAAAATGCCTGGCTATTGGCTTTACTCTTATCACCAGAAAAAATATCAAAGATACTGGCTTGCGCTGGACTTGCGGCAGCTAACCCCACGCCAGCAAGCCCTAATTGCTTGAGGAATTGTCGACGCTGCTGGTAAACCGGTTCGGCAACAACATCATTTTCACTTGCTTGAGATTTGCTTTTAGACTTTATAATCATTCCGTTACCTGCTTGGTTAACTTCCCATAGAGTAATCATGGTCTATTTACACAAATTGTTCATCACAGAATTATCACAATATCAGTACAATCTGATATAAAAGCGCCAACAGACCCCAATTTTCACTTACGATTTTTTATAAGTCCTTTTTGCCGCGGGTTTTTTCTTAAACCGGCTACCCGCAGGTTTACCACTAGACAGACCACGTAAGCCATCGGGTAATGTCGCTTTCGCCTGTTCAATCATGCCTGATAACTGTTGTAACAAACCGCCCATGAAATGCTGATAACTGGCTTCTTTTTTACTGATACCATCAAGCACCGATTCCCATTGCGCCGTCATATCCGGCAAAGTAGCCGCTTCAGGCAAGGCATTAATTAATCCTTTTCCTGCGTCTGTGGACAAAATTAGCTTGTTAGTTCGCACCAAAAAGTTACGTCTGAATAACAGTTCAATAATACCCGCACGTGTCGCTTCAGTACCCAGACCATCGGTATCTTTTAAAATCTTACGGATCTCACTGTCTTTGACGTAACGCGAGATCCCAGTCATCGCTGCTAATAAAGTCGCATCACTGAAATGTTTCGGCGGCTGAGTCTGCTTTTCAACACATTCAGCATGCTGACATAATAACTGTTCACCTTTTTTAATGGTGGGGAGTTGCGCAGCTAATTCTTTTTCGGCTTCCGTTTGCTTGGCATTACTGGCGGCTGATTTAGGGAACAACACTTTCCAACCCTGCTTTAACGTCATTTTCGCTTTGGCAATAAACAGTCCACCAGCAATGGTGATTTCAGCCACGGTATCAGCATATTCATAAGCCGGATAAAACTGACACAGATATTGCCTTGCGACTAATTCATAAATATTTTTTTCACTGCTGTTAAGGCGATCGACACTGCTACTTTTTTCGGTTGGAATAATGGCGTGATGCGCCTCGACCTTGCCATCGTTCCAGGCTTTGCTGCGTAAACTCTGATCGGCATTTAGCGCGGCTTGATTTAATGAGCTACTGGTATTGGCTATCGCCTTAATCACACTGCCACGATGAGCATAATGCTCTTTGGGTAAATAGCGACTGTCAGAACGTGGATACGTTATGAGTTTATGGCGCTCGTATAACGCTTGGCAGGTATCTAAGACTTGCTGGGCACTCATGCCAAAACGCTTGGCCCCGTCAATCTGCAGTGACGATAAGTTATATGGCAAAGGCGCTGCTTGTTGTTTATTTTTCTTTTCCAATTTAGTCACTTCGCCCATTTGCCCTTGAACGCGACTCACTACATTCTCGGCTAACTTTTTAACCAGAACTCGCCCATCCTCATCCATATACGGACGACAAGCTTCACTCGGTTTCCATTTAGCGGTGAATGTTTCTTGCTGTTGGGTTTGTAGGTGCGCCAATACTTCGTAGAAAGGCTTACTGACAAAATTGGCGATCTCAATATCACGCCTAACGACTAAACCTAAGATTGGCGTTTGCACGCGCCCGACTGACAATACTCCTTGATACCCCACTTTTTGACCTTGCAAGGTATAAGCACGGGTCATGTTCATACCATATAGCCAATCTGCTCGCGAGCGTGCTAAAGCGGATACCGACAACGGAATGTAATCACTATTGGGTTGTAGATTATTTAAGGCTTTGGTTACCGCCGCAGGGTTCATATCGCTAATCAACAGACGCTGAGCGGTATTTTTCTTTTTCGCTGGGGTTTTCAGAAACTCAATCACTTCATCCACCAGCAACTGACCTTCTCGATCAGGATCGCCAGCATGCACCAAACTGGTGGCTTTTTTAACAAGCCCCCTTAATACGGTCAGCTGTTTACTGGTATTGGGTTTTTTCTTTAATTGCCAAGTTTCAGGCACGATCGGTAGGTGTTCTAAACGCCATTTTTTATACGCATCATCATAGGCATCTGGTTCGGCTTGTTCGAGTAAGTGACCGATACACCAAGACACTACATCGCCATTACCAACCTCAATATAACCTTGTTGTTTCTTGTGCGGTTTTGGTAATACGTCGGCAATAGCACGACCAAGGCTAGGTTTTTCGGCAATATAAAGTTTCATGATGTTAGCAATTATAGACTGTATGAATAAACAGTTAATGTAGCTAATTTTGATGTGTAAGTCTATGACTTAAAAAATGAGGGGCGTAAGAATAGATTAACGTATTAAGAAAAAACCGATACGTTAATCTGTTGCCGGTAAACAGCGTCATTACATTAGACGATAGCGCGGCCTAAATATTCAACTAAAGCTTCAGATAAGTTTAGCCATTCATCTTCAGGTACAAAGGCAGTTGGGTCGTCTTCATCATATTCGCCGAATTCTTCCCAATATACTTCACGTACCGCACAGGCGAAGTCATTATTCAGTTCTGCCATGTCGGCAATGCTGCCAAACCAAACAATATGGCGTAAATCGATAGTAAGCTCGTTAACGTGTTCAATCCATTCTTCATCTGAATTTGTTTGTGCTTGTAATACCTTAAAGCGTTGCTTCGCGGCATGCACTAATTCACCATCCATCTCGCCAGTATCCGCTAAAATAGCCAAGTACTCGCCATAAATAAACTCGATAGCTTCTTTACGGCCACTACACCAGTGCAGCTTGGTGCCTCTGCTACCTAATACTGATGCATTGTAAGAATCATCAATATGCACGATAGCCCAGCTATCTATAAATCTACTCATGGTTTTCTCTTTAGTTTAGGTGACGACAGATTATCAATCGCTATTATAACCGAAAATAGTTACGCTTGTATCTAACTTGATATACAGGCGATTGATATGAGCACAGATATACTTCCAAGCATTGCAATTATAGGCGCAGGTTGGTTAGGTAAGCCACTCGCACAACAATTACGTTCGCAAAACTATCCACTCACTGTGAGTTGTAGCCATCAAGAAAAAGCGACCAGTTTAGCGAACCAAGGTATCCCTGCTGTCAGTGCAACTCTCGCGAGTGTGCCACAAGGCGATTGGCAAGGCTTATTAGCCGATAAAGATATCGCGATCTGTCTGCTACCCGCTAGCCGAGGCAATCATGCAGATACCCCCTTGGCAGAACAAATAAATCAATTACTGATCCTGTTAAAGCAATATAACGTGGGTAAATTTATTTTTGTTAGCTCCACCAGCATCTATCAAAAAACCGATAATAGCCTAACTGAAACATCACCACTCAATCCAACCAGTACTGTCTATGCCGCAGAACAGTTAATTCAACAACAGCAAAACATTGATTACACCATCATCCGTTTTGCAGGGCTGATTAGCCAAGATAGAAATCCAACGCGCAGTTTATCCAAGAAGAGTGCTAACGGACATGTCTTTGATGCCGGTAAGTCACCGGTAAATTTAATCCATCAAAACGATGCAATGGGCGTGATTCAGCAAGTGGTCAAGCAGCAATGTTGGGGGGAAATATTTAATGCCTGCAGCGATCATCATGCCAGCAGAGAAACATTTTACCAACAGGGCGCGAAACAACTTGGTATTACCATACCGACATTTACAGTTGATAACAGCAAACCACATTGCATCATCGCCAATGATAAATTAAAGCAGCAGCTAGACTATCAATTCAAGCATAACTCAGCTACAGATTTAGTAGTTTAGGTTTTGGCATTTGACTTGGCTTGATACTGTCAATGAGATAGAGGGACATCAGAATAGGGTGGCGTAGCCAAACTCGAGCACGTCCCCAACGATAAATGGTCTTTACTTGCTTCGATACAACCAGGGTATAGCATACTGCCGTACAGGTTGCGCAGGTTGGTTTTTCTGTACCACTCTCACAAAATGCCAATTTACGTGCCGTCATTTGTTGTAGACGATCGCACTCTCGACACACTTTACCTTGATAAACATGGTGTTGTTTACAATACATAGTGATCATTGCATTTTGCAGGCGCATTTCACGTTTTAAACGTGGGTGCGCTAAAGTTTCAGTGACTGTTTTCATCGTATATCTATTCTATTTATTAGCGAGCTAGCGGCACTTTTCGGTGCGTTATCCATCGCCAAACAATAAAATTTATCTTGTATAAATTCAGAAGAGCGCAATTAGAACAGCAAAAATATCGAACTGCAAGACAAAACGTTTGATGCGTGTAGTTTGCATTCGTTTTTGTCTTACAGCACTTATTACGCCATAAACTGTCTTAATTACTGCCCAGCTTGCGTTAATCCGACCGTCACCGCCTCTTTCGTTAACAGCTCGGGCAGTAACTTACCCTGTGGCAATGCCGGCCCAAAAACCTGATTAAAAGGGATAGCATAACGGCCATAACGTTTTAGATAGGCTTCAATTTGATTATCTGGTTTGGTCCAATCACCTTTCATCGCAACCACGTTATCGGCATTCAAATGTTTGATAATAGCGCTACGTTGTAAAACGGCACGATCGTTGACCACACAAGTAATACACCAGTCGGCGGTAATATCGATGAATACCGTTTTCCCTTCGGCAACATATCCGGTAATTTTTTCAGGCTCAAATGCTTGCCATTGTATTGCTGAATTTGACTCTATATTTGACTCTGTACTTGCCCTTCCACTACCAGATACCGATGTTGGAGACCAAATAATAGTATTAGCTAATAACAAATACACCGCGAATGTGGCGACTAGGGCGCGAGGTCCCGGTTTGATGATCAGTAAGAGCACCATGGCACAAATGATGATGCTAAAAATGGTCCACAACATCATGCTCAAATGCGCTTGTAATAACCAAATTAGCCACACCAGCGTCGCACACAATAACGTAGCTAAAAACTGACGAAATCGTACCATCCACATGCCTGGTTTGGGCATGATTTTGACGCTATCCGGCCACATCGCAATCAATAAATATGGCAGTGATAAACCCAACGCTAAGCCGCTAAATATCACCATTATTTGCCAACTCGAGCCCGCTAAGGCAAACGCCACGGCAGTGCCTAAGAAAGGTGCAGAGCACGGCGTAGCTAATAGCACCGCAAAGATACCTTGATAGAAATGACCTTTGTTTGAGCCCGATAACTTATCCATTAAACTTTGCGGCAACTGCACATCGAATTTATCGAGTAGATTTAAGGCAAATAACACCAACACAGGGATCATAATCAATAAAAAGGTCGCCGATTGAAATTGCACGCCCCAACCAAAGCCAATACCAAAATATTTAAGCCCAATAAACAACAACCCTAATAGCCAAAAGGCGACAAAAATACCGGCGGCACTTAATAAAAAATTAATCCGTCGTTGCGTACTCGATTCACTGACTGATTCAACCACACCTAATAATTTAATCGACAATACCGGCAGTACACAGGGCATTAAGTTAAGAATGAAACCACCAACAACCGCCAGTAATAACATGTAGATCCAACTTGGTAAGGTTTGCTCAATAACAGTCGGGGTAATATTATCAGTAAAGCTAATACCACCTTGCGCAGAGGTAAGGGTTACTTTTAGCGTTTGTTGGGGATCGAGTCTTGCGGGTGTGCCGGCCATGTCTTCAACAGCCATCATTAAGCGCGTCACCCCACCTTGTTGCGTGATTGTCGGTCGACTAAACAAGGTAAAATCCACACCTTCGACAAAGCCATCAACAACTGGAGCTGTTAACCCAGCCACTTCAATAATCAATTGTGATGACGCACTGTCCCAGCCAAGTTGTTGCAATGATGCAGGCGTAGCGCTGATATCGACGGGAACATTGGCGACATAAGCTTGTAGCTGCGCGCTTGATGCTTTATCTATACTGGTATCTGTAGCAGGTAAATTCAACGCCAGATTGACCTGCGCGCGTATACACACTTCTCGGCATACTAACATTGTCGTTTTAGCTTTTAGCGCTAACGCTTTACTTGGATCTGTAACCGTTATTTGCAGTGGATAAATAACTTCATGTTTGTAACCATAGGTCTCAACGTCATATACCATCATCCGCGTTGGAATAGGCCATAACCATTCCACATTGGCTAAATTATCGGATCCTTGCCAATCAATACTTGGCGGCGCCCCTGCTAATCCAGCAGAACTCCAATAAGTTTTCCAATCATCCTCTAAGGTGATTTTTAAGCCCATTGACAGTACTTTCGCGCCATTAACGCCGTTCGCCGTTGATAAAATCTGCGCAGTAGCCACTTTAGCAGCTGGGTCAAAGGCACTCGCACTTTGCTGTGCACAAGCGTAAGAAGACAATAATAAGCAGAGTAAAAGATAAAATCGCATGCTAGTAAGTTCCCAATTTGTATACTGTCCCTATCTTAAGCCAAGCCCCTAAGATATGAAATTAAAAATCTATGTATAACCAAACCATTGCATTCATTACCTAACCCAGTAACAATTAGATATGCTTCTTATCGAAAGCTACGCGAGCACGTATTTAAGGAGGAAAGTAAATTTATTCCTTAATCAATTAACCACACCACTTTACAACAGGCAATTACAATGGATTACGCATTTGTTAAACACATGCACATGGGCATGGCTTACCTAAGTATCACCTTTTTTATTTTTCGTTCAATTTTGTCGGTTACCGAATCGGCATTATTACAAAATAAAGTAATCAAAATATTACCGCACATCATTGATACCTTGCTTATATTACTCGCTGGTCACTTAATGGTGACGATTCAACAATATCCGTTTGTGGATGCTTGGTTAACCGCAAAATTAATCGCACTTATCGCTTATATTATTGTTGGCACTATTGCCATTAAACGCGGTAAGACAGCCGTTGTCCGTTTATGGGCAAGTGTTATCGCCATCGCCATTTTCGCTTATATCCTTGGCGTTGCAAAAAGCCATGATGTTATGTCGTGGTTAGCACTCGCTTAAAGGCATACACATGACAGCATCGATACTATTACAGCAATACAGCTCGTTATTTCAAAGCACCGGCAAACCCGTGTTAGATTTAGCCTGTGGCGCTGGTCGCAATGGTTTATATTTACAACAGCAGCAGATACCAACGGTTTTCGCCGATAACAACCAAGCGGCATTAACCAGTATAGCGGCGACGCCAGGCATTAGTGCCGATCAATGTTGGCAAGTTGATTTTGAAAATGGTCAACAGCAACTGCAAGCTAACAGCTATCAAGGCATTGTGGTATTTCGCTATTTACACCGCCCACTCATTGACGATATCAAGCAAGCGGTATGCTCTGGTGGTATTGTCATTTATGAAACGTTTACTGTTGAAAATAGGCAGTTTGGTCGACCTAATCGTGATGCATTTTTATTACAGTTAGGGGAATTAAAACAGATGTTCAGTGATTGGGAATGTTTGCATTATTTTGAAGGGATTGAACGAGATCCAGATCGGGCAATTGCGCAGATAGTCTGTAAAAAACCGTAAAAAAAAGCGCCATGTTGAATAATCAACATGGCGCTTTTTATCACAATACGTTATTAAGCACGCATAAAGTCAATGTGCTGGATTCTTGGCTTGAACGCGTGGCGTTGCATAGCTTGAACAGTAACAGCCATTTCTTTACCGTCAACAACAAGAGTGATAACTGAAGAGAAAAACTCAGCGTTGCCAGCTTGTGCGTTGTTGATTGCGTTTTGCTCTAGTTCAATAGAGATCGCTTCTTCGCCTTTACCGTAGATTACAGCAGGGAATTTGTTAGCGTGACGTAGGCGGCGGCTCGCACCTTTCCCAAGGTCAGAACGTACTTGTGCTTCAAAAGTGAAAGACATAATCTTTTCCTAATAATAAGTATAAATAATTGGATCTGGACTGAAATCCAGATCAGTAAGCGTCTTTTAACTGCTGCCTGCGACCGGGCAACAACAGTATAATTAACGGGGCGAAATAGTACCATGTCAATACAAGTACAACAAGTAAATGCGCATAACTAAAAGTAACAAAGGAAATTAGCAGGGAGTGATTCGATGAATAAACCGAACTCACAAAATAAAATAAATTATAATGCGTTTTAATAATTATCTACTATGACGGCCACGAAATACATTACAATACGACTATAAGTCAGGTCTAAAACCTAATAAATCAATATAAAACGCCAAGTTAAACCACTGCGCGATATAATAAACCGCTTAGATATCAAAGTCAGTTTAAGATCACTAAACGGAGTATTTCAATAAGTTAATACTACTTTAGGTTAAGTTTATACTGCTATAATTGAAACACTAACGCCCCGCAAATATTTAGGATCTTGCATGCTGGACTCAGAATTAATTAGGCTAAGTAAAGACAATAATCAAGCCGAAGTCCGCCTGATCCCAAATCAACACGCACCACTGACAGTGGCTAATTTACTTAGTCTACTCAATGTTGAGCCGTTTAATCAATTATCACCCATTCTTGCAAACCTTGAAGAGGCCGTCAGCCAAATAAATAAACTCACAGGCAAACGCGCTGGCGCCGAAGAGTTTGTTTTTATCCTCGCGGATCGTAATAACTGCAAAATAGAAATATCGCTCAGTAAAGACAACATGCAAGCAGAAATCAATTTAACGGCAGGCTGGGGCGAGCACCAGGTTTCAGTTGATGATATTTTAGCTGAGCTTAATAACAGCAAAATTCACCTTGGTATTGATAAGCAGAAGATAGCGGCACAATTGACTCAATTATCGGCCTTATCTCCTGGCGAAAAGATCAATATAATTGCAGCCGAAGGCCTGTTACCTATTCATGGTAAAAACGCCGAATTAAAACGCCAAGTATCATTAGCCCGAGAGCGTTTATTACAGCCACAGCTTAAAACTGACGGTAATGTAGATATGCGCAATCTCGGTGAAATAAAAATGGTAGACGTTAACGATGTTCTCATCGAAAAAATACCCGCAGATGATGGAATAAAAGGCTTTGATTTATTAGGTAAGGAACTGTTGCCTAAGTCAGGTAAAGATACCAAGCTACAAGCTGGCCCTGGTACCTGTATTGATCCCAATAACCCATTAAGACTACTTGCAACCATGATAGGTCAAGTCGTTGAGGTGAGAGGCGTATTACAAGTAGATGATATGCTGACAATCAAAAATGTTGATGTCAGTACTGGTCACATTGAATTTAAAGGCAGTATCCTGATCACCGGAGATGTCGACGCCGAGATGATTGTAAAAAGCAATGGCGATATAACGGTGATGGGGTTCGTTGATTCCGCAACTTTAATCGCCGAAGGCGATGTTATCGTCAACAAAGGTATTTTAGGCCGTCAGCTAACCAACAAAGATCATCACCAAGAACTTGCAACGAAGATCACCGCCCAAGGACAAATACGCGCGCAGTTTGTGCAATACTCGGAACTAACAGCAATTGGTGACATTACCATCACCAAACAACTACTCCACAGCGTGACGCATACGCAAGGTCGGCTCACGGTAAATGATGGCTTTAACCGCCGTGGTGATATCGTCGGTGGCAGTGTTAACGCCAACAATGGCATTGACGTGGTCAGTATTGGCGCAACATCAGGCACTAAAACAGAAATATTCTGTGCGATGCAAGAAGACGAGATTCGCGAACAAGTTCAAGACCGCAGTGTAGAATTTAAAGCATTAGTGGAAGAAGATAACTCACTGTGGATTAAAATTAATAATCTACCACCGAAAGAAAAATGGAAACATGATCACGGTGTAGTAACAGAAATAAAAGAAATGCTGTATTCCAAAAATAGATTCAACCAACAACGTGTAGATGATGAAATTGAATTACAGCAGTTAGAGTTAGAGTTAGAACAATATTACCAAATGCACCTTATCGACGTTGGTAAGTGCATTTTTGATAATGTGGCCTTGAATATTGGCTCGGCATCAACAATCACCCAACGTGAACACGGCCCTTGTCGCGTTGTCCATAAAGACAAGCAGATTGATTTTGACTATGCCGAACACGGTAAGTGATAGTAAAGACCTTAAATAAATTATCGTTATCCAATAAAAAGGCCTAAGTCAGGTTAATGACTTAGGCCTTTTTATACATAGCGTTATAAACCTACAAACTTGCTAACGCTTGGGTAAAATCAGCTAATAAATCATCGGTATCTTCAATACCAATTGAACAACGGATCATGTTTTCGCTAATACCCGATTCTTGACGTGCCGCTAGACCAATTTCATGAAAAATAGTCGGCGCTACAGGCAGTGCTAAACTGCGGTTATCACCTAAATGTGTCGCGCCAATAACCAGTTTTAGTTCATTCAAAAATTGGCAGCAATCGAAGCCTTCTTTTAGATCTAAACTCAGCATTGACCCTGATGTACCAAATAACATTTTAGCACGGGCATATTGTGGGTGTGATTCTAGACCAGGATAATAAACACGATCAACTTTCGGGTGATTCTCTAACATTAATGCCAGTGCTAATGCCGAGCTTGATGATTGTTTTATACGTAGCGCCATCGTTTCTGAACCTAGCGCTAATTGGCCAGCGGCTTCAGAACTCAGGCAAGCCCCCATATCACGTAAGCCTTTCTTCTTCATCTGCGCATAACCCCACATTGCAGGATCACCTTTACGGTAGGCTTCAAAGATATTTGGATACTGTGACCAGTCAAATAAACCGGTATCGGTAACAGAACCACCAATCACATTACCGTGACCACCAAAATACTTTGATAGCGAAGTCACGATCAAGTGACATTTCACCGTTTTAGGTTGGAACAAGTAAGCTGATGTAATCGTATTATCGACAACATATAACAAGCCTTTAGCATCGCATAACTCACCGATTTCAGCTAAGTCACAAACTTGTGTTGCGGGATTCGCGATTGTTTCTACAAACACCATTTTTGTATTCGCTTGGCAAGCAGCTGCAACGTTGGCAACATTTGTAGCATCCACGAGCGTCACTTCAATACCAAAACTTTTTAACGTGCCAAACACACTTGAGGTATTACCGAATAAAAAACGGCTGGCAACGATGTGATCGCCACCTTTTAATAAAGTCAAAAATACCGCGACAATCGCCGCCATACCAGAGCTAAAACAAAGTGATGCTTTACCTTGTTCCATTTCACAAATCATGTTCTGTAACATATCAATTGTTGGCGTTGCTTGACGAGCATAAGCTTGCCCTGCTTGGCGTCCTTGGAAGATATCGATAAGATCTTGAATGTCATCATAACCATAGGTAGCAGAGTTATAAATTGGCGCGTGAATAGCCCCAAACTCTAAGTTTTGATTGTGATCATGATGAACTAAGTGAGTAGTGAATCCCTGCTCTTTCATTGTTATCCCTTCATACAACAAATTGACGTTAACCTCATTATTGATCAGGATGAAGTTAACTTATAGCATTTATGTCATTTATAATGAGCAGTCAAAGTTACGGATGAACATCACGGCTAATTGGGTTTTGTAACGAGATCAATGTTTCTGTCGATTGTACTTCTTCAATCTGCTGAATTTTGTCAATCAGTACTTTTTGTAATTCATCAATCGAGCGTGTCATCAATTTTACAAAAATATTGTAATTACCCGTGGTGTAATATGCTTCAACGACTTCATCTAGCGCTTTTAATTGCACTAACGCAGAAGGGTAATCTTTTGCGCTCTTTAGATTAATACCAATAAAACAACATACGTCATAGCCAAGCTTCTTCGGACACACTTCAACTTTAGTGCCAAGGATGACACCTGTTGATTTCATTTTTTCGACACGAACATGGATAGTACCCGCACTTACATTAAACTTTTTCGCAAGTTCAGCATAAGGAACGCGCGCATTAACCATCAATGCATTAAGGATTTTTTTATCTAATTCATCAAGATGAGCATTAAGCGACATTACAACGATTCCGATGATAAGTAACAATACAAGAAGTCGATTATAACGCTAAAACCATAATCATCTAGCGTATAATTTGAATAATCTTGATAAATTACCACCTTTTTGACTGCATAACTGCGATTTTGTCGCTACATCGTTAATTATTAGCTTAATTTATCAAAATTTAAATTAGTTTTATCGCAATGTTAAAAAGGTTATTGGTCGCATTGCCCGCTTGAGTTACCATTTCGGTCTGCACAACGCGTAATTATTTATTCAGGTAACTTAATGTCTCAACAACAATACAATCTTATCGTCGTACTCGGCGCGACCGCATCGGGGAAAACACGCTTAGGTGTCGATTTAGCCAAACAATTAAACGGGGAAGTGATCTCGGGTGATTCTCGACAAGTCTATACTGGCCTCGATATTGGTTCAGGCAAAGATTTAGCTGAGTATGGTGATGTGCCTTATCATTTGATTGATATTATCGAACCCGGTAAAGAATATAACGCGTTTCAATTTCAGCGCGATTTCTTCAAGGCATTTGCAGACATTAACCAGCGGAATAAATTGCCCCTACTTGTCGGTGGTACCGGCTTATACATAGATGCCGTCGTTGCCGGTTATGAATTTGTGCAAGTAGATAAAAATATTCCCCAGCGTGAACAGTTTGCCGAAATGGCGTTAGCGGATATACAACAAATCCTACTTGAGCTTGATAACGCTGCTTATGACGCAACTGACATTACCGTGCGCCCACGTTTGTATCGTGCCATTGAAATAGCCCAACATGAAAGCTCACAGACGACACCGCCGATAAAAACAATTCTACCAGATATAAAGCCGCTTTATTTTGGCATCAAATGGGATCGCAGTGTATTACGTCAACGCATTACCCTTCGTTTAAAAGAACGTTTAGAAAATGGCATGATAGAAGAAGTCGAAGGCTTGTTAGCGCAAGGCGTGACACATGAAAAACTGGAATATTTTGGTCTTGAATATCGCTTTGTCAGTCAGTATGTCGCGGGTGAAATAAGTTATGAGGACATGTTTGATAAACTTAATATCGCCATTCATAAATACGCGAAGCGTCAAGATACCTGGTTTAGAAGAATGGAACGTCAAGGTGCTACTATCCACTGGCTAGACGGAACCGGTGATATCAACCAACAAGCGCAAGCGGTATTAAGTCAATTTAAAACCTGCTAAATCACACTTAATATTAAATCTAACGATGATCTCAGAGCATAAAAAAAGCCACACCTCGACCGAGTGTGGCTTTTTTTTATTAGTCGAACAAGTTAATCTCCAAATATCAGTTATTTAGTTACTTGATGTTCAGGGTTATATTTGTCCATAACCACAGCACAAACCGCATCACCCGTTATGTTCAATGCAGTACGTACCATATCAAAGATACGGTCTAACGCGAATAACAGTGGTAAGCCTTCGATTGGAATACCTGCCGCTAATAATACCGCAACCACAAGGAATGATGGCCCCGGAACACCCGCTTGACCAATCGCACCTAATGTCGATGTAAAGATAATTGCCGTGTAAGCCGCCATCCCTAATTCAACGTTAAACATTTGCGCAAAGAACACTGCAACAAGACCATAATAAATAGCGTTACCGCTCATATTAATTGTTGCGCCTAATGGCAATACAAAAGAAGCCGTCGATTTTGCTACTTTTAACTCTTGCTCACATACTTCGAGTGTCACAGGCAATGTCGCCATGGATGACGCTGTCGATAATGCTAATGCTTGTGGTTTCTTCATCGCCGACATGAATTTCAGTACTGGCGTATCAGAGAAGAACTTCACTACTAATGGATAGAATATAAAGCCATAGATAATAACCGCAGCGATATAAACAACGAATAATTTCATTACCACAGCCAGAGCACTAAAACCAAAAGTACCAACCGATTCAGCCATCAGACCAAATACACCAATTGGGGCAATAACCATGACACAGTTTATCATCCATACAAATGCGTCAATAATGGTGTTCAAACCATCCATAATCGGTTTTGAACGTTCACGTTCAACTTTCGTTAACGCAATACCGAAGAAGATGCTGAATACTAAAATTTGCAGAATATTGCCACTCGTTAGCGCACTAAATACATTCGTTGGGATCATGCCGATGATGGTATCAAATACGCCTGGCAATGCCCCCTGCTCTGCAGTTACAACCGCAAGACCCGCGGCCTGCTGAGAAAAATCAACACCCACACCTGGTTCAAATACATTACCCATTACTAAGGCAAGCGCCACAGCGATCGCCGATGTCAGCATAAAGAATACAAACGTACCAACACCAATTTTACCTGCAGAAGGACTATCGCCAAGGTTCGCTGCGCCAGCAATAATAGATACAGCAACCAGCGGTATCACTAACATTTTGATCAGGTTAATGAACAAGGCACCTAAAGGCGCAAAAATAGCAGCACCCTCACCCATAAACGCACCAACAGCAGCACCTATGATCATGGCAATTACAACTTGAAATCCAATATTTTTAACTAGACTTTTTTTATCCTTCAGCAAAACACTCTCCAAATAAGGCTTTAAGCGATATATTATATGTCAACGAAAATCGCGGCGAAGATAACACAACAACTAAGCCATAAATGTGATCAAACTCCAACTTTTAAAGTGTATATTTGCAATATCGATAACAAAGCACAGCCTTTTTAGGATAAACGATAATCTAGGGGCTAAATCTCCGATTCATCAATCTTGATTGAGTAACGCCATTAATCCACTCACCCTTTCGGTACGCAATTTAATCGCTTTTTTCATCACGGTGACGTTAGTAAATATATCTAACTGCTCTTTTGCACGGGTAATTCCCGTATAAACCAGCTCTCTTGTCAGAACCGGATTAAAACGATTTGGCAGTATCATGACCGTATGTCTAAATTCAGACCCTTGCGACTTATGGATAGTCATCGCAAAGACAGTTTGGTGTGGAGGCAGTCGACTCGGTAGGAAAGATTGCACATTACCATCCGCCATTTCAAAATAAACCCGCATACGCTCGTCTGTATCTTGCATACAAATACCGATATCACCATTATATAAACCAAGGCCATGATCATTATTGGTGATCATGATTGGTCTGCCCGCATACCATTCAGATTTATTTTTCCGGATCTTACGCGCAGATTGCAATGCCTTTTCAATCCGTTGATTTAAGCCATGTACACCAAAGTCACCTTCTCGGATCGCGGTTAAAATTTGAAAATCATTAAAGCTACGTAAGATCGATTTAGCTTGTTCTTCACTCGGAGATATCACAATCTTGGCTAGATAATCCTGATAACCTTGCTGCGCCATCGTAATTAACGCATCGTAAGTTTCAGTTGATAAAGGGTGTAAGTGAATATCATCATGGTTATTTTCCCAAACCCGATCAAACTCATTCAAATCGCCTTTATTTACCGCCCCCGCTAAACAGCCTATACCAGAGTCTGCATCAAAACGGTAACTCTTACGTAATAAACATAAGCTGTCATAAATTGCGCTCGCATCTGTGGCTTGATACTGAGTCAATTCATAATCAGTGATCTTCGATAACCAATTTGCTTGACCAGTTGAATAACCCGAGTCGGCATAAGCACAGATATCCGCTAAAACCGACCCCGCTTCTACCGAGGCGAGCTGGTCTTTGTCACCCAATAATATCAAGCGGGCGTGCGGTGGTAATGCTGCTAATAATTTTGCCATCAAGGGTAAGTCGACCATCGATGCTTCATCAACCACCAATACATCAAGATGTAAGGGATTATCTTTGTTATGACGAAATGCTTGTCGATTGGGGATCACCCCTAATAATCTGTGTATCGTCCCAGCTTGCTCTGGGATTAAATCCGCAACGCTAACCTGTAAATCAAGTTTACCTTTCGCTCCAGCAATCGATTCAGTTAGACGTGCTGCCGCTTTACCTGTTGGCGCCACCAATTTAATCGTTAACGCTTGCTGGGCTAATAATCCTTGTTCGATTAATAACGCTAATAACTTAGTTACAGTAGTTGTTTTACCGGTGCCCGGCCCACCTGATATCACCGAAAAGTGGCGAGTGGCTGCAACCGCTACCGACAATTTCTGCCAATTTAAGCAATATGCTTCAGGGATCAAACTATCCAATGCATGTAGCTCTTGGGCATTTTTAGCTGTTAATAATACCTGTTCCACATCCTGCCAACTGATACGGCCTTTCTTTACCACATCGAGATATTTTGCCACGAATGATTGTGCACTAAAGTTCGCTTCACGCTCTTTAGCAAGAATAGGAAATAGAAAACCATAATCACGCTTAAATAAACGATTAAGACTGATACTCAAATCCGGTTGTTGACTTTGCTTAGCAAGGTCTTTTAATTGCTTCGCCACTTGTAACTCGTAAGCCCAGTAGCGTTGTAAATAGAGTTTATTAGCATCGATGACGAACTGCAGTGGCGCAGACTCGCCAACCACAACTGAATTGGCTAATAATGTCGGCCAAGCATTACTACGACTCGGTACTTCTGCCAATAATAGGTGTGAGCGAGTTAAATTCAAATCAAATAACGCATTCGTGTCTATGTTTTTTAAATCAATACAGACATGGCCTTTACCCAATTGATAACTGGTTAAACAAGCTAATAAAATGATCGCAGGATCGGACTCATAGTTACTGATAAAACGGGCAAACTGGTAATCCAACTGACGAATATGATTTTCGTTTGCTAATTCTTTAAGGCAATGAAGTACACTCATTATGCCAGTTCTCCTAAAAATAAGTCATCGAGCTGCATTACAAAATCGAGTGATGGTTTGGTAAAGAATACACCGTACTGCTCAGCCGTTTCGACCTGCATTCCACGTAAGAATAAATAGTACACTCCACCAAAATGTTGCTCGTAGCTATAATCTGGAATACGTGAACGTAAGAACCGGTGTAAGGCTAAGGTATACAGCTGGTATTGCAGTTCATAGCGGTGTTCAACCATCACCTGATTAATAGCATCAACAGTATAATCCGCTTGGCTATCACCCAAATGATTCGATTTATAATCCAGCACGTAATAACGCCCTTGATAGACAAATACCAAATCGATAAAACCTTTTAGCATGCCACTGACTTGTTGAAAATCAAGCTCGCCGGCCTCCAGAGAAAGGCTATCATGCTGCTTTATTAAGGCATTTAAATCATCACAATTAAGCGATGAAATCGGCATGAAGAATTCCATTTCCACTTTTTTATCGGTTGGCGTTAATTGACGTAAGCTAAAGCCATCCTGCAGTGAACAATCCAGCACTTGATTAACCAATTCAAGTAACACTGGTAACCAAGCTAAATCATAACCTTCACGTTCTAGCAGCTGTAATATTTGCTCTGTTAACATCGCTTCATCAACATTAGCAAAATCTATGTGCTCAAAAACAGTATGTAATAAAGTACCGGCCGCAGCACCACGCGGGAAACTAAAAATATCCCAGCTGATTTCTTGATCTTGGTCTTTTTCAGTATTTACTTCGGCATCGAATCCAGGAAGTTCAAGCGAGGCATCATAACTCGAATGTCGATTACCATGGCTATGGCGAGATAAGGCTGAATAACTCGTTACCCACCAATTCTTACTGATGGGGTTTATCATCTTCTTAGCTTGATAAACCACTGGCGGCGTCGCTATCGGTTGATAAGCAGCAACCGCCTGTAACGGGGGAGGTACTACATCAACACATGTCTGCAGCGCTGCCATTTTTTCAACACAGGTTTTAAAGTCACTGTCTTTGCACTCTTCGCGTTGCTGCAATAAATAGCCCATCGCATTTAAGTGCATTTTGTTATGGGAGTTACCCATTTTTACAGCACCTAAACCTAACCACGTCGCATAAACACCGCGCGTTAATGCCACGTATAACAAACGTAAATCTTCGGCAAGGCGCTCTTGGTCTGCTTGTTCCTTCGCTGTCTCTAACGCTTCTTCATCATCCAAATCCAAATGCACATAAGTATGACCATCTTGATGATAAAGTGGCGTAGAGGCTTGCCTTGTTGCACAAATAAACGGTAGGAAGACTAAGTTATATTCCAACCCTTTTGATTTATGGATAGTGACGACTTGTACTAAATCCGCTTCACTTTCTAAACGCACCAATTGCTCTTGAGCATCACTATTGGGATTTTCAATTTTTTCACCAAACCAACGGAACAAACTATATTCACCGTCTAACTCTAAGCTTGCTTCTTGTAGTAATTCACCAAGATGCAGCACATCTGTTAAACGTCGATCGCCACCTTGACCAGACAACATAATAGCGGCAATGTTTTGATGATTGAGTAATAATCTTAATGCCGGTAAGAATCCTTGCCACTGCAGAGTATTTTGGTATTGCTTAAACTCCGCAACGGTTTGTTCCCAGACCTTTTCATCATTACTCAGTTGGTCTAACTCAATCGCAGGTTTCTCAAAAATAGACGTCGCTAATGCCGCGCGTAATAGCCCTTCGTCTTCAGGATTCAAAATGGCGGCGAAAATATGATACAACTCGCGGGCTTCACGGGTAGCAAATACACTTTCACGATTGGACATATAAACACTAGGTATAGACAAGGCATCAAGTTGATCACGTACTAATCTAGCTTCTGCACCCGTTCGTACTAAGATAGCAATATCACCCGCTTTAACAGGCCGACCGGATAGCATTGCGTTACCTTGCTGGGCATCTGTTAATAGGGTCGCAATTTGATTAGCTGTCGCCTTCGCATATATTTGTTGATATCGACCTTTGGTTATATTCTTTTGATCTTCTTCTTCATGTAACCACAGTTGTAGCGCCGCAGGTTCATTACCATTTAATAACAAAGGTTTACTTTTGCCCTGTGATGCAACAGGTTGGAAACTAATACTGTCTTCATAGATAAACGGTTTATGAGCATGTTCAAATACACGGTTAACCGCACTAACCATCGAATTCGAAGACCGCCAGTTTTTAGCTAAGGTATAGTGAGCAGCAACATTTTCACGGGCTTGCATGTAAGTAAAAATATCAGCGCCACGGAAACTATAAATCGCTTGTTTCGGATCGCCGATCATGAACAAACCAGCATCATCTTGCTTGCCGTAGATAGTGTTAAAGATATCGTATTGTTGTTGATCGGTATCTTGGAATTCATCAATCATAGCAACGGGGTACTGATTACGAATACACTCAGCTAGATTCAATGCTTGCTCGCCTACTAAAGCGTCTGATAATCCAGATAACAAATCATCAAAAGATAATAGCTGTGATTGATTTTTGGTTTTCATCACACGGGCACGAACGTACTCTACCGCTTTAACAATAAAGCCATCTTTAAGTGATAATGGCTGTTCTAATAAGGCTTCAATATCACTGAACACGGAATGCTCTGGCGATTGTTTTCCCTTTTTCGTTTTAGCAGTTAAAGCATGTTGCGCAAATTTGACGATACTATCAGGTAAATCATTTTGCTTGGTTGTAGATTGCGACCAAGTCAGCATTTCGTTCAACCACTTAGATACACTCGCCGGACGATAACTATTACCGTTTAAATTACCGGCTTGAATTAATTCACACAGGTCGTTAACGTTTTCAAACCAGGCGTCTTTAACCTGCTGGATAGATAAGGTTAATTTATCGTAATTGCCCTCAATATCATCACAACCTGTTTTGGCAATAAACTCAATATCAGTATTCGATAAGTACCCAGAAATCTCTCGCAACAACGCTTGTGGCGACGACCAAAAGCTATGAACCATATCGATCATGCCATCTTTATAACGATAAAAATGGCTACGCCAGAAATCGGCAACTGCGTTAAACTTTAATTGCGATTCGTCAGTAATAAATTCACTTTCAAATAATGTACCTGACTCAAATGCATTTTGCTTCAACATACGCTGGCAGAAACCATGAATGGTATAAATAGCGGCTTCGTCCATCTGTCGTTCGGCGGCTAATAATGATTTAGCACAACGCCCGTAATCCCGCTCATTCGTATCAGCCAATAATAAGCTGATCACCGGGTCTACACTGTAACCAATACTAAAAGCTATCCGAGCTTGGTGAATACGCGCGCGAATACGATCGCGTAACTCTGCCGTTGCCGCCTCGGTAAATGTGACTACCAATATTTGGTCTACACTTAACGCTTGGATTTGTTCGTCTTTTTGATAAGCATTGTCACCGCCATGCCCTAATAACAAACGTAAATATAAACTGGCAATGGTAAATGTTTTACCTGTACCAGCAGATGCTTCAATTAGACGTTCTCCATAGAGCGGAAACGTCATCGCATTAAGGATATTTACGTCAGCCATTATTCAACATCCTCTAGGTATTCAAATATTGGAAATAACACCGATTCAGAGAATCCAGACATTAACTGATATACCTCATCATTTAAGCGTGGAAAGCTGCGCTGCAGATAATCATCGGCATTTTCACCCATGCGGTTATAACCTCCTTCAAAATTCAACAATGCTTCAGCTCTTAATTTATAATCATCGGGGTCTGCGTTTGTACATTTAGTTTTTGCCCAAACCCAACCTGTTTTAGGGAATAACGCTAAAGGCTGACAGCAGCCGTCGTTATAGACTTCAAGTAATTGGAACAGTAATTCTCTCGCACGAGATTGCTCTATCACTTTAAGTCGTTGTACAACAGGTTTACCCGCCGTTAAGTGCACAAGCGTTGTGGCCATCGGCTGTTTAACGCTAATACAGAAACATAAATGCTCTAACCAAACTTGTAGATAATCTTTACCATTAAATCCACTTGGCTTATGTCGAACTAAACCACCGTTATATATTTGCTTTAACCAACCCACTAAACGCCCTGAAACCAAAGGTATGTCAACCTCGATATCCTCGTTGCTGTTGGTTAATAACGGCATTAAGACTTGGGCTAATTGATTAACCGTACTGACTTCTTTGTCCAACGATATCTGTCCAAATCGACCTAGCGGTAAACTACCAGAGGCAACCAAACGGTCAGTAACCTGATTAATATCACCGCCCATAAGTTCAGTTTCTAATAGTTGCGCTTTAAGATGATATTTCTCTAAATTATCAACATCGAATGGTTCGTCATCAAGCACATCAAGACTTGCCTGATTAAAATAAACTTTTAAGCGGCGATTAAAGAAATATTTGGTCGGGTGGCGGTAAAAACGTGACAGTTCCGCCAACTCGATCTCTTGCATATCATCATTGGAAATTAACGCAGGTAAAGGCTCTGTAAGAAATTGTCTGATCTCTTCAGCAGGCGCTAACGCAGGCAACCATTCTCTGGCAAAAGAACAAGGCGCTTCAGGGTTAAAATAGCGAGCATCAAAAGGCTGTAATGCATGATGCTGAATTAAATGTGTGAGTAAGCGTGCTGCCGATTCATCTGGTGACAAACCCTCGTCATTGGTAAGACAAAAACTTTGTTGGCAATACTGCAACAATTCAGTGATCAATACAGATGGTAAACGCTCGCTCTTATCACGAATGCTACTGCCTATATAACTGATATATAGCTTAGTTTGAGCTGAAATCAGCGCTTCCAAAAATAAATAACGGTCATCATCACGGCGGCTACGATCGCCTTGTTTATGATCATTCGCCATTAAATCAAAGCCCATCGGCGGAATTGAACGTGGATAAACACCATCATTCATGCCCAGTAAACAAATCACTTTAAACGGTATTGATCGCATTGGCATTAAGGTACAGAAGTTAACTTGCCCAGCCAGGAATTTTTGACTAGAACCAATTTGTGAAAGCACATTATTTAAATAATCACGTAATACTAACGGCGTAATGACTTTATCGTAACTGGCACTTTTCAATTGCTCATCTAAATGCGAAAAAGCATCTCGGATCATTTTTATTGATTGTTCATCATCCACATCGATTTTGTAGAAGCTATCAATGAGAGTATTACCTAACTTTATCCAATCAGTAATTAATTTCGGATCTTGCAATGATGCTAGGCTATCTAATAACGATTCAATAAACTGGGCTAATTTTCCCAGTAACTCAGCTTCAATCCCCTGTACTTCTTGATAGGGTAATATGCCTTGATAAATATCATCACCGCCATAAGCGTAACCCAACAACATACGATGTAAGCCAAATAACCAGGTATTCTGTTTCATTCCAGGTAAGTCAAAACGGGTTGCATCGTTTTCATCTAAGCCCCAACGAATACCAGACTCGTCAATCCACTGACGTAAACGGTTAAACTCATCAGGCGTAATAGCAAAACGTGCCAGTACTGCAGGAACCTCAAGTAGAGACAACAACTCAGATACATTGCAACGAGATAAAGGCAGTGCCAGTAATTGTAAAAAACTCAGTAAGATTGGATTATCATACTGGGCACCACTATCGGAGATAGAAAATGGAATATAGCGTTCATCATAACGGTCCATCGCGCCAAACACCGCTTGAATATAAGGACTATAGCCATTTACATCAGGCATCATGATAACCACATCTCGAGGATTGAGATCTGGATTGTCCGAAAACATAGTGAGTAAGTTATTGTGCAGTACTTCCACTTCCCGCATTGGGCTGTGGCAGCTATGTAACTCAAGTGACGAATCAGAAGGGTTAATCGTGAGTTTATAACTGCTATCGCGGCTATCAATATCTTGTTGCGAAACATTAAACTCGGCCATACTACGATCCGCTAAATCTAAAATATCGCGCTGAATACTTGCTAGTAAACCATCGTCAGTCGGTTCAATAAAAACATCCAATTCTTGACAGCCAAAACCCGTCAACAGGGCTAAATTATCGCGACCAAGTTTACCCATAGACGCTAATAGTGGATTACCGACTTTAAATGCGTCATCTTCATCAAAGAGTGCGCGAACTGTTTGCTCATCGTTAGCGCTGACCTTATCACTCATGCCCAGTGTTTCATTATTATGGTTAACCATAGTACGTTGTTTTAACAACCATTTAGGGTCGATCAGGTCACCCCAATATAATCGACAAGGGTTTGATAACATAAAGTGTATTTCGGTGTGCATACCCAGAGCTTGTAACGCATCTAAATAACGTGGTGGTAATGCCGATACCCCAAATACAAAGATACGTTCTGGTAGCAGTTTCGCATCAAAACTCGGACTATTAAGGCATGTTATAAATTCATTATATAAATTAGCACGGTGATAGTGAGACTGACCCAGCTCTGCTGTTTTAGCGACTAACTCACGCCATAGCAGAGGCTGCCAAGGATGCGTATCTGCATATTCATTGTCGCCACTTTCCCATCCTGCAATCCATTTTGGTCGATAAACGAGGTATTGATCAAAGGTATCTGATATTTTTTGGCAAAGTTGAAATAGACGGTAGTCATCTTGATCATCCGCTAGATAATGCTTTAATGATTCAAATTCAGGAAGCGCTAATAACTCAGGCAGTATTAACATTAACTTCCAAGACATAGCCTCTTTATTAAAGGCACTTTGATCTGGAATATTAGGTAATACCTTTTGGAACATTTTCCAAATAAAAGAAGCAGGTAATGGAAACGTTATATTAGCTGATATCCCCATCGACTTCGCCAATTCCATTTTCACCCATTGCGCCATACCTGGACTTTGTACTAGAACTTGCTCCTCGACAAAAGGATCGGCAAGTGGATCTTTAGCAATAAAGTGAGCCATTAACTCTTTTAAAATATCTAACTGATTCGAATGATAAAGATTAAACACGGTAACTCCAGACTAATAACCTATTGGAATTGTGGAGCATAGGAACTAACTATGCAATGTAGAAAAAACCACATGTTGGTTTTTGCGACAGAAATATGAAAACCGATGCCGAAGATGAAACTAAAAGCGTCGATATTAACGGCCAGTATAATTTAAACGAAAAAAGGCATGCCCCAAATACCAAAAAACCAGCCGTAGGCTGGTTTTTTATTGGCTGTCACGTCGGTAACGCGAGCGTTAATCACGACTTAACGCTCTATTTTTAATGATAACTCTCATCTAAACCGCCCATCATCATACCGCTTCCTAAATTTCAGACACAAAAAAGCCGATATCATCACGATATCGGCTAATTCTAATT
>NZ_AKXQ01000017.1 GCF_000276805.1 Moritella dasanensis ArB 0140 | reverse complement strand
TTGACCTTGACGTCTTTCGTCGTAGTCAGGCTGCGTATTCTACGCAAACCTACTTTGAAGTCAAGTACATATTTGCACTTAATTTCAAGAGGTTTAAAAAGTAACTTTCGATACTGATAAACACCTTTACTTAGCGGCTGTTGCCGTGTCAGTGAGGTCGGATTATAGAGATCTACTGCGACCAAGCAAGTACTTTCTGGCATTGATGACGAAAAGGTAAAAAACAATAGGAGTGTGTTTCAAAATCCATCTCGATGTACATAAATCAATCTACTTGGCGTTATTTTCATTATATAGCTACTGTATCCCAGCTTTATTGAAATTGAACCCACAACTGAATCGGCACCATTAACGCCATACTCATTAATCATCACAGTTCACTGATATAAGGACTATGGTAAATGTATATATTCCAGTATAAGGTCGGCCTAATTATGTGGAGAGAGAAGTAATCACATTTTTGTACTCATTTAAATACTGCTGGCTCATGTGAAGATAATGAAATTCATGCATAACGCGATCATAAGAAAATTTAATTTGGCTATAACTCTGAATAAGACTTTCTGAAATGGCGACTTGTAATGCGAATGGATCTTTTGGAGGCACAATCCAACCGCCTTTACCCTGTGCGAGCATATGTGGCATCCCCCCAACATTAGTAACAACGCAAGGAACTCTAGCCAACATAGCTTCGAGTAAAGCGATAGGTGTACCTTCTGTAAGAGAAGGCATTACAAAAACATCAAAATAGTTAAAATAACTCGATAGTGATTCAACAAAACCAAATAATAGAACATGCTCATCTAAGTTTAATCGTTTAATTGTTTCTCGCAATCGATGCTCTTCACTGCCAGAGCCAAATATAACAAGTACAGTATTCGGGTCATTCTCGATTAACTTAGGTAATGCACAGATAAGCGTATCAAAGCTTTTTTCAACCGCAAGACGTCCAACGGCCATTAGTCGTGTTGTTTTATTATGAAGAAAAGTTTCTAAACGTTCTTCAATCGCACAAGTCGGCATGTAACCACCGATACCATTTTCGATAACGCTATAGTGGCTCAGTTTTAACGCTTTAATACATGGTAGGTGAGTCATCTGTTGACTAACAAGGAAAATTTTATTTAATCGTTTTAATGAGTGTTTATCCAGATATTGATACAGCGCCATTTTACTAAATTTAGGCGCAGAGACATAACCGTGTACAGTCGAACAAACACATTTAAAACGATTTCGTTTCAACATTAAGCCAAACAGTATATTAAATTTATAACCGTGCGAATGAACGACATCAAAATCATTCTCATCTGCAATTTCTTTTACAAAACGACTTATACAAAAAGATTGGAGCTTTGTTATCCGAATAGACTTTACCTCGATTCCAAATTGACGACAAATAACTTCAAATTCTTTTTCTTCCTGCCCTTTATAGCCGAAGCTAAGCAGTGATACTTCGTGGCCGAGCGCCTTTGAGCCTATCATCAATTCAATTAAAACTCTTTCAGCACCATAAAAACCACCACTTTCTATCACGTGTAAAATTTTCATTACCATAATATCCTTATCATTAACTTACACAGCGCCCTTTCCTTTTTTTAATACTGTTCAACGGCAATACTTTACGCAGGTATATATCACTAACCGTTTGCCAGCCATATTCAGAAAATAATTGATGTAGAATGAGCGGACTCTCACGAATGTGATACCCGTGTAGCCACTTTTTGAATACGCTATCTGCTCGAATATTAGGTTGCAGGTTATCCATAACCCAAGTGGATATACAACCGAGTACTGGTGTTTTAGTTTCCTCTATAAAACGGGTAACGAGTTTACGACTCGATTCATACTTTCTGAGGCGGATGTTATTAGTATTAATAATTTCATACTGCTTCGTTAACACTTTATGGGTTGATACATTAAAATGCTGAAAATTATCTATAACAACATTATTGATACTCTCCGATTCATTGACCTGACTTAAACCATTAGCACTACTATATTCGTATCCAGCCAGCACTAATTCGTCTTCTAACCACGGTAACGTTGCACTCCGTAATTTGATATCACTCCGGTAACCAACAACACATCGACTTGTTATTTGTGATAACTGATCTTTGTAGCGGTTTAAATCTTCAATAATTTTACGCTGATTAAAATGCTTTGTATCAGGTGGACAATAATGTCGATATGCAAGTTCATGTCCCTGTTCCGCGATTCTCTTTAACATCAACGGGAAATGATTAATCGTCCAGCCATAAACAAAAAATGTAGCTGTCACATGGTGATCACTTAATAGCAGTAGCACTTTATCGACTGCATATTCAATACGGGGTGAAAGTAATCCCCAATCACTTTCTTTGATACTGTATTGAAAAGCGGGGGCTTGAAAGTAATCTTCCACATTAATAGTTAGTGCATTAATAATTGTCATAACGACCCACTCATCGATGGTCTATTCTATTATCATAAAGAATAGACCATCACATCCTGCTATCAGGGATTAACGTTATATTTACTAAACATCGGCGTACATTTTCCAAATATTGATTTATCTAATGATAATAAAGGCTTAATTTATATGCCAACGGTGCTATTATTTATTGCTAATGACCTAACTTTCTTTATTAAAAGGTGCTGCTCATGGAATACAATACTTCTGAACTATGCGACATTTACGCTGATATGATTGATGTTGTTGAACCTATGTTTATGAATTTCGGTGGTAAGTCATCATTCGGTGGTAAAATCACCACAATAAAATGTTTTGAAAGCTTAGGACTTATCGCAGAGACAGTTCAAAAACCTGGTTTAGGTAAGGTATTACTTATTGACGGCGGTGGTTCACTAAGAAGAGCATTGATTGATTCTGATATCGCACAGATGGCATTTGAGAATGAATGGGAAGGCATTATTGTTTACGGTAGTATTCGAGAGGTAGATCAATTAGACGACATTAATATCGGTATTCAAAGTCTTGCTTCGATTCCAGTGGGGGCAGACGATAATCGTGCTGGTGAACTCGATGTGGCGGTCAACTTTGGTGGCGTAACATTCTTACCTGAAGATCATGTTTATGCTGATAGCACAGGTATTATATTATCCGCTGATGCGCTTGATATTGAGTAAAGCATAGAAACAGAGGTATAGGTTTTCTCAACCATACCTCTGAATCGAATTATGCTTCTTCTTCTAATTCTTCTAGCTCTTGCACTTCATCCATTCTGCCTAGCAAAGAACGTAAACGATCTTGCCACACATCTTGTTGACCTTTAAGTTCAGAATTGTTTGCTAATAGTTGGTTATTTTCTTCTTTTAGCTCTTCTAATTCCATTTGTAAAAGGGAAATGGTATCAACTGCTGTCTGGACTTTACTTTCTAATTTATCTAATACGTCAAAATTCATTTTGTCACCCATAATTTAAGAATTCAATATTGTGCTGAGAGGGCCTATCCCTTAGCTAGAAGAATACAACGCTAGTCAACCGACAACAAGTCTTATTAGTGAATTTATGATGCGCTCAAGCAGAATTTAGTGTTTGTTTGTGAGCACTGACATTTATACATCAAATTGTTTGATTCATCGCTAATGAAGGCATCTCTGAATCAGGTCTACCAACAACTTTAGCTGGTACTCCCGCCACAGTAGTATGCTCAGGGACGGGATCAAGAACCACACTACCGGCACCTACTTTTGCCCCACGGCCGACTTCAATATTGCCAAGCACTTTAGCACCAGCGCCGATCATCACGCCAGCTCTAATTTTGGGATGACGATCACCGCCTTCTTTACCAGTACCACCGAGTGTTACACTTTGTAAAATAGACACATCGTCTTCGACAACGGCTGTCTCACCAATAACAATACCTGTCGCGTGATCAAGCATGATACCTCGCCCAATTCTCGCCGCAGGATGAATATCGACTGCAAATACCACTGAGATTTGGTTTTGCAAAAAAATAGCTAACGCTTGACGTTTTTGATTCCACAACCAATGCGCAATACGATAAGACTGTAATGCAAGGAAACCTTTCAAATATAAAAGAGGCGTCGAAAAATACTCTACAGCAGGATCTCGTTCTTGTACTGCGCATAAATCGGCAGCAACCGCATGTAAGATATCGGGTTCTGATTTTAATGCTTCTTCAATCACTTCACGTAATAAAATAGCAGGCATTGTCGCACTACCGAGTTTATTTGCTAATTGAAAACTTAATGAGCATTTTAAACTATCGTGATTAAGTATTGTTGAATGGAAGAAGCTAGCGAGCATCGGTTCCTGTTCAACCAACAATTTAGCTTCTTCTTTAATTTTAAGCCAAGACATTGAAAGTTTATCTTCCATGTTCATTCCTTTACAACATTTAGAGTTCACATTTGTATTAATCATTTTTCGTCTTTACAATTGAGATTGGATCTTGATGAATAAGCACTTCCGTATTCGCAAATTCACGGAGTAAATTAGTTTCTACACTATCAGCAATAGCATGAGATTGGAACAATGTCAGGTGGTCATCAAGTTCAATATGCAATTGAATAAAACGCATATAGCCTGATTGTCGAGTTCGTAACTCATGTAACCCGAGTACATTTTCCGTATTTGCCACAATAGTCGTTATTTTAGCAATATCTTCAGCGGGTAATTCATGGTCCAGCAACATCTGAATTGACTCCATACCAATCTCATAAGCACTGTATAAGATGTAGCAGGATATCAAAATTGTCGCCAATCCATCCACCCAATAAAAGCCATACGCAGATAAACTAAGTGCAATAAGCACTGCAGCATTAAGCCACAAATCTGATTTGTAATGGAGTGAATCTGCTTTAATCGCCACACTGCTTGTTTGTGCTACTACATATGTTTGATAACGAATCAGCACAAACGTCAGCAGCAATGCAAAAATAGAGACCGCTATACCTAACTCTGAACGTACAATAGGCTGCGGATCTAATAGCGCGCTTGCACCATGTAACATCAATAGAATCGATGAGCCGACGATTAATGCAGATTGTACTAATCCGGCTAAAGATTCCGCTTTACCGTGTCCAAAGCGATGAGCTTCATCTGCGGGTTCTAATGCATATTTAATGGCGAATAAGTTAATCACAGATGCACCGATATCCAAAAAAGAATCTGTCAGAGATGCTAATATCGATGATGAACCAGTGGCAAACCACACAAATAATTTACTACATAATAAGATCGCCGCAGTTGCGACCGACGCATAACTCGCGCGTTTGACTAATTTTTCATGTTCAGAAGTTATCACAAGCTTACCTTTTACGTTATCTTGCGTTTATTATAAACGGGGGCAATAGAAAAACAACGAGAAGTTATTTATCTTAAATCCGCTATAAATCAAACAACACAGACTAAATGAAATATTCTGTGGTTATTTTAGGATAGTTAGGACGTAACGCTATAAATAAGTCATTTTTACTAGCTCGTTAATCTAAAATAATAATAATAAATACACTGTAATTAATCCAACTATCACAAATAAAGCAATCACGTAGCGCTTCATCAGTTGTTAATATTTAATTGTAGATAGCATTGTTTATTACGCTGCTTTGGTTAAACTGACTACATACCATTAATTTGTTATTGTACCGAAATAAAATGTAAAACAAGGTAAATCTTCGAATTATTTACTGCATAAACCAGTATCCTAATACCATAAAAATAATTAACAGAGTACCTAATATGACTAAATTATTATTAATTGATGACGATAAAGAACTGGCTGAATTACTCGCTGAATTTTTGAGTCTCGAAGATTTCGACGTCGACATGGTGCACGATGGTGAAGCAGGCTTAGCCGCAATCAGAAGTAATCAATATGATATGGTACTTTTAGATGTAATGATGCCAAAGCTAAACGGCTTTGAAGTATTAAAAAAACTCCGTGTTGATAACAGCACGCCGGTGTTAATGTTAACTGCGAAAGGCGATGAGTTCGATCGCGTACTGGGCTTAGAAATGGGTGCCGATGATTATTTACCAAAACCATTTAGTGAACGTGAATTATTAGCACGCATTAAAGCGGTACTACGTCGAATCGAACCTGTAACGACGGCAAAGAAAACAGAATTATTAACGCATTTAGATATTGTCATAAATAGTCGTACGCAAGAGGCATGGTGTCAGAGTATCTTACTTGATTTAACCAGCACCGAGTTGATGTTATTAGAAGCACTTATCTCTTCGCCAGGCATTATTTTAACGAAAGCTGATTTAAGTGAACAAGTACTCGGTAAAAAACTAACGCCATTCGATCGCAGTATTGATATGCATTTAAGTAACTTACGTAAAAAATTACCAGAAAGAACAGATGAAAAGATGCGTATTCGCACATTACGTGGTCGTGGTTATATGTGGTTAGATACCTAATCGGCTCCTCGCCGCTTTTTTATTACTCTTGAAATAAGGTTATTCACACGTGCTTAGTAGCAAATTAAATCATTTATTCGTTAAAATTTTTGTCTGGTTTTGGTGCATGCTACTACTCGTGGTTGCGGTAGTCATTGCGCTACCGACGCTCGATAGCCGAGTGATGAGACAACTCGATCCCCGCTCAGTCAGCATCTTAAACAGCATTGCTCATAATATCGCGACATCTGCAGAACGCTACCCCAGTGTCCCTCTACAGGTGTTAATCACACCTAAAGAAGCACAAACTAAACACTTTTATTTGGTTGCGGCTAATGGCGATATCGTCTCGAGTACAAAAGCATCTAAAGCAATACGTCGTTTTATTTTGCAAAGTGAAGAATCGTTATCTCCAAAGGTAAAACAATACAAAAGCTGGTTAATGACAGGCCCCATTTCGGTGACCTTACGCGACGAGCAATTCCAATTATATGCAGCGCAGCAATTACCTGCCGAGCATAACCTTTGGTTAATAAACGTATTAGACAGACCTTTTTTATTACTCTTTATTACCATGTTGGTCAGTATGCCATTATGTGCAACACTCGCGTGGCATATTTCTAATCCATTGCAGAAACTGAAAAAAACTGCATCGGATATCACTGATGGTAATTTAGATGCTGTCGTACCAGCCACACAAAGACAAGATGAGATCGGTGAATTAGCGCGAAGTTTACGTACCATGATGTTCTCAATTCGGGAACATATCTCACTCCAACATCGCCTGTTGAGTGATATATCCCATGAGCTAAGATCCCCTTTAACACGCTTAAAGATGTCAGTCGCATTATCCAAACGTCGTTATGGCGAGACCAAAGAAATTGTCCGTATTGATAATGAGTCAGAACGCTTAGAAGAGATGATTGCGGCGTTATTAAATTTATCCAAGATGCAATTAAACGCCACTACCAAAGAATCCTTTAATCTTGATTCCTTGTTACAGTCTATTTGTGATGATGCTATTTTTGAAGCTGAACAACTACAAAAAACATTTAGTCACCAAGTCATTCCTGATGTCGATATTAAAGGCTTCCCCGCACTTCTTGGCAGTGCGATCGAAAATGTCATTCGTAACGCACTGCGTTATGCTTCAAAACAGGTTAACTTAACGATTATAAGTGACGCAGGTAAAATAACCTTTGTGATCACGGATGATGGACCAGGTGTTCCAGATGACGAAATTGAACAAATATTCAAGCCTTTCTATCGTGTATCACAAGCGCGCGACCGTGAATCTGGAGGGGCAGGATTGGGGTTAGCGATTACCGAAAATGCCATTAGGCAGCATCACGGTGAAATAGTGGCAAGTAATAGAGAAACGCACGGTTTACAAGTATCTATTACTATACCAATCAGTTAACCGCTTTATTCATAACGGAATAAAAACAGAAGGGAAGCTTATTGCTTCTCTTCTGCTATTTCTTTTGTTACCTCTACAACCTTAACCTGTGGACGCAATGGATCTTTGGTGTCTAGCTCTGGGAACATCTTCTCTATTTGGCGACGTTGCTCTACGCGCGCTTTTTTCTGTTCATACATTTCAGTATCGAGATCTTCAAAAAACATATTAATCAAAATATTTAAGCTAAACGGTAGCGCACTTAATATAATTAAAGCTGCTACGATCAAAGTACTACGCTTTTTCATCACTTTTACCATTAGGTTGTTAATTTTGCTATTCTACCCAAAGAAGCAATGTTATATAACCCTGAACTGAGACTTAATTATGTTACAAGTAGCACTATTTGAACCTGAGATCCCACCAAATACAGGTAATATTATTCGCCTTTGTGCCAACTCTGGTTTCAAATTACATTTAATCGAACCGCTTGGTTTTGAGTGGGATGATAAAAGGGTAAAACGTGCGGGACTAGATTATCATGAATTTGCCGATGTTAAGCGTCATGCTAATTACCAAGCCTTTTTAGACTGTGTTGGCGATGCGCGCATTTTTGCTTGTACAACTAAAGGCACTAAATACCATCATCAAGCTGAATATCAAGCCGGTGATGTATTATTATTTGGCCCTGAAACACGTGGCCTACCGCCAGAAGTATTAGATACATTACCACAAGATCAAAAACTCAGAATTCCGATGCTACCAGAAAGTCGTAGCATGAACCTATCAAATGCCGTATCAGTATTTATTTATGAAAGCTGGCGTCAATTGGACTTTTCTGGTTCAAAATAAGCTAATTAAAGTAAGATTTAAGCACAAAAAAAGGGTGATAGAACATAGTTCTATCACCCTTTTTATTTGTATTACTTACACTAATTATTTAGCTAAATTAGCCGCATGAAAACGCATATGTTTTTCAATGAATGTGGCAATAAAGAAATAACTGTGATCATAACCATCATGCATTTCGAGCGTGAGAGGATAACCTTTCTTAGCTGCTGCAGCAGTTAACATATTAGGCTTAAGCTGCTCATCCAAGAATGAGTCATCTTTACCTTGTTCTACCATTGCTGGTACGAATGCTTCTGCTTTAGCCATTAACAGGCTCGCATCGTATTGTTGCCACGTTGCTTTATCTTTACCTAAGTAATTCTGCAGCGCTTTCTGTCCCCAAGGACAGTTAATAGGATTACTAATCGGGCTAAATGCCGTTACTGAACGGTAACGTTCAGGATTACGTAATGCCATCACTAATGCACCATGACCACCCATAGAGTGACCACTAATAACACGCTCTTGCGTAACAGGAAAGTTAGCTTCAATTAATGCCGGTAATTCATTCACTACATAGTCATACATTTGATAATGTGTGTTCCATGGCGCTTGCGTTGCATTCACATAGAATCCAGCACCTAGACCGAAGTCATACGCTTGGTTAGCATCATCAGGTACACCTTCGCCACGCGGACTAGTATCGGGTGCCACGATAGCAATACCCAGTTCAGCAGCAATACGCTGAGCACCGGCTTTTTGCATAAAGTTCTCATCAGTACATGTCAGGCCAGACAACCAATACATCACCGGTACTTTACGCATATTCGATGCTTGCGGAGGTAAATACACAGCAAAACGCATCTGACAGTTTAGTACACTCGACGCATGATTATATTGATGCTGCCAACCGCCAAACATTTTATTACTACTAACAACTTCTATAGACATGACAAACCTTTACTAGTCATTCCGTTACTTTAATTTATTAAAGCTAAAGTAACGGAATATATTTTAATTACTTATCGAAATGGATAACAGTACGGATACTTTCACCACGGTGCATCAGATCAAATGCTTCATTAATATCTTCAAGGCCCATCGTGTGAGTAATGAAATCACTTAATGCGAATTCACCTTTTAAGTAACGCTCAACGTAATCAGGTAACTCTGTACGGCCTTTAACACCACCGAATGCACTGCCACGCCATACGCGCCCAGTTACAAGTTGGAAAGGACGCGTAGAGATCTCTTGACCTGCACCGGCAACACCAATTACAACTGATTCACCCCAACCTTTATGGCAACATTCTAAAGCAGAACGCATTAAGTTAACGTTACCAATACATTCGAATGAGTAATCTACACCACCGTCAGTTAGTTCAACGATAACGTCTTGAATTGGTCGGTCATAATCTTTTGGATTGATGAAATCTGTAGCGCCAAGTTTTTTCGCTAGTTCGAATTTGCTTTCGTTAATGTCGATTGCAATGATACGGCTTGCTTTAGCCATCGTCGCACCGATTACAGCAGAAAGACCAATACCACCTAAACCGAAGATAGCAACAGTAGCGCCTTCTTCAACTTTAGCTGTATTCATTACAGCGCCCATACCCGTTGTAACACCACAACCTAATAGACAAACTTCTTCAAGCGGCGCTTCTTTATTTACTTTAGCTAACGAGATTTCTGGTAATACCGTGTATTCAGAGAACGTTGAGCAACCCATGTAATGGAAGATTGGCTGACCGTCTTTATAGAAACGTGTAGTGCCGTCTGGCATTAGGCCTTGGCCTTGAGTTTCACGGATCTGTTGGCAAAGGTTTGTTTTGCCAGACTTACAGAATTTACACTCACCACATTCTGGTGTGTATAAAGGAATAACATGGTCGCCTACTTGAACACTGGTAACGCCTTCGCCGATTTGCTCAACGATACCGCCACCTTCGTGACCAAGAATAACAGGGAAGATACCTTCTGGATCATCACCCGATAATGTGAATGCATCGGTATGACATACACCAGAAGCGATAACCTTAACCAACACTTCACCTTTTCTTGGTAACATTACATCCACTTCTTCGATTGATAGTGGTTGATTTGGTCCCCAAGCAATAGCTGCTTTAGATTTAATAAATTTGTCAGTCATGTTCATCTCCATTGGGATAAAATTAATATCATCGGTAATGCTAATCTCTGCATTCCGACTAGTCATACTGTATGGCGCTTATTATATTCAATTACACTACAATGATAATACCCTTAAAATACAAATTACTTTTACTCAGGTGTAATAATAAGATAAAAAAGAAGAGATTATCAGTAATCGTCAAATCTCTGAGTATAGTTGATGGCTGTTATTACGTGGCTTCATCCTTTAGAGAAGGATATAACAACCAAGCAAGGGATAAACCACGGGCTAGCATGAAAGTATTCATCGCTAGCCATAGTGCATGATTACCGAGTCCACTGCTTATGACATAGGTGGGTACAAATATACAAATGACACAAAACAACATACTGTTACGCATGTCTTTTGCTCTCGTTGCACCAATAAATACCCCATCGAATACAAAACACCACACAGCTGTAAAAGGTAATAACACTAACCAAGGTAAATATTCAACGGCAATGGTGTTCACAGCTTCAATATCCGTGATCACACTCACCATTCCTTCGCCGAACATAAAAAACACAGCTGAAAACATTAGAGAAAATACGCTAGCCCAGATCAGGGATGCGAAAACAGATTGACGATAAGCAATTGTATTTTTAGCTCCTATCGCTTTACCAACCATGGCCTCGACGGCATAAGCAACACCATCAAGCGCAAAAGAAATAAACATCAAGAAATTGAGCAGCACCGCATTCGCGGCAATATACTCATCTCCTAAGCTCGCGCCTTTAAAGGTCATAAATGCAAATGTAAGCTGTAAGCACAGTGAACGAATAAATATATCGCGGTTTAATGATAATAAACCCAGTAACTTACTGCTCTCAAATAGGCGTTGAATAATCTCGGTTCTGCTCGGCAATGAGAATTTATTCAATTGCTTTAATACTAACAATAAGCCAAATAGCAACGCCGCATACTCGGCAATAACAGAAGCGGCAGCTGCGCCCTCAACACCCCATTCGAAATACACAACGAACAGAATATCCAAGACAATATTAAACACATTAGCGATAATCAGTAATAGCATCGGTGCTTTCATATTTTGCAGGCCAATCAACCAACCTAATATGGCAAAATTAAATAACGCTGCAGGAATTCCCCACATGCGTATAGATAGGTAGGCTTGTGCATTTTGCTGCACATTGTCACTCGCTTCCGTCAGCATGAACGCTAACTCAACAATATAATTTTTACCCAGCAATAATAAGACTGATAAGACTAAAGCGATCAAAAAAGCGTGAGCAAGCGTCATTAATATCACGGTATTATCTTGCTTACCAAATGCCTGGGCAGTTAACCCTGTGGTCGACATGCGTAAGAAATTACACATAGACACAATGAACATCATCACCGTTGAACCAAGCGCAACACCACCGAGGTACCAAGCTTCTTCAAGATGGCCAATGACTATACTATCCACCAAGCCTAATAATGGGATACTGATATTTGATAAGATCATTGGCAACGCCAACGCGAGGATATTCCGATGTACCGAGGTGGGAATAGATAACCACATAGACAAGTTCAACTTTGTAGAGGAAAGCAAAAGATGCACGAGTCTATCTAAGTTCAATAATGAAAAAAAGTAATTCCGCTTAAAGCATTAAAACAATTCGATTTCACCTTCATCCATCGAACCGGTACTAATTGTTTTGTTTTGCGCCTGTAACGATTGCTGCTTTAATTGTTCCGCAGCGGCTTTAAGCTTATTAATAAAGGTATCTTGTTCAACATGCTCCTCTGCAGATAACAACTCACTACACGCGAGTAATACTTGTTTTACATTCTCCGCTTGCAGCACGTTATGCTCCGACAATTGGCTAATGATATCTTCAACCTGCAGACTTCTAACGGAATCATTTACACATGCTTTGGTATCTACAGATAAGCTCATGAGGTTATCTAAGTTCACTTCTAAGTTTTGCTCTAATTGTGCAAATTTAACTAATTCTTGATGTAACCGCGCTTGTGTCTGCGTGGACTTTTCAGCATTATCTTTCGCTAATGATTCAACCATACTTTTGGCTTCCTCAAACGTGGCCATCGCAGCTGTCACTTGGCCTCTTATTTCATCATTAAATTTATTTGAGGTATCTGATAATAATCGTACCTCTTGTGCTACCACAGCAAAACCACGTCCCATGTCTCCAGCTCGCGCCGCTTCAATAGCAGCATTCAATGACAGTAGGTTAGTCTGACTGGCTATTTTTTTGGCATTATCAACCAGCTCATTAATATTAAGCATCTGATTTTCCATTACCGCGATCTTATTCACCGCATCATTACTTTGCGTGGTAATTTCCATCATAAGATCAGAGCAGTTATTTAAAAATTGATGTGTTGATGCAATAAATATTTTTAAATCGATAGCATCTGGATCGCCACATTCCACACCAGTCAAAGCAAATGCTTTATCTTTGGAAATACTGAGTAGTACTTTATGTAACGATGCTGACTGCTCTGCAGACATGCGTAACAACTGATAAAAAGCACTATTTAATGTGGTAAATGACTCGCTATTAATATGCTGGGTTTTATTTAAATCATTCTTTAATTCATCAATATGTGGCGGGATCTCTTGCTGCAGCATATCGACCAACATTGCTTTAGCCTCCATCGACGCTCTATTTTCAGGTATGTCTACAACTTGCTGCTCTAACGGTTTTTTAGCTGAAGTGAATACCGCAATCAACACCAATATTAATGTCACAACAAGCGCACCAGCTGCAAGCCATTCTTGCAGCACCAACATAAGCAATAGTGGAAATAGTGCAGCGCTTTGGTATAAATTAAATCGTGTCATAAGCAGTCCTTTTTACTTTATCTATTTTCTTCTGCACTAATGTAGCTAACTTAGGCGCAATGAGTGGCAAGCTTAATATATCCATAGCCGCCCCCAGTCTAACGGCTGCACCTGGCATACCCCAGACCACGGATGAAGCCTCATCTTGCGCTATCGTTAAGGCACCAGCTTGACGCATCGCCAATAACCCTTCGGCACCATCTCTCCCCATTCCTGTCAGCATTACACCAATGGCTTTATCGCCATAGATCTTAGCGACAGATCCAAGTAACACATCCACAGACGGTTTGTGTCTATTTACAGCGGGACCATCAAATAATTGGCAAGTATAACGTCGTCCTGAGCGCTGTACTCTTAAATGGCAATCGCCAGGTGCAATGTACACATGATTCTGCTTAATGACTTCTTCACTCGTGACTTCAATCACCGTTAAGCGGCAATTATCATTGAGGCGGTTTGCGAATGCGCCGCTAAAATGTTTGGGGATATGCTGAGCAATAACAATAGGTGGGAAAGGCGGTACTAAGGGAGTTAATAACTCTCTTAATGCTTCGGTTCCGCCCGTTGATGCACCAATAGCAATTAACCTGTCTTCTTGTACTGCTTGACTAGTAAGCAACGTTGTCACCGGTGCGCGCATAACACGTAAATTAGCACTACAAGCTAGTTTAACTTTAGTACAGAGTTCATCACCAAAATGTCCCAATAATTGCCTGCTGTTATCAGTGGGTTTGGCGATAAAATCAAATGCGCCTAACTCCAGCGCTTTCAATGTCACAGGTGCACCTTGAGACGTCAGCGTTGATACCATGACGACGGGCATAGGACGTAGTCGCATTAAATTATCTAAAAAAGACAAACCATTCATACCCGGCATTTCAACATCAAGCGTTAAAACATCAGGATGTAAATTTTTTATTTTGTCACGCGCATCAAAAGGGTCTATTGCGCTACCAACGACATCAATACCCGAGTCTAAGCTGAGTAATGTGGTTAATATTTTGCGCATTAGTGCAGAGTCGTCGACAACAAGCACTTTTATTTTCTGCATAAAATGATCCCTATAGCGCCATCGACATAATGGCAAATTTAGCGTTGATAAATGGTCTGACCGACCAGCTTAAACTTAGTGTTAAAACTTTGTAGACTTTCAGAGTGGCCAATAAAAAGATAGCCACCCGGTTTTAGTTGCGAGTAAAATCGTTGCACCAACTTTCGCTTTGTTTCATCATCAAAATAAATTAAAACATTACGGCAGAAAATCGCATCAAACTGTCCTTTCATCGGCCATCGAGACAATAAATTCAACTGCTTAAATGCAATAAGCTGCTTAATTTTATCATCCATACTATAGCGATGCTGAAGATTCATATCAGAGCAATATTGCGTGCGATAATGCATTGGAATACCCATCAGTTCATCATAAGTCCCCTGATGAGCACGCCATAACACCTCACTATCTAAATCAGTAGCCAGTATTTTAGAGTCCCAATCAGGAAGTTGCCCCTGGACACTCATTGCGATTGAATAAGGTTCTTGACCAGTGGAGCACCCCGCTGACCATATCCGTAATTTTTTATCTTGGTTGTGATGTTTAAAATCAGCTAATGCCACGTTGTGTAAAAAATCAAAATGATATTCTTCACGAAAAAATGCCGTTAGATTGGTCGTTATTGCATTAATGAACGCGCTCAACTCACCGGAGTAGCTATCTTGTAATAACTGGCAATAAGCAGTAAATCCAGTTAATTTAAGATAACGGATCCTTTTCATCACTCGGCCATAAAGCATATCGCGCTTGGACTCATTGATGACAATACCGGATTCTCGAAAAGCCAGTTGCGATAAATATTGAAATTCAGCATCCTGCATAATCAGGTTAGTTGATGGATATTCGTTAATATGGCCACCTAATAGTGGTGTTGCTAGGCTAACCATTGGCAACCATTGCTGGCGGTGTATTATGCACATTCAGGTTTTCAATATTTTGAAATTGCTCTAAATCTAACAATAAACTTGAGCTTAATAACACCACCATCTTATCTTTGATTGATACCAGTCCGCGGATGACACTAGGACCATTATCAGGGCCTAATTGTGGCGGTAAATTAATATCACTGTGGGCAATTGTGTGCACATCTGAAACCGCATCAACAACTAACCCCATCACTTTTGATTTATCTTCGACTAAAACTTTGACGACAATCACAACCGTGATCGCACTGTATTCAATGTTTTCTAAACCAAACTTCTGCCTTAAATCGACTATCGGCACTATGGTTCCGCGTAAATTAATCACGCCTTTCACATATGCAGGCATATTGGGGATCTCGGTACAACTTTCCCAACCACGGATCTCTTGTACATCTAATATTTCCACACCATATTCTTCTTCTGCCATTATAAATGTCAAAAACTGGGTGGATTGTTCATCTATTTCGGTCAGCGTATTATTATCCATATATATTCCTTCCTATGTTAAGCAGCAACATGTCCGCGCTGACCTTGATGTTGAGATTGATAGCGTTCAGCTGTCACACGCTTGACAATATCAGCAATATCTAAAATTAACGCCACCGTGCCGTTACCCAAAATAGTAGCGCCGGAAACACAACTTACCTTCATAAAATTTTCTTCGAGATTTTTTATCACCACCTGCTGCTGCGCCGCTAAATCATCCACTAATAAGCCATATTTATTATTGCCACTTTCAACAACCACTAATAATCCATCGGTAATACGCTTGAGGCTTGTTTCATGATTAAGTACTTGGTAAAGGCGTATGATCGGAATGAATTCATCACGCAGTTTAAAGACCTCCGTATCATCGGCCAACTTGGTGACCATGCCGTCTTTTAGCTGCAAGGATTCAATAATTGACATAATCGGTAAGATATACGTTTTACTGCCAATTTTTACTAACTGGCCATCCATAATAGACAGAGTCAAAGGTAAACGGATCGAGAAACAACTGCCTGCGCCCGTCGTCGACTCAATCTTAATACCACCGCCAAGCGATTCAATATTGCGCTTGACGACGTCCATACCCACACCACGGCCAGAGATATCACTCACCGTTTCGACAGTTGAAAAACCAGGCGCGAAAATGAGTTCATCGATCTGATTATCACTGTAATGTAAGTCTTTATTTACAATACCTTTTTCAATCGCTTTCGCATGTATTTTGGCTCTGTTTAAGCCGCGACCATCATCGCGGATCTCAACAATAATCTCCCCACCTTGATGAAATGCGTTAATATCAAGGTAAGCAACATCACTTTTCCCCGCGAGCTTTCGTTCTTCAATAGTTTCAATACCATGATCTAAAGCGTTACGGACAAGATGCACAATCGGATCCGAGAGCTTTTCGAGCATAATTTTATCCAGTTCAGTTTCTTCTCCGTGCATCCTCAGTAATACATTTTTACCTAACTGTTCACTTAAATCCCTGACCATTCTTGGAATACGATTAAAGGCGAATTGAATCGGTAACATTCTAATTTTCATGACACTGTCTTGCATTTCTCGGGTATGTTGAGATAGCTGAGTAAGGCCTTTTTTTAATGCCGGTAATTTATCTGCAGAAAAATTTTGCCCGAGTTCACCTAGCATCGCTTGCGTGATCACCAGTTCGCCAACCATATTGATTAACGCATCAACTTTATCGATTGATACCCGAATTGAATTTGTTTCTGCCGATTTAGTACTGGCTATTTTTTTCGTTACCACTGGAGAGACGATCGATTCAGACAAGGTTTCATCAGCGGCCTCACTTTCTGCTGATTGAGGTAGCGTACTAGGGTGAGTGATGATAATTGTTGAATCATCTTCCACCCACTCAAATGCTTCTTTGATTTGCGCGTCACTCACCGAGCTGATTAATTCAAGATCCCAGCTCACATAGATATCTTCAGGTAATAAATCTTTCCATACAGGCAGATTTTCAAGTTTAGGCGTCACCTTAAGCTCACCCATCTCGGCCAATTCAGCAAAGATTAACCGCGGCTCGTTACCTTGTTTTAAAATATCTTGACCAGGTACAAAGCTAATCAACCAATCACTATCGTCGTGTTCCTTCATCGCTGACGGATTAGGCTTGCCGAGCGAGTCATCCTCCATCGCTAACTTATCCTGATTGCCATCAGGCAGTAAATACTGGTTATATTGTTGTTTGAGGCTTTCCGCCGCGTCAGGGATTGATTCTGAATCGTCCGCTAGTAATTGGATCCACGCACTTAAACAATCCACGGTTTGCAAAAAAAGATTAATATGGCCATCAATAAGCGGTATTTTTTCTGCACGTAAGTCATCAAGTAAGGTTTCAGCAACGTGAGTAAACTCGGTTAATTGATTAAACCCGAATGTACCAGCACCGCCCTTAATTGAATGTGCAACGCGAAAAATAGTATTAATGACTTCGCTATCTACCGAGCCAGAATTTAACTTTAGTAACTCTGATTCCATCACCTCCAAGCCTTCGAGACACTCTTCAATAAACACTTGTTGGAATTGTTTAAGATCTATATCCATGTTTACCTCAATACTTTTTGCACGGTAGCAATGAGTTTTTCTGGATTAAAAGGTTTTACTATCCAGCCTGTGGCGCCAGCAGATTTACCAGCCATTTTTTTATCCGCACCGGATTCCGTGGTTAACATTAAAATGGGCGTAAATTTATAAGCACTTTCATTACGTAACTGACTAATTAAGCTGATGCCATCCATACGCGGCATATTAATATCTGAAATAATAAGATCAAAATTACCACTTTTGGCTTTTGCTAAGCCATCAACCCCATCAACAGCAGAATCGACCTCGTAACCCGCCTGTTTTAAAGTGAACAATACCATTTCACGAATGGATACCGAATCATCTACAGCTAATATTCGTTTCATTAGAGCGCCTCACATTGATGCGTAATTAAAGTCCGTTTCAAACCCTAACGCTTTCACCACGGCCATAAATTTATCTGACGGAGATAGAAACACCAGTGTTGTATTATGTATCGTTAGATGCTGAGCATAAGCATAAAAAAGTTGGCAAGAAGCACTGTCCATATGAGTCACATGACGAGCATCGAAACGTTGAATTTCTACATTGATAGGTAGTTTATCAAGAGTATCTTTGAGTATAGTGATCGCGGAGATATCTATCTTTTCACCTAATTCTATGGTGATAGGGCTTTTTTCCATAAAATAATCCTGTATTTACGCAAACGTATCAGAAAATAAATTAATTAATTATTTTTATAACTCGTGTTGAGTATAGGAAAAGATTTTATAAATAAGCAGGCGATAGGGATAACTGTGATCTGAGAGCTGGATTTGAAATGCTTTCCGATAAGTGACAGCACAATAGTCAGGAGATAAAAATAAAAAGATAGATAGTCAATAATGGGATCATTAACTATCTACCCTCGAAGATAATGGGGTGAATTGAGGGTGATTACATCCAATCAGTATTACGAATAATACCCACAGCCACACCTTCAATATCAAAGCTTTGAAAATTTAAATCAACACGTATTGTGCTCATTTCATCATTTTCTGGGTGCAGTAAAATTTCATTGCCTTGCTGCTCGAAACGTTTAACGGTGACTTCATCGTCAACTCGTGCAACAACAACTTGGCCTTTACTGATATTTTTAGTTTTATGTACCGCTAATAAATCGCCATCCATAATACCAATATTACGCATGCTCTCACCACGCACACGCAATAAAAAATCTGCGTTAGGCGTGAACATCGATGGGTCAACATTATAATGCGCTTCAATATGTTCCTGCGCTAAAATTGGCTCACCGGCAGCAACTTGGCCGATTAACGGTAAACCACTATCGTTACTCGCTTCGTCAGCATCAACCAACAAGCGAATACCGCGAGAGGTGCCAGCTAGAATTTCGATATGGCCTTTTCGTGCTAATGCTTTTAAATGCTCTTCAGCCGCATTAGGTGAACGAAAGCCAAGTTGCTTCGCAATTTCAGCTCGCGTCGGTGGCATACCGGTATTTTTAATATGTTGTTTAACTAATTCAAATACTTCTGCTTGTCTTTGTGTCAATGCTTTCATCATGAACCTTAACTGGTTTTATATACAGTTTCTTGTAATTATATACAGTAATATCAAGTTTGCAATATAAGCAGTGGGGATATGTGGATAATAATGAATTAATCGATTACAGGCCCTTAAACACAGATTTATGATGACGCATCTGATATTATTGGAGTAAGCACTCTCGCACTTTAAACAACAGAATGACAACAATTATGCAACAGACACCATCCATGTTAAGTCGAAGTTTCGTTAATGGCTTAGTTAAATCTCAATACGTACCAGATAACCCAGTTGATGCGCTAAAGTTAGATTTAACGCGTCCTATTGTTTACGCTTTAAAAACTAAATCAATGACGGATCTCGTCGCATTACAACGCGCCTGTAAAGAACTAGGCTTACCCGACCCGCTCACGCCAATCAAAGTTAACGGGGTGATCATCCCCAGCTATGTTTGCTTAGACAATCCTGCGCCACTCTTTGGCAAGACCAAAAATACCGACGCATTTTTTGATGAATTCCAGCAACTATTACGCTTACATAAAGATGATAAAGTCCTCGATATCCAATTAATGCCAGTCGCATTATTTTGGGGACGCGCTCCCGGTAAAGAAGGCCAAGTGCCATTACTATCATTAGCCAACAGTATTTCGCCAAGCCACTTACGTAAGACATTGATTGTTGGTCTTAATCGTAAAGACAACTTAGTGCGTTTTAATAAGCCAGTATCACTGCGCTTTATGGCCGACCAACATGGTAGCGATGAGAAACTTGCGCAAAAATTGATTCGGGTTGCCAAAATCCATTTTAGTCGACAAAAACTAGCCGCATCAGGGCCTAAATTACCGAACCGCTATCAATTATTTGAACAGCTACTACGTAATCCTGAAGTTAAAAAAGCTATCCAAATTGAAATGTCAGAAGAGAATATTTCAGCGCAAAAAGCGGAAAAGCGCGCCAACGCTTACATCGATGAGATCGTCAGTGATTTCTCGTACAAGTTAGTCAAAAATACCAGTAATTTTTTGGGTTGGTTATGGAATAAGATCTACAGTGGTATCAAGGTTAACAATGCTGAACAAGTGCGTAAACTTGCTGCCGATGGCCATGAAATAGTCTTTATGCCTTGTCATCGTAGTCACATGGATTACTTACTTATTTCGTATGTTATTTACAATGAAGGTTTGATCCCACCACACATTGCAGCCGGTATTAATCTTAATTTCTTCCCTGCAGGACCTATGTTCCGTCGCGGTGGTGCATTCTTCTTGCGCCGTACATTTAAAGGTAACAAACTTTACGCGACCATTTTTAGAGAGTATTTAAGTTTATTATTCTCGAAAGGTTATTCGGTTGAATTCTTTACCGAAGGTGGCCGTAGCCGTACAGGACGTTTATTACCACCAAAAACCGGTATGCTTAACATGACATTACAAGCAATGTTAAGAGAACAAAGCCGACCTATCACACTCGTTCCTGTGTACCTAGGTTATGATCACGTAATGGAAGTAAGCACCTATGTAAAAGAATTGTCGGGTGCTAATAAGAAAAAAGAAAGTGTATTCCAAATATTGGGCATCGCTAAGAAACTCAAAAATTACGGCCAAGCATTCGTTAACTTTGGTGAGCCGATCAATCTTAACCAATATTTAAATAAACACGTGGAAAACTGGCGTGATGACATGAATATGCCGGTAGAAGACCAACCGGAATGGTTAAACCAAACGACGCGTGACCTTGCCAATCAAGTCATGGTTAATATCAATAGTGCAGCAGCGGTAAACGCATTAACGATTTGTGCATTGATTTTACACGCAGCCCCACATAAAGCGTTAAGCCGAGAAATCTTAGTCCAACAAATTGATAGTTACTTAAAACTACTGCGTAATAACCCGTACAGTAAATTCAGTACCTTGCCTGAAAACAGTGCCGAAGACATTCTCGACCAAGCTATCTCACTGAAAAAATTCACCGTACGTGAAGATAGCTTAGGGCAAATGCTATCGATGTCATACGAACAAGCAGTGTTATTAACGTTCTACCGTAATAATATTTTACACCTGTTTGCGCTACCGTCTTTAATTGCCGCCATCGTGACAGAAAATCCAACAACAAGTATCGAAGATATTAACGCTAAAGTTAGCCAACTTTATCCGTTAATTCAAGCTGAACTATTCTTGAAATACGCTGAAGATGAATTAAGTGATTGTATTGCCGACACGTTAACTGAGATGCAAGCGCAAGGTCTAATTAGCAATGACAATGATGTAATAGCACCAGTGAATGAACGCCTCATGTCATTGAAATTACTTGCTGCAAGCATTCAAGAAACATTACAACGTTACGCGATTGTACTGACCGTATTAGAACATGACCAAGTAATTGAAAGAGCTGACCTTGAAGATCGTAGTCAGCTAATTGCGGAACGCCTATCTTCATTAAACGGGGTGAGTGCGCCAGAGTTCTTTGATAAGAAAGTGCTCGCTATCTTTATTGATAAACTGCAAGCGTTACGCTATTTATCCGATGTTGGTACCGCCAAAGCAGACAAGATTGGTCTGTTAGCGAATACCGTCAGAAGCTTAACCACACTAGAAGTAAAACAAACGATATCGGATGTGATGCTGAGTCAGCAATCTAGCGACGACTAGTATTATCGTACCAACGATCTGTTGATTAATATCATCAGATGACTTATCGGTAAGCGATATTAAAGATAATAAAAAAGGAGCCTCGGCTCCTTTTTTATTATTCGATACAGTTAAAACCTGTCATTTAAGTACTTAAGAACAACTTACAAGTAACTTAATACAAGACTGACAAACAGAACCATACCAACATAATTATTATGTAAAAAGGCCTTAAAACAAGATTCTCTATCACGATTAACAATCAATTTTTGCTGATAAACAAACAAGCCCGCTACTATCGTTAATCCGATAAAATACACGGTAGGTAATACTAATAACCAACCCAGTATACCAAGACATAATAACGAAGATAGCTGTAACAAACCGACAATCAACTTATCTTTCTCGGCAAATAAAATCGCCGTAGACTTAATACCAATTTTTAAGTCGTCATCGCGATCAACCATGGCATATAACGTATCATAAGCCACAGTCCATAAAATATTCGCCACGAACAATAACCAGGCATAACTCGGTACTGTATCTAATTGCGCCGCAAAACCCATTGGAATCGCCCAACCAAACGCCATGCCTAATACGATCTGAGGAAAGTGGGTATAACGCTTCATAAACGGATAACACGCCGCCAGACCGACAGCCACAAACGATAACATGATCGTCAATGTATTCATGGTGAGTACGAGTAAAAAGGCTAACAAGGTCAAAGCAAAGAAAAATAGCAACGCAGCGCGACTGGATATACGCCCTGCGGCAAGCGGTCTATTCTCAGTACGCTTAACATGACCATCAACATGTCGGTCAGCAAAATCATTAATCACACAACCTGCCGCGCGCATTAAGATCACACCGAGTGCAAATACCAACAACACATCTAATTTTGGCAATCCTTCCGCCGCAATCCACAATGCCCAAAGCGTCGGCCACAATAACAACAAGGTGCCAATAGGCTTATCCATACGGGTAAGCTGTATGTAATCTTTCATTTTTGATGTCATGATAGACATATATTCAACATCCTTTTATTCTTTATATGCCGATGCAGCAGGTAAAAACACTTCCGATACCAGTAACGATTTCCCACTCAAAAGAAAACATGAGCGACGCCCAAATAGTGATTTTTTCGGTAGGGTATTAAATAACGAAGATAAACTATAAACGTTACTTTTCTCATCAAACTCAGCAATTTCAATTTCACTACGCTGCATATCCTTAGCGCTAAATAACACACTGCCGAGCGAACGATTACCTAATTTGTCTAGTTCACCACCCGGAGCTGTTAACGTATTAATAGGCATCACACTACGCGCAAATACCCAAGGAGTACCGTCGACTTTCAACAGCACTTCACGCACGAAACCAATATTTCCGGTTAGATTTAATTTTGTTTTTTCATCATCAGATAATGGATAATTGCCTTCACTTAATATTTCGACGGTAAATTTCTGACCATATTGCTTCAGCCTTGCGGTTAAAGAACCCGTATCAACTAACCAATCATAAAGATTCGCAGATAAACTATCTTCTAATATGGTTGGCCACAGCCACTTAGCGTCACAGCCAATCGGATAGTTCGGAAATGTCAGTTCACGCACACGCGTATTATTTATATTATCGGGCATATTACAAATTACTTTTTAACAACGAAATCAGACATAATTATCTGCTATTCAGACTAAGATTGTAAGTCGGGACACAAGTTGTTCGCGGATTTATTTAATTAATCATTTGAAAGTGAGTATACTGGCCTACAATATTATTTTTTCTCATCTCATTTAACTAAGGATACGGTAAATGAAACAATTCTTCTGGCTATTATGCATGCTCACAGCCTCACTCTCATCGACTGCCGTATCAGCAAACGATAGCAATAAGCCTGTGTATATTTATTTCGGTTTAGAACCAGATATTATTACTAACTATACGAGTGAAACTAACAAAATTGGTTTTATCAGTGTCTCGGTCGAGTTTATGCTAGCGGACAATGATGGCCTGGATATTATAGAGAAGCATGAGCCCTTGATTAGAGATAAAATAATCTCATTATTAGGTCAGCAATCACCACAACATTTACGTTCGCTGACTGGTCGCGAAGAGATTAGAAAAGTGATCCAAAATGAAGTAAACAGCTTACTGCAACAAGAGACTGGCAAAGGCGTTATTGAAAACCTATTGTTTACCAAATATTTATTAATGTAATAAAAAAGGAGTAAGCCGCTTAGCTTACTCCTTATCAATTTAATTATTCAGATTAATAACCAACCGCTTATTGTCTATAATGGTATTAACTTTTTATAGCGTTAATAATGGCCGTCGTAGAACAACCATCTTCAAATTGTAAAATATTAACTTTCCCACCATTCGCCAGTACTTGTTTATGCCCTGCGATCTCTTCAACTTTGTAATCACCACCTTTGACTAATACATCTGGTAGTAATTTAGCGATTAAACGTTCAGGTGTTTCTTCAGTAAACTCAACAACCCAATCAACCGCGCCTAAAGCCGCGAGTACAGTCATACGACGATCACAAGTATTAATTGGACGGCTAGACCCTTTCAGAGCTCGTACAGAGGCATCAGAATTAACCGCAACAATTAAGCGTTGACCCAATTTACGCGCAGAGTTTAGATAAGACACATGACCAGCATGCAGAATATCAAAACAACCATTAGTCATGACAATATCTTCGCCACGTAATTGTGCAGATTTAACTGCGATGCTCAACTGCTCTTCAGATAATACCCCAAAGCCACTTTCGTGTGAGCCATAAACTGAATTTGCTAACTCAACCGGACTCACCGTAGAAGTACCTATTTTAGCCACCACCACACTCGCACCGGCATTGGCCAACGCGCAAGCTTGCTCTAGTGATGAACCCGCAGATACCGCAGCCGCTAATACCGAAATAACCGTATCACCGGCACCAGTCACGTCATATACTTCTTGAGCTAATGCTGGCAGATGAAACTCATCTTCTCCAGCACGAATTAAGGTCATGCCTTTTTCACTACGCGTAACCAATAAGGCTTCAAAATCATGTTCAGCAATGAGCTTACGGCCTTTTTCAACCAGATCTTGTTCACTTTTACAATGGCCAACAACCGCTTCAAATTCAGATAGATTAGGCGTTAATAACGTCGCACCACGGTATTTTTCAAAGTCACAGCCTTTGGGATCAACAAATATTTTTACGCCTTGCTGCTTCGCAGCTTGGATCATTTGGCGTACTTCAACCAATGCCCCCTTATTATAATCGGAAACAATCATCACCGAATAATCGGCTAAGTTAGCAATGGTTTTAGCAACAAGCGGTTGCGTATCGACTGCTGCTGTAGACTCTTCAAAATCTAAGCGAATAACTTGCTGGCCACGACTTAATACGCGTAATTTCGTAATCGTAGGGTAATCATCTAACTGCAGAAAATCACAGATAACATCAACCGCACTCATTTTACCGCATAACGCTTGCGCTGCTTCATCATTGCCAGTTAGACCGAGCAATTTAGCGCTAGCACCTAAAGCAGCAAGATTAAGTGCAACGTTAGCAGCGCCACCCGGACGGTCTTCAACATTACCGACTTTAACGATAGGTACAGGCGCTTCAGGAGAAATACGGCTCGAATCGCCAGTCCAATAACGATCTAGCATGACATCGCCAACGACTAATATTTTTGCTGTATTAAAGTCAGGTAAAATGATTTCCATTATTTTCTCGATAATATCTAGTTAAAAGATTTAAATTTATGATCTATAAACGCTTGGCCACAACCGACAACTAAGCCAAGTACGTGTGCAGCATTGGCAACATTAAGGCCGAATACAGGGAAAAAGCCTAACACCAACCAAACTAACAGAAAGCCAATATAAGGCTTAGGTAAACTAATACCTTGTGCTGGTGCTAACCAACCAGTCCACCAAATATAACCGACCAGCGCATAAACTACACCAGATAACCCACCAAAATTAGGCCCTGATAATAAAAACTGACCGATATTGGGTATTAACGCGGCAACTAAAAACAGCAGCAATAATTTTTTACTACCCAGCTTACTTTCAATTTGGCCACCAAGATACCACCACCATAATAAATTAAATACCAAGTGTAAAACTGAAAAATGAATGATCGCAGGGGTAAATAATCGCCAAACTTCACTCAGTGAAGCAAAACTTAAGTCATACGGAAAATGCAGTGCAGCAAAGATAAATTCATTTTGCGTCAACATGCTAAAGTACATAGCCACAAAGATAATCACACTTAACGCAAAAATAGTCAGCGTCACTTTACCCGCGTGCATCAAAAAGTTACTCAGCATATTACCGGAACCATAGCTGAAACTCGCCGTTCTCGTATCTGCTACATCCCACGATGCCGCTTGGTATTTTTCTTGATAAGGGTCAGCCAAAAACAAATCAAGTTCTGCTGATGCCGCTTCAACATGGGTCATTGCCGGTAAACAAATGGCAAAACCGTCATCTGTTTGTGCCACTTTCGCATCAATCTTTTGTACTGCTAAATAATCCACAAAGGCCTGCGCCATACGCGGATTATTAATTACACCTATCTCAATCATTGCTATTACCTATTTTGTCACAAACGCACATTCTCGACGCCAAGCTTCAAAGCCACCGTCCATGCTATAAACGTCTTCAAAGCCTTGTTCCACTAAATATTGAGCGGCACCTTGGCTACTACGACCGTGATAACAAACCACAACAACAGGTGTATCAAAGTCAGTTTGTTGCATAAAATTGCCTAGCACTGAGTCCGTTAAGTGCAATGAATCTTCGATATGCGCATCGGTAAATGATTGCGGATCGCGAATATCGACAATTTTAACGAGTTTCTGTGTATTCAATTTACTCAGCACTTCAGCTACCGATATATGTTGAAATGTGTCCATTATTGTTACCCTAAATGATGTTTATATGATTATCTCGTATCAAGATATAAAAATACTAAAGTGACTACAATGATTATTGTTCGACTGCTTCTATTTCATATTAATTTTAATACTGCAACCGTAGTATTATGACCCTTAATAACTCACAATTTAAATCCGTCCTTGATTGCGCTATACTCACCTCAGCGGTTTAATTAGCCTTTGATACATATTAAGAATGTTACATTGGAACCATGCTTTTTAAGCATCTAGTTTCATCTTAACTAATAATATTAAAACAGTCGAAATGATGAGTAATTAAAATGAATAGTGATATTTTTATTATTAATTTAGATAAATCTACGGAGAGACTAGCTACTTCAACTAAACGTTTAGAAGAAGCTGGGGTTTCTTTTTCTAGAATTAAAGCTGTATTTGGTGCAGACCTATCAGAAGCCGAAAAAACACAACACTATGATGCGAAACTAAACAGAGAATTATTTTATCGTGAATTGAATGACGGTGAAATAGGTGCTTATTTAAGCCATAGAAAAGCATGGCAAACGATTGTAGATAGACAGCTAGATTACGCTATAATTTTCGAAGATGACTTCATTTTACAAGAAGATATTAAGAGAGCGAAACAGAATTTAGACGCTATTTCATTTGATTGGGATTATATTAAACTTGCCGGTTATTACAGCAGAAAAAGAAAACAGACTGTTATTTTCAAACAAAAAATAATTGATATGGATCTTATTGCCCATTCTAAAGTCATAACGGGAGCATCGGCAACAGCAGTAAGCTATAATGCCGCGATAAAATTACTCGCCAGCACAGATAAGTTTGGAAGACCTCTAGATACAGATTTACAACATTGGTGGGAAAAAGGGATTCATATTTTTTGTCTACTCCCTTATATATCAGCCCCTGACGAAGAGATATTAAGCGAAATAGATAACACAGGTAAAACAAGTCGCAAAAAAAATAATCGTGTTTTAAAACGACAATATATACAGATTAAAAAATTCTTTTTAAATCGACATCATAATGCCGCATTTCTAGCTAAATATAATAATACAGATTCATAAAATACTAACGTTAAGAAACAGCTAAATAAGTAGCGGTTTCTTAACGTACTACGTCATATTATTCAGCTAATAGCGACTCAAAATATTCAATATGCTCTAACACTGTGCGTTCAGCTGTAAGCTCATGCTCAATTTTACGCTTACATTCTTTAGACATTGATTCAACTAACCCCCTGTTGTTATAAAGGTACTCAATCTTATCAGCTATTGCTTGAGCATCTTTAACAGGTACAACACAACCATTGACACCTTCAATAACTACTTCTTTACTACCGCCTGTTTCAGTTACAATTGACGGAGTACCATATCCCATCGCTTCCATCACCGCACGCGGTAACCCTTCACCGCTAATTGATGCTTGGATTAATATATCACTTGCTGCACTTAACTCTGGCGCATCATTTCTATATCCAGCTAAATGAATTCGCTCACCTAAAGGTGAATTTTTAATTGCAGTTAAATACGGTTCTTTATCCATACCTGTGCCAACAAGTAGTAAATGGAAATTATCTAAATGAGCAACTTTACCAACAGCATCAATAAGTACAGATAGTCCTTTACTCGGTCTTATTGTTGCAACGGCGATTGCAACAAAGGCATCTTTAGGTATATTAAACTCTGATAAATCGCCCGGTTCAGATTGGTACCAATCTAAATCGTGCCCCTTATAAATAGTGACAACTTTATCTTTATTTTTCCACACCTTAGATTGAATATCTTCGGTGACAGCATCAGACACACAAATAACACCGCTAACTCTTGGATGTAAATGCGTTAAATAAGCACTCGGATCATGTCGGTATAAACCACCGGTAGTCCCGCGATAATTGACCATTTTTGCAGGAAAGCCAATACAAGCAAAAGCCGCATTTGGTATTGTTCTAGAATTGAATGCATAAACGATATCATAATGTGCGCTGCTTAATTCTGCACGGATAGCTTTTATGGTTTTTAAACACACTTTTTTAATCGGGTATTGCTCAATAACTTTAATACCGAGCTCTTCGAAAATAGGGGTATATTCAGAATTAGGTCGCGTAAATACAGTAATGTCATGACCCTTTTTTGCAAGACCGATCGTAATCATAACTTCAGGTCTAATTGAGTTTATGATTTCTACGTAATCACCTACAACCAAAATTTTCATATAACGCCTTTTCTTCTTAATGCAATAATTAATAGTTATGCTTATGATACTATCACATTGTTGATATCGATAGAGAAGGTAATACTAAATGCTCAGCAAAACACTCTACACCACGTTACTTTATGCAACTTCACCGTTGATATTCTCTTTGTTATTAAAAACCAAGAAAGGTAAACCCCCCGTTGGTGACCGTTGGAAAGAGTTTGTAGGCATCACCCCAGAACTAGCGCAAGCACAGCAACCAATCTGGATCCATGCCGTATCCGTGGGCGAAGTAATTGCAGCGACCCCTATTATCAACGCCTTACAACAACAGTATCCAACACTCCCCTTACTAATCACAACGACGACAAGTACGGGCGCAGAGCGTGTTGCAGCCTTAACAGGTAATATTGAGCACAGATATTTCCCAGCTGACTACCCGTGTGCAGTGAAGCAATTTATTAGTCGTATGAAACCATCGCTTTGTTTAATTATGGAAACTGAACTTTGGCCTAACATGCTGACTATTTGTAAAGACCAAGCTATCCCGACAATTGTCGTTAATGCGCGTTTGTCAGAAAAATCACAACAAAAATACCAACGTTTTCAGTCTCTGTTCTCGGCACCATTACAAACCTTAACGCATATTTTATGTCAGGACGAAAATGATCAGCGCCGCTTTAAATCCTTAGGTTTAAACCAAGCGCAACTCTCTGTCACCGGTACAGTGAAATTTGATATTCAATTCTCAGAAAAAATCATCAATAGCGGTTTAGCACTGCGCCAGCAATTAGGTGTACAACGCCCTGTTGTTATCGCGTCAAGCACACATAAAGGTGAAGATGAGATCGTGCTTGCTGCTTTTGAGAACGTAAAACAGCAACATCCTGATGCCGTATTAATATTGGTGCCTCGCCACCCAGAACGCTTTGATGATGTTGCCAATCTTTGCTTAAACAAGTTCCCTCAAACACAACGACGCAGTCAAGCTGAAGCAACAGATGACCTAAGTAACGTCGATGTTTATTTAGGCGATAGCATGGGCGAAATGCCAATTCTACTTGCAGCAAGTGATATCTGTTTTATGGGCGGCAGTTTAATTGGTGATAAAGTCGGTGGGCATAATTTATTAGAACCTGCAGCACTATCAAAAGCGTGTATTACCGGTCCAAGTTATTTTAACTTTGCTGATGTAACGACGCAATTACTCGCGTGTGACGGGGTTGCGATCGTCAATGATGAACTAGAATTAGCCCGCAAAATAACGGTATTAATGTCGCAACCTGAAATTGCAGTAACTATGGGGCAACAAGCAAAGGGTGTAGTAGAGAAGAATAAAGGGGCGTTAGGCAAGATCATGCAAACCTTAACCTATTACATTGACCAAACGATTAAACAAACTAATACAAAATAGTGGCTAACATCAATATGGTGCATCTTAATCAACGACATCATCAGCGATAAAGATAAACCATATTGTACATCACACGACCCATGTTAAAACAGTTAGCCATTAACCTCAGGCGCAACCGTTTCAGCTGTTGCTAAACGTAAATAGTATTCACGCATATGCTGATAATCAACCAATGCTTTTTCGGTAAAATAAGGCTTCATCATAAATATTGATTTTAAAATTCCACGATAAATATCCGTCTTATATACCTTCGTATCTTTACTAATGGTGGAGCGATAACTTACCCAACAAACCAATACAACCTTAATCGAATTAGCCAATTCGTCCAGATCTTCGATTGGCACATTCACCACATTATTTTTCTGCAAAGAGAATAATATATCAACTTCACGCTGTGCTGATACTTCTTGGAACTTTAAATATTTTTTATGTAAGTTCGGATCGCGAGATAACAAAATCGGTAAACTTCGATAAAAAAATCGAAAGCGCCACATCGTTTCAAACATAGAATCTAAATAACGCATCATCACTTCCAATGTTACCCCGCCTTCTTGGTGAGGTTGGAAGTGTTCCTCTAAATAATTCACATATTGATCGAAAATAGAGTCAATAATGTCTTCTTTATTACGGAAATGATAATAAAGATTGCCAGGACTAATACCTAAATGAGCGGCAATATGATTAGTCGTGACATTACGCTCACCACATTCATTAAACAACTCAAGTGCCGTATGAATGATCTTATCTCTGGTTTTCATGGAAATGACCGCTTTGATTTATAATAGATTTGTTAATACTCGCACATTTAGTGCGAAATGACACAGTGTAATATCTCATTGTTAGAACATTCGCTCAATTCTGATAACCGACGAGTAACAACTCCCAATCCGACAACTGCCATTTGAACGCTGTATCTTTTGCCAGCTCTTTCACAAAAGATCGTTTTAAACGGGCTAGGTTTGCTTGTTTCCATGAATCTGCTGCTGGTTTAAATTTACAACGGTCAAAGTCAATCAACCACCACTTACCATCACCGTCTAAGATAATATTATGGGTATTTAAATCGGCATGCCATAAATTCACATCATGAAAACGCCTTATCATCTCGCCAATTTGTTGGTAATCATCTTGATTCAACGCACGATCTTTTAATACAGCCACCAAATCGTTAGCACCCGCAATTTTTTGAGTAATTAAATCTGCACGATAAAATAACCCGTGTTTAATTACCTGACCCGCTATGGGTTGTGGTGCCGGCAAACCTTTTTCAACCAATTGCAGTGTCACCATAAATTCTTGGTAAGCACGGGTATTTTCAAGCCCTGTATAGCAATATCCATCCTTGATAAGCTTACCTATCAGCCCACCGCGGTGATAATGCCGTAATACAAACTCATCATTATTTATTTTGAAAAACCAGGTAATACCACGACCAAATGCCGATCCAATAATGGCATTATTCCGTTGCCAATACGCCCCATCAAAATATTCTGGGGTGATTTCGCCTTTTAATTCGTCCTGAAAAAATAAGACTCGAGCGCCTTGAGTGTCTATTAACATGTGATCTCCAAAAAAACTTTACCGATAAATTTTACATTACCTCAAACGATTTGCATAATAGCCTTTTACATTCAACAACTAGAAATAATGAATATGACCCCTCCACAGAGTATCTGCATTTTACGTTTTTCCGCAATTGGTGATGTTTGCCATGCTGTTTCTGTTGTACAAGCGATTCAGCGCCAATACCCTAATACCAAGATCACTTGGGTGATAGGAAAAATAGAAGCCATGTTAGTTGGGGACATCGACAATGTCGAATTCATTATTTTTGACAAAAAAACTGGACTGAAAGGCTATTCAGATCTGCGTAAAACATTAAATAATCGCCAGTTTGATGTCTTACTGCATATGCAGGTTGCACTCCGAGCTAGTATCGCCAGTTTATGTATCAAAGCCAAACAGCGCTGGGGTTTTGATAAAGCCAGAGCCAAAGAAGGCCAATGGTTATTTACTAATCATAAAATCAAGCCGCAATCGCAACCACATGTGCTCGATGGGTTTATGGCGTTTGCCGAAGCTATCGGCGTGCCAGTCGCGCCACCGCAATGGGATATTCCACTTTCCACTCAAGATAATTTGTGGGCGCATTCGCAACTGAGCCACGAAAAGAAAAATTTTATTATTTGTCCATCAGCGAGTAAATCCGAACGCAACTGGTCAACTACAGGTTATGTCGAAATCGCTAACTATATGCATGATCAGCACTATCAAGTATCAATATGCGGCGGTCCAACTGACAGCGAAAAACAACTCGCCAACGATATAATTCAACTTACGACAGCACCTATCAATAATCTGGTTGGTGCAACATCGTTAAAGCAACTGCTCGCTATTTTGAAACATGCCGATCTGGTATTAGCACCTGACACCGGCCCTGCACACATGAGCACTACCGTTGGCACGCCTGTTGTTGGTTTGTATGCACACAGTAATCCGGGGCGTACTGGCCCCTACAATAATCTAACCGATGTTGCAGAAGTCTATCATCAACATTTACCGAGTAGTGAATGGGGTGTAAGGGCTAAAGGTCCTGATTTAATGGACAGCATCAGTATTGATGCGGTTAAAAATAAATTAGCACGCTTTATACAAGCATAATACCGCGATATGTCATCACTGATGGTATATCCCCTGAACGAACACTGAGTAGAGCAAGAAACTATCATGACAGTAAAAGTAATTTACCCAGGTACATTTGATCCAATCACCAATGGCCATGCAGATTTAATCGAACGCGCAGCAAAACTTTTTGATCACGTGATTGTTGGTGTGGCGTTTAACTCAACCAAAAAACCTTTTTTCGATCTTGAAGAACGCGTCCAATTAGCAAAAGACGTCACTGCACATTTAGACAATGTGGAAGTGGTTGGGTTTAGTGGCTTGTTAGTTGATTTTGCTAAAGAATATAATGCATCAGTGTTAATTCGTGGATTACGTGCGGTATCTGACTTTGAGTACGAGTTCCAACTTGCAAACATGAATCGTCGCTTAAGCCCGGATTTAGAAAGCGTCTTCCTCACGCCCTCTGAAGAGAACTCATTTATCTCTTCAACACTGGTGAAAGAAGTCGCTATTCACAACGGCGATGTCGCTCAGTTTGTCCATCCCGTCGTGTGCCAGGCTATTTTAGCTAAGATAGCAACCAGATAAGTCTTTGCCACATAAAGATAACGTTAGCGTTGACACTGATTACAATAAAACGTGTTGCGCTGACCGATTTTAACTGCTTTTATTTCCTCAGCGCATTTAGGGCACGGTTTACCTGCTTTGCCGTATACCTGTAATTCCTGAACGAAATAACCGGGCTTACCATCGGTCTGCGTAAAATCTTTGAGTGTCGTGCCGCCTTGCGCAATCGCTTTGGCTAATACACTTTTCACTTCATCGACCAAGACTTTATAACGCTGCAAAGACACATTGCCTGCTGCACGTTTTGGACTAATTCCCGCGGCAAATAAAGCTTCATTGGCATAAATATTACCAACACCGACCACGTTATGGTTATCCATCAAAAATGACTTCACTGGCATCTTGCGTGAACGAGAACGCTCAAACAAACGTTGCGCGGTAAAATCATCCGTTAGCGGCTCCGGTCCTAAACTGGCTAATAACTTGTGTTCAAGTACTTCTCCGACTTGCCATAGTACCGAACCAAAGCGCCTGGGATCGTTCAGACGCAGACATTTACCCGAATCCATAACTATGTCTACATGATCATGCTTTTCGACTGCTACGTTTGAATCAAGCACTCTTAGACTACCAGACATCCCCAAGTGAATGATGATCGTGCCCTTGTCAGTCTCCAACAGTAAATATTTAGCGCGGCGACGCACGCTTATCACCGTACAACCCACCGCGTCTTGTATTTCGATAGGGACAGGCCAACGTAATTGGGCATTACGCACCACGACCTTGGCGATTTGGGCATTTTCAAGATACGGCGCAATGCCTTGGCGGCTTACTTCAACTTCCGGTAGTTCAGGCATGGTGACATCCAATAGATAAAATCTAAATCAGCTAATTAAGAACAATTAAAAAATGCGAACAACGCAATACAATTGACGAGGAATGAGACGTAAGACTAACGTGGTAATAAAACCTGTAATTCGGCTTCATCGATTTGTAATAACTGGCTTTGCCAATTTTGTAGCAGATAACCGCCATCAATTTGATATAAGATCAAGGTAACTGGCGTGGCTAAATTAGCGAGTTCGAAAGAAATATTAATACCGTAAGCAAGATTAGCAATCACCACATCCTCAGCCACAGGTTTAAATGTCGCGCTTTCCCATGCTTTAATGATTTGTTGTAATTGCGGTTGTGATAAGCCCATTTCTGGTTTTGTCGCCAACTGACTGCCAACACGTTGAATTTGAATATTATCGAACTGCATCGACAATACCACGGCACTGGCCGGTAGCGCAGATTGATATTGATTCGCGGAATCATCACCATTTATTTTCTTGCCTGAATATTGAAATATCAACATCATCGCCAACACCGCAAATATTAATACGTTATTCCAACCTCGTCGTGATATCTGCACGCACTAATCCTTTCAACTTTTCGTTAATCTACTAGTAAGTATACGCAAATTACGTGAAAACGCCGACCGAGGCAAGTTTAACAGAGCTGAATTTCAGGCGAAAAAAAACCCAGCAAAAGCTGGGTTTTAAATATCGAACATAAAATCAAGGATTACTTGATTTTACCTTCTTTGTAGATAACGTGCTTACGAACAACTGGATCAAATTTCTTGATTTCCATTTTTTCAGGCATGTTTTTCTTATTTTTATCAGTGGTATAGAAGTGACCTGTACCAGCAGATGAATTCAAACGAATTTTATCGCGCATAATATAGTTCCTTAAACCTTCTCACCACGGGCACGCATTTCAGCAAGAACTGAATCGATACCCTTTTTATCAATAATACGCATACCTTTTGCAGTAAGGCGTAATTTTACAAAGCGGTTTTCGCTCTCAACCCAGAATCTGTGCGAATGCAGGTTTGGCAAAAAACGGCGACGTGTGCGGTTTTTTGCGTGAGAAACGTTATTACCAACAGCTGGTTTTTTACCAGTGACTTGGCATACTTTAGACATGTCGTCTTCTCCAAATATTTTCTTGCTCGAGCAAATATACAGCGTCTTGTTGGCCGTCGCCCAAGACGCGTGCTAAAGGCCGCATTTTATACAGTAAATTAAAACATAGAGCAAGCTTTTTATATTTCAAAAATGAATGAAAATCGTAATTTCACACCCACCCTCGCTCTGCAAAGCTCGCTATGTCACTGTCACCTATAACAAAATGATCGAGGACTTTAACATCAATTAATTGTAAGGCTGAGATAAGTTTATCTGTGATCATACGATCAGCACGGCTGGGTTCAGCAATGCCAGAGGGATGGTTGTGCGCAAAAATCACTGCCGCAGCATTTCTTTCTAACGCTTTTTTAACCACCACTCGCGGATAAACACTAGCACTGTCTATTGTGCCATAAAACAACTCCTCAAAGCGAATAACTCGGTGTTTATTGTCTAAAAATAATACCGCGAAGACTTCATGAGGCTGATCGCGCAGTTTTGCACGAATGTAATCTCGACTTTCTTGCGGGTTGCTTAAGGCACTACTGCGTTCTAGTTTCTCGGCTAAAAAGCGTCGAGACATCTCCACCGTGGCTTGCAATTGCACATATTTAGCCACCCCGAGTCCTTTGGTTTGACAGAACTCATGCTCACTGGCCGCAAATAACGCCCGCAAGGTGCCAAACTCCGCCAATATATTACTCGCCAGCGCCACAACATTAGTCCCCTTGATGCCCGTGCGTAAAAATATCGCCAGCAGTTCAGCATCAGATAATGAGTTAGCGCCTAATTTAACCAATTTCTCGCGGGGCATTTCACTGCTCGGCAATGATTTCAATTTCATCTATTTTCACCATTTAACATAACGTCCTGTTAGCTTAGCTATTCGGTGAATAAACGAACTCAATAATGATAAAACAGTGAAATAGTTCAAATTTATAGATTTGATAATGACGCATATAAAATTAATCACAAACCTTAGCCTCTGCGAATTTAATTATGGTATTGTTATTACGTTATTAGAATATCCTTTCAGATTTTAACGTGGAATACACAATGACTGCTATTGCCAATAAACGCATTTTGCTCGGTATTACCGGCGGCATCGCCGCTTATAAATGCGCAGAGTTAACCCGTCGATTAACGGAACAAGGCGCTGAAGTTCGCGTCGTCATGACCCAATCGGCACAAGAGTTTATCACCCCGCTCACCATGCAAGCAGTCTCTGGAAACCCCGTTGCACACAGTTTACTCGACCCTGCTGCCGAAGCTGGTATGGGTCATATCGAATTCGCCAAGTGGGCAGATTTAGTCTTAATTGCCCCCGCTACCGCTAACTTCATTGCCAAATTCACAGCCGGTATTGCTGATGATTTACTCTCGACATTATGTCTCGCAACGCCAGCACCGATTGCCATCGCGCCAGCGATGAATCAAGTGATGTACCAAGCGCAAGCAACACAAGCTAATTTAGCCACACTTAAACAACGTAACATCACGCTATGGGGCCCAGCAGCAGGCGCACAGGCGTGTGGTGATGTAGGCCCAGGTAGAATGGTGAACCCTGACGAGTTAGTGACAGCTGTTGTTAACTACTTTAGCGAACAAGAAAAGCCGCAACTATTAGCCGGTAAGAATATCATGATCACCGCAGGACCAACGCGCGAGGCGATTGACCCGGTGCGCTATATCAGTAATCACAGCTCAGGTAAAATGGGTTATGCACTCGCCCAAGCTGCACGTTCATTAGGTGCGAATGTCACCGTAGTAAGTGGTCCCGTTGCATTAGCCCCAGTAGAATGCAAACTAGTCAACGTGATAAGTGCGCTTGATATGCACGCTGCCGTGATGGCAGATATTCACCAGCAAGACATTTTCATTGCTTGTGCAGCCGTCGCAGATTACCGCCCAGAAACCATTGCCGAACAAAAAATCAAAAAGACCAACAGTGATGAAATGGTCGTGCGCATGATCAAAAACCCCGATATTGTCGCCAGTGTCGCAGCGCTCGAAAAACCGCCTTTTACTGTCGGATTTGCTGCAGAAACCCAAGATGTTGAACATTATGCACGCGACAAAATGCAACGCAAAAATCTTGCTATGATCGCCGCAAATGACGTGGCACAATCAGGCCAAGGTTTTAATGCTGACGACAACGCATTAACGGTATTTTGGCCACAAGGCACAGCGCAAATAGCGTTAGCCAACAAACAAGTAGTGGCAGTACAATTACTACAATTAATTGCCACTCAGTTCAACGCCAATACCAGCTCATAAAAAATAATAAAAATAATAATAAAAATAAAAATACTCGGCATCTAATCTTGTATTGCGCTAACGCAATGCACGGTTGAGCCATTAATTGATATATTTAGTGAAACAAACAATGAAGCAAATAGAAGTTAAAATTTTAAATCCACGTGTGGGTACTGAATTTCCATTACCAAGCTATGCAACACCGGGTTCGGCGGGTTTAGACCTGCGCGCTTGCCTTGCAGAGCCATTAACAGTTAACCCAGGTGAAACACACTTGATCCCAACAGGGATTGCGATTCACATTGCCGACCCGACTATGGCAGCAACTATTTTACCGCGTTCAGGTCTAGGCCATAAACACGGTATTGTGTTGGGTAACTTAGTGGGTTTAATTGATTCTGATTACCAAGGTGAGTTAATGATCTCATGTTGGAATCGCGGTCAAGACAGCTTTAGTATTCAACCGGGCGATCGCATTGCTCAGATGATGATAGTGCCAGTGATCCAAGCACAACTCACCATCGTTGAAGAATTTGATAGTAGTGAACGTGGCGAAGGTGGCTTTGGCCATTCGGGTAAGCAATAACAGTTAACACCATTCTAGGATGAAAAAGATGTCAACAAGCACTAAAAAGAATCGTCGTGAACAGATTTTACAAGCGTTAGCACACATGCTGGAAACGAACGCTGGCCAACGTATAACGACGGCTAAGCTAGCTAAAGAAGTGGGTGTATCAGAAGCTGCCCTCTATCGTCACTTCCCCAGTAAAGCACGTATGTTTGAAGGGTTAATTACCTTTATCGAAGATTCGATCTTAGCCGGTATTAATCAAATCTTAAATGAAGAGAAAGATACCATTACCCGTTGTCATCACATCCTGCATTTGTTGCTGGTATTTACCGAACGTAATCCAGGTATCACCCGTATTATGACTGGTGATGCCCTGCAAGGTGAACATGAGCGCCTTGGTGAACAAATCAGCGCGCTATACGCAAAAATTGAAACACATTTAAAGCAGTTACTTCGTGAGAAAAAAATGCGTGACGGCGCCGGTTTTAGCTTAGATGAAGGTATGTTAGCGAACTTATTGCTAGCGTATGCAGAAGGCCGTATGAACCAATATGTACGTACCCGTTTTGCCTTAAAACCCACGACCGACTTTGATCAACAGTGGGAATTCTTACGCAAACAGCTACTGCAGAGCTAATAGTAATAAGTTGATAGCGTAAAGTTAATTTGGCATAACTGTAAAGTATAATAAAGGCTGCTTAGGCAGCCTTTATTATACCAAATCCTCGATTATTTTCTATTTATCACATCTTTATAAAATATATAATACATTCATTTTAAACAGCTTTATGGTTTTTAAGTGATTTGAAAACTAAAACCATCAATCATCCGCACTACCAATACGTAAATATCCAGCATAATCATCTAATCCAACAAGCTCTGGTGTTATTTTCTAGCATTGCCTAACTAATCTTTAATAGGTAATCTCACTGAAATGCTTAACGAAAATGACTCGTTTAAGCACATGGATTTAACATCTAGTGGATTATAATACTAAATATAATCCACTTATCAGGGTTTAGCTTTTCAAAGGAGTGGTTTATGAAGCGTGAACAATGGGGATCTCGTAGCGGCTTTATTCTTGCCGCAGTAGGTTCTGCTATCGGATTAGGAAATATTTGGCGTTTTCCATACATGGCGTATGAAAATGGTGGAGGGGCATTTTTCATTCCTTATTTATTCGCGATGTTAACCGCAGGTATTCCATTTATGATTATGGAATTCGGCATGGGCCATAAATACCGAGGTTCAGCGCCACGCACATTCGCAAAAATAAATAAAAAGTACGAATGGTTGGGGTGGTTTCAGGTTCTGATCGCTGCCGTTATTGCGGTGTATTACGTCGCAGTCATAGGCTGGGCCATATCTTACTTTAGTATGTCATTCTCACAATCTTGGGGACAGGATACCAATGCCTATTTCTTTAAAGAGTATTTACAGCTAGGTGATAATTCACCGAGTAAATTAGGCAGTATCCAGTGGCACATTGCAATTCCAATGATCATTGCTTGGGGTATTACTTTTGTGGCCATTTTTGGTGGTGTAAAAAGTGGTATTGAGCGCGCAAGTAAGATCATGATGCCGTTATTATTTATCATGGTTGTTGGGTTAATTTGTCGCATGGTCTTTTTACCGGGTGCGTTGGATGGTCTTAACTATTTATTCCAACCTGACTTTAGTAAAATAACAGATCCTAAAGTATGGTCCGCTGCATATGGTCAGATCTTCTTCACCTTGAGCGTGGGCTTTGCCATTATGTTGGCCTATTCCAGTTATTTACCTGAAAAATCAGATGTGAATAATAATGCCGTCATGACAGTATTAATTAACTGTGGTTTCTCAATCGTTGCCGGTATCCTTATTTTCTCTATTTTAGGTAATATGGCACAAGAGCAAGGTAAGCCACTTACTGAAGTTGTCACCGCAGGTGTTGGTTTAGCCTTTGTGACAATTCCTGCTGCTATCAACTTATTACCAGCACCGTATATTCTCGGCCCACTATTTTTCTTGGCACTTGTTGTTGCGGGTTTAAGTTCACACATTTCAATTATTGAAGCAGTTACATCTGCATTTATTGACAAACTTAATTGGTCACGTAAAAAAGCTGCTTCAGTGGTTTGTGGTGTAGGGCTTGCCGTATCAATGGCTTTTGCTACCAATGGTGGTTTGCTATTACTCGACCTCGTTGATTACTTCATTAATAATATCGCTTTATTAAGTAGCTGCTTGGCTGAATTAATCATTATGGCCTGGTTAGTTAAACTTGCTGATATTCGTAAACATGTGAATGAAATATCTGAGTTTACCATCGGTAAATGGTTTGAAATTTGTTTGCGCTTTATCAGCCCAATATTCTTAGTGTTGATCTTAGGCACGAACATTGTTAATACGATTAAAGACGGTTACGGCGGTTATGCGCAATCAGATTTATTGTTATTAGGTTGGGGACTGCTGGCGGCGATGTTAGTCGTGAGTATCCTTATCAATCGATCAAATAAAGAGGTGTAGTATGACATTAGGTGCAATTATCATGATGGTGCTTGGTTTAGGTATTACTTGGGGTGGTGCAGCATTGTGTATCCGCAAAGCAATGAATAGCTAAGTGTATAATAGTATTAATATTGTTAAAAGCAGACCGGTTCGGTCTGCTTTTTTATTGCGTGCTCATTAAGTTAAACTTAATTAGATGCCGTAGTTTTCACGGTATGTTTTTACAGTCTCAAGGTGCTGTTGCATCTCTGGCTTATCCGCTAAGAAACTAACAAGATCAGCTAACGTCACGATTGATAATACTTTAGAGCCATAATCACGTTCGATTTCTTGAATTGCAGATAATTCGCCTTTGCCTTTTTCTTGGCGGTCTAGCGCGATTAATACACCAGATAGTTCAGCGTTATGTGCTTGGATGATATCCATCGATTCACGGATTGCAGTACCGGCAGTGATCACGTCATCAACTAATACAATACGACCTTCCAATGCAGAACCCACTAATGAACCACCTTCGCCGTGGTCTTTTTTCTCTTTGCGGTTAAAGCAGTAAGGCGCATCAATGTCGTGATGATCGTTCAGCGCTACAACAGTCGTCGTCGCGATTGGGATACCTTTGTACGCAGGACCAAATACCACATCGTATTCGATACCAGAATCAACTAAAGCGGCTGCATAGAAACGACCAAGACGTGATAAATCACGGCCCGTGTTGAACAAACCGGCGTTGAAGAAATAAGGGCTAGTACGACCAGACTTTAGTGTGAATTCACCAAATTTAAGCACTTCTTTTTCTAAAGCAAACTCAATAAACTCGCGTTGGTAATCTTTCATCGTTTTCCCCTATTATGAATAATTAGATATTATGGCTAAAAGCCACTTCACCTAAAAAGCCTAATAATATGGGGAATATTATTAGGCAATTAACCTTGTTAGCGCACAGCGACTAACGATAAGCGCCGCTATTCTAACAAGCTTTACACTTTAATCAAGCTATCACCGAGTGCTTTCTTTTGCTCTATAATGATCTGCTCGATGCCGTCTTTCGCTAACGCCAACATGTCTAGCATTTCTTCGTGGCTAAACGGTTCACCTTCTGCAGTACCTTGGATCTCGATAAATTTACCGGTATCCGTCATCACCACATTCATGTCTGTTTCAGCATCAGAATCTTCAGGGTAATCTAAATCGCAAACCGCTTCGCCTTTATAGATACCAACAGACACAGCTGCGATCATAAATTTGATTGGGCTAATTTTTAATTTACCTTTGCGGATCAAAAATTCAATCGCATCAGCCAAGGCCACACAAGCGCCAGTAATAGCGGCAGTACGTGTGCCACCGTCAGCTTGGATGACATCACAATCGATTACAATCGTGTGTTCACCTAATGAACCTAGGTCGATACAAGCACGTAATGAACGTGCGATCAGACGTTGAATTTCCATAGTGCGTCCAGTTTGTCCACCTCGTGCTGCTTCACGATTCATACGTTTGTGCGTCGAGCGCGGTAGCATGCCGTATTCAGCCGTAACCCAACCTTGGCCTTTACCCTTCAAGAAACGTGGCACATTGTTTTCAACAGTCGCAGTACACAATACCTTAGTACCGCCAAATTCAACCAATACAGAACCTTCTGCATGAGCGGTAAAGTTACGGGTAATTGTTACAGGTCGAATTTGACCTAATGTTCTTTGACTTGGGCGCATTATTTTAACTCTTCATTGATGATTGCCCAATATTATATGAGCTAAGCTAAACTATCGCTATAGCAAGTTGTAATAACCTGCAGGTATAATTGGCTTAACTTACTTTAATTAACGGATTCAACATGATTCATAGTATGACGGCATATGCCCGTAAAGAGTTTAAAGGCGATTGGGGTACAGCAGTATGGGAGATCCGTTCGGTTAACCAACGTTACCTCGAAACGTACATCCGACTACCTGAGCAATTCCGTGGTTTAGAAGCTGTACTACGTGAACGTTTCCGTAAACAATTACAACGCGGTAAAGTAGAATGTAACCTGCGTTTTGAAGCAAATGCTGCTAACAGCGGTGAATTACAATTAAACGAAGCGCTAGCAGAAAAATTAATTGAAAGTGCAAACTGGATATCTAAAAAAGCCGGTAAAGCAAAATTAAACCCTGTTGATATTCTCCGCTGGCCTGGCGTAATGGAAGCTGCAGAAAAAGACATGGGCGAGTTATCAACGGACCTACTAAGCTTTTTCGACGAAACGCTGATTGAGTTTTTAGAATCGCGAGCCTCTGAAGGTGAGAAACTGCAAGTAATGTTAGAGCAACGCCTAACAGGTATTTCCGAGCAAGCTGATTTCGTTGAAGGCAAAATGCCTGAGATCATCGAATGGCAACGTGCACGTATTCAAAAGAAATTCAACGATGCAAAAATCGAACTTGATGAAACACGCGTAGAACAAGAACTTATCTTAATGGCGCAGAAATTAGATGTAGCAGAAGAGATTGACCGTTTAAATGCCCACGTGACTGAAACGCGTAGCATCTTAACTAAAGGTGGCGCTTGCGGCCGTCGTTTAGATTTCATGATGCAAGAATTCAATCGTGAATCAAATACCCTAGGTTCAAAATCGATTAGCACAGATATTACGAAGTCTGCGGTAGAGCTTAAAGTGTTGATTGAGCAGATGAGAGAGCAGTTACAAAACATTGAGTAACACCCACTAAACATTAGCTTAATTACAGGCGATAACTTATGTTATCGCCTACTTTCCAATACTTTAACGCTAACTGAGCCTTTAAACCTCTCGATAAACTCAATTTCCTTTCTTCTGCAAAAATTTTCAATATCATCATCACGTTATAATAAATCCTCTAAACTGACTCAGTATCAAACGCTGAATATATAATCATACATAAAGATATGTAAGCATATACATTTAAAATTTCGATGAAATGCCATACCATGCCCAACTATTTTTTAAGAAGTAAGGGTAGCAACCTTGTTACATAGTATCTATTTTGCAGTGAAAATGTTCATTGTATCTTTTGTGGTGTTAACCGGTATTTTTCATTATGTTTTTTCTGCAAGTACGCTTGAAGATGAACAATCAGCAATACATCAAACCATGAATGAACTATCTGATGCCCTACTAGAACTCTCTAACATCATTGTTATATCAACGAATGAAAAGCTCGCATCGTCAACACCATTGAATCGAAGGTCTTATATTTATATTAGCCAGGCAGAAACAGAGACTGCAGCTAACGCTGAAAAGACAGAACATCTATCCCAATATAAAAATGCCCTCGACAGTTTAGGCTTCATTACAACATCGTCTATTTCTGGCAACTTCATGATTAAAGACTGGCAAACTCACAGCGTGTTATATCGACGGAAATTAGCACCTGATATGGTAAGCACTATTTTTGATCCCGTTCGTTGCCGTGCACTGAATATTTGCAAAACCAAAGTGAACAGATATCGCGTGAGTTATATGCATGAAGATGCGCTATCTGGTAATCGATTATTTACTATATTTAAAGGCGTGAATAATCATATTGATATCGGCTTTAATGTGCATTTGAATAATAATTCTTATTTTAATGATAAAAACATATCAATCCTGCTGCCTAACACCAAAATAAATCAAAAAAATTATGTTATCTCGGTTAAATATGCAGATTATCCCGATTCTTTATTATTTTATAGAAGTGAATATGCTGATATTGCTGATGGAATAATAGTGATAGTACAAATACCATTTTTATATGTACTTGATATACCGCTGAAATTTTCATTTATATTATCTTTTTTCATCGCAATGGCCATTTTTTACTTTCATTTTATTCGACGTATTACCAGTGAATCAGAACTGCATAAAGAAAAATCCATGATAGATACGCTCACAAAAGCCTATAACCGACGTTATTTTGATTTCTACAGCGAAGCAACTTCGTCTGGGGTATTAGCTGTTATCGATGGTAATAAAATAAAAGAAATTAATGACACCTTAGGTCACTCGGCAGGAGATAGTGCCATCAAATTACTGGCTTCATCGGCTCAAGAAGCAATAAGAGACGAAGACTACTTAATCAGAAGCGGTGGCGATGAATTTATTATTTTATTAAATGATTGCCCGACAATCGAAATTGCTACCGAGATCATCGAAAAAATACAAAATAAAATAATTCAAAAGTCTAAATACAAAAAAGAATTTAGAGAACATAAAATTTCTTTTGCATATGGTTTAACCTCGTATTCTGAAGGTGACCAATATGACGAAATTATTGAGATGGCTGATTTTCATATGTATGAGCACAAGAACAAATAAACGGGCTGATTCGACTCACTCAAGTTATGCTCGGCACTATTTTGAAACCCCAAGTAAGCAAAACCAGCATAAATCGTCCATACTAGCTCTACATTCCTGTTAAATTTGTAGGCTGCTCTGTACTTCCAAAGTCTGCAAAGGAGGTATTATGGGTCATGCGTATGATTATACTAAACAAGAGTTTAGCAATCCTGCTGGCACTGAAGGCTTCGAGTTTGTCGAGTTCACGTCTCCCGATCCAACACAGCTAGCCACGCTATTCAAAACATTGGGCTTCCACGCTTTTGCCCAACATCAAACCCGGCCGTTAACTTGGTTTAAACAAGGTGACATTCATTTTTTGGTCAGTACCGAAGGGCGTGGTTTCGCCTCTGAATTCTCCCAGCAGCACGGCCCTTCCGCTTGTGCTATGGGCTTTAAAGTCAGCGATGCACACAAAGCCTATCAACATGCCATTAGCCGAGAAGCCCTGCCTTGTAAGCGTAAAATCCTCGAGTTCGGCGTGCCAGCTATTTATGGCATTGGCGAGAGCCTGCTGTATTTAGTCGATGACGATGTCAGAAAACGCCTCTATCAGGAACACTTTAAATTAACTGGCGAGAGTGAGCAGCCAGCAACCTCCGCCGGACTGACTTACATCGACCACCTAACCCACAATGTGCATAGTGGCCACATGGATACTTGGTCTGAGTTTTATGAACGGGTATTTAATTTTCGTGAAATTCGTTATTTCGATATCCAAGGCAAGATGACCGGATTACGTAGCCGCGCCATGACCAGCCCTTGCGGTAATCTACGAATTCCGATTAATGAAAGCAGTGATGATAAATCCCAAATTGCAGAGTTCTTGCAGGAATATCACGGCGAAGGCATTCAACACATCGCCTTAGGTACTGACGATATTTATCAAACCGTTGCCACCTTAAAAGCCAACGGCATTAAATTCATGGATGTCCCCGATACCTATTACGACATGATTGCAGAACGCTTGCCTGAACATCACGAGGCGATTGATCAACTGAGAAAACACCGTATTTTGATTGATGGTCACATGGACGACGGTAAATTAGTCCTGCTATTACAAACATTCACCAAGACCTTAATCGGGCCTATTTTCTTTGAAATAATCCAACGTAAAGGTGACGAAGGTTTTGGCGAAGGTAATTTCCAAGCCTTGTTCGAATCCATTGAACGCGACCAAGTTGCGCGTGGCGTGATCATTGATAAAGATAACTAAAGGAACGAGATATGATCCGTAGAATTACGTTTCCATTACGAAAAGGTACTTATTCTCGGCAAGCGCACGCGGATCTACCCGAACAAGGTGTTTTTGAGCGTGAAGTCAGTCGAGAAGGTTTCTATGGGCCTGCCACACATCTGCATCATAAGCATCCACCAACAGGATGGTGTGCGTGGTCGGGCGAGCACAGACCACGCGCCTATAATTTATTAAAACTGCCCTACGCTCAGACTTCGCCTTGGGATGCGCCCCTGTTATTTCACAATGCGCATTGCCAGATCCGATTCTGGCAGTGTCACGAAAACATGCAAACCTTGGTCAGAAATGCCGATGGCGATGACTTGCTATTTATTCATCAAGGCCACGGCGAATTATTTTGCGACTACGGTCATTTGAGTGTTGTTCAAGGAGATTACGTATTAATGCCACGTTCTTGCTTGTGGCGTTTAGAACCTGCCGAGCCAATCAGCTTACTGATGATCGAAGCAACCAATGATTATTATGGTTTACCCGATAAAACCATCGTCGGCCAGCATGCGATATTTGACCAAGCGGTATTGGATACTCCCGAAATTGACGCCGCTTATTTGCAGCAACAAGACGAAGAACCCTGGCAAGTCGTGCTCAAACGCTTTAATAAACTATCGGTCATCGACTATCCTTTCAACCCGCTTGATGTAGTGGGCTGGCATGGCGATGTTTCCGTGGTCAGGCTTAACTGGCAAGATATTCGCCCGTTAATGAGTCACCGTTTTCATCTGCCGCCCTCTGCGCATTCTACTTTTGTCACCAGTCGCTTTGTGGTGTGTACTTTTGTGCCTCGACCGATGGAAAGCGACCCCGGCGCATTGAAAGTGCCTTTTTATCACAGCAACGATGATTTTGATGAAGTGATTTTTTATCACCAAGGCGAATTCTTTAGTCGCGATAATATTGAACCGGGTATGTTGACCTTTCACCCTTGTGGTTTTACCCATGGGCCGCACCCCAAAGCCTACCGCGCAGGGTGTCAGTCACAACGTATAGAAACCGATGAAGTGGCGGTGATGATAGATACCCGCGATGGTTTAGCCATAGGTTCAGGCATGGCGGATGTAGAATGGTCAGGTTATGTCGATAGCTGGAAAGAATAGTAAAAAGCAGGAGGAGAAAATACGATGAAATTAGCCACATTACGAGACGGTTCTAGAGATGGCAGCTTATATCTGGTTAGCAAAGACTTACAAACTGCATTGTGTGTATCTTCGATAGCAGCCAATTTACAATGGGCGCTAGAGCATTGGTCTCTCGTCGAACCGCTGTTACAAAGCCATTACGTACAATTAAATAACGGTGAGTCGACAGGTGCGATTGAATTTAAAAACTGCTCACTAGAATCACCTTTACCCAGAGCATATCAATGGGCTGACGGCAGTGCTTACGTTAATCATGTTGAGCTAGTTCGCAAAGCCAGAGGCGCAGAAATACCCGAGTCATTCTGGACAGAACCGTTAATGTACCAAGGTGGCAGTGACAGTTTTATCGGACCTAAAGATGATATTCCATTACAAAACTCTGATTGGGGATTGGACTTTGAAGCCGAGGTAGCGGTGATCACCAGTGATGTGCCGATGGGATTAACCGCGGCTGCAGCTAGCGAGTACATTTTATTAATCACCTTGGTCAATGATGTATCCCTGCGTAATTTAATTCCCAGTGAATTAGCTAAAGGTTTTGGCTTTTTTCACAGTAAACCATCGACCGCATTCTCTCCTGTTGCCGTGACTCCAGATGAACTGGGCGAGGCTTGGGATGGAGCTAAATTACATTTACCGTTATCAACTTATCTCAATGAGACTTTATTTGGCTGCCCTAATGCCGGTACCGACATGACATTTAATTTCCCGCAGTTGATTGCCCACGCCGCAAAAACACGCACCTTAACCGCAGGTACGATTATTGGTTCAGGTACTGTGTCGAATTGTGATCGCACTGTGGGATCATCCTGCCTAGCAGAACAAAGAATGTTGGAAAAAATTGCCACTGGGGAGATCACGACAGCTTTTTTACAAGCTGGCGATAAAGTCAAAATTGAAATGCGGGATAAGGCTGGAGCCTCTATTTTTGGCGCTATTGAACAGCGTGTAACGTCCATAAAGCCATAGACAGCAGGGAATACAATATGAAACTGTATAGCTATTTCCGCTCATCTGCTGCTTATCGGGTGCGGATAGTATTAAACTTAAAGCATATAAACTACGACATAGTGCCTGTGCACTTAGTGCGTAATGGCGGTGAACAAAACTCTGCAGAATATCTGGATGTTAACCCACAAGGCTTAGTGCCAAGCCTTGATATCACAGCGCCAAATATTAATGGTCTAGAACCAAAACCACAAATAATAACCCAATCAGCGGCTATCATAGAATACTTAGAAGAGGCTTTCCCCCAACCCCCCCTATTACCAATTAATCTCATTGAACGCGCTTATATCCGCACATTAACGCAAATCATTGCCTGCGACATGCATCCCGTCAATAACTTACGGGTATTACATTATCTCGAGGAGCGTTTCGACTGTAATGAGGCAGAAAAAATAACCTGGTATCACCATTGGTTAGCAAAAGGTTTTGCAGCATTTGAAATGTTATTACTAAAAAATGAGAGTACTCACTACTGCTGTAATGGCCAAGTTACAATGGCAGATGTTTATTTGATACCGCAAGTTTATAACGCCCTGCGATTTAACTTAGATATGACTCCCTATCCCATCACCAACCGTATTTATCAGCACTGCATTCAACAATCCGCCTTTGTCGAAGCTGCCCCAGAACAGCAACCTGATATAGGCCTATAAATAGGTCTATAAATAGGTCTATAAATAAATAGGTCATATTCTCGCTTAAATACAGTAAATCACTCGGTTTTTATATCTATAAAAGAATAAGAAAAATACCCTTAGTTTCATTTGAAATAAGCCCATTTATATTTGAACCAATTGAACTAAAATTACCTCTAACCTTTGAGTGACCATTACGCAAGACCACATTATCTCAAAATATGTCGTCGTAATAGGCCAGTAATTAGACCAACAATGTAGAGGTTATTCATGAAAGTAGTTGTGGAATTTATAGAAGCAGGTCGATACAAAGATAGAGCTTGGGAACCTTCATTCCAGAGTGGAAAAGGTAGTTTACGCTCGGTCTCACCATCTTGTGCAGCGCAATTAATCAACCAAGCAAAAGCCAAACTTCACATCAATGAAGATGGTTCAGCGGCGTTTGAACATTAAATAAAATTCTACCGCTAAAAATATATCAGGGGCTAAGCTGCACAAACAGCCTAGCCCTTTTTGTTACGTTGCTATTTTCACACGGCAAGCGCGACGTAGATGACGCACTCGACGTTTCGCAGCTATATCACGTGGCAGCGCACTGCAAAGTGGACGACCATCGGCATTAAGACCAATATCTTTTAACAGATACGCATTGCCCAATGGGATCTCACTGCTGGTACGACGGCTTTTTGCTAACCATACTCGCTCTTCACGGCGGATATCAGCACGAACAAAAAATACAGCCAGGTTTAAATAAAGTGAATGACGCATAAGAATTCTCCAGTATATAAGTTTTAAACTTAAAAATTTAACTGGGAAAAATGGCGTGCAGTATTTCGACTATCTAGGGATATAAATGAGGATTACCCTATCAGCTGCCATTTTTCGCAGCCGTTAAGGTTACGAATTAATTAGTAAATGTGGTGCCTGGTTTACGATCGGAACAGGCTATGAGGGCGTGATGAACGGCCATCATGGAGCTGGTATGATCGAGTGATACACAAACGAATTGAACAAGATTTAAATTTTTCATGTGTACCTCCAGTTAACTAATTAATCCAAAATAAATGTGAACATAATGTTAATTCACAATAAGGAGTTTATGCGATATTGAACTTTTCTCAACCATAAATTACTCCTTAAGAGTAAAACAAAGCATTATGCTAACAATCCATTTCAGCAAGCCGTGTAGCCCTATTTCCAGCTAATTAATAGCCAAACCATATTGTAAAACCAACTCAGCAATAGTCTTAGCCTGAAACTTTTTCATTAAACTCGACCTATGTACTTCAACAGTCCGAACTGCAATACATAATGTCTCGGCAATCTGTTGATTACGCTTACCTTGTACCAACAATAATAATATTTCTTGTTCACGCTCAGTCAGTGATTGATAAGATAATAGCGCACTAAGTTGTTGGCTACGCGCAACTGATTTATCCGCCGCAAGCATAATCGCCTGCACTAATTTTTCACCATCGACCGGCTTTTGAAAGAAATCCACCGCGCCCGATTTAAACGCATCGACAGCCATAGATACATCACCATGGCCAGTAAGAAAAATTATCGACAGTGGGCTATTACATTGAGTCAGAATAGCTTGTACATCCTGGCCACGTAGTTCCGGCATCCGACTATCTAAAATCACACAGCCCGGCAGCATGATTTCGGCGTTATCTAAAAATGACGGGCCACCAGCATAAGTTGTGGCATTGATATCATAACCATCAAGCATAAATGCCAACGAATCACGCACTGATTCATCATCATCAACAACATAGACAGGCACTGATATTTCATGCCCTGTTACTGGCTTTTGACTCATATTAATCATCCTCAATTATAACAACTATGGTAATGCTTATGGCAACGGTAATTGTATGCTGACGCGACAACCAATGGGAGCAGCAGCCACCAGCGAAAATTGACCATGATGGGCTTCAATCACATCACGGCAAATGGCTAACCCCAGTCCTAATCCGTCTTTTTTAGTGGTGAAAAAGGCATTCTGTAATTCTGTACTGGTCGCCGTTAAGCCGATACCATTATCGGTCACCGTTAATATTAATCGGTCATCACTATAGTGACTCTCTATACTAATTTTATTATTTATCGGCACAGCCGGATCCCGCATCAAGCAGGCATCTGCCGCATTATTTAATACATTTAATAATACCTGCTGTAAGCCAACAATATCAGCCTCTAGCTCCACGGCATTACCGACACAGGATTGGCTTACGGTAATATTCTTTTGCTGGAAATCATACTCTAGTAACTCTAACGTATCAGTGAGTAATGCTTGTACATCACAGGGCGACTTCGCCACAGCACGTTTATTAATAAGCGCACGTAATCGCTGCACAATACCATCTGCTCGCTTCACTTGCTGTTGTATTTTTTCTAATGCTGGTGTTATTGCACTGGCATCCGCGCCTTTGTTTATCCGTAATAACCCGCCTTGGCTGTAATTTAAAATAGCAGCCAGTGGTTGATTAATTTCATGCGCGAGACTACTACCCAACTCACCCACAATCGCCACTCGCTGAGCATGTTCTAACATGGCATTTTTTTCTTTTAAACGGTTTAAGGTGGCTTTTAATTTACGTTCACTGCGACTAAAGCGGTATTCCAAAATTAAATGATAAACACTTAATAACAACACGAATAAAAATACTACCCAAGCCCATTGTTGATTCTTCTTGATCCAGACTGCCGCTTCCTGCCACCAAGGTCGTTGCAAAGGGTGTATATCTAAATCACGATATAACTGATCAACAGATAATTGGCTAATGGGTGGTGTCCAACCTGTAGAATAAGCGGCAATACTAGCAGCATGATCACTGGGCAAGGCCAATAGCGCGCGGGTTATTTTTTTAGCTAACGTAGCTGAAATAGCACTGGTTTTAGCAATAGACCAGTTCGGATATAACTGCGTAGACAGCGCACAAGCAAAATTATCCGGGCTGATATCATCTAACACCCGGAATACCCCCTGTTGAATCAAGCCTTCTTCTAACATGCTTTCGAGTTGGCACACCGGCACGACTGCGGCATCAAAATAGCCATCTCGCAACTGGTAAATAATGGCATCAACAGGAAAACCTAAAAACGATACGTCAGAGAAAAAAGCCGTTGGGTTAATACCTAGATTTTGCACCGTCAGTTGCATCGTTAGATAACCACCAAAGGCATTACTGGCAACAGCAGCTATCTTGTCACCACTGACCTCGACTAAGTGCTGGTAGTGCGAATCGGCGCGCACTACCAAAGCCGAGCCAATGACATGAGTACCGTCACCCAGTTTACTGTTTAACGTCGCTAACCAAGACAGTGGATATTGCCGACCTAAACGTACCGCTTGCCCAGGGTTAGTCACCACCACATCGACACTTTGTTGCTCTACTGCCGTTTCCATTTCAGCTAAAGTGAAAGGGTGCAGTCTAAATTCGCTATTAGGGATCTGACTTTGTAACCATAATAGTGTGGGCTGCCAGCGCTGCTTGGCTTCAAAGACACCACGCGTTGCTAATACACCCACATCAACGATGGTCATGGTTTGTTTGTTATCAGCAATACGCTCAATAATTCGAGTATCAATAAAAGGGGCAGCATTACTATCACTGGGAATACTACTCGTCATATCCGTTTCGTTACTGGCATGCACTTGCGCCATCACCAGCAACAAGGTAGCAATCACTGCTTTTATTAATACGTTAGCCATGTCAATTCCCTACTAATACCCTGCTCATACCGTTCATTACAAATAAGATAACCACCTCAGCATACCAAAATAGCGATAAAGCCAAAATATTTATTGTTTTAGATCAAGCCGCCCCTGTGTATGTGGAAAACCACAATACCCACTACCTCTTTATTTCCAGACAATAGCCTTAATCACTATTAACCACAAGGCGTTCTCATGGACTCAACTAAACGCAGCTTAATGACCCGTCTCGGTGCATTGACCGTCGGCGCGGCTATCATACCAGTTTCAGGGGCAAATCCGCTCACCACGACCATTATCCGTAATAGCGAAGCCCCCGACCGTAAAGGCCAGAGCGGTAAACGTTATGCCATGGTGGTTGATTTACGTAAATGCGTCGGTTGCCAAGCGTGTACAGTTGGTTGCAGCATTGAGAACCAAGCACCTATTGGCCAATTCCGTACCACAGTAAAACAATACGAAGTCACTTTAGATGACGGCAGCAGTGAATTACAAAATGTTAAATCATTTACCCTACCACGCTTATGCAATCACTGTGAAAACCCACCTTGTGTGAAGGTATGCCCAGTGCAAGCAACCTTCCAACGTGACGACGGTATTGTCATGGTCGATAACGAGCGCTGCGTGGCTTGTGCTTATTGCGTACAAGCTTGTCCTTACGATGCCCGTTTTATTAACGAAGAAACCCTCACTGCCGACAAATGTACCTTCTGTGCTCATCGCTTAGAAGAAGGCTTATTACCTGCCTGTGTAGAAACCTGTGTGGGTGGCGCGCGTATTATTGGTGATATTAAAGATCCTAACAGCCACATTAGCCATTTAATGCGCGAACACCAAGATGACATCAAGGTATTAAAACCAGAAGAAAACACCCAGCCGCATGTGTTCTACATCGGCATGGATGACGCGTTAACCAGTAAAATTGACGGTAAAGTTGCCATCTATGATCCTGCAGGAGAAAACGCATGAACATCACCGAAATTTTAGTCCAACCACAAGCTATTGCTTGGCTCCCGTGGGCAGTACAATACTTTTTCTATATTGGCTCTGCGTATGCGGCAGCAATATTGTTTTTATTAAGCTATATATTCCGTGCACATACCAGCCATTACTTACGCTCGGCATTAGTATTGACCATGTCGATTGGCGCCGTTGTTGGCCCACTGGCATTAACCGGTGACTTACACCAACCGGGTCGAGCATTGCACTTTTATAGCAACATGACACCTTGGTCATGGATGTCATTAGGCTCACTATTTTTACCGCTATTTTCAGCATTAGCGATATTAACGGCTTGGTTATATTTACGTGATGATATAGCCAAACTCAAACACAGTGACAATGCTATCGCGAAAAAAATATCCCTATTTAGCCTAGGTGATTGGCAGACCACTAGCACCCAAATGATCACAGTCACGGTATTAACCTGTTTATCCGGTTTAACTATCGCACTGTACACAGGTGCGGAAATCTACGTAGTACAAAGCCGCCCGTTATGGCATCAACCTGCAGCACCATTACTGTGGTTTGTGACTGCCTTTATCGGGGCCATCGGTTTTGCGTTATTACTGTTAGCGCTATTCCCTATTCCTGCAAAAGCGAATGCCTTTACCCAAAGTGATCAAGGATTAATAAAACGAGCACTGTTAGTCAGTGCCATCTTAGCCGCTGTTTTATTGCCAATCTGGGCATCCAATAATGCTTCATTTTCGTTATATGAAAGCGATGCATGGTTAGTACGTTTGGGTAGCTTGGCGGTCAGTTTCTTGGCCTGTATGGGCATTGCATTGCTAGCCTCTAAAATAGCGCTGTATAACCGTCCGCAATTATTAATCATGAGTGCGATCAGCTTGATTTGTTGTTGGTATCTACGTTGGGTCACCATCATGGATGTACAAACCATCGCTAAATTTGACCAAGGACCGTATCCGTATGAATTGCCGATGGGCTCTGCAGGGCTACTCGGTATTCTTGGTATGGCTGGTTTGTGGTTAGCCTTAGCATTAGCGGCTTCAGAGATCGTCGCGATACAAGAAAAATCAGTAAAGTCAGTTAAACGAGTAAAGTCAGTAAAAAACAGCACCGTCTCACAACCTCTCAAAACACAACACACACAGTAAGGACTTCATTATGGATAACAAACGTCGTCAATTTCTTAAATCAGGTCTTGCTGTAGGTGGTGTTGGCGCTTTTGCAGCAGGTTATGCAACCACCACATCGCATGCGGTACATGGCATTATCGATGGTACTGCCGGTAAAAAAACCAAACACCCGCATCACGGTAATTCATTAACACCAGAATATAAGGTGACTGAAAACGGTAAGCTGATCAATAACCCAGCGCAGCGTGTGGCACCGTCAATGTGTTTCGGTTGCTGGACGCTGTGTGGTTTACGTGTACGTGTAGATAACGCCAGTGACGAGATATTACGTATTTCTGGTAACCCGTATCATCCATTATCAAATGAACACCAGATCCCTTTTAATACCCCAGTCAAAGATGCCTATATTGCCATGGCTGGTGAAGCTGGATTAGCAGGTCGTTCAACGGCCTGTGCCCGTGGTAACGGTATGATGGAAATCCGTAAAAGTCCGTATCGGATCACCCAACCACTAAAACGTGTTGGTAATCGTGGTGAAGGTAAGTGGATCCCGATCAGCTACGAACAACTGTTAGAAGAAGTGGTTGAAGGTGGCGATCTATTTGGTGAAGGTCATGTTGACGGCTTACGTGTGATCCGCGATGTGAAAACCCCACTCGATCCGCTAAATCCAGAATATGGCCCGAAAGCCAACCAATTATTAATGACCAATGCCGGTAATGAAGGCCGTGACGATCTGTTTAAACGTTTCGCTTTTAACAGTTATGGCACGCGTAACTTTGGCCATCATGGTTCGTACTGTGGTTATAGTTTCCGTGCAGGCTCTGGCGCATTAATGAATGATCTAAATAAATTCGCCCACGTTAAGCCAGACCTAGAAAACTGTGAATTTGCGTTATACATAGGTATGTCGCCAGCTCAAGCGGGTAATCCATTTAAACGCCAAGCACGTCAATTAGCCACAGCCCGTACCAAAGGCAACTTTAGCTATACCGTCGTTTCTCCAGCGCTACCAGCATCATCGAGCTTAGCTGCAGGTGACAATAACAACTGGCTACCGATCAAACCTGGCAGTGATTCAGCATTAGTGCTCGGCATGATCCAGTGGATATTAGCCAATGATAAGTTTAATACAGCTTTCTTAACACAACCAGGTCCCAATGCGATGAAAACCGCGGGTACTGCCCATTGGTGTAACGCCACGCATTTGGTAATAAGTGATAAGGATCATCCGCGCTACGGTTATTTCCTTCGCGCTTCAGAAGTAGATCTTGGGTTTACTGGCACGGCATTATCAGAATCCGATCCGTATGTGATCGTCGATGCACAAAGTGGTGATCTTTCTGTGCACACACAAGATCAACCCGCGCGATTATTCATTGATCAAGTCGTCACGACCAAGCAAGGTGATGTACAAGTTAAATCATCACTACAGCATTTAAAAGAATCGGCATTTGCCCACGATCTTGAGTTCTACAGTGCGCAATGTGACATTCCAGTAGCGACGATCACCGCGCTAGCGAAACGCTTTACCAGTCATGGTACTAAAGCCGTCGTCGATAGCCATGGCGGCAACATGCACAGTAACGGTTTCTACAATGCCTATACAATCCTAATGCTCAACGCGCTAATTGGTAACATCAACTTGAAAGGCGGTGTCATGGCTAAGTCTGGTGGTTATCCAACATCAGGTAACGGACCACGTTACGATTTCACCAAGTTTAAAAATAAAGTAAAACCAAAAGGGATCTTTTTATCTCGCAGTAAATTCCCGTACCAAAAAACCAGCGAATATAAACGTCGTATCGCCGCAGGTGAATCGCCATATCCAACACGATCACCTTGGTATCCGATTTCTGCGCCGTTATTAACAGAACATCTCTCGGCTGCAGTAGATGGTTATCCGTATCGTGCCAAAGCCTGGATCAACCACATGGCGAACCCTATGTATGGCGTACCTGGGTTAGCTAACTTATTGGGTGATAAATTAAAAGATCCAAAACAGCTACCACTGATCGTGTCTGTTGATGCTTTCATTAATGAAACAACGGCATTATCCGACTACATAGTCCCTGACACAGTGACTTATGAAAGTTGGGGCATGGTGACTCCTTGGCATGGCGTACCGACTAAAACAGTCACAGCACGCTGGCCGATTGTGAATGCATTAACAGAAAAAACGGCTGACGGTCGTAGTATCAATTTAGAAAACTTCTTAATTGATATCGCCAAGAAAATGCAGTTAGGCGGTTTTGGTGATAATGCGATTAGTGATAGCCAAGGTAACTGGCACGGCATTCACAATGCGGAAGATTTTTACTTACGCGCTGCAGCCAATTTAGCCTATGTTGCCAATGGCGTTCCGGCAGCAAGCAGCGAAGATATGGTATTGTCGGGGCTCGAACGTCTATTGCCAGCGATGCAACGAGTGTTAACACCGGAAGAACTCGGTAAGGTCGCGTTTATTTTTGCCCGTGGCGGTCGCTTTGAAAATGCGACAGAAGCCTATAAAGGCGAAGAAATGAAATACAAATGGCAGAAACCATTAGCGATCTGGAATGAAAAACTCGGTACATCGCGTAATACCATGACGGGTGAATATTATTCTGGTTGTCCTACTTGGCATCCACAAAAATTAGCAGATGGCACACCATTAGCAGAAAAGTATCCAACGACGGAATGGCCATTTACCTTAACCAACTTTAAATCGAATATTCACAGTGCAGTATCAAACCTGTCACCACGGTTAAATTCCATTAAAGGTGTTAACCCAGTTTATATCCATCCGACTGACGCGGCTAAAATTGGCTTAACAACTGGCGCTATGTTTACAATCACCACACCAACCAGTGCCACTAAAGCGATGGCGTTAATTGTTGATGGTGTTAAACAAGGCACACTTGGGTTTGAACATGGCTTTGGTCATAAAGAACTCGGTGAACGTGCCCATTGGATTGGCGATACACAACAGCCAGTTAAAATGAAATCCAATGATGGGGTGAATATTAACGATATCGGTTTAATCGACCCTACCCGAGAAGGTAAAGGGGTACTGTTAGATTGGGTGGTTGGCGCTGCAGCAAGACAAGCACTGCCCGCTAAAATTAGTTTAGGCTAGTTAACTCATTAATTAAGTCAGAGCCCAGTCATTAATTAACAAGCCCGCATGTACAACAGTACCTGTGGGCTTTTTTAATCACAACGCTGATCCACATCGAAAGCCGAACCTATATACCCCTTAATTTATGTGGATAACCACAATATCTTTCTCTTTCACAAACCGCCAGACTATGCCCGTCATTATGCTAGTAACTATGCTCGTAATATGACCTTGCCTATAAGGACCCTACTTACAGCGAGAGAATTACTATAATTAGACCGACCCTACAATTACCGACTAACCTGGAGACATACCATGCCCATGAAGAATATATTCCGCAGCATCATTGGACTGAGCGCTTTGCTGTTAGTGCAAGCGCCCGCATTTTCCGCCACACCACCTGCGGCGATGGTATGTGAAAGTTGTCATGGCACGGCAGGTTTAGGTACGCCAAATCTAGCGCCGATGTTAGCTGGTATGGATAAAGATTATTTAGTCGAACAAATTAATCACTTCAAAAATGGTAATCGTAAAAATCCATCGATGACGTCGATGGTCATGACCTTAGCAACACCAGAGTCTGTACAGCAAGTGGCGGCATTCTTTGCTTCTTTACCAGCACCGACTATCAGTAATATTGAAAAACGTGGTGATAATGTGATTATTACCGACCCCGCGAGAAAGCTGGTTTACCAAGGTGACTGGACTCGTAACATTCCGGCCTGCGCAACATGTCATGGCCCTAGCGGTTTAGGCGTTGCCCATTTTCCTCGTCTAGCCAGCCAACATGCCGATTATATCAGTAACCAATTAACGGCATGGCAAAACAAAAAGCGCACCGGCGATAAAAACAATGTAATGGCAACCATAGCGCAGCAATTAACAGCCTCTGAAATCCAACATCTTGCGCAATACTTTGCAGCGATAAAATAAGGTCATCTAATGAAAACATTATCTCTTATCCTCGGCGCAAGTTTATTGTTCTCGACGTTTGCCAGCGCAGAAACAAATTTACCCGACCGCCAAACCGAATTACCTGCGCATGCAAAAGCAGCCAGTACTGAGTACTTAGTACCTCGTGATTTAGCCACTATTCCAAATACTGAGTTTGGTAATAAAGTAAAACAAGGTTATTCACTATTTGTTAATTCACAGACCATGCGTGGTCAATACGTTGGTAATGAACAAAACTGTGCCAACTGCCATATGCAAGCGGGTATGAAAGCCAATTCAGCACCATTATGGGGCGCATTCATGGCGTACCCTGCCTATCGTAAAAAGAACGACAAAGTAAATACTTACGCAGAGCGTATCCAAGGTTGTTTTAAATATTCAATGAACGGCGTTGCGCCTGCTGTTGATTCACCAGAACTCGTTGCCTTAACCGCTTATTCATATTGGTTAGCGATGGGTGGCTTGTTAGATAAATACGATATGCAAAGTACGCAGATCCCAGAGATGAGTGATGCAGTTGTACAACTAGGCGGCAAAGCAGATTCATTTGTATTACCAGAAACAATTGCGGCGGCACTACCAATAGAACAGCGTAATAAGTTAGCTGGCCGAGGTTATCCTAAATTAGCTAAATCAGCGCAGACACCGTCTATCGAACGTGGTGAAATTGTGTATAAGCAAACTTGCTCAACTTGTCATGGTGATAGCGGCCAAGGGTTAAAACAAGACGGCGTACAATCATTCCCGCCACTTTGGGGTAAAGGTTCATTTAACTGGGGTGCAGGCATGCATCGCGTTAATACCGCAGCATTCTTCATTTATGAAAATATGCCGTTGGGTAAAAGTATCCAGCTTAGCAACCAACAAGCTTGGGATGTGGCCGCATTTATGAATAGCCATGAACGTCCACAAGATCCACGCTTTACTGGTGACTTGAAAGCCAACCAAGAGCAGTACCATAACCACCAAGGTTATTATGGTAAAACAGTTAACGGTAAAGTCGTTGGCGAAAATGCTTTTCCAGCTGAAGCTGTAGATTAATCCTTAATGAAAGACTCAAGTCACTCGACTTGGGTCTTATTACTTCACTCCTAATTACCAATACTTTCGTTATTTATCGTGTTAAAAAATGCTCTAGCTCTATGTTTTAATAGCCGTTAAAACGGTATAAAAAAGTCAAAAAAGTATTTTTAAGTGGTCGATATCACTATAAAACTCTTGAGAAATAATATCTTCTTAATGCTAGACTGCATCAAATTTTAACCAGAGTAATTATTGTGCAGTTCAGAACAGATATAAATGGGTTAAGGGCTATTGCCGTTTTAGCCGTAGTATTATTTCATTTCAATCCGGCGTTACTACCAGGTGGGTTCACTGGCGTAGATATCTTTTTTGTTATTTCCGGATTTTTAATGACCCGCATTATTTTCAATGGTTTTGAACAAGATAGTTTTACTCTCGGTAAATTCTATAAATCCAGAGCCAATCGTATTATTCCAGCCTTGGCTCTTTTATGTTTAGTAATGCTTATTTTAGGCTGGTTTTATTTAACGCCTAGGGATTACACAACATTAACCAATGATGCTTTAAATAGTATTATCTTCATTTCTAATTTTTTCTATGGCGGTGATGCAGGTTATTTCGATACAACCTCAAAAGAACGTTGGTTATTACATACTTGGTCTTTATCAGCGGAATGGCAATTTTATATAATTTATCCATTATTACTGATATTACTCAAAAAAATAATATCTTTAAAAGCGCTAAAACAATCGGTACTTATCGGTACTTTCATTGGTTTTATCTACGGTGTATTTTCAACATATCAATCACCTGAATTATCTTATTTCCTACTGCCAAGTAGAGCATGGGAAATGATGCTCGGCGGTGTCGCCTTCCTTTATCCCTTTACACAGTTAACAGATAAAAACAAAACGCGGCTAGAAATATCAGGCATTAGCTTAATCATCATCAGTTATCTATTTATTTCTAAAGATAATGTGTGGCCTGGATATCTTGCATTAATACCGGTTTTGGGTGCATTTTTTATTCTTCAAGCAAATAACTCGAAAAGTATTATCACCACCAATCCATTATTACAAAAAATTGGTACTTGGTCTTACTCTATTTATTTATGGCACTGGCCAATTTCAGTACTGGGCATTTATTTAGATCTCGGAACAAAATGGATTTATATAGGTTTACCACTCTCAATTGGTCTTGGTTTTTTAAGCTATCGTTACATCGAGCAGTACAAGTTTCACAATATCAAATTAAATGCTAAAAACTTTTTCAAATATAAACCATTATTGATAGTGCTTACTATCGCGATACTAGCCGGGGTAGCAAAAGAAAATAGCCAAAATACTGCTCGTTTACCAACAGAGTTAATCACATTCATGGAACGAACTGTTTACCCAACGAAACCTGGGCAATGTCGAGGAACTTGGGATACAGAAATGCCTGAATGTGTTTATGGTAAAGGTGAATTAGGCGCTATTGTCATTGGTGATAGTCATGCTAGTGCACTTGTTAGCATGATTGATAGAGCCACAGCAAATCAATCCGTTTTAGACTGGTCTATGGACGCTTGTAGCACTATTGATGGTTTATATGAAAAAGGCTTAAGCGAAAAAAATACCGCCTGTGGTGATTTTATCCATTACGCCATAAAAAAAGCAGAAGATAAATACCCAGGAGTTCCTGTGATTATCATCAATCGAACCTCACAAAACTTATATGGCCGTAATGAAAAACCTGCAAGTGCACCAAAACGTTTTGTTAACGCTGAATTTACAGAGCGTAACGACACTTACCGACAGTCTCTAGCGACAGGGATGATCGAGACTGCCTGTGCCTTCACGGATAATCATCCAGTCTATGTGATGAGACCGACGCCTGAATTAATCAGCGATGTGTACAACGAAAAAATGCGCGACTTAATGACAGGTAATGCCACTGAACGAGTGTCAATTAGCTTAGATGAATATCACGAAAGACAAAAACTGGCGTGGCAAATTCAAGATACAATGGCTGAACAATGTGGCGTTAAGATCATCGATCCACTTCCTTACCTTTGTGACGATAAAGCCTGCTACGGTGATAAAGATGGCATCATTTTATATTCCGATGATGACCATTTAAATGAAGAAGGAACCCAACAGATCATGCCTGCATTCAAGCATATTTGGAGCTAAGTATAAAATTATAATGCCGTGTGCTAATTAAGCCTCGGCATTATTAAATCAGTCTCGAGCTTGATCCACACTCTGGCAAATAATATCTCTCACCCATTTATGCCCTGGTTCATCATTGTTACGTTCGTGCCATAACAGCACATACACCAAAGAAGAAAAATCTATCGGCAAAGGTAATTGCACCAAGTCATATAACTTCTGCGCATGCGATACAAAACACGAGGGTAAGGTAAGCACTAAGTCGCTGTGGGCACAGACGCTAGCAGCGCCGTAAAAATCCGGTAATGTGGCGCAGATATGACGGTGTTGTCCTGACTCTGCTAATTGATAATCGAGTAACCACCAATCATTGCCTTCACAGCGCACCTGCACATGCGACATACTCAAATAGGTTTCAACATCCCACTGTCCGGCATTAATACTGGCTAACATCGGGTGGTCACAGCGCACTAAGCAGACTTGGTCATCGGTAAATAAACGTTGATGGGCAATGCCATCCGGCAGGTTATTCAAGCGAAAATCTGCGGTCGGATGTAACTCCCTTGCCGTAATACCAAAATCAATTTGCCCTTGCTGCAAGTCTAATAATGACTTTTCATTCCAACCATAAATTTCTAAATTCAGCTTTGGGGCTTGCGACAAAATAGGGCCGATGTAATAAGGCAATAAAGTCTCATACGCACTTTCCAGCATCGCAAACGAAAACTGGCGATGACTTTTTTCGGGCTCAAAACTCGGCGGTAAACTGATCTGATACAAGCCTTGTAATATCGTCGGCAATTGCGCTTTTAACTGCAAAGCATGCGCGGTCGGTTTCAGGCCATGAGCAGTACGCAGAAATAACGGATCATCTAAAGTATCGCGTAAACGAGTGAGGCTTTTACTTAATGCCGACTGGCTCAAGTGTAAACGGTTGGCAGCACGGGTAACACTCTCTTCTTCCAGCAAGATCTGTAAGATGACTAAGAGATTTAAATCTATTCTGGCGAGATTATCTAAATTCATAAGATATTCCTTAAAGGAAATTCACTTCTGACATTATACCACTTCCATTCATAACACGCTTTACGTAAACTGCCCGACATTAAACCAGCCTTTTTTACTCGAGAATAACAATGCGCCGAAATATATTACCTATTTTGATGGCGATGGTGGTGTTAAGCCCCCTCGCTATCGACATTTACCTACCATCAATGCCAACCATGGCAACTGAATTCCAGGTATCCTCAAGTGAAATCCAATCTACCTTAGTATTATTTTTATTTGCCATGGGTATTGGCCAAATATTAATAGGACCACTAGCCGACCGTTTTGGTCGTCGTCCTGTCGCTATCGGCGGCGTGATCCTGTATTGCCTAAGCAGTCTACTTGCTGCTGGCGCGGCTGAATTTCATTGGTTACAAATAGCACGCGTACTACAAGGTATCGCTGCTTGTGCCACTTCAATCGTGGTATTTAGTGCCGTACGCGATAGCTTTGACTCTAAAGTAAGTGCGCATTACTACAGTTATTTAAATGGTGTGATCTGCGTTATCCCTGCATTAGCACCAACATTAGGCGGCCTATTAGCGCTACAGTTTGGCTGGCGTTCAACGTTTATCTTCATGGCAATATACGGCTTAATCATACTTGCGTTGATCATCAAAAAATTACCAGAAACTCGCCCAGACAATACCGATACATCCGGTTCGCTTTATCACTGGGATCGTTTTAAACCTGTGCTACACGATGCGCACTTTATGTTTTATGCCGTTGCTTGCATGGTTGGTATGGCTTCAATCTTAACTTATGTATCGTATGCTCCCGACTGGTTGATCCGCAATTTAGGCATCGCCGAGTTAGAGTTCAGTGGTTTGTTTGGCCTTAATGCTATCGTTAATATCGCCGCTTGTTTTGCTGCACCGTTAGTGATTAAACGTTTTGGTAATCGTCCTACCGTTATTATAGCTCTACTCGCTTTATTATCATCAGCTGCACTACAGTTGATGGTACAGCAATGGGGACCAACAGCTGGCATGGCCGCAGCCTTTGCCTTTATGCTACCGATGATGTTGCTTTGCATTGGTTTTGCACTATTGCTTGGTCCAGCAACCAGTATGGCATTAGCTGCATTTGGCGAACGCGCAGGTACAGCAGCAGCGATGTTAGGTTGTATCCAAATGAGTGGCGCAGCGCTACTTGCAGGCTTAATTCAACAAACTGATTTAACAGCCCCTTACGCGGTTATCGTGTTGATGGGCGGCTTGTCTTTGGTATTACTGGCTATTATGCTAACACCACGTCTTGACCATTGGCACCAAGAACAAGCTCAGCATTAAATGACGCAATGAACGGGTTCGACTACACTGAAAGAACCCGTTCATCACTTTATCTTGAAGTAACTTGGAGATATAAGGCCATCATAATGCAGAATGAAAAACATCCGCTATCGCACGAATTCCCAGACCACGCTATCGACATCGCAAAATTAAAAAGCGATAATCCCGAATTTACCGCCCTCGCTAAAGAATATCATCAACTCGATCATCAGATTTACGGCCTTGAAGCCAGCGGCATTCCCACCACCGACAGTCACTTTAGCGAATTAAAAAGTCGCAGGGTCGCCTTAAAAGATCAGATTTATCAAAAGCTCACTCAAGGTGATTTTTAATTTTCCCACTTCCATTTAGTCATAAAAGCCTTACACTGAGGTTATTAGTATTAGGCATTAAAGGAATATGGAATGACCGAACAAAATAGCCAAGATAAACATCAACAAAAGATGCAGAAGATCCAAAGCACCGTCGCAAAACGGGTTGATAAAGCCACAGAAGAACGCGGTATTTTGATCGTCATGACAGGTAACGGTAAAGGTAAAACCTGCGCTGGGTTTGGTAATGTTATCCGCTGTATTGGCCATGGCTTTAATGCCGGTGTAGTACAATTTATCAAAGGTACCTGGGCAGCAGGTGAAGTTAAATTTATCCAGCAAGTACGCCCTGACATGCCATATCACGCGATGAAAACCGGTTTTACTTGGGACACTCAAGATAAAGCCGCCGATATCGCCGCAGCAGAAACAGCATGGGAACATGCTAAAGCCATGCTCGAAAATCCAGATCTTAAAATGGTATTACTCGATGAACTGACTTACATGCTCAGTTACCAATATCTGGATCTCGAAGAAGTGCTTAACGCTATTCGTAACCGCCCTGTTGATCAGACGGTTATCGTCACCGGTCGCAGTGCCCACAAAGATCTAGTGGCAATGGCAGACACAGTGAGTGAAGTCAGAGAAGAAAAACATGCCTTTCGCTCAGGTATTAAAGCGCAAATAGGGATTGACTGGTAATGGATGAATTATCACTACATGAAACGCGTGTATTAGGCGCGTTGATCGAAAAAGAACACACAACACCAGATAATTACCCGCTATCGTTAAACTCATTAACGTCGGCATGTAATCAAAAAAGCAGCCGTGAACCTGTTCTGTCATTAAGCCAAGACGAAGTACAAAACATTGTTGATGACTTGGTGAAAAAACATTTAGTGATAAACGATGAACACGGCAGTAAACGCAGTGCTAAGATCCGTCATCGTTTTGGTAATACAGAGTTCAGTAAAATTCGTTTCAGCCCACAGCAATTAGCTATTTTGACGCTATTATTTTTACGTGGGCCGCAAACACCGGGTGAACTAAGAACCCGTTCTGCACGCCAGCATGCATTTAATGATGTGCAAGAAGTTGAAACGGCATTAGATCAACTTACCAATCATGAACAAGGTCCATTTATCGTTAAACTGAATAGAGAACCGGGACAAAGTGCTTGTCGCTATGCCCATCTATTCAGTGGTGCAGTCGTTTCGACAGCTGCTACAGATAACTCAGCACTGGCTAGCAATAACAGCGCTGATGACAATAACGTATTAGCAACACGTGTTGATGAACTTGAACATGAAGTCGCGACACTTAAAGCGCAGTTAACGACATTACAAGAAACGGTGTCGGCGTTAATTGATTAGTCCTGGTAGCAAATAACGCTTAGCTTGTATCAATAAAATAACAGCACTCAAAATAAAGCTAAGCATAAGAACTAAAAAGGGAGTCACACGTGATGACTCCCTACTTATCTATCGACTCCAATATCAACTTCACTATCTACGTCTCTGTCGACTTCTCTATCTGTAATAATCGCTACAAATAACGATATTATTATAATTAATTTATCGCTAATTCTTTTGCTAAGTAGTCTACCAACATACGTACTTTCGGCGACAGATGGCGATTTTGTGGATATAAAGCCCACACAGCATCATCCGGTTCACGGTAGTTTGGCAGCAATTCAATCAGCAGACCTTGGTTAATATATTCCTGCACATAATAATCTGGCAGTTGCACTATACCCACGCCTTTCAATGCCGCATCCACTAATACTGGGCCACTGTTACAGCTAAAATTACCTTTCACGCGAATATTACGGGCTTTGCCTTTTTCCTGAAAACGCCAGTAATCCAAGGTGCCAGATAAGCAATTATGACGGTCTAATTCTGACAAGGTATGCGGAGCACCAAAGGCACTTAAGTATTCCGGCGCAGCACAAACATATTGCTTACGAGTAGCAAGACGTTTACCAATCATCGATGAATCACCTAACTGACCGAGACGAATAGCTAAATCAAAGCCTTCATCGATTAAATCAATCTGCTGATTAGATAATACTAATTGCACTTCTAGCTCAGGATATTGGATCACAAAATCATTCACCAATGGCGCAACACTGCGTTCACCGTAAGTAATTGGCGCGGTTATTTTTAACTTACCTTTGGGCGTGCTTTGTAAATTGCTGATGGCACGTTCTGCATCTGCGAGTCCGTCCATTACCTGGCGACAATGCTGGTAATAAATACCACCTACTTCAGTCACCGATACTTTACGTGTGGTCCGATAAAACAGCTTGGCTGACAAGCGTTCTTCAAGTGCGGATACCTGTCGACTCACTTGTGCGGTCGAGATCCCTAAACGCTTTGCCGCCGCGGTAAAACTTTCAGTTTCGGCAACTGCTACAAACTCACTGACACCAGACCAATCACTCATCAACACATTCTCTTATTCAACTGTTAGGTAACAATTATAAGTTATTTACGATAATAAACCTAAATTATTACCATGTAGTAAAAGTGATTTGCTTATTACCCTCATTATCATCCAGCTATAACTTCCCTATAATCGCGCTTCATTTATTGAGTTCCAGTCACGCTAGCGAGAAATATTATGTTATCAACTATCAAGCGTTCATTGCCGTTGCAACTACTGACCGCCGCTATTTTGGCTTGGGCTATTGCCAGCATGCTGCCAGTCGTCACCAATATTTCCGGCCCAGTTACAGAACACATTACTGAACAGGCTTGGTATCAATTAATCTTGTTAGGCAAGACCACTTATATCGGTTTGCTGAAAATGGTTATCGGCTTAGTGGTCATGCTGTCGTTAATGCAGGGTATTACCAATATAGGCTCAACGCTAAAATTAAAAACCTTAGGCGTAAGCACCCTCACCTTTTACAGTTTAACGTCGATTATCGCGATCAGTCTCGGCCTTGGCGCTGCGCTATTAATGCCAGAATGGCAGCCACTTGTAGAGCCAATCGTTGTTGCTGACCACATTAATTTAATTGAACAAGATACAGTAACAGGCTCAAGCATTACTGCTAAATTATTGGCGATGGCGCTTGTGAATCCTTTTTCAGCCTTGGTTAACGGCAACCTGTTAGCGATTGTTTTATTCTCACTGTTATTTTCAGTATCACTATTACGTTCATTGCCACAAAATCATGTGGTATTTACTGTGATTGCGGGGCTGAATGCAGGTTTAAATAAATTAGTACAGAGTATCATTCGTCTCGCCCCGATAGCCGTGTTCGCCATCGTATTTGAGTTTACGGTGACAGGGAATACCGGCTTATTTGGTCAATTGGCGCTATTTGCCTTGTTGGTATTTGTACTCACCCTGATTCACGGCGTCATTGTCTTACCGACTCTGGCTAAAATTTTTACTGGCATTAAATTTAGCACCTTATTTAAAGCAATCTCCGCACCATTAGCGATGGCGTTTGCTACTTCGTCAAGCTCAGCAACACTGCCTTTGTCGATGCAAGCAGCAGAGAACGAACTGGGCATATCACAAAGTACCAGTAGCTTTGTATTACCGCTTGGTGCAGTGATGAACATGGATGGCACCGCGTTATTTGAAGGGGTAGCGGCACTCTTCCTCGCGCAATTATTTGGCATTGATTTAAGTACCACGGGTATCGTGATGATTTTTATCATGGCCATGGTTTCATCTGTCGGCGCACCTGGTATGCCATCAGGCTCGATGTCTGGCATGCAATTAGTCATGCTTGCTGCAGGTATTCCACTAGAAGGTATCGCCATTTTACTTATTATCGAACGTCCACTGGATACCTTCAGAACCGCAGTGAATGTCGAAGGCGATCTTATCGCGGCGTTGGTTGTAGATAAATGGCAGCAGAATAAAATATAACCGAGCTTAATCGCGAGATAAGGTAGGAGGAGATAAGCACCCAACCTTTAACAATTGCATTTCAAGACGATCGGTCATAGAATAGCCAAATGCCAAGACCTAAACAAAATGAACATACTCGCGAAGCCCTGATTGAAGTTGGTATCAAGCATATCTCTCAACACGGTTATCACGGCACTGGGATTAAACAGATCCTAGATGAGCTGAAAGTACCTAAAGGGTCCTTTTATAACTACTTTAATAGCAAAGAAGCCTTTGTTGCCGAGCTAATCGAAGCCGATATGCACGCCAATGCCAAAGAAATTCAGCCGCTATTAGATGACATAAACCTGAACCCAATACAAAAATTGCGTGCACTGTTCGAAAAAGGTCGCCAAAAATACAGCGAGCAGAACGGCAAACAAGGTTGCTTGGTTGCCAGTGTCGCTAACGATATTGGTGATTCCAGTGCGTTATGCCAACAAGCAATGCAGCGTTCTGTTAATGCATTAAACAAATTATTATCTGGATTAATCAGTGAAGCACAAACACAACAATTAATCCGTACTGACTTACCTGCAAAGCAGCTGGCGACATTAATGTGGACAGCATGGGAAGGTAGTTTAATCGAAATGAAGATCGCCGGTAATACCGATAATCTAACGCAGATCACCGATTTCATTTTTGATGACATTTTAAAAGCCAGCTAAATGGCATGTTAAACACGAACAAATAGACAGCGATATTATGAGTCGAATTATAATATCGTTTTTTTGACCCAAGCTTAAGACGACCGGTCTAATGATTTATTTAAAGCAGGATTAATAATGACTACAGCAATGACATTACAGCAAGGTTTTACCTTAAAAAGTGGCACGTTTATTAAAAACCGTTTATTTAAATCGGCAATGAGTGAACAGCTTGGTGATCCGCAACACAATCCATTACCGGGTCTAGCAACGCTTTATCGCGCTTGGGCTCTAGGTGGTTTAGGTTTGTCTATTAGTGGCAATATCATGGTTGCTCGTGACGCACTGGGCGAACCAAAAAACGTAGTGCTAGATGAACAAAGTGATTTAACGGAATTTAAAAACTGGGCACAACAAGGTAGCCTTAACGATACGCAATTCTGGGCGCAGTTAAATCATCCCGGTAAGCAAACACCAAATTTTATTAATAAAGAACCTGTAGCGCCCTCTGCTATCGCATTAACCAATGGTTTAGAAAAAGGCTTTAATACGCCACGCGCCCTTACTGAATCAGAAATTTTAAACATTATTGGTCAATTTCAAACGAGTGCGAAACTGGCTAAGCAAGTTGGTTTTACAGGCGTGCAAATTCACGGTGCCCACGGTTATTTAGTGAATCAATTTTTGTCTCCACGCCACAATCAACGTGACGACCAATGGGGTGGTAGCATTGAAAACCGTATGCGCTTTGTATTATCAATCTATCAAGCAATACGTGCTGAAGTCGGTGATGACTTTCCTATTGGCATTAAATTAAATTCAGCCGATTTCATGCGTGGTGGTTTTACCGAAGAAGAATCAATGCAAGTAGTTAAAGCATTAGGTGATGCAGGGATCGATCAAATCGAAATCAGCGGTGGTACCTATGAAAGCCCAACGATGACCGGTCACAAAGTGAAGAAATCAACTTTAGAACGTGAAGCTTACTTCCTGAGTTATGCTGAAAAAGTACGCGCGATCACCGACACACCGTTAGTGGTAACTGGCGGATTCCGTTCAAGTAAAGCCATGTTGTCAGCACTGCAAAGCAATGCCACAGACTTTATCGGTATCGCACGTCCAATGTCGCTAGATACGCAACTGCCGAATAAACTAATGGCATCGGATGAACATAAGATTAGCCTACCTAACTTAACTACAGGTGTGAAAGCCATTGATCGCATGGCGATGTTAGAAATTACCTGGTACGAAGCCCAGCTTGCACGTATTGCCAAACAGCAACAGCCAAAAGCCAATCTAGGTACTTGGCCAGTGTTCTTCAAAACCATCTATGGCGCTGGTATCTACGCCTTTAGAAAACGCCGCGCTTAAAGCCACTCAATAAGCTGATATATACGCCTAGACTTTATGTGCTTAGTTATTCTTAATCGATTTCAAGCATCGTCTAGGCGTCGCCTTACCCGCTACAAATATGGTAGCATACCGAAAAACTAATCCTATTTTCACAAGGTACTCATTCATGAAAGTTGTTCGCTGGTTACTAGGCCGTCTTATTTTAACGCTTAATTTCATCTTTTCACCAAAAAGCATGAAACGTCCTGCTGAAGAACAGGCAAAGGTTGATAGCGAAATCAATAACATGTCACTTTACCAATTTGAGGCTTGCCCATTTTGCGTAAAAGTACGTCGTAGCATGAAACGTTTAAACCTAGATATTGCAGTACGTGATGCGAAAAATGATGCTACGTTTGGTAACGAACTAGAACAACAAGGCGGTCGCCGTAAAGTTCCTTGCCTACGCATTGAAGAAAATGGTCAAGTGCAATGGATGTATGAATCAAATGACATCATTGCCCATTTAGAAAAGAAATTCGCTTAATTAAATGTGCCCAGCCAAGTTAATTAATACCTGAAAGCCTGATAGCAATATCAGGTTTTTTTATGTTCAATAATCATCCTCTAGAATGAAATCCGCCCTCCAATAGTCCAACTGTAATCAATGTCATCCATGCCATAATAAGTACCGTTAGGGCTAAAAGCAGATACTTTCGCATACGGATAGATATGTAAAATCGGACGCATAGTACCTATCGATATTTCCCATTCATTCGCGGTCCCTTGGTTGAAATCAACCATATCCGATTTGTCTTCTGCATAGTGAAACTCAAATTTACCAATAACATAAGCATGCTGGAAGTACTTAGCTGCGGCGAAATAGGCCGAATACTTATTCGCATCATCAACCGTCATCCAAGTGAAACCATTGCGGACAAATTCGCTTGTCACGCCAAACTTCGCAGAGTACCCGTCGAAAAATCGGATTGCAGAAAGGTCAACAAAGTGTGTTTTTGTTTTAACGCCATCAACACCAGCTAACTCCCCCATAAGCCAATCATCCTCCAAGCTGAACTCATAATAAGAATCCAACTTCCAATTCGAATTAACAAATTGATGGTAACCAACACCAATCCCGAGCCATTCGTTGCTGTCTCCACCAATATATAAATAAGTATTATCAGTTACCGTCGCGGTAACACCGATCTCTATTACATCCTTTTCAATTGATAGATCAATTCCAGCAAACGCTGAAGTACAGAGCATCATTGCGCTGCAAGTAATTGAAATAGTTTTCATGTTCTAACCTAGGGGAAGGCTCCAAGCAAACGCTAGGAGCTGAATACATAAAATAGAGAATTATTTTAAATGAGAGCGAATTGAATCACGGATAGCATTACGGTCAATAGCCTGGCCACTATTCTCCATCAATGGTCTTGGCCCGCCTTGAACGGTATCACCACCAATGATGATCGGGTTACCATTAATTACAACACCAAAATCCCCTTCAAGTTCACCTTGACGTATAACGCTCACACGATATTCATTACCCTCTTGATCTTGAACCGTCATTTCCTGACCAAGCCAATTCACATCTGTAATATTGAACACGTTACCATTAGCATCAGTGATCGTGTTTCCTGAAATGGTATAACTGGTCTCAGGACCATTATCAATCTCCGGTACTTCAGGTCCACCCCATATTGGTGGCAACCTGTCTGGAATTGAAGGCGTTGATAGTCCGAAATCTGGATCAGTTAACCCCCAATCAGGTGCATCACCAATATCAAGTCCCCATTCTGGTGAGTTATCGATATCAGGGATAACTGGATCACCCGGTCCACCGTTGCTTGAGTCACCCGAAGAAGAACAGCCTGCTAAAAATAGAGAAGCAGAGACAATCGTTGCCAAAAGAGATTTATTCATAATGTATACCCTAAGTCTTATCAAAGTTCACTGATACCTAACGTTCATCAGTGGCGAAATCATCGCCATTTCCATTGGCACAATGACAATGATTTTGAAGGTATATCAATAATCTAATACCAAAATAACAAAACCAAAGCCAACCGCTATCAGCAAATCCATGCGACGCTATCTGTTGGGAGGCATTATGATAATTTGATGCTGAAAGAACTAATGACTATTACTTATTCGTCCCATAAGTAATGCTTATTATAAGGGAATCACCGCTAACATCCGTCAATTGTTACAACACAGTAAAGGTAATTTGCAATTTAATGGGATTATCAATATCACAGAAATAACTATAATGGCTCCAACAAAACGAGGGACCTCAGCGTTACCTCCCAAATGACAATATAAATTAGCGAGAAAATAAAATGACTGACAAATTTATTAAATCAAAAGCGGCTATTGCTTGGGGCCCTAACCAACCACTTTCTATTGAAGAAGTAGATGTGATGTTACCGCGCGCTGGCGAAGTATTAGTGCGCATCGTAGCAACTGGCGTATGTCACACCGACGCATTCACTATGTCAGGTGAAGATCCAGAAGGTATCTTCCCAGTCATTCTTGGCCATGAAGGCGGCGGTGTCGTTGAACAAATTGGCGAAGGCGTAACAAGTGTTGCCGTTGGCGACCATGTTATTCCACTTTACACACCAGAATGTGGCGAATGTAAGTACTGTAAATCAGGTAAAACGAACCTTTGCCAAAAAATTCGTGAAACCCAAGGTAAAGGCGTAATGCCAGATGGCACGACCCGTTTTTACAAAGACGGTCAGCCAATCTTCCATTACATGGGTTGCTCAACATTCTCTGAATACACAGTCTTACCCGAGATCTCGTTAGCAAAAGTAAACAAAGAAGCACCGTTAGAAGAAGTTTGTTTATTAGGTTGTGGCGTTACCACAGGTATGGGCGCAGTACTCAATACAGCCAAAGTACAAGAAGGCGACACAGTTGCAGTATTTGGTCTTGGCGGTATTGGTCTTTCTGCAATTATTGGTGCGCAAATGGCAAAAGCCGGTCGTATCATTGCTATCGACATCAACGAAAGCAAGTTCGAGCTAGCACGTCAATTAGGCGCAACAGATTGCATCAACCCGAGAGACTACGACAAGCCAATTCAAGACGTCATTGTTGAATTAACTGATGGTGGTGTTGACTACTCATTCGAATGTATCGGTAACGTTGACGTTATGCGTTCGGCATTAGAATGTTGTCATAAAGGTTGGGGCGAATCAGTCATTATCGGTGTAGCCGGTGCGGGCAAAGAGATCGCAACCCGTCCATTCCAACTGGTAACGGGTCGTGTATGGCGTGGCAGTGCATTCGGTGGCGTTAAAGGTCGTTCAGAACTACCAGAAATTGTAGAACGTTACATGGCTGGTGATTTCAAACTTAGCGATTTTATTACCCACACCATGGCGTTAGAAGATATTAACGAGTCATTTGAATTGATGCACAAAGGCGAAAGTATTCGTACTGTCATTCATTTCGATAAATAGTACTTTCGATAAGTGGCAATTAAACAACCGATTGTTTATTAGAGTATTTAAGTAAATGGTCGTGTTATATCCGCCTTCACCTGCGACAAGTATGTGAAGGCGTTTTTTTAAGTCTAAAATTTTCTATAAATCATAAAATGAGCAGGTAGTATTATGGGTTGGTTATTTCTTTTATTAGGCGTATTAGCAGAAGCAACATCGCACGTGGCGTTGAAAGCGACTAATGGATTTAGCAACTTCTGGCCCAGCGTCATTGTTATCTTTGGTCACCTGTTAGCCTTTTTATTCTTAGGCCAAGCCGTTAAAAACCTACCCGTTGGTATCGTGCATGCTTCATGGGCAGGATTAGCCATCATTTTAGTCACTTACATGTCGAGCTTAGTCTATAAACAACACCTAGATACCAAAGTGTGGATCGGCATGTTATTTATCGCTGTCGGCATTGCATTAATCAACCTTTCATCAACACCACATACCCACTAAGCCCGATTAAGTCGGTACTGAAATCACATGACAAGCGCACACTCCGCCATCTTTTTTTGTGGCCGTTATTGAGTAAACGATTAAAGCAGTTTAATTTCCCCTCCTATTTATGCTATCTTGGGCCGCTTTTAAATCTCATTAAATACTCTCATTAAAGGCTCAGCATGGCACGTAAAGGCACTCTATTTATTGTATCCGCTCCAAGTGGCGCAGGAAAATCAAGTCTTATCAAAGCACTTTTAGATGCAAACCCAAGCAGCGATATGAAAGTGTCTGTCTCTCACACGACTCGAGCAATTCGCCCTGGTGAAGTTGACGGTACCCATTACCACTACATTCCAGTGGCTGATTTTAAAGCGCAAATCGAAAACAATGAGTTTTTTGAATGGGCAGAAGTATTCGGTAATTACTACGGTACCTCACGTGTTATGATTGAAAATACGCTTGCCCGTGGTATTGATATTTTCTTAGATATCGACTGGCAAGGTGCGCGTCAAATTAAAGAACAAATTGCTGATGCACGTGGTATCTTTATCCTACCGCCAAGCCGCGAAGAACTTGAACGTCGCCTTAACAGTCGTGGTCAAGACAGTGATGACATCATCGCGAGCAGAATGGCTGAAGCAGAAGCTGAAATGTCACACTATAATGAATATGATTACCTCATTATTAATGATGATTTTTCCACTGCGCTCGAAGATCTACACGCGATTGTACGTGCAGAACGACTCGGTTCAGCGAAGCAGGCAGCAAAAAACAACGTAATTATGAAAGATTTGCTGGTTAATTAGGCAAAAATAAAGTATAGTTTCTCGTCATTTTTTAGACTTAATTCACTTGGAGTTCCTGCATGGCACGCGTAACCGTAGAAGATGCTGTAAAACAGGTTGGTAACCGTTTCGACCTAATATTAATGGCGGCACGTCGCGCTCGTCAAATCGCAGTTCACGGCAAAGAACCTTTGGTAGCACCAGAGAATGATAAGCCGACTGTCATTGCCCTTCGTGAAATTGAAGCTGGTCTAATGAGCAACGAATTGATGGATGCTAGCGACCGTCAAGAACAGCAAGAACACGAAGCACAGCAAGTTGCAGCAGTTGCAGCAATCGCTGAAGGTCGTGGTTAATACCAAGTCATCTTTTTTGATGGTTTTATAAAAAAGGTGCATATTGCACCTTTTTTAATACCTGTGATCCAGCCAAAATCGTGTTTATAGGTTTTTATACTTTTTTATATTCAAAATCCCTACGCTGCTAATTCAAGATTGAGTTGGCATAAATATGACGAAGATGTAAATTTAAAGGTGCAATTAGCGCTACTTTTTATTATCTTGATAATATTATCATCGAATTTATATCAACTTTTTAGTGACGAGGCAGTACTTGCATATATTCGCAAATTTAAAAGCAACGACATCGACCTATCTATCGGTTGAACAAGTCGAACTCATTGAGCATGCTTATTTAGTCGCGCGGGAAGCGCACCTACCTCAAAAAAGAAGTACGGGCGAACCTTATATTATTCACCCCGTCGCCGTTGCTGAAATTCTTGCAGATATGCGCCTTGATCATAAAACGATTATGGCCGCCCTGCTTCATGATGTGATTGAAGATACACCAACAACGCAAGAAGACCTCGCTTCATTATTTGGCAATACCGTTGCTGAATTAGTCGAAGGTGTGTCGAAACTTGATAAACTAAAATTCCGCGATCGCAAAGAAGCCCAAGCGGAAAACTTCCGTAAGATGTTCATGGCGATGGTCCAAGACATTCGCGTTATCTTAATCAAACTAGCCGATCGCACACACAACATGCGTACCTTAGGGGCATTAAGACCCGACAAACGTCGCCGTATTGCCAGCGAAACCTTAGAGATTTTTGCGCCGATTGCTAACCGCCTTGGTATTCATAATATTAAAAATGAATTAGAGGAACTTGGGTTAGAAGCCATGTACCCAATGCGTTACCGTATTCTTGTCGAATCCGTAAAAGCAGCACGTGGTAATCGCAAAGAAGTCATGTCAAACATTCGTCAAGAAATTGAAGGCCGTTTAGCCGAAGCCGGTGTACCAGCAGAAACCCATGGCCGCGAAAAACTCATCTTTAGTATTTATAACAAGATGAAGAAAAAACGCGTACAGTTCCACGAAGTTGTCGATATTTATGCATTCAGAATCATCGTTGACGATCTTGATACCTGTTACCGCGTACTGGGTCAAATGCACAGTTTGTACAAGCCTAAGATAACGCGCTTTAAAGATTATATTGCCATTCCCAAGACCAATGGTTATCAATCCCTGCATACTTCATTGGTTGGCCCACACGGCGTACCACTGGAAATTCAAATCCGCACTAAAGATATGGATTTAATGGCTGACCGTGGTGTTGCCGCGCATTGGTCATATAAGCAAGGCGCTGACAAAATAAATACCAACGCACAATTGCGTGCCCAAAAGTGGATGCAAAGCCTACTCGAACTACAACAAAGTGCCGGTTCGTCGTTTGAATTTATTGAAAGTGTGAAAACCGATCTGTTCCCAGATGAAATTTATGTGTTTACGCCGAAAGGTAAGATCATCGAATTACCTCGCGGCGCAACACCGGTAGACGTTGCTTACTCAATTCATACCGATGTTGGTCATACTTGTGTTGGTGCACGTGTTAACCGCCAACCACACGCACTTAGCCAGCCATTGAAAAATGGTCAAACAGTGGAAATCATTACCGCACCGGGCGCGCGTCCTAATGCAGCTTGGTTAAACTTCATTGTTACCGGCAGAGCGCGTGGCCGCGTTCGTCAACAATTAAAAAGTATGCGTGCTGAAGATTCAATTATTCTTGGTCGTCGCTTATTAAACCATGCACTCAATGGCGTCAAAATTGAAGATATTAACGCAGACAATTTAACCCAAGTCCTTACCGATATTAAGTGTGAAACCCTCGATGATTTACTTATCGAAATCGGGCTAGGCAACATCATGAGTATTCTGGTGGCACGTCGCCTTCAAGGTCGTGTTGATGAACTGACCGATCTTGCTCCACGCTCGGAAGAACAAGACAAAATGCCGATTAAGGGCGCGGAAGGCATGCTGGTTAGTTTCGCTAACTGCTGTCACCCAATTCCTGGTGATCCGATTGTGGCGCATTTAAGTCCCGGCAAAGGCTTGGTTGTGCATATTGAAACCTGTCGTAATATTCACGGTTATCAAAATGAACCGGATCGTTACATCCCCGTTGAATGGGATGACAATATTGATCCAAGCCAAGAGTTTAAAACCGAGATCCGTATTCAAGTGGTTAATCACCAAGGTGTATTAGCAAAACTGACGAATACCGTGGCATCGAGTGGCGCGAATATTCACAATATCGTCACCGATGAAAAAGATGCGCGCGTTTATAACGTCGATATTTTAATCACGGCTAAAAACCGTAAACATGTCGCCGATGTCATGAAGAAGATCCGCACCCTGCAAGATGTATTGAAAATATCACGCAGTTACAACTAAAAAACGAATAGCGAAGTATAATTATTCGCTATTACGCTAATCGCCAAGGCCTTGAACTCCTCAATGCCTTGGCGATATATTTATCATCCAATTTTCCCTGGCCCACTAAGCTAACAGCAGATACTCGCATTAGCCGATTATTTGGGTATAATACCTCGCCAATTAAATCTTATAGAGTAAGACCATGACCCCAGAACGTTTAGACCGCATTACTAAAATGCTCCAACACCGCCAACCAGATTTAACCGTTTGTATGGAAGCAGTGCATAAACCACATAACCTTGCTGCAGTAGTAAGAACGTGTGACGCAGTGGGTGTCAACAATGTTCACGCGGTATGGTCTATACGCCCAACAAAAGTATCTGGTGGCACGGCTACTGGCAGCCAAAACTGGGTAAAAGTACACTCTCACGATAATATTTCTGAAGCCATTAAAGAAATGAAAGCACAGGGCATGCAAGTACTTGCAACGAACCTGTCGGATAAGGCCGTGGATTTCCGTGAGATTGACTACACCAAACCAACAGCGATCTTAATGGGTCAAGAAAAGACTGGTATCAGTGCAGAAGCATTAGCACTTGCCGATCAAGATATCATCATTCCTATGGTAGGCATGGTGCAGTCATTAAACGTATCAGTAGCAACAGCGACCATCTTGTATGAAGCACAGCGTCAACGTGATAACGCCGGCATGTATCAAGGCGAAAGCAAAATTCCCGTTGAAGAACAACACAAAATTTACTTTGAAGGCGGTCACCCTGTTTTTGCCAAAGCCTGTAAACGTAAAGGCCTTGCTTACCCAGAACTAGATGAAGAAGGTCAGATAGTTGCTGACGAAACGTGGTGGAATGCATTACGTAGCTCAAACTAGGCTAGCATAATCCATCCCCAAGCTACTTCAATATGCGATATCATTTTGAAGTAGCTTGGGTATAAGTCTTCTGATAATATATGTTTATATGTACAGTAGATTCTTGAGTGATTATGCGATTAGATAAGATCCCGGTTATTGAATTAAAAGGTGTCGGCGCTAAAATGGCCGAAAAATTAGCGAAGCTGAACCTCATTACCGTTCAGGATTTGCTTTTTCACTTGCCAAGTCGATACCAAGATCGTACTACCATCTATTCTATCCAAGACCTACTACCCGGTCTACACGGCACTATCGAAGGCGAGATCGTCAGCTGCGATGTCACGTTTGGTAAACGCAAAATCATGTCTTGTAAAGTGAGCGACGGCACAGGCATCATCACGTTATTATTTTTCCATTTTAATGCCGGACAAAAAAACAGTTTCAATGTCGGTAAAACCATTACCGCCTTTGGCGAATTCCGCCGTGGCCGCTTTGGTTATGAAATTGTCCATCCAGAATACAAAATTGCCCAATCTACACATTCAGATATGAGTGAAGAAACACTGACCCCGGTGTACCCTTCAACAGACGGCTTAAAACAATTAACCTTACGTAATCTGACCGACCAAGCACTGCAGCACCTCAGCCAAAGTACATTGCAAGAATTGCTGCCGACAGGACTGTATACCGGACAAATTGAATTAAACCATGCCATTCAATTATTACATCGACCAACACCTGATGTATCGCTGGAATTATTAGAGCAAGGTCAACACCCTGCCCAGCAACGCCTGATCATTGAAGAACTGCTGGCGCAAAACATCAGCATGCTGCAATTACGCAAAAAAATGCAGCAGCATCCCGCGGTCAAATTACAGCCGAGCAAAACCATCACCGATAAGTTTTTAGCACAATTACCGTTCACACCAACCAATGCACAGCAACGAGTGGTCGCGGAGATCCAACAGGACCTCCAGAAAGCCTATCCTATGATGCGCTTAGTTCAAGGTGACGTTGGGTCAGGTAAAACCCTTGTTGCGGCCTTAGCGGCGCTTCAGGCTATCGGAAATGGCTATCAAGTGGCATTGATGGCACCCACAGAGATATTAGCAGAGCAACACGCGCTAAACTTCAAAGGCTGGTTCAATCAACTGGGTATTAAAGTCGGTTGGTTATCGGGAAAACAAAAAGGTAAAGCGCGCGAAGCCGAACTGGAATCGATTGCCAGTGGTGAAACGCAGATGATTGTCGGTACCCATGCTATTTTTCAGGATGCGGTGCATTTTTTAAATTTAACCTTAGTGATTATTGATGAACAACATCGCTTTGGTGTTGAGCAGCGTCTTGCGCTACGTGAAAAAGGCGCAGTCAGCGGTTTGTACCCACATCAGTTATTCATGACGGCAACACCGATCCCACGCACGTTAGCCATGACCGCTTATGCTGATTTAAATACCTCGGTTATTGATGAATTGCCTCCGGGGCGCACGCCAATCACCACCGTCGTCATGCCCGATACCAAACGCGGGAAAATTATTGAACGTGTCGAGTTAGCGGTTAAAAATGAAGGCCGTCAGGTCTATTGGGTATGTACTCTAATTGAAGAATCGGAAGTATTAGAAGCGCAAGCCGCTGAAGATACCGCTAATGATTTACAGAAACAGTTACCCAATTTGCGTATTGGTTTAGTCCATGGCCGCATGAAAGCCATTGAAAAACAATATGTCATGGCCGCATTTAAAAACAAAGAATTAGATTTATTGGTCGCAACAACCGTGATTGAAGTGGGCGTGGATGTACCGAATGCCAGCTTGATGATTATCGAAAACCCGGAACGCTTGGGTCTGGCGCAATTACATCAATTACGCGGTCGTGTTGGTCGTGGTAAAGTGGCGAGTCATTGTGTATTACTTTATCATGCGCCCCTTTCAGAGAGCGGCAGTAAACGTTTATCGGTATTACGCGAAACGACCGATGGTTTTAGAATTGCACAGCGGGATCTTGAGATCCGCGGTCCCGGCGAAATGCTCGGCAGTAAACAAACCGGTATAGCTGATTTGAAAGTGGCCGATTTAGTGCGCGACCAACAATTAATACCTTTGGTACAAAATATTGCCCGCCACTTACTGCAACAGCATCCTGATAATGCCCATGCGATCACCCAGCGCTGGATGGCCGACAAAGACATTTATTCTAACGCTTAACGCTAATAACGCTGTTTTAAGGGATAAGAGTTAAGCGCTAAGCCATAACACTAGGCACCGATAGGGATCACCACAAAGGTCGCGCTAAACACCGCGGCTAACTTTGGACCACTGTAAACATCAACGTCAATATCAAGCTTGGCATTACGCCCTTCTAATAACTCCAGCAAACTGCCCTTCATCCGGTATTTATGCGCCACCGCAAGCGGCTCTAGATTGATCGGCCGTTTATAATTAATATTACCTTTCGACAGCACAATATTACCCATTAAGCCCTGTTCTTTAAGCATTAACCAAACTAATCCCCAACCGGTTAATGTTGCCTGGCTATAAATACTGCCAGCAAACATGGTATCGTGGACGTTCACATTGGCGTTTAATGGCGCTGCAGTTTCAAATCGCCAACCACTATACTGACGAATACTAATGCCCATGTGCTGACTAATCGGGATCTTAGTTGCCCACTCATTTTGCAGTTCTGCACACCATCCAGGGTGGCGTAAAATCTTATCCATGGCGCTGACTTCTTTAATCATCTGGCGATGACGAACACCTTCACTTATTTGGCCACTACCGACCAAGGAAAAGCCACATTTTTCATAAAACGGTACCGCTTCAACGCGCGCATTCATGACAATACGTTCACTGCCGGCTTTATACGCTTCATCTTCCAACGCCGAGATCAGCAAACTACCCAAGCCCTTTTTACGGTGACTAGGGTCTACAGCCATATAATGAATCTGCGATTCGTTGACGCCAGCAGTATAAATACGACCACAGGCAATAGGCGTACCGGTATTATCCAAGATCATACGATGTTCACTGTGCTCATCGTAAATATCTTTTTCGGTGCCACGGGGACGCTGCAGTGGAGCTCTTAACAGCGACCAGCGTAAATGATAATAATCTTCTAACTCTTGTTCCGTTTCGGGTACATGCACGTGAAACATAGTCTCTCCTTGTCTATTATCACTCATGGTCTGCGTGCTAAACCTGCAGCCAAAAAGTAACCGGTCCATCATTGACTAACGACACTTGCATATCAGCGGCAAAGCGCCCTGTTGCTGTGGTTATTTTTTTCTGGTGACATTGCCCAACAAAATATTCATACAAATGATTGGCATCAGCAGGTGCTGCCGCAGTAGAAAAACTCGGGCGCGTACCTGAATTGGTATCTGCAGCAAGGGTAAATTGCGATACCACCAACAGCTCACCATTAACTTGCTGCACATTCAAATTCATTTTATCATCGCTATCACTGAATACTCGATAGGCTAATAACTTCTCACATAAACGCTTGGCTTTGGCTTCGGTATCGCCTTTCTCAATGCCCAAAAATACCAACAATCCTTGCTCTATTTTACCAATCACTTCATTTTCAACGCTGACATCTGCTTTGCGCACACGTTGGATCAATGCAATCATGTTTTGCCTCAATAATCATTATTAAATCTTAATGTTATTGATAATACCGAAACTGCTGAAATTAATCACTGACAAACTCATAGTCGATAATCTCAGCCATCAGTTCTGTTGCTTTCCGTAACGCATCTATCATACCCGGCTCGCAATCGAAGTGCCCTGCGTACGGTACAATAAACAGCTGTGCTAATGGTAAACGCTGGCATAACGCATAGGCAGGCCCGAGTGGATTGGATATATCAAAACGGCCATGCACCATGATCATCGGTACCTGCGCTAACGCATCACAGCATTTAAAAATATAGTTATCGCTAATAAAACAGTGCTGGGAAAAGTAATGACACTGCAAAGTCGACATACTTAACGCCACATCGGCATCAATCAAATCAACCTTGCTGCGAAACTCCGGATGAGGGTTACCAATTTGTGCCTGCCATTCTACCCACGCCTTCGCCGCCGTCATTTTCTCTATATCATTATCACTGACTAATAACTGGCTATACGAGGATAGTAGCGCCGTGTAATCATTGCCATTAGCATGACTAATCAGATCGTTAAAATGTTCAGGAAATAGCTGTGCGGCACCGCCAGAAGCAGAAAATTGCCATGCAAGATCCTGATTACGCGCTAGAAACACACTGTGCAATATTAACCCTTGCACCTTATCACGATGATTCAAACTGTATAACAACGCCAATGTCGCGCCCCAGCCTTCACCAAATAAGACGCAGCGTTGAATATCCAATAACGTTAAGATTGCATTGATATCCTGCACTAAATCTTGACTGGTGTTGTCGTCAATACACGCATAGGGCTTAGAGCGCCCACAGCCGCGTTGGTCAAATAAAATAATGCGATATAGCTTAGGGTCGAATAAACGTCGATCATCCTCCATAATGCCCTTACCGGGACCATCATGCAGGAATAGTAACGGTATACCGTCTGGATTACCCACTTCCTCGATATAAAGGCAGTGTTGAGCGTTCACAGATAAATAATGTTCAGCATAATGCTGGATGGCGGGGTACAGTCCAATCATAGTGATATCAACCTCCTTTCTCGCAACAAAGGACACAGAGGTTGATAGTTTAATCTAACATCAGCGCAGGCAGTGTTATCGCGTTTGCGGGTATAAATAGCCTAACTAAGTCAGAACTGTCATCCATAGAGCAGTGTGCTTGTTGCTGATTATGTGACTGTTGTTGTCATTCAGATTGTGCGTTCTTGAGTTTTAGCTGTTCAGTAAACTCGGTTAATGACGCGGTGATTTCAGCGCCTAACAACACGATTAACCAGCACATATAAATCCAAACCAATAAGATAGGTATAGTTGCTAATGCACCATAAATCACTTCATAAGATGGAAATTGCACTAAATACCAAGTGAAGACACGTTTAATGCTTTCAAACAAAAAGGCACTCGTACACGCCCCTATAAAAGCATAACGCAGCGGTACATGACGATGGGGGATCACCACATACATCACGAATAACCCCAGAGTGCCAAGTAAAGCAGGTACCAGTTTTAATAAACTGACCGTGCCAGTTACTTCAGTGACATCAGCCACGAATGATAAAGATAATAAATACGAAGAAATACCTAAACTGATGGCAATGAAAAGCGGCCCAAACGTTAAGATAAGCCAATAGACAGCAAAAGATAAAAAGAAACTGCGATCTATTTTACAACGCCAAATATGATTAATGTGCTTATCGATGGTGTTAATCAACAGCAACGCCACCATGAATAGCGCCCCTGAACCGATTGAGGTCATCTTCCCCGTATTAGCGACAAAACCTTCGATATGCCCCTGCACTGCGCCTGTCGCATTCGGTACTAGATTGGTATATAAAAAGGATTCTACACTTTGCTGCCAGGTTTCAAAAACAGGAAACGCAGACATCACAGAAAACAACACGGTAATTAAAGGCACCAGAGAAAGGAGCGTGGTATAAGCCAGAGAACTGGCGTTTACCGTGATCCGATCATCACTGACGCGTTTACCGAAATAGCGGAGAAAAGCAAAACAAGTGAGTAAAAACAACCAGAGGCTGGTTTTTGTTTTAGCCAGTAATACCAACGATTGTTGATAAGATAAAGTAACCACTGGTTCCGTCCTTAGTGATTTTAAGATAAAAAAAAGGTGATACCTAAGTATCACCTTTTTTTGTCATAGCGCCAAGATTATTAAATAATAACCTCGTTAACTATAATTACTTGCTTGGACGACCAGCACGTTTACGTTCGTTTTCTGAAAGAAGTTTCTTACGGATACGAATGCTTTTTGGTGTAACTTCAACTAGCTCATCGATGTCGATGAATTCAAGCGCTTGCTCAAGAGTCAATACGATTGCTGGTGAAAGCGTTTGTGCTTCATCAGTACCAGAAGAACGTACGTTAGTAAGCTGCTTACCACGAATACAGTTAACTGTTAAATCGTTAGCACGGTTATGAATACCAACAATTTGACCTTCGTATACTTCTGTAGCGTGACCTAAGAATAGGCGACCACGATCTTGTAAGAAGAATAGAGAGTAAGTAACAGCTTTACCAGTTTGATTACAAACTAATACACCGTTTTGACGTTGACCAATTGTACCGCCTTTATGAGGGCCGTAATGATCGAAGCTATGGTATAGAAGACCAGAACCAGAAGTCATTGTTAAGAATTCAGTTTGGAAACCGATTAAACCACGGCTTGGGATGATGAAGTCTAAACGAATACGACCTTTACCATCTGGAGTCATGTTAGTTAGTTCCGCTTTACGGATACCTAACTGTTCCATAACTGAACCCTGGTGTTGATCTTCACAATCAACTGTCAATGTTTCCATTGGTTCGTGTAACTTGCCATCGATCATTTTTTCGATAACTTCAGGACGAGATACTGCTAGCTCGAAACCTTCACGACGCATGTTTTCAATTAAGATACCTAAGTGAAGTTCACCACGGCCAGATACTTTAAATTTATCTGGATCAGCAGTTTCTTCAACTTTAAGTGCAACGTTGTGTACTAACTCTTTGTTTAGACGGTCAAGGATGTTACGTGAAGTAACAAATTTACCTTCTTTACCACAGAATGGTGAGTTATTTACTTGGAACGTCATCGTTACAGTTGGTTCGTCAACTGATAGTGGTGGAAGCGCTTCAACATTGTTCTGTGCACAAATTGTGTCAGAAATTTTAAGTTCGCCTAAACCAGTGATTGCAATGATATCGCCTGCTTGTGCAAGTTCAACATCATGACGTTCAAGACCTAAGTAACCTAATACTTGGCCAACTTTGCCTTTACGTTCTTTACCGTCAGAACCGATAATAGTAACCGCTTGGTTAACTTTAACAGAACCACGTGTAATACGACCAACACCGATCACGCCAACGTATGCGTTGTGATCAAGTTGAGAGATTTGCATTTGGAAATCACCGTCACGGTCGCCTTCAGGTGGAGCAACACCATCAACAATAGCTTGGAATAAAGGTTCCATGTTTTCTGTTGCTTCTTCAGATTCAGCGTTAGCCCAACCGTTAAGAGCAGAAGCGTAAACAACTTTAAAGTCTAGCTGTTCATCAGTTGCGCCTAAGTTATCAAACAAATCGAAGATTTGGTCCATAACCCATTCAGGACGAGCACCAGGCTTATCAATTTTGTTGATAACAACAATTGGCTTAAGACCGTGTGCGAATGCTTTTTGTGTTACGAAACGTGTTTGTGGCATAGGGCCATCAACTGCGTCAACGATCAAGCAAACACTGTCTACCATAGACATAATACGCTCAACTTCACCACCGAAATCGGCGTGTCCTGGAGTATCTACGATGTTGATACGGTAATCTTTCCAGATAATTGCTGTGTTCTTAGCAAGAATTGTAATCCCACGTTCTTTTTCAAGATCGTTTGAATCCATTACACGTTCTTCATTACCACCACGTGTTTCTAAAGTACCTGACTGTTCTAATAATTTGTCAACTAAAGTCGTTTTGCCGTGGTCAACGTGAGCGATAATCGCAATGTTGCGTAGTTTATCTAGCACTGTGATGCCTCTATATGTTTTTTATGTGTAAAAATTAGGCGGTATTGTAACCGTCCCGCTGTGATCTACCTAGCAAAATTTTGGCGCAGAGTAAAATGATTGCATTTTTTTTTATTTAAAAACCGTGCGATAGGCCACATACGGGCTTTTAGCAGGCAAATCACAGCGTAATAAAGTGTTTTAACCGGTAATATCTGCGACCTATATTGCATATATATTGTCAAAATAATTTGCACACGATTTTACTGGTAATCGTTGAAAATAAACCATAATATCGAACTGAGTAATAATAAATGTATAAGTTTATTGATTGCTACCAGACCGCACCAACATGGTGCACGCAACGCACAACAAATGTGCAACGTAGGGATGCAGTAACCAAAGACAAGTACATTAAAACATTTAAATCAACAACTTAAATAGTTGGCACATATATGGCATTATCTAGTTTATGATTGTTTACAGTCAACAACTTTAAATGAAGCCATCATATTGATGACACCGGAGGTTATTTTATTATGTCAGCAGAAAACGTATTAGCTCTAATTAAAGAACAAGACGTTAAATTTGTAGATTTACGTTTTACAGATACTAAAGGTAAAGAGCAGCACGTTTCTCTACCACATCATCAAGTAAATGCCGGCTTCTTTGAAGAAGGTAAAATGTTTGATGGTTCATCAATTGAAGGTTGGAAAGGCATCAACGAATCTGACATGATTTTAATGCCAGACCCTGCTACAGCCGTACTTGACCCATTTACTGAAGCAACAACGCTAAACCTACGTTGTGACGTTCTAGAACCTGCAACAATGCAAGGTTATAGCCGTGACCCACGTTCAGTTGCTAAACGCGCACTTGCATACTTACGTTCAACAGGTATCGCAGATGATGTGTTCTTCGGTCCAGAACCAGAGTTTTTCCTATTTGATGATGTTAAATACAAAACAGACATGTCAGGTAGTATGTACAAAATTGACGCTGAAGAAGCTTCTTGGAACTCTGATAAAGAGTACGAAGGCGGCAACATGGGTCACCGTCCAGGCGTTAAAGGTGGTTACTTCCCAGTATCACCAGTTGACTCTGCACAAGACATCCGTAGCGCAATGTGCTTAGTAATGGAAGAAATGGGCTTAACAGTTGAAGCGCATCACCATGAAGTAGCAACTGCTGGTCAAAACGAAATCGCAGCACTATACAACTCTATCGTTGAAAAAGCTGATGAAGTTCAAATCACTAAATACGTTATCCATAATGTGGCACACGCTTACGGCAAAACAGCAACATTTATGCCGAAGCCATTAGTAGGCGATAACGGTTCAGGTATGCATTGTCACCAATCACTACAGAAAAACGGTGAAAACCTTTTCTCTGGTGATCAGTATGGCGGTCTATCTGAAATGGCGCTTTATTACATTGGTGGCATCATCAAGCACGCAAAAGCAATTAACGCATTTGCTAACCCAGCAACTAACTCGTACAAACGTTTAGTTCCGGGTTTTGAAGCACCAGTAATGCTAGCTTACTCTGCACGTAACCGTTCAGCATCGATTCGTATCCCAATCGTACCATCGCCAAAAGCGACACGTATTGAAGTACGTTTCCCAGATCCAGCAGCAAACCCATACTTAGCATTCTCTGCAATGTTAATGGCGGGTATCGACGGTATTAAAAACCGTATTCACCCTGGTGATGCAATGGATAAAGATTTATACGATCTTCCACCTGAAGAAGCTGCAGAAATTCCACAAGTTGCAGCGTCATTAGACGAAGCACTTGCTGCACTCGATTCAGATCGTGATTTCTTAACGGTTGGTGATGTAATGGCAGACGATACAATCGACGCTTACATCGCAATAAAAGCACAAGAAGTTGAAAGACTGAACATGACAACTCACCCAATTGAGTTTGAAATGTACTACAGCGTATAATTTGTTATTAATACAAATTAATCTAAAAAAACCCGCTATTTAGCGGGTTTTTTATTTGTTAATTTTATATAACTGGGTGAGAATAACCATACAAATCAAGTAATCAAAAGACAGGATGTCGAAATGAAACACATGATGATACTAATAGTACTATTACTTTCTTACCCAAGCATATCGGCGATTTATCAATGGACAGATGAACAAGGTGTGACCCACTTTTCAGATAATGAAAGTAAACCTGAATCCGCCACTGAAATTGACGTGCAATTGACGCCGCCCTCGATTGAATCATTAACACAATCAAGAACACCAGAAGCCAGTGCTGCAAATACCAGCCTGACTGATATTCCTTTAATGCCAATAGGCATTAGCATCCACAGCCCTGTCGATCAACAAACCTTGCGCAGCAACAGCGGTGATATAACTGTATCAGCTACACTGAGTACCACACTCACCTACGGTTTAACGATACGTTTATTAATTGATGGCGTGATCCATAGCGAACAAGTTGACCAGCAATTTAATGTCAGTAATGTACCGATTGGCACACATAAATTACAGCTACAAATAATAAACAACTTGGGCAAGGTAATTGCATCATCAGAGTTAATTACGGTTTATTTGCATCGTTTTAAAGCCAACTAACGCATTAGCGCTTTAATTTCATCACGCTGTACAGTAGTATTTTAGTTGTAGCACCAAAATGGTGCAGAGCGGTAACGGGATAGTTATCCTGATAAGGAAGTGCCATGATCATGATCCCTGAAACGCAGCAATCGTTGCTCAATAATTTAGTTTCTTCTGTTTTCGTGCTCGACAATGATCTGCATATTAAATATCTTAACCCTGCAGGCGAACAGCTATTGGGGTCAAGTGCAACGCGTGTTCTTGATATGAAAATAACCGATATTATTGAGCACACGACCTTGGATTTATCGTTACTGGCGAGCACCATTAAAACAGGCCAAGGCTTTACCGATAATGAAGTGTCACTGGTGATTGATGATCGCCAGCTGTTAGTTGAAATATCAGCCACCCTCACTAACTTTGGTGCTGATACTTGTATCCTGATTGAAGCAAGGCAAATCGACTTACAAAAAAAAATCAGTCAAGAACTCTACCAGCACGTCCAGCAACAAGCCGCACAAGAGTTAGTTCGCGGCCTAGCTCATGAAATTAAAAATCCACTCGGTGGCTTACGTGGCGCGGCACAATTACTTGAGAAAGAACTGCCGACGGAAGAATTAAAAGAGTTCACCGGTATTATCATCGAACAAGCCGATCGCTTACGTTCGCTCGTCGACCGTTTATTGGGTCCACAGAAACCCGGTAAACAAACCATCTTAAACATCCATTCGGTGATTGAAAAAGTTAAACAGTTAGTCGAGTTTGATTTACCACCAGGCATTATTATCGAACGTGATTACGACCCTTCTATCCCTGACTTTGAGATGGAACCCGATCTATTACAACAAGCACTGTTGAATATCATTAGTAATGCAATTCAAATTCTAAAACAATACGGTACCATCAAAATTATTACGCGTACGGCGCATCAAGTGAATATTCAAGGACAGAAATATCGCCTGAGTGCTGAAATTAAGATCATCGATAATGGCCCCGGTATCCCTGAACATATCAAAGATACCTTATTCTATCCGATGGTCACCGCCAGACCAGGTGGCACTGGACTCGGCCTCTCTATTGCACAAAACCTAGTGAAACAACATAAAGGTAAAATTGAGTGTAATAGCTGGCCTGGGCATACCGAATTTGCCATTTATCTGCCATTAAGAAAATAAAGGATTAAACTATGACAACAGCAACAGTTTGGATTGTCGATGACGATAGTTCTATCCGCTGGGTACTTGATAAAGCACTAAAATCACAAGCGTTTAACACCGTTGCATTTAGTGAACCGCATGCTTTATTAAAAAAATTAGAATTCGAACAGCCCGACATTATCATTTCTGATATACGTATGCCCGAAATGACGGGGTTAGAATTGATGAGTGAAGTCCATGCCACTCATCCAGACTTACCAATCATTATCATGACGGCCCACTCCGATCTCGATAGTGCCGTCAATGCGTATCAGGCTGGTGCATTCGAATACCTGCCAAAGCCATTTGATATTGATGAAGCGGTGTCTTTAGCCACGCGTGCAGTGACGCATGCCAGAGAGCAATCGAAGAATCGTCGGAAGAATAATAAAGTCGCGCCAGTGACTGAAATTATTGGTGAAGCACCTGCTATGCAAGAAGTATTTCGCGCAATTGGGCGTTTATCGCGTTCATCAATCAGCGTATTAATTAATGGTGAATCAGGCACAGGTAAAGAACTCGTCGCACAGGCATTACATAAACATAGCCCGCGTGTAAACAATGAGTTTATCGCCTTGAATATGGCGGCGATCCCAAAAGACTTAATTGAGTCAGAATTGTTTGGTCATGAAAAAGGCGCCTTTACTGGTGCAGCAAATGTACGTAATGGCCGCTTTGAACAGGCTAATGGCGGTACCTTATTTTTAGATGAAATCGGTGATATGCCGATCGATATTCAAACGCGACTGTTGCGGGTATTATCGGATGGTCAATTTTATCGTGTCGGTGGCCATTCTCCCGTAAGCGTCGATGTGCGTATTATTGCAGCCACTCACCAAAATTTAGAGCAGAAGGTTGCCGATGGCAGTTTCCGTGAAGATTTATTTCATCGCCTAAACGTGATCCGTATTCACATTCCGTCATTAAACGAACGCCGAGAAGATATTCCGAAATTAGCCAACCACTTTTTGATTAGAGCAGGTAAAGAGTTAAGCGTCGAAACCAAAATTCTCAGTAAGGAAGCGCAAACCTATTTAGCTAATCACCATTGGTCCGGTAACGTCCGCCAACTCGAGAATATTTGTCGCTGGTTAACCGTGATGGCGAGTGGCCAAGAGATATTCATTGCTGATTTACCACCAGAAATTACCGAGGAACAGTCGATTGTAATAGGTCGTGCGAGTAACAGCCAAAATGGCGACTGGCGCAGTCAACTGAAAACCTGGACCGCGCAGCAGTTAGCGTCAGGACAACGCGATATTCTCGCAGAAGCCATGCCCGACTTTGAACGAATCATGTTACAAACTGCATTGGAATATACTCAGGGGCATAAGCAAGACGCCGCGAAATTGTTAGGTTGGGGTCGAAACACCCTCACCCGAAAATTAAAAGAACTGGATATCAGTTAATTAAATCAACGTATAAAGAAATGCTACAAGCAGTTAGCAGGCTGTAACTAAGCCAGTTAACTGCTAATCTAATTGAGTCAAAGTATCGTGCTGCTCAATAATATAATCATGTAATATTAACGTCAGTTCAGCGTTAATATTAAATTTTAACGCCAATCCTTTAATATTATTTCCCTGACTTTCAATCCTGACGACAATAGCATCAACTAAGTGAAAACCACGCTGTGGGATCTTGAGATAAAAACGAAGATTAGCCCCCTCTTTTAGATTAATACCTGACGCTGCAAGTTGCTGTTCACTACACAGCATGAATAATCCCGAGGTGGAAATATTACTGACAACACCCAATAATACATCGCCTTTATGATCGAAAATTTTCAGCCCTTTTGGCGCAGCGAAACGCCAATAGCGGCCGCCACCACCTTTATGATCAATAATATCTGGCAGGCCTAATTCCTTTAGTTCATCATCGAGTAAATACAGCGGAAATCGATACTCCTCTTGCTCGCGCTGAGCGACCAGAACAATATCACTCGATTGCGCCAAAACATTAAGCAACTGTTTCGATATATCAGGCATAGCAATATCATTGCAGCTATGCTCAGCTTGGCTTTCGATGACTTCCTGTAATAAATTAAGCTCATCTTGGGTTAATACATCGCTAACTTTTTTTGGCATGAAGCAACCTTCCTTGATTTAGCATACCGTTCTCCTTTATCCCTGATACAAAATTCATCCATAATTAGTACTAAATTTACATCTAATTATACTAATCTTAGTAAACCAGATCGGATTTAACCTTGCAAATATAAAACACGTAAGCTTGATGTTAATACATAAAATTGAGCATGAACAAACAGCTATTTCTATAACATGACAGGTAGGGCGAGCATGGAAGCAAATTTAGACGATGTAAATCAAGGTATCGATGTCATCGACACGATAGAAGTAGCAGGTGAGTTTATCATGGAGCATCGTCACCGCCATGAACGGCGGCAACGAAAATTGTATCATCATCCCCGCTACGAGCGCCGAGTCAGTAAACGACGAGATGCCCGTAGCAACAGGATTGATATTACAATTTAATGGTGATGATGGTGATGCGGTTTCGAATTTCTAAAACTATGCGGTAATAATTCCAGCATAAAGCTACGTGCACCACGACGTAAAATACTTATCGCAAATAACACCGTCACAATCACTAAGCTGACATAACGCCACCAGTCATCCTGCCAATGTGGCGCCAACGTCAACCAAGGTTTTGGTAATTCAGGTACCCAATACATAATACCAAGACCCAATAACAAGGCGACGGTCACAATAGCCATTACCACAGCAACAGCGATCTGCTTACCTTGGTTATCTTTAATAAAGCGATACAAATCGAGGTTAAGCGTTGGTCCAACAAGACTAAAGGCTACAACAGCACCCGGTGATACACCTGCAATCAGCATAATGGCTAATACTGGCGTAATACCCGTGGCACAAAAGTGAAACGGCAAGGCAATCAAAATAGCCAAAACAACCTGCAACCAAGGTTCTTGTTGTAAGAACTGCCAGCCAATGGTTGGCGTAAATGTCGCTGCCGCAATCAAACCAAATAATACCCAGGGTGCAGTATGATCAATCAGGTGTGAAAAACCATGTTCAAATGCACGTTTAAGGCGTGATGTTGACGCTTCTAACTCTGCGGTAGTCGCACAAGTATCGTTATTCAAGTCATGTTTTTTGAATAATGAGCCAATCAGCAGACCTAACGTCACCGCTAATATAACCGCCATCACTAAACGTATACCAACCCACTCAACACCCAACAGCGGTAATGAAATAAGTAACGCATCAAAGCCAATAACAGGGGATGCAACTAAGAATGAAACCGCTAATGCAGAACCACAACCCGCTTTAATCAATTGTTTATACATGCCTGAGGCATCAGGAATGCAAATCGGTAGTGGCAAACCAATTAATGTGCCTTTTAAGGCGCCAGCAATAGGGCTACTACTACGCAGTTGACCAACCATATTAAAAGCTGGTTTCACAAAGTTAATCAACCATGTGAGGATGTAAGCGAATAATAACGCCGGCGCGGCATGTAACGACAAACTCACAAAACGCAGTAAGGTTTCCGCTGTTTCACTGCTGTGGTCATCATGCCCTGCGTTGTCATCATGTACTGCATGGTCATCATGCCCAACGTGGTTTTCATGTCCAACGTGGTCATCATGTACTTCGTG
>NZ_AKXQ01000016.1 GCF_000276805.1 Moritella dasanensis ArB 0140 | reverse complement strand
CAAGTAATGCTTTTTTCATCTACTCGCAATGGTAGATGTTGTATTATGTCGACCTTTTGCTCATTTAAAATGAGTAAATGTAATCAACATAACTTAAATATTGTGGTGGAGGGAGAAGGATTCGAACCTTCGAAGGCTGAGCCGTCAGATTTACAGTCTGATCCCTTTGGCCACTCGGGAACCCCTCCACAAGTACGAAACGGATAATATCAGAAAATGTCTATATGTGAATAAAAACTTCAAATAAACAGCTAAATATTTTGAAAAACAGGCCGATAACTTACTAGTTGATTATTTCGCGGCAAAATTTGGTTGTTCTGCGCGCAATCTTGTTAAAGAGGTACCTTTATTTACGTTCAATCGATACGACAACATGCTTTAATTGATGAGTTGCAACTTGGCCAACAATTAAATAGATGTGCTTTAAATGGTGATAGAGCAAAATTTGCTTTGCTATTAAGTATGTTGTCATCTGACATTACTGATCAGAAACAAATCGAGATTAAGCAACCTGCCGTTGATACGTCAGCGTACGATGCTGCCCGTATGGTTCGGTTGAATGAATATGCAGTCACTAACAATATGGCTGCGATGCGTTTAGAAATCTGCTTCTCGCCAGAAATCGCTGTGAACGTCGGTGATATTAAATATGTGCCTGAATCTGTGGTGCAAAATAGTTCGCATTTGTTACAGCAAAAATTAGCCCATGATACGTTAATTAAGCCGACGCTGAATGAACTTGCTCAAGCCAATGAATTTAATGAAGATATAACATCTCCTTCTGATACTGTCTCAAGTACCGCTAACTTATTAGATGTATTAAACAGTTATGATACTAGCAAGCCATTGAAAATTAGAGAGTACAGTTAGTATGTATAGTTAAGGCTATATCGATGCTTATATAGGAACGGTTTAATATAAAAAACCGGTCTATAGTAATGCTTGCATCAAAAAGAGCTACGGCTCTAAAATAACCACATAAGGTGATGGGGTGCCACCTACTTAACCGCCAATCTCTGGCTGATGACTCCTATTAAATTTGAGAACAAGTGAATCTGTAAAATAACATCTAAGTCATAGATCTGCGTTATGCATACTATTAACTGAACTGTTATTTAACCTGTGATGATGCCTTGTTTTCCTAAATCTAATAGGATAATTGTATGCACTACTCTTCTGAAATCCAATCAATGTGCCCGATTCAACGCGGCGATCTCCATGCATCAGCACCCATTCCAATCGAAGGTCGAATGATCAATCCTAAAGAAGTGATTGCGATCTCTGGTTTAAGTCATGGTGTCGGTACCTGTGCGCCACAACAAGGGGCTGCAAAACTCACGCTTAATGTTAAAGAAGGCATTATCGAAGAAGCCTTAATTGAAACGATTGGCTGTTCTGGTATGACGCAATCAGCAGCAATGGCGGCTGAAATCATTACCGGGAAAACCATTCTTGAAGCGATGAATACTGATTTGGTCTGCGATGCAATCAATGTTGCAATGCGTGAAATATTCCTCCAATTTGCCTATGGTCGTACGCAATCTGCTTTTTCTGAAGGTGGGTTAGAAATTGGCGCGGCTTTAGAAGACCTAGGGCAAACTCAACGTAGTCAAGTTGGCACTAGCTATGGCACCAGTGCTAAAGGCGTTCGCTATATGGAGATTGCCGAAGGTTATGTCACTCAATTAGGTTTAGATGAAAATAATGAAGTGATTGGTTATGAATACGTCAACCTTGGGAAAATGATGAAAGCGGTTAGCAAGGGTTTTCAAGCTGATGAAGCAATGAAGTCTGCTACCGGGAAGTATGGTCGCTTTGACGATGCAGTTAAAACCATTAATCCACGTGAAGCTTAACCTGAGGGCACTACTATGACGAATCAAACTATTGCAAACCAGACTATTACAAATAAAACTGTTACAAACTCAGTGATGACAAACCAAATCACTGCAATACTAAATGAAATCAACCTGTTTTCAATTGATGAAGCTTATCAATATTGCCTGGCTAAAGGTATCGACTCTAAAGCGTTAGTTATGGAAACTCAGCCTATTGCATTCGATAGTGCCGCTGAAGCATATACCATAGGCACTGCATTAGCGCTATATCGCGAGGCGAGTTCTGCTGAAGAGGCCGCTAATATTATAGGTGAAGGGCTACAAGCATTTACGAAAGAGGGCAGTGTCGCTAAACAACGTAAAGTTGGGCTTGGGCATGGCGCACTTGCAGCGCGATTATTGAATGAGAAAAGCCAATGTTTTGCATTCCTTGCTGGGCATGAATCTTTCGCTGCCGCAGAGGGCGCGATAAAAATTGCGTTGAATGTGAATAAATCACGTCAAACACCGCTTAAAGTTATTCTAAATGGTTTGGGTAAAGATGCTGCTTATCTGATCTCGCGTATTAATGGCTTTACCTATGTCAGAACTCAATTTGATTATGATACTAATGAGCTAAAAGAAGTGAGCCGTCGTTCATTCGCAGCAGGCCCTCGTGGCGACATTCTGTGTTATGGCGCTGATGATGTGCGTGAAGGCGTTGCTATTATGCACGCTGCTGGTGTGGATGTGAGTATTACCGGTAATTCAACGAATCCAACTCGTTTTCAGCACCCTGTCGCTGGTATTTATAAATCAGAATGCATTCGCACTGGTCATGCTTACTTTTCTGTCGCCTCAGGTGGTGGTACGGGACGTACTTTACATCCAGATAATGTCGCGGCGGGTCCTGCATCGTATGGTATGACGGATACGATGGGACGTATGCATGCAGATGCACAATTTGCCGGTAGTTCGTCGGTGCCATCTCACGTTGCTATGATGGGGTTTATTGGTATGGGAAATAACCCGATGGTGGGCGCAACCGTTGCTTTAGCCGTTGAGGTTGATCAGTTACTCAACCGGTAATCGATACTAAATAGCTTTTTAAAATACAAACCGATGACTCTTAATCATCGGTTTTTTAATATCTAACACTCAGCATCGGACTATCTCTGTTCAAAAACATAAAGTCTGTTTATAAATTGTTTCAATTATTTTTAAGATGGGATACAAGATAAGGCTAGATTGTTACACAGCGTTAACATATTATGCCTTTATATAAATAATTTTTAGGTTATAGCGCGTACTTAATTGTATTGAGATAACTAAGTCGGTTAACAAGGGTGAAAATAATGTCTGATCTCAGTAGTTCTGTTGAAGCAGAAGGCAAGTCAGGCTCGATGCCTCAAGACGATATCGTCTATGCCCATATCTTTGATGCCATACTTGAACGTCGTCTACCGCCTGGTACTAAGTTAAATGAAGAAGCATTAGGTGATATTTTTAGTGTCAGTCGCACTATTATACGTCGCGCATTATTACGTTTATCGCACGAACAAGTTGTGGTCATCCGGCCTAATCGTGGTGCTGTTGTGGCATCGCCTTCTGTTGAAGAAGCAAAACAAGTTTTTATTGCCCGCCATACCTTAGAAGACGCCATTACTAAATTGGCTGTTGAGAATGCAACGACTAAACAGATCAATCATTTACGTAAGTTAATCGTCGCTGAAAATGTGGCTACTAAACAAGGTGATTTGGGTAAAGCTATCCGCTTATCAGGTGAGTTTCATTTAAAACTGGCTGAAATGTCGGGTAATGCGCCGTTATTTAACTTCCAGCGTAGCTTGGTATCATTAAGTTCGTTAATCATTGCCCAATATGAAGTGGCGACCAGTACCCATTGTGTATTGGACGAGCACAGTGGCTTACTTGATGCGATTGAAGCGAAAGACACCGAGCAGGCTTGTTTATTAATGCGCGAGCATTTGCAACACATCGAATCTAAATTAAATTTGGATGGTGAAACTGTGTCTAGCGATTTACATGTCGTGTTCTCTAATGTATTAAATAAAAAAAGTTAATGTGTTGGACAAAAAGTTATGATGCGTTAAACAGAAACAACGCATGTAATAATAAAAATTAAATACTGTTACTTTCCATCATATTGTATACACATAATGCCAAGTTCGCCGTGACTTGGCATTGTTTTTTCTACGACTCCAGCCTATTGCCTGCGCTAATCTTCACTATAATTGTATGTATAACCTTTGATTTATTGGATTAAGATGTGTCTCAATTGTTATTTTTATGTAACAATAAGTTGACTCTCGAGTCAGGTTTTAAATCTGAGAGCACTATTACTGAGTCAAAACACAGCTAATAACAACAAATAATAGCAATCAATGTCAATGTTATGGAACAACGCAGGAGGTACGACTTGATTAAGTTTCTACTTAACCAAAAGATGTGTCAGGTATCTGACCTTTCACCCAATACCACAGTCCTTAATTTTTTACGCCAACAAGAAGCGAAGAAAGGGACTAAAGAAGGTTGTGCATCAGGAGACTGCGGTGCTTGTACCGTTGTACTTGGTGATGTTGTCGATGGGCGGATCCGCTATACATCAGTGAATGCGTGTATTACGTTTATATCCGCGTTACATGGTAAGCAATTGATCACAGTCGAAGACCTTAAATCCAAAGACGGCACCTTACATCAAGTGCAGCAAGCACTTGTTGATTATAACGGTACCCAATGTGGTTATTGTACTCCTGGGTTTGTCATGTCGATGTTTGCGTTAAGCAAAAATACCCCGTCAGCCGATAAACAGGCCATCTTTGAAGCGCTAGCAGGTAACTTATGTCGTTGTACGGGTTATCGCTCTATCATAGATTCAGCAATGGCATTAGTAGAACAAGATCATATTGTTGATGCGTTTGAACGTTTAGAAACTGAAACCGTAGCCAAACTTAATACTATTGAGCGCAGCGGTACACAAATACTCTCAGGTAACGGCCAAACGGCTTATTCACCGGATAATGTTGCTGACTTAGCTGCATTATTGGTGAAACACCCCGATGCCCGTATTGTGGCCGGTGGTACTGATCTAGCCTTGGAAGTCACGCAATTCCACCGTCCTATCAATACCCTTATTGCAGTTGGTAACGTCGCCGAGATGAAAAATATCACGGTGACTGACCGTCATATCGAAATTGGTGCAGCAACAAGCCTCACCGACAGCTACAGCACGTTAGCGCAATACTTCCCTGATTTTGGTGAACTTTTACATCGCTTTGCATCACTGCAAGTACGTAATCAAGGTACGATTGGTGGCAACATCGGTAATGCATCGCCCATTGGTGATACACCGCCAGCGTTAATGGCACTGAATGCGCAAGTCGAATTACGTTGTGGTGATGCAGTGCGCGTGATGGATTTAGACGATTACTTTGTTGGTTACAAAGTAACAGCGCAACAAGCGGCTGAGTTTATTACTAAAATTATTATTCCATTGCCGACAGCAGAACAAATATTCCGTACTTACAAGTTATCTAAACGTCTTGATGATGATATTTCGGCAGTACTGGGCGCATTTAATATTACCTTGAAAGACAATGTCGTTACTGATATTCGCATTGCGTTTGGTGGGATGTCGGCGACGCCGATGCGCGCGCAACACGCTGAAAAAATATTATTGGGCGCAACCTGGGAATATCACAATGTAGCAGCAGCGATGCAGGCATTAGCGAAAGACTTTTCGCCATTGTCAGATTTTCGTGCCAGTAAAGAATACCGTTCATTAACAGCGAAGAATTTACTGAAGAAATTTTATTTAGAATTGCAAAATACAACAATTGAAACGCGGGTAACGTCTTATGTCTAATCACAATAAAGTACAATTATCACAGCAGCAATTGTTAGCACAAGCTAATGGTTCGATCAAAACCGGTGTTGGTAAAAATGTAAAACACGACAGTGCTGGTATTCAGGTAACAGGCGAAGCTGTTTATGTCGATGATCGCCTAGAATACCCAAATCAATTGCACGTGTATGTGCGCATGAGCGATGTGGCGCATGCCAATATTATTAAGATCGACCTAACACCTTGTTATGAATTTGACGGTGTTGAATTAGCTATCCAAGCGAAAGATGTGCCGGGCGAATTAGATATCGGTGCCATTTTACCGGGCGATCCATTATTAGCTGATGGCAAAGTGGAATACCTTGGACAAGCGGTTATTGCGGTTGCGGCAAGTTCGATGGAAATAGCTCGCCAAGCAGCGCAAGCGGCCATCATTGAATATGAAGAGCTGCCAGCCATTTTATGTGTGGAAGAAGCATTGGCTAAAAAGAGTTTTGTGACCGAATCACACCAACAAAAACGCGGTAACTCAGCTGCTGCATTGTCAGCAGCTAAGCATATTTTAGAAGGCAGTATCCATATAGGTGGTCAGGAGCATTTCTATTTAGAAACGCAAGCCGCGTCAGTGATGCCAACCGAAGATGGTGGCATGATTGTTTATGCTTCAACCCAGAATCCAACCGAAGTGCAAAAGCTGGTGGCGGAAGTGATTGGCGTACCTATGCATAAAGTCGTTATTGATATGCGTCGTATGGGTGGTGGTTTTGGTGGTAAAGAAACCCAAGCAGCAGGACCAGCCTGTCTCTGTGCGGTATTTGCCAAACTAACAGGACGACCAACTAAGATCCGTTTACCCCGTGTTGAAGACATGATGATGACAGGCAAGCGTCACCCGTTCTTTAATCAATATAAAGTTGGCTTTAATGACGATGGCCAAATTAATGGCATTGATATTATCGTGGCAAGTAACTGTGGTTATTCACCGGATCTTTCTAGCTCTATTACGGATCGTGCCATGTTCCATTCTGACAACGCTTACTATTTAGGTGATGCAACGATTACTGGTCATCGTTGTAAAACCAATACCGCATCAAACACTGCATTCCGTGGTTTTGGTGGCCCGCAAGGCATGATGACCATTGAACACATTATGGATGAGATCGCCGGTAAGTTAGGTAAAGATCCACTCGATGTGCGTAAAGTGAATTTTTACGGTATCGAAGACAGAAACGTCACGCATTACTATCAGAAAGTAGAAGATAACTTTATTCATGACTTGGTGGCTGATCTTGAAGTGAGTAGTGAGTATGCACAACGTCGTAAATCGATTGATGAATACAATAAAACCAGCCCGATTTTGAAAAAGGGTATCTCGCTAACACCGGTTAAGTTTGGTATTTCGTTTACAGCGACATTCTTGAACCAAGCGGGGGCATTACTGCACGTTTACACGGATGGCAGCATGCAGTTAAGTCATGGTGGCACCGAAATGGGCCAAGGGCTTAATACCAAAGTGGCGCAGATTGTCGCGCAAGAATTCCAAGTGGATATTGAAAATATTCAAATCACCTCGGCGAATACCGGTAAAGTACCGAATACTTCACCAACAGCGGCCTCGTCAGGTACTGACTTAAACGGTAAAGCGGCACAAAATGCAGCGCGTACGATTAAGCAGCGTTTGATTGATTTCTGTGTGGCGCATTTTAGCGTGACAGACGAAGAAGTTACCTTCAGTAATAATACCGTGACCATTCGTGAACAGATCATGACGTTTAGCGATTTGATCCAACTGGCTTACTTTAACCAGATCTCGCTATCGAGTACTGGCTTTTATAAAACGCCGAAGATCTATTATGATCATGCCACCGCGAAAGGGCGTCCATTCTATTACTTTGCTTATGGTGCATCTTGTTCTGAAGTATTAATTGATACCTTAACAGGTGAGTACAAAACGCTGCGTGTCGATATTCTCCATGATGTTGGCGCGTCACTTAATCCTGATATTGATATAGGCCAAATTGAAGGTGGCTTTATTCAAGGTATGGGTTGGTTAACCACTGAAGAATTAGTCTGGAATGACAAAGGTAAGTTAGCCACTAATGGCCCTATGGGTTACAAGATTCCAGCCATTGCTGATACACCAATAGATTTTAGAACCCATTTAGTTGAAAACCGCAGTAACCCCGAGCAGACGGTTTATAACTCCAAAGCCGTGGGTGAACCACCGTTTATGTTGAGTATGTCAGTGTGGAGTGCATTGCGTGATGCCGCCGCGAGTGTCGCAGACCATCAATATATGCCACATCTAGATACACCAGCCACACCAGAACGCGTGCTGTGGGCAGTACAAGACGCCGAAGACTATTTATATGCCCACAATCAGGCCGATAAGGTAAAAGACGCACTCGTTAGTGAATCAAAAGTAACGACTGTTACCGCTTAGGTTTAAACGTGTAATGGTGTCACTAAGCTGTTTAGTAAGGAGATTGATGATGTTTGAAGACAATTGGATTGACCCACTTGCGGCGCTAAAGCAGCGCGGTGAAGCATGCATCATGGTAACGGTGCTTGAGCATCACGGTTCAACACCGCGAGATTCAGGCACCAAAATGTTGGTCACGCAAGATAAGCTCTATGCCACGATTGGCGGCGGTCATTTAGAACACTTAGCCACTAAAATGGCGCGCGAGATGTTAGTGGATGCTAAAGAATCACTGGTCGTCGAACGCTTTGATTTAGGTGCGCGCTTAGGGCAATGTTGCGGTGGCAGTGCAACTTTGATGTTTGAACCGATTGGCCAGTCATTACAGCACTTAGCCGTATTTGGTGCTGGACATGTGGCGAAAGCGTTATTGCATGTTGTTGCAACTCTACCATTTCGTGTGACTTGGATTGATGAGCGCGAAGAGCAATTCCCGGCGCAATTGCCCGACAATGTCACCAAGCTACTGAGTGATGATCCGGTTGGCGATGTGCGCGATATGCCAGCAGGCAGTTACTACCTAGTGATGACGCATAATCATCAGCTGGATTTTGATTTAGCCAAAGCGATTTTAAAACGCGGTGACGCCAAATATTTTGGCCTGATAGGTTCGCAGACCAAGAAAAAGCGTTTTCAGTATCGACTGCGTGCACGTGATTTTACTGATACCCAGATTAACCAAATGATTTGCCCGATTGGCATTAGTGCTGTGGTGGGTAAACATCCTGCCGAGATTGCCATTTCAGTGGCGGGTGAGTTAATTGCCATTTATCAAGGCAGAGCGTTAGAAAACAAACAAAAACCTAATCTAGTGCAAGTAAATAGCGACATAGCTAAGTTAGCCTAGTCATCGACAGTGTATAATTATAGACACGCTATCACCAGAGTATTAGGATAGCGCGAGATTTGATGCAGCAGCATAATGAAGGAAGTTTTAAATGAGTACAATTCGAACAGCATACCGATCAGCAATATTACATAGCTTGGGTGATCCCGATAAAGTCGGTATGGAAAATTCGTATGAATATTTCGCTGATGGTGCCCTGATTATTGAAAATGGTATCGTGCAAGCAATCGGTAACGCCGATGAGATCCTGGCTAATGAAAGCAGCGATATCGATGTTAAAGTCTATGAAAACAAGATCATCACATCGGGTTTCATTGATACCCATGTGCATTACCCACAGACGGGTATGATCGCGTCATATGGCGAGCAATTACTGGATTGGTTAAATAACTATACCTTCCCTGCAGAAGGTAAATTTGATGATCCAGCGCATGCGACAAAAGTGGCCGAGATCTTCTTACAAGAATTAATGAGTAACGGTACGACGACAGCGTTAGTATTCGGCACTGTGCATAAAGAATCGGTTGATAGCTTCTTCACTCAAGCGGAATTACGTAACTTACGTATTATTTGCGGTAAAGTGATGATGGATCGTAACGCGCCTGATTTCTTAACCGATACCATTGAAACGTGTTACGAAGACAGTAAAGAATTAATCGAACGCTGGCACCACAAAGGCCGCTTACATTATGCGGTAACCCCTCGTTTTGCACCGACAAGTACGCCCGAACAACTTGATGTAGCGGCGCGTTTGTTAAGTGAATATCCAGATCTCTATATGCACACGCATTTATCAGAAAACTTAAAAGAAATTGAGTGGGTTAAAGAGTTATTCCCTGAGCGCACTAACTACCTTGATGTATACGATCATCACGGTCTGTTAAGTGAACGTTCGGTATTTGCACATGGTATTCATTTGTGTGATAGCGAATGTCAGCGTTTGGCTGATACGGGTTCTGCAGTGGCTTTCTGTCCTACTTCAAACCTATTCTTAGGTTCGGGTCTGCTCGATTTACCGCGTTTAGAAAAATTCGGTGTGAATGTTGGCATGGGTACGGATGTAGGCGCGGGTACTTGTTTCTCATTATTATCAACGATGAATGAAGCGTATAAAGTAATGCAGTTGCAAGGACAGGCGCTAAGCCCGTTTAAATCACTTTATCTAGCAACGTTAGGCGGTGCAAATGCATTACGCTTAGCAGACAAAATTGGTAATTTAGCAGTAGGCAAAGAAGCTGATTTCGTAGTATTGGATTTAGCCGCAACGCCGTTGCTTAAATTCCGCATGGATAACTCAACGTCGTTAGAAGAAACCTTGTTTGCATTAATGCTGATGGGTGATGATCGCGTTGTGTGTGAAACTTATGTGTATGGTGAAAATCGTTACAGCAGCTTGTAACATTTAAGCTGATGATAACGGAGTAAACTGACGAGTTTACTCCGTTAGTTATTTGCTATCGCTAATCTTTCTTCTATTTTATTTCTTCTTTCCAGATTTAACTAGCACAAGCCTCAATCCAATTTGATAGGCTCTTCGCCTGATTTAAAGCATCAAAATTATTTTCTACATTTAAACGAGCTAAACGTCTCATATCTTCGTGTTTTTCTGGTGAGTAATTGATAAATTCAGTGATTGCCTGACTCAGCGATTGGCTATTTTTTTGTTTTACGATCAAGCCTGTTCCTGGCGCGACTATCTCTTTGCAACCCATTAAATCGGTGGTGATCACCGGTACGCCGACAGCCATGGCTTCTTTCAATACTAAAGGACCGGTATCGACACAACCTGAATGTGATACGCAAAATGGGGCAACGAGACAATCAAAAGTGGCAAGATTACGGCTGACCCAATGGGGTGATTTAGACCCGTGGAAGCGAACAAATTTCGATAACCCCAATTTATATACTTGCTGTTGTAAGTTTGTGCGCAGTTCGCCATCACCAATAATATCTAAGGTAACTAAATGGGGTTTATTTAATTCAGCGAGACTTTGGAGCAAGTAATTAAGTCCTTTCTGTTCCACTAACCGGCCTAAGAATACCAGTTTAATAGGTGTGCCACCTTGGTTTTTTTCGGCTGATAAAGCAGGTGGTTTAAATTGATTTGTTTTAACCCCGCAGTGCAATAACCTTATCTTATCGTCGTTTATCTTCTTTAAATCATTCTCCATATCTTTGCATACAGCGATAACAAAGTTGCTGTTATTTACCTTTAAATCGACATCAAAGGGTGTTTCATATAGATCATGACCATGGGCAACAAAGGAGTTACTGATCCCCATCATCTTCGCGGCGGCAATCGCGTGTGTGCAGGTATGCTGAGCAAAGTGAGCATGGACATGATTAATCTCTTCTTTACGCATTTGTAGTGCGAGTTGTAGGCTGTATTTAAAGAGGGATAATTTGGGCATGGATTGTTGCTTAGTAATGAAATGTAACGCTTTCAGCATACCTGTTGGACTAAGTGTACGAATTAACGAAAAATCTGCTTTCTCCCCAATGGTATGGGTATCATAATCAAACTCACTGCAGTCATTATGTTTGGTAAATGTCATGACACAAACCGGATGGCCGCAGGCTTTTACTGAATCTACCTCGGTGCGGATGAATGTTTCACTTAGTACTGGATACGTCGGTGCTACAAATGCCACTTTTTTCATTCTAAGGTCCTCTATGTATTCGTTTGTCCATAAATATTTATTTTTATGGCGGTCAATTTGGTATTTGAATGCGCATAATGTTGCCGATATTACATCCAAAAACATATTTATTAGCTAGGCTTAGCAGCATAGTTAAAATAAAAATGAAGCCTTTGATAAATAATAGTATATCTAAAAGATATTGTTTTTAAGATGTGAAAAACAAGTGTCGGTAGGTCACATAAGGATGGTGTTATGGTGTATATAGTTTCTGTGATTATTCCAAGTTATAATTGTTTAGCTTATTTGCCAAAAGCGATAGCGAGTATTTTGCAGCAAGACCGAAGTGATGTAGAAATCATTATAGTTAATGATAATAGCACGGATGGAACGGCTGAATACTTGGAGACTTTAAGTCAGCAACATGTTTGCGTTAAGGTTATTACTACTACAGGGGTTGGTGCTGCAGGTGCGCGTAATATCGCGATAGAACAAGCTGCTGGCGAGTACATCGCTTTTTTAGATGCGGATGATTATTGGTATCCAGAAAAATTAACGACGCAACTGGCCTTACATAAGTCGAATCCGGATGTCGCGATGTCATTTACTAATTATGATCATGTGAATGAACAATATCAGTATATTGTTGATTGCTTCGGTTATTGGAATCAATTTGCCGAGGTGACGACACCGAGCCATTATATCAAGCAACCTTTAGCCCAAGTACTGGCTCACAATGTGGTGGGCACATCAACGGTAATGGTAAAAGCGTCTGTTTTTAAGACGGTGGGATTATTTGATGTCGATATGAGTTATTGCGAAGATTGGCAGTTATGGCTAAAAATTTGTGAGCACTTTGAAGTGGCGGCCTTAACAAAAAGTTATACCGGTTATCTTATGCGTAGTGATTCTATAACCCAAACTGATAGTAAGCGTTTACAACACCTTAAGTGTATTGAGCAGATAATTAGGGGTTATAAACAGCGTGATCTTGGATTGAGCAAACATACGTTTGCTTTGGCTGATGCTAAATTAAAGGAAGGCTATGCCGACTATTACCGTACACAAAGGAAGTTTATGAATGCGTTGTGTTATGAGGGTTATGCGTTTTTGCTTAACCCTCAAATTCGGCGTATTAAAAATGGCTTAGGGGATATCAAAAAATTAATCTTAAGTCCGATTAGCTAAGCTTTAAACCGCTGCTGGTGTAGTACTGCTATCACAAGAGCGTACGTTACAGCCTTTTAACACCAGTTGGCTGATGAGGTGTGCCGCGTCATCATAATCACTCGCAGCCAGCGATGTTTTACCCATGACGGCATTAATCTGCCAGCTAAAGTCGGCATAAGTTTGCGTTGAAGACCAGATCATAAATAACAGATGGTGTGGTGATACGTTATCCATCTGACCAGCGTCAATCCATTGGGTAAATTTATTGAGTAGAAAGGTACTCTGATTCATTAAACGTTGGCGTATTTCGGGAGATAATAATGGCGAACCGCGCATGATCTCATTCGCGAACACTTTCGATGCATAAGGGTAATCTCGTGAGATGATTAGCTTAGTCTTGATGTATTCGGTTAAGGCGATAGCAGGGTTATCAATCGTCTCGATAGGATGAGTTGCGCTGAGTAATGGTTCAATGATCGTTTCCAATACAGCGGAATATAATGTCTCTTTATTACCAAAATAATAATAGACGTTGGCCTTTGGTACACCGGCAAGTTTCGCGATATCAATGGTTTTGGTTGCTGCGTAACCTTCACTGGCAAACACTTGACTGGCAGCTTTTAAAATCTTTCCTTCGTTTTTCTTCCGTATGGTAGACATACTTATCTTTATCCCTTCGCAGTGATTGATATCAAAGATGTCAGTATACTTTATCCTGAAATTTCCAGCTAGGTTGGTGTTGTATTCAGGCGTAATAATTTAATGAACTATTACCAAAGGAATTGCGATTGCAGATCCTTATTTAACTAAAATTTAGGACTGAAAGTATAATTTTTGATGATGTGCTCGTATTTTACGTGTAAATCTTGAAGTTGTAGCAGTAAGTTTTGATTTCTTAAGGCGAGTTGTTGTTGATTGTGGTTGAGTTCGGCTACGCTTTCCTGACTTACACTTAGTTGTTGTTCTAGTAGGTTAATTTGTTGCAATAACGATACTTGTTCGTGGATCACGGTTTGTTGAGTTTGCTGTATCTGGGCTTGTAACTTGGCCTGTTTTTGTTGTTGGCTTAATGTGTTCGGGACGATGACACGAATAGGCACTTGCGGAAAAAACGGTGCGACTGCTGCAGTCGATTTAAGTTGTAAGGTTGCATTATACTCAAGCAGTTGAATTTTTTGGTCATTGAACTGGGTGCGTTGTTTGGCAATACTAGGATCACCTACTGTATAATGATTATCTTGATAATTCGGTAGTATGAGCACGCTTTTGGCTTTTAATTTATTTTTATTGTTGTTAATAAACGCTTGTGGATTAAGCTGTAAAATCATATTCATGTATTTTTTACGCGACATATTCGTCGGTGCATGCTGTCTGGCTATCGAAGACAGCGTTTCTCCTGAACGTACCGTACCATGCCGTAATTTGCTACTCACCCCGACGGTTAGTTGATTGACAATTATATCTTGTGAGGGTGTTTCTGGTATCGAGTGCAGAGGCGAGTCATGAGCATGTACTTGGCTAACCGCCATGGCTGTCATTATCACCATACCGAGTCTTCGCCCTAGCCCGAACCGAAACGGGGGATGAAATATGCGTCCATTCAACATTTAATTACCTTAATTATCAGTCTACATTACTACTAATACTAGTGTATTTTTTTACTTGTTGGTGATGATTAAGGCAGTGGAGGTATTAATGCCGAACTATTTCAAGACTGAGCTATTTCAAGACTGAGCTATTTCAAGACCGAGCTATCCCATTGTTGGCTAAAGTCGATAAACGCAGTGATTAATTCACTTTTGTACTTTTGCTTATGCATAATAATTTTGTACTGTCGTTCCAATTTATTCGCGAGCGGTAATATCCGTACACGGCCATTGTCTAAAGCGTGTATCGCACTAAATTTAGACACACAAGCAATCCCTAATCCTGCCGCCACAAAATTTAACTGTGCTTCGATAGAATTGAGTTCATAGGCCAGTTGCCAGTGAGAAACCAAGGGGGCTATGTGACTTTTAAAGAAGGCGCGGCTGCCAGAGCCTGACTCACGTAATACCCACGCCGTATCGGTTAAATCAGCCAACGTTAAGTCGGTGCTTTCGAGTAGCGGATGATCTGCGGCAACAATGATGCACATTTCATCTGTGATCCAGGGTGTTGTTTCTATATCATTGTGGTTTACGTCACCTTCGATAATGCCGATATCCAGTTGATAGTGTAATATCATTTCTGCAATGGTGGTGCTATTACTGATGTGTAGTGTTTGCTGGGTGTGCGCGGTCTGTTGTCGAAATTGGGCCAGTAACCAAGGGCAGAGCTGATTACCGATAGTTTCGCTTGCACCAATCGCGAGTTCACCGATTAGCTGCCCAGACTGCTGAAACAGCGTATCAATACTGGCTGCTCGGTGCAGTAATTCATCGGCAATCGGCAATAAACGTTGACCGTGTGGATTGAGGTGTAAGCGGTTATTGGTACGATCAAACAGCCGTTGGCCTAATTGATTTTCGAGTTCGCTGAGCGCCATGCTTACTGCTGCTTTGGTGAGAAATAAGCTTTTTGCAGCGTGGGTAATGCTCTGCTGTTGACTGACTGCAACAAAGACACGTAATTGTTTTAACGATAGATTCATACTTGTTCAACTTATTTTAACTCAATGTTAAAAAGATACAGATTTAATTAACTAAAAGCTAGGGTTATAATAGCTTCATCAACAAGTGAGGTGCATTATGTTAAACCAAATTAAAATTAACTTTAAATTATTACCAACGCCAGTAGCAGGTCTTGCCTTAGGTATTTCATCACTGGGTGCGCTGTGGGAGTCGATATATGGCTTCAGTGGTTATGTGCAGAATACGACATCAACGATTGCTGGGGTGATCTTACTCACTTTGTTATTACGCTTTATCATTCACCCACAAACACTTTGGAATGACCTTTCTCATCATGTTGTTGGTAGTGTTGTACCGACATTTGCTATGGCAACGATGGTGGTATCAAGTTCGCTAACGGCTATTTACCCTGCCACAGCTTCATTCATATGGCTAGCGGCAATTGTGTTACATGTCGTATTTTTGGTCATGTTTCTTTACCACCGTTGCCAAGATATGCAACTACAGCATATGGTACCAAGCTGGTTTGTGCCACCAATCGGTTTAATTGTTGCTGTATTTACTTGTCCACAACCTGAGTTATTCAAACCGATTTGTTATGCCATTTTAGTCTTCGGTATTGTTAATTATGCGGTGTTATTACCTGTGATGATTAACCGTCTTATTTTTGGTGAAAAAATCCCTGCGAGTGCGAAACCTTCAATTGCGATATTAGCGGCGCCAGCAAGCTTATGTTTAACCGGTTACTTGGCTTTTATGACCCAACCATCACCGGTAATCGTCGCAGTATTATTAGGCATTGCACTATTGATGACCGTGGTTATTTATATGGCGCTGTTACACTTATCCCGCTTAGATTTTAACCCTGGTTTTGCAGCGTTTACCTTTCCGTTAGTGATCAGTGCTAAAGCCTTGTATAGCACTGGTGATTGGTTTGCCAGTATCGGTATTGCTGAACAATATATTTCACAGTTGCATGTGGTGGCTTTGTTTGAATTGTGGGGCGCAACGGCTGTCGTTACTTGGGTGAGTATTGGTTACATAAAATACTTAGTCAAAAAACTACAAAACATGCACTTAGCGCACAAAATAGAAGCTAAAGTATTTATAAAAAATTAATAAAAACAGGGGGGTAGGGATTAGGTATATTTACTCGGTATATGGTGATAAAGTAACATTTCTAACACTATTATTATTTTTTGAGTCACTGATTATTATGCTTATAGAACAAGATATTGCCGATGTTTCTGCGGGTACTTACATTGAAAAAATCACCGTGCAAACTGGCAGTTTTAGGCTGACAACATCAGAATGGATTAAAAATGATGTAGTGCTTAATAAGTTAATTGAACTCGGCATTAAACGCGTATTAGTGGATACCGAAAAGTTTGATGCCAAAATGGCAGCGGATGCTGCGGCCTTAAGGTCTGGCTCATTTGGGCGTAAACAAGAGTTCAATGTGAAGATGATCGAAGCTAAAGCGCTTATTTCAACGTCTAAAGATGTGCAGAGAAAGCTATTCCAGCATATTGAAGAAGGTACACAGATAGATCTTTGTTCAGTAAAAAGTCTTACCACTGAGTTAATAGATACTTTGTTTACCGATTCTGACGCGCTGATGTGTGCGATCAATATCCGTAAAAAAGATGAATATTTGTTAGAACATTCTTTTGCGGTATCTATGCTGATGGCGTTATTTTCTCGTTATCTTGGTATTGAAAAAACCATCATCAGAGAACTGGCAATTGGTGCTTTTTTACATGATATAGGCAAAATTCGCACGCCAGATAAAATCCTCAACAAGCCGGGTAAATTAACCGCTGATGAATTTGGCGTTATGAAGTTACACGTCAATCACTCTATCGATATTATTAAATCGATTCCGGGTATTTCTAAAATAAGCTTAGATGTTGCTGGTTTACACCATGAAAAGTTAAACGGTGAAGGTTATCCCTACGGCTTATCTGGACAGCAAATTTCGCGTTATGGGCGCATGCTTACTATTTGCGACATCTACGATGCTTTAACGGCAAATCGTTGTTATAAAGAAGGCTCTACTCAGTTAAAAGCATTTGGTATTTTACGTAGCTTAGGCCAAGCCGGACAATTAGATTTAAGTTTGGTTAATGGCTTTATCAAATGTATGGGCGTTTACCCTGTCGGTTCACTGGTTAAATTGAATTCTAATCGTTTGGCGATTGTTGAAGGTTATAATCAAGCGGATCCTATTCGCCCAAAAGTGAATTCGTTTTACAGTTTAGATAAGTGCGATTTTGAACATTCTAATCAGATTGACTTGTCTGTGGTTGATGATGGTATCGCGCAGTCGGTAAGAGCGGATGATTTTAACTTAGACATGGAAGAGATCATGCGCTTCTTAGTTAGCGAAGCCTAATACCAGAAAATAGTACCAGCAACAGCTAATGTGCTGCTGGTGCGGAACATTTATTCAATCCCTATCATATGACGAACTCCACGGCTCGTACCTATAACAGTCGCTTGGTTAAGCGATCGCCGGTCGTAATAATTAGATTGTAAATACCTGCAAGTTTATATCGAACAGTGTGTACTAGCATTGCTGACATCATCCCCATGACTGATGCGGCTACAATATCGAAAGGATAATGTACGCCAATATATACCCGCGATAACCCACCTATAATAGCGAACACCGTTAATCCCAATGCTAATGTTTTTGTTGCTTGATGAAACAACAAGCTAAATGCGATACAAAACATAAATGTAGTGTGATCAGATGGGAATGATGAGTTTGGTGTATGGGCGACAAGTGTGGTGCCCAAATCGTTCATAAAAGGACGTGGGTGAAAGTAAACTTGAGCGATAAGCGAGTTGATCGCGATCCCCACAATAGATGCTAATGTTGCCCCAATAAGGTAACGTTTCGTTTGTTCGTCACTGCGAAACCATATGCCGATGACAAAGATGATAAAGAGGTAGGGCATTGCCTCGGCAAAGAACATGAAGATGTAATCCGCGACTTGATTTTGGCCAGCAAACTGGTTAATGGCTAAAAAGAGGTTATTGTTTAATTGTTCCATAGGAGGCTTTGTTGTTATTTTATATAGCACTAAGACCTTTATAATAGTGTTTTGTTCCATTAATTCTGTTAAATCTGAAAACCCCTACTCACAATTGATGAGTAGGGGTTTGTTTACTGTGTTATATTTTCGCACCTTGGTTGATCCAATTGATCAAGACTGTACGTTCGTCAGTGGTCATTTTTGTGATATTACCTTGTGGCATAACGCGGTTACGTACTGCCGATAATACCCGATCTGAGTTCAGTTTGATGTTTTCTGGCGTATCAAGATGCACCCCTGCCATTGGCGCTACACCATTGGTGGCATGACACACAGCGCAACGTTCAGCAACAATCGTTTGTACTTCACTAAAGGCCACTTGTGGCGCGCTATTATCCACTGTTGGTTTCGTGACATACGCTAACGTGATCATCGCGAAAGCAGCAAACGGTAAGGTCCAAGCGTATTTCTGATGCTGGTGGCGAGTGTTGAAGTAATGACGCACTAACACACTGATAATGGATACCGCTGCTAATATTAACCAGTTGTACTCACTGCCATAGGTACTTGGGAAGTGATTACTGATCATGATAAATAACACAGGTAATGTCAGGTAGTTATTATGGCGCGAACGCAATAATGCTTTGGCTGGATCTTTTGGATCCGGCGTTTCACCTTTCGATACTGCCGCGACCATTTTGCGTTGCCCTGGCATGATCACAAAGAATACGTTACCGACCATGATAGAGCCGATCATCGCGCCGACATGGATATAAGCAGCACGGCCAGTGAATACCAGTGACAATCCGTAAGCGACGGCAATGATCATCAACATTAATACCACGCCCATCAAGGCTGGTTTTTGTGCTAATGGCGATTCACATAATACATGATACACAATCCAACCAACCACAATCGTGGCGATACCAATCGCAATACCTTGCCATTCGACTAAGCCAGACTCTGGCGCGATTAACATGGCTTGCGCATTGAAATAATACACCACGGTGAGTAGTGATATACCACTAATGAACGTAGTATAGGCTTCCCATTTAAACCAATGTAATGTTTCAGGCATCTCTTTTGGCGCGAGTTTGTATTTTTCTAAATGATAAATACCACCACCATGAATAGCCCAAAGATCGCCGGCTAACCCTGTTTTTGGGTTAACGCGATTAAGGTGGTTTTCTAGCCATACAAAATAGAATGAGGCACCGATCCAAGCGATACCAACAATCATATGCATCCATCGAATCGCAAGATTCAGCCATTCCGTAATATGCGGATCCATAAATACTCCCTGTTATTATAGTGGCGTACAAGTATTGTTTTATACAAGTACGCCTTATTAAATATATGTATTAGCACTTAGGTACTGACACTGGTTTTTTTAATACCCGCGTTTTAGCAGCGCTAAAATGTACTTCTTCACAGTTATTACCCGGTCCAGCGCGATCAACGACTAAGAACTGATCTTGGTCTGTTAATGCGAGGATAGGGTGGTGCCAGACACCTTTGTGATAGTTGACGCCTTGCGTACCATCACTGATGAAACCACGTATGTTTTGGCTGTCTAAGGGATCATTGTTAAGATCGCCAGTCGGCGCTGCCACTAAAATTAAATAGCTATTACCAAACAAAGGAATAAACGCTTGTGAGCCGAGTGGATGACGTTCCATCATAGCGACTGATAACGGGTAATCCAGAGGCGTAGCTTGAAAAATACTGATAATAGTACGGCCATCTTCGGCCTCGGTATCAACATTCGCAAGCTGATGATAGCGACGGGTAGAACCATTGTTGATCATGAAATGATCACGGTCAGCCGTCGCTATCACATCCCCATAAGGCTTAAACGCATCTGCGGTTAATGGCTCAAGTGTGATCATGCTAGTCATCATTTCGATACGGTACCGAACATGCGCACACGGCTAATGCCACCGTCTGGATAAATGTTGACGCGGATATGGGTAATATCACCGAGTACATTCACTTGCTCTTGATAGTTGTGGATATTATCTGCAGATAATTTTTGTGCTGGTAACAGTTCACGCCAGAATAAGCTCTGCGCTTGGATCTGCTCTTCCGTGCCGCCTGCCACACAAGCTGCTTGGATGTTGACTGAATCAGGGAAGTTACCTTTAAAATGCGCAGTATCGATTTCGATGCGATTAACACTGCCTTTATTACCTAAGGCGATAATTACCCAGTCATTACCTGGTGTACGACGACGTGCTGTTTCCCAGCCATCACCCATGTTGATACCACGGCCAGGGTTTAGCAAATTACCCATGACGCCAAAGTGTTCATCGTTACAGGCAATCGCACGACCACCATTAACGGTTGCTGCAAGGTCGATTTCTTGATCGGCGCTGATGTTATCCCAGTTGATACTTGGCTTACCGTAAACACGCAGACGTGCTACACCACCGTCAGGGTAGATATTAAGGCGCACATGAGTATAAACAGTGTTGTCTGTTAAGCTAAATAAATGCTCACTGTCACCTTGTAATGATTCTGAAGCTAAGATCTCTGTCCATTGTGTTTCTGCTTGTGGATCTTGGCCATCAGCTACAAAACATGCATCAACCGATGCTGATGGTGCGTAGTTGCCAGTGAAGTTAGCTGTATCAATGTTTAAACCTTCAATTGAACCCGGTAAACCAAGGCGAACGATACAGTAATCATAACCTTCATGGCGTTTACGACGAGATTCCCAACCGTCCATCCATTTACCATTTTCATCATATAAATCAGGAACGAATACCGCCGCTGCTGTTTTTAACATACGCTGTTTATCAGCAAAGAAATCATCGGTAGCAAAAATAGCTTCAGCACCGAGCTTTTCATCTGCAAGGTTAATATGGCGGTCAAAGTTTAATTCAGTAGTCATTGTTGTCGTCCTTGTTATAAATCGTTTAAGCGAAATGCGGCTATTTTGTTTATTTCTGATAATGCTTGTTTGAATTCGGTGTCGGCATCATTTTGTATACGACGTTTAAAATCAGCTAAGATTAAAAAACGGTTGGCGCCACGCACGGCTTTGATAAATGGAAAATTGAATTTCGCTTTATAAGCATCATTGAGTTGCGTGAAATTGTTAAATTCTTCGGTCGTACATTGATCGATACCTGCGCCAGCTTGCTCTGATGTTGACGCTGCAGTTAGCTCTCCGTTTACGGCTGCGCGGCCAGCTAAATCGGGATGGGCATTGATTAATGCCAACTGTTGTTCATGGTTAGCAGCAAGTAAAATACCTGCCATGCATTGCTGTAGTGAAGTAATGTCATCGATATTGCCATGCACTTTTTGCGCTTGGTATTGCAGATAAGCCTGTTCTGCAACCCAAGGGCTGTGCTCATAAATATCCGCAAAAATGGCGACAAAGTCGGCTTGCGTTAATTGGCTTGGAGTGCAAGTAGTAAAATGTGTCATGTTAAGATCCCTGGTATGGATGATGTTCAATCCAGTGATTGGCGATTTGTTCACGTGTGCATAACCACACATCATCATGCTGTTTTACGTAGTCTAAAAAGCGTTTGAGTGAAGCGATACGTCCCGGACGGCCGACTAAGCGGCAATGTAAACCGACAGACATCATTTTTGGTGATTCCGCACCTTCGGCATACAGGGTATCGAAGCTGTCTTTTAAGTATTGAAAGAACTGCTCACCACTGTTAAAACCTTGCGGGGTAGCAAAGCGCATATCGTTCACATCTAAGGTATATGGAATCACTAAGTGCGGTTGATTGTTGGCTTTAACCCAATACGGCAGATCATCGTCATAAGCATCTGAGTCATACAAAAAACCACCTTCTTCTGCGACTAAACGACGGGTATTAGGACCCAAACGGCCGGTATACCAACCTGTTGGACGTTTACCTGTTAATGCTTTGATGATGTCGATTGCTTTATATAAGTGCTCGCGCTCTTCGGCTTCATCAGTGTATTGATAATCAAGCCAGCGATAGCCATGACTGCAGATCTCGTGGTCTGCGGCGACAAATGCTTTGGCGACATCAGGGTGTCTTTCTAGTGCCATTGCGACAGCGAATACGGTTAATGGTATTTGATAATCAGCGAACAATTTAAGTAAACGCCATACTCCAGCACGACTGCCGTATTCATAACAAGATTCCATACTGAGGTTACGCACACCTTGTAGTGGTACAGCACCTGGCATTTCCGATAAAAAGGCTTCTGATTCGTTGTCGCCATGTAGCACACAACGTTCGCCGCCTTCTTCGTAATTAAGTACAAATGAGATTGCCAAGCGTGCTTTGTTTGGCCAGTTAGCATTTGGTACATCTTGGCCGTAACCAATTAGATCTCGCGGATAGGCAACAGTCATCATGACTCCTTGTTATACATATGTTCTACAATTACCCACTTAGTTATTAATAAGTAATCATGTTGTTGAACAATTATTGCAATTATTGTGTACAAAATCCATATATTTATGTAACAACTTTGTAATACTTGTATTTCCATCTCAATTACGGGTTTTTATTAGATTATTATCAATTTAACCTCTCAGTAAGAGGTATATCTGAGATGTTTTCAGTCTTTTTTTGTGTTTTGAAAGCAAAAAGTGGATTAATAATTTAACTTTACAGCCTTTTTCTGTAATTATATGAAACATAAATTTAACATATTGTATCGATCTATGTGTTCAATCTTAAGCTTAGACGATTTTTAAACCGCAATATTTAATCTGACAGTAAGGTATTTTTTATTATGAGTGGACTCAGTACACATGTACTTGATACAGCCAATGGCGTACCCGGTGCAGGTATCAGTATTAAGTTATATCGAGTGGAAGCAGATCAATTAGAATTAGTTACTTCTGCAGTAACGAATAGCGACGGTCGTACCGATGCGCAACTATTAACAAGTGAAGAACTACGTGTTGGTAAGTATCAGTTACAGTTTGATACAGCAGATTATTTTCGGGCGCGTGGAACAGTAATACCAGAAACAGCATTTTTGGATGATATTGTGATCCGCTTTGGTATTAGTGATACCCAAGCGCATTATCACGTGCCGTTACTGGTATCACCATTTAGCTATTCTACTTATCGTGGGAGTTAGTCTATTTATTTGGGATCTCATCTTTAAAAATAAATAGGTATAAGTCGTATAAAAATACAATTGGTCAAACCAAAAATAACAAGGAAAGTATGATGGATAAGGCAGAGCAAGGATCTGAGTTACAAGGATCATCTAAGGGTGGTATTTTAGAGCGGTTATTTAAACTCTCTGAACATGGTACAACGGTTAAAACTGAGCTGATGGCTGGTTTAACTACTTTCGTCACTATGGCTTACATTATTTTTGTAAACCCCGATATTATGTCTAAGACTGGCATGGACAAAGACGCGCTGGTTGTTGCTACCTGTATTGGTGCTGCAATTGGTTGTATGCTGATGGGGCTATACGCCAACTGGCCTGTCGGTCTTGCACCGGGTATGGGACTTAATGCTTTCTTTACTTATACGGTTGTCTTTGACATGGGTTATACCTGGCAGGTTGCGATGGCAGCGGTATTTGTATCGGGTGTACTCTTTGCCTTGATGAGCTTTTATAAGATCCGCGAATGGATACTCGACAGTATACCGCAGAGTTTACGCTATGCGATGACGGCGGGTGTCGGTCTATTCTTAGGTATTATTGGTTTCAAAAATGCCGGTATCGTGGTTTCTTTTGAACCAACGCTAACGACGTTAGGTAATTTTAAAGAACCGACTGTAATACTGGCTGCGTTAACCTTTTTGATTATTGGTTCGTTATTCCGCCGTAACCTATTTGGTGCGGTACTCATCGGTATGTTAGTGACAACACTTGCTGGTATTCCGCTGGGTCTTGTTTCTGCGCCAGCGTCAATTGTGTCTATGCCACCAAGTATTGCCCCATTATTCATGGCAATGGACTTCCAACACTTATTTTACAGTGCTGAAGGGCTATTTAACGTTGGTATGGTCAGTGTCATTATTTCGTTCTTATTTGTGAATATGTTCGATACGGCAGGCACCTTAATGGGCGTTGCAGATAAAGCCAATCTGATTAATGAAAAAGGTGAAATTCAAAACCTGAAAAAATCATTAAAAGCCGATTCGGTATCCAGTGTATTAGGTGCATGTGTGGGTTGTCCACCAGTAACATCGTATGTTGAAAGTGCATCTGGCGTGGCTGCAGGTGGCCGAACTGGTTTAACGGCTGTGACTGTTGGTGTGCTATTTTTAGCGGCGACGTTCTTTACTGATATCGCGTTAATTATTCCGAGTTATGCAACCGCTGGTGCACTTATCTTTGTATCATTCTTAATGATGAGTGGTTTAAGCAAAGTTAACTGGGATGAGTTCACGGATTATGTACCTGCTTGTATTACAGCAATCATGATGGCATTTACCTTCTCGATCGCCAACGGCATTGCACTGGGTTTCATTGCTTATACGTTCTTAAAAGTAGGTTCAGGTAAAGCCAGTGAAGTCTCAATTAGTATCTGGGTATTAACGGCTGTGTTTATCGCTAAATTAGCGTTTATGTAAGCTGAATTTATATAAATAGAGTTTGTATAAGAGCTTGTATAAATAAAGCTTAAAACGAAAAAAGCCACTGACGTTATGTCCTTCTTATTGGACTTCACCAGTGGCTTTTTATTTGTACGGTTTTATGTATCGCTTACAACGATTTATAGCTATTTCGCGTTATAACTATTTCGCGTTATAAATACTGGTATCTAATTCATTTTCTGATTTAGCAATGATCACTGATGCAGCAATGTCACCGGAAATATTAACCGTGGTACGTGCCATATCAAGAATACGGTCGATACCAGCAATCAGTGCCACACCTTCAACAGGTAAGCCTACAGTAGTAAGTACTAACGTTAACATGATAAGACCTGCGCCTGGGACGCCTGCGGTACCAATTGATGCGAGTGTCGCTGTTAAGATAATGGTGATGTATTCAGGCATGCCTAAATCAATACCAAATGCTTGCGCAACGAAGAGTGTGGTTACACCCTGGTAAAGTGCAGTACCATCCATGTTGATGGTTGTACCAAGTGGCAATACAAAGCTTGATACGCCTTTTGATACACCTAGTTTTTCACGTGCGCATTTCATTGATACAGGTAACGTACCCGCGCTTGATGTCGTGGTGAACGCCACTACTTGAGCATCAACAATACCGCGGAAATACTGTACTGGACTCAGCTTAGCAATAAATAGAATTAGCGCGCTGTACACACCAAGTACATGTAAAATACTACCAAGGTAAACCGCACCAATCACTTTCATTAATGGCAGTAATAAGGTTAAACCGTACTTACCGGCAACCCATGCCATTAATGCAAATACACCGTAAGGTGCTAGTTTCATTACTAGGTCGGTCAGTTTGTACATGGCTTCAGCAAGGCTTTCGAATACCGCAACCGCTGGTTTGCCTTTTTCGCCAATCAGTGTCAGCGATACGCCAAGCGCGACTGCAAATACGATGATTTGTAGTATGTGGCCTTGCGCTAATGCGCCGATAGGGTTCGTTGGTACTAACGCAACTAATGTGTCAGCCAATGAAGGGGTCGCTTTTGCTGTTTCAGCTTGCTGAGCGACAAGGTCTAAACCGGCACCTGGTTGCAGAATATTACCTAGGGCAAGGCCAATGCTGATAGCAACTGCGGTAGAAAGTAAATAGAAAATCACCGCTTTAAAACCAATACGGCCCATTTTGCTGGTATCTTGCATTGACGTGATACCAACAATGATTGAACAGAAAACCAGTGGCACAATCAACATCTTAATGGTGTTAACAAATAACGACCCAATTGGTTTAAGGATCACAGCATCTTCACCGAAGATAATACCCACGGTAATACCGAGGATCATACCGATCACAATTTTCTGCCAAAGGGGTAAGTTAAACCATAGTTTCTGGCCTAAAGTGGGGGTATCTAATGATTCAGTATTACTCAAAATCGACGTCCTCTGCTTTCTGTATCGTAATATGGAGCATAATCTGTTGCCTATTCAGCGTCAGTTAGCACCGTTAAGAGGCGTCAGTTTATCGGTCACATGACAAAAGTAAAGCCATTCATGCCTTGGATTATAAAATTCTTAGTTATAACCACTTTATTCTGTCTTTTACTTGGTTTTTTTGTCGATTAAGTAAACTTTGTTTAACTAAAATAAGATACTGTTGACGATTCCGCTATTACTGTATAGTTATTTCATTATTTTTTTAATATCATCGAATAGTGATTTATAACCATCGGTAATTAATACCACTATGGTGTCGTGTGAATGTGGTGTGAGTGCTTTTTGTTTAATGTAAACAACCAAAGTAACGCCAACAAAAAAAGAGATAAGCATAAAAGAGAGTCCTATAGAGAGTGTGTATTAAAGGATATCGATAGTAACATAATCTGATAGCCGTAAAATACTCGAGTTGTCCTATAAACATTATAAAGGAATGTAATGTATAAAATTCTAGTCAGTAAGACTGCAAAGAAAATATATTTCGCGCTGCTCGTTATATTTATTCTAGGTACATTTATCGGATTTTCACCGTTAAATTCGGTTAGCAGTTCGAAGCCTGCGACTAATCTAGTGTTTTCAAATCAAGCTATTGCTCCCGTCGCTATTTTAGCTACTGCGGATCCTACTCCAAAGACATTACGTGTATTAACGTGGGCTGGTGGCGAAATTATTTTCCCGCGTCGAGGCCATCCTCAAGATATTGAATTAGATTACCTGCAACAATTTGCTGATGAAAAAAAACTGGAAATTGACAATATCCGTGTGGCCAAGTTCGCAGATCTTATTCCCATGCTGCTCGCTGGTGAAGGTGATGTGATTGCCGCTAATTTAACGAACACGCGTGAACGCGCAAAACGGGTGAATTTTAGCGAACCTTTCTTGTTGACGAAAGAATACTTGGTGATGGGCAGTCAAAGCAAAAGTTTAAAATCGGGTAAAGACTTAAACGGTCGTGAAATAGTGATTCAGAAGGGCAAAAGCTATGAATCAACGGCATTAGGGTTACAAAAGGTCTATCCCAAGCTGAAAATTCGTTTAGTCGATAGCGCCATTAGCCATGAAGTTTTATACGATAAGCTGGCCAGTGGCGAATACGATATTAGTATTCAAGATGAGAATTTAATTCGTTCAGCAAGTACTTACCGTGATGATATTAAGATGAGCTTGCAAGCCAGCGCAACGCGTCAGCTTGCTTGGGGTGTGGCACCGAGCAATAAGACCTTGTTAACAGAATTGAATCAATTTCTAAAAACACAGAATTTAATTGCTAAACAAAAACCGAAAAAAAAGCATAAATACCAAAGCCAATGGCAAAAGATCCAAGCGACTAAAACCGTTCGTTTTGTGTTACGTAATAATCTTTCTTCTTATTATATTTGGCGTGGAGAACTGCTCGGCTTTCACTATGAGTTAGCAAAGCGCTTTGCTAAAGAGCACAAATTACGTTATGAAATTATTGTTGCGCCAAATAATGTCGCTTTACTTGATTACCTGCTTGAAGATAAAGCCGATATTGCACTGGGTTTTTTAACCCCAACTGCACAGCGACGCAATAAAGGCATTGCCTTCTCGCGACCTTACCATTATGCCTCTGAATTAGTTATTGCCCATAAAGATCGAGCTGAAATTACCTCTGAAGCTGAACTGGCGAACAGTAATATTTATATCCGCCCGTCGAGTTCGTACTGGGAAAGCGCGGTCGAGTTAAAGAAAACCGTTGCTGGTATTAACTTAGTGGGTGTACCTGAAAGCCAAGAAACCGAGCTTATCCTTGATAAGGTGGGTGAAAAAGAATACGAAATGACGATTGCAGATAGTCACATTGTCGATATTGAAATGACCTTCCGTGATGACATTCAATCGCTAATGGCGTTAGGCGCACCTAAATCACAAAGTTGGGCTGTGGCGTCGGGTAACGATAAGCTTTTAGCAAAATCCAATGCCTTTATTAAGAAACACTACAGGGGCTTGTTTTATAATGTCATTTACAATAAATACTTTAAGAATCAAAAGCGCTTAGATACCCATTATAAAGATTATGTACTGCAGAATGATTCCGGTGTACTCTCGCCTTATGATGACATTGTGAAGAAATATGCCCGTGAGCATGATTTTGATTGGCGCTTACTGGTTTCTCAGATGCATCAAGAAAGCCGTTTTAATCCGCAAGCCAAGTCGATGGCAGGGGCAAAAGGTCTATTCCAGTTAATGCCGCGTACCGCAAAAGAGCTTGGTATTGTAGATGTACACGTCCCTGAACGAGGCATTAAAGCGGGTGTGCTTTATATGAACTGGGTACGTGAACGTATGCGTAAAGATGAAGTGCAAGAAGATCAGCTGATCTGGTTTACGCTGGCGTCTTATAATGCCGGAGCAGGGCATGTGCGTGATGCCATGCGTTTGGCGAAACAAAAAGGCTGGCGCGATGACGTTTGGTTTGGCCATGTTGAAAAAGCCATGCTACTGCTGTCTAAATCTAAATATGCCGCAAAAGCCCGTTATGGTTATGTGCGTGGGCAAGAACCGGTTAATTACATTCGTAAAATTAAACGTCGCTTTGAAACCTATGACAATATTGTGAAAAAGATCTAGCAGGTCTTGGCAGAGCAGAGCTAAAAAACCTGGTTGGTGAACAAGGATACTTATGTTGTTCGTTGCATATCGTTGATTTATTGCGCTGAATGTTGATTAATTTATATGAATAAAAATCACAAGGTCACTCCTGTTGGAGGGATCTTGTGATTCAGAGAATAAAAGTGGACATTATTAAATAGGTATTTTATCCTCATTTTATCTATTCCCCGCAGTGCTAAATGCTATGACTACATTATCTTCTTGGTTTCTTGTTACACGTCCCAAAACACTGCTGGTGGCATTGGCGGTTATTTTACTTGGGCAAACGCTCGCCTGGTTCGACTCTCCAGCTAATTTCAGTTTTTATATCGCCATATTGTGTATGGTCTGCTGCATGGCATTACAAATTGCCGTGAACCTTTCTAATGATTATTTCGATGGTAAGAGTGGTGTTGATGGCGATGACCGCTTAGGGCCCGATCGTGCATTACAGAAAGGACTGATATCCGCAGCGCACTTACGCCTTGGCATTATCGCTATGTGCTTGGTTGCCATTGTCAGCGGTTGTTATCTTATCTATGTTGGTGGTTTGGCTTACGTCGTGTTAGGTCTGTTATCTTTGCTTGGTGTGTATGTTTATAGTGGTGGGCCACGTCCGCTGGCGTCACATGGTCTTGGTGAAGTTGCCGTTTTCCTTTATTTTGGCTGGTTGGCTGTGGTTGGCAGTTATTATTTACAAACCCAAGTACTGACGTTTGATGTGTTTATTCCCGCGAGTCAAATAGGCTTTTTAGTTGTGGCTATCATGTTGGTTAATAATATTCGCGATGTGGCATCGGATCGCAGAGCCCAAAAATTTACTTTAGCAACGCGCTTAGGCGTAAAAGCCAGTAAGCACCTTTATTGTATGACGGTGCTACTGCCGTCGTTATTATTACTCGTTGATAGCTATCAAGGACTAGTTATGCTGCTGTTATTACCGGTGCAATTAGCCTTGTGTGTGGCAATATATCAACGTGATGGCAAACAGTTAAACGCCCAGCTAGCACAAACGTCGCTGGTGGTTTTATTATGGGGTGGGTTTTACTCAGTGGATTTAATGCTGGGGTAATAAAAATACCGCGTTAGTATTTTAAGCTAACGCGGTATTTTTTAACTTATTTTTATAATCAGTACTTAATAGCGGGTCTTTTGCACGCGCGTTGGCATTGATGAGGTATTTTCATATAGCTCAAAAACACGTTTAAAATCGAGTTCTAGCTCTGTTGCGTAGACATCGTCATTAACAGGATAAGTCTGTACGACGCGTGCACCACGGATAATACCGGATACCGATGCTTCGATTGACTCACCTTGCAGTGAGCGTGATTTATAATTGCTATCACTGTAAATCTCTTGCCCACTGACTTGCTCAGCTAATTCACGATAAGCATCTAATTTAGATGCGCGCATTGCATTAAGCATACGTTCACTTTCACTATTACCTGGCTGAGAACTTAAAGCTGCATAGCCAACGGCTTTAAGTACAGGGAATGATTTTGGTTCTTTAATAGAGTAAACCGTATCTTTTTCTAACAGTGAACAGCCTGTTAAACTAACCAGAGTGACAAGTATAAGTAAACGCAAATATTTCATTGAAAAACCTTAATTAGTAATACGAACTGAAGGCGCTGAACCTGTACGATAAATATAACGGCCGCGGCCTTCTAATGGCCCCATGCTGTTTGAACCACCAATCACTAAATGATTAGGGATAATACCTTGAGAGGTTGACTCAACGAAGCCTGACTCCATATTAATCACCCGCATGTTAACAATAACGCCTTCACTGTTGCGTGACATTGTACCGGTAAGGATACGTGAAACCGGTAATTGACCGCGTAATTTTTTCCAATCTCGGGTGAATACAAAGTCACCCTGACCAGTAACACTAATCGTGCCTGTCGTTTTATAATCAATCACTGGAATTCGACGGATAGTCAATTCATGAATAAACGATTCTGATAATGTTTGACCAAGCCAATTTGTTGTCGATAGATCGTCAAGATTTACAAAGGAAGTGACAGCAATTGGTTCATTGTTCGGAATGATCGACAAATCATTGACGATCAGCTGATCAGCTAAACCACGGACGATGAAACTTAATTCTTGGGTATAGTTTATCGGTTGATTCGGTAATAAGCTTTTTGGATACTGTGGTTCATAAGAATTACCGTCCCACGTTGAATGCGGCGGTGTTTCTTTCGGTGCTTCAGGGGTTACCGGTTGCTTTAGTGCGCAACCAGTGAGTAGGGTAAATAGGCTGATAGCTATGACTGCCTTTTTCATATTACTTCCTTAAGTGCTTTAATTGTTTGTCATTAACCGTTACTTACTGCTGGTTGAAACGTCGCGGCGGTAAGGGTAGGTATAAGGACTTCTAAACATATTGTTGTACTGTTCTTTAGTAAGCACACTTTGTGCCATGTTTGCATTTCGACCATAGGGCTGATAAACAGGCTGCACAATAATCTGTTTGATAACCACTGGCTGTACTTTAGTATTGGCGCCAGTTAATAACACGTGACCAGGTTCTTCAATGACAGTACATGCTGAAGTCAACACAACCGCTAATGACGGTAGTAAAAAACGCTTCATAATCGTTCCTAAATTTACATTATGCATGATGATAATAAGGCATACCTTTAAGGGTTAGGTCTTGTTATATGCGTGTTTAATGGATAAACATAAGCAAATTACTTGCCAAATTATCATTGCCGCTTAATTTTTTATCATGATAACGCTTTTATGGCTTAATTTAACCTAGATGTGATTTTATATTTATAAAAATTTGATCTGGTACAAATGTTGCTTTTAAAATACACATCTCCAGAATTCATATGCGATTAAAAAATGAGAAAACTGCTATTACTATTATTGGTCTGTTGTTCGTTCACCTTACATGCCGAGTGGTATGAGGTTGAAGGTGAAGCGATTATTGTCGACAACGATGTCGATATTGCGCGTGAGTTAGCGGTTCGTAATGCATTGAAGCAAGCGTTATTGTATGCAGGTGCTTCGGTTTCAAGTTTGCAATCTTTTAATGGCGGTAAAATACTCTCAGACCGCTTCCAAGTGCGTATGGATGGTGAAGTCAGGGATATTCGTTTAAACAGTGAAAAGATTAAAGGCGATAAAATAACAGTCCAAATAGTGACGGATATTGTGGCTGACCGTAATAAGTGTTTAAGTGCGGGTTATCAAAAATCAGTGTCGTTATTACGCTTTAATATCCGTCATCGTGAACAAGCGAGTTACGGTGGTATTTATAATATCAATGAATCGTTTAGTCGTTTGTTATACCAAAGTTTACGCAAAAATAGTCAAACTTTTGATGCTCGTGAATTTATTAACCAAAACATTGGTTTTAGCGGCAGTTCTTTGCCGCTGCGTGGAAATCTAACGTCACATGAAGTAAAACAAATAAGTAAGTCTGCAGATAGCCAATATATTATTCTGGGGTCGATTACCGATTTGTCTACGTTTAAACCAGCGGTGAATGGCATAGCAAAAATATTCGCTGGTGATTTACCTGAGCGTAATTTTCGTTTGAATGTACAAGTGTTTGATGGTTTTAACGGTAATTTATTGTTTGACCGTAATTATAGTAAGGTCACCAAGTGGGAATTTGCTAAACACCGAGTTGTAGATACTGATACGCTAAAATTCTGGCGCTCTGAGTTTGGTATATCGTTACAGTTAATTATTGACGATGTGTTATTCGATTTAGATGCTAGCTTGCAGTGTAAATTGGTTGAAGCGCGTGTGATTGCTGTTGATGGTAATGAAGTGAACATTAATATTGGCCGTAATAATGGTCTAAAATTAGGTGATCAATTTATGATTAAACATACTGGTAATTATGTCGATCAATTTGGTATCAATCGCAAAAAAGAAACCAATAGCAGTAGCAAAGTTGAAGTCACCAAGCTTTACGATCAGCAAGCGAGTCTCGTTACGATTGATAGACAGCCTACGGCAAATGTACAGATCGATGATTTAGTTATTTTAAATTAGATGACTGAGCCATGTTGTGGCTATTCTGTGACAGAGCTTGATATTGTTATTTTGATTTTGAGGTTCTGTCGTTATTGTTATGACGTTTAGTTAATCACTCATTGTTTTTCGCAGGCGATGCTGTTATTGATTTATGTCGAGTTGTCAAAATACTGGGAGTTATCAATATATGTGGTTTTTGATTGTTGCTATTGTCGTGTTCATTGTTTTCCTGCTTATTCGTAATCTGTATGGCGACGATCTTCGTCAATATGACAGCACCGATTTTAGTGCAACTTTTTATCGTCCTACACCGTCGTATAAATATCCGCAAGCCTTAGAACTGCTCGAGAGTATTAAAGAGCCAATTAGCTTTGTTAAACCGAGTAATTATCTCTATGCATTACGCCAAAAAATTGATCGTTTAGGGGATGTTGAATTAGATTGTGAAATTATTCCTGTCTCTAGCCACCTTCAAGAGCAAAGCGTGATGGGGGAGTGGGTGCTAACAAAAAACTGTGATGTAAATAAGCGCTTACTTTATATTCACGGTGGTGGGTTTGCAGTCGGCAGTGCTAAAAGTCACCGCGTGGTCACGGAGCGTTTATCACGTGAACTTGGTGTTGTTGTGTTTGCGGTCAACTACGACATGATGCCTGATGGGAACCGTGCTCAGGGCATTCAAGATTGCCGTCATGCGTATCAATGGTTATTAGAACACAATCCTTATCAGCAGCAGGAATGCCATCGTATTTATGTTGCTGGTGATTCAGCGGGCGGTAATTTAACCCTGTCTCTTATCGGTTGGCTTAAACACCAAAATATCCGTCAAGTTGATGCGGCTATTGCAATATGTCCCTGTATTGATAGTACCTTCAGCTACGGCAGCTTAAGTTATAACGCCAAAACTGACTTTTTATTAAATCCGTTCATGGGCAAGTTCCATCACTTTCCACAGTTTGTATTGTTAATCTGGGTCGCTATATTATTTCGTATGAATCCGAGCAACCCGCAAATATCCCCCATTTTTGCTAACCTAGCTGATTTACCGCCTATTTTGATCCAAGCCAGCGATACCGAAATGATGGTTGATGATTCGCGTCGTTATACCAATAAAGCACGCGCGGAAGGTTCTGATGTACGTTTACAAACATGGTCTAATATGCTCCATGTCTGGCATTTATTTGATTTGGAAGAGGCCGATGAGGCGTACGCGGAAATCGCTAAGTTTGTCGCGCAAAGTGAACATCAATTAGTAAAAGCAGCGAGTTAACAGTCCTTCTCTGACGGTGAACTTATGGTTTTATAGTGACTGATATGTTATTTTGTGCCAACTTACACTGCGTTATAAAGGGAGTGACGTAATGTCAACTCAAGGCTTAACTAGCCCTATTCAATCGTTTTCTGTTTTTGTGCAATGGGTTATGCAAGCAACCCTATTATGCGTTCTGCTGTTTAGCCTACAAGTTAATGCAACGGCGACGGTAAAGGCCGAGACGAATACAGTCCCTAATGAGCTGACGACTGCCACTCCATCAAAAGATAACGACACCACAATAATAGGCGACACAAAAGTCGTCGATGAGACCCCTTCACAAAAAACAATTGAAGTACCTTTACCCGTTAAAGCCCAGTCTGTGATTGCCGATGCCATTTATTTTGGTGGTGATATTTTGACGATGGCAAGTGCACAGCCAAGTTATATTGAAGCTGTCGTCACCAAAGATAAGAAGATCATCTTTGTTGGGTCCAAAATCGACGCGATGAACCTCAGTGGCGATAATACTAAACTGATTAATATTAGCGGTAAAACCATGTTGCCGGGCTTTATCGAACCGCACGTACATCCTTCTATTGCGGCCATTATGTTGCCAAACGAAATCATTGCGCCTTATGATTGGGTATTACCGAACGAAGTCAAAAAAGGTGTATCGGGTCATTTTGCTTATCTTGAACGTTTAAAGCAATCGATTGATGCTAACGCTGACAAGGACAAGGTGTTCTTTGTTTGGGGTTACCATCAACTTTGGCATGGTACGTTAACTCGCCAAGTACTAAACGAACTGTCACCAGACAAACCCGTTGCTATCATTCACCGTTCTTTCCATGAAGTATTTTTAAATGATGCTGCGATCAAAAAGTTTGGTCTTAAAAAAGCCGATTTTGCTGACAATCCCCAAGTCGATTGGGATAAAGGCCATTTTTATGAAGGTGGTTGGTTAGCATTAGTCCCTAAAATAGCAGCAGATTTAATTAACCCTGAAAGTTATAAGCTCGGGTTGAAGATCATGTCACAACTGGTGCTTAAAAATGGTATTACGACCATAGCCGAACCTGGTTTTCCAAGCTCCAACTTTGATTTGGAATATCAGTTATTAAAATCTGAAATGGATCAAAAGCCGCCTTACGACGTATTTTTAATTCCAAGCGGTACTTATTTATATAATGCCAAGGGTCAGAGTAATCAGAAAGCGTTAGATTTCATTGAAACCTTAGAGAGTGAATACAATACCGATAACATTAAGTTTTTACCTAAGCAGGTTAAACTGTTTTCCGATGGCGCGATCTATTCTCAGCTAATGCAGATGAAAGACGGCTATCTTGATGGTCATGAAGGGGAGTGGATGACGCCGTTGGATGTATTCCAGCAGCAGTTAAGTTTCTATTGGGACAATGGCTATCAGATCCATGTACATGCGAATGGCGATCTCGGTATCCAACAAGTGCTGGACTTCAACAAAGCCGATCAAGCTCGACTTGCGCGTGAAGATCATCGTCTGACATTGCACCACATGGGTTACTTTACTCCAGAGCAGGTCAAGCAATTAGCTGACTTAGACATTGAAGCATCGGTAAATCCTTATTATTTATGGGCGTTAGCGGATAAATACTCGGAAGTTGGATTAGGTAATGAACGTGCAGAGAGTTTAGTACGTGTGAATAGTCTAATGAAAAACAATATTCCGGTGTCATTTCATTCTGACTTTTCTATGGCCCCCATGGAACCGTTAACGTTAGCGTGGACGGCTGTTAATCGCATCACATCGGCAGGCAACAAGGTTTCACAAGGTGAACGTATTACTGCTTATCAAGCGATGCAAGCCATTACTATTAATGCCGCTCACACTTTAAGACTGGAAGATAAAATTGGCTCTATCGCTGTTGGTAAAACGGCTAATTTTACCTTGCTTGAGCAAAATCCGTTAAAAGTAACACCTATGCAGATTAAAGATATTCCAGTATGGGGCGTGGTGTTTGAAGATCAGGTTAATACGGTAGTAGCGCCACCGAAGAAGAAGAATTTAGAAGTGCGGGTTATTTATTTAGAACGTAAGGGTTTACCTGCATCGTCAACGATAACCGTGACACTTGAAGATGTGTCTCAGACGGATATTAGTCGTTCAATGCTGGGGCAGAAAACTATTGCTGCGACGAAACCACCCCCTTATAATATTTCTCTGCAGTACGATCCGGCAGCATTTGATAATAATGGTCAGTATGTGGTTAGAGCGAGAATTGAAAATGATGGTAAACCGTTATATTCAGCGACACTCGATTTACCTGAGCTGAATAAATTGTCGGGGCAGTTATTTGAGTTAATGGTTAAAGCTATTCCACAGCCGCCAGTAGCGGTCGATAACAGTGTAGAACCTACGCCAGCATCTTCTGCTGCAGGTACTACCACTACTCCAACGACCACTGCGATCACAAAGCCCATGACGAAGCCGACTACGACAAAATCTAGTCCTGCGAATGTTGCTACACCTTAAGTCCTCTTTGTAAATTAAGCCTTTGTACTGCAGAGGCTTAATTTGATCTGACCGAGTATTATGCTGAAATAATCTCGCTTCTCCCGAATGATAATTCATTAATAATAATTAGTGCTATTGTATGGTTTATTATATTGTGTATTATGCCGTCTCTGGTTTTTAACGGTTACCTAGCCTATCGCTATTTTAAATGCGTATTCAAGCAACCCGCTATCGTTGTTAACCTGCATTAATGCCATTACTTTTATATAGCGAAGTGTTTTATCATTTGCTAATTGATGCGGTTAGCTCTAACCTCGACAGGGTGATACTGGATTCAAGTAATTCAGTGCAAAATATTCTTTAAAGGTAGCTATTTACATGCAAAAAAATAAACATCGACTAAATCGTAAAACGGCCTTAACGGCGGCTGTTATCACGGGTTTATTAATGAGTTTAGGTGGTTGTGTTGCGACAGGCGAGCAAACGACGAAGGCTGATCAAGCGGTTACTATCCAGCAACAGACGATGACTGCGAACGTGTTTTATTTACAGCGTATTGCTTTGCCGCCAGGTGCGCAGGTTAGCGTCATTTTAGAAGACGTTTCTAAAATGGATGTAGCAGCAGAGGTGGTAGCGAGACAAACCATTACTGCAGAGGGTGGCCCCCCGTATCAATTGAATTTAAGCTATAACGCTGCAGACATTAAACCGCAACATCGTTATGCCTTACGGGCGCAGATCACGCTTGATGGTCAATTATTGTTTACCAATGCAGAGCAGGTCGATGCATTTGTTAATCAGGGGCTGAACCCAACTGAAATTTTAGTGTCACAAGTAAGCTCCGCAATAAAAGATGACGGACTCGCGAGTTTAGTTGATACGCAGTGGCAATTGTCGATGTTAGGCACGCAAGCGATCACTGCGGATGTAACACAGCAACAGCCTTACCTTACATTTACCCAAGATGATAACAAAGTGATTGGTTTTGCTGGCTGTAACCGTTTTAACGGTCGTTATGATGTATTCGCGAGTAACGTTAATCTGACGCAATTGTTAACAACAAAGAAAATGTGCTTTCAACAAATGAACTTGGAAACGCAATTTTTAACTGCATTATCAGAAGCTGATAATTATAAAGTGATTGATAAAACATTAACTTTATACAGTAATGTCGGTATTGCTCTAGGGCAGTTCACGGCGCAGGAAAAGTAATAGGTACGACACTGAAATAGTTCGTATTTATTAAATTATTTTTTATTAAAGTAATATTTATTAAAATAGTATAAATAGCGAATGGAAATGAAAATGAAAATGAAAAAATTGATTTGTGCAACGGTTATAGCTGCATCGGTATCTGGGCTAACGGGTTGTATTGGTCAAATGGGTTTGACGAAATTAGCAGTGGGCGTGAACTTAAAAGCAGTTGATAATCGTTATGGTCGTGCTGGGATCTACGTGTTAGCAGCGCCTGTTTATGCGGTTACATCATTGGTTGATTTGATGGTGATTAACAGTATTGAGTTTTGGACTGGTACTAACCCTATCACCAGAAAAGGCCCTGCTGTGGCGGATACACCGGTTGAAGCATGGATGAAGGTTAACGATGATATCGACCCTTCATTACGTAGTGCACCACTGACAAATCTTCAGGTATCGGTGCAATCAACATCAATGGAAGTGCTGAGTGATGATAGCCTAGCGTTACATGTGGCTTATGTTAACGGTAGTGAGCAATCAATTATTGGTAAACGTTTAGTCAATAATGACGTTGCTTTTTATAATCAGGGTCGGTTAGTTGCAGTTGCAAATAACCAACAGCTGCTGGATCACGTAGCAAGCTTATAGTCTTCGTTTTTGTTTTATTTTTAAAGCGCCGTCATGCCTGTCATGACGGTGCTTTTTTTGTCTATGACGACCTACCATATCTGTTTATTTCTAGTTATAGCTATTCTATACATAGCTTATGCTTCATTACGGTCATCAATATTTTTACGTATGTCTATTATTATAAAAATATAAATTGCACACAATCTAGTTGTAATTATGCTTCATCAGGATTATAGTCATTGCAATTGAATTGCGCGCAATCTAACTTGAACTTATTTTAAAGGAATTAATGATGACAACACTTTATACAACTACTGCAACAGCATCAGCGGGTCGTAACGGCCAAGTCGAAACAGATGATGGTATGTTATCGTTAGCATTAAGCTATCCAAAAGAAATGGGTGGCAAGGGCGGCGCTACAAATCCTGAACAGTTATTTGCAGCTGGTTACTCGGCTTGTTTCTCGAATGCGATTTTGCATGTTGCCCGTGAAATGAAAATCAACATTACGGCTGCACCAGTCTCTGCTGAAGTGGGCATTGGTCCTAACGCGACTGGCGGTTTTGCATTAACGGTTAGCCTCGCGATTGAATTAGCTTTACCACAAGCAGATGCAGAGAAATTAGTCGCGACTGCGCATCAAGTTTGCCCTTATTCAAATGCGGTTCGCGGTAATATTGATGTACAGCTTAGCGTAAAGGGTCAAGCATAAGATGAATAAAATATTATTAACCGTTGGCCGAATCTTGTTGGCATTGTATTTTTTAATCCCTGGCATTATGAAGTTTGTATCTTGGGATATGCACATTGGCTTAATGGAAAAGCATAACATGCCATTCGTGCCGGTATTATTGGCAGCGGCGGGTGTATTCCAGATTGTGGCGGCTATCTTATTGATTGCTAATCGTTATACCGCAATTGTAGCGTTATTACTGGCAGGCTTGGTGTTGGTGATTAATGTTAACTTGCATGATTTTTGGAATTTAGCTGGCCTTGAAGGCGCGCATGAAATGCAAAACTTCATTAAAAACTTAGGTATTCTTGCAGGTTTGCTCGTGCTGTCTGGCCATTCTTGGTTAGTGACGAACACTGACATTGCTGAAAAGTAACGCCGTGATGTACTGATTCGCCGTTTGTCTCTCTATGTCAGTACAGTTACTTTTTATATAGAAAGCACTAACGCTGTAATTACAGCCTTAGTGCTTTTTTATTAGTACCTTATTATAGTTATTACACATATACCTGTCCTTACAACCTCATCAATGCTGTCCTATAAGCACTACAAGTCTATTAATATTGCAAATATTTCACCGTACAAATCTATTCACCTTATAAATCTATAGATAGCACTCTTTTTGCGTAAGCATGATGCTTACTCTGCCATTCGTTGCTTGTTTTTTGAACGTGTTAAAGACTCATCTATCAAACATAATTTATTTTTAAAATTAAATTTAGGTTCGTTTCATATTGAATTATTAGGGCGTAATCGCAATTTTACTTAATAAACCATAAGTAAAATGGATTATCGTTATCAAATCGATAAGTTACTGATAATAAACTTCAATAATCACACTTATTCGATATATAAACCTGTATATATAGGTAGATCACAAAATATTACACCTAAATCGCTCTTGGTGATTTTTAGCTGTTTTTATTGATTCAAATCAAATGTCGAAATAACAACTCGTTCAGAATACCCCTTAATGGTTACCGATTGTGTGGGCGCATGACTACACAGTTAACAGGTGAATTTTTGCCTTATTTAATAATTATCTCGGGGTGCTTATGACTAAACCAACTGCAAATGATCCTAAAGTTAAGATCGGTGGATATATTGCACTTGTTTTTGCAATCGTCTTTTTCTCTGGTCTGATGAAATCGAACGAATGGTATGGCGTATTTGATTTCACCACACTTAATGGTTCTTTCGGCAAAGTGGCCTATTCAGTTTCTGACACTGCCGAGGGTGTCGAAGTCGCAACAACTTCACTGCGTGGTAAAGGCGGTAGTGGTGCTCGTGACGGTTTCATTTTTGCGTTAACCCTCATCCCAACAGTCATGTTTGCGCTAGGTATGATTAATGTACTTGAGCATTACGGTGCCCTAAAAGCAGCACGTAAATTATTAACACCGCTATTACGCCCATTAATGGGGATCCCTGGAAACTCAGGTCTCGCGCTTATCGCCTCACTGCAAAGTACCGATGCGGGGGCTGCAATGACACGTCAGTTGAAAGATGAAAAACATTTAACCAAGCGTGAAACAGATGTCTTTACCATGTTCCAATTTACTGCTGGCGCCGCCATTGTGAATTTCTTCTCTTCAGGCGCAGTGCTATTTACCTTAACAAACCCAGACGGATCTACTGCTGTACCTTCTTCTATTGGTCTTGCGGTTATCGTGATGTTCGCATTCAAATTTGTTGGCGCAAACCTATTCCGTCTTTATTTGAATATTACTGAAGGCAAGGAAGGCAGTACGAAAGACAACGACAAGAAAATGCTTGAGGAGACAGTGTAATGAGTAACGTAACAGCAAAAAAACCTATGGTTACAGACATCTTCGTTGAAGGCGCTAAAAAAGGCTGGGTCATTGCAACGACTTCTACCGTACCTAATGTATTGATGGCCTTCGTGATAATTAAAGCATTACAGATCACGGGTGCTCTGGCCTTAATGGGTACTGTGTTTTCGCCGATAATGGCGGTCTTTGGTCTACCTGGTGAAGCGGCGGCAGTATTAATCGGTGCCTGGATGTCGATGGGCGGGGCTGTAGGTGTGGTTATCACTTTATTTGACCAAGGTATTTTGAATGGTGCTCATATTGCAATTCTAGCACCGGCTATTTATTTGATGGGCTCTCAAGTGCAGTACATGGGCCGCATTATGGGGCCTATTGGTACTGAAGGTCGTTACATTCCAGTTATGATCGCGATTTCAGTATTGAATGCATTTGGTGCGATGTTAGTCATGAATATTATCCTTTAAGAGGTATAAAATGAATTTGTCTTTAAATGATTATCTAGAAGAATTACGCCCACTTATTAATGTCGACTGCGGTACTTACACTGTTGACGGTATTGCGTTTATCGCCAATGAAATGGCAGCGAAATATGCGGCAATGAACGGTTGGTCTATTAAACAAGTTGATTGTGGTAAAGCGGGCATTGGTCTTGAAGTGCGTAATAAACCAGACGCTGAAGATATCGATGTGTTGTTGCTTGGCCATATGGATACGGTTTTCCCTGTTGGTACTGCTGCAGAACGCCCGATGACGACTGATGCGACGAAAGCATATGGTCCTGGTGTGTCTGATATGAAGTCCGGCTTACTGAATGTGGTTTACGCATTACGGCATATAGACCAATCGGTACTGGATGAGTTGTCGATTTGTGTATGTATGAATCCAGATGAAGAAACGGGTTCGCTCTATTCTGTTGACTGGATCCAAGCAACAGCCAAACAAGCTAAGCATGTCTTAGTTGCGGAAGCTGCACGTGCTGACGGTGGTTTGGTTAAAGCACGCAAAGGAATGGCGCGTTATAAAATGACCTTTAAAGGCAAAGCTGCGCATGCTGGTAATGAACCTGAGAAGGGGCGTAGTGCTATTACTGAAATGGCGAATTGGATCTTAGCAACCAACGCCATGACTAATTTTGAGTCGGGCACGACGTTAAATGTCGGTGTGGTTGCTGGTGGTGCTGGCGCAAATATTGTTCCTGATTTAGCGACTGCTATCGTCGATGTACGCTTTTGGGATAACAGTGAATACGACCATGTTGATACGGCTTTAAATGGCATGACACAAACGCCATTCGTTGACGGTGTATCGATCGAATTAACGCGTGAAGCTTACAAGCCTTCAATGGTGCCGACTGAGCAAACGCAAGCGCTGATGACACTCGTTGAGGAATCAGCACAAGAATTAGCAATTAAGATTAATTGGAAAGAAGCAGGCGGTGGCTCGGATGCCAATAACACTGCAATTCTCGGTGTGCCAACATTAGATGGTCTCGGACCAATAGGTGCTGGTTTCCATAGTGCAGATGAGTATTTGTTACTTGAATCAATTGAACCGCGTATTCAGTTATTAATGCGGGTATTGACCAAGTTAGCCGAAAATAAAAACCAAGCTAGAAACTAAAATAATAACAAAAATAACATAACGCGCGGCTTAATCATTTGGTAAAGCAGATGCCAAGTCGATGCGTTATTCGCAATTAGAATAATCTTGAAAACTCAAGGTTCATCAATTTTGATGTGGGTGAAAATGCATAAATTTAAAATAATTAAAACAGATGTTGCCATTATTGGCGCTGGTGGTTCTGGTTTACGCGCTGCGATAGAAATAGCGGAAAATAATCCCGAGCTTGATATTGCGCTTATTTCTAAAGTCTATCCAATGCGTAGTCATACTGTTGCGGCTGAAGGTGGCGCGGCTGGTGTAGCGCAAGATCATGACTCTTTAGACAATCACTTTAACGATACCGTATCGGGCGGCGATTGGCTTTGCGACCAAGATGTAGTGGAATACTTTGTCGAGAATGCAGCGAAACAGCTTACTCAATTAGAACATTGGGGTTGTCCGTGGAGCCGTAAACCTGACGGTTCGATAAACGTGCGCGCATTTGGCGGCATGAAAATCGAACGTACGTGGTTTGCAGCAGATAAAAGTGGTTTCCATATTCTCCATACCCTGTTTCAGACGTCTGTTCAGCACCCTAAAATCACCCGCTACGATGAGCATTTTTGCTTAGATCTGATTGTTGAAGATGGCAAGATCCAAGGTGTCGTGATCCTTGATATCGCTGAAGGTGAAATCAAACTGATCCAAGCTAAATCGGTGATCATGGCAACCGGTGGTGCTGGGCGTGTATATAGCTACAATACTAACGGCGGCATTGTAACGGGTGATGGTATGTCACTGGCTTATCGTCATGGTATTGCATTACGTGATATGGAATTTGTGCAATACCATCCAACCGGTTTACCTGGTAGCGGTATTCTAATGACTGAAGGTTGCCGTGGTGAAGGCGGTATTTTAGTTAATAAAGATGGTTATCGTTACCTGCAAGATTATGGTTTAGGACCTGAAGTACCGGTTGGTCAAACCAAGAATAAATACATGGAGCTGGGCCCACGCGACAAGCTGAGCCAATGTTTCTGGCAAGAGCAACAAAAAGGCCGTGTTGTTGAAGGCGAACGTGGTGATTATGTTTATCTCGATCTACGTCATTTAGGCGAAGAAAAAATCAATGAACGCCTGCCGTTTATTCGTGAACTAGCAAAAGCGTATGTTGGTGTTGACCCAGTGCATGAACCAATTCCTGTTCGTCCTACTGTGCATTACACCATGGGCGGTATTGCTACTAATGCGAAAACAGCGACCTCACTGGCTGGTTTATATGCCATTGGTGAATGTGCATCTGTTGGTTTACATGGTGCTAACCGCTTAGGCTCTAACTCATTGACTGAGTTGGCTGTGTTTGGTCAGTTAGCAGGGCAAGAAGCGGCTAAATATGCCAAAAATAATCAACATCAAGATATTGCTCCACTGAAAGTACAGGCTGAAGCAGTGATTAAACGCATGAACGCCCTGTTACACAGTGACGGTTCTGAAAAATCTGCAGATATCCGTCAAGAGATGGGCGATTGCATGGAAGAGGGTGTTGGTATTTACCGTACTGCAGAATCGATGCAAAAGACCATTGATAAATTAGCTGAGCTAAAACAGCGTTATAAAAACGTCAAGGTCGAAGATAAGTCGAGTGTGTTCAATACTGATTTCTTATATACCATTGAACTGGGTTATTTACTTGATACAGCTGAAGCAATGGCGCACAGTGCGATATTACGCCAAGAATCACGTGGTTCACATCAACGTATTGATGGCTTTGAAGCGCGTGATGATGACAAGTTCTTGAAACATTCAATGGCCTATTATCAAGCTGATAAAGCTCCTAAAATCGATTATAGCGAAGTGAAGATCACCAAGAGCCAACCTGCAGTCCGTGCCTATGGTGCTGCTGGTGAAAAATTAGCGCAGGAGGCAAAATAATGACTCAGCCAAGTATGAAAATTGATATTCAGCGTTACCGTCCAGAGATGGATGAAAAACCGTTTATGCAAACGTTTGAAGTGCCTTACAAAGCCGATATGTCAGTGTTAGAAGCGCTGCAATATATTAAAGATCATCTTGATAGCACCATTAGTTTCCGCTGGTCTTGTCGTATGGCGATTTGCGGCAGTTGTGGTTTGATGGTTGATGGTGTGCCGAAACTGGGTTGCAAAGCGTTCTTACGTGATTATTATCCTCAAACGCTTACTTTAAAACCATTGGCTAACTTTCCGATTGAACGTGACTTAGTCGCCGTGATGGATGACTTCATTAAGAAGTTGGAAGAGATAAAGCCTTATATTATCCCTGCAAAAACCGCATCAAACGAAAAGAAATGCTTATCTGACGGTGCTTATAAACAAACGCCAGAGCAAATGGAGAAATATAAAAAATACTCCATGTGTATCAACTGTGGCCTATGTTATTCAGCGTGTCCGCAGTACGCATTAGACAAGAAATTTACTGGTCCAGCTGCACTTGCATTGCTTGCGCGTTATAACCGTGACAGCCGTGATGCTGGTAAAGCAGAACGGATGAAAATTGTTAATCAAGAAGAAGGTGTTTGGGGTTGTACGTTTGTTGGTTACTGTTCAGTGGTTTGTCCAAAAGGGGTTGATCCTGCAGGTGCCATTCAACTGTTGAAAGTTGAGAGCAGTAAAGACTATCTAATTGGCATGTTTAAACCTGAGCAGTAATTTGTATATGTCGAACAGTACATAGAGAGGAATGACAATGAGCAAACGTAAACCTTATATACAAGAGCTACCGACTGACTGGTGGATGAAACAACTTTTTTATACTAAATACATGATCCGCGAAGGCAGTAGTGTATTCATTACGATTTATAGCTTAATACTGGCGTGGGGGGTATTGCGATTAAGCCAAGGTGAAGCCGCTTTTAATGCCTGGATGACGTCATTACAAAGCCCTGTTGCGATTATTGTGCATGTTATTGCATTAGCGCTGGCGTTGTATCATACAATAACCTGGTTTTCTTTAGCGCCTAAAGCCGTTGATTTATGGATTAAAGGCAAAGCGCTTGACGACAAGTTCATTGTCTCGGGACATTACGCGGCCTTTATCGCTGCGACTGTTTTTTGTCTATTCGTTATCATGCTGTAAGGAGCTAATATGTCTGAGATGAACAAGAAAACCTACGTACGATCGCATGAACCGATATTTTGGGGATTGTTTGGTGCTGGTGGCATGTTAACTGCGTTTTTAACGCCAGTGATGATTTTAATTACTGGACTGTTAATTCCGTTAGGGATCATAGATCAAGGTAACTTTAACTATCAAACCCTGCATGGTTTTGCGACCACTTGGTATGGCGCCGGTATTATATTGGTGTTAATTGCGCTGCCGTTATGGCACACCTTGCACCGTATCTTCCATGCTTTACATGATCTCGGTGTTAAGCGTGGCCGAGATTTACAGCAAGTACTGAGTTATGGCTTTGCATTTGCGGTGACAGTGTTTGTATTTACCTTGTTGCTACAAATGAGTTAAGCGCTCGCTGTCAATAGCATGTTTTATGAAAAGGCGTCCTTTATCGGGCGCCTTTTTTTATATCTTTCTTTTTATATCCCTCTTTATACAGCCATTTTTATAGCTCTTTTTATATAGTTAGCCTCAATTACTTATATCGTTCAGTAGATAGCTCTGCTATAGACATCACAGTTACTTGATGTATTATCAATGTAAATGAAGTGTATGTTTAATGTTTTTACTTTAATTTTATTTTTGCTAAATGAAGTAAAGTGAAGAGTTTACAGGGATGAGATATCAGCGTACTGGATGATGTTGATACTAAAAGAGGGATCAAAAATTGGAAAACGTTAATAGTGCAGTAGAGACGTTAGTGCAAAGCTCTAACACCATGTTCATTTTGCTGGGTGCAATCATGGTTTTGGCCATGCACGCAGGTTTTGCCTTTTTGGAAGTGGGGACGGTTCGTCATAAGAACCAAGTAAATGCCTTGGTGAAGATCATGACAGATTTTGCCATGTCGACATTGGCTTACTTTTTTGTCGGTTATCAAATAGCTTATGGCATGGACTTTTTTGCCAGTGCCAATGAGTTAACGCAGAATAGTGGTTATGAATTAGTTAAATTCTTCTTCTTACTTACCTTTGCAGCGGCAATTCCGGCTATTATTTCCGGTGGTGTGGCCGAGCGTGCTAAGTTTTATCCGATGTTAACTGCTTCAGTACTGATTGTCGGTTTTGTGTATCCTTTCTTTGAAGGCATGATTTGGAATGGTAATTATGATTTTCAAGCTTGGTTAGGTACTACGTTTGGCGCTGAATTTCATGATTTTGCTGGTTCAGTGGTCGTGCATAGTGTGGGTGGTTGGATAGCATTTGCTGCCATCATGGTGCTGGGTTCACGTAAGGGGCGTTACCGTGATGGTCGTGTGATTGCGTTTGCACCTTCGAATATTCCTTTCTTAGCATTAGGTTCTTGGATCTTAACGGTCGGTTGGTTTGGCTTTAATGTTATGTCAGCGCAAACGTTAGATGGCATCTCCGGTTTAGTGGCGGTGAATAGTTTAATGGCGATGGTCGGCGGTACGCTGGTTGCTATGGTGGTCGGTAATAAAGATCCCGGCTTTATTCATAATGGTCCTTTAGCGGGTTTAGTCGCGGTCTGTGCTGGCTCTGATATCATGCATCCGATTGGTGCATTGGTTGTTGGTGGTGTTGCGGGTGGTTTGTTTGTTGCTGTCTTTACCTTGGTGCAGAATAAGTTTCCTAAGTTTGATGATGTACTCGGTGTTTGGCCATTACATGGACTCTGTGGTGCTTGGGGCGGTATTGCTGCTGGTATATTTGGTAGTGAAGCCTTTGGCGGCCTTGGTGGCGTGAGTATTATGGCGCAGATCGTCGGTACTATTGCGGGCATGGTCATTGCACTTGTCGGTGGTTTCTTAGTTTATGGCTTGATCGATAAAGTAGTCGGTATTCGTCTTGATGAAGAATCTGAATACCACGGCGCTGATATTTCAATCCATAAAATTGGTGCGACATCGACGGATAAATAGCAACGTCCTATCTATAAATAGATAATAACGCTCTATAAATACGTTATGGATATAAACTGTAGCACAGGGACTTAGAATAGTGAAATCGCCTATACCGAACTAAATAGAGACTATTTGTCTGTAAGTTGAGCATCGTTATTTGGGGTTTTAATTATTTTTAGCTATTTTCAGCTTATTCGGTGTCGTGTATTTACATGATACTGAAGTTCCTCTATTATTCATTTCGCTGCGGAGGGGTGGCAGAGTGGCCGAATGCACTGGTCTTGAAAACCAGCAGGGGTTAATAGCTCCTCGAGAGTTCAAATCTCTCCTCCTCCGCCATTATTTAGAGAAGCCGGAACTTATTCATTTCAGTTCCGGCTTTTTGCTATCTACGACTTCAGTTATCCTCAAACCGTTATCTTCAAACAGTTATTCTTGGCAAATAACGTATGTTCACAAATAAATAGTCAATTCAAAAAATTGTTTTCTCCAATAAAGCACCGTATTAAATTAATACGATAAAGCAGACATTAATACTCCATATTCAGTCATGATGATTATAGGCAGTATTATGAAAGTGAAGGTGTATTTATATACAATCGGTTGGATATTTAACTGACTGATATGAATTTGTGATTTATTCTATGAGCTATGTTTACAAGCTAAGGCGTTTACCCTATTATTCGTCTCGCTGCGGAGGGGTGGCAGAGTGGCCGAATGCACTGGTCTTGAAAACCAGCAGGGGTTAATAGCTCCTCGAGAGTTCAAATCTCTCCTCCTCCGCCATTATTTAGAGAAGCCGGAACTTATTCATTTAAGTTCCGGCTTTTTGCTATCTAGCGTTTCATTCCTATTCTCAAAATAGTTGTCCTAAAACGTCCCACTAAAAGAAAGTCGATACCGGTAAACAAAACTGTAATTCGAACTGCTCGTCATCGTCTAAAAAATGGTTCTTCTGGTAATGCACATAGGCTGGCGTTGATTGCATCTTAAAGCCTGATGACGGCAACCACTGCTCAATGATCTTGCTTAAATAAGGCAGTAATTCACCATACTTACCGGTGAGTTTAAACACGGCATGTAAGCCACCGGGGATCACCATGCTATTCACAGTGCCTCGACGTAATAAGGGTTTGTCTATTGCTAAGCAAGCGACATAACGACACTGTTCTAAACCGACAAACGCAGGGTTAGAGTGGTGTAGTCCAAATTGTTGCTGATAACTCCTACCTTCCACATTCGCCCACGCCATGAGTGTTTGCCAAGCAAGGCGAATCGAACGGTCATATCCTTGATGGCGCACATAAGCCACATGCCTTTCTGGTAATTCAATGAGTTGCACGCGGGGTAATACTCGATTTTGAATGCGTGAATAAGCCGCTGCAATTTCCGGTTCGCGTAAATAGGGCGGTGTGCTGGTGGCTAAATCTTTACGACGCCATTCACCCGGCGACATGGCAAAGGTGGCTTTAAATGCACGGCTAAAAGAAGATACCGAGGCAAAGCCTGATTTAGTCGCGACAGTGACCACTGAACTGCGAGTATCAAACATCAATTGGTTCGCGGCAAACTCTAATCGGCTACGGCGGATGTATTGATGTACTGACTCACCAACGACATTTTTAAATACCCGATGGAAGTGCTGTTCAGAATAAGCTGCTATCTCTGCGAGTTGTTTTGCGGGTAATTCAGCGCTGATATCACTATGAATAAAATTGAGTACATCGTTGATACGCGATGTTTGCTGATTTGAAGATGTGTTCAAAAGCATTGTCATAGGTTAGTGCTCTTATAAAAGCATAAATGGACACCTATAAGCGCATAAATGGACATGCTATGTCAATTTTTTATCCGTAGTATTGATGAATGATGTATTTAACTCATGCTTTTTTTATTAGCTTAAACAGGTAAGTTAACTAATAAACTATAAAGTAGCAGTTCAATTAGATATTAAAACCAATAAAACAAAAATAACCAGAGAGATAAACTATGCAGTTAGCGAAATCATTACAGGCAATTAAACCATCTTACATCAGAGAAATTTTGAGTGTCGCTAACTCGGCAGATGTCATTTCATTAGCGGGTGGGTTACCGGATGGTGATCACTTTCCATTAGCGCTAATGGAGCAGAGTATTCAGCAATTGACTGCGCGCTCAGAGTTATTTCAATACGGCAGCACGGCTGGTTACGGACCTTTATTAGCTTATTTCCGTGAATGTTATCAATTATCTGACCAGCAAGATGCGCTAGTGTGTACAGGCTCACAGCAAGGACTGGATTTAATTGCCCGTGCATTTTTAGACGCTGGCGATAAAGTCGTGATGGAAGCGCCGAGCTACTTAGGAGCCCTGCAGGTATTTGGACTCGCACAAGCGAGTATTGAAAGTATTCAGCAGCGTGAAGATGGCCCTGATTTACAAGAGTTAGAGCAATGCTTTGCTAATAAAACCATTAAGATGTTTTATGCGGTACCTGATTTTCATAATCCAACCGGTGTATGTTGGTCGCTTGAAGTACGTAAAAAAGTCGCGCAATTGTGTCAGCAATATAATGTTGCACTGATTGAAGATGCCCCTTACCGTGAATTACGTTTTTCAGGTTCTGAGCTACCTTTGGTATCGAGTTTCTGTCCTGAACATGCGATTGTACTACGTTCATATTCTAAGATCGCAACACCGGGTATTCGCTTAGGCCTCGCGAGTGGTCCTAAAGCCTGGATATCGGCATTAGAACGTGTAAAACAAGGTGCGGATTTACATTCAAGTCAGCCAATGCAAGCAGTACTATTGGATCTATTACAACATGAAAACTTTCCGAAACACTTAGATGGACTACGTCAGTTATATCGTCAACGTTATCAGCATCTAGCGGATTTATTAACCGTACAATTACCTGCTAATTGTCAGTTTGAATCAGTTGAAGGTGGCATGTTTATTTGGTTGTCGCTACCAGTTGGTTGCAATGTTGATCGATTAGCTAAAGACATGCTTGAAGTCGGTGTTGCGGTTGTGCCGAGTTCGGTATTTTATCAATCTGCAGAGGGAAAAAAACCTGCGTTTAGATTAAACTTTACCAATGCATGTGAGTCTGATTTAGCATTGGCTGTTAGCCGATTGGCCCAAGTTTTGGCAACAGTGGAATAATGAAAGAGTGATCTTGGTTCTATAGTATTAATTATTTTTTGATATTCTTATAAAAGCTTGAACTAAAGTATGTAAAGAAGTGTCATCATTTCGCTTGCCCGATTATAATATTCCTAATCTTAATTATTTAGGTAATGGTTATTCGTATGATGAAAAATGGAATTTCACTCGGCCTTGTACTGGCATTTACATCTTTAGCATCATCAGCAGCAAATTATGCGCCTGATGGTCGTTCAAATGCAATGGGTAATATAGGTGTAGCTACAGCTGACTATTTAGTCGCTCCGCTTTATAACCCTGCATTACTTGCTGTGTTTCATGAGTCTGATGATATCGGTATTTTATTACCAGCCATTGGCGTTAATGCCAAGGACGCGGATAGTTCATTAGAAACGATCACCGATTTACAAGATACAATTGAAGATTATGAAAATAGTGGTTCGAATTCAGCTGATTTAGAGCGTGATATCAATAACTATCTAGACGATTTGGATGGCAATGCCCCTGTGAATGTGACTGCGGGTGTTGCGTTCGCAATTGCTATTCCAAGTAATAATGTATCAGTTAGCATATACGGTCGTGGTTATGTTGAAGCTATTTCTAGCATTGATGTAGACGGTTCGACAAATACACAAGTACGTTATGAAAACTCAACCGTAGAAGTAACAGGCTTTGGTTACACTGAGTTCGGTGTTGCATTAGCAAAGCAATATACAATATACGGTGAGTCGTTTGCATTTGGTGTAACGCCAAAATATCAAATTTTACAAACGTATTCTGATACTACTAACGTCGAAGATTTTGATCTTGAATTAGAAGATGCAGATTCAGAAGTCACTGCGTTTAACGTCGATTTAGGTGCTGTATGGATGAAAAATAATTTCCGCACGGCATTAGCAGTCAAAGATATATTGGCACAAGAAATTAAATCAGAATCAGGTCGCACTTACGAGATGAACCCTCAAGCAACACTTGGTTTAGCGTATGCTGTGGAATATTTCACGTTCGGTGTTGATGTCGATTTAACGGAACAAACACGTTACGTGGAATTAGAAGACAATACCCAGTTCGCACGTGTTGGTGTTGAATTTAATGCATGGCATTGGGCACAATTACGCGCAGGCTATGAGCATGATATCCAAGGTACGATGGAAGATTCATTAACTGCCGGTATTGGTATTAGCCCATTTGGCACGTTAAATCTTGATGTTGCAGGTTCTTACGGCAGTGACAATCAAGTTGGTGCATCTGCGAGTTTAAGCTTTACGTTCTAAATCCTATTTAGTTTAACGTAAGTAAAAAAGGGCTGTCTTATATAGGATTTTCTTATATATAGTGCAGCCCTTTTTGTTGTCTACAGAATATTTTATGTAGCTTCTTATGCAGCACCTAATGTAATGTTTGATTACTCATCACCGAAGTGCTTATTCATACCACTCATTAAGCAAAAAGCTTCTCAGCCCAACGCGTTAAACCTTTCGTTACACTACCAAAGTGATCACCAATAATAATTTCACAGTTTGGATAATGCTGTTGAATATATTGGAAAATGATTGGCGACTTCGCAGTACCACCGGTCACAAAGATAACATCGGGTGTTGTTTGAGCCAGTGTGATCGTTTCATCCATCAGTGCTTTAATTTTGGTTAACTGTGGTGCATTGGCAATTTCTAGTGCTTGGCGCGCTAACGGTAACGTTAGACCATTTTCAACAAAGCTTAAATCTGCGATTGTGCTGTTTTCTTGTGACAATTGCTTTTTCATCTGCTCTGCAAGATTCACCACTTGGTAAGTTTGCTTTTGTTTTTGCACTTTGAGTAAACGGGCTATTAACTGTTTTTGTTCGGCGTTTTTATATAAATCGTTTAAGCCAATAAGACTGCGTTGGCTATAAAATTCAGTCTGGCTGCCGATGTCATTAATCGCGACAGCATCCCAGAATGGTTTTACTGGCATAGGTAAGCCGCTGATGAGGTCTGAGCCCAGACCAAATAATGGCATTAATGATTTTTGTGCAAAATGAATGTCAAAATCGTTACCGCCAATACGTTCACCGGAATAACCTAAAACATGTTGGAAACGATCACTAAGACCGTAGTTTTCAGGGCCCATCTTGAGTAATGAGCAATCGGTCGTACCACCACCGATGTCAACCACTAGCACGGTTTTTTCTTTCGTGAGACTTTGTTCATAATCAAAACCAGCTGCAAGCGGTTCATACAGAAACTCAATATCTTTAAAGCCAGCGCGTTGAGCTGCCGTCGTCAACAGTGATAACGCTTGTTGGTTACTTTCTTCGCCTCTGATGCCTTGGAAGTTAACCGGCTTACCCATCACAACTTGGGTTATTTGTTTATCTAACTGTGCTTCTGCTTTATTTTTAATATTGCAGATCATCGCCGTGACGACATCTTCCATCAGTGCGAGTTGAGCTGGGCTTAAACTGGTTGCCCCTAAGAATGATTTTGGCGACTTGATGTAGTAGCCATCTTCGGGATCTTCTAAATAGGTATCAAGCGCTTCTTGGCCAAAGAACAGTTGGTCTTCATACCCTTCATGGATTAAATTGCGGCCAGCTTGAATTGGTCCACGACGTAATTGTAGGTAATTTGGTTTTGCTACTGAATCAGGTAAGTGACGTGCGACCCAGTTCGGGATCATATTACGATGCGAAGCATACAATGTTGATGCGAGATATGAACTGTTCTGGCCAAGAGAAACAAGTTCAGGATTAGCATTGTTAACATACCCAACGGCACAGTTAGAAGTACCGTAGTCAAAACCGACAAACATAATTTAATTCCAATAAAATCACACAGCCGCGCATTGTACACTGCTGTGATGAGTGAAACCAGATTGAAATTAACGCCTGTTTATGTTTTGTTATAACTTAGTCGCTTATCCCAGGTTATTGAAGCAGGGATAAGCAGTTTGCTTTAATCTAATCCAATGATATTGCCAGCGTCATCAATATCGATATTACGATAATTGGGTTTGATATTGAGCCCAGGCATTGTCATCACTTTACCAACAAGCGCGGTAATAAAACCTGCGCCAGCATTCAACCTTAGCTCTGTAACGGGCAGTTCGAAATTATCTGGCACACCTTTAATGCTTGGATCATGGCTAATAGACATAGGCGTCTTAGCAATACACAGTGGTAAATGCGAGAAGCCAAGAGTTTCGAACCGCTGCATTTGCGCAGTTGCTTGGGTTGTTAGTTTAACGCTGTTAGCACCATAGCCACTTTCAGCCAATGTCAGTAGTTTACTGATAATACTGGTATTTACATCATAGAGAAATTTGAAGTCACTGGCTTGCTCTGTCGCCGCTGCCACTGTCTTGGCGAGTTGTTCTGCCCCTCTGGCACCTTGGGAAAATGACTGACTGATTTCACAACCAAACGCTGCTGTTTTAGCTACTGCTTGTTGTAACCAATCTAGCTCTGCTTGTGTGTCAGTAGGGAAGTGATTAATAGCGACAACAACAGGTACACCATATTTAGCGACATTATTGATGTGCCAATTTAAGTTGGCAAACCCGGCTTGTAGTCTGGGCATATCAGGTTCGTTAATATCAGTATCACTCTTGCTATCATTCTCTATATCGAGAGTGATAGCACTATTCGCCTTAAGTGCTTTTAGCGTCACGACGAGCACTGCGGCATCCGGTTTTTTACCTGATTCTCTGACTTTAATATTACAGAATTTCTCAAAACCCATATCTGAGCCAAAGCCTGCTTCGGTGACGACAAAATCAGCTAGCTTAAGCGCGATATTATCCGCGATGATAGAAGAGTTACCATGGGCGATATTAGCAAATGGACCCGCATGAATAAGACAAGGTTGACCATTCAGGGTTTGCATTAACGTTGGTTTGATTGCTTCGACCATAATGGCGGTCATAGCACCCGCTACACTAAGGTCTTCAGCGGTAATCGGATTACCTGAAGTATCGAGCGCAAGAACTAAGCGACCAATTCGTTTGCGCATGTCGGTTAAATTATGACTTAACGCTAAGATCGCCATTAACTCTGATGCCGCGGTAATATCAAAGCCAGAATCATGTACTGGTCCATTAATAGGGCCATTAACAATAGAAAGACCAACGGTAATATGACGTAAACTCCGTTCGTTGTGATCGATTACCCGACGCCAAAGGATCTGTTGCGGGTCAATATTAAGGGCTGCTTGGTCAGATTGATGGGTAAATTCTACGGCACCTAATCGAGTCTCATGAAACAAGCGTGCATCAAGCGCCGCAGCAGCGAGATTATGGGCACTGCTCACAGCATGAATATCACCGGTTAGGTGCAAGTTCATTTCTTGCATTGGAATCACTTGCGCGTAACCACCGCCTGCAGCGCCACCTTTGACACCAAAAACCGGGCCCATGCTTGGTTGACGAATACAAGCACACGACTTTTTGCCAATATGAGCAAGTCCTTGTGTTAAGCCAATCGTCGTGACTGTTTTACCTTCACCGTGAGGGGTCGGGGTAACCGCTGTGACTATGATTAATTTACCGTCTTTTGTTGTTGTTAAGCGCTTAAGTAAGGCAAGGTCTACTTTGGCTTTGGCGTGACCAAACGATATTAATTCATCGTTAAGGATCCCCAGTTTATTCGCTATTTCAGAGATAGATTGAGGACTTGCTTGGTTTGAAATTTCAATATCTGTGAGCATTATATATTCCTAACAAATTATTTTACGGCGATGTATTCGTGGTGCTAAATAAGGGTATTTTGTTAGACGCATAGTAAGGCAAATAGTGGCAGATAAAAAGTTGTTCGTATTGAGTTATCGTCATTCTCTAACCTAGGTCAATAAAGTCTAAAAATCACCTTGTCATTACAGCCAATGCCAAATCAACTTTATATGTATAAGCTTGGGTGACATTTATTTTTGTACTTAATGGATTAATATCATGATAAATACAATTGAAGTGAGTACGCTTGATGGTTACCAACTTGTCGCAAGTGAGTTTAAACCAGAGAGCAGTAATGGCCGTATTGTGATTATTAACGGTGCCACAGGGGTTTTGCGTAAGTATTATCAACCTTATGCGGCATTTTTATGTGCGCAAGGCTTTACCATTATAACTTATGACTATCGTGGTATTGGCGACAGTAAACAAGCGAGTGTCAACGCCAAACCAGCCAGTATGATACATTGGGGGCAGCTTGATATGGACGCGGTATTAAGTTGGGCTCAAACGCATTACCCAGACATGAAAATTTCAGGAATTGGTCATTCTATAGGTGGGCAGCTACTGGGTATAACACCTAATAACAATCGTTATGAATCATTTCTTAATATTGCCGCACAACAGATCCATTGGAAGAATTGGGGTCGTAAAGACCAGCCATTATCGGTGTTATTCTTTTATTGTGTTTTACCTTTGTTCTATAGCGCGAATAAAGGATTACCTAAATGGGTGTTGGGGGCTGAATATTTACCAAAACAAGTAATCAGAGATTGGAGTCGCTTTGGCCGCAAACCCTTCTATACTGATGAACAAGGTAACGAGTTACACGATGGTTATCACCGCTATAAGGGTAATATGCGATTTTATGCGATGGCAGATGACAACCGATTTGCCCCACCAAGTTGTGTTAAAGCGCTGCAACAACATTTTAAAAATGCACCATCAGATATGATAGTGGTGGATCCGAAGCAAGTTGGTATGCGATCGATTGATCATTTTGGTTTTTTTAAGCGTTCGATGTCTGAATCCGTCTGGCAAGATACATCAAATTGGTTAGCTTCATCTTCGTAGGGGGGGCTTAAATTATTTTTTATCAAACAAAAACTAATTTTAACTAGAAAATCTTTACACTTCTAAAGTACCGAGTGAAATTATGTTGTTTGCGTGCTAGTCTTGCCGAAAAATACCACCCACTAATAAAGTAAGGCCTAGGCTTGGCACAATCAAATATAAAGTTTCACCTTCTGGTGATACTTGCAACGACCTTAGTTGCAGGATCATTTTTAGCATCTGCAAATCTAGCAGGGCTAGTAAACCCATTTTCTTTAACCTTGCTGCGCTTCACTGGTGCGGTGAGTATATTGTTACCGTTTATTCTATTCACCAAAAAATGGCGCAATAAGGTGTTACGCACCTTGCCACGTTCGATGGTGATTAGCCTGTTTTATTCAATGTTCTTTATCTGTCAGTTTGAAGCATTGAAAATAACCACGACGTTGAATACCGGTACCTTATATACCTTGGTGCCATTCATTACCGCTATATTATGTGTATTGGTATTTAAAGATAAAATTAAAGTGAAACAACTGATGATTTACCTACTCGGTGCGTTAGGCACTTGCTGGGTTATTTTCGCCGGAGACTTGTCTCGATTACTGGATTTCTCACTTAATAACGGTGACTTATTGTTTATCGCAGGCTGTTTGTCTATGTGCTGTTATTCAATTTCGATGAAGCGTTTATACCGTGGTGATGAATTGATTGTCATGGTATTTAGTACCTTACTCGGTGGCTGTATTTGGATGGGACTGGCTCTGTTGATATCTGGATTACCGCTAGAGTGGCATTTGATCCAAGGTGAATCGGTATTTTATATGGCCTATTTAGTCATAGGTGCAACACTGATGACAGTCTACTTATATCAGAAAACGACGGTGGCATTAGGGCCGACTCGCGTCATGGCTTATATCTACATGAACCCTGCTGTGGTTGCGTTGTTGTCACTGTTGGTGAACGGGCAAAGTATCAGTATGCAAGTGGTTCCCGGCATTTTATTGTCAGCATCGGCGACCTTTTTATTACAACGCCAAGCTAACGCTGCAAAAACCTAGATTGCGCATTCAAGTATTTAGCGTTACAACAGAGTAATGATTTTAATTCGTTGCTAACGCTAAATACAAAAGGTGCTGTATGTTTAACACCCGCAGAAAATTAAAAAGCCTAGAAATAAAGCTCTCTCATTCCGATCGTGCCAATGACATTCGTGGTGTTAATCAGCTTGCGGTAGACGCCGTGACAGGTTTAACTGACATTGTTGAAGCACTGCATTATACCATTTTGAGTTTAGGCCTTAATGATAAAGACCAACCGACAAAAACACGTGGTGTGACAGGTTTTGTCTATCGTAATATTCGCAATGTCACTGCATTCGTTGGTGATAAAATTGACCTTTCTTTATCGCAATTTGGATCGGTGCTTGGCCAGCATGAGTCATCACTCAAACGTGAAGTCGCCATTTCGATGCTTAATGGTGTATTAGGTGACTATTTATTGGAACGTGATAATCCCCTTGCTGTGATCATGCAATTACGCCGTGACGGTAAAGCATTATCTGATGTGGCATTACGTAATCTGATTGAAAAATCCGATGGTAAAATATTGTTGATGGTACATGGGTTATGCATGAACGATTTGCAGTGGCAAGTTGATGAGCATGACCATGGTATTGAATTAGCACGTGATCTTGGCTATGAACCGATTTACTTACATTATAATACCGGTCGTCATATTTCTGAAAATGGTCGTGATTTAGCCGCGTTATTAGAATATTTAGTCACGATATCACCGCAACCGTTATCCCTTTCTATTCTTGCTCACAGCATGGGCGGCTTAGTCTCTCGCAGTGCGTTCCATTATGGTGAAAAAGCCCAACATACTTGGTTAGCACAGGTGAATAAAATGGTGTTTTTGGGTACGCCGCATCATGGGGCAGCGCTTGAAAAAGGCGGTAACCTGATTGATATTTTACTGGGTTCAAATCCCTATAGTTTACCGTTTGCTAAGTTAGGTCAAATTCGCAGTGCTGGTATTACTGATTTACGTTACGGTTCGATCATTGATGAAGATTGGCAGGGAAAAGATCGCTTTAGTTATAACGCGGACGATCGTGGATCATTAGCGTTACCCAATGGTGTGCGTTGTTATACGGTAGCGGCAGTAAAAAGTAAGCAGTCAACCGTTGTCGGTGATGGTTTAATTGGTGATGGACTGGTGAATGTTGATAGTGCGTTAGGTCGCCATAATGATGATTTACTTCATTTGACGTTCCCAGAACAACATCAATGGGTTGGTCGCGATATGAATCACATGGACCTACTTTATCATCCTGATGTATATAGCAAAATAAGGTGTTGGTTATTAGATGATTAAACGCGCAGTCAGTATATAGGCAACTTGCCTGTTATCAGCTATCGGTTATCTGCTATACTGTGCGCCATAACTTAAATTGTGAGTCATAACGACATCACGCTAGCCTTATTAGGACTAATTAATGACCAATAATGATATTTTACGCCGTATTCGCTACACATTTAATTTCAGTGACAACAAGATGATTGCCTTGTTTAAACAAGCTGAAGCAGATATTACACGTGGTGAAATCAGCGATTGGTTAAAAAAAGATGACGATGCAGCATATGTAAGTTGTAGTGATACGCAGATGGCTACTTTTTTGAATGGTCTAATTAATGAAAACCGTGGTAAAAAAGACGGCCCACAACCTGAACCTGAGCATGCGATTAATAACAACATTATTTTACGTAAGTTAAAAATTGCGTTAGACCTTAAGAATGAAGACGTTCTTGATTTATTAGAACTTGCTGGATTCCGTTTAGGTAAGCATGAACTAAGTGCATTTTTCCGTAAAGCTGATCACAAACACTTCCGTGAATGTAAAGATCAAGTATTACGTAACTTCCTTGCTGGCCTGCAAATAAAACACCGACCTGAAACTGAAGACAAGTAGTAAGATCAAATATAATGAATAGAAAGAAAAAAGTTGTTTCGACATTAAAGAAAAAAGCTAAAAAAGCCAATGCTAAACTAGCGCCAAATTCTAATAAACCACGTTACATTTCTAAAGCGGAACGTGAAAAATTGGCATTAGAAGCAGAAGCGATTCAGCCTAGCGAAACTGTTCAGCAAGAAGATACTGTTTAGCAAGAGAAAGTACCCAGCATAAAGAAAGCGTTCAGGAAGAACCAAGTGCTGAAAAGATCAAACTGCAGCAGAATAGTTAGCTTAAAAGTAAAAATGATAAATATAAAAAAAGGTATAGCGTAAGCTATACCTTTTTCGTTTAAATAAACTGTAGTCGGTCGTGTTAGACCACTATCACGTTGTTTAGGAAATCGTATTACAAGTTCTGAAATATAGTGTATTGGTTACGACCATTTTCCTTGCTCTTGTACAATGCACCATCAGCATTCTTCGTCCAAGTATCAACCGTACTTGTATTCGCTGTAAACTCAGCCATACCAATTGATATTGTTACTTGTATAACATTCCCTTCATCTAGAACTAAAGTGCTTTCAATCGCTTTACGCAAGCGTTCTGCGAGTATAACCGCATTGTCTGCTGATGTATTAGTCAAACAAATTGAAAACTCTTCACCGCCATAACGTGCTGCAAAATCGGTTTCCCTGACACTTTCTTTGATCACTCTGGATACTTCAGCAATCACTTTGTCACCTGCCACGTGGCCGTAGGTATCATTTACTTTTTTAAAGTGGTCAATATCCAGCATCATTAACGTTGATACTTGTTCGTATCGTTTAACACGCTTAAATTCATCATCAATAAGCGTATTCCAACTGTGACGGTTATTCAATTGTGTCAGCGCGTCTGTTTGACTTAGGCGCGCTAATTTTTCGTTGGCTTTATCGAGTTGTAAACGGTTAATGGCAATATCGGTTACATCGTAAATAATCAAACTTACGTGCGTGACTTCGCCTGTCAGCGATGCGAGTGGTATTATCGTCATATTCTGAAACATAAATTCAGAAATACCGGTAACAGGGCGATAATTACTAAAACGGAAAATATACGGACGTTGTTCCCAGCTGGTAAAGGCGTTATTTTTAAGTAAAAATACCGACTCAATCTTACTGCGTAACCATGCTTCAGGTAGTTCTGGAAAATGCGAAAATAGTTGAGTATCTTGCATCGTCTTTGAGCTAACCCCGCTGTGGTTACTCATGAAGTCATTCCAAAGCTGGACATTGAAATTTTTATCCAAAACTACAAGACCTGCATCAATGGTTTGCACCATATTCATGATCCAATGAAACTCATTCAATGAATTTTGATTTTCCATGTTAACAATTCCTTGTAGCTATGCTGCTTTGTGTGTCGTTAAATAGACAATTAAATAACAACCAGCTAATCGATGAGGTAAGAAAGATTATTCAGTAAAGTGGGTAGTGATTTCTCAGTAAAGAGTAATAACAGGTCACATTGCACATTATGGTGTTCAATTTGGTAGTTAATTTCAATCGCGACTGTTTTTTGTTTACGGAAGTTATTGGCGTTAATCATTTCTTGCACGGTACTGTGTTGACCGAGAACAGAAGGATGACCTTGACTAAAGCTGACGTTTAATTGTTGGCTAAAGCCTTGTAGAAATGCGCCGATCAAGATATTGGCAGTATCCATGAGAATTTCTTTTTCTTGAAAACTGGATTCCTGATTTTCAATACCCATTAACTTCGCCATGTCATCAAAGCTTGAGTCATGGAATAACAATAGCGCTTCACCTGAGATACCTGAGCAAATAAAGCCTTGGCATACTGTAGAGATCGATGCTTGCTCAGACGCGGCTGATAATGCCATGGTGAGTTCGCTGGCCTCCAAAATATTCACATTTGGAACCGGTAATAACACAAATACATCGAGTAAACGTGCTAACAGCTCTGCTGCTTGCCCCATCGCGACGTTAGCCACTTCTTGCAACGCATCACGGAATTCTGGTGCGAGGTCTAGCTCAGCGCCAAGGGTTGGTAGTGTAGCTGGAATTGATTTTATTAAGTCTTGTTGTCTTTTTTCTGCTTTTTGTTGGGTTATTAACTGTGCTTCAGCTTGGGCGAACTCGTCTTTTTCGACAATGCCGTAGCTAATTAGGATGGTTTCGATTTGCTGACTTGTTACCGGTTTTTGAATAAATGCTAATGCACCTAATGCCGTAACGCGCTGATGAGCTTCGGCTTGGATATCACCAGAAACAACAATCACAAGGGCATTTAATTGCTCTTTTTGAATGGTTTCTAAAACTTGGTAACCATCCATCACCGGCATATTGAGATCGAGAAATACGATGCTACCTTTACCAGCTCTGATCACATCAATACCCTCGGCCCCGTTGGATGCAAAACTAACATCCACATCCCAATAAGGAGGCAGCGTTCTGGCCATTTGTTTACGCGCTAGGTTTGAGTCATCACAGATTAATACAGAAACTGACATGAATATCCTTTTTCAATTTCAGTGAGGTAGCAAAGAATTATTGCGCAATAGTAACTAAAAATGAGAGGAAGTGGAAGAATTAGAAAGGATTAACTAACAAATAATAACTGTTTTACATAGTGTGTTTGAAATAATGAGCAGCATTTAACACTGCCCATAAACATCTTTATTGTGGTTTAACAACCATTACGCTAATGGATGCTGAACTGACAACTCTTGCTGCTACTGAGCCAATGACGGCAAGTTCTAACTTAGCGCGTTTATGACTCGGCATGACAATTAAATCTGCATTGTATTTTGTTGCAGCTTTAATAATTTCTTTTGATGGTTTGCCTTCAGCCATATGTATCTGTGTTGCAATACCGTCATCAATGTGTTTTTTGGCAAAATCTTGTAATGACGCATAGGCTGACTTACGGATCTCTTGCAAAACAGAAGCAGGGAAGTGTGCTGACACCATAGGTAATTGCGACGTTGGTAATACATTCAATAAATGTATTACTGCGCCAGACATTTTTGCCAGAGCACAAGCGTGTTCAGCTGCAACGTGGCTAAAGCCTTCTTCGTTAAGATCAACAGGTAATAAAATAGTTTTATACATAATAGATTACTTATTTAAAATGAATTGTTTCGTTAATACAAATTGCTTAGTTAGTACTACTAATCGGCTGTGCATCATAAATGAAATGCAGTGTCAGACAACGCACTGCATTTCATGTTCATGATGATTACTTATTAGCCGCAATACGACGACGCTGACCAAAAGCAATACCTGCGAGTAACAATAATGCTGGAATGAACAGGAACTCTTTAGCTGGACGGTCTAATGGACGTTCGACCATAAGGATATTCCAGTCAAAATCAATACCCGATTTTTCAGCTGGAGAACCAAAACCGACCATATCTACAATAGTTTTGTCGTCACCAAAGCGTAATTCTAAGCCAGTACTCAATAGTCGTTCTGCACCTGTGATCGCATCTTCAGCAAAAGGTAGCTGTACAATCTTAGTTTGGAATGCACCATCAAGCGTTTCACCTTCAACACGTAAGCGTATATCTGTGCCAATAGGTAAATCTGCAAGTACTTGTTCGATATGTTGCGGGCTTACTTCTTCAACTGGTGGGTATACCATGTCCCACCAAAAGCCTGGGCGGAATAATGTAAAGGTGATTAATAATAATCCGATGGTTTCATACCATTTTGATTTTGTTAACCAGTAACCTTGGGTCGCTGCCGAGAATACCAGCATCGCGGTGGTCGCCGAGAAGATGGTTAGGAGCAAGTGACCTATCGAGTCCACACCAATCAATAATAACTGGGTATTAAAGATGAACATGAAAGGTAAGATTGCGGTACGGATGTCGTACATGAAACCTTGAATACCCGTCTTAATCGGATCTGCTTTGGCAATGGCGGCGGCTGCGAAAGCTGCGAGACCTACTGGCGGTGTATCATCTGCCAGAATACCAAAGTAAAATACAAACAAATGCACTGCGATTAACGGTACGATTAAGCCATTTTGAGCACCTAATTCAACAATAACAGGTGCCATCAATGTGGAAACAACGATGTAGTTTGCTGTCGTCGGTAAGCCCATGCCTAAGATCAAGCTGATAAGTGCTGTAAAGCCCAGCATCAGCATAATGTTACCGCCTGAGATGTACTCAACAAACTCCGTCATCACTAAGCCAATACCGGTTAGCGTTACCGTACCAACAACAATACCTGCTGCAGCTGTCGCCACACCGATACCGATCATGTTACGAGAACCCGTTACCATGCCATCAAATAATTCAACAAAACCATCTTTAACAGCACTTGGTATTGGTTTACTTTGTTTGAAGTAAGCTTGTAATGGACGTTGTGTTACCACGATGAAAATCATGAACACGGTTGCCCAGAATGCTGATAGACCAGGAGAGAAACGTTCAACCGTTAAACACCAGACTAATACAACAATTGGTAGTAGGAAGTATAAACCTGCTTTTGCTGTTGGTCCCGGTTCTGGTAACTCAAGCAATTCACTGTCTGGATCATCAATCGCCAGTTCAGGGAAGTTTGTTGAGTATTTAACGAGCGCGACGTAAATCGCGACCGTCGCAATACCGACAATCCAAGTTGCGCCAGCACCAAATACCTCTTTCGTCCAACCGATACCGTAATATACGGCAAAGCTGAGCACGATGATGAGCACTACGACAGACATAAACGAGAATAAACTCTGCGCTAATGTTGGCTTGTGACGACGTGGTAAACCTTCCATACCAGCTTTACATGCTTCTAAATGCACGATGTAAATTAACGCGATATAAGAAATAAGCGCGGGTAAAATAGCGGCTTTAATAACTTCGATATAAGGAATGCCTACGTATTCAACCATTAAGAACGCAGCTGCACCCATAATCGGTGGCGTTAACTGACCATTGGTAGATGCCGCCACTTCGACTGCACCCGCTTTGGTTGCAGGAAAGCCAACACGTTTCATCAACGGAATGGTAAAGGTACCTGTCGTTACTACGTTTGCAATCGACGAGCCTGATACTAGACCACTTAAACCTGATGCTACAACAGCCGCTTTTGCTGGGCCGCCACGCATGTGACCAAGTAGAGAGAATGCAACTTTAATGAAGTAGTTACCCGCGCCCGCTTTATCAAGCAGTGAACCGAATAGTACAAACAAGAATACAAATGACGTTGATACACCAACTGCCACACCAAATACACCTTCGGTTGTTAACCATTGGTGAGACATCGTTTTGTTTAAACTTGCACCTTTATGGGCAATGATGTCGGGCATGTATGGACCGGCAAAGGTATAAGTTAAAAATACCGCTGCCACTATCATCAGTGGTGGACCTAATGAACGGCGGGTTGCTTCAAGCAGTAATAACATACCGGTTGTTGCAACTGCAGTATCAAAGATAGTTGGTGCGCCAGCACGACCAGCCAATTCATTATAAAATAGGAAAAGATAACCAGCACAGAACGCGCCTACGAATGCAAACACCCAATCGACCAACGGCACATGGTCACGCGGTGACGACTTCATTGCAGGGTAAGCTGTAAACGCTAAAAATATAGCAAATGCTAAGTGAATAGAGCGGGCTTCAGTATCGTTGATAATACCAAAGTTTAAAATGAACGGCAGAGGAGAGGCATACCATAATTGAAATAGCGCCCAAATGAATGGCACGATTAACAATATATTTTTAGCAATACCTTTAGGATCGCGCGCACCAGTATCTGATTGTGCAAGCATTTCCTGCAGTTCAGCATCCATGCTAGTGGTTTGATTTTCTGTTTTAGACATCTGTCCTCCATCATTCTGTGATTTTTATCACACGAAGTGGCTCGGTTATTCGTTAGTAGAACAATTAATAATTACAGAACTCTTAATTTAAGAAAGGCGGTACTGCTAATGATCTCAACTAATCCGTAGTATAAGAATAGCCAGTAACGTGAGTAAGAGTAGTAAAAATTAAATTATGATAATAAAGCTGGGTAAAATAATCTGATATAAAACTTAGATGCAAATAATAAGGGGACAATGTCCCCTTATTATTTTTAACTAAAAGTGAGCTTATTTTAGGCCAACTTCTTTGTAGTATTGCGCTGCGCCAGGGTGAACAGGTGCACTAAGTGCTGCTGTTGCCATGTCTTCTTTTGTTAGCGATGCAAATGATGGGTGTAAACGTTTAAATGTATTGAAGTTCTCGAATACAGCTTTCGTTAATTCATACACCGTTTTGTTCGGCATTGATTTTGGTGTAACGATTGTTGCACGTGCACCAAATGTTACAGTGTCTTTTGGCGTACCAGTGTAAGTGCCACCAGGAATAGTTACTTGACTGTAGTAAGGGTTTTCTGCAATGAGTTTTTCAACTGTAGAATCGTTAACCGTTACAAGTACAGCGTCACACGTTGTTGTTGCTTCTTTGATTGAACCATTTGGGAAACCAGCGAAGAATACAAATGCGTCGATTTTGTTATCACAAAGTGCTTGAGATTGTTCGTTCGCTTTAAGTTCTGATGTAAGTGAGAACGCGCTGCTATCCCAGTTGTAAGCTTTCATTACAACATCCATTGTGCTGCGTTGGCCTGAACCAGGGTTACCTACGTTTACACGTTTGCCTTTAAGGTCTTTAAAGTCTTTGATGCCAGAATCTTTACGAGCAACAATAGTCAGTGCTTCTGCGTGTAGTGAGAATACAGCACGTAAGTCAGTGTAAGCACCTTGTTTAGCGTATTGGTTTAAGCCTTTGTAAGCATAAAACTGTTGATCAGATTGTGCTACACCGAAATCAAGTTCACCAGCACGCATTGTGTTGATGTTATAAGCTGAACCACCAGTACTTTCTACTGAACAACGAATGTTGTGCTCTTTACGGTTGCGGTTTACAAATTTACAAATTGCACCACCGGCAGGATAATAAACCCCTGTAACACCACCAGTACCGATTGTAATAAAGTCACTTGTTTTTGCTGTTGCAATACTTGGTACTGCTGCAGCTACTGTTAAACCTGCTATAGCAAGTGATTTTGCAATTGTTTTTGTAATAGACATGTTGTGTTCCTTTTTATAAGTCATTAGTCGCTTGTTTACTTCAAGGCATTCTGTGGCCATGAAATCGAATCCGTAAATTCAAGTTGGTGTATTAAATCAGCAAAAATAAATAATGCAATACTTATGATACAGCAAAATAACCCGTTATTATCTGTTTAGACCATACTTTGTGACACTCGGTTAACAAAAGTAAAACAATCTATAGTTTTAAGGATATTTAAGCTAAATTCTAGTACAGACTGGGCTCTTAGATGGATTTATTTTTATAAAACGAGGCATTTGTAAATTTGAAATGTGTATTTTTTGAGAGATATTATATTTTGTTAAATCTTCATAACATATCGTAATTATTTCGATTTAAAGTTAAATACGTGAACTTCGTCACTGAACTGATTGACTGTTTTGTATTCGTTTATTAAAACATTACGCTTAACCAATAGAAATCGGCAGGGTTAAAAATCGAAAAAATGCTTGAACGCTTGCATTTTATAACGTGAAACAAGCGGGTTGACGAGTCTAAACGTAATTTCTGACCCTTGTTGGCGTTGTGATAATTTACCGCAATCTAACGCGGAAATAACCCCAGCTTTCGGATAACCACCTATGGTTTGTCTGTCTTGAAGTAAGATAATTGGCAGTCCATTTGCGGGAAGCTGCACACTGCCTAATGCAATGCCTTCTGATGTTAATGCTGTCGGTAAGTCGGTAATCATGTCTCCTATTAATTGATAGCCCATTCGATTTGCTTGTGTACTGATCTGATATTTATTGGATAGCAGTTGATGCTGCTGTTTTGACGTGAACAGTAACCATTGATAGCAAGGTAATAAGCCCAGGATAAGGGGGGCTGAGTAATTTGGAATATAATGACGAGGAACAGATACTTCTGTTGGTAATTCTGCGGTTATAGTTTCTGTGCGCTGCCTTATTGATATTGGTAAATACTGACCTTGATATACTGGTGTGCTGGTTACTTGACTCAGTTCATCTCTGATCACTGTACTACGACTTTGGTGGCACTTTTCGGTTTGCAGACCACCTAATATGGCGAGGTAACCACATTTCCCTGCTTTTGCACCTCCGTACTGGATGAGATCGCCCGCTTTAACATGATGGGTTTGCCAATTAAATACCGGCTTATTATTAATCGTCACGCCAAATTCAGCACCACAAATCGCGATTTTAGTATCAACTAAAACTTTCAAAGTCATTAAGCCATAATGGATCTCAATACTTGCCATATTACTGCTATTGCTGAGTATCTTATTCGCCCAAAGATACGCATGAAGATCTGCTGGCCCGCCTGGCGTAATGCCTAAATGCTGATAGCCAAACCGACCAAGATCTTGTATTAAGCTGTGAACACCCGGTTTGATAACTTCAAATGCAGAAACGCTTTCCATTATAGATTAACCTTTTGCTGGTACTGGTGAAAGTCATCCAAGGATATTGGCTTAAATTTAACTTTACAGCCAACCGCAAGGCTGTCGAGTGCCACAGCTCTACCAACTGCAATGGGGCTTTGACCTATAATTTGCCAGCCGCCAGGACTCGCTTTTGGATAAACGGCTGTTTGATTATCTGCAATACCAACACTGCCAGCTGCAACCTGTACTTGTGGTTTTGCGTGTCTGGGTATTTGTATTCGTTTATCCACATCACCTAAGTAGCCAAAGTTCGGCATAAAGCCAATGGCATAACAACTATATATAGTAGAAGAATGAATGTGGATGATGTCATCAATGGATAATGCGGCATGTCGCGACAATGACTCGAGATCAGGCGCGAGGCTTTTGTGGTAACAAACGGGCAGTGTGATCAAATTAATCTTCACGGGTAACGTACGATCTGAAGTTTGTATGTGGGTATTTAATACTTGTTTAACGTAAGCGTCAATTTTAGTGACTAACTGATGGGGTTCAATTTTTAGTATGTTGAAGCTAACGAGTAACGTTTGATATGAGGGAATAATATCAATAATCACAGCATCTAAATCAACGGCATTAGTTAGCTGTTGATTTAAGCTGTAAATCACTGGTAATAGTTGGGCGTTACCTGCATTCGTAAAACGGATTAAAATAGCATCATAACCAATCATCTCGAGATGGTATTGCATCGTTCACCCCTTGCTTAACGACATTGCTGATTTTATTTGTGCGATAGCGTCAATAGATTGCGCATTATCACCATGCACACAGAGCGTGTCAGCCTGTAACTTGATTCGCTTTCCTGTATTGCTGGTCACACAGCCGTGCTTGGCAAGCTGTATTGCTTGATTAACAATCTGACTCTGCTGAGTAAAGACGGCACCCGCTTGTAGCCTATCTTGTAATAAGCCTGCATCGGTATAGCATCGGTCTGCAAAAGCTTCGAACAGTAATGGCACATCAAATTGAGAAGCAAGGGCTTCGCTACGGCTGTTATCCGTTTGCGCCATCAGCACTAGGGGTAGGTTAGTACTAAACGCGGCAACGCCTTTAAGGATGGCCGTCAATACTGGCTCGTCTTGCATCATGTCGTTATAAAGTGCGCCGTGAGGTTTGACATAACTTAGCGGAATATGTTGTTGTTGGCAGAAAGCGGCAAGGGCACCCACTTGATACAGTACCAATGCTTGGATCTCATCAGGGGTGCAGCGCATGTGACGACGACCAAAACCAACGAGGTCGGGATAACCTGGGTGTGCGCCTACAGCGACATTATACTGTTTAGCCAGTGTGACGGTTTGCTGCATAATAAGTGGATCTGAGGCATGGAAACCACAAGCGATGTTAGCCATATCAATGTGCGGCATGACAGCTGTATCCATACCAAGTTGCCAAAGACCAAAGCTTTCGCCCATATCACAATTCAATTTCACTGGTTAATATCCTTATTAACAAAGTCTTTCTATCTTTCTATCTTTTTATATATTTTTATATGGATAGGCGCCGTTATTAATTAGTTATTGCAGTAATTATTAGGGATAGCAAGTAATTTAGAGGTGCACGATATTTTAGTGAAGATATAACCAAACTAAAAGGATAAAAGTGAAGTTATGACTAACTGTATGAAATAAAAATCCCCAAACAATAGAAGTATTATTCAGGGACTTTAACTATCAGATTATTGATTATCTGTTTGGCTGTGCTTTAAATGTTTTACCTGTTTCAGCGACGCTGTCGTTACCCATTAAATAAAGGTAAAGCGGCATAATCTGTTCAGGGGTGAGTAGCACTTTCTCATCTTCACCAGGGAAAGCTTTAGAACGCATGCCAGTACGTGTTGCACCCGGGTTGATACAGTTAGCACGGACATTGGTATTTTCAAATTCATCAGCAAGGGTTTGCATCATGCCTTCAGTGGCGAATTTTGAAATCGCATATTCAGCCCAATAAGCACGACCTTTTACGCCAACACTTGATGACGTGAAAATGATCGACGCTTTGTCTGCTTTTTTAAGCACGGGTAATAGCGCGCTAGTCATGAATAACTGTGCTTTAACATTGACCTGCATTACTTCGTCATAGCTCTTTTCATCGATTTGATGAAATGGACCTAATACGCCTAATTGACCCGCATTGTTCAATAAACCGTCTAGTTTACCGAATTGTGTGTCAATGGTGTCAGCCATGTCTTTATAGTTTTCAACAGTCGCGCCTTTCATATCAAGCGGAATAATCGCAGGTGTTGGCGCGCCAAGTGCTTCGATTTCATCATAAACAGCTTCAAGTTTTGCCACTGTTTTACCCAGTAATATTACTGTCGCACCGTGTGCTGCATAGGTTAATGCGGCTTGACGTCCGATACCGTCACCGGCACCTGTTACTAAAATAGTTTTGTTTTCTAATAGATTTTTTTCTGCTTGATAATCCATTTTTTGGGTTCCATATCGACATATCTGACAATATTGTAACCTGCAAAGCTTGTAGATGCGATGCTGTAAATGCTATAAAGAGCAAAAATAGATATAACCGACCGAGGATTAAAATTTGGACTTTTTAAGTGAATACGGGATTTTCTTAGCGAAAACGCTAACATTCGTTCTAGCATTATTATTTGTAGTGGTCAGTATTATCAATCTTTCGTCTAAGCAAAAGAAGAGCGGCGGGCGTTTGGAGATCACCAATTTATCAGAACAGTTTCAAGATGTTGAAGATGAGTTACAGTTACATCTTGTGTCTGAAGATGAAGCTAAGTTATTAGAGAAAGAACAGCACAAAGCAGAAAAGAAAAAACACAAAGCTGAGCTGAAAGCGCTTAAAAAAGCACATAAAGCCAAAGATAAAGATAAAGAGGCGGCTAAAACAGACGACCTTGAGTCTCGTCTTTTTGTGTTAGATTTTACGGCTGGTATTGATGCAAAAGAAGTTGCCTCGCTGCGTGAAGAAATTACTGCTATTTTATTCGTTGCCAACGAGCGCGATGAAGTTTTGGTTCGCCTCGAAAGTGGCGGTGGTGTTGTGCATGGTTACGGCCTTGCAAGCTCGCAGCTAGAACGTTTAAAACAAGCTAATATTAAGCTAACTATCGCGGTTGATAAAGTCGCTGCAAGTGGTGGTTATATGATGGCATGTATTGCAGATCATATCATTGCCGCACCGTTTGCTATTGTTGGTTCGATTGGTGTTGTTGCACAAATCCCTAACTTTAATCGTTTGTTGAAAAAGAACAATGTTGATGTTGAACAACTAACCGCTGGTGAGTTCAAACGTACATTAACGATGTTCGGTGAAAATGATGATGCAGGACGTGAAAAATTCCAGCAAGAGCTTGAAGAAACGCACGTACTATTTAAAGATTTTGTCAGTGCGCATCGACCTGGTATGGATATTGAAAAAATTGCCACAGGTGAGCATTGGTTTGGTACGCATGCACACGAGCGTGGGTTAGTTGATACTTTACAAACCAGTGATGATTACTTATTAAAAGCCAACAAGTCGCAAACCATTTACATAGTCAAATATGTTGTGCGCAAAAAGTTAGCTGAAAAACTAGCGCAAGCGGCGTCAATGGCTATGTCGATAAGCTTAAATAAGTTTTTACAGCAAAGTAAGTACCCGCATTTGTAAAATTGTAAGTACTTAATTGCAAAAGACAGATTGGTGCATAAAACTAATGTATTGATAAACTGCAGTCCATTTAGTTGATTTTTATTTATTTTCGGTGTTTTAGTCTGGGTTTTCGTTGCTACGTTAGTGGTATGTTTTTGTACGAATACTAAGCATTAGAAAAATAATTAAAAAAATATTGACTACTATAAGTATATTCAATGTATATATATAAATAGAACGCAGTTATTCAATATCACTTTTTGGTTATTATTAAGTGATTTGATATCAATAGCATTCATCAATTTCATATTATTCATAAATTAAAAGAATCCGTCTGTATGGGAAGATCTCTAGTAATTGTGGAATCGCCAGCAAAAGCGAAGACCATCAATAAATATCTCGGTAAAGACTACATTGTTAAGTCAAGTGTGGGTCACGTACGTGATTTACCGACAAGTGGCGGTGCAGCTACAAAACGAGCTGGCGCACCGACGCTTGCTCAGCAAACTAAAGGCATGACGCCTGAAGCCAAAGCTGCATTTAAACAAAAACGTGATAAAAAAGCGTTATATTCCCGTATGGGGATAGACCCAGAAAATGATTGGGCAGCAACCTATCAGATTTTGCCTGGTAAAGAAAAAGTCGTTGCCGAATTACAACAACTGGCTGAAAAAGCAGACATCATCTATCTCGCAACCGATTTAGACCGCGAGGGTGAAGCGATTGCATGGCACCTGCGGGAAATTATTGGTGGTGATGATTCTCGTTTTCAACGTGTTACGTTTAACGAAATTACAAAAACAGCGATCCAAGAAGCATTTAAACAACCGTCAGAATTGAACATTGATTGTGTTAACGCACAACAAGCGCGTCGTTTCTTAGATCGTGTTGTTGGCTACATGGTGTCTCCGTTACTTTGGCAGAAGATTGCCCGTGGTTTGTCTGCTGGACGTGTTCAGTCGGTAGCAGTGCGTTTAATCGTAGACAAAGAACGTGATATTAAAGCGTTCATCCCAGAAGAGTTTTGGGATATCCATACAGACTTAGTGACTTCGCTTGGTGAACCATTACGTGTTGAAGCGGTTAAATATGCCGGTGAAGCATTTAAACCTGTTAATGAAGCGCAAGCGACGAAAGCGGTTACTGACTTACAAAATGCCAGTTACTCGTTATTAAAACGTGATGACAGAGCGACAAGCAGTAAACCCAAAGCACCATTCATTACATCAACGCTACAGCAGGCGGCAAGTACGCGTCATAGCTATGGTGTTAAGCGTACGATGGGCTTAGCGCAACGTTTATATGAAGGTGGTTACATTACCTACATGCGTACTGACTCAACAAATTTGAGTAAAGATGCTGTAGAAAGTGCCCGTGGTTTCATTGAAACAAAATACGGTAAAGAGTATTTACCTGAAGAGCCGAATGTATACGGTTCGAAAAAAGGCGCACAAGAAGCCCATGAAGCGATCCGACCTTCAGACGTCACTGTTATGTCTGGCGATCTGCAAGGTATGGATGATGATGCGAAGAAATTATACGAATTAATTTGGCGTCAGTTTGTTGCTTGTCAAATGGTACCTGCGCAATACGATTCAACTAAATTGATCATTGCTGCTGGCGAGTATCAGCTTACCGCGAAGGGACGTACTATGCGTTTCCCTGGTTGGACTAAAGCATTGCCACCAATGAGCAAGAAGTCTGAAGACGAAAGTAATTTACCTGTGCTTGAAGCCGGTGAAGCGCTTGAGTTGATAACAGTTGATCCACTGCAACACTTCACTAAGCCGCCTGCGCGTTTTAATGAAGCGTCGTTGGTTAAAGAATTAGAGAAACGTGGCATTGGTCGTCCATCGACGTATGCGTCGATTATTACTACAATTCAAGACCGTGGTTATGTGAAATCTGAAAACCGTCGTTTCTTTGCTGAGAAAATGGGTGAGATTGTTACTGAACGTTTGACCGAAAGTTTTGAAGAGTTGATGAATTTCGATTTCACCGCAAGCATGGAGTCTCAACTTGATGGGGTTGCTGAAGGCAAGCTTAACTGGATTGATGTACTGAATGAATTCTTTGGTGACTTTAAGAAGCAGCTGATAAAAGCCGGTTCTGAAGTGGCTGAAGGCGGTATGCGCTCGAACGAAATGGTTATCACGGATATTGAATGTCCAACATGCCAACGTGAGATGGGGATCCGTACCGCGACGACTGGGGTATTCCTTGGTTGTGCTGGTTATAACTTGCCACCGAAAGAACGTTGTAAGAAAACCATCAATCTTGTTTCTGGTGAAGAAGCGATTGATTTGCTAAATGAGAATGCTGAAACTGAAGCGCTTATGGCAAAACGTCGTTGTCCTAAATGTAGCACCGCAATGGATAGCTACCTGATCGACGAAACGCGTAAACTGCATGTTTGTGGTAATAACCCTGAATGTACTGGTTACGAAGTCGAGAAAGGTGAATTCAAACTAAAAGGCTATGATGGCCCTGTAGTTGAGTGTGACCGTTGTATGAATGATATGCAGCTTAAAAATGGCCGTTTCGGCAAGTACATGGGCTGTACTAACGAAGAATGTAAGAATACGCGTAAGATCCTAAAAAGTGGTGAAGTTGCGCCGCCAAAAGAAGATCCTGTTTTCCTACCTGAATTGGAATGCGAAAAATCGGATGCTTACTTTGTGCTACGTGATGGTGCTGCCGGAATCTTCCTCGCCGCGAATACGTTCCCTAAATCTCGTGAGACCCGTGCTCCGCGTATTGAAGAGCTAGTTCGCTTCAGAGACCGTATTTCAGAGAAGTTTTATTACTTAGCTGATGCACCAGTGCAAGACCCTGCAGGTAATAAAGCGATAGTACGCTTTAGCCGTAAAACCAAAGAACAATATGTGATGACCGAGGTGGAGAAGAAGGCCACGGGTTGGACAGCACATTACATCGCTGGTAAATGGGTTCAAGAAGAGAAGAAGAAAGCCGTTAAGAAGAAAAAGCCTGCAACTGAAAAGTAGTTAGTCTTTTTTAGCGCTTACATTATGCTTTCATAAGCTAGATAGCTTTATAAAATACCTCAGTAATGCTGGGGTATTTTTTTGCCTGCTAATCATCGAAAGTTAGAAGTGGGTTAGTTTAGTTTAGTGATCAGGGTCTAAATACTGTGAATATTATTTTATCTATATAATAGAAGAAACAAGCGTTGTTAAAAATTCATACTATTCTAATCTTTAGGAACAGAAGCTAACCCTAAATAATTAGATTAGATTAAATGGTATAGAATTAAAATGAATTGAACTTTTAGTTGTTTTGCTGTTCTTACTAATTAGCAGAATAACTGCAAACTATTGCTTCTGTCATAAAGTAGTCATAAATGCTTTTTTTTTAAGCGTTTAGTTTATATTAAACCCTCGCAATAATTTATTTAACTAAATATTGTCAAGAATTTTCTTCTTGTCATACCTCTTTATGTGCCCGCGATCTTAGTTTTGACCTCTTATTGATTTTCCTTATAGTTTTCATGAAATTATTATGACTATAATCTATACCAAGTTTTAAGCGTAGTTGTTAAATCTTATTCAAATGAGTTATTCAGATGAATTGTGGGTTTAACACGCTATTTGTTAGAATACATTAACTCTTGGTTTAACCAATCATTACCGGATGGAATCATCTCAGAGAGAGATTCAAGTAATGAGTGAGTTAACTTATAAATCATAAAGGATTTCAAAATGAAAAAGACTATTCTTGCTACTGCAATCTTACTAGCTGGCGCTGCAAACGCTGCTGAAGTTTATAACAACGAAGGTACTTCAGTATCTCTTGGTGGTTCTTTCCGTGGTCACGTTGTTATTGACAATTCTGATGCTGTTAATTTTGAAGATGCTGGTTCACGTTTCGATATTAAAGTAGCTAAAGAACTAGATGATGGTCTTAAAGCTTTCGGCCAAATGGAAATTAAATACACTGGCGACATGACTAAGAAAAACAGTTCAGGCGTTGAGAGTAAAACTGATGGTCTATTCATCAACAATGCTTTCCTAGGTCTAGAACATGACGTATACGGTAAACTTGTTCTTGGTAACAAACTTGGCTTAGGTGATGATTTAGTATCGAACGATTTCTCATACGAGAATGGCGTTTATGCCTTCCAAACAAATGCTGCTGGTTCAGGTACTGAAGATCAACTTGAATATACTAAAACATTCGGCGGCGCTAAGGTTGTTGTTGGTTTAATCAACCAAGATACTTACACTCTTGGTGGTACTTATGACGTTGCAGGTCTTTCTCTAGGTGTTGCATACACTATGGCAAACGACCAAAAAGGCACAGCTACGCCATTAGTTGATAACTCTTCTATCATCGTAGGCGTTCAATACTCTCTTGACGCATTAACGTTAGGTGCTCAATATCAAGCGCTAGATGTTGATAATGCAGACACTTCAGCATACGGTCTGGGTGCTAAATACGCACTAGGTCAAGCAAGTGTATATGGTTCATACGATATCCTAGATGGCGATGCAAAATCTGACGAAGGTTCTGAACTAGTTGTTGGTGCTGATTATGAAATCGCTAAAGATGTTAAAACTTACGTTGAGTTCAACTCAAGTGACCGTGATGTTGCAACAGCATCTCGTAAAGACAAAACTGAAGATACTCTTTGGGTAGGTGCTCGTGTATACTTCTAATCACTTGATTAGTTGAATATAAAACACTTATTAACCCAGTCAATTGACTGGGTTTTTTAGTTTTAAACCTAACATTATAGTTAATAGTATTAATGATATAATTGGAATACTCCCTCCACTTTTGTTATTCGAAACATTAGGAGTAATATTTGTTGTCGTTTGTGATTGAAATGTAAATGCCAATAGCCCCAGTTTTAATTCAGTGGTTACTTTCATTTCATGTTTTTCAGCACTCTGATGCCTTAAGCAAAGCGTATCACCGTTATTTATATATCCTGCCGTATTAGTGTAATTACCTGTACAATTCTTTGAGTATTCACCATTAACGATTGCTATAGAACTGTTGTCGATGAGACCTCTTATGACTTTCTTCTCACTTTCTATTAAGCTGTTTATGGGGGCATCTAACTTATCTTCAAAATAAAATGCATCTGGAATAACTGAATTTGTATTTGCAGTAAAGATGCCGCGTCCATGTGTGGCTGCATAGAGTATCGCGTTATCCCCCCAAGCTAATTCATCTATGGATACATTAGCTGGGGCACTAGGCTCCAAGGTCCAATTGCGACCATAATCATTGCTCGTAAATATGCCGACTTCGTTACCAATATATATCCAGTTATGATCGATGGGATGTATAGCTATGGCTCTAATTGGCGCTGGCGGTAATGGGCCTAATTCTGAACCTGTACTGCTATTCCAATTTAATCCCCCGTCCGTAGATAGCCACAAATTATCTTCTTCATAACCACCAAACGATATGAACAGAATGTTTTTATTCACAGGACTAACCGTTATGCGTGTTAAATACCGTTGTGGTAAGTTTGCCCCACTAATATCTATCCACTCAGGTTGTTGTGCCGTGGCATTATCCGTTTTGAAAAGTGAACCATCATTATGACCAATATAAATGGTATTACTATCACTTGAGGGGATGGCTATAGCACTAATAGGTGAGAGGCCCTCTGTTGCTACTTTAATGCTTGTCCACTTAGGGTTTACAGCTTTGACATCATTACTTAACCAGAGCTGACGTGAACCAGCAAGCATTCGATTGGCGTTGTTGGGATCAAGAATGAATGGCGCAATAAAATTAGGCTTGTCATTGATCATGTCATCTGTATAAATACTCTGTGTACTGGCGCCCCCGTCACTGCTGCGATGTAGGCGTAAGTAAACATGTTCACCATATAAATAACGTTCATCGTTAGGATCTGCAGCTGAGAAGCCGCCGTCACCTCCGTGTATATCTCTCCACTTTTCGCTATCACCTTTATACACTAGTGTGCCATTATCCTGCGCTCCACCGATCAGTTTACCGCTACGACTGACAGCAATGCTATAAAATTGAGTTATGGATAAATTATTATTAAGCTCTTTCCAACCAGTTCCACCTTTAGCGACAGATATATCAGGGGTTTCATACATACCACCGTCATTGGCAAAGAATAAACGTTGATTATTTACTCCGTCGTAATCGGGATGATGAATAATAAAGTGATGGTCTGCGTGTGCAGAGTGAGGCGCTTGCCACCAAGTACTTATTTTACTAAAATTAACCCCACCATCAGTACTACGCCATAGATCAATACCACCGATGATGAGATGGTTTTCATTTAACGGGTCGACCCACAATGCGTTATCATACCAACCTTGTACGCCAAGATAGGATAAGCCACTATTAATCAATTGATATGAAAGTCCTCCATCGTTACTTTTCCACAACTCCCCTGAATTATGATCAACAGATGCAAACACAACGTCAGTGTTGGAATGGGCATAAGCTGTTTCTATTCGAGCGTTATTAATGTGCTCCAGTCCTTGTGCCACTATCCAGCTTAAACCACTATCTTGCGAGTAGAGAAGTCCAGACCAAGTCCCCGCAACGAGTTTGTTATCATTATCGGGATTTACATCAACATCATTACTCCTTCCCTGGTAAGTTTTGCTCCAATTTACTCCACCATCATTAGAAACAAAAATACCAGTATGCGTTGCGGCAATCACCGCAGAATCATTGTTTCGGCTAGCTAGTCGATTAACCCAATAAAAATCGGTGTTGTCTTGTGTTGAAAATAAGGCATTCCACGTTTGTCCTTTATTGGTCGATTTGAAAATACCTAAACCCCGAATTTGTTCTGTATTAAAAACACCTTCTCCTGTGCCTGCGTACATAACATCACTGTTATTTGGATCAAATATGATGCTGCTTACTGAAAGATTAGTCATGAAATCATCTTGTGGTTGCCAATTATCACCACTGTTTTTACTTGACCAAATGCCACCAGCTACTGAGCCAATATAAATATGGCTGGAGTCATCAGGATCAAATGCGACTGAACGAATACGGCCCCCTATATTACCTGGGCCTAAAGATTGCCATGACATAGTATTGCTCCCTGCATCGGCATAGTTTTGTCGACGCAGATCGTGCATCTGTGGCTGAACTTTTTGTAATTCATCGACATTGATTTTGTTATCTTGACTCAATTTATACAGATGACGGAAGGCTTTGGCTTCTCCGGGATGATCAGGTTTAGGCATGGCTAATTTAGTGAGTGAACGGTTTAATTTCGAGATCGGCATTTGACATAAATCGAGCAGTGTCACACTACGTTTTGCTTGGAGTTCTTCAATGGTATCTAGAGGAAGGCCGTTGAGTATATTTCTACGAACAGAATCAAATACAGCACCGCAATAAGGCGTTTGAAAATAATAGAACAATACGCTAGAAACTAAGAGGGATGTAATAATCAGTTTTGTCACAATGTTTTTTAACATAGAAGCCTACTCGTTATTTTACGGTGTCACAATATTGTGGCGTATAATATTCCGCAGACTTCCATTCTTTTAGATATTATCGTTGTTTAATACTTAATAAATGTAGTTAACAGCATAGAGTTTGGCATGGGGTGGTTTAGATAAATGCATTCACTTATCTAAACCACGTCAATGAAATTAGCTTTTATCGTTATTATTTGTTTGATTTTTATTTGATTTTTATTTGATTTTTATTTGAAGTATTTGCAGAGTGAAATATATTATATTTTAAATAATTTATTGGACGTGAGACTCATGAATGAGATTGATTAGGGTTTAATAGCGGGAAATCTGGTGTCGCGAATCTGAGTAAGGTGTAGAAAAAATAGGGGGGGAGTGGAGGTAGTTTTTTACAAATTTATATGTTGTTGTTAAAAATGAATGAGTACGTGGCTACTTAAGACGTAGCACACGTACTGTAATTTAGATTTTATAAATCGTTACAAGGTTAAATATTTTAAGTATGCATTTCGTAATCGAGAAACATTAGATTCAAAATATTTAGGCGACATTCTATCATCGTTATAATATTGACGAGATAGGCTGTGTTGTAGATTGATTGATGATCCCATACCATTGTTTAGATTGTTATGGGAATTACCAATACGGGTCTGTAGAGCATAAGTAAATTGATCTGTGCCACGTAACTGCACATAACCCGGTTTCATATCACGCCATAACGTCAATGGTATTGAAACACCTAACGAAATAAACTCTTCTGCTTCATTAGAGTTTACTGCGGTCGTTGATTGATAGGTTGCTTCTAATTTCGCATCTCCTAACCAATGTGTTGATGTGATTTTGTAACCAGAATCACCACCCCAATAGTTACCACCTTCCACAGTACCCTGCCAGTTGAACTCTGGCACTGAAAGGGTATAACTTGATAATGTAGTATCTCTATCTTCAATATAGTAACCGTTTTGATTACGTTCTTCAGTATATGAAAATTGACTGATTTGGAAGTTAAAGCTGTGACGACCTGCTGGCGATGCCCAGCTGGTTTCATTCATAAACCCTTGATAATCTACAGCTATTACACCAAAAGAAGATTGATTGGTGACATCAAAGGGTAGTCGAAATGCTTGATGAATTAAGATACGATCTATTTCGCTTTCGTAATTGTTATCCCCCCATATTTCACCGTCTTCAAAATCATCACTGTTTGAAACCGGTAAGAGATGGCGTACATCAACCGCTGCACCAGACCATAATGTTGTATACACGTTAGTTGCTAGTGCTAAAGAGTAATCAAATACCCCGTATTCTGTCGCATCTCGGTGTTGCAAAGCGGGTGCTAAAATAATTTGAGTACGGCCAAAACCTGATTCGTTGTTGGTCTCTAACCAATTACCTTCCTTGATGACTTCGGTTAACATTGACGTTGAAAATTTAATGTCAATGCAAGGTTCACCGGTTTTGACAAAATCACGATAACAAACTGCTGATGCACTAACTTGCATCATGGGAATGTCATTCACTAAGGTAAATAGTTCAAATTCTTGATTGCCCGCTTCAATCCCTAGGTCGTTATAAATATCATTGCCTAAGTGGCTACTGATAATACCAAGTGCTACACCGACACCATCCATTTGGTTATGGTTATAGCGACGGTTTTCTAAAGACACAATGACTTTCGTATCTTTACTACCGAGTTGTACGTTGATGAAACCTTCATCAACCAATGCTTTTTTAAGCTCTGTTAAGCTAGCTGATGCACTTTGTGCTTGTGCTATGTGTATGGTGTCACTTAATGCTAATGTTTTATCTTTCCCGTAAGCCTCAGCTTGAGAGAAGTTATAGTTCATGAATGGCATACTGGCATTTAATGCCCACATAGTCTCATTTTCTTTACTCGCGTTGGCAGACTCATGACCGGTATAAACTTGGTACTGTAATGCTACTTGAGCGCCATAGGGCAATAAGTCTTCAGGTGTAAAGACTTTTACTGCGCCATTAAATTCTGTTGAGTCATATTCACCAACAAGTTGCACGAAAGGCAGAGGTTGTAATTCAATAGAACCAAACGGACCATCCATGATACCCATAGTCATATCTGACTTACCATAACCTGCACTAAAACGCACAGGTAGAGCATCAAACTCATAATCTGCTACGGCATAGTAGGTTGCGAAGTTATTGGCTGCGCCACCAATATCTTGACCACCAACCGCTAAATTGAAGCCCGTGTAATCATATATAAAAGGTAATTGATACTTAACGGATGCTGATAGATCGCGAATGCCACAACCTGATTCTGTGTATAAATTACAAGAATAACTTTGTGTGACGATACGACCACCAGCTTCGAAACCTGGTGCAAAACCGGCTGCGAAGAAGAGATTATCTAGGTCAGCAATGTGATTTTGGTAAGGTACACCTTGACCATAAAGCAACGAAAAATCACCATAATCGATGACTTGTGCATTAGGGGTTAGTAATGCACCAGTAAAGCTTTGTGCTGAAAGTAAATTATCTACATTAGCAAGAGCAGACCAAGAAACAGCAAGCGTTGCACTGGTCAATAATGTTGTTTTTATAATGGACATTTTTGTCTCTATGTTTCGAAATCAAAAAAAGGCCCCTAAATAGGAGCCTTAAAAATTTAATTAGAGTATTTGGTTACGAAGGTACTTTACCGTTACCACCGCCGCCAGTACCACCAGTACCGTCACCGCCACCTGTTGGTGGTGTTGGTGTTGGCTTATCAATTGGCTTAGCTTCTTCACCTACCGTTGGTACTTGTGGTAAGTCTGGAATAGGCTGGTCTTTTTCAACAGCATCAACTACTTTTTCAATGTCAGCATCGGATACGGTGATTGTCACTACTCCACCAGATGCACCAGTTGGGTAGTTTGGTGACGAATCGATAACTGAATCGGCAAGAGCACTCGTTGATTTAGCAAGGTCAGCTACACTTGTCGATGAATTATTTTCATCTGCGTTTGCTAGTACATCAGATAGTACTGCCGTTGTCGCAGCAAGCAGACTAGCATCAGTTGAATTAGTTGTACTTAATTCTTTTAAAACTGCATCTGTATTAGATAGTAATTTACTTACATCTACACCATTATCAATTAATGATCCTAAACCTAGCGATACTAATACAAGACGTGCACCTTCTTTTGAATATGGGTTACCTGTTGCTTTTAACTCTTTAGCAATCAATGTTGTCAATGGCGACGCTGTTACTGGTTTACCAGCTTCAACCATACCTTTAGGAATAGTGTAAGTAACACCCACCATTGATTTACTATTCGTTACGTCAATAGCACCCGCAATACCGAAGAACGTAAATGCACAAGTTTCCGGTGATACTAGAGTTGTTAACTCAAAGAATTTAGCATTACCGTCCTGACCCGTGATGATACCACCTTCAGATGTACCATCATCACATATTACACTTGCAGTCATGCCTCGTACTGCTGGATCAAATGCTTGAACTGATAGGCCTGTAGGTTGACCGTTATCATCATTACAGCCTGATAGTAAGATACCGGCAACCGCTACCGCAAGAAGTTTAATTTTCACTGTTTATTCCTTTAATTATAATTTTTGCAAGAGTTGCCTAATATCAATAGATTCAGGCAGACTTTAAAATAATACGATATCTACATTTTTAGGTAGATTACCATTTACACTTCTTTACCACAAGTGTTGTGTGATTGTAAAATATGTTTTTATATGTAAACTTACTTCTATAAATATAACATGCGTTTATTGTAAATTCGCTTAGGTTTATGGTTTGTTAATTAAAAATTAGATATAGGTAGTATTTTTATATTTTAAATTAGTTTTACTTCTTAATTATACTTTTTTCATCGTATTTCGGATGGTTGCTTTACAGTGCTTTAGTGATCAGATGTTCGTTAGTTATGTTGCTAGATCGTAAAGTTTTGATACTATAGTTATTCTTATCTTATCCTTATAAAAAATAATTGGTATTGCTATGCACAAGATTATTCGTTTAAGTCTTCCCAGTCGTATTGTTGCGACATTATTACTTAGCATGTTGTTGATGCTAAGTAATATGCCATTAGTGCATGCAAGTGATGCCGTTTATTTATCATCAGACTATGTCGCTGAAAATAACTTACCAGTCAGCAATGCTGTAGCGCAGGGTACAGCTGGTGAGAAACAACCAACGATTCAGCTCCCAAACCGTAACCGTGGCAACTCTGAAAATAAAATAACCGATGAAGATCGTAATTGGCGAGTTCTAGGTCGCGAAAATAGAGGCTATGGAGACAAAGATAATAAAGATTATCGTTATAAGAATGATGATATGGCACGTTTTATTTTCTTAATGGATGCCAAAGATCGTAAAAATAAACTATTAGCTAGCTTGGCTTTGTGGCCAGAACACCAAGAAAAATTGATTAATAACTTAACCGATGGGCAAGGTGCAGCACGTTTTTCATCTTTGTTTACGATTTTTGTATTAATGCTGGTTTGTGGTTTTATTGTTGAGCGTATCGCCAGTGTCAAAATGAACTCTTTTTCTGAGGGCGTGGCTAAAGAAAAAGACACCAGTTTTAAAGATAATCTTGATTACTTATTAATGCGTGGTTTTTTCCAATATGTTGGTATCGCCATTTTTGCTTTAACAGCCGCGCTGATTGCTATTTATAACTACGCAGAAACAGACCCATTTAGACTACTCAGCCTGCATGCATTAGGTTTAGTTGTAAAAATAAGATCGCTTACAGTGATATTAAGACTGATCTTCGCACCTTATGCACGCGGCAATCGATTATTTAAAATCGATTGTCAGTCAGCAAGTCGCCTGTATTGGTCAATTCTTGGGTTTATGGCTGTTTATCTTACTATTACAACGTTTTGGCGTATTTTAGTGGTGTTCTCGTTAGACCCGATCTTGTTTGCTTTAATCATTCCCTCTACCGGTATGATTCTGAATGTATTGTCCATTACCTTTATTTGGTTCAACCGTAGAACGATAGAATCTTTGTTTGTCAGTGGTAAAGAGACTAGCTCTGCCTTTACCCGTTTCTTACGTCAAACATGGACCAGTGTATTCACCATCTGGTTATTTATGGCTTGGGCATTCTGGGCTATGTATGAGTTTTTGGGCTATTACGAACAAGCAGATAACTTTACGCCAATTTGGTGGTTGACCTTTGTTTATCCAATATTAGACCGCTTTATTTTTGTGTCGCTTGGTCAGCTTAAACGTATATCTTGGTTGCAGAGCCACTCGTTTGAACAGCGTTGTGATAAGTTTATTAATCGCGTGATTATAGCGCTGCGTGTTATCTTTGCCGCGGTTATTTTTTATCACATCGATGCTAGCTTTGATCATAATGCATGGGAAAAATTAGCGAGTAGCTTTGGTAGTTTCATCCAAATGTTTGTGGATATCATCATCGTTGTTATTGTCGCTTATGCTATCTGGGAAGTAATTCAATCTGCGATAGAACGCCATTTACCAGCTGATATTGATGATAGTGGCACATCGACATTGGAAGGTGAAGGCGGTGGTGGCGGTGCTTCTCGTTCTGAAACCTTACTGCCATTGGTGCGTTCATTTTTAATGGTGTTCTTATTTTCTAGTGTGCTATTAATGATCTTAAGTATTGTCGGTGTTGAAATTGCGCCGCTGCTAGCTGGTGCCGGTATCGTTGGTATCGCGGTGGGCTTTGGCGCACAAAAATTAGTCCAAGATGTCATTTCTGGTATTTTCTTTTTGCTTGATGATGCCTTCCGTCGTGGTGAGTATATTGAGGCTGCAGGGTTACGTGGAACGGTTGAACGTATTTCTATTCGTTCAATTACATTACGTCATCATCTTGGCGCAATACAAACGATTCCTTTTGGTGAAATGGCGACCGTACGTAACTTGTCTCGAGATTGGATTACCAAGAAATTGGAATTCAGATTAGATTATCGCACCGACGTTGAGAAAGTGCGCAAGCTGATCAAGAAGGTCGGCCAAAAAATGTTATTGCATCCTGAATATGGACAGCATTTCTTATTACCACTAAAGTCACAAGGGGTGACGAGGGTTGAAGAGTCTGCGCTTATTTTCCGGATGAAGTTTACCTGTGTACCTGGTGAGCAATGGGTTATTCGCCGCGAAGCATTTAGATTGGTACAAGAATCATTAAAAGACAATGGCATTGAGTTTGCCCATCGCTCTGTGCACGTATTAACTCAGCATGACGGTAAAGAAGACATTCAAAACAGTATTGAAAAAAATGCTGAACTCGCTGAACAAATAGGTGCAGCGGCTGCATTAAGCGCATCTGCAGACATTAAAAAGAACGACAAAATAGATTCGGATTATAATTAATTCGCAGTCAATCTTTAACAATTTGAATGGGTTGTTTAGTGAGCGTTGCGGTATCTTAGGTTGCGCTTTTTTGGTAACCTTATCGCCTTAGTTGTATTTAGTGAAAGAGAGTTCGAGTGCGTAGTAAATTAAATAATAGCCGTTTGCTTATCTACAGCCATGACTCTTTCGGTCTTGGCCATTTACGTCGTTGTCGCACCATCGCACATGCGTTAGTTGACCGATATAAAGGCTTATCTGTTTTAATTATTACAGGTTCGCCGATTATTGGTCGTTTTGATTTTAAAGCCCGTGTGGATTTTATTCGCATACCTGGTGTGATCAAACTGCATAATGGCGAATATACCTCACTCGGCTTGCTTATCGATCTTGCTGATACGATGGCATTACGTGAATCTATCATTCTCAATACGTCTAAAGTTTTCCAGCCTGACATTTTTCTTGTCGACAAAGAACCGGGCGGATTGAAAGATGAAGTTGTTAGCACGTTAACGCATTTTAAAGATACAGACACCAAATGTATTCTTGGTTTACGTGATGTGATGGACTCTCCCGAGTTGTTAAAAAAAGAATGGCAAAAGAAAAATGTGATGCCATTACTTGAAAATCTTTATGATGAACTTTGGGTTTATGGTCCTGCTGAGGTATCCAACCCATTGCAAGGATTGGACATTAAACAAGTGGTGACAGATAAAACCTTGTTTACTGGCTATCTACCAAGACAGCTACCACAACAAGTCGATACCGACGCGATTAATTTCCCCGACAGACCTTACATTTTGGTCACACCTGGTGGTGGCGGAGATGGTATTGAGATGATTGATTGGGTTCTCCGTGCTTATGAGAGTAGCCCGACTCTGATGCCTGCTTTGTTTGTGCTTGGTCCTTTTATGCCTGCCACTGAACGCAATGATTTTTTGCGCAGAGCGGAAGTACTTCCTCATGTAGATGCACTTACATTTAGCAATCATCTTGAGCATTTAATGTTTGAGGCTGAAGCTGTAATAGCGATGGGTGGTTACAATACTTTTTGTGAAATACTGTCGTTTGATAAACCAGCCATGATTTTACCTCGCACGCAACCGCGAGAAGAACAACTTATTCGTGCGCGTAATGCCGCTGCGGTAGGGCTGTTATCTATGCTCGATTTAGATTCAGAACGTTTAACTGAGACTATGGTCGACGGTATTATTAGCCTTTTAAAGCAAGATAAACCGAGTAAACATAAACTTGATAATTTGCTCAATGGCTTAGATTTTGTCGCTGATCGATTCGGTGAGTTGGTTGTAAAATAACAGTAGTTAGTAGTTAGTAGTTAGTAGTTAGTAGTTAGTAGTTAGCTTTCTTTTTAATTTGTGTTACCGCAAGGACCAGATATGTCAGCACCGCGTATTATGTATTATGTGCAATATTTATTAGGTATTGGTCACGTTCGCAGGTCATCTCTTATCGTGCAAGCGCTCTGTGAGCAAGGCGCACAAGTTGATGTTATTTTTGGTGGAATGCCTGTGCCGAGTATGTCTTTTGGTCATGCGACCATGCACCAGTTAATGGCTGTAAAGAGTGCTGATTCCGGTTTTAGTGGTTTAGCTAAAGCAGATGGCACACCAGTCAGTGATGATGATAAAAAGCAGCGTACACAGGCTTTATTAGCGCTTTGTGAAACGCTCCAACCAGATTTAATTGTTACTGAAACCTATCCATTCGGACGCAGACAAATGCGCTTTGAATTGTTACCACTGCTCGGTTGGGCTAAATCGCAGGATAAGCCGCCTGTGCTTGTTTCATCTATCCGCGATATTTTACAACGACGTTCAACGATCAGAGAACAAGAGTACGTCAACCTTGTTAAAACCTATTACCAACACGTATTGGTACATGGTGATGAAGATTTCTATCCATTAGCAAGAAGTTTCCCTGTTGCCGATATGATTGCGGATAAAATCAGTTATTCTGGCTATGTGTGCCCGACATTAGTTAATCAGTCTAGCTCGCCTAAAACAAGGGACACGATAGTGGTGTCTGTCGGTGGTGGCAGTATTGGTAAAGATATTTTAGTTGCGGTGATGGCGCTGTATAATAGTGGATTTGCAGCGGATAAAAAGTGGTTACTGATTACTGGGCCAAATATGGACAGTGCTGATAAAGTGTATTTCCAAGCGCAGCAACAGTCAAACTTACAGGTTGTCGATCTTGCTGATGACTTTTTAAGTGAGCTAAGTAATGCTTACGTGTCAATTTCAAGGGCAGGCTATAACACGGTCATGGATTTATTATTAACTGGCGTACCCGCTGTCGTGATCCCGTTTGAAGGGGAAGGGGAGACTGAGCAGTTAGCGCGAAGTGAAGTATTGGCTGAAGCGAAAGTGCTGCAATTCGTCAAGAATGATGAGTTGAGTGTCGATACATTAAAAACGGCGATTAATAATGCACTAAATAGCACTGCAGAGACGGTTAATATCGATAATCAAGGCGCATCTCAAAGCGCTAAATTGCTTATTGAATGGGCTGTTGATAAAGGTGCAGAAACGAGGCATTAGTCGTCTCGTTATTATTGTAAATCATAAAAGTTTAAGGTCTGTCTGTAGTGAAGAAAATTGCATTAGTACTTAAAGGCTATCCACGCCTATCAGAAACATTTATAGCACAAGAAATTCGCGCATTAGAATTACGCGGTTTTGATATTACCTTAGTGTCGTTACGTCATCCGACTGATACCAGTACGCACCCAATTCATCAACAAATTGAAGCGGAGGTCCTGTATTTACCCGAGTATTTGCATGATGAACCACTACGGGTTTTAAAAGCATTTTGGAAGTTGGGGACTCAATTTTCGCTGGTTAAAGTATTTAAGCAATTTTTCCGTGATTTAAAACGTGATACTAGCCGTGGTCGTGTTCGTCGCTTTGGTCAAAGCCTAGTATTAGCCGCAGAAATGCCTGAAGGTGTTGAACAAATGTATGCACACTTTCTGCATACGCCAGCGTCAGTAACACGGTATGCGGCACTGGTAAATGGCTTACCTTGGTCTTGTTCTGCGCACGCTAAAGATATTTGGACTACTGAGCAATGGGACTTATCAGAAAAGCTTGCAGAATTAGAATGGTTATCGACTTGTACAGCCGCCAATCATGAATACTTACAATCCCTTGCTAAAGATCCGAGCAAGGTGCATTTGGTTTATCACGGTTTAGACTTCACACGTTTTCAACATGTTGATCGCGTGTCTCGTGCTGATGTTAATGGCAGTTCTGTTGATAAGCCAGTAAAAATTATCAGTGTTGGTCGCGCGGTACCGAAGAAAGGTTATGATGATTTATTGAATGCGCTGGCTAAACTGCCAAAAGATTTACACTGGCAGTTAACCCATATTGGCGGTGGCGGTATTTTGAAAGCGTTACGCCAGCAGGCTAAAGAACTCGGTATTGAACAGCATATTGAATGGCAAGGCGCACAACCACAATTAACCGTGCTTGAAGCATATCGTGAAAGTGATTTGTTTGTGTTAGCAAGTAAGATTGTTGCAGATGGTGATAGAGACGGTATGCCGAATGTATTGATGGAAGCACAAAGCCAGTCGGTATGTTGTTTGGCCACGGATATTTCAGGTATTCCTGAGCTGATTGATAGTGGTGAAAATGGCGTATTGGTTGAGTCTAATAATGTTGAGCAACTAACGGCGGCATTATTAGATTTACTTCGCGATGGTGAAAAGCGTGAGCGTTTAGGCGTCGAAGGGCAGAAACAACTGCACCAACGTTTTGATGTCAAAATCGGCATCGACCAGTTAGAAAAGCTGTTTGATGATCGAGGCTAATACAGCTGCTAGAGCAGGTCTTAATAAAAGTGTAAAAACAGGCGTCGCATTTTATGCGCCGCTTAAATCACCCTCACACCCAAATCCATCAGGTGATCGCAAGATCGCCCGATTATTTATCTGTGCACTAGAGCAGGCTGGTTATCATGTTGAGCTGGCTAGTCAGTTACGTTCTTTTGATAAAGCGGGCGATGAACTGCGTCAGCAGCGACTCATTGACCTTGCTAAGAAAGAAGCAGGCAGGATAATGCGACGTTGGCAGCAACAAGGCTTTACGCCGCAAGCTTGGTTTACCTATCATTTATATTACAAAGCGCCAGATCTCATTGGCCCAATCATCTGTCAAACTCTGAATATACCTTACATAGTTGCTGAAGCATCATGGGCTGAAAAACGCGCTGATGGTCCTTGGGCCTTGTATCACCAGCAAGTGGCTGATGGCTTGAAACTGGCGAACACAGTTGTGTGTATTAACCCAAGGGACAAAATTGCGCTGACCGACTTCTATGCTGATAGACTGGCAAAGTCTGCTTCACCGCTTGTTACCCTCAATGCTTTTATTGATGATTTACCTGTTAATAATGATGATCTGCTTGCTAATCATAATACTACAGCGACAACAAATAAGTTAATGCCTTCTAATTTAACGAGGCAAGATTTAGCGGATAAATATGGTTTAGACATCAAGTTACCTTGGCTTATTACTATCGCCATGATGCGCAGTGGTGATAAACATAGCTCATATCAGCAACTCAGTTCAGTGGTTGATTTGTTACAGCATCCTTATCAACTATTAATTATTGGTGAAGGCGTGATGCAAACTGAAGTACAGGCTCTTTTCAGGCAACATAAACAAGTTAAGTTTGCAGGAGCTGTTGAAAATAGCCAAATAAGGCAGCTATTACCACATTTCGAACTATTAGTTTGGCCGGCGATAAATGAAGCCCTTGGCATGATCTTTCTAGAAGCTCAGCAAGCGGGCGTAGCCATTGTTGCTGGCGACCAGGGGGGCGTGAGCTCAATTGTAAGTTATAATGTCACAGGCCTCCTCGTTGATGCATATAACGCGGATGCTTTGGCATTAGCGGTTGATAATTTACTTACTGATCCAGGCAAATTAAATGCGATGAAACAAGCTGCTATTGAATATGTTGCTTTACATCATTCCATCGATGCCAGTGCGTCACAGCTTAAGCAGGTGATTGAGGGAGCTATTGAGAGTGTAGACCTAAAGGATAAGACACAGTCATGATCCACGTTTATTTTATCCGCCATGGTCAAACGCAATGGAATGTTGAAAAACGTTTGCAAGGTCGTACTGATATTCAGTTAAATGAAGCTGGTAGATTGCAAATAGCTGCTTACCAGTTACCTGAGTGTTTACTGTCTGTACCTTGGTTTACTAGTCCGTTATTAAGAGCTCAACAAACGGTTGAGTTACTTGGCGTTGATGCCAATACTGAAGGCGCATTGATCGAAATGAGTTGGGGAGATTGGGAAGGAAAAGCATTAGCTCAATTAAGACAGCAAGATCCAGTTTATGTTGCTGAACAAGAATCTTTGGGGTTAGATTTACGGCCTGTTGGTGGTGAGTCTCCTCGTTTAGTTGCAAAGCGGGTTAGTGCTTGGATTGAGACCTTGGATATTGCCAATGTAGAGCAGCGAATTGGTTGTGTTAGTCATAAAGGTATTATACGTGCTATTTATGCCAGTGCCACGAATTGGGATATGTTAGGTAAACCACCGCATAAACTCAACTTTCATTGTGCCCAGCATTTTTGTTTTGATAGTGGATGTTGGTTTATTGGCGAGCTTAATATTCCGTTATAAATGGATGTTTTCGAATTAGCGTTTACTCTGTAGTAAGCGCTAATTCGTTATTATTTTTATGAATAGTTCATTATCTTATAAGCTCAAATCCGTCTTAGAAAACTAAATTCATTTGTGCTGAACCAACAACCGCTTCGGCTTTATTGGTAAACGCATACGTTAAGCCGGTATTGCTATCTGTCTCAGTAAATGACGTTTCTTCACCAACAATGTAGGCAGCGGCTAGATCAATCGACAGTGTTTTACTTATGTTAAATGTTAGACCTGCTGTATACCACTGGCGTTCTGAATCTGGAATACTGATCGTAGTATCACCAGCACTTTCATCTAACGCGTAACCTGCGCGTAAGATAATTTTGTCGCCTAAGTAATATGATAAACCTGCTGAATAACGAATGTTGTCTTCATAGTTGTAAGCTTTTTCAAATAATACTAAGTCATTATTTTCAGCAGCAACACCTTTTAGACCATCGAAACTACTCCATTCAGTCCAAACAACACCATACTGAAGGGCTATGTTACCCACTCGGTGAAAACCACCGAGTTCAGCCATAGCAGGCAATGATAAATCTAATTGGCCAGTTAACTCGTCACCTTGGTAATTTGAATAGTCGCCTTCAAATGTAAGTTCGACTTCTGAACGGTAACTAACGCCAATTTTATGGTTATCACTTAGATCAAGTAATACACCTGCATTCCAACCAAAACCGATATCATCACCTTCCATGATGAATGCTTGAGTACCGCCTGCTTGGCCCGATAGTGTCGCATTATTTGCAGCGATAGCACCGCCGATTTGTGCCGCCGAAGCACCTGTTTGAGCTAATTCGGCTATACCATTCATTGCACTTAATGCTGCGCCATCACCAAGGTTACGCTCTAGCTCTGCAGAACCGTAAACGATTTGAGCACCAACGCCGAGACGTAATTTAGAACCTAGTTTCAATGCTAAACTTGGGTTTAAATTGAATGTCGTTAATTGAGTTGAACCACCCAGTAAGCCAGCTGCATAATCACCAGGAAATTCAGTATTAGTACCATAATTAGTATAACCAGCTAAACCAATAGCAAGTTTGCTACCAACAGGTATAACAGCATAAACAGAAGGAATTGTCGAAGTGTTAACGGAGTTCTCTACGTCGTAATCAGACTCACTTGGTCCACTGTAATTAGTTCCAAATCCGTTATTAAAACCTGCATAATAAGGATCAAGTGGTGTATTGTTTCCTGTGGTCTCAACTGTTGGCTCTACATAAGCGCCACCAAATGAAAAGGCAAATTTGTCAAACGATGCCGCTGCAGCAGGGTTGGTTGCTATCACTGCTGCGTTATCAGTATTGGCAGCAAAACCTGCGTTAGCATTACCCAGTGCCGATGCAGATTGCACGTTTACTTGGAATCCTGCAGCTGATGCTTGAGCGCTGGTCATCATCGTTGCGGTGATAATCGCTGTCGCTGTCGCTATTGATTTAGATATGACACTTTTTTTGAACACATTTTGTTTGAATGAATAGGTTTTTTTCATGACTAATCCCTGTCTAGTATTAATAATGTAATGTAATGTAAATACATCCATGTTGATTACAGATTTACTCGAACTTGTGTATACACGTCGCTACTTGAGTTGGACTTATTATAGGGATTTATCGAGATGTTTATGTGAGGACAAGAGACATGTTATTAGTAATACTATTCAAATTAGAATGATCGTTTGAAGTTGGTAGTTACTATCTCTTTGTGGCCTTAATATAAAAGATTTTAAAGTACTAATCTAATCTAATGTGTTTTAGTGATAATAGTATTAACCGTATTTCAAGGCAGAATTATCAAGAGCTAATACTCTATAAACCTCAGTTTATTCACTTATTAAATTATCAATTAATCAATTAATCAATCAATCAATCAATCAATTGATAATTTAACTGTAATCCAAGCATGCTGCTATTGCCCTTGGTACTTATATCGAAGTCATCAAAGCCTATCGTATCTTTAATCCGGCTGGTTTCGTATCTCGCATAAGTAAGACCCATGTCGAAGCTTAATGACCGACTGGCAAAATAAGTTAACCCAACACTGAAGTTGGCTTTTTTATCAAAGGGGATCGAGAAGGTCGCGCTTTCAGTTGCTTTTTCTGTTGACGCTCCACTGCGCAGTAAAATGACATCGTTTAATTTATAGCTTACTGCAAGTGCTATTTTCCAGCTATCTTCTGCATTTACAGATTCAATTAAACACTGCCCTTGCGGTAAATCAAAGTCGGGGTTCGCGGGGCAGCCTGCATGTGAGACTGAAACGTAATCTAGATTCTCCCAGCCATACCAAGCGAGCGAATATTGTATTGCCAATCTAGGATCAAGTTGGTGAAAACCTGATAAGGTTGTTTCACTTGGCACGGCCATGGACAGCGTGGTGGTGTCTTCAAAGACGAGGTCATTATTCCTTGCAAGAGTCGTGAAATCGCCTTCGGTTTCAATTTTCGTTGCTGATCGATAAGATAACCCGAACTGATGGTCTTTATTTATTTTATAGAGTGCACCAATATCATACCGAAAGCCCAGGCCTGTGCCACTGAAGTCTTGATATATTTGACTCGGGTTAGTGGGGTTTTGTGCGCCATAATTTGTTGCTAGTTTATAATTACCATGGATGGCGCTAACGCCAAAGCCGAGATACAGTTTGTCTGTTAGTTTGACTGCGGCATTTGGGTTTATTTCATAAGTGAACAAAGAACGTTGTCCGGTGACGATCCCGGCGGGGTATGCCGTATCATAATTATTACGTACGTTATAATTTGAGAAGGTAGCAAAACCAAATGACCATTTATCATTAATCGGAAAGGCGAAATAGGCTGATGGGACGACGTAGTTATCGCCAATATTCGCGTTATCTAATGCGTCGGATGCACCATTTGAATAATACTCCCCATTAATGTCTTTCTCTGATTTAACAAAGATGGCCGCGATTGAGATACTCGGATGATCAAATGCTGCGGTGATCGCTGGATTGATGGCGATATTTGCGAGGTTCGTTGTGTCTGCTGCGCCGCCAGCACCTGCGTTACCGAGTTCGATGGCTGAGGTTGTTGAAGATTGGTAGGCTGCTGCGTAAGTTAACGGACTGTAATAGGTAATCAGACTCAGAAGCGCACTTAGATAGACGATAGGCGAATCACGGATACAACATTGACTCATATTTATTCCCTTAAAATAATGCTCTATTTTAAGGTTAGTCGAAAATAAAAATAGCGCCTTAAGGCGCTATTTTATTACTGTATTTAGATATTTATATTACTTATCTAACAGTATTAGAAACGGTAGTTTGCTTGTGCTGAAGCAATGATTGCATCACCTTGACCTTTGAAAGTATAACCGTACTCAGAGAACTCAATTTCTTTTGTATAAATATAAGCGAGTGCGAAATCAAAACTAAAAGCTTCATCTAGGTTGTAAGTTGCACCAAGAGTATACCAGTAGCGGTCTGTATCTGGGATGCTAAGTGTTGTTTCACCTGCTTGTTCATCAAATGCGAAACCCGCACGTAACGTTGTGTTACCGGTATAAAATTCTGTACCAATTGCGTAACGAATGTTGTCATCATAACTTTCTTCTTTTTTGAAACATTCACCAGCAGCACATTGATTGCTTAATGCCTCAAGTTCAGAGAATTTGCTCCATTGTGTCCAAAGCGCACTATAAGTTACGGCAATTTTCGGCGTTACCTTATGGTAACCAGAAATTTCAGCCGTTGCAGGTAACGGAATTTCTAAGGTAGTTTGAATCTTGTTACCACCACTGGTAGCTCCGGTGAAGTCACCTTCAAACTCGATATCAACTTGTGAACGGTATGCTACGCCAATTCTATTCTTTTCGCTAAATTCATACAGTGCACCAACGTTCCAGCCGTAACCCCAAGCATCACCTTCCAATAAGAACAATTGCTCGTTAGCGGAACCACCAAGGCCTCCTTTAGCTGGCGGAAGTATAGCTAAATCACCTTTATTACGTTTCAGAGTGGCTGTCGCGTATACAGCGTTAACACCTAAACCTAAACTTAGATCATCAGTGGCCTTAAAAGACATACTTGGGTTGATATTGAACGTGAGAAGATCCGTTGTACCAGCAGCAAAGCCTACAGCGTGGTCATCTTCATGCTCGGAAACCATACCGTAGCCTGAAAACATAGCTAGACCTACGGCCACTTTTTCATTGATTGGTTGAACATAATACATTGCAGGAACAAAAGCATCATTAATGACGTCGTTTGAATCTAGGCGTGAAGGATTGTTTAAAATAGGGTCATTTACCCCTTCAATGTCTGCGCTTGGTACAATGTAAGAGCCAACAATTGAAATTTCAGCTTTATCGAAAAGAGACATAGCTGCAGGGTTGCGTGCAATTACCGCAGCATTATCAGCAACGGCTGCTTCACCAGCAAAAGCTCGTCCAAGACCAGATGCTGAATGTTCGCTTACTTGGAAACCAGCAGCAGAAGATTGTGCAGTTACCAGCAGTAGGGCTGTAGCAAGCGTTGTTTTTTGAAATTTAGACATAGTTAATTACTCATTTTTATAAGTTTTATTTTGTTTAACTCGCTACTGGTAGCCCACTGAATAGATAAACAAAGTTCCTTTTGTTTATCGTTAAAGAGTTAAGGTCAGACCAGTTGTCGATGGTATGAGTAAATAGTAACTGGTTGTGCATGCTTTGTAATTAATAATAATTACAGTGTGTGCTATTTGATTATTAAGACTTGACGTTTCTAGTTAAAAATAGTTGATGGTGTAATTTAACTTAAGTCATTGAAAGTATACGCTTAATTTGAGCGCGCAGGTGTTGTTGTTAAATTGTTATCGATATCCAATTTATTAGAGTAGTTATTCTTATGTTTATCCTGTCAAAAAAAATGATTAAATTTGTGATATGGATCAAAATACCGTGTCAATCTTTTTTGAGACTAAATTTCATTAAGTGTCACGTCTGTCATGTTTAATCATATTGTTGTGTATAATATATACAAAGGCTTATAACAAAAAGTCCTGTAACAAAAAAACCACGCCACCTTCTTAATAGAGGATGACGTGGCTTCAAAGGATTACTTAAAGAAGAGGGGGGTCTAGGCTTCCTCTTTTCTTTTTCTTTCTATTTATCTTTGTACTCGGCCATAAACTGATGTGCTGTATCCATCATGTCTACAGAACCGGTGAAGAAAGGCACGCGTTGATGCAATTCTTTTGGTTTTAGATCTAGGATTGGTGTGTAACCATCAGTCGCTAATGCACCAGCTTGTTCAGCAAGGAAAGCCATTGGGTTGCACTCGTATAATAAGCGCAATTTACCCGTTGGTGCTTGTGCTGTTTGTGGGTAAATGTAGATACCACCTTTAAGCAGGTTACGGTGGAAGTCAGAAACCAAAGAACCGATGTAACGAGACGTATAAGGACGGTTCGTTTCGTCATCTTCTTCCTGGCAATACTTGATGTATTTTTTAACACCCATTGGGAATTTGCTGTAGTTACCTTCATTAATCGAGTAGATTTTACCTGATTTAGGGAAGGTCATTGCTTCGTGAGATAAGCAGAACACACCGATTGATGGGTCGTAAGTGAAACCATGAACACCGTTACCAGTCGTAAATACCAGCATAGTTGATGAACCATATACCACATAACCAGCGGCAACTTGTTTACGGCCAACTTGTAAGAAGTCGTCCATTGATACAGGACCGCCAACTGGAGATATACGACGGTAGATAGAGAAAATTGTACCAACAGAAACGTTAACATCGATGTTTGATGAACCGTCTAGGGGATCCATTAATACTACATAATTAGCATTACGGCTGTTTTGATTGTCGAAAAATACATAATGATCTTCTTCTTCAGAAGCAATACCACAAACTTCACCACGTGCCATTAAAGCATTTTTAAATACTTCGTTTGCGTACATATCGAGTTTTTGCTGTTCTTCGCCTTGGATGTTTTCAATGCCACTTGCACCGGTAATATCAACTAGACCAGCTTTGTTGATTTCGCGGTTTACAATTTTAGCTGCAAGTTTGATTGAACTTAATAATGCTGTTAACTCACCTTTTGCATGAGGAAAATCAGATTGATTCTCAACGATGAACTCACCAAGTGTTTTATGTATAGACATTCCAATTCCCTAATAAAGCAATAATTAAATCCGATAACTGGATCTAGTTTGCGCTTTTTTAAGGGGGATATCTAGTGCGGGTAATAGATAAATGTATGTAATTTGTAGATTCACTTGTTAACTTTCAGTTAATGCAACTCAGCTTTCAGGTGAAAGGCCTAGTTGCTCATATGAATGTTTCATTTTCATATTCGAGAGAGGTTGTTTAATGTTCGAGCATTTGTTATTGGTTTTTTAATGCTCGAATTCGAACATTTTGGGCGTGTTGTTATTTTCACAAACGAAGTAGGCGTCTTTTTTGACGCCACTTCGAGAGATGATGGGGTTGCTACTGTGGATTAAGTTGCGATTTTATATTGGCTTGTTGCGATTTTGTTGTGACTTGTTTTGAGCGTCGTAGTTTGGTCAGTTGAACCAACAGTGCTTGCCCATTCCAAGTTGTTGACGCTGTCTTTTTAGCATAGCTAAAGGTTAATAGATCCTGACAAGCTTGCAGACATTCTTGACTCATCGGCAGTGAAGCTAGGTGCTGATCTTTGATCTCGGGCCAGTGTTGTTTAACCCAAGCATGCAATAGCGGACTGCTTTGTTGTGCATCATTGTTTTTCAGCGCCGTTTCTAATAGTGGCCAGATATTATCTGATTTAGCACTGTTAGTTATTTGTGGGTTAACTGTTTGTTGATGACCTTTACGTAACATCAACCAAGCAACACAGGTTAATAACCACAATCCAGCAAAGAGAAAGGTTAACCAACGCCATATCGGAGATTCAGTTGTTGCTGTTGGCGGTGTTTGTATATTTGATTTGTCACTGTTACTGCCCTTGTTAGGGGTTGAGCTTGTTTGATCATCTTGATTGTTGGCATTGCTGACAACTGCTGCGCTATTTTCACTTGCGACGATAGTGACCGTTTTAGCGGGTAGCGTTGCCCACTCTTGTTGTTGGCTTTTGTTATTAAACCAAGGTACAGATACCGCGGGTAATATCAGTTCACCCACTTGATTGGGAATGATGGCAAAGCTAAGTACTTGTTGCGCGAAATAATTACCTTGTTGTGCAAAACTCGTCAACTGTGGCTTATCAGGGTAGATCTTGACTGTTTTAGGCCAAGTCATCGCCAAATCGGGTAGGGCTGATTTATGGACGTTCGCAGCGGTTAATGTAATGGTACGAGTGATCGGTTCACCTTGTTGATAAGTACTTTGTAAGGGTTGTAACTCTTCGTTTAGCTGAACAAAGTCACTGACTAACCATTCGCCTTTATACGTACTGGGTTGTGCCTGAATATTTAAATTTAACGAGTCTGCTTGGATAATGACTGGGGTAACCGGTCCTGAGCGATAACCGCGTTTGGCGGTGCTTACCTGACCTTCAAACCGACTTGGTGTAATTGCGTTTGTTCCTGCGGTATTGATGGTGATCGCGAATTGACGCGTGATGGTTTGATAACGGCGGCCGTTAATCACTTCACTGCCATTTTCATCTTTGCCTATTTGCTTCACTGTGCCATCAGCCACTTCTGGCTCGGTGATATTACCGGCTTGCATCTCGGTGTTCTGGGCTATGTACAAGGTTGTGGTATAGATAAATTGCTGACCGACATAGATGGCGGTATCCGCGACATTCGCTTTTAATTCAACATTACGGTTATTGAGACCACGGCTACTAGCGGTCGATGATGAAATGACGTTTAGGTTAATTGGTTTGGTTGTCGCGTCATCAATGGTAAATGCTGGGATGGTATAACTGCCAATATTGCGTGCCATTAGTACCGTTGTAAATGTCGTTATATGGGATTTTTTACCATTGATATAAGACGTTTGACTGTTTGTCGATGTTCTACCCACCACAAAATCAGCCAGCAGTGCAGAACTGTCCCAATCGCTGGCACTGATACTTTCATTCGCACGGATCTCAAGAATGAAGCTGCTGCCTTGTATGATAGGGTTTTGATTGACCGACGCTATCATTTTTAATGCCGCATTGGCCTGAAAACTAAGCGTAAATAATAAGCCTGCAAGGACGATAATACTCGCTATTGGTGAGAACTTAGAATCGCGGCGATGTGTGTGTTTTGCCTTTACCATATTTGCTCCGAGCTATTTTGCTGATTAGATCCAGCTTTACGTTGCTGACTTTCTATATACATTTTATTTTTTAATAACCGAGAGGGGTCATCAGGGATATTGCGTAACCATTTCTGTAAGCGTTGCTGCTCTTTTTTTTGTTCTAATTCTAATGGTGTTTTCTGCGCTGCTGGTATACCTTGGCCGTTACCTTCTTCCGCCGTTTCATCGCTGACTTCTTGTTGTCCAGCTAGACCCGCTTTATCTTGCTCATCCTGTTGGTTCTGACTGTCTTGCTGGTTCTGACTGTCTTGCTGGTTCTGACTGTCTTGCTGGTTCTGACTGTCTTGTTGGTTCTGACTG
>NZ_AKXQ01000015.1 GCF_000276805.1 Moritella dasanensis ArB 0140 | reverse complement strand
CGACACCTATTCTTATTTGTTAACCTAGACGAAGTACATCAACATACTTTACTACAGTCAGTACCTTAGGCTTATCTTTGGTTATCAACAACCACTCGCCGCTTAATACGGCGTTATCTGTATCACTGGAGTAAATTTATGAACTGTCATCTTGTCATGTTTTGTAGTTCAATTAATGTTTAATTGTCCTATATCAATACTTTGAAGGTGAGATGGATGATATTGATACTTTGGTATTCATAAAAAATGTATTAGGAATGAAATGAGTGAATTTGAAAAGATGTGCTTAGGTATTGAATATGATGCTGATAGTCCAGAGTTTGATCTGTTGAGAAATACTGCGTTTGATTTACTGCAAAAAATTAATCAACGCCAGTTTAAAGCGGCTAAACCCTATGTTGCTGAGTTACTGAATCATATAGGTGAGAATAGTGTTGTATGTTCTCCTTTCTTATGTGAATACGGAAAAACCATTTCAATAGGTAATGATACGTTTATCAATATGGGCGTTACTATGCTAGATAATGCCCCTATAACAATAGGTAATAACGTATTAATTGGCCCAAGCACACAGTTTTATACCCCAACACACCCACTTGATTACCAGCGACGCAGAAAATGGGAAGTGCAGTGCTTACCAATTGTTGTACAAGATGATGTTTGGATTGGCGGCAATGTTGTTATTTGTCAGGGGGTTACTATTGGCGCTCGTTCCATTATTGCTGCGGGTTCAGTGGTTACTAAAGATGTAGCACCTGATACTCTTGTTGGTGGTATGCCAGCTAAATTGATTAAAATGCTCAACACGACGGAGAGCAGTTAACGAATCTATAGCAATAACTCAACAGGGATGTTGGTTTATCTTAAGTCTATTGTGATCAAATAAAGATGAACCGGAAATGTTTATACCGGTTAATCTTCACCCGCACCTCGCTAAAAAACCGCCGCAAATACAGACTGCATCAATAATAAACTAAGTTTCCTGCAGTTAAACAGCCATTGGCCGTAATGAGCGTTATAATCACCGCTTAACGATTATCCCTAAGCGGGTTAAACACAGAGCGGGTAGCAAAGTTGAAAATTGAAGAGAACCAGTGGCACATTTGTTCAAATTGTCAGGGACGTGGAAAAGTCAGTAAGCGTCTGCGCAAGAAAGTAAGACTCAGCTATCAGCGTGAGTTGGAACAATTTGAAAAGAATAACAGCGAAGGTATTGCGCCTGTTCGCCCTAAGCCACACCTTGACGCATGTTCTAACTGCAAAGGTTCTGGTCTGATCCGTTCTGCTATTCAACCTGTTACTGAAAACGGCCCTGATACAAAAAATTATCCACACGTTGCCATCATTGGTGGTGGTATCGGTGGTGTAGCGCTGGCAGTTGCTTGTTTACACCGTGGTATTCCTTTTACCCTGTATGAACGTGATAGCGGCTTTGAAGCCCGATCTCAAGGTTATGGACTGACATTACAACAAGCGAGCCGAGCGATTGAAGGCTTGGGTGTTGTCTCGTTAGAAGATGGCATCGTTTCAACCCGACATGTGGTGCATACCACCGACGGTAAAGTGATTGGCGAATGGGGTATTCGAAAATGGGTACCGTCAGACGAAAGAAAGTTACCAAAACGTACCAACGTGCACATCGCCAGACAGTCTTTACGTTCAGCGCTACTCGAGCAATTAGGTGGACATGACGGTGTGCAATGGGGACATCAGCTGGTCGATTTTAAACAATCTGCGGCTGAAGGTGTTGATTTAAGTTTTCAAGTTGATGGTGAGATAAAGCACGCCCATGCTGATCTTATCGTTGGTGCGGATGGTATTCGTAGTTCGGTGCGAAAATTGTTGATAGGTGATGAAGCTTCGCCACTCAATTATTTAGGCTGTATCGCTATTCTAGGCATTTGTCCTTTGTCGGCGATCCAAAGCTTAGTGGGTGACGAGGCGCTTGATCGTACTCTTGATCGCAGTCTGCTCGATTCCGCAACAGTATTCCAAACGGCTAACGGCCATGAACGTATCTATATCATGCCTTATGACGCGGACTCGGTCATGTGGCAGCTTAGTTTCCCAATGCCAGAAGACGACGCTAAGGCGTTAAGTGCGCTAGGTCCTAAAGCATTGAAAGAAGATGCGATCCGTCGTTGTCAGTGGCATGCTCCTATTCCAGAGATATTAACAGCGACACCGGAATCATTGGTTTCTGGTTATCCAGTGTATGACCGCGCACTGCTTAAATCAGAATTGTTGGCGAAAGGCACTAACGTGACACTGATAGGCGATGCTGCTCACCCGATGAGTCCATTCAAAGGCCAGGGCGCGAATCAAGCCTTGTTGGATGCGCTGTCGCTAGCGAGAGAAATTACCAAAGAATGCAGACCCTTATCGAAATGGCGAGAAGCAGGCGTGCGGGTAAGTGTGTTAAATACCTTTGAAGCTGAAATGTTAGAACGTAGCGCTAAAAAAGTGAAAGAATCAGCGGATGCTGCTGAATTTTTGCATACCGATATCGTGCTGCATGAAGGCAATGAACCAAGAGGACGCTGTCTAGAGCGAAAAGCGACAACTGAAGACGAATAATAAATAGGAAATGAAAAGTAATATACCAGACGTTTACTCAATTGATTTCGTATACTGAAGTAGATGTCAAACAGTCGGCATCTATTTCGAGTATTCCGCTTAAGCGAGTGTGATGACTAAAAGGGATGTTTATGTCTGCATATATAATCTACAACTACGAGATCACTGATAGACCTAGAATTGAAGAACTATCACGACGTTCTAAACTCAGTGACGCTAATTCTAACTACAATCCGAAATTGGTCGCAGCAACCTGTGTTGAAACCGTTGAGGGTAAGACTTTGCCGTACCTTGTTATGTACGAGTTTGAAAATCTCGATATTGCTACCAAGTGGTATTACGATGATGATAACAGTGACATCGCAGTGCTGCGAAAGGACATTACCAACGGCTGGGTGTCGATAATCCCAGGCTATACTGCGGAGTCGTAGCCATGAATCAATTAACAGAAACATCGATAGGATGCCCTTACTGTGGTGAGGCAATTGACGTGCTTATTGATCCTGCAGATTTGGGACAACAGTATATTGAAGATTGCCAAGTATGTTGTAAGCCCATTAACTTCTTCGTTTCAGAAAGTGCTGGTGGCGAACTTACCGTGGCTGTTTACAGTGATGATGAAGCGTTTTAACTAGATCTGTGGAGAGAGGATTGTGAATAGTGAATTGTGGCTCGTAAATCGTAAATCGTAAATAGAAAAGGTGCCTTGTGACAGACACCCATTTCTTAATGCTTGTATCTAAAGGTATTACTGTCATCCAAAATTTCTATTCTGACCGGAACCACGCCTTTACTGGTATTGCCGATTTGCTCAAATGCTTTTTGAGAAAGGTCGATTATTCTGCCGCTCACAAACGGCCCTCTATCGTTAATCTTCACATCGACAGACTTATTGTTAGCCGTATTAACAACCCTCACGACGGTACCAAATGGTAAGGTTTTATGCGCGGCTGTATATGCTCTCATATTGTATGTTTCACCACTGGCGGTTAGCTTGCCGTGGAATCTTTTACCGTACCAAGAAGCTTGTCCCACAAGATCATGAGATTTTGAATACGCAATTGTTTTAGGTGATCCCGTTGCGAGTGTAGATGAACAACCTGTCAGCATGGCAAGGACGCAAATGGTGAATATAAGACTTAATTTCTTCATGTTATTTTAATACCGCTTTTAAATAATGTTTCATAGGGTTTATGTGTCTCTTAATCTATTTAAGAATTCATCGCGGGTGAGACAGCAATATTTTAGTTTTGTTCGTGGTTAAATCATAAAGCAGCGTGTCTTTCATATCGCTAGTGAGAGGGAATTCGTTATATTTGGTTTAATTACTTGCTGTAATTTTGTGTAAAGGCATAATACTTATCAAGTAACGCAGAGCATCAATTAATATTAGGAAGTGCACGTGATTAACAAGACTCCCCAGGTTAATAGCCAGCAAGATAATAATAATGATCGTTTAGAGCTTGTTATTAATGCTACTGGTGCGAGCATATGGGATTGGCAGGTTATAACCGGGGAATTAACATTAGATAAACGTTGGGCTGAAATCGTTGGGTATACCGTTGATGAACTGCAACCGACCCAATTTAGCACTTGGTCTAATAACCTTCACCCTGATGACTTTAAAAAAGCTGAATCTCTACTAGCACAACATTTTAATGGTGAACTCGATTTTTATGAAGTTGAAACTCGGATAAGGCATAAATTGGGACACTATGTGTGGTTGTTGGCTTCTGGGACATTAGTCGAAAGGGATGCTAAAGGTAAGCCAAAGCGTATGATCGGTACCCACTTAGACATTACTGAACGAAAAAATAATGAAGAGCGGATGCTTGTGACTACTCAGTTGTTAAACGAATCACAGCAAGTGGGGCACTTAGGCGGATGGGAATTAGATTTAAAAACAGGTGATTTGTTTTGGACTGATGAAACCTACCGCATACATGATACTTCACCAGAAGAATTTAATCCTTCGGTAGATGCTGGCGTTAATTATTTTTTACCGGAATCTAAAGAAATTATTTCAATGGCTTTGGATGAGGCTATCAATAATGGCACAGGTTATGACCTAGAGTTAGAAACATATACGACCAAGGGCAGGCAAATAGACATAAGAACAACATGTACAGTGACACAAGAAGACGGTATATCAGTTCGCCTCGCGGGTATTTTTCAAGATATTAGTGTTAATAAAGCTGATAAGAGAAAGCTTGAAAAAAGTAATGCTGATTTAGCCAAAGCGAACTCGGCTTTGAAACTATCAGCGCATTACGACTCATTAACCGGATTACCTAATCGGATTCTATTGGCTGACAGAATTGAAAAGGCCGTTGCAAGGAGCTTAAGTAATAATAAACTTGTGGCTATCGCGTTAATTGATCTCGATGGATTTAAAGCCGTTAATGATAGTTATGGACACAATGTTGGTGATGAATTATTAAAAAAAGTTTCAAGCCAATTAACGCATGTACTGCGAAAGGGAGATACCTTATCCCGTATTGGCGGCGATGAATTTGTAGCGGTGATTCGCGATTTTTCTGACCCTTGTGAAAGCGATGCTATTGTATCCCGCATGCTTGAATCGGTTTCTACTACACTTATGGTTGAAGGCAAATTATTGAAGGTTTCAGCCAGTATAGGTGTTACATTTTATCCGCTAGATAGTGCCAGCCCAGATCAGTTACTAAGGCATGCGGATCAGGCTATGTATATCGCCAAGCAAAAAGGTAAAAATCGCCGCCATATTTTTGATATTGAAGAAGATGTGGCACTTAAACATCATAATGAGAAGTTGGATCGAGTCGCTAATGCGTTGCACAATGATGAGTTTTTACTTTATTATCAGCCTAAAGTAGACCTTTTAACTCATGAACTACTTGGTGTTGAAGCACTTATTCGTTGGAATCATCCTGAAAAGGGTGTGCTTGCTCCGGCTCTGTTTTTACCGGCTGTAGAGCATGATATATTAGCTATTGAAATAGGAAAATGGGTCATTAATACGGCTTTGCAACAATTACAACATTGGTTGTCTTTGGGCTATGACATTCCAATCAGTGTCAATATCAGTCCGTTACAATTAGAGCATGCTGAGTTTGTTAATGATTTGAAAGATATACTTGCTCAGTATCCGAGTCTTAAACCGGGTCGTCTTGAGTTTGAAATTTTAGAAAACAGTGCACTTAAAGATATAAAGTCTGTTTCAAAAGTGATGAAAGACTGCAATCAATTAGGTATACATTTTTCAATTGATGATTTTGGGACTGGTTATTCATCATTAACGTATTTAAAACGTTTACCGGCTGAGTTTTTAAAAATAGATCAATCATTCGTTAGAGACATGCTAATTGATTCGGATGATAAAGCGATTATTCAAGGTATCATTGAGTTAGCAAAAGTGTTTGATCTTAAAGTGATAGCAGAAGGAGTTGAAACGCCTCAACATGGAGAATTATTATTATCGTTGGGTTGTTATATCGCACAAGGATATGGCATTGCAAAGCCTAAACCTGCACAAGATATATTAACTTGGCTAGTAGAATGGAAACAAACCCCCTGCTTAGTTGATGGCAGTGTTTAAGTTCGCTATTTTATCTCTATAATAACCAGCCGACGTGTCACTGAACGTAACACGCCGAATAGAAAACTGAAAACCACTACGATCAGATTTTAAGCGCATCCTTGGCTAGGCTACTGTGGACAATACTGATCCACACTTTTTCATTCAAGAAGCCTTTACCCCAAACTTTCCATTGTTCATTCAAGCCTTTTTCCTGCATAGCTTCAAGGCTCATGTCTTGCTTCATCATCATTTCAACTTCGTTGCTGGTACCGACTAACATGTCTCTAAACGCGATCAACTCTTCTTTGTTCGATATAGCACCATGGCCTGGTACGACTATGGTATCGTCAGCAATTTGATCTAAAATATCATGAATGTTTTTCACCACACCACTCACACTGCCGTTGGTACCCACATCAACAAAAGGGAACATGCCGCTGAAGTAATGGTCGCCCATATGGACGATATTGGCTTTCTCAAAAAAGATAACGCTGTCGCCGTCGGTATGGCCGTTCGGTAGATGTAGCGCTTTAATGGTTTCATCGTTGAAGCGTAATGTGAGTGAATGATCAAAGGTAATATCGGGTAATGCATCGGCAGGATAAGGCTTCGACACCATGTTGAACAGTTTCACTTCTTGATGGCTGTTGAGACGTTGGTAGACATTGTCATGGGCAATGATATCTGCGTTTTTCCCTAACGCTTTATTACCTTGGGTGTGGTCGCCATGCCAATGGGTATTAAGCACATACTTTAATTCACTTTTATAGCCCGTTAAGGTTGCTTGCAACGCCGGTGTCATTTCACTGTAATCACTGTCGACAATTAGCAGACCGTCCTTACCCGTAGACAATAGGATATTACCGCCTTTACCTTGCAGAAATTGAAATCCAGGCTTGAGCTCGGTGACTTTAAAGCTTTTCTTGTCTGGGTGATGATTATCGGTTTCATGATCGTCGGCAGCAAACACGAGATTAGTGAGGCAATACAATGTAGCCATGACAAATATGGAAAATAGTTTGTTCATAATCGAATTCCTTCCTAGAGTCTGAGAGTAAACAGGTGTTTATACGGTACTCAATGAGTCTAGCAGAGTTCTGTTTATTCGAATTTTATCAGCATAGTGAGGGTGTTGTGACAAGGGGAATAGGATAGTATTCATTAATAGCTATACTAATATGGAACTGGATAAATCCAAGGGTGTTTGGATCTCCAAGTCATAACAAGGAGTTTGGGTTGAATCTATCGAAGAAAAATCTCGAGGACGCGGTCAAAGAAAATATTTTATCACGGGAGCAGTCTGAGCAGTTAATCGCCTTCATCAATAACCAGCCGAATACTGGGCCCAAATTTGATTTCACGCATGTCCTTTATTATGTGGGTGGTTTGATTGCCATCGGTGCGATGACGCTTTTTATGAATTTAGGCTGGGAATCATTTGGTGGCGTCGGTATTGTTTTCATCTCGCTATTTTATGCAGTGATTGGACTCAAACTCACGAATACATTTCAAGCTAAAGGCTATGCGATACCCGCTGGGATCTGTGGCACGTTTGTTATTGCGTTGACTCCATTGGCCGTTTATGGACTACAACATGCATTAGGGATTTGGCCCGATGACACTGTATATCGAGATTATCATCGCTATATCAAATGGCATTGGTTGTACATGGAACTGGGTACCTTAGCCGTTGGTGCAATTTTGGTGTGGAAATATAAGTATCCATTTTTAATGATGCCAATTGCCGTGACGCTCTGGTATTTAACCATGGATCTGACGTCGATGATCTCTGGCGGTGATTTTGATTGGACGCTTAGAAAACTGGTGTCTATGTACAGTGGACTACTCATGATCGCGTTAGCGTTTTGGATTGATATTCGCTCGCGAAACAAAGCGGATTATGCATTTTGGATATATTTATTTGGTGTCATCGCCTTTTGGGGTGGCATGTCGTTGCAACATTCTGATAGCGAGTTATCTAAATTTATCTACTTTACTATTAATCTATTCATGATCGCGGTTGGGGTATTACTGGTACGCCGAGTGTTTGTTATTTTCGGTGCGCTAGGCTGCACGGGTTATATTGGCTATCTGGCGGCAGATATATTTAAAGACAGTTGGTTATTTCCAATCACGTTAACCGTGCTAGGGTTATTGATTATTTATCTCGGTATCCTTTGGCAAAAACATGAACAAAATATTACCATTAAAGCGCGAAACATATTACCAACACCACTCCGTGAGCTATTAGACTCTAAATAACTGATAAGCAACTGATAAATAATTATAAGTAAGTTATAAATAATCTCGACGTAAGTTGAAAGATACACGGAGTAAGCTGAAAATAGCATCGGAGTAAGGTCAAAAGCAGCGGGAAATCAAAGCGCGCAGCTATTACAAATGTTAACATACGCGCTAAATTTACAGGTATTGCCATCTTCGAATGAAGTTGAGATAGAGAGCTATAATGGATTCGGAATACGAACAAATAAAATTATTATTACAAAACAATAATAAACAAGATCTCGCTCGCCTGCGTAAACAGATCCCGACATTTGAATGTACGCCGGGTTGCCACGATTGCTGTGGACCGGTAACGACATCTGCAGAAGAAATGTCGCGCCTGCCATATAAGACAGATGCTGAGCATGAAGCTGCATTAGATGAATACAACTGCGTACATCTTGGCCCTAAAGGTTGTACTGTCTACGAAGAACGACCGTTGATCTGTCGACTGTTTGGCACCACACCGAAAATGCCTTGTCCAAACGATCGCCGACCAGATGTAATGATCGACGTTAAAGTAGAAGGCCAGATCCATCACTACATCAAGAACACACGACAAGTGTTGGTGTAGGTAATACTTATCTTGTTTTTACGCCAGAGATCTTGCTAGGGTTTTATTGAAGTAGATCAAAGCTCTCAACTGACGTTGGCTTTATGATTGCGCGATATAATTTATGCAAAATCGTCTGTGCATAAAATCAAGGAAGAATTAATGTCCAATTCAGCGTACGCAGAAAACGATGATCGACGTGAGCAGATCAATAAATCACAAACACTGCTTAATTCAAGCAAGTTATTTTGTGCCAAACACAGCATCATTGAAGACGTCGTTTCAACAAGTCATCATTCCAATGACTTTATTCAAACACGTAACCAATATATCGTTGAGCGCCTTAAGTTAGTCTGCTTATTTTTTGCTATCAGCGTACCCATATCATCTGTACTCGATTTTATTGTCTTTGAAAGTGCGCAAGCTAAATTATTACTCATTAATCGATTAATACTTTCAGGTGCTCTCACTGCGCTCTACCAATTAATACGTCGCTCTCATACCGTGAATATGGTGCGCTTGGTGTTAACACTGTCCTTTTTATCCCCAATGTTATTTTATGTGGTTATGGAATTGTCGTTGACGCAAACTATGGCCTACAGAGACATACCATTGTCTTTTGCCCTGATGCCGTATTTAGCGATTGTTATGCTCGGTCTGTTCCCGTTAACTATTTTGGGTGGTGTTACGATTTTAACAGTCATTTCATTGCCATTAGCCGTACTTGAGTATATTCAATATGCAGGTGACTATATCGTTGTCATCGACAAAATATGGTTGCTAGTGTTGTTTGGGGGGGTCTGTTTATGGTTGCAATCAGGACAGATGGTGATGCTGATGAAGTTGTATCGCGAATCTACCATCGATACGCTAACAGGGTTGATGAATCGCCGTGTATTAATGCGCCAAGTAAAACGAATAGCAAAAAATAGCAAGTATACACAAGGTTCATTTAGCGTAATGATGTTTGATTTAGACCATTTTAAACGTGTGAATGATACTTACGGCCACATGGTTGGCGATAAGGTCTTGGTCACAGTATCTTCATTGCTAAAGCGAGAATTGAGAAACTCTGACGTAATCGCCCGTTTTGGTGGCGAAGAGTTTTTGGTGGTAATGCCGCATCTCGCATTAGCACCTGCCACTCAAGTTGCGATACGTGTTGCCGAGGCTATTCGTAAAGCATCGGTGATGACAGATGAACAACAAAAAATCACATTTACCACCAGTATTGGGGTAACACAATTCATTGTTGATGAACCGATATCGCAATTATTTAAACGTGTAGATGATTTGCTTTATTATGCGAAAGAGCAGGGCAGAGATAGAATTGAGAATGGTCTTAACGTTGGTTAATAGCTTTCTTTTTTGCGCAGGGTTAAGCTGCTTACAAGCGTTTACCTTATTGTGTTTCGCTGGTAAAATAGGGCGCATTAAAACGTTATTTACAGGGAGATAAAATGGAATTTATTCTTGAAGACATAACGCACAACAAACTCGACTTAATCCACATATCTTTTCAGGTAATTAACAAGGAATGGGGAGTCGGGTGCTGATAATGAAATAGAGGTAATGGGTGTTGAAGTTAGAACAAAGAAGTCAGTTAAATAGCGAATATGATGAGCAAGGTTATTTTGTCATTAGAAATTATTTTAGTGCCGCTGAGATCTCAGCACTAAGAGAAGTGGTATTGAAATTTCATGAAGCGTGGAAAGAAGACAACATACAATTCTATCGTTCAGAAGCGTTTAATTCTTCGGTCATTACCGGTATCGACTACTTAGAGTGCGACGACCGACTGACGCTATTTAATTTTATCAGTTCAAAGAAAATGATGGATGCTGTCGAATCAGTTATTCCGGCTAATGCTGCATTTATGAATACCCAATTATTTTTCAATCCTGTTAATCCTAAACAAAAAGATTTTTGGCATCGTGATTGCCAATACGATTATGAAGTGGAACAGCAGAAAATAGCCGTTCAAGAGACGCAAGTGGTCCATCTTCGCGTGCCATTGTTTGATGAACGTGGCATGGAACTCGTCCCTGGTACGCATAAGCGCTGGGATAACGAAGAAGAATTTTATGTGCGACAAGAAATAAACGGCAAAGAGAGTAGTGATAGCCTTTCAGCTGGTAAAATCATCAACTTAGCTGCTGGCGACTTACTGGTTTTTTCAGCGGATATGATCCACCGTGGCCTCTATGGCATGGACCGATTAGCGTTAGATATTTTAGTGTTTGATCCAGATGGTGACTTTGCCGACTATGTCGATGACGAGTGTTTACCCAGTATTGAAATGTTAGATAAAATTGCAGATCCAAGATTATTTAAGAGCACGCTCGACTTAAAGGCCCAGTGTTGCGTTTGAACTGGTAAAATAGAGAAGAACTATAGCGCAGTATAATAGGAAAAATAACAGGGAGAAGAAATGGAATTTATTCTTGAAAAAGCGACGCGTGAAGATCTAGATGCGATCCTTGAATTAGGGACATCAGTCAACGAAGAACACGTTGTGCCACTCCTTAATGCCGAAGGTCAGCAAGCCATTAGAATTGCGTTTAAATCTGATATCGATAAGGTCAAAGATCCCGATATTTACTCCGTGATTAAAGCGAGTGTTGGTCAAGACATAGTCGGGTACATAGGTTGGCGTGAAGAAAACTACCTTGGTCATCTTTATGTCAAAACTGACTATCATGGCTTTGGTGTCGCGAAACAACTCGTTGAAGCAATGACAAAGATGAGTGGCGCAAAGTTGATTCGAGTCAAAGCATCGATTTATGCACTTGGCTTTTATCAGAAAGTCGGGTTTAAGGCTACGTCGGAAGAGCTGAGTATAAATAGTATTCGTTATGTGCCCATGGAGCTCAAGGTAGAACACGCGCCTTACAAAAAGACCATTGGCCTTACAAGAACTAACTGATTAATAGCCGCTTAATAGGTTGTTCTGATCTTTAAGTGGCGACAAGCTGTCATCTTCATACAATTTACATTCTATCATCCACAGATAAACTTACATTTTAATACTAACCTTCAATCATAATTCATTTATAATCATTTTTTATAAGGGGTTAGACCCCGTCAAACATCAATAAACGACCGATTTCAAAGGAATGTCATGTTTAGCCCGACTTTTTTAAAACATAAAAACAAGCTTAAAAGCCCGATTAAAGTCACTTTAGGCGCTATTTTGTGTAGCAGTATGATGGTGAGTAACGCCATTGCCTGGTCTGAGCACAGCCTTATTTCATATCCAATATTAAATACCATGCCAGAAGTGGCAGAACAAGCACCGATTAAGGTCGAGACCTTAGCTGAATTCGTCACTGCAGAAGCACAAGGGTTAGCAACATTATTAGCTACTAATGAAGACTGGTTACGTCAAAACTTCCCGCATTATAAACCGCGTCCGGATGCAATCGCGTTTGACGCTGCCGATAAAGACCTACAAACAAGTTTCATTCATGCCATTCGTATCAATCCGAATGCGCGCGTTAACCCGTACATTCAGTTATTACCTGGGCAAGACAAGCAAGGTCGTCGTCAGCTCGATTCGTCTGAAGTCGCCGTCTTTACCAACTTAGATCATTACAACACCATGACCTTTGTCGAAGTGAAAAGTGGCGAACTGGTCACGCCAATCGAAGTGTTAGTATCTGCCAATGACGATCCCGATAACGGCCTTGATATTGGTCTGTTTACAGACAGTAATACCGAAGTGGGTAAGCTCTATGGGTTTGGCAAACAAGCCTTTGGTAATCCCGCGTTGGAATACGGCTCGCAAGCCCCGTTTCATATGGGCTTTTATCATGAGTCGAGTATCTTATTCACATTAGCGCCGTTTTTGCGTGAGACTTTCCCCGATTATCGTGTGCATATGTACAAAGCCTTGTCTGAATATGCCTTTAGTACTGGCCATGATTATTGGGGCTGGCGCTTTATGGGGTGGGGCATGCATTATATCGGTGACATAGCGCAATCATATCACTCAACTTTGCAACCTGGTGTGAGTACTGTATCGAGTATCTGGACCAATGCCAAAGATATGATGGGTTACCCACAAGCTAAGATTGATGCCATTCAATTGCTTTCTAACCGTCACTTAGTATTGGAAGAATTCCAAGAAATTATTACTAAAAAAGCCTATGAAGATAACGACTTTAGCAGTGCTTTGTTTACAGCGTTAACGCAAGAGACTGCTGTTGTTGAATATAGCGATAATACTTTTGTTGAAGTGTTTGCAAAAAATTCATATGACAAATCAGACAAGCTTGCTGATTATCTAGAACGTTGGGTACCACAGCAGCTAGTCAGCGATCCAAGCTTTGAAGTCGATGGCAGCAAAGAAATAAAAATGATTGTGCAGTTGATTCGTGAGCAGCATGGTGAAGAGGGCATTACTAAGATGAGCAACTTACTGGCCGAGTTTATGTTAGATCACAACGCGAATACGCGCAGTTATGTGCGCGCAATTTTAAGTCATAAACCGTAATTTAATTCACTTATATTATTGATTTAAAGTGAATGATGGTCTCTATTTAGTAGGTAGTTGACTAATTTTAATCGGAGTATTTGATGCTAAGATGCATACAACATCCTAAGCTGTTGTTCTCACTGGCGTTAATGTGGATTGTACTTACGTTGCCCGCATGTAGTTTGCAGGAGATAAGTAGGCAGTCAGACGCATTGGCTTCCACAGGGAGTATTACTGGTGAAGTGGTTGTACAAGGTGAGGCCAATGCCCCTATTTACGTGCAATTATATCGACGTGAAAACGGTGTCACAAAACTGATTGATAAGAATACTGTACAACCTAACGGACAATACTTATTTGCTGTACAGCCTGGGACTTACAGTGTTGCGACTTTTATTGATGGTGGCGATAACGATATTGGTGGTGCTATTTCCGATAATAGCTCTGTTAAAAACGATGGTGAATATGTCGCCGGTGACTGGGCCACTTACTACGGCGAAGGTCAAGGTGAACCTGCCTTAGTCGTCATTGCTGCAGATGAAAACGTTGAAGTGCCACGATTGGTGATTAAAGGACCGATAACTTTACGGCCTAACATTGATGTGATGAAACAGTTAGGCAAAAACATCGAAAATATAGGCCGAGTTGTGTCCCTAGACGATGCCATGTTTAGTCGTGATTTCGCATCTATGGGATTATGGCGACCATTTGACTTTGTTGAACAAGTCGGCGGTGGTTTATTGATGTTGCAAGAGTATGACAAGGATAAAATACCATTGTTGTTCGTTCATGGTATGGGCGGGACGAGTGCTGAGTTTGCCGAGATCGTCAGCAACATAGACCAACAAAAATACCAGCCTTGGGTACTTTATTACCCCAGTGGTGTAAATTTAGATTTAGTCAGTGATTATATGTTAGAAGCGCTGCAGCAGTTGTCACACCAATACCAGTTTAAACAATTGGGTATCATAGCCCATAGTATGGGTGGTTTGATGATTCGCTCTTATGTGATGAAGCAGCAATCTGCTACGCCGTACGATTTGCAATTTGTAGTCACGATTAATAGCCCGTTATATGGCATGGAAAGTGCTGCGAACGGGGTCAAAAATTCACCCGTTGTGATCCAATCTTGGATCGATGTTGCCCGAGGTAGTGCGTACATAAAACGTGTTCATCGTTGGGCTTGGCCAGATTCAATACCGTACCATTTGATGTTCTCTTACTTGCCTGGTGAAGATGGTGATGGGGTCGTGCCACTGAATAGCCAGTTGTCTGCGTCACTACAACGGGAAGCAACGCAAATACATGGTTTTGAAGCACAGCACGCTGGTATTCTTAAAGAAGCGGTTTTTCTCGACAAGCTTAATGAAATTCTTAACGCCTTTTAGCTGGTGGGCTATCATGACCGCGGCTATTTAGCGACAAGTACATAGCATTGGCAGTAAGTACATAGGCATTGGCAGTAAGTACAAACACATGAACAGCAAGCACAAAAGCATTAACAGCCGTGCTTGCTGTTGTTTTGGTTAAATTGTTGCTGGTGTTAGTAGCTCACGTTTAAGTACTTTGCCTACTGGACTTTTCGGCAGGTCGTCACGAAACTCAATATCACGTGGCACTTTGTACGCGGTTAGATAACGGCGGCAGTGAGTTTGTACCTCTTTACTGGTCAGCGCTTTATTGCTGCTACAGATGAAGGCTTTAACTTGTTCGCCTGTTACGGGATGTGGCAGACCCACTACCGCTGCTTCTTCAATATCGGGATGTAATCGCAGTACTTCTTCAATTTCGACCGAGTAAACATTAAAGCCAGACACTAAAATCATGTCTTTTTTACGGTCGACAATAAAGAAGCAACCATCTTGGTCCATACGGGCCATATCACCGGTCGAGAACCAACCATCGGCATCAATCGATTCCGCAGTAGCTTGTGCTTGTTTCCAATAGCCAGACATCACTTGTGGACCGCGTACTTGTAATTCGCCAACAACGTTTACGCCTAATGCTTGGTGGTCATCATTAACAACACGCATTTCTGTTGATGGTAACGGCACGCCAATACCCGCAGTATATTCTTGTTGTGTGTGAATGCCACTGCAAACCACCGGTGAACATTCTGTTAATCCATAACCTTCAACCACTGGCATGCCGGTGACCGCTTGCCATTCTTTGGCGACATCTTCTTGGGTGGACATACCGCCAGCGATTGTGAAGCGGGCATTACTGAAATCTAATGCACGGAATTTTTCATTCTTTAACATACCGCTGAACAAGGTGTTTAAGCCGAAGAAAATAGTGAAAGGGTAGCCCTTCAACTCTTTAATAAAGCCGTCCATATCTCTTGGATTGGTAATTAATAAATTACGACCACCGATCATCATAATAAACATCAAGCTTACTGAGTTAGCAAAGATATGATAAAGCGGTAACGGGGTAACAACATGGTCTTTGGATAACAGTGTGCGTGGTGAGAACTGGCCGTACACTTGCAATACGTTCGCGACAATATTGCGATGGGTTAACATGGCGCCTTTGGCGATACCTGTTGTGCCACCCGTATATTGTAGGTACGCAATGTCTTCCGGTTTACAGGCTGGGCGGTTATAAACTAACTTACGTCCGGCAGATAATACCTTGCGCATTGAAATTGCATTTTCAATGTGAAAAGCAGGGATCATTTTTTTCACGTATTTGACTGCAAAGTTAACCATGGTGCGTTTAGGCTGCTGTAGTTGATCGCCTATGTTGGTCATGATGACGTGTTCAATACTGGTTTGTGGTAATACTTTTTCGAGGTTGGCACCAAAGTTACTAATGGCGACAATCATCTTAGCGCCGGAATCGGTCAGTTGATGCTGTAATTCGCGTTGGGTATAAAGCGGGTTAACATTAACGGCAATCAGCCCAGCGCGGAGTATGCCAAATAGCGCAATAGGATACTGTAATAAATTGGGCATCATGATAGCGCAACGATCACCTGGCTGCATGTTCAGTTCGTGTTGTAAATAGGCCGCAAAATCCCGACTTTGTTGTTCAAGTTGGCGAAAGGTAAGTGTGGCACCCATGTTTAAAAAGGCGATTGAGTCAGCGTGTTTTTCGCAGCTTTGTTCGACGATATCTAAAATGCTGTCATATTGTGATAAATCAATGAACTCTGGTACATCGCTAGGGTAGTTTTTTAACCAGGTTTTTTCCATGTTAATATTCTCTGTAGGGTGTTATGTAGTATATTATCTTATAACTGGTGGATTAAATAGTTGATAATAATCATGGTGTCGCACTTTATTGCCTGTCTATTTTTGTATACACTTGCCGTAATTAAACAGCAATAATGTTGTTTATGCTTATTATTACGTAGTCACACGGATCGGACGTTACTAGGTACTTCTCATTTGATTCAAGATCGTGCTAGCCAAATGGCCCTTTTTCATACTTTAGTGCAAACTGGTAGCTTTACCGCTGCAGCGCATACCCTCAGTGTGTCGGTTTCTCATGTAAGTAAACAACTCAAATGCTTAGAAGCTGATTTAAACGTCAAGCTGGTACAGCGTTCTACTCGCAGTTTTACCTTAACCGATGCTGGCCAACAGTTTGCTCTTTATTGCGCCGAAGTCGTGAGCAGTGTGCAAGATGCCGATGTGATGATGGCTAATCTGCAAGACGACGTGGCCGGTATACTGCGCTTAGGTGTATCGCAGTCATTTGGCACCATCCATATTATTCCCGCTATCGAACAGTTTCGTAAACTGCACCCCGACCTACATGTTGAAGTGAGTTTGTTCGATTATAAAGCCAACATGATTGATGATGGGTTAGATCTGTGGCTTACCAACATTGAAGATATTCCCGAAGGTTATGTGGCGCAGCATTTGGCAGATACCCGTTTTGTGGTTGCCGCATCACCAGATTATTTGATGCATCACACCGCGCCTTTGCATCCCAACGAGCTTGAAAACCATAATTGCCTTATCTATCGCAGCCGTGAACGTAATTATGGCTTGTGGTCGTTTAAGCAAGGTACTGAATCGTTATACATTAACGTTGATGGAAATTACCGTGTCGATTTAGCTGAAGCGATCCGCGACGCTGCGATATCAGGGTGGGGCATTGCTTACTTAGCGACATATTTGTTAACCGATGAGTTTAGAACCGGAAAATTGATTCAGTTATTGCCCCAATGGCAGGCGAGTCAGGTGATGCGGTTTTATGCTGTCTATCCCAGCCGTAAGCATTTACCGAAAAAAATTAGCGCTGCGATTGCCTTTTTTAAAGAATATATTGGTCAACCTTCATACTGGGATCAGCAATTAAAGTCGCAAATTAAAATCTAATTACAACAACTTATGTCCTGATGCGGAAATATCTTTTCCATATGGAAATAATACGCTAAAGATCATTATGGAATCGTTATAAAACAATAAACTAGCTATCGCTACACCACTGTTGAATTTAATTGTAACAAGCAGGTAACTTACTGGACTTGCTGTAAAAATGGCGCGGACTACAATACGCGTCTTCATAATTTTAATCATTAAACAGGTTTGTTCCATGATATCTATTTTAGGCATAATAGTGATCCTATTAACGGCGTATTTCTGCTCTAACGATCGCCGTAATATCCCCCTCAGAACTGTCTCACTGGCGTTTGCATTACAGATTACTTTTGCTTTCATCGTATTATATTTTCCAGCAGGCAAAGACGCGTTAAATGCTTTTAGTGCGGGTGTCTCAAATGTGATTGATTATGGCCAGGAAGGTATCTCGTTCTTATTTGGCAGCTTAGTGGAAGGCACCTTTGTATTTGCTATTAATGTATTAGGTATTATTGTGTTCTTCTCGGCGTTAATTTCAGCGCTGTATCATATTGGCTTCATGCCGAAAGTGATTAATATTGTTGGTGGTGGCTTACAGAAATTACTCGGCACTGGTCGTGCAGAATCATTAGCGGCAACGGCAAACATCTTCGTGGGTATGGTTGAAGCGCCGTTAGTGGTTAAGCCGTATTTGAAAGGCATGAGCGATTCACAGTTCTTCGCTGTGATGACGTGTGGTCTTGCTTCTGTTGCTGGTGGCACATTAGTCGGCTACGCCATGATTGGTGTCGAGATTAAGTTTTTAGTGGCTGCGTCATTTATGTCTGCGCCTGCTGGTTTGTTAATGGCGAAGTTCTTGTTCCCACCATCAAAAAATGAAAATCACGCAGACGAAATCACTAAAGTAGAATTACCGCGTGCAACTAACGTGGTTGAAGCCCTTGCTGACGGTGCGATGGCCGGTTTAAGCATGGCGACTGCAATTGGTGCAACCTTGCTGGCCTTTGTTGGTGTTATCGCGTTACTCAATGGTATGTTAGGCGGTATCGGTAATTGGTTTGATGTGACGTTAAGCTTTGAAATCATTTTAGGCTATGTGTTTGCCCCTGTTGCTTGGTTGATTGGTGTGCCGTGGGATGAAGCGATTGTTGCGGGTTCGTTGATTGGTAATAAGATCGTGGTTAATGAGTTTGTGGCGTTTATTCAGTTGATGGAAGTAAAAGATCAGTTAAGTGAACATTCTCAAGCCATCATTACCTTTGCGTTATGTGGTTTTGCTAATATAAGCACCATGGCTATCTTGATTGGTGGTTTAGGCAGCATGATCCCTGAACGTCGTCAATTCATCGCTAAGCATGGTTTCCGCGCTATTTTTGCTGGTGTACTGGCTAACTTGATGAGCGCTGCAATTGCCGGTGTAATTTTAAGCTTATAACAGACAGTACAACGCTCATTTTTGTTGGTGAGCGTTATTATTGAAAGTTAATTGTTAATGCATTAAATATCGATACAATTATTAACTGCAGTAACAGATGCAAAAAAAGCTAACAAGATTACTTGTTAGCTTTTTTTTACTTTTTACTTAGTGCGATTAATGTGCTGCAGTTATTACATCGATTGTCGTTACAATACTATTGCAGTTATTAATACGATGTTGATATTAATCGAAAGTCACTTCAATTTTTTTCGCCACTTCTTTGGCTTTATCAATTGCATCAATGGTATTAATACCACGCGCTAGCGCCACACCTAAACGACGTTGTCCTGCGATCTCAGGCTTACCGAATAAACGTATTTGGCTGCCCGGGACACAAGCCAATGCCGGTGCTAATTGGTTAAAGCCAATATTAGTCGAATGGCCTTCAGCCAAGATAACCGCTGAAGCAGACGGACCATACTGTTGGATTTGAGTGATAGGTAGACCTAATACAGCGCGTACATGTAAAGCAAATTCAGACAGGTCTTGCGAGATTAATGTCACCATGCCCGTATCATGTGGGCGCGGTGAGACTTCACTAAAGAACACCTCATTACCACGAATGAAGAGTTCGACGCCAAATAGACCATAACCGCCTAATTCCGTCACAACTTTTGCCGATATCTCTTTGGCTTTAGCAAGTACGTCATCGCACATTACTTGTGGCTGCCATGATTCACGGTAGTCGCCATCTTGCTGGCGGTGCCCAATAGGGTCACAGAAATGAATGCCGTCAACGGCGCTGATTGTCAGTAGAGTGATTTCAAAATCGAACTTAACAAAACCTTCAATAATGATGCGACCTGCGCCAGCGCGGCCACCTTCTTGTGCATAAGCCCAAGCTTGGTCTATATCGTCTTCATCACGAATAATGCTTTGACCTTTACCAGATGAACTCATTACAGGTTTGATCACGCACGGAATACCAATCTGTTCTACAGCTGCAAGGTATTCAATTTTATTATCGGTAAAAATATAAGGCGAGGTAGGTAACTGCAGTGTTTCGGCCGCTAGAAGGCGAATACCTTCACGATCCATGGTTAGTTTGGTTGCGCGTGCTGTTGGTACAATGTTGACACCTTCTTGCTCTAGTTCAAGCAGGGTATCTGTTGCGATAGCTTCGATTTCTGGAATAACATAATCTGGTTTTTCAAGCTCAATAAGATGTCTTAGTGCATCACCATCTAGCATGTTAATGGTGTGGCTACGATGGGCAACTTGCATGGCTGGCGCGTTGTCATAACGATCAACTGCAATGACTTCGACACCTAAACGTTGAAACTCAATAGCGACTTCTTTCCCGAGTTCACCTGAGCCTAATAGTAATACACGTGTTGCATTTTTGCTGTTGGCAGTACCTAACATAACAATTCCCTATTAATTGATTATAAATTTGGTGGTCAAACAAATGATAATTCACTAACTTGTTGTATTTTAAGTACTATAGTTTTCTCACTACGTAATATAGCAGCATGATATAGCGATTTTGGTAGAAATGGAAGGTCTAACTGATAATTAGGCTGTGACAATCAAAAGTCTGATTTTTATATTTACGTTATCATGTCACTCATAACAAAAATTGAAGTGTATAAAGCAAGCAAGAGAACGATCGAAATGACACAGCGACGGCGGTGGGTGAGCCCCTCGTAGGTGAGTAAACTCGGTCGAAATAAAAAGTTAATTGGGTTGAATAAGGTTTGATAACAAAACAATGAGATACCTTCTTTTCTGCCATGCGCTACTAATTGATAGAAGTAATAACAAAAACGTACGATTAACAGTGGAAAGGAAATGTAAATAACCGCTATAAATGCCAGATTAATCGCTATAAGTTGTACGTTAAGATCAAATATAACTCGCCAATCACGAGTAAAGCCAAACAACAGTATGGCACTCATAAATACGGAAATAAAAACAAATAAAAGACTGTATCGGAATAATTTAGGCCATTCAATGATCGTGTTTCTCATTCTATACCTCTTCGCTGTTACTGAATCGCATGCAGGGTTTTGTGCTTTATAACATCCTTGAAGTGAAATTTAATACCCATTAATGATTAAGGACAATCTATAATCACTTTATATGATGCATAATATCCTTACATCATAACTACTTACTTTTTTATTCATTAAGGCTTTATTATGACTACATTGATTGAACGTTTTTTACGTTATGTAAGTTTTGATACCCAGTCCGATCATACCCTTGCTACTTGCCCTAGTACCCCTGGTCAAACTGTATTCGCTAAACAACTACAGCAAGAGTTAATTTTACTGAATTTAGATGACGTAAAACTCGATAGCAATGGTTACTTAACTGCACGCCTATCGAGTAATATTAGCACAAGAGTGCCAACTGTCGGTTTTATTGCCCATATGGACACCGCGCCAGATGCATCTGGTCAGCATGTTAAACCACAAATTGTTGAGAATTATCAAGGTGGTGACATTCGTTTAAGCGACACTGAAAAACTGTCACCGGCAATGTATCCAGAACTAAATCAATTACAGGGTCAGACCCTTATCACTACCGATGGGTCGACATTACTTGGTGGCGATAACAAAGCCGGGATTGCTGAAATTATAACGGCTATCGCGTATTTACAAGCTAATCCTGAAATTGAACACGGCGACATTTGTATTGGTTTTACCCCAGACGAAGAGATTGGCCGTGGCGCAGATTTGTTTGATGTAAAAGGCTTTAACGCGCAGTGGGCTTATACCATTGATGGTGGCCCTGTTGGTGAATTAGAGTATGAAAATTTTAATGCCAGCTCTGCTGATGTGATTTGTCACGGTGTGAATGTACATCCTGGTTCAGCCAAAAATAAGATGGTCAATAGCATGGGCCTCGCGGCTAAGTTCCAAGCGATGATGCCTGCCGATGAAACACCAGAATACACGGAGGGTTACCAAGGTTTTTATCACTTAAATGCGATGCAAACCAGTGTTGCTAAAACCACACTGCATTATATTATTCGTGATTTTGACGAAACTGGATTAACACATCGTAAAGCCTTTATGCAGCAGCAAGTCGCAGCACTAAATAACGAGCTTGGTTGTGAGCGCATAGAAGTTAAAATAAGCGACAGTTATAAAAATATGCGTGAAATGGTAGAGCCTCATGCACATATCATTGAACTGGCGACGCAGGCGATGATTGAGTGTGATATACAACCTGACATTAAACCTATTCGAGGCGGTACTGACGGGGCGCGATTATCCTTTATGGGATTACCTTGTCCCAATATCTTTACTGGCGGTTATAATTTTCATGGTATCCATGAATTTATCACGGTAGAAGGAATGGAAAAATCGGTGCAAGTGATTGTCCGCTTGGCTGCGTTAACAGCGAAAAAATACCAGTAAATAACGTCCAGTAAATAACTAATTCGGCCTGATGCCAATACAGTCGTCAGGCATATCTACCTGCCCTTGTAAAAACAACATGCAATGATCTAGTTTACGATTCAGAGCTTTATCATGTAATAACGCCACTTCACTTTGAATTTGCAGCTCAAAGACTAAATACCAAAAAACTTGTTCTTTCGAGCTGGCAATTTTATTGTCAACGATGTTTAAACGTTGCCAGTCTTGTAATATTTCCCAACTGTAATCGGTCAGTATGTTGTAACTGAGTTTGTTGTTCATAAATTGATGAATGTGTCTTATTAACAATTCAGATTTTACCGTGATGAAATTGCCTTCAAGCATAAATCGACCTCCAATTACCTAGACTGAAGACGTATTCATCAGTAAATGGTAAACAGCTTGGCATTCAAATTAGCTTTACTTAATTCATGCATAGTGCAGGCATAGTGCAGGCGTAGTACAGGTTTAGTGCGAGCATAGCTTGGTTATGGTTTGAACATGGTTTTAATATAGTGTAAGCATAAGACATGAACGGTGATTTGTATATCTATCGGCGGTAAGCTTGATGGGGAGCTGCGGGGGATGTTACCGACCTCATTGATTTTAATAGCACAAATCAATGAGGTCTATTTTTTAGTTATTTTCGACTTATTGTGTGACTTATTTGACTACCATTGTCAGCGTTGTTTCAGTACTTGTTGAAGGTACGTTGCTTTGATGACTTAATACAAAGACACGTCCAGCATCAACTTTGCTGACATCACGTAAATGCGACTTGATCATATTTGCCCGTGATTTTGCTAACCTTCTTAATTGCTTGTCTGTCACAACTTGCAGCTTACTGGTCTCAGCATATAAACTACGCAGCCAAACTTGTTCTAATTCTGCATCAGCGAGTGTCGGTTGTTGGGTTGCAATTGCAGTGCGTAATGCATCCGCTTTACCTTTGGTTTCTGATTCATATACGTTAACCAGTGCAGTTGTCATACTGGCAGACACAGGTAGCTCATCTACGTTGCTACCTTGCTTAATAACGGTGCCAGTTGATTGACTCAGCTTATTATTTAACGCGTTATTCTGTAGTGCTTGTTTATCCAAGTTAGCATCATAGCTGCCTTTGATATTTAGCTTTATTTCAGGGCGTTGTGCTAATGCTTTGGCTAAGGTATCTAGTTTACCTTGCTCTGTTAGCGCGAGCGTTGTCGAACCATTGGCAAAACTGACCTTGTCTAAATCATCAGTGGTATCAACAAGGCTAGCTAATAATGTAAATGGCGATGTTACTGCTTTAAGAATAATATTACTGAGCGATTTCAGTACAATCTCACCGACATTAAAGCTTGGATCATCAACATTACCTGATACGTTAACGCCCAAGTCAATTGCACCACTGCTGTCTTTGAGCAATGGAATAGCAAGGGTGATAGGGAGTATGCTACCAGCGTCACTGTCTTTGGTATCATTCATATCTAATTGGTCAATTAAAATATGGTTGCTACCCTCTAAGTGATTATTTTCTAATTTGTATTTAAGCGCAAGAGACAACTGGCCTTCATCAATATCTAAACCTGCATAGGTACCAGAGTAGGGTGTCATTGAGGGTAACTCAAAGTTATTAAACACAAACTCAACATCAACAAAAGGTTCTGGAATTAATGGGTTTAGTACCCCTTTTAAAGTCATCGGCGCGTATTTATTGACGATAGCCTTGATATCAATTTCTGCATTTTTGGTCGTTGTCGATGATAGTTTACCAACATGACCTTCTATATTTTCGATGACGGCTTCAAAACTTGGTTTAAGCACATTATCGGTGTAGTCAACTTTACCCGCGACGAGTGTGAACTTGTTTAATTCAATCAGCATGGCATCTTCAGGTGTTGCTGTTACCGTTGCTGGTTTCGCTTTTTCCTTGTCTGTGGCAGGTGTTACTTCAGAGGTTTCATCTGCTGATTTCTGCCCTATTACTAAGTCAGATAGGTTTGAGCTTTTATCTGCTGCCACGATAACTTGTGCATAAGGTTGGGTTAATTTGATGTGATCGATGAGTAAGCTATTAGCCTGTTGATCGAGGGCAATACTGTTAATGGTAAAATCTTGCCATTTAAGCAGCGGCTTATTGAGTTTTTTGTCATTAATCGCTAGTTTTGCAACTTGCACTTCACCGTTGAAACGTGCTGTACCTTTGCTATCGGCGTAAATGTCACCTTTGGTGGTGAAGAAACCACTGTTCAGGCTGATATTCAAGTAAGGGGTGATGTAAGGCTGAAATTGAGTTAGATTCAGTTGTTCTAGACTGATGTGCGCATCAAGTGATTGTTGTTTAATGTCGATACTACCCTGTGAAGCAAAACTACCGTTATCATTAATACTCAGTGCTAGTTCATAGTCGATAGGGGCATCATAGCTGCTCGATATTGCTTTGGTGCTGAAGTTCAGTGGTGCGATGCGCCATTTTGTGGCTTTCGTGATCCATGAGTCAACGATGTTAATATCATAATTGGTTAAATTAAATTCTCCAATATTAAGTACCCACACCCTTGCGTCGGATCTGGCTTCAATTGCTGCTACTTGTTCAACGACGGTTTCGACCTCTATTTCTGATACGGTCTCGATGACATCAACGACTGTACCTACTACTGAGTCATTTTCTGGCTTAGCGTTTTCTGTTACTGGGGGAGCGGTTACCGGTGGCGCGGTGACAACGACACGCGGTGATGCTGTTTCAGTTAATGATGTTGGCGTTAACAATGCGGCTAAATCAACTTCACCTTTGTTAAGGCTAGCATGGAGTTGCAAGCCATCAGTGCTGACATTATCGATGCCGACTAGTTGCTCTTGTAAATCGAGCGCGATGCCAGCAGCCGTAAATAAGGGCAGGTTGATGAGTTCGTGATCTGCAGAGGTAAATATCAGTGAACGTAATGCAAATTCGCCGGTGTCGATAATAAATTGTGGTGTTGGCGTAGCTGCTGTCGGGCTATTTGTCGCAGAACTATTTGTTTCAGGGCTATCAGTTTCAGGGCTATCAGTACCAGAATCAGCTGTTGGCGTATCTGTTGCTACAGTGGTATCGCTGATAAAGCGGAAGTTGGTGGCTAAATCAATGGTACCAGATTTTAACTCTGCACGAATTTGTTTGGCAATAAATGGCCAGAATGTGGTGAGTTTAATGTGCTTAAGTGCGAGTTCACCTTGCGCTTCCAACGGTGTTAACTGGAATCGACCTGCCGTTGTGACCGCACTTTCATCGCTACCTTCAATACTCAGAGCGAAACTGTTGTAAGTGGGTGCCGGGGCTTTGCTCTGCTGTTTATTTTCTAACATGGCAATACTATTGAACTGAGTCAGTGAAACATTGATTGCAGGGTAATCGAGTTCAGCGCCTGTTGGACGGTCTTTAAAATTAAATGCGGTATTAGTGATACTGATATTCGCAATTTGCATATGCGGTAAGTCAGTGCCTTGATCCGTTTCTTCTACGATTGCGTCTACGGTAACAAAACGCTTAGCCTGCTCTTCCATGTATTCTGGGATATCGGAGAAACTGAATCTGGTTTCATCTAGTCTTTCTATATTGACAGCTGCTTGATCGATTTCGACTGTTTCAAGGTTAATGCTGCCATTGAACAAACTCTTCCAAAGGTTAGCTTGTAATGTGATACGACCAAGATTGATGAATTCTTGTTGGTCCGGCGTTTGGATCTCAAAACCGGTAATTTCAAATTTGAGTGTAAAAGGATTAATGGATACATCTTCTAGCAACACGGGGCGGTTAACTAAGGCGCTGGCTTTGTCAGGCGCGATGCTTTTTACCATATAAGGCACAAGTAAGCCTAATAACATGGCATAGACTAAATAGGCAACGAGCGTATAAGTGAGCAGGCGTTGATAGCGCGGTACACTTGAGAAGCGTTGACGAAAGTTGGGAGTGGAAGTTGCCATTGGAAATGTAAATCCTTTTAAATACAATCAATAGTCTTAATTATAGAATATCAATGGCAAGCATAACAGTTATTATTCCAACCATTGTTGATGTAATTGGTCACTATCACCTAAATAATCTAATAACCATGTAACGGCTGGGCTCATGCGTTTGGTATTCCAGGCTAAGCAACAATCGCTAACGGGTAGGGCTGTAATGACTTCTTTCTCTATTAGTTCACCTGTTAGGATTAATTTTTTGGCCATATGTGCTGGCATAATAGCAATGCCTAAACCGCCCTTGAGTAGCTGTGTTGCACTGTGCCAGTTCGGGACGACAAGACGGCGTTGATTATCAAGTAACCATGTTGTGCGTTTGGGAAGCTTGCGGGCGGTGTCTTCTAAACAAATTACCGGGTATTGCGCGAGCGCTTCGTTACTGATCGGTTGTGGTACCTGTGCGAGCGGGTGATTAGGACTGATCACGAACGTCCACTTTAATTCCCCCATTCCGCGGTAATCAAAGCCGCCACTAACGGGAATCGTTGCTGTCGCACCAATTGCGATGTCTGCACGCGAATCAACCAGTGCATCCCAAACACCGTTATATACTTCCATGGTTAATAACAGTTCCACATCTGGAAACGCAGTGTAAAAGTCACCCACCATGGTATTGATACGGCCTTCATGTACGACGTTATCTAATGCGAGGGACACGCTTTCGTTCCAACCATGTGCCACTCGTTGTGTTTGAAATTTCATGTGCGCCATTTGCTTGAGCAATTTACGCGATTCAACGACAAAGTATTCGCCCGCAGGCGTTAGCTCGACTTTACGGTGCAAACGAATGAATAAAGCCACGGCTAACCGCTCTTCAATATTACGTACAGTGTAGCTAATGGCACTGGGTACTTTACATAACTCATCTGCTGCCGCGGTGAAACTTCCACGTCGGGCAACAGCGTCGATAACCTGCAGATCTTGTTGAGAAAACATTCACATCAAATTTTTTGAAAGCAATAGTGAAATATTAGCGTTTCTCAAACCGGAACGCCAGTACTAAACTATCAATATCATCATTAGTCTATGTAGTTATGCAATGAACAATATTAAAAGCAACAGCACACTCAATCCTAAAAGTAACAGTACAATCAACCCTAAAAAGAACGCTTCAATGAGCACTATGATCTGGTTTTCTGGATTAAGTATGTTGGGTTTTCTCGCTACCGATATGTATTTACCTGCATTCGAAACCATTCGTTCTGAATTTGGTACCACGCAAACATTAATTAGCTTGTCACTGAGTATATTCTTATTAGGGATGGCACTCGGTCAATTAGTCTATGGTCCTTTATCAGACCGTATCGGCCGCAAGAAAATGTTGTTTGTGGGTATGACTATTTTTGTTATATCGACAGCTGTGATCTCTGTGTCTAGCAGTATAGAGCTGTTTCTACTCGCTCGATTTGGCCAAGCGTTAGGTGCGTGTTGTGGTACTGTTATTTGGCAGGCGGTTGTGATTGACCGTTATCAAGGTAAAGCGTCGGAACGTATTTTTGCGACTATCATGCCACTTGTTGCATTGTCTCCGGCATTAGCACCCTTGTTGGGTGCAGGACTTGAAGCATATTTTGGCTGGCGCAGTATTTTTATCGTCCTAGTGGTGATTGGTCTTGGGCTAATGTTCGCGACAACAGGCCAAGAAGAAAGTGCACCTCTGGATAAAAAACAAGAAAAAATCACCACGCAACTGGCGCGTGATTATAAGCAGATTTTAAAATCAAAAATATTCATGGGTAACATGTTGATATTTGCGGCATGCTCCGCTGCTTTCTTCGCCTATTTAACCGGTTCACCCTTCATTATGACTGCTATGGGATATTCAGGCGCTGACATTGGTCTGAGTTACTTACCACAGACAGTGGCTTTTCTTGTTGGTGGTTATGGTTGTCGTAGCTTGTTAACTCGCTTTAGCGCAAAACAATTATTACCTTGGTTAATCACCTTATTTATCGCGACGGTCGTGACTATGTTTGTGATTACATTTGTAACGGCACCAACGACTATTTGGCCTATATTAATCCCATTCTGCTTCTTAGCTGTAGCTAACGGCGCGATTTATCCATTAGTGATTAATGCTGCATTGGCTGATTTTAAAAATTGCAGTGCAACAGCGGCAGGCTTACTTAACTTTTTACAAACGATGTTTTGTTTCTTAGCAAGTAGTGTCGTTTCTACGTTTTCAGACCAAGGTCTTTACGCGGTAACTGCGGTGATGTTGTTCCAAGGCTTGTTGATTGTCGTTGGTTATACGTTAGCGAAGCATAAACACGTTGAAGAGACTGCAACTGATGCGGTAGTGGCTTAAGTTAATTAAAGCATAATAATTGCAGATAAAAAAAGGGAAAGACAGTGATTGTCTTTCCCTTTTTTGTTTGTTGGTTTTAACAATAATGTTTAACGCAACACGCAGCTAATCTAAATCTAAATCTAAATTAGTCTAACTAGGCCTAATCTAACTCTAACCAAAGTCTACTCTAAATTAGTGAGTCAATTCACCGCGTACATTTTGCTGCATCAGTACTTTGATTTCTTCGCTTGGTAGATTCTTGCTGATTAGATAATGTAGTTTGGTTAATGCCGCTTCAGTGGTCATATCAAAGCCTGAGATAACGCCTACTTGTGCCAACGCATCGCCTGTCGCATAACCACCCATGTTTACTTTGCCTTTAATACACTGAGTGAGGTTCACAACAACGATACCGCGTTGGTTCGCTGCTTCCAGTGCATTTAAGATATCTTCGCTTTGTGGTGCATTACCGACACCATAGCTAAGTAAGATTAGAGCTTTCACTGGTTGTAATAGAATGTTACTAATGACTTCCGTGGAGATACCAGGGTAAAGCGTGACGATCGCAATTGGTTGCGGGGTAATGTTGCTCACTGTCAGGGTTTTTTCTACGATAGGTTTTACGTCACCTAGCAGCACTTCGATATTAATACCGACTTTTAACAGGGTTTCGCAGTTTGGCGTTGCAAAAGCGCTGAAACCATCGGCATGTACTTTAGTGGTTCTGTTACCACGTAATAACTGATTATTAAAGAATAAGCATACTTCGTGAACGGGGTAGTTTGCGGCAAGGTAAAGTGAGTTAAGCAAGTTACTTTGTCCGTCAGAACGAATTTCGGCCAGTGGAATTTGTGAACCTGTCACGATAACCGGTTTGCCAAGGTCTTCTAACATGAATGCTAATGCTGATGCTGTATACGCCATGGTATCTGTACCATGTAAAATCACAAAACCATCGTATTTATCATAGTTGGTTTGGATATCTTCAGCAATTTTTTGCCAATCAGACGGTGCCATATTAGAAGAGTCGATTAACGGCGAATACTCATGAAGTGTGAAATCAGGCATTTCTTCGCGGTGGAATTCAGGTAGACGCGCTAAGCAATCTGTCATGAATCCTTCCATCGGTACATAACCGTGCTCTGAATGTTGCATACCGATCGTGCCACCAGTATATGCAATGTAGATTGATTTCTTAGCCATTAATAAATTCCCTGTGCGTTTTTAAAGGGGATTATAGTGCTGAAATCAATTAATGGAATAGCTTGCTGCTAAATTACTGAATAAAACTGCAATTAAATAGGGTAATTAAGGGTGGGGCTGGAATTGTGCGGTAAATCGGCAAATTTACCGCACGTTAGTACTACATAGTTATCACTATATAAATAGTTAATCACTTATTAATAGTGATTAACTATTTAATGTCGCACACTAAACATTGCACATACAGACCTTGTGGGTCCGAATAGTTGTTAAGCTGGGCTGCTTGTTGGCTGATCGTTGCTAGCCAGGTTGCCACGTGTCCATCGGCGCTGATGTTCAGTTGTGTTAACACCTCAGTTACGAGTGATTGCGTAAACATTGACAGTAAGCGTTCGCGTTCACTGCGCGGTGTTTGTATTAAGATTAATGAGTCACTTGCTACATCGGCTTTTTTGGCCGCGGCAGCAATGGCATCGTCAAGACTACCTAGGTTATCAACTAAGCCTAAACGCAATGCATCACTGCCAGTCCAAACTCGGCCTTGGGCAATCTCATTAACTTGTTCAGTGGTCATATCTCGTCCTTCAGCAACCACAGCTAAGAAGTTACTGTAGCCATTTTCAACGGTCATCTGAATGATTTGAGCCATATGCTCTGGTAATTTTCGATTGACAGAAAGGCCGGTGTAATCAGTTGTGCCCACACCATCACTGTATATACCGAGTTTAGCCAGTAACTTTTCCGTCGTTGCAAACATACCAAAAATACCAATTGAACCGGTAATTGTGGTCGGTTTTGCCCAAATTTCATCAGCGGCAGAGGCTATCCAATAACCACCCGATGCAGCGACGCTACCCATAGAAACAACAACCGGTTTACCAGCCTGTTTAACTTCTAATAACGCCGTGCGGATCTGTTCAGAAGCAAATGCGCTGCCACCAGGGCTGTCTATACGCAGTACTAATGCTTTAATCTGTTCATCATCTTTCGCTTCTAGTAGCAGCTTGCTTAGCGATTTACCACCAATTGCACCAGCAGGCTGATTACCATCTAAGATTTGGCCGCTTGCGAAAATGATACCGACACCGGGTTTGTTAGCAAAACCTTGTTGTTGAAACTGCGTTGGTTGCTGGGCAAGGTAATCTAAGAATTCAACGTGGTCATATTCTTCTGACTCGCTGTTAAGCTTTTTAGCCAGATAACGCGACATTTCTTCACGTGTTAATAATTGGTCCACTAGCTTTTGCTGTAAAGCATATTCGGCGATATTGCCATTGACCGATTGCAGGCGAGCAATAAATACATCAGCTTTAGGGGCGACATCTTCCGCAATAATTGCACGGTTAGTGGCTACAATGCCGGTATAGGTATTCCAAAGTTGATTTAACCAGTTTAACTTGGCTTCTTTGCTCGCTGCCGACATATCGCTGCGGGTAAAGGGTTCAACAAATGACTTATAAGTACCAACACGAAACACATGTGATGACAGGTTTAACTTGTCGATGGCATCTTTGAAATACAGACTATAGCTGCCATAACCTTGTAATAATACGCCGCCAGCGGGGTTAAGTAAGATCTCATCAGCGAATGATGCAAGGAAGTATTGCTCTTGGCTAAAGTAATCACCATAAGCATAAACTGGCTTATTACTCTTTTTAAATTCAACCAGTGCATCAGAAATATCCGTGAGCTTAGTTAAACTTGCTGGTCTCAGCAGGGCGAGATCTAATATCAGCGCGTTAATTGTATTGTCAGTTTTAGCATTCTTAATGACGGTAACAACATCTGAAATGGCTATTTCATTAACGATATTTGAAGAGTCAACAAACTCACCAATAACTTGATCGAAGGGATCAACTAATTTTGGTTGATCAACCAAGATACCGTTTAAGTTAAGTACTAACGCGGCGTTATCAGCGAAGGCGACAGGTACTTCTTTTGTTTGTTGCAATGCAATAATAATGATTGCTATAAAAGCAATAAAAAACAGGTTCAAGATTAAATTACGAGTGAACGTAATTGAACTGCCTATTTTTGAAAGGATGAATCCGAGTATTGAGAATAATTTTCTCATATATATTCCTAGTAAATCCAATGGGATTAGATCGTTATGGATGTTGTTTTGTGTATTAAGCCATAAATTTAGTTTAGATTAAAGCGCTTAGAGCGCAGCACTATGACAGTGTGTAGTGGATCTAGTTCTCATTAATCATAAATAATATACAATTTAGCTTAGTTTAAACATGCCAAAATGTATTGTTAATGATTGAAATTCAACGAAATCATTAATTTATGCCTACACTTGTGCGCTATATAGATTAAAATAGCGTTTGAAATGAACGATTAAATTAATTACTCTAAATTATAAATAGATAACAACTACGTATCAAATAAATAGCAATTGTGTAACCACTGGGAGTGGAGTTATGTCTGCAAGCAATTATCCGAATATGTTGGCGCCATTAGATTTAGGTTTTACAACATTGAAAAACCGAGTCTTAATGGGCTCGATGCATACTGGCTTAGAAGAAGAAAAAAATGGATTTGAAAAATTGGCTGCATTTTATGCCGAGCGTGCCAAGGGTGGTGTTGGTTTAATTGTTACCGGTGGTATTTCGCCAAATTTACGTGGCCGTTTGATGCCACATGGCATGCAGTTGTCTTATAAGTGGCAGGCGAAGAAACACCAAGTTGTTACACAAGCTGTACATGATAATGGCAGTAAAATCGCACTACAGATTTTACATGCGGGGCGTTATGCCTACCATCCATTTAGCGTGAGTGCGAGTAAGAAAAAGTCGCCTATTAACCCATTTACGCCAAGAGCAATGTCAAAGCGTTCAATTCGCTGCACGATTACTGACTTTGCTAAAACCGCTGAACTTGCTCAGTTTGCTGGTTATGACGGTGTTGAAGTGATGGGTTCTGAAGGTTACTTGATTAACCAATTTATTTGTCGCCGCAGTAATAAGCGTACCGATGACTGGGGTGGTAGCTATCAAAACCGCATGCGTTTTCCGATTGAGATTGTAAAAGCGATCCGTCAGCGTGTCGGTAATGATTTTATTATTATCTTCCGCCTATCTATGTTAGACCTTGTTGAAGACGGTAGTACGTTTGAAGAAGCAGTTGAATTAGCGCAAGCACTTGAAAAAGCAGGCGTGACGATTATCAATACTGGTATCGGCTGGCATGAAGCGCGTATACCAACGATTGTAACCAGTGTTCCTCGTGCTGCGTTTAGCTGGGTAACCGAAAAAATGAAGGCGCATGTTAATGTGCCTTTAATCACCACTAACCGTATTAATACCCCTGAAGTGGCTGAAGAGATTCTATCTTCAGGGCAAGCGGACATGGTATCGATGGCGCGTCCTATGTTAGCTGACCCGTACTTTGTTACCAAAGCGACAGCGGGTAAAGCAGACGAGATAAATACGTGTATTGCTTGTAATCAAGCCTGTTTAGACCATGTGTTTAAAGCCAAACGCGCCTCTTGTCTGGTTAATCCACAAGCGTGTTTTGAAACTGAATTAAAATTTGAAACGGCAACCAAATCAAAACGTATTGCCGTTGTCGGCGCAGGTCCAGCTGGTTTAGCCTTTGCTTGTTATGCCGCCGGACGTGGCCATCAAATTGATATTTTTGATAGTCGTTCGGAGATCGGTGGTCAGTTTAACTATGCAAAACAAATACCAGGCAAAGAAGAGTTTTACGAAACGCTGCGTTATTATGCAAGACAAATTGAAGTACTTGGCATTAACTTATATTTAAATCAGTTAGTGACAGTGAATACTTTGGAAGGCAAGGGTTATGATGATGTTGTTATCGCAACAGGTATCACGCCAAGAACACCGCCTATTCCAGGTGTAGAACATGAAAAAGTACTGAGCTATATTGAAGTATTACGTGATCATAAACCTGTGGGCAAACGTGTTGCCGTGATTGGCGCCGGCGGTATTGGTTTTGATGTATCCGAGTTCTTGGTTGAAGAAGAAGGTGCTTCTCCCTCGGTCAACACTAAACAATGGTTGAGCGAGTGGGGCGTGACAGACGACTGCCAAACGGTGGGTGGTCTTGTTGCTGCCAAGAACACTGCACCGGCGCGTGAGGTATTCTTGTTACAACGTAAAGATACCAAAGTTGGTGCTGGCTTAGGTAAAACCAGTGGCTGGGTACACAGAGCAACATTGCAGAAAAAAAATGTAGATATGATTAAAGGTGCTTCTTATGACCTGATTGATGATAAAGGATTACACATTACTGTTGATGGCGTGCAAAAAGTCCTTGAAGTTGATAATGTGATCTTATGTGCTGGACAAGAACCATTTAGAGAGTTGTTTGAACAGTTACAATCACAGAAAGTGAAAACACACTTGATTGGTGGTGCATTTGAAGCCGGTGAGTTGGACGCAAAACGCGCGATACGCCAAGGCGCAGAATTGGCCGCGACGATTTAATACTAATCTAATGCAATAACATTGCGCGTTATTGCTACAGTGTCGACTATTCTTGTCGTGGCTGGCATTGATTGATGATTACGTGCACTTGTTACTATAAACAATTGTAATAGATAGCCCATATTATGTATGGGCTTTTTTGATCTTAATAAATTTATCACTTGATATTTTATGGGCTACATTTAATACTTTAGCTATCACTCATTGTTCAAAGTAGTAAGTAATGAACGCAATTGACCTATTAATAAATCGCCATTCTTGTAATCAGCTTTCAGCCCCAGCCCCGAGTGGTGTGGCATTGGATAATATTATTCATGCTGGATTACGTGCACCTGATCACGGCGGCTTAACCCCTTGGCGTTTTATTATTACCGAAGGTGAAGGTTTAAATACCTTATCGCGCTATTTCAAAGATGCTGCGTTTAACCTTGGCAAAGCAGAAAAAGATGTATTAAAGGCGGCGAATGCCCCGTTTCGAGCACCACAAATTATTACTGTTATTGCAAGAATAGAAGCGCACCCGAAGATTCCTGAATCAGAACAATTGATGTCAGCGGGTTGTGTGGTCATGGCCATGCAAATGGCGGCACAAGCTCAAGGATTTAATGGTATTTGGCGAACGGGTTGGTTTGCTTACAATGATCATGTAAAACAAAAGCTTGAGCTTGAAGATAAAGATGAAATTGTGGGCTTTTTATATTTAGGTACACCGGATGTATCTTGCAAGAAAATTCGTCAGCTAGACACCGAAAATTTTGTAACGCGCATGGATAGCTAACGCTTTGCACGCGAATAGAGAGTAAGAATTATGATGGCAACACAATATCCCAAAGGACATTTACTCAGTGTACAATTTCCACTTTACCATCATGTTGGTATCTCGGATGGGTGTGGCCATGTTTTTGAGAACTCGAGAGCCCGTGCTGGTCGTGGTTTAGTGAGTTTACAAGATTTCTCTGATGACAAAGACATTATTGACCATGGTTTTTTACCCGGTAGTTTACCTGCCGAGGATATCATCGAAAATGCAGCGCAACTCGTCGCAGACAAAAAACGTTATCACTTGTTGAAAAATAACTGTGAGCATTTTGTCCATGAAGTATGCGGCGTCAAAGTAACCAGCCCGCAGTTACGACGCGCGTTAATTCTAATTTCAGCGATATTAGTCAATCACTATACCAGTGGGCGGTTTCGTGCTGCTTTACTGTGGGGCATTGCGTCGCAATTATCACATTTAAATGCAGCGACCTTGTCTTGGTGGAAGCATGCTATTTTTACCTCCGCAGGTTTTTGGTTAGTATTTTTAAATAATACTAATCAAGATGCTGAAGATGAAAATCTGTAACTAATACCTCTTAATATCCCATTTCTCTTCTTCTATAGCGCTTCTTGGTTTAGTAAGCGCTTTCTAGTTATTTTCCCTATAATAACGGCTATTAGATTAACAACTCGCCAACGTTGTCATGAGCGAGTGGAGTGAATTATGGGTAATATTGAAATATTTCGTGATCATAGTTTGCCGCATCATCAGATTATTAGTATCGCAGATAAAGTAATGGTTGATATAGCACAAGAATATGACCTTAAATTAGAATGGCAGGGTGATAAACTTCATATTCAGCATGCTCATACTAGAGGATACTTACATGCAGACGCAGAGAGTATCAGAATCAAATTGAAATTAGGGATCCTGCTGTTTCCAGTTAGTTTTGTATTAAAGCAAAGCATTGAAGAAACGCTGGATGAACTGCTACCAAGTGCAGCATGTTCATATAGATAAAGTACGATTAAGGCTTGATATTATGGAACAATTATCACTGGTTGAAACCTCATTTTTATTAAGTGAGAGTACTGCAAGTCCGAAACATTTTTCAGGGTTGCAAATTTTTGAGCCGCCAAAGGATTATGTTGGTAATTTTGCGCGCGATCTTTTCCAAAAGTTAATCATGGATCCCGCTGTAGCGACCCCTTTTAACTTTAAATTGAAGAAAAGCTTCGGTGGTTTGTATTATTGGGTACATGACAGCCAGTTTGATTTTAACTATCATATTCGCATGTCTATGCTACCCGGGGAAGGTTCTGATGAACAGTTACGTGATTTAGTTGAACGTTTACATTCTCATTTAATCGATAGAACGCGTCCGTTATGGGAAGTGTATTTGATTGAAGGTTTATCTGAAGGGCGCTTTGCTATTTTCACTAAAATTCATTATGCGATGGCTGATGGTAAAATGGCAAACAGTTGGTTGTCAGGGTATTTACAAAGTGATCAGTCGGTTAATGATTATCGTCCATTTTGGCAGATCCCATCATTTCGTCCTGGTTATAAAGAGTCTGCGGGCGTCATTGAAAACCTATTGTCGACGTACATGAGTGGCTTAAAGCAGCTTAAATCTGTTCCTGGTCTTGTTCAATTAGGGGCCCGAATGGGGCTTAAATTCCTAAATTTACGTGATAAAGGACCAGCATTACCCTTTTGTGCTCCGAGGACCCCATTTTCGGTACCCGCAACGCGCTCCCGAATTGTTTCTTTTGGTCGTTTGCCGTTTGAAAAAATGCGTTCAATTAGCAAGATAACCGGTGTCACCCTAAATGATGTGATTTTATGCTGTGTTGATATTGGTCTTAATCGTTATCTAAAAGAGAAAGGCATCTTATTACGTAAGCCATTAGTTGCGCAGGTGCCAGTGCGTATCGGCAATGGCCGCCGCAATGCATTAACTGGGGTCGAACTCGGAAATGTTGATGCAGATCCTTTAGAGCATTTAGAAACAATTTTTAAACGTACGAGTAGCGTTAAAGAAGATTTGTTTAGTTTACCGGCTGAGTCGGTGGTTAACTTTTCATTATTGCTGCAAGCAACTGCGTCAATCTCTGAATGGTTAGGGATCTCGAAGTTCTTACCGCCACTGGGTTCTGTGATTGTATCTAACGTGCGTGGGCAGCAAGACTTTGCTTACCTTGCGGGTGCGAAGCTGACCGAAGTTTATCCTGTCTCAGTGCTCTCTGCTGGTACAGCATTAAATATTACCTTGTACAGTTATCACGAAGAAGTATTTTTCGGCTTAGTCGGCTGTAAAAATGAAATGCCTGATTTAGATATACTATCTCGTCATGTCGAGGCCGCTTGTGAAATCCTCTCCAATGACATTTTGGATAATGCGAAACAACATTCAGTACTCATCTCTTCACGTTAAACTAAAGGTGGAGGCTTAAGCTGCCGCCTTTGTCTTCTGACTATTTCATGCTAACTTTGATAGGTTACACATTTGTTACATCAAAATAGCTTGAAAATGTGAACATCAGTGTTAGTTTTATTTCTTAAGGCAAGGGCCTGATTTGTATTACTCGCATTTCTGCTATAAGTATAAATATATTTTGAGGTTATTTTGATTAGTTGGCAAGCCAAAGCGCTGAATTTATTTTTGAAACAAACAGTAAAACGCTCGATTGAGAATACCAAAGATGCAAATAAGCTGCGCTTTCAGATGCGTGCACTCGATAAATTCACATTTGGTATTAGTTCTAAAATAGAACGTACTCAATCTATGCGTGAAGGTATCTTGTGTGATGAGATAAAACTAAAATTTTCCAACAGTAAGACCAAATTACTGTACTTACATGGCGGTGCATTTGTATTTAAAACACCGGCTATGCATAACAATTTCATTGCGCGTTTAGCTGAGCCATTAGATTTACATGCTATTGTACCCGATTATCCACTCGCACCAGAAAACCCTTTTCCTGCGGCGCTTGATTGTTGTTATATTATTTATAAGTCATTACTAGACTCTGGTACTGCGCCTGAAGATATAATCGTGGCGGGTGACTCCGCGGGTGGGAATTTGGTTTTAGCGTTATTACATAGAGCGAAACGCGATGGCCTGCCTATGCCGCTATGTGGGGTATTATTATCACCTAATGCTGATATGACTCAAAGCGGTCTGTCTGCTGTTGAGAATCGTTATAGTGATGCACTGTTTAGTCTGGAAGTGATGTTACATTGCCGAAACCTGTATCTAGAAGGCGGTAATAACGATTTGCATAATGATGAGATATCGCCACTGTTTGGTGACTTTACAGGATTTCCGCCATTTATGTTCCATGCTGGTAGTACTGAGTTAATGCGCGATGATTCAACGCGGCTAGCGGAGTTTATGCAGGCCAAAGGTGTCGATGCTCATGTACAAATATGGCGTGAGATGCCGCATGTGTTTCCGTTATTTGAACAGCTTCCAGAAAGTAAAGCTGCACTGATTCAAATTGTCGACTTTATAAATAAACATCAAAACAAGTCTTAAACAGGTTTGTTTATAATACTTACTCAATTTCGATCTAATACCTACGGGTTTTTATAAATATCATAATTGAAATGACCATTTTATGGTGTTGATTATAATTAAAGTGGTGGAAATTGAAGTTAATTCATAAAGAAACATAAATAATTATATAAAATATGTCATCTTCGGAAATTTTTCTGAATATGATATATGTCTGTTTATAAAATTCTTTATTATAGTCGCATACACCAAGCGAAGCACAACACAGAGGCTATAATGAACAAAGAACAAGTATTACAAACAATTGAATTATTAAAAGAAGGTCACTCTTTAACGGACGTAACTAAGATTGCTAAAATCAATGTTATGTACGTCAGTGTGATTCGTAAATTGATGGTAATGAACTTGATTGATGTCGAAGGTTAATAGCCGAAATGTCCCGTATAGCGGGACATTTCTATCTTGTTATTTTATATCCGCAATAATTACTTCAGCATTACCCGCCACTAAAGCCCCATATAGATGTTAATTTTAATTCAGTTCTCACAGGCCAGTATCAGATAATGTACTCGCTGCAGCCGGTAGCAACACTTTATCGATCGCATGAATAATTCCATTAGATGCATCAACATCCGCGACAATCACTTTTGATGTATTGATGTAAAGATCTGGATCAGTATATGAAATAGCAAGATCTTGTGCGGCGTAAAGTGGTGTTGTGGTATTTCCCGATAACCCAATTGCAGTCATTGCGTCCACTTCTGAATCCAGAACGTGATACAGGAGGATATCCGCTAAATTAGTTAATGCTAAGATATCTGCAGCGCTATTAAACGCATCATTAGTCGCGATTAACTGTGCGAATGCATCATCTGTTGGCGCAAAAACGGTCAGATTAGGTGTTGTCGCTAACGTGTTTGCAAGTCCTGCTTCAACGACGGCGGCTACTAATGTGTTAAACCGTCCGTCTGCTTGGGCTGTTTCAACAACATTGAAGTAAGAGGGTGGTATTAACACTTTATCTATTGCATGAATGATGCCGTTATCAGCAATCACATTCGGGATGACCACTTTAGATCGATTGACGAAAAGGTCTTGTCCAACGAGCGTTACTCCAATGTTTGAGGTTTCAACTGTACGTGTGGAGTTATCCATCATACCTGCGAGTGCTATTGCGGCAGTTGCATCTACAGAGCCTTGTAGTACGTGATAAGTGAGTATGTCTGCTAAATCTGTACGGGCTAAAAATTCTGCTGGGGTTACACCAAGCGCTAAAAACAATTCATTGAATGCTGCATCTGTTGGGGCGAATACCGTAAACTCGCCGCCGCTTAGTGTTGCACCCAGTCCAGCTGCATCGACAGCTGCGTAGAGTGTATCAAAATTGCTATTACAGTCGGCAATTTCAGCTATGTTACCGCTACAACTGAGCGCGCTAATATCGTTATCATTATCGTCATTACATGCAGTGAGGAATAAGGTTGAACTGGTAAATAGCACGAGGGTAGATGCTTTTGCCCAAGATAAATAATTTGAATTTCTAGTAGACATGATTGTTACCTTCCATATTATTTAGTTTTGTTTATATGACTCATTTAGCGGTCAGTAGCCTGAAGCTAAGTAAGTCGTAATGTCAGTATCAAAACTTAATACGGCGAGCTAATCAATTAAGATCACTTTATTGATGTTATATTTTAAATATCACTCTGTTTATGGTTATTTATGCTTAAATGACGTAGTAAAGCTGACTAATATCAACGTGATGTATGTAATCGTCATTGGTAAATTGATGGTGATGAACTTGATCGATATTGACGGTTAATCGCTATTGCTGCGTTTAACTTACTGCTGCGTGGTTGATTGTCGGTGCGATAAGCGTTGAACAAGCATTACAGTAAAATAACAGTCAAAAAAAAGGCTGGTAAGATAAATAATTATCTCACCAGCCTTTTTGTTTTAAGCTACGTTTTTAAGTTAGACATAGATGCTAAATTAAAAAATAAATGCTTAAATTAGAATTCCGCTGTGCGAGGTGCACGTGGGAAAGGAATTACGTCACGGATATTTTGCATACCAGTTACATAAGACACTAAACGTTCGAAGCCTAGACCAAAACCAGAATGTGGCACTGTACCAAAACGACGTAGGTCGCGGTACCACCAGTAATCTTCTTTGTTTAGACCCATTTCTTCCATACGCTTATCAAGCATATCTAAACGTTCTTCACGTTGACTACCGCCGATGATTTCGCCGATGCCTGGTGCAAGTACGTCCATTGCTGCAACTGTTTTACCGTCTTCATTCATACGCATGTAGAATGATTTAATATCTTTCGGGTAGTTTTTAACAACAACAGGTGCTTTGAAGTGTACTTCAGCAAGGTAACGTTCGTGCTCAGAAGACATATCGATACCCCAAGAAACTGGGAATTCGAATTCTTGACCACATTCTTCTAAGATCTTAATTGCGTCAGTGTAATCAATTTGCGCAAAGTCAGATTCTACAAAGCTTTCTAAACGCGTAATCGCTTCTTTGTTGATACGTTGTGCAAAGAACTGCATGTCATCCATACGCTCTTCTAGTACTGCTTTAAAGCAATATTTAAGCATATCTTCAGCTAGTTTTGCAGCATCGTCTAAATCAGCAAACGCAATCTCAGGTTCAACCATCCAGAATTCTGCAAGGTGACGCGTTGTGTTTGAGTTTTCAGCACGGAACGTAGGGCCGAAAGTATAAACTTTACCAATCGCACAAGCATAAGTTTCAGCGTTAAGCTGACCAGATACTGTTAGGAAAGTCTCTTTACCAAAGAAATCTTCTTTGTAATCAACTTCACCTTTATCAGTTAAAGGCAGGTTATTCATATCCAGTGTACTTACACGGAACATTTCACCAGCACCTTCACAATCACTACCTGTGATAAGCGGTGTGCTTAACCAGTTATAACCATTTTCATGGTAAAAACGGTGAATAGCTTGTGATAAACAGTTACGAACACGCATAACCGCACCCATAACGTTAGTACGGCCACGTAGGTGAGCGTGTTCACGAAGGTACTCGATGCTGTGACGTTTAGCTGACATTGGGTAAGTGTCTGGGTCTTCTACTAAACCAAGTACAATTACTTCTGTTGCTTGGATCTCGAATGATTGACCTTTACCTGGTGATTCAACAACAACACCAGTAACTTCAACTGAACAACTAGCAGTCAGATTTAATACGTCTGCTTCGTAGTTCGGTAAATCTTTGCTTACAACTGCTTGGATAGGATCGAAACACGAACCATCGTAAATAGCTAAGAAAGAGATACCAGCTTTAGAATCACGACGTGTGCGGATCCAGCCTTTCGTTGTAACTGTGCTACCTACCGGGAATTTACCGGCAAAAATATCTTTAACTGACGAATGCGTCATAGATTATTGCTCTCCAGCATAAAAAGCTCTTGCTGAGCGAATGATGATTATTTAAGTAAGGTTATATTACCTTTGCAGTTGTAGGATACAAGTAAAAACAATGAAAAATCATTTTGTTTGCTTAATAATTAGTAAATTATCACTGAAATTGAATAATTATTAAGGATCCTAATGGTAATTAATTTGTTTTTTCTTTTGCTGTAGCAACTGTGTCTGATTTAACAAACTGCTGCTGGGTTTGATTGAGGTGCTATTTGAAGGGGTTGCTGTACGTTGTTTTAAACTTTGCTCTAATTTTTCAAAATAACTGGATTCACTGATGTTGTTGTCAAGCATCAGATTGTAGCGATCGGATAAACCGTGGGTATCTGTCGCATGTTCCAGCTTATTGATGATGTTATGTTCAAATTTAGCTTCCTGAATATAATCGGTAATACTGGTAAGCGGGGCAATTATTTTAATATAAATAATATACGAGATAGCCGCCAAGCTAACGGTCGTTAAAGCAAAAATCATGAAATTATTAAGCATCGATGACTCCAAAAGCTAAGGTTAAAGTAATGTAACAAGGTGGCGATGACACTTGTTACATTCATTATTATTAAGTCCCCATGTCGTAATTGTAGACGTGGATACCTTAGCTTAGCAAAGAGTCTAGCAAAGACCATTTTGATAATATTACAAGTCAAATCCAGAGAGTGCTAAATTGACTTTTTTATTAATCAAAAATAGTGTTATTAACCCCAAATAGAGTTATTCAGCCCAAATGTCGGTATCAAGTACTTGTTTGATCACATTGCATAATGTCTCGAGCTCTGTTGCCGAAATAATATAAGGAGGCATGATATACAGTAATTTACCGAAAGGTCTGATCCACACGCCTAATTCCACAAACACGACCTGCGCTTTAGCAAGATCGATAGATTGCGTCGTTTCAATGACACCAATAGTGCCCAGTACGCGAGCATCGTTGACGTTGTCATGTTCAGTCAATGGCAATAACGCTTGTTGCAATTGCTTTTCAATACCGGCGACTTGTTGTTGCCAATCACTATTCATTAATAAATCAATGCTGGCGTTGGCGACTGCGCAGGCAAGGGGATTGCCCATAAACGTGGGACCGTGCATCAATACACCACTTGGTCCATTGCTGATTGTTTCGGCTACGTGTCGAGTCGTTAGCGTGGCCGCTAGGGTCATATAACCACCGGTAATACCTTTGCCTAGGCACATTATGTCCGGGGTGATAGCGGCGTGTTCACAGGCAAATAACTTACCGGTACGGCCAAAGCCTGTGGCAATTTCATCAGCAATCAAAAGCACTTCATAACGTTCACAAAGTAATTTAGCCTGACGTAAAAATTCAGGGTGGTAGAACTTCATTCCCCCTGCACCTTGCACTATCGGTTCTAAAATAAACGCCGCAATGTGCTGGTGGTTTTCTGCTAATGTGTCGGTTAATGCTTGCATTGCAGTGTCTTGCCACTGTTCATCAAATTTGATGCTCGGCGCGTCAATAAAGTACTGCGGGGCCAAGAAACCGGTGAATAATTCGTGCATACCATTATCTGGATCACAAACTGACATCGCGCCAAAGGTATCGCCGTGATAGCCATTACGTATGGTGACAAACTTCTTCTTGGTCGGCTGTTGATGATGCCAATATTGAATCGCCATTTTCATTGCTACTTCGACACTGACTGATCCTGAATCTGACAGGAACACACATTCTAGTCCTTCAGGGGTGATATCAACCAATTTCTGGCATAGGTTTATCGCTGGTTCATGGGTGATACCACCAAACATGACATGGGACATTTTACTTGCTTGAACCTGCATTGCTTGATTTAGCGCAGGTACGTTGTAGCCATGAATGGATGCCCACCAAGAAGACATACCATCGATGAGTCGGGTACCGTCATTTAATGTTAAATAAACACCACTCGCGCTATCGACGTGATAACAAGGCAAAGGTTTAGTCATCGATGTATATGGGTGCCAGATGTGTTGCTGGTCGAACTTCATTAAATTATCGTTTGTTTTCTGAGTCATTGTAAACCTTGGTTTTAGCATTTGGTTGACCTTGCGGCTATGCTGGATAGACTAATCGAGTTTACGCACAAATTCAAATAAAGGATTTTAGATGACTAACCGTGTTCGCCATGATTGGCAAGTGGATGAGATTGAAGCGCTATTTAACCAACCGTTTAATGATTTGATGTTTCAGGCTCAAACGGTGCATCGTCAACATTTCGATCCGAACAGTGTACAAATCAGTACGCTGCTATCAATCAAAACCGGTGCTTGCCCGGAAGATTGTAAGTACTGTCCACAAAGTGCCCGTTATACCACCGGCATTGAAAAAGAACGTTTGATGCAAGTCGAAACCGTACTGACTCGTGCTGCTGAGGCAAAAGAAAATGGCGCGAGTCGTTTTTGTATGGGCGCAGCGTGGAAAAACCCACATAAACGCGATATGCCGTATTTAATTGATATGGTTAAAGGTGTTAAAGCGATGGGGCTGGAAACTTGCATGACATTGGGTATGTTAGCACCCGATCAAGCACAGTCATTGTCTGCAGCTGGTTTAGATTATTACAACCATAACTTAGATACGTCTGAAGAGTATTACGAACAGATTATTACCACGCGAACTTATCAAGATCGTTTAGATACTCTAGGACACGTGCGTGAAGCGGGTATGAAAGTGTGTTCTGGCGGCATCGTTGGTATGGGTGAGCAACAACTTGACCGTATTGGTCTGCTCAAGTCACTGGCTAACCTAGCACACCATCCAGAAAGTGTGCCGATTAATATGTTGGTTAAAGTGGCTGGCACACCACTTGAAGATACCCCAGATCTAGATGAATTAGAGTTTGTTCGTACCATCGCAACTGCGCGTATCTTAATGCCGAAATCGTATGTGCGCTTATCGGCGGGTCGTGAGGCGATGAGTGAACAAACCCAAGCACTTTGCTTCATGGCGGGGGCTAACTCTATTTTTTATGGTTGCAAGTTGCTCACCACAGACAATCCAGATGAAGACAGTGATAAGCGTTTATTTAAAAAACTAGGGCTACAGCCTGCACGTATTCGTGAAGCAAGTGATGAAGCGCAATCTGCACAGTTATTAGATGAGATCGCAGAACAAGCTTCGCCGTCATTGTTTTATGATGCAACCAGTATTGATAAAAACAGTATTGAGAAAAACACGGTAGACGTTCGCAGCGCGGCACTTTAATGGCTTTTGAATTCATTACACAAGCATTACGCCAGCAGCAAACAGATTCGTTGTTACGCACGCGGGCGGTATGTAATGAAGCTATTAATTTTTCAGCTAATGATTATTTAGGGCTATCGACACACCCCGATGTTATTGCAGCATGGCAGCGTGGCGCAAACGAACATGGTGTGGGTAGTGGCGGCTCGGCGTTAGTCACGGGTTATACTCATGCGCATGCGGCACTCGAAGACAAATTAGTTGAAATAACCGGGTTCGAATCAAGTTTGTTATTTAATTCTGGCTACAGTGCTAACCAAGCGCTAATCAAAGCCTTGTTAAATAAAAACGATTTATTGGTACAGGATAAGCTTAACCATGCGTCATTAATCGAAGCGGGGGTATATTCTCCTGCCACCATGAAGCGTTTTAAGCATAATGACAGTAACCATCTTGCTCAAATCTTGATGCAATATCGTCCTCAACACGCTAATTCACTGGTTGTTACCGAAGGTGTGTTTAGCATGGATGGTGATATGGCCGATTTACCGGCGATTAGTCAGCAATGTAAAGGACATGACGCTTGGTTGTTAGTCGACGATGCCCATGGTTTTGGGGTATTACCGCAGGGACACAATAGCCTGAAACAACAGGGTTTATTAGCCGCTGATGTTGATTTATACATGGCGACGTTTGGTAAAGCCGTTGGTGTATCGGGTGCGTTTGTAGCGGCATCTAAAGAAGTGATTGACTACCTGGTTAACTTTTCTAAACCGTATATTTATTCGACCGCAATGCCAGCTGCAATGGCAATGTGTATTGATAAAGCGTTAACGATTATGCTGACTGAAACATGGCGCGTTAGCCATTTAAATCAACTTATTTGTTATTTTAAACAACAGTGTTCTTTATGTAATATTACGCTGATGCCCTCTGATACGGCGATTCAACCTTTGCTTATTGGCGATGCCAGCAAAGCGATGAAAATAAGTCAGACCCTTGCTAATCAAGGGTTGCTTGTCAAAGCGATTAGACCGCCTACGGTACCACTGGGCACGTCTCGATTACGTATTACCTTATCAGCCAATCATCGTATTGAAGACATTGATCTATTACTGACTCGTTTGAAAGAAGCGTTAGATGAGAAATAGAAATAGAATTAGCATTAGTAATAAAAGAGAGGAGGCGCTTGATGATTGATAAGAATGCGGTTGCACGTTGTTTTGGTAAAGCTGCCGCGAGTTATGATCAACATGCGATTTTACAGCGCTTGTCGAGTGATCAATTATTACAATACCTACCTAATGGACTTAACGCTGACACTTATAATACCACTGTCGATCTGGGTTGTGGCAGTGGGGCATTATTACCGACGTTGGCCAACTGCAGTAAACAGCTAATCGCGGTTGATTTATCGTTTGGTATGCTAGCTCACGCTAAATTGCAACATTGCTTACAAGAACAGCATATACAAAAGCAGCGTCATAAAGATAAGCTGAATACAGCAACGCAGCCAATTTACTGGTTAAACGGCGATGCTGAGGCGTTGCCCTTACTGTCTAGTAGTGTCGATTTGTGTGTCTCAAATTTAGCATTGCAATGGTGCGATGATTTAGCGACACCCTTAATTGAAGTTTCACGTTGCTTAAAGCCGGGTGGTTTACTGCTATTTAGTACGTTAGTTTCTGGCAGCCTCGATGAGTTGACACAATCATGGTCGACAGTGAATGAACATCGACATGTAAATCGCTTTTTGTCTGAAGGTGACATTAAGGTGGCACTATTAAAGTCAGGTTTAAGTGTCGAAACGTTTCAGGTCGAAATCAAAACGATGTATTACTCAAGCGTTAAAGAGGTAATGTTAAGTCTGAAAGGCATTGGTGCTAATCATGTGCATGATAAAGATGGGAAACCGACAACACAAGGTGAGCTAAGAGCGTTTAAAGCGAACTATGAAACCTTACGTGATAACCAAGGTTTATTACCGCTTAGCTATAAACTCGCTTACTGTTTATTGCGTAAGTGCTAATTTTGTATAATAAGGTCCCCGATGACAACAAATTTAAAAAAAGTATTTATTACCGGTACTGATACCGATGTGGGTAAAACCGTAGTCAGTTGTGCAGTACTTGATTACGCTAACAAATTAGGGTTTAAAACAGTTGGTTTAAAACCAATATCGGCGGGCTGTGAATTAACATCAGAGGGGCTGCGCAATGAAGATGCATTGTTATTACAACAACATGCATCGCATCTATTAGCTTATGAAATCGTTAATCCAATTGCTTATCAAGCCCCGATAGCACCACATATAGCGGCGCACAAAAGCGGTGAGTTTATTGATTTGGCGTTAGTGGATGCTGCAATCACTCAGGTGCCTGATGATATTGACTTTGCCGTTATAGAAGGTGCTGGTGGTTGGCACCTGCCTATTAGTATGAACAAGAATAGCATGAACAAAAACAATTCTGATAACAGCCACTTATTTTCATCTTGGGTAGCCGAAAAGCAGTTAGATGTTATTCTTGTAGTAGGGGTTAAGTTAGGTTGTTTAAATCATGCCATATTATCAGCACAAGCTATTATCCATTCAGGCGCTAATCTTGTCGGTTGGATCGCGAATAGTCCCACAATCGATATTGCTAATTATACTGAAATGATTGAAACCTTAACAATGGCATTATCAGCACCATTAATGGGTGAAATACCTTATTTTGCATCAATTGAAGAGAAAAATGAAAATTCAGCTAACTATTTGGATTTAACTTCTTATTTGTCGTTGTAAAGGATAATATACTTAGCCATATATGCCAATGGTTCTCAAATCCTAATCGTGTATCCACAAGTAGGTATTTGTATCGTGGTGCAGGGAGTAGATGCAATAATTAAAGGACAAATACGGCGTGGCTAAGATTGTTTTAAAGCAAGAAGACAAATTATCATTTAAACTTAACCACCTTATTCCACAAGGTGACTACCGTCGCGTGGACGTATACTTTTTGTTACCTAACGAAATGGGTATTAATCCACGAACGTTAACTGAAGACGATTATTTCTACCGTGGCATTCAAGGTAAACGGGCGTATTATTCAGAGGGCTTACACCTGCCGTTAGTACAAAGCCGTTTTGCGAGTCGAATGAAGCGTTCCCCAGACGAATATCGCGTTAACTTAAACCTTTTTGCTTACCAATTTGCCAAAGCATTTGAAAAAGACATCCGCAATATTCAAGAACAAATTGAACCGCAATTGTTTTATGCTGCGTTAATTGAACTGAATGAAGTCGCCAAGTCGATTATTAAAAAGTTTCGTCGTAATGCCCCAAAAGATGAAAAATTAAAAGCTTATTTTAATAATGTGGATAATTACCTTTCATGGTTTAGTGAGCAATGTTGCTATAAAGCCTTGTCCAAACGTAAAAAGAGTAATGAGTTTCTGGATGAACGTGCGGAAATCATTGGCTTTTGTCGAGGTGAAGCTAAGTATCGCTTACAGAATGGATATAACTCCGCGAGTACGTTATTAGATCCAAACCGAATAGCCAATAAAATGCGCTTGTTACGTCGTTTGATCGAACATGGCGTTATCTTTAAAGAAGAAACCCAAGCGCTCGGGGCACATCAGAAAAAGATAGTAAAAGGCACCGCAACCTCTTTAGTGATGGTGATTGTGTTAAGTCTTATCTTTTTTGCGCAAGGTGAGTTGAAAGGACTGACGTATGCTTTGATTGCGGTATTGTCGGTTATTTATGGCTTTAGGGAGATCTTTAAAGATGAATTTAATAACACCTTATGGCGTTGGATAAGGAAAGGTCGACCAAAATGGTCAAGACACTTGATTGATACATCAAATAAGCAAGTTATCTCTAAACAACGTATATGGCTAGACTATATTAAGCAAAACAAGTTACCAAAAGTAGTCCGTGACGTTTTATATCGCCGTCGACCACAGAATAAACAAGAATCCATACTCTTACACTACCGGTTAGATACTAAGGTCAGTAATAAAGGCTTTCAACCAGGTTATGATCGTATTCAAGAACAGGTTTACTTTAGTGTTAGACCGCTTATTCGTTATTTAGAGCGGGGGACTGGTGCTGTATACACAGAAAATGAAAGTAAGATCACCAAAGAATCGATTGAAAGGCGTTATCAAGTCAATGTGGTTGTTGGTCTAAAAGATGACAGTGCCAAAGTTGTTTATCAACGCCATAAAATCACCGTTAATCGTTCTGGTATCCTTGATATTGAAGCGGCTGATATTTTTAGCGAGATTTTGTAGTCGTTAAATTACGCATATATAGGAGTTAAATCTGACTATAATCTAATACCTTTATAATAATTTAATCAAACGTTTGAATTATTATGATGCGAAGCTCCTATTTTTGTATTAATATTGTTGCCAATCTGTTGCTCATGTGAAATATTCGTAGTATGTCTTCAGGTTGAATTGAGGTTGATACCCTCTTTTAAGCCATGATGTAATGAAGCAATGAGTAAGATGAGCAAAGGAGTGCTGACAATGGATGGTCAAGGAGATGTAATTGGAGGCTGGTTAGTTGCCTTATATAAAGCACTATTATGGAAAGGAATCGAACCTTTCGAGTTGCTATCAAAATCAGAAGTTAGCATTGATGAAATAACTAACGTAGGCAGTCGTATCCCCGTTAGCCTGTGTAATAAACTCTTCGAGCAATCTGTAACACTGACTGATGATCCACTTTTACCAATTAAGGTGAGTCAATGTATTGTTGCGACTACATTTCATGCACTAGGTTGTGCACTGCAAGCCTCTTCATCATTACAAGACGCATTTACACGGTTAGTGCATTATGACAGGGTGCTGAGTAGTACCTGTCGTATTCATTTAACGGAAGACGAATCGTATTGCTACCTTGAATTAAACTTAAATGAGACAGACGACAGCATTAATCGTATTGGCGATACACTAGAGCTAACCATGTTGCTCTCTATCATCAAAATTTGTCGTGATCTGTCTAATCCTGGCTTTGCCCCCGTCAAGATATATACCACTGCTAATGCACGATGTGTCCAGCAGTTTGAAGCACATACTGGCTGTACAGTCGAGTTTAACTCAAATAAGTCTATGTTAGTGATGGACCGTAAAGTGCTATCAAAACGGTTACCCAATTTTGCGCAAGATCTTATTTCTTTTAGTGATAAAGCGGTTGATGATTATCTTGCTGGCCTTGATTGTAATAATGTTGTCAGCCAAGTGCGTTCGGAAGTTGTGTCGTTGATGGCGACTGGTGTGCCTAATATAGATTTTGTGGCTGAAAAATTGAACTTTAGCCAACGTAGTTTACAGCGAAAACTTAATGACTCTGGAACCAGCTATAAAGACCTCGTTGAAAACATTCGTCAAACAACCGCTGAACAACATTTAAATCAAAACCGTTTATCGTTGGGGGAAATAAGCTATTTGTTAGGGTTTTCTAATGTAGCTAATTTTTCTCGCGCATTTAAACGTTGGAAAGGCGTGACACCTGGGGTTTATCGAGGAGAGCATTGCCATTCATAAATAACATTGCGATTCATAAATAGAGATGCCGAGAATAGAATTACTGATGGCAAGTGATACATTGATTGCCATTGGATGAATAAATTTAGGTCTTAGTGAGAAGACCTTCGTAAACTTAAGGGATTAGGGTGATACAAATGCCAAGTATGGATAAAAAATTGCTTGCGCTGTTATGTGCATTAAGTTTACCAGTACCATTACTAGTGCATAGTGCCAGTGACGAGCAAGCGTTAAATAAAGCAACCCGTTATGTCGACAACAATGTGTTACAGGTTGCGGCAGAAATGAATAGCCTTGCCGAGAAAAGTGTCTTTTTAGAGATCGATAATTTCCAGCGACGTCAAGTTATGGTGGGAGAGTACGGTCGTATTTTAGTGCGTGATAATGCTGAGTTAACTTGGCTGCAGGCTAACGTTCCGGTGCAAACGACAATCACCGCTGTCAACTTCATTAATGACAAAGTTGCTTGGGCAGTGGGTCATCAAGGCGTGATATTAAAAACCACGGATGGCGGTCATAATTGGATTAAAATGTTCGACGGTTTGCAGTTAACCGGTTTGTTGAAAACCAGTTTGGAACAGCAAATCGTGACCTTAACGATGCAGTTTGAACGTGCCGAAGCTGACAGTTCGTTTGATGAAGACATGCTTGATGAGTTAGAGATACAACTCGATGATGCGACTTATAAACTTGAAGATTTAACGGCAAACGCGGGTATCGAAATTTCATTTTTTGATGTGCTATTCACGACACCCGATTACGGCCTTGTCATTGGTGCTTATGGCGCAATGCTAGAAACCAAGGATGGCGGTAATAATTGGCAATATATCGGCTATCAAGTACCGAACCCTGAAGGTTTCCACCTTAATGCGTTAACGACAGATGTGGATAATAATATCTATGTGGTCGGCGAAGCGGGTCTTGGCATGGCAAGTTCAGATTTAGGTGAAAACTGGCGTTCACTCGATATTAATTACATGGGTTCACTGTTTGGTATCGACGTTAATGGCACGTCACTTTACAGTTACGGACTACGTGGCAACATGTTTGCTTCAAAAGACCAAGGCGAGACTTGGCAACACCTTGATACCGGGGTAACTAACCATATATTCTCTGCTGATTGGCTGAGTAACACAGAGCTGTTACTCGTTGGCGCTGGTGGATTAAAATTAGTCTACAACGGCCATACCTTTAATAATATCTCAAAAACAAGTCAACGAATCGATATCACTTCCGTTAAAATTGTCGGTGATAATGTCATCACGACTGGATTACGTGGTTGGCAAACAAATAGTCAAAATGAACTAGGTCAGGGAGGTCTGAAGTAATATGGAAAAGCTTACTATTTGGATCGAGAAACAGTTATTTGGTTTTAAATATATCGTGTTTGCAGTGATCGTGTTACTGACTGCATTTTTAGCGTATAACGCGAGTTTAGTCAGACCGAGTGCGTCATTTGAAAAAATGATCCCGGTGCAGCATGAATATGTGCAAAACTACTTAAATTATAAACAAGAGCTAGCCAGTTTAGGCAATAGTGTACGCGTTGTTATTGAAAACGAAAATGGTGATATTTTCAACGCTGAATTTCAAGAACAGATGCGCACCTTAAATGATGAATTATTTTTTATCTCTGGCGTTGACCGTTCAGGAATGAAGTCAATTTGGACCGCTAATGTCACCTGGGCTGAAGTAACCGAAGATGGTTTTGTCGGTGGCACTGTGATCCCGAGTGATTATGATGGCAGTCAACGTACGTTGGATAGATTACGTCGCAATGTGATGTTATCGGGTCAAGTCGGTTATTTAGTCGGTGATGACTTTAAATCAGCGGTATTCTTATTGCCATTAATGAGCATCAACCCTGATACCGGTAAACCATTAGATTACAATCAATTATCTACAACGTTAGAAGAGATCCGCAGTAAGTATGAAGTGAATGGTGTGAAGGTTCACATCACAGGTTTTGCTAAAGTGGTTGGCGATTTGATTGCTGGCGCGGCAGAAGTGGTGATCTTTTTCTTAACGGCCATCGTCATTACGTTTGCATTGCTGTATCTGTATAGCCGCTGTTTAAGAAGCACGTTTGTGACGGTTACTTGTGCGCTCGTTGCGGTTATCTGGCAATTAGGTTTACTTAATTTACTGGGGCAGGGTCTGGATCCTTACTCTATGTTAGTGCCATTTTTAGTGTTTGCGATTGCTGTGAGTCATGGTGTACAACTTATTAGCGCGATTGGCCAGCATATGGCTGCGGGCAATAAAGCCGAACAAGCGGCTCGTCTTGGCTTTAGGGCGTTAGCAATCCCTGGTTTGATTGCATTGTTAAGTGACGGACTTGGTTTTATTACCTTAAACGTGATTGAAATTGAAGTTATTCAAGATCTCGCTACGGCAGCCAGTGTCGGTGTTGCGGTTATCTTGTTAACTAACTTGATACTGTTACCTATTTTGATGTCTTGGACGGGTGTGTCTCCTGCAGGTATCAAATACTTGGTCGCTGAACAATCGAAAACACCGTTAATTGTGACTGTCTTTAGTCGTTTTGCGGATGCGAAATGGGCTAAGTCGGCGTTGATATTTGGTGTGGTTTGCCTTGCGGTCGGTTTATACCAAGGCCAATCGCTTAAAATCGGTGATCTTGATGCCGGTGCACCAGAGTTACGTGCGGACAGCCGCTATAATCTCGATAATGCTTATGTGGTAAACAACTATCAAGCCAGTACTGACATCATGGTGTTGATGGTTGAAACACCTGCCGAGCAGTGTAGTAGTTACCATACATTGAATGCAGTGAATCAGTTACAGTCACATGTTGAAGGTATTGCTGGCGTACAGTCGACATTATCTGTCGCGACAATTGCCAAAAAAGCGATTGTCGGTATGAATGAAGGTAATCCTAAATGGCAAGGTTTAAGCCCCAACCAACTGGTGCTTAATGCTGCGGTAGGCCGTGCTCCTGCAGCGTTTATGAATAATACCTGCAGTATGTTACCGCTGATTATTTATCTTGATGATCATAAAGCCAATACCCTTGAAACTGTAATCGCAGATATTACCGCGTATACGACAGCGAATAAAACAGAAGGTGTTAACTTTGCACTTGCTGCTGGTAATGCCGGTATTGAAGCCGCGACTAACAGTGTCATTGAAAAAGCCCAATATCAAATGTTGATGTGGGTATACGGCGTCGTTGCGATTCTGTGTTTCCTTACATTCCGTTCGGTTAAAACACTGATCTGTATTATTTTACCGCTAGCACTGACTTCTATTCTGGGGCAAGCGTTAATGGCGACATTAGGCATAGGCGTGAAAGTGGCTACCTTACCTGTGATCGCGTTAGGCGTGGGTATTGGTGTTGATTACGGTATTTATATTTATAGCCAATTATCAGCGCGTTTAAAAATTGGTGATAACTTACAAGATGCTTATAAATATGCATTATCAAGCACAGGTAAAGCGGTTGCGTTTACCGGTATTACGTTAGCGATTGGGGTGTGTACTTGGGTACTTTCACCAATTAAATTCCAAGCCGACATGGGCTTAATGCTCACTTTCATGTTTATTTGGAATATGCTCGGTGCCTTGTGTTTCTTACCTGCACTGGCTTGGTTACTCAATATTGGCGGCAATAGACAAGTTGTAGCGCCATCTCAGCAAGCTAAAACAGAGCAAGATAGTAGTAATGCTGCATAAAACCAGTACTGCTGTGTTCTATTAATGCCAGTATGTTAGCGCTGTTATTAAAAGGGTTGGTCCATTTGGGTCAGCCCTTTTTCGTTAATATGGTTAAAAAACAGTTATTATTCGCTTGAGTGCATGGAAAGTTTGGCGTTTTCGTTAACCTAGGTTTAAAATGATCGCCTATCTCAATAACAAGACAGTTTTTATGGATCAACAGCGTACAGCTTGGCAGACGGTTAAGCGATTTTCTATTTATGTTCTCGATTTAAAAACCACCTTAGGTTTTGGTATTCTCGCGATGCTTGGTTACGGTATTGTCGATGCAACATTACTCAATATTCTACAGCCTCTTGTCGATGATGGCTTTAACGCTGAAGCGTCAGCATTCTTGAAATGGATGCCATTGTTTGTGGTTGGCATGGTAACCCTGCGTGGTTTAGCCTCGTTTGGTTCAAGTTATTGTATGGCGAAAGCCGGTAATACAGTCGTCATGCGTCTACAACGTCAGTTATTTGATCATCTTATGCATTTACCAGTGAGTTTTTTTGATAAAACGCCATCGGGTGAATTAGTATCAAAAATTATCTATGATTCCACTCAAGTTTCAGGTGCTGCATCTAAAACCATCGTCAATGTTTTCCGTAGTGGTGCATTTATTCTTGGTTTACTTATTTGGATGTTCTATCAGAGCTGGCAGTTATCACTGGTATTACTCTTTATTGCACCACTGGTCGGTATCATTATCGGTACTGTGAGCGGTCGTTTCCGGGTAATCAGTCGTCGCTTACAGAAAGCAATGGGTAATGTGTCATCAACGGCGCAGCAAATGTTACATGGTCATAAAGACGTATTAATGTCTGCAGGGCATGAAACAGAGCGCGAGCGTTTTGGTACTGTAAGTAATCATATCCGTCAGCAACAAATGAAAATGGCAACAACCAGTGCTGCGAGTAATGCGTTAGTACAAATTGTGGCATCATTCGCACTTGGTGTCGTGTTATATCTGGCCTCGTTTGACTCTATTCGAGCGGAACTTACCCCGGGTAAATTCGTGGCGATTGTTGGTTCGATGATGGCGTTATTACGCCCATTACGTGACATTACTAACGTCAACTCTGAAATCCAAAAAGCAATTGCAGCGTGTAATAGCTTATTTGATATTCTAGATCTAGAAGCTGAAAAAAATACTGGTACCTATATACCAGAACGTGTTGCTGGTAAAATTACCTTCTCGAATGTTGATTTTACTTATCCAACGGCGAGTGCTCGTTTGATTGAGAATATGAATTTTACCGCGCAGCCGGGTGAGATGATTGCGCTTGTTGGCCGTTCTGGTAGTGGTAAATCAACATTGGCTAGTTTACTCACACGTTTTTATGAAATAGAGAAAGGTCAGATCAGTATTGATGATCGACCTCTGCATGACTATGAGTTGAAATCGTTACGTAACCAGATTGCCTTAGTATCGCAAAATGTGCATTTATTTAATGACTCGGTAGCTGCGAATATAGCCTATGGCCGTATTAACGAAGTGACGCGCGAAGAGATTATTGAAGCCGCAACAAAAGCCAATGCATTAGAATTTATCGAAGGCTTTGAACATGGCTTTGATACTATGGTAGGTGAAAATGGCGCTATGCTATCGGGTGGTCAACGTCAACGTATCGCTATTGCGCGTGCGTTGTTACAAGATGCTCCTATCTTGATTCTTGATGAAGCAACGTCGGCACTGGATGCAGAATCTGAGAAAAAGGTTCAGCAAGCGCTTGAGACATTACAAAAAGACAGAACCTCGTTAGTGATTGCCCATCGTTTAACCACGATTGAAGCTGCAGACCGCATTCTGGTTATCGAAGCTGGTTCTATTATTGAGAGTGGTTCGCACACCGAACTCCTTGCTAAAGGTGAGCATTACGCACAATTACACCGTTTACAACTTGGTGGCTAAACGTGTATTTGGTGTTAAACATCGAACTGGTGTGAATAACAGGAGCTAGTGTGAAAATAGAAGAGGATATTTGGTATGGAAACCATTGGTTAAAGTGGTTACTGGCACCGTTAAGTCTGACGTTTGCTGCCATTACATGCAGTCGCCGTAAGCTATTTGAGCTGGGTATTAAAGCCAGTGTTAAACCTGCTGTACCGACTATTGTTGTCGGTAACATTACGGTAGGAGGCACAGGTAAAACGCCTTTGGTCGTTTACTTGTGTGAGCAGCTTACTGCTGCGGGTTACAAACCGGGGATTATCAGCCGCGGTTATGGTTCGAAAGCACCACACTATCCCTATATTGTTAATAGCGATTCGCCAGTCGCACACAGCGGCGACGAACCGTTTATGTTACACCAACGCACGCAATGCCCACTGGTTATTAGCCCTGTGCGTACTGCTGCAGCGGCGCATTTATTAGCTCAGTTTGATGTTGACGTGATCATTACTGATGACGGTCTCCAGCATTATGCAATGCAAAGAGACATTGAACTCATTGTTATAGATGGTAAACGTCGCCTTGGCAATGGTCACTTATTACCGATGGGCCCGTTACGAGAAGGTGCTTGGCGTTTAAAAACGGCTGATTTTGTTATTTGTAATGGAGGTAATGGTTTAGCTGGTGAGGCTAATATGCACTTAGTTGCCGCGCCATTACGTAAAGTGATTAATAACGACATTGCCACGCTAAATACTGACGTCGCCTATGTTGCGATTGCCGGTATTGGTAATCCACAGCGGTTTTATAACACATTAGAAAAACACCATTATGTGATTGAAGAACATCTTTCATTTCCCGATCATCATGCTTTTACTGCCGCAGACATTACGCAGTTTGCAGCGGGGCGAACCGTTATTATGACTGAAAAAGATGCTGTTAAGTGTCAGTCTTTCGCTCAGGATAATTGGTATTATTTACCGGTAAACGCAAGTTTAGATAGCGATTTTTTACCGCAGTTATTATTAACATTAAAGGAATTAAACCATGACTTTGGATCATAACTTACTTGAAATTATTGCTTGCCCTGTATGCAAAGGTAAATTACATTTTGATAAAAGTAATAATGAACTTATCTGTAATGCAGACCGTCTTGCGTATCCAATCACGGAAGGTATCCCGGTATTACTAGAAGTGAAAGCACGTTTGTTAACGTCTGAAGAATTAGCTAAATGAGTTTTATCGTTGTGATCCCATCACGCTATCAGTCAAGCCGTTTACCGGGTAAGCCGTTAGTTGATATTTGTGGTAAAACAATGATCCAACGTGTTGCCGAACAAGCATTACAAAGTGGCGCATCACGGGTAGTGATTGCGACTGATGATGCTCGTATCGAACAAGCGGTGACGGCATTAGGCTATGAAGTGTGTATGACCTCACCGGACCATAATTCGGGTACTGAACGTTTAGCTGAAGTATGTACTAAGCTCGGTTTTAATGACGATGATATCATTGTTAACGTACAAGGTGATGAACCATTAATTCCACCGCGTATTATTGAGCAAGTTGCCACAAATCTTGGCAAGCAAAGTGAAGCACGTATGGCGACATTATCAGTTGCTATTACCGATGTGGAAGAGGTTTTTAACCCGAACGCGGTTAAAGTTGTGACGGATAAACAAGGTTATGCTTTGTATTTTAGTCGTGCACCGATCCCTTATCACCGTGATAACTTTATGCACGAGCCTGTGACTGAGATTAAACCTGTTTATCAACGTCATGTTGGTATCTACGCATACCGTGCTGGTTTTATTCTTGATTACGTGCAGTGGGCAGAGACTGAACTTGAACAGATCGAATCACTAGAGCAACTACGTGTACTTTGGCATGGTGAGAAAATTCACGTTGAAGAAGCGCTTGAAGCACCCGCTGCCGGTGTTGATACACCAGAAGATCTTGTTGTGGTACGTAATATTGTTAGTGCTCAGTAAGTCATCACTGCTTAGCCGAACAGTGGATAGTAACAAGTTATCAAATTGCTATACTAGTTTGAGTTAAAATGTAAATACAAAAATGCCGTTCATCAATTGATGAACGGCATTTTTATTATCTACGATTTACTTACAATCAATAGTCTAACCGACAGTCTAAATAGCGCGATTGGATTGTTTCAATCGCGATGTAGTGGGTTATTAGTGGTCTGCTGCTGCACCTGCGCCACGTGGGTAACGTAAGTTTTCAACTAGCTGTTGGATATGCAATGGCGCATCACCGGTTACTTTGGTGACAACAAATGCCACGGTAAAGTTAACAAGTGCACCTACAGAACCAAATGCGTTAGGTGAGATACCAAAGAACCAGTTTTCTTCCATGCCGCCTAGGAACGAAGTACCTGGGATAAACATGATGCCTTTATGTTGGAATACATACAGCATAGTAATACCTAAACCTGCACACATACCCGATACGGCAGCTGTACCATTAATTTTCTTCGAAAAGATACCCATCATTAACGCTGGGAATAACGATGAACCTGCTAAACCAAAGGCGAGGGCAACGGTACCGGCGGCGAATCCAGGCGGATTTAAACCAAGGTAGCCAGCGATGATGATAGAAATAGTCATCACGATACGGCCTGCTTTGAGTTCGGCTTTCTCGGTCATGTTTGGTGTTAGTATACCTTTCATTAAATCATGTGAAATAGCGGATGAAATGGCCAGTAGTAAACCTGCGGCAGTTGAGAGTGCAGCGGCTAGACCACCTGCGGCAACCAATGCAATCACCCAGTTTGGTAGGTTTGCAATTGCAGGATTCGCTAATACCATGATGTCACGGTCAACTTTAACCATTTCATTTTTAACAGGGTCAGCAACATAATTAATTTTGCCATCACCATTTTTATCTTCAAATTTTAATAGACCTGTACCTTCCCAGTCTTTAAACCATTGTGGACGTTTCTCATACTCAAGTTGTTGACCTGCAGATGGCTCAATCGTGTTGATAAGATTGAAGCGAGCCATTGCACCAACAGCTGGTGCGACTGTATAAAGTAAGGCAATAAATACTAATGCATAACCTGCCGATGCACGAGCCGCTTTCACTGTTGGAACAGTAAAGAAGCGCATAATAACGTGTGGTAAACCCGCTGTACCAATCATTAATGACAGCGTGTAAGCGAACATGTTTAATGTGCCGCCCATGTTATCAGTTGTGTATTGGTTAAAGCCGAGGTCGGTGACAACCATATCGATTTTATCAAGCAGATAAACACCGCTACCATCGGCAAGGGTACTACCCAAACCAAGTTGTGGAATTGGATTACCTGTTAGTTGTAACGAAATGAATACTGCTGGGATAGTATAAGCAAAGATAAGTACACAGTACTGTGCGATCTGCGTGTAAGTAATACCTTTCATACCACCAAGTACAGCATAAACCCATACCACAACCATACCTATGCCTAGACCTAGGTCATAATCAACTTCTAAGAAGCGAGAGAAGGCAACACCAACACCTTTCATTTGGCCAATAATATAGGTCACAGAAGCGACAATTAAGCAGACAATTGCCACCACACGCGCTGTTTTTGAGTCATAGCGGTCGGCAATGAATTCTGGCACGGTAAACTTACCGTGTTTACGCATATAGGGGGCCAGTAAGGTCGCTAGCAGTACAAAACCACCCGTCCACCCCATTAAGAACACTGAACCACCGTAACCAAGAAAGGCAATAAGACCAGCCATTGATAAGAACGACGCGGCGCTCATCCAATCGGCGCCGATCGCCATCCCGTTTTGTAATGGGGTAATACCACCGCCAGCGGCATAGAAGTCACTGGTTGTTTTAGCGCGAGCAAACCAAGCAATGGCAAAATATAAAGTAAACGAACCGAATACGGCGATATAGGTATAGAGTTTTAATTCGGTCATTTATTCTTCCTCAACATTGTGTTTTTTGTCCAGCTTATTCATCTGTACGGCATACCAAAAAACTAAACCAACGAAGGTATAAATAGACCCTTGTTGTGCGAACCAGAAACCAAGCTTATATCCACCGAGTCGAAACTCATTCAATTGTTCGACGAATAAAATGCCACAGCCAAATGACACTACAAACCAAATTACTAAACAGGTTAATATAAGTCGTATATTGGTTTGCCAATAGGCGTTTTCTTGTTCCATATCCTTTCTCCCAAAAAAAACGATTAAATCTTAATAAGTAAAATTAGTTAGTTATTGATCACCGACATAAGTTGTCCTTAACTTGCATGACAAGTCGTTGGCGTTCGCACTAGCATGTTGTAAATTTAGCAACCTTTAAAAAATAACCCTATACAACTTTCGTCTATATATTATTTTATGATGTTGACGATTTAGAGGTATAGGGTTAAAACTGAAGATACAAAGTGAATTATCAATACAAGGTGATTTACGACTATTAGTATCGATACAAGCACAGATTCAAGTGCAGAACAGTAGAGGCTAGAGTGAACATATGAATGCAGCGTTAAATGATATTGTTGATTTTATTAAAGTCATTCCACCATTTAATTTATTAAATGATCAGGATTGTCATCTTATTGCCAAACGAACTTCAATCGGTTATTACCGCAATGAAACCATTTTGAATGTTCATCAAAACGACCAGGTTATGCTGTATATCGTTAAAAAAGGTGTCATTGCCTATTACGATAACGCGGGTGAATTACAGGGTAAATTCTCAGAAGGGGATTTATGCAGTGTACTATGCCGACCAGATACCGAAAGGTTACAGATAAGCTTACGTGTTGAAGAAGATTGTTTGCTATATGCTATTGATTTTAATGAGTTAGAAGAGTTACTTACTGAGCAGCCCACTGCCTTACAGTTTTTGTTACAAACCGCACCACAGCGACTGCAGAATACCATGGGCGCGATAACGGAATCGGCATTAATCGCGTCGAGTTTAACCAATGCGCCGATAACTGATTATTACAACAGCCCAGCTATCACAATCACCACGCAAGCGAGTATTAAAGATGCCGCTAAATACATGACCGAAAAAGGCGTCTCGTGTCTGGTTATCATGGCAGATGAACAGCCGGCCGGTATTGTTACGGATAAAGACATTCGCCGACGTTGCGTTGCTGAAGGATTAAATATTCAACACGCGGTGACAGATATTATGACCGCCAATATGGCGACAATTGATATCAATCTTTGTGGTCATGATGCGCTCGCGTTAATGATAAGTCAGCGTATACACCACTTACCTGTGACGAAATATGGGGCATTGGTTGGCATGCTGACGGCGACGGACTTAATGAATCAAGAAGGTCATCATGCGGTTAATTTAAGTTCGGTGATCCATAAAGCCAGTTCTGTCGATGTCTTGGTTGAGTTAAGTTTGATGTTACCCAAACTACAAGTAAGCATGGCCAAGTTGGGGGCCAGTGCGGATTATTTAGGTAAAAACATCAGTGCACTGACCATGGCATTTACCATTCGCTTAATTGAGTTAGCAGAGCAAAAATTGGGTAATGCACCTGTTGGTTACGCTTGGTTATGTGCCGGTTCACAAGCGCGGCAAGAGCAGTTAGTTTATTCGGATCAAGATAATGCCCTGATCATTGATGATAGTGCGACCCCCGAGCAAGAAGCGTGGTTTGAAGCATTTGCGCATTTTGTTTGTGATGGTCTAGCGGCTTGTGGTTATATTTATTGTCCGGGTAATATTATGGCGACTAACACCCAATGGCGGCAGAAAAAGCGCGTATGGCAAGGTTATTTTAATGATTGGGTCACACAGCCAGATCCGCAAGCATTGTTAAACAGTAGCGTGTTTTTTGATCTTGCTACCGTCTATGGTGACAGTTCTTTGTTGCAAGATGTGCGTCGTAATATGTTAGCGAAAACGCAAAAGAATACCTTGTTTCAAGCGCATCTATCACGCAATGCGTTGTTACAGAAACCGCCATTAGGATTCTTTCGTGATTTTGTTTTGATCCAAGATGGTAACAACAAAAAAGGCTTGGATCTTAAGCATAATGGCTTAGCGCCGATCATTAATCTTGCGCGTATTTATGCTTTGGCTGAAGGTATCGAAGATGTAAATACTATTATGCGCTTAAGACTCGCGGCGGGCACGCCATCGCTGAGTCGTACTGAATCTGCTAATTTGATTGATGCATTTGAGCTGTTAGGCATGTTACGTGCCGAGCATCAAGCCAAGCAATTAATCAAAGGTGAAGAGGCTGATAGCTATCTGTTACCAAAAGAGATCTCTCGATTGGAACGTGAACATTTAAAAGATGCGTTTAAGGTAATTAAAGCCATGCAAAGTTATCGACAGATGGTGTAGTTGGTCGTTAATTTGTAGTTTGTAATAGATAGAAGTAGACACTGGATAAACTGATGAGTAAGGACATAGTATGAATCTTATAAAATCGTTTTTTAGTTTAGAGAAACAACGTAAACGCTTGCTGAGTAAAGCGCCTGAAGGGGCGTTGAAACAATATTTAAGTGTGCCGATTATCGATCTTGAACAACCTATTATGGACAGTGATATTTTAGCTGTGGATTTTGAAACAACCGGGTTGAATGCGAAACAAGATAATATTTTGAGTATTGGTTACGTCGCGCTGGCTGCTAGCCAAATTAGATTGGATAGTTGTTATCATCAAATTGTCGCTGCGCACTGCCAACTTGAAGATGATAATGTGACTATTCACACCATCACAGATCAGGAAAAAGCCAGCGGACGACCCTTGGCAAGCGTCGTCGAGGACTTGTTAACGGCATTAGCGGGAAAAGCTATGCTGGTTCATTATGCTCAGATAGAAAAAAACTTTCTCGAACAAGCTTGTATTAAGTTGTATGGCATGGCGCCTGTATTTCCGATCATTGATACATTAGCCTTGGCTAAAAAGCGGCACGACAGGTGTAGTCAGGCTTACTCGCCATCGACGCTGCATTTGACGAGCTTGCGTGATGAGTATGGATTACCACACTATGCAGCGCACAATGCATTAAACGATGCGATTGCCACTGCTGAGTTGTTTATGGCTAAAATACAACATTCAGAATTAAAGGGTGATACAAAACTTAAGTCTTTGATCACAAGTGCTTTCAGTTAGCTAAGTCGCATGTTGTGCGTGAACCGAGTTAACTTGGTCACAGTTTGGCAACATGGTGTCATGTATAGTAGGGGTTAATTATTTGTAGTCATACATGGATGAATATGCACGTAATGCCAGAAAAAATCATCATTGCTGATGATCACCCTCTTTTTCGCCAAGCATTGTTGATTGCCTTAAAAGAACAATTTAATACTACACAATGGCTTGAGGCCGAAACGGTTGAAAGCCTTAGTGATTGTTTAGTTAAAAATACCGATGTTGATTTGTTATTACTGGATCTTAATATTCCCGGTGCGCATGGCTTTGATCATCTCATTCGTATTCGTAAGCAATACCCAGACATTCCGGTTGTGGTTATCTCTGCCTACAGTGACGAGACCATTATCGGTAAAGCGATGCAGCACGGTGCATCAGGTTTTGTGCCCAAGTCAGAATCTGTGCCGACAATTATTACCGCTATCAATAAAGTATTATCTGGACAGTTGTGGGTACCAGGTTCGTTTGAAAAAGCGCAAGAAACAGTGAGCAATGTTGCTGACGAGGCGATAGCTAAATTAACCGTACAAGAATATCGCATATTAATGATGTTTTCTGAAGGCCTGTTGAATAAACAAATTGGTGACAAACTTTGTGTTGCTGAGGCGACAGTTAAAGCCCATGCAAGCGCTATTTTTCGTAAATTGAATGTGCGTAATAGAACGCAAGCTGCAATGATGTTGGGGCAACTCGATGTAGCGGATTACAGTGATAATTTAAAGGAATAAATTAATGAATAAGCATACTAAAGTTGCCGTACTGGTCGCGCCATTATTAGCCGTATTTGGCTATATTGCATCGGATTACTTTATTGAAAATGATGCAGACGAAACTAAATTAATCACCTTAATACCTGAATCTTCTTGTGCAGTACTTGCAGGCGAGTGCGTATTGGTAAGCGGTGATTTTAAAGTTAATGTATTTGATAAAGCCGGTTCAACGGTTATTAATTCTACCTTTCCACTTGATGAAGCAGTGTTATTTTTGGTCGATGGCAATAATAATGCGACGCCATACCCTCTGACTCAAGTTCAAAGTAACTATTATTGGCAAGCGCAAACACCACTGCGTGAGTTAGCCGCTACCTCGGCAAGTTATAAATTAAGATTGATCGCTTCGATTAAAGGCGGTAATTACATCAGCGAATTTGAAACGTTGCTCTAGTTTTTTAGTAGGTTATATTATGTTCGCTAATTGGCAGTTAATGCTATTAAGTTTTTTTTATATCGCGTTATTATTTTTGATTGCTTATTTAGGCGATAAATATCGTCATCTTATTCAAGGAAAACGGCAAGCGTTAATTTATGCGTTTGCCGTTTCTGTTTATTGTACCTCATGGAGTTTTCTCGGTACCACGGGGCAGGCTGCAACCAGTGTTTATTCGTACTTGCCCATTTATTTAGGTCCTATCTTACTGCTTGTCTTCGCATGGCCTTTTCTACAACGTATTATTCAGACCAGTATTAGTTTTAATTTAACCTCTATCGCCGATTTACTTGCGGCGCGCTTTGGTAAATCACATGCCTTGGCTATCTTGGTGACGATGGTCTCGTTACTTGGGACTATGCCTTATATCGCCTTACAAATTAAAGCGATTGTTTATTCCTTCCAGCAATTACAAATCCAACAAGATTTTATGCCATGGCAACTGGGGCTAGTGACTAGTTTTGTACTGGCTGGTTTTAGTATTCTATTTGGTATTCGAAATATTGATGTCACAGAACGTCATCCCGGTATTATGCTGGCGATTGCGTTTGAGGCCTTGGTTAAAATCATTGCTTTTGCCAGTGTCGGTATTTTCATTTGTTATATTGTCTTTGATTCACCACAGGATATCTGGCAACAAGCCAGTGCCAATGCTGACTTAGCCAGTGCATTGCAATTTCCAGATCTAAGCGCGATGTTTGGTATGATCATTATTGTGATGGCCGCATTTTTTGTGTTACCGCGGCAATTCCACGTCATGATTGTGGAGTTACGTGATGAACAAGATGCTTGGTTGAGTCGTCGTATTTTTCCCTTGTACCTACTGGTGTTTGCGTTTTTCTCTGCACCACTGGGGCTAGCGGGTTATTTACTACTCGGTAACAGCGTACCTGCGGATATGTATGTATTGGTGTTACCTTGGTATCAAGATCAAATGTGGTTAACACTGTTTGCATTTTTAGGCGCGATCTCAGCAGCAAGCTCTATGGTTATCGTTTCAACGATTGCCTTGAGTACCATGCTCAGTAATGAGATCGTATTCCCGTTTCTATTCAAGAAAAATAAACATCCCACGCAATACCATGCGTTTAGATTAAAGCTGCTTAACATTCGTAAAGTGTTAGTGATGTTTGTTATTTTTCTGAGTTACTTGGTGTTCTTGTTTATTCCTCCGACGGCATTGGCTAGCTTAGGTGCGACGGCATTAGGTGCATTAGCACAACTTACACCCGCCTTAATTGCGTCTTTTTATTGGCGTCGCGCTACATTGAAAGGGGTGTTTACTGGTATCAGTCTGGGCTTTTCATTGTGGACTATATTCAACTTTTTACCGCAGTTGGGTTTATATCAAGGGCCACTCGAAGGCACTTTTTTTGCAAGTTCAACGGCAATCAACTTACTTTGCTTGACCATTAATATTGTCGCGATGATCCTAATATCCTTAGTCACCCGTTCGAGTATTCAAGAACGGATACAGGGGGCGTTGTTTTTAAAGCGCCAGTTAACGCCATCATTAGTGGAAAGTAAGCGCAAAGCGAAGTCAAAACGACAAGCGATATCAATCGATGAGTTACTGTTATTGACCGCGCAGTTTGTCGGTGACGATAAAGCATCTAAAAGCTTCCAGGCTTTTGAACAGGTCGCGATTACTTTAGGCTATTCCGCCAAGGAAAAATCGGAATATGCACTTGAGCATGCCGAGAAAGTCTTATCTAGTGTGATGGGCTCGTCATCTGCACGCTTAGTACTCAATTCAGCATTGGATGGACATGATTTTGCGTTGGATGAACTCGCTACATTAGTCGGTAACGCATCAAGTCATCGCCAAGAATTTAGTCAGAATTTGTTAAAAAGTGCGATAGAAAATACCAGAGATGGGATCTCGATTGTAAATGATGAACTCGAACTGGTTGCTTGGAACAAGCAATATGCGATGTTGTTTGATTATCCTGATGATATTCTGAGTGTGGGTTGTTCGGTTGAGTCATTAATTCGCTTTAATGCCGAACGCGGTTTGTGTGGTGCAGGTGATACTGAGTTTCATGTAAAAAAACGTCTCGATTTTCTACGTTTAAGACAGTCGCATAACTCCGAACGCTTACGTGAAGACGGTAAGGTTATTAGAATTGAAGGCAACCCATTACCTGATGGTGGCTTCTTGATGGTTTTTTCCGATATTACCGTATTTAGACAAGCAGAGCAGGTATTAAAAGAAGCTAATCAAGATCTAGAAACCAGAGTTACTGAGCGCACCAATAAACTCGAAAAAGCCAATAAAGAGTTAGCCAAGGCGAGGGTAGTTGCAGATGAAGCACTGAGTAAGAAAAGTCATTATTTACAAGTGTGTAGTCATGACTTATTGCAGCCACTAGAAGCGGCACGTTTGTTCACATCGGCACTGGCAAGCCAGTCAACGTTAAATGAACATCAGCAGCGCCAAGTGAAGAGTATCGACTTGTCGTTAAAAGTCGCGAATGAAATGATTGTTAATTTAGCCGAAGTTGCTCGTATTGAGAGTGGCAGTATTAAACCGCATATTGAAACATTCGCGCTAAATGATCTCTTTAGCCAACTTGCTAACGAGTTTTCTGCAGCGGCGAAACAACATGGGGTGAGTTTTACTATTATGCCGACAAAGCATTGGGTTAATACCGATAAACACCTGCTACGTCGCATATTACAAAATTTAATTGGTAATGCCTTTCGCTATGCCAGTCCTGGACGAGTATTGCTCGGTTGTCGCCGGAAAAGTGGTCAGATCAGTATTCAGTTATTAGACAATGGACCCGGTATTGCGGCAAAAAATCAAGCTAAGGTATTCGAACAATTCAGTCAATTAGAGGACAATAATGGTTCGAATGATGGCTTGGGGTTAGGACTTAGTATTTGTAATAGCCTATCGGTATTACTGCAGCATCAATTGAGTCTTGATTCTATTGAAGGTCGAGGTTGTCGTTTTAGTCTACAACTGTGCGAGGCGACCGCGTTACAGCAAGATAATATTGTACCGATTCTTGCTCCGACGGACCTGACTGGGACCGCTGTACTGTGTATCGATAACAATCCGGCTATTTTGGAAGGCATGTTAGAGCTGATGAGCAGTTGGGACTGTGAGGTTTACGGTGCTAATTCAATCACCACGGCGAAAGCATTATTTAAGCAGTGTGATTTCGATATTTTGTTAGTGGATTATCAATTAGATAATGGTGAGGATGGATTAACGTTAATTTCAGCGTTAAGAGCAATTAATCCCACTACGCCTGCAATCCTTATTACCGCGACGACTGAAGCTGGCATTGCAGATAAGGCCGCTGCGGCTAACGTAGGTTTATTACGTAAACTGGTTAAGCCTGCTGCGCTCAGAGCGATGATGAGTGCGCAATTAACTGAATCACTACAAACACAGTTTAGTCGTTAATCTTCATTATGGGGCGATTTACGACTGTGCTCGTGAGTAATTAGAATCAGGAGTACGAGTAGGGAAGTGTCTTGTAAGCTTATCCTAAAATAGCTGTGATTTGCGAATGCCGAACTATATTGTAGTGATTGAGTGATTGTAGAAATAATGATCGTAATAAAAAAGGCTTCTGAATAAATCCAGAAGCCTTTTTGCTATATACATAAAACGTTTATATTAGTTAGTCGCGGTCAGCAAGTGACTCAAACGGACGGTGCGCTTCACCAGTATATAACTGACGAGGACGACCAATTTTCTGTCCAGGTTGACTTAACATTTCGTTCCAGTGAGCGATCCAGCCTACAGTACGGCCTAATGCAAAAATAACCGTGAACATAGAAACAGGGATACCAATAGCACGTAACGTAATGCCTGAGTAGAAATCTACATTTGGATATAGTTTCTTCTCGATGAAGTAAGGGTCTTCAAGCGCAATACGCTCAAGTTCCATTGCTACATCTAATAGTGGATCAGAAATGTTTAATTCACTAAGCACTTCGTGACAACTCTTACGCATTACTGTTGCACGTGGATCTTTGTTTTTGTAAACACGATGACCAAAGCCCATTAGACGGAACGGGTCATCTTTGTCTTTCGCACGAGCGATAAATTCAGGAATACGATCAACGCTGCCAATCTCTTCAAGCATTGTTAGACAAGCTTCGTTTGCACCACCGTGAGCAGGCCCCCAAAGTGACGCAATACCTGCAGCAATACATGCAAATGGGTTAGCACCTGATGAACCAGCAAGACGAACAGTAGATGTTGATGCATTTTGTTCATGATCAGCATGTAGTGTAAAGATACGGTCCATCGCTGTTTCAACAACAGGATTAACAACATATTCTTCACATGGTACTGAGAACATCATTTTTAAGAAGTTACCAGCATACGACAAGCTGTTGTCTGGATATACAAACGGTTGACCGATTGAATATTTGTAACACATAGCAGCAATTGTTGGCATTTTTGATAATAAACGGAATGCCGAGATTTCACGGTGACGTTGGTTAGTAACATCAAGTGAATCATGATAAAAGGCTGCTAGTGCGCCAGATACACCACAAAGAATAGACATTGGGTGAGAATCGCGACGGAAACCTTTAAAGAATGATGCGAATTGCTCATGCACCATTGTATGCTTGTGTACAGTTGCTTTAAATTGCTCGTATTGTTCTTTAGTTGGTGCATCACCATAAAGAATAATATAACAAACTTCTAAATAATCTGCATTAAATGCTAAATCATCAATAGCGTAACCGCGATGTAGTAGGATACCTTCTACACCATCAATATAAGTAATTTTAGACTCACACGATGACGTTGCCATAAAACCTGGATCATGGGTGAAATATCCTTTACTACCTAGGGTACGAATGTCGATAACATCGTGACCAGCTGTACCAGATAAAATTGGAAGTTCAACTGGCTCTTGACCGGGTAGGTTTAACGTGGCTTTTTGATTAGCCATAGCACGTCTCCTTTGCTTATTTATAGTTAGATTTCTTCATGAAATTCGAAGCTAAAGCTACCTTTAATATTTACTAATGTCAATTTTGTTACAGAATAATCAAAGAAAAAACACTAAAAGGTTAACCTATGTTTCAATTTTAACGTAAATGTTGCGAGAAGACCTTTTATAATTGTAAATAAATTGTGATATAGGTATACTTATACGCGGATTAAGAGTCCTTGTTTTAATTTTGTTCAAATGATGTAAGTGCTTATAATCGTTATTTTATTTGAACTTTGAACAAGAAATAAACAAGGGCTTTCATTTGAAAGGAATTTGTTATGAAAATAATACAATTCTGTGATCCGAATCATAATAATAATAATGCTCAATGGAGCTGAGTGAGCGATATCGTGAAAAAGCAAAGACCTGTAAATTTAGATCTGCAGACTATCAACATGCCAATCACAGCAATCGCATCGATTCTACACCGTATCTCTGGTGTAATAATGCTGTTTGCTGTGGGTATCCTGTTGTGGTTACTAGCAGAATCATTATCTTCTGAACAAGGTTTCCAAAACGCCCAAGAAATTGTGTCTGGTTTCTTTGGTACATTCATTCTTTGGGGAATCCTAACAGCACTTGCATATCATATTGCAGGTGGTATCCGTCATCTATTGATGGACATGGGTTACTTTGAAGAACTTGAATCGGGTGCATTAAGTGCGAAAGTATCTTTTGTTGCAACCGTTGTTTTATCAATCCTAGCGGGGATAATGGTATGGTAACTAACGCAGCAAGTTATGGCCGCAGTGGTACACATGATTTTATCATGATCCGTGCAACCGCCATCATTATGGCACTTTATACATTTTATTTTGTTGGTTTTGTAGCATTTAATGATCTTACATATCAAGTATGGACAGATTTTTTTGCAAGCACTGGCAATAAAGTATTCACCCTTCTTACCCTTATCGCTCTCGTCATCCACGCGTGGATTGGTGTATGGCAGGTATTAACTGACTATGTTAAATCAACCGGTTTACGTGGTGCATTACAGTTTGTTCTAACAACCACTGCATTTATTTATGCGCTTGTTGGTTTTGTTGTTCTTTGGGGGTTATAAGTGAGTATTCCAGTTCGCGAATTTGATGCAGTAGTTATTGGCGCCGGTGGTGCTGGTATGCGTGCTGCGCTATCAATATCTAAGTCAGGTAAAAGTTGTGCACTTTTATCTAAAGTTTTTCCAACTCGTTCACATACCGTATCTGCTCAAGGTGGTATTACCGTTGCTTTAGGTAATTCACACGAAGACGATTGGACGTGGCACATGTACGATACTGTTAAAGGTTCTGATTATATCGGTGACCAAGACGCTATCGAATTTATGTGTAAAACGGGTCCAGAAGCAATTTTAGAACTTGAGCATATGGGTCTACCATTCTCTCGTTTTGAAGATGGTACTATTTACCAACGTCCATTTGGTGGTCAGTCACTTGCATACGGTGGCGCACAAGCGGCTCGTACTGCTGCTGCTGCCGATCGTACTGGTCATGCATTACTTCATCTTCTGTATCAACAAAACATTAAGAATGAAACGAAAGTTTTCTCTGAATGGTATGCGTTAGACCTCGTTAAAAATGACGAAGGTATCATCACTGGTTGTACAGCGATGGACATTGAAACAGGTGAAATTTGCTACTTCAAGTCTAAAGCGACTGTATTTGCTACAGGTGGCGCAGGTCGTATCTATTCTTCTACAACGAATGCACACATTAATACTGGTGACGGTGTTGGTATGGCTATTCGTGCTGGTATCCCAGTACAAGATATGGAAATGTGGCAGTTCCACCCGACCGGTATTGCAGGTGCAGGTGTACTTGTAACTGAAGGTTGTCGTGGTGAAGGCGGTTACTTACTAAATAAAGATGGCGAACGTTTCATGGAACGTTATGCGCCAAACGCAAAAGATCTTGCTGGTCGTGACGTTGTTGCTCGTTCAATGATGACTGAAATTCGTGAAGGTCGTGCGTGTGATGGTCCTTGGGGTCCACACCTTAAATTGAAACTTGATCACCTTGGTGAAGACGTACTTGAATCTCGTCTACCAGGTATTTGTGAGCTATCTCGTACGTTCGCTCACGTTGATCCAGTTAAAGAACCAATTCCAGTAATTCCAACGTGTCACTACATGATGGGCGGTTTACCTGCGAATGTTAACGGTGAAGTACTAACACGTAATGAAGAAGGTAACATGGAAGTTGTTGCTGGTTTATTTGCTGTTGGTGAAATCGCTTGTGTATCAGTACATGGCGCGAACCGTTTAGGTGGTAATTCACTGCTTGATTTGGTTGTATTTGGTCGTGCTGCTGGTAACTATCTTGGTACTGCGCTGGATACTATTCCAGAGCCACAAGAAGCAACTGACGCAAACGTAGATGCATCACTTGAACGTTTAAACCGTTGGGAAAATAATCAAGACGGTGAAGATCCTGCGCAAATCCGTAAAGATTTACAACAATGTATGCAACTTAACTTCTCGGTATTCCGTGAAGGTGATTCAATGGCCGAAGGTCTTGAAGAGTTACGTACAATTCGTAAACGTTTACAAAATGCACGCTTAGATGACACATCTACAGAATTCAATACTCAACGTATTGAATGTCTAGAGCTGGATAACCTGATGGAAACTGCATATGCAACTGCGCATGCTGCAAACTTCCGTACAGAAAGCCGTGGTGCGCACAGTCGTTTTGATTACCCAGATCGTGATGATGTGAACTGGTTATGCCATTCACTGTATCAACCTGAATCAGAAACAATGGTTACGCGTGAAGTGAACTTATCACCTAACTTATTGACTGAAGAACAGTTGAAACACTTTGTGCCGAAAGCACGTGTTTATTAACCTAAGGGATACCTATGCAAGTTAAATTTTCAATTTATCGCTATAACCCTGATGTTGATAGCAAACCTAAAATGAAAGAAATGAGCCTTGAAGTACCTGAAGGTTCTGACATGATGGTGCTTGATGCGCTAATTCTGTTAAAAGAAAAAGATGCATCATTATCTTTCCGTCGTTCTTGTCGTGAAGGTGTGTGTGGATCTGACGGTGTTAACATGAATGGCAAGAATGGCCTAGCATGTATCACGCCTTTGTCTGATTTAAATATGAACAATACGATCGTTATTCGCCCGCTTCCTGGTTTACCAGTGGTCCGAGATCTCGTGATTGATATGTCGCAGTTTTATGATAACTACGCACGTATTAAACCGTTCTTAATTACAGACGAAAGTGCTATTCCACCGTCTCGCGAAAACCTTCAGTCACCTGAAGATCGTGAGAAGTTAGATGGTTTATATGAGTGTATCTTATGTGCATGTTGTTCAACATCATGCCCATCATTCTGGTGGAACCCTGATAAGTTCGTGGGTCCTGCTGGTTTATTAGCGGCTTATCGTTTCTTAGTTGATAGTCGTGACACAGCAACAGACCAACGTTTATCAGAATTAGACGATGCGTTTAGTGTATTCCGTTGTCACGGTATTATGAACTGTGTAAACGTGTGTCCTAAAGGTCTAAATCCTACAAAAGCAATCGGTAATATTAAATCTATGTTACTACAACGTGCGGTGTAGCAATGTTTTTTGTTAGTTTTTAGTTACAATGGTCATTCCGTTGGGAATGGCCTAGTAATTTGAAATCTTTGCTACCATCTCTGGCGCGGTGGACATTTAAAGTAAAAAGGGCAGAGAATGCAGAATAACGTCATGAAAGCCTGGTTAGAATCCTCTCATCTAGCCGGTGCGAACCAGACATATATTGAAGATTTATATGAGCAATTTTTAGCAGATCCTGATTCAGTTGGCGAAGAATGGCAAACTGTATTTTTAGGTCTACCTAAAGTTGATAATGCGACTAAAGAAGTTCCACATGGTCCAGTTAAGGACTATTTCATTCGTCTTGCGAAAGACACCTCTCGCTATGCAGCGCAAGTCAGCGACCCGCATAACGATGCGAAACAAGTTAGAGTATTACAATTAATTAATGCTTTCCGTTTCCGTGGTCACCAGCATGCCAACTTAGACCCATTAGGTTTATGGGCACGCGATCGTGTACAAGACCTAGACCCTGCATATCACACTCTTTCTGATGCCGATTTTGATGCCAATTTTAATGTTGGTTCATACGCGATTGGTCAAGAAAGCATGAAACTAAGTGACCTTTATGCTTCGCTACAAAAAACTTACTGTGGTTCAATTGCTGCTGAATATATGCACATTGTCTCTACAGAAGAAAAGCGTTGGATTCAAAGTCGTTTAGAGTCTGTTGAAAGCAGTCCAGAATTTGAAAAAGAAGATAAATTACGATTTTTAGACAGCTTAACCGCTGCCGAAGGTCTTGAAAAATATCTTGGTGCTAAGTTCCCTGGTGCAAAACGTTTCTCCCTCGAGGGTGGTGATGCACTAATTCCAATGATGAAAGAATTAATTCGTCGTAGTGGTGAACAAGGTATCAAAGAAGCAGTTATTGGTATGGCGCATCGCGGCAGACTGAATATGCTGGTTAACGTACTTGGTAAAAAACCAGCTGATCTGTTTGATGAATTTGCCGGTAAACACAGTGACGTATGGGGAGCGGGTGACGTTAAATATCACCAAGGTTTCAGCTCAGATTTTAATACCCCAGGCGGTAATGTACATTTAGCTCTTGCGTTTAATCCATCGCATTTAGAAATTGTTAACCCAGTAGTCATGGGATCTGTTCGTGCACGTCAAGAACGTCTTGGTAGCACAAATGGTGACGAAGTACTGGCTATCACAATTCATGGTGATTCTGCAATTGCTGGTCAAGGTGTTGTGGCTGAGACATTTAATATGTCGCAAACACGCGCTTATGGTATCGGTGGTACTGTACGTATTGTTGTTAATAACCAAGTTGGTTTTACAACGTCGAATCCAAAAGATATGCGCTCTACAGAATACTGTACGGATATCGCAAAAATGGTTCAGGCTCCCATCTTCCATGTAAATGCAGATGATCCTGAAGCTGTTGTATTGGTTACTCAAATTGCGCTTGATTACCGTAATACATTTAAGCGTGATGTGGTTATCGATTTAGTTTGTTATCGCCGCCACGGCCATAATGAAGCCGATGAGCCGAGTGCAACACAGCCATTAATGTACAAAAAAATTAAGCAACACCCAACGCCACGTAAGATCTACGCTGAGCAGTTAGTCAATGAAAACGTGATTGATGCCGCTGAAGCGACAGGTTTCATTAACGAATATCGTGATCTGCTTGACGGTGGTGAATGTGTCGTTAAAGAATGGCGTCCAATGCAGCAGCACTCAGTTGATTGGAACCCATACTTAAAACACGAATGGGATATGCCTTATCAATCACAAGTGCCTCAAGATAAACTTGCTGCGCTTGCATTGAAAATGACAGTTGTACCTGAAGGACATAAGATTCAATCTCGTGTGCAGAAAATTTACAACGATCGTATTTCAATGGCAAACGGTGAGAAACCGTGTGATTGGGGTTTTGCTGAAACATTGGCATATGCAACATTGCTTGATGATAACTATAAAGTACGTATTACTGGGCAAGATGTTGGCCGTGGTACTTTCTTCCATCGTCATGCTGTTGTACACAACCAAGAAAACGCAAGTACGTATACACCATTAGCCAATTTAAAACCTGATCAAGGTGAGTTAACTATCCACGATTCAGTATTATCTGAAGAAGCGGTATTAGCGTTTGAATATGGTTATGCGACAACTGAACCAAGTGGTTTGACTATTTGGGAAGCACAATTCGGTGATTTCGCCAATGGTGCACAAGTTGTATTTGATCAATTCCTTTCTTCTGGTGAACAGAAATGGGGTCGTATGTGTGGTCTAACAGTGATGTTACCACATGGTTATGAAGGACAAGGTCCTGAGCATTCATCTGCACGTCTAGAACGTTATATGCAAATGTGTGCTGAGCATAACTGGCAGGTGTGTGTACCGAGTACACCAGCGCAAGTTTATCATATGCTTCGTCGCCAAACTGTACGTCCTATGCGTCGTCCATTAATCGTTATGACACCTAAATCATTGTTACGTCATCCACTCGCTATTTCCGACTTGTCTGAGCTAGCTGACGGTACGTTCCAAAATATCATTGGTGAAATTGATGTACTTGACTCAACGCAAGTTAAACGTGTTGTGATGTGTAGCGGTAAAGTGTATTTCGATTTACTCGAAACACGTCGTAAAACAGGTCAAACTGATGTTGCTATTGTGCGTATTGAACAGCTTTATCCTTTCCCACATGCGGAAATTGCAGCTGTCTTCGCTGAATATCAACATGTTGAACAGTTTGTTTGGTGTCAGGAAGAACCTCAGAACCAGGGTGCTTGGTATTCAAGTCAGCATCACTTCTGGGAAGCTATCCCGCAAGGCGCTAAGCTAAGTTACGCTGGACGTGCTGCATCAGCATCACCAGCAGTCGGTTATATGTCTGTACATACAAAACAACAGCAAGCACTTATTGAAGATGCTCTTACTGTTGCGCAGAAATAGTTTATTAAAGGAATTATGAAAATGACAATTGAAATTGTGGTACCTGTACTACCAGAATCAGTAGCGGACGCAGCGGTAGCAACTTGGCACAAACGCCCTGGCGATGCTGTTGAACGTGATGAAGTAATTGTAGAGATTGAAACCGATAAAGTTATTCTAGAAGTTCCAGCAGTTGAATCTGGTGTTCTTGTTGAAATTCTTGAAGAAGAAGGCGCAACGGTTCTTGGTCAGCAAGTGATTGGTCGATTAAAAGTTGGCGCTGTCGCTGGTGAAGAAACAAAAGATAAACCTGCTGCAGCAAGCGAAGAACCAGTAGACGCAAGTCCTGCTGTTCGTCGTCTTATTGCAGAGAACGGTTTAGACGCTGCGAAGATCACTGGTACTGGCAAAAATGGCTTAATCACCAAAGAAGATGTTGAAAAAGCATTAGCAGCACCAGCTGTAGCGCCAGTTGCAAAAGCCGCTGCGCCAGCACCTGTTGTTACTGCACCAGTAGAACTTCAAGCGGGCCGTAGTGAAAAACGTGTTGCGATGACACGTCTTCGCAAGCGTATCGCTGAGCGTTTATTAGAAGCTAAAAACTCAACGGCAATGCTAACAACGTTTAACGAAATCAACATGAAACCTATCATGGATATTCGTAAACAGTATAAAGACGTATTTGAAGAACGTCACGGCATCCGTTTAGGCTTCATGTCTTTCTATGTGAAAGCCGTTGTTGAAGCACTAAAACGTTACCCTGAAGTGAACGCGTCAATCGATGGTACTGACATCGTTTATCACAACTACTTTGATGTGAGCATCGCTATTTCAACACCACGTGGTCTAGTTACACCGGTATTACGTGATTGCGATACGATGAGTCTTGCTGATATCGAAAAGAACATTCGTCAATTAGCCCTTAAAGGTCGTGACGGTAAACTGTCAATTGAAGATCTTACTGGTGGTAACTTTACGGTTACAAACGGTGGTGTATTTGGTTCATTGATGTCTACACCTATCATCAACCCACCACAAAGCGCAATCTTAGGTATGCACAAAATCCAAGATCGCCCAATGGCCGTTGATGGTCAAGTTGTTATTCAACCTATGATGTACCTAGCACTTTCTTACGATCACCGCCTAGTTGATGGTAAAGAGTCTGTTGGTTTCTTAGTAACAATCAAAAACTTATTAGAAGACCCAACTCGTCTTCTTTTAGATGTATAATTTTTAGTTTACTTATTTAGTTGCTTACGCCTTATCTTGAGGCGTAAGTTCTTAGGACAAGCCCTTGTGGCTATTAACATGGATATACGAGCATGAATCTGCATGAATATCAGGCAAAACAACTTTTTGCTGAATATGGTTTGCCAGTTCCAGAAGGTTACGCTACAAACGTACCTCATGAAGCTGCAGCTTTCGCTGACAAAATTGGTGGCGATAAATGGGTTGTTAAATGTCAAGTGCACGCGGGTGGCCGTGGTAAAGCAGGTGGCGTTAAGCTTGTAACATCGAAAGATGAAATTACTGCATTTGCTGAACATTGGTTAGGTAAGAACTTAGTTACTTTTCAAACTGATGAACATGGCCAACCAGTTTCACAAATTTTAGTTGAAGCTGCGGGTGATATCGCTAATGAACTTTACCTTGGCGCGGTTATCGACCGTGGTTCACGTAGAGTTGTATTTATGGCATCAACTGAAGGTGGTGTTGATATCGAGACTGTTGCTGAAGAAACTCCTGAGTTAATTCACAAAGCAGCAATTGATCCACTTGTTGGCGCTCAACCTTATCAAGCACGTGAACTTGCATTCAAACTTGGTTTACAAGGTGCTCAAATCAAACAGTTTACACAGATCTTTATGGGTCTAGCTAAAATGTTCACTGATTCAGATATGGCACTGCTTGAAATCAACCCACTGATCGTTACTGGTGCCGGTGATCTAGTTTGTTTAGATGGTAAAATTACTATCGATTCAAATGCACTGTATCGCCAACCTAAACTACGTTTAATGCAAGATATTACTCAAGAAGATGCACGTGAAGCTCACGCTGCTAAATTTGAGTTAAACTATGTTGCTTTAGACGGCAGTATTGGTTGCATGGTAAATGGCGCTGGTTTAGCTATGGGTACAATGGATATTGTTAACATCCATGGTGGCAAACCTGCTAACTTCCTAGATGTAGGCGGCGGCGCGACAAAAGAACGTGTTGCTGAAGCATTTAAAATCATTCTTTCTGATGAAAATGTTAAAGCTGTACTAGTAAACATCTTTGGTGGCATCGTTCGTTGTGACATGATTGCTGAAGGTATTGTTGGTGCTGTACAAGAAGTTGGCGTAAAAGTGCCAGTTGTTGTACGTCTAGAAGGTAACAATGCAGAATTAGGCCGTGAAGTTCTAGCTAAATCTGGATTAAATATTATCGCAGCATCTAGCCTAACGGATGCAGCGCAACAAGTTGTTGCAGCAGCTGAGGGCAAATAAATGAGCGTTTTAATTAATAAAGATACGAAAGTAATCTGTCAAGGTTTCACTGGTGGTCAAGGTACTTTCCACTCAGAGCAAGCTGCTGAATACGGCACACAAATGGTTGGCGGTGTTTCTCCTGGTAAAGGTGGCACTACACATTTAGGTCTGCCTGTGTTCAATACAGTACGTGATGCAGTAGAAACAACTGGCGCAACTGCGTCGGTTATCTATGTTCCAGCACCGTTCTGTAAAGATGCTATCTTAGAAGCTATTGATGCAGGTATTGAACTTATCGTTTGTATTACAGAAGGTATTCCGACTGTAGATATGATCGAAGTTAAAGTTAAGCTTGATCAACAAAACGTTCGTATGATCGGTCCTAACTGTCCGGGTGTTATCACTCCGGGTGAATGTAAGATTGGTATCATGCCAGGTCACATTCACAAGCCAGGTAAAATCGGTATTGTTTCACGCTCTGGTACGTTAACGTATGAAGCTGTAAAACAAACTACGGATGAAGGCTACGGTCAATCAACTTGTGTTGGTATCGGTGGTGATCCAATCCCAGGTACTAACTTTATTGACGTACTTGAATTGTTTGAAAAAGATCCACAAACTGAAGCAATCGTAATGATTGGTGAAATTGGTGGTACTGCAGAAGAAGAAGCTGCTGCTTATATTAAAGCACATGTAACTAAACCTGTTGTTTCTTACATTGCAGGTGTTACAGCACCTGCTGGTAAACGTATGGGTCATGCTGGCGCGATTATCGCTGGCGGTAAAGGTACTGCAGACGAGAAATTTGCAGCCCTTGAAGACGCAGGCGTATCAACAGTGCGTTCATTAGCTGATATTGGCGCTGCATTACGTGCTAAATTAGGTTAATACCTGTTTTTATTATAATAAACCACCTTCGGGTGGTTTTTTTATTTGTGCATTTTATAGTTTTAAGGTCTATATTATTTACTATGAGCTTGAAAAATATTAATGTTTTTTAAACGTTATTTTTCCTCTGAGTTAACTTTGTATTCTTTAGGAGAATTTATAATGGACATATTAAGACCTCATGACGGAATCATAATCTTACCTATCGCTACAGATCTCGATACCGAGCACGTAGTTAGTATTCAGCCTAGCTTAGAGGCGTTGGTTGATGATCATGCTGAAAACATTATCTTAGATTTTACTCATGTTACTTTTATTGACTCAACGGGTATTGGCGCTATTGTTTTTTTATTCAAAAGACTCACTTCACAACGTCGTACTCTTTCTCTTCTTAAAGTCTCTGGCCAACCGCATAAATTGATGACGATGTTACGAGTCGAAAACGCAATCCCTTTTATTGAAGATATTCCTGAATCTAGTGCAGATCACTCGGCATAACTAAATCGCCGTAAGGTATTGAATGAATAGATTATTGCTATGGACAGCTATATGTATTTTCCTTTCTAGTTGCACAAACTGGCCTAGTGTTGGCTACTTTGAGAATACAACAAAACATACTGAAGAAAGAATTCAATTCAAACAACATTATGACTATTTGAATTTACATTTTTCAGTCGCCAATCTACGCGGTGCACAAACGTGTACACCTGCCTACGTAAAAACGGTTGAAAATATTAATAGCCGTGTTGAGAAAGCCATTGCCGTTGAAGACCCGCGAGATGTAAAAATAGAAATCGCCATTCTAGAAAAAAACATTACCAACTTAATTGTTCACCTCAATCGAGTCTCGAGTAACACTAACTGTGCTCAACCACCACGTTTATTCACGTCTAGCTTTGTTCACCCGTTAATTTATCAGCTCGATCTCTTGCTGTACTGTGCGCCACAATTTGAAGAGGGTAATGCTACTTTGACTGAAGAGTACAAAGTGTGTCTTCGCCAAGTAAGCTTTTTGCTGTTAGATAATCCAGAAATTATAATTGAATACACTAAATACCGATTGTTTGAAAATAGCATTAGTCCAAAAAAGTCACAATCAAATATCAATTATACCAACAATATAGTGACTCATAATGTCACGACCATTGTTGATAAAGAAAGTGAAAATTTAGCGGTTACAGTTAATCAAAATGATGAAGATTATAATGACATCATGCGCCAATATTTACTCTTTGAACAAGTGCCTGGTGTGAGTGTGCAGCAAATTTCTCGATCACAGCTAGACCTAGATCAAGTGCATAATCCCGTTCAAATTCATGAGATAGCTGCAACAGACGCGCGTCAGAATCAACCTCAGTTATCTACAGTCGATGATTATGCGACAAGCCTAAAGGATGTTGAGTTACTTAATTTACGTACAGATGTGATCTTGGATTATGTTTTGAACATCACCGCTGACCCACAGCGTCACAAGGTTATCTATGAAGACTTACGACTCAGTTCTGCCACTTCAATAACGCCAGTGATTAGCACGTTATTGTGGCAATCAAAGCATAATCAAGATGTCGACCATAAAGTAAAAAATTGGCGGTTTTTGTTGAACGAAGACGAGCTTTTTTCCGATGCGTCACTGCCAAAAGGAGTCGCATTATGAAATTTTCATTACTGTGTTGTACTTTCTGTTTAACACTGTGTTTTACTTTGATATCAACGTCATCAATAGCTTATGCAGAAAGCGATCTTGTTGATTCTGGCGACCAACTGTTTATTTTTATGCCAGGTGAAAGCGATTTCGAAGAACCGTTTCAAGTTGATGCAAGCGGTTACATTCAAATACCTGAAATAGGGCGAATACAAGTAAAAGGTAAAACCCTAGCGGCAGTACTTAAAGAATTAAAAACCGCATTGAGTGTGGTGTTTCGTGATATATCGAAACTGTACATTGAGTTTAGAGCGCGCGAGAAGTTAGTGACCGTACTCGGCTATGTTAATGATCCACATGAAGTTGTACTGCCTGAATTTGGTAATGTACAGATGGCATTGAATAAAGCTGGGGGCATGCTTGCAGGCGCTCAACTGGACAATATGCAATTGCAACGAGGCGCTAAAGTGATCATTTTCGACTTTAAGCGTTACTTGGAAACGGGTGATGACAACGTATTGCCAGTGCTTAAATCGGGCGATGTTATTTTTGTGCCTTCATCGCCGCTGACTGGCAATGTACAAATGACTTTTGATGCGACAACGTTAAAATCGGGCGGTGATGCAAGTGATACCCAAAAAGCGGTGACTGTTTTTGGTGAGGTTAATGCACCGGGCACGTTCTCTTATGTCCCGGGTATGACGGTGATAGAAAGTTTAATGAAGGCTAATGGCGTTACCCGTTATGGTAATGTAAGTAAGATTCGAGTCATGGGGTTGAAAGAACCACAAACATTCGATTTAAAGCTTTATCTAGATACCGGTGATGTTTCTAAATTACCGAAAATACGACCAGGCACCACTATTTTTGTACCTATTCAAGTCGCAGATATTAAAGTCGGCTTACAAGTTGTTTATGTCATGGGGCAAGTGAATAACCCCGGAGCTTTTGAAGGCCGGGAAGGCATTACGTTTATGGATATGCTTGCCAATGCCGGTGGTCCTAATCGATATGCTGATACGCAACAAATCCGCGTGTTGAAAGTGTCTGGTGACACAATCCAGTTTAATTTAAAGAAATATACCGATGATCCTGTAAATAACCCTTATCCTAAAATCACCGGTGGCGATGTCATTTTCTTACCTGAAAAAGCCGATATGATTGAGAAATCCTGGTTAATTGAAGCGCATAACGAGGCCATTAAAATCATCGGTGCAGTGAAGAATCCAGGCCGCTATCAATGGGACGATGATATGACATTCCTTGATTTGTTAGGGCATGCCGAAGGACCGACTGAAAAAGCCGATTTAGCCAAAATAATTATCGTTGGTAACGATGGTTTAGGTGAGCGGCAGTCTTTTGATTTAGAAAAATTCATGAAAGAGGGTGGTGATTATTTAATACTACCGCAGTTATCTGCTGGTGATACTGTGATGTTCAACGAACTACCTGATGATCCAACAGACAATAAATCTAAATGGATTAAGCAAGAATCTGAGTCTTCAATTTATATACTTGGTGCGGTTGGATCACCAGGGCGTTATGCTTTTAATAGCCGATTAGACTTTTTAGACTTGTTATCTGCTGCTGATGGACCGACGAATGAAGCTGATATCAAACACATTAAGGTCACGCATCGTAATAGACGTTATGCGAAAACCTCCACCCTTGATCTCGATATGTACTTTGAGACGGGTGATGAAAGTCTGTTACCGCAAATACTACCTGGTGATACCATTTACATTCCAGCGAAGACAGATCAAGGGATATTGAACAATACCGCTAATATCGTTCAAGTATTAGGAGCTGTTCACAACCCTGGGCGTTACAAATATGATTCCTCATTGGATGTGGTGGGTATATTAACAATGGCTGGAGGCCCAACGTCAGAGGCTTACATTGACCGTATTGTCATCGTGACTAAACGTGGTGAAATGGAACACACAGCAAGGTCGTTCAACATGAAGCATTATTTCACCCAACCAGACTATCGCGATATACCGATTATACATGCGGGGGATACCATTTATGTACCTAACGAAAAAGACTCAAACTGGAGCCAGCTAATGGATATATTAGGCAGTGCACTGAGTATCGTAACACTCTTTATTGTCGGCTCTTCCCTATGAATATATTACCGGAAACATTTATAGAAATAGACCAAATTTATCAGCTAATTATGAATGAAAATATTAAGTCGTTAGCGATCAACTGCGCTCAAGGAGGGGAAGGTACTACTGAGTTGGTTTTAGCGCTTGCTCGGCGTCATAAAGCGGCTGGAAGTCGAGTCCTTATTGTAGATCTCAATACATTCAAACCAGCAATCACCAATGAATATGTTCAGGAAAAGCAGTCATGGTCTCTTGATGATACTGATTTACAAACCGCCTCCATGACTCAATTTTCTGAAATGATTGATATTTTACCAGCCCCACAAGGTGAGCAAGATCAAAATATTAGCTTCCGAGACGAAAAGAAGATCAAAAATGCGATCGACTTTTGGTTACAACACTATAATTTTATTATATTTGATACATGTGCAATTACGCTAACCAATTTTTCAAATATACCAGGTGAAGTGATTGCTAGGGGTTGTGATGCCAGTTTACTTATTATCGCACCCGGTATTTCACTCGAGAGTCGGGTATTAAAGACACTCGAGATGCTTAAGCAAAATAATGTGACATTACTTGGTACTGTTATTAATGATGTTAAGTGCCCACCGCTCGATATGCAGCTTAGAAACTCAGTACGTAGACGACTCAAGCGCTTACCGATACTGAAGCAATGGTTACTTAATCGAATTTCGAATATTGAATTATTAAAAGGAAGAATCGGCCGTTGATGAAAACACAACTTTTTGCCAAGCAATATCCGTTAAAACTTGATTCAATCAGTGAGGTTCGACGTTTACTGACTACATTATGCCATCAGTTAGCGCTTGAACAAGCTGAAATAGATCGGGTCACAATCGTATTGGCTGAATATTTGTCTAATTTGTATTTTCATAATTCCGACGCTGTTCACTGGTTTAGTATTGAACTGGCTGGTAGAAATGCTGATTGGTATTTTGCAGTGTTCGATAATGGTGATACTTTCAATCCTTATGACGTTGATACAAAAGATATATTTAATGGTGAGTTACTTACTGGTGGCATGGGGTTAGCGTTAATTCAAAAAAATAATCCTGATGGTTGTTATGTCAGTGAGAATGGCATTAATAAATTAACTTGCCCATTGAGGAAACTGGAACAAAAGCTAAACGTTGTCATTGTTGATGATGATCGTATTTTATTATCTGCGTATCACGCTTATCTTAAAAATGATTTTGTCGTACACATTTTTTCTGATGCATCTTTAGCGCTTAAATTTATTGCTCACGAAGGTTGTGATCTTATTATTGCCGATATACATATGCCTGAGATGTCTGGATTTGAATTCAGAAAAAAAGTGGAAGACCTTGATAAAGGCGCATTAACACCGTTTGTATTCTTAACTGGCGATGAGAATTTATCGGTGCAAGAACAAGCTGCAGAAGTGTCTATTGACGGTTACTTAATTAAACCTATTACCAAAACATCATTACTCGCTGTTTGTAACCGGGTAATACGCAGAACTAACCAGTTAGCGCTACATTATCAACAACGAATAGTAGAGTCTTTGAGTAGACCGTTTAAACCTTCACTACCCGCAAGTTGTGGACAATGGAATTTTGCGTTAGCACATACACCTGCGACTGAAGGAGGAGGTGACTTTGCGTTTTTTCATGATTTTGGAGAGAGTCAAATTATCGTTTTGGGCGATATTATGGGGCATGGTCCTGTTGCTAAATTTCATAGTTTTGCCATCATGGGGTATTTGGAAGGGGTTGTAACGTCTGCAGAAACATCCCCCTCGACCTTGCTTGCTGGATTATCCAATAGACTCTTTTCAAATCAGTTGTTAGAAACCAGTATGCTCACCTGTATGGTGATCAAACTGACCGATAACCAATGTGAAATCGCCACTGCAGGTCATCCTCAACCTTACTTATTGCAAGATTCTGGTTATCAAGCCATTGACTGCAAAGGAACCGTATTAGGCTTGTTACCTGATGAGCAATATTCATCGGTGATTCTGCAATTAACACCAGAGGATAAGATTTTTTGTTATTCAGACGGCATTTTTGAAAATATTGACCGCCATTGTGACTGTATTGATAATATACTTGTTGATATCAAAGGGAAAACAGCTCAAAGTACGTTAGATAAACTGTGGTTGCGGTTTGAATCACTATCGCCTGAACAGTTACAAGATGATGTCACTGCGCTTATTATAGATTTCAATATTTAACGGGCTGCAACAAGTAACGATTAGTTAAGATTATAATTTACGGTATGAGGTAACGAAATGGAAAACACAGTTATAAATGAAACGGTATTCACGCAATTACTGGTTGATGTCGGAGACGAAATGTTACCGGCATTAGTTGAAGTTTTTAATGAAGAAACAACAGAGCGGATTTCAGATCTACAAGCTCTAATGACTAACCTGGACAATGATAAAGTTGCGCAAAATTGTCACAGTATAAAAAGTAGTGCAGGAACGTATGGGGCGTTAATTGTGCAGCAACATGCTGAGGAGTTGGAAGTGATGGCAAAATCAAATAACACGGCTGACGTTCAAGTGAAATTACCATTATTAATAAAAAGTTTAGAAGATGCGATTAGTGCGCTGACGTTAAAATGTCATTAACGACAGATTCGATTGCTGTTTTTAGCTTTTGTCTATCGTGATAGTTTTTATTTATATCTTCACGTAAATCATGGGAGTAGGTCGGATAAGTTAAATCAGATTGTTTATCTATATCCTGTATCACTGCATTAATCAGCGGAAAGCCGAGCGTATCCTCACACCATTGTAAGCGTTCTTGCAGTGGAATCGTTGATGCAGGCCCCACCTCATGCTGTAAGTTACCTAAGTAAATTACTTTTGCGTTGGTTCTACGTAAGGCTTTTTGTATATCTTTAAGTAGAAGAGGTGGCATGATACTGGTTAGGAATGAACCAGGACCTAATAGTATTAGTTCTGCTTTTTCAATTGCCTCTACAGCTTCAAGTGTTGCTGCAACATTTGGTTGAACCGTTAATTGATTTGGAAACTCATGCATCTTATCGACGGATACTTCGCCGTGTACATCACTGCCACAAGGCGTTACTGCAATTAAGTCACTAGGCTCTTCTGACATCGGAATAAGCTGGCATTCGACGTGTAACATATTACGAATAAGATTTACTGCATCTAACGGGCGCACACAAAGATTATCTAATGCCACAAGCATGAGATTACCTAAGTTATGATTCTTCAGCTCACCTTCATTTTGAAAGCGATATTCAAACAGTAAAGAGCCAATGTCTGGTTGAGTAACTAACTGATTGATACAATTTCGAATATCACCCCAAGCAATACAATTCTCAGAATTTCTTAGCCGACCTGTTGAACCACCATTGTCGGTTGTTGTTACAATACCCGTTAATCTTGGCCCTAAAAAGGAAAGTGAAGACAGCACTCGTCCGAGTCCATGACCACCGCCAATAGCGACAACTTTGTTAAGATCTGAAAGTGATTTTTGCAACATAGGATGAATCAAAATTAAGTAAAGTAGATAACATCATCATATCTTGAAATAAATTATTTTGATAATTAAGTTAGCTTTATTTGACGAATTAATAAGCAAAATTTAAATGATTTCGTTGTTTTGAGTTATCAGACAGCTATTTATCAAAATGTTTATATGGGCATTAACTCTTTAAGTATTGCAACAGTGCTATTGCAATCAGGCTGTTGCAATAAAAGTTGTTTTTCTGAGACAGAAAGTGGTAATAATTCTATCCAACGTTGTGAAACCCAACTTATATTAGCCATTTCTTTTAATGTATAAAGTTGATTTATATCTGCGTGTTGGAAATATATTTCTTCTAATTTTTCAGCTAAATAATATTCTTTTGGAGTTATTTTTTGATCGGGCCAGTTGCTGATGTAGTGGACGTTAGCCTTTTTTAAACCATCAGACTCAGTGGTTATATCGTCGATAATAAAACGCCGACTACCTTCAACATTAATGCCAAGAAAACCATCATCTAGGGTATAAAAATCAATAATTTCAACGTGAGTGCCAATCGATGATATACGTCCAAAGGGTCCGTTTTGGTTAGGGTCGATCATGACAACACCAAATCCACTCATTGCTTTAGTACTCTCTTTGATCATGCGAATATAGCGTTCTTCTATGATGCGTAAAGGTAGTCTACCATGAGGTAAAATATGGGATGTTAATGGCAGTAATGCGAGTTGGGTAGTTTGCAAGAGCAAGCCTTAGTCATTGGAAGTATAACTAATGATAGCCTTGTTTAAAGAGTCTGCACTGCGGAATGAAGTTGATCTAAGATTGGATTAGAAAATAGAAGTGAAAATATGACGAGATCACTATTTTCACTTCTATTAATTGATTGTGTAGTTGATTATGCGCTTGTTTTATTGAACTCAAGATACATAACAGCAGCTTCAACACGTGAGCTTGCTTCTAATTTTTTCAATAGACTCTTCACGTGAACCTTCACTGTACCTTCTGAAATGTGTAAGTTACTTGCAACATGCTTGTTGCTATAACCTTTTGAAATTTCTAGTAAGATTTGGTTTTCACGTTTAGTTAGCTTAGCCAACTTTTCTGCAAAGTTATTATCTTCATGCAGACAGTCTAAATAGCCAAGTAAGCTTTCTGAAAGCGCTTGCTGCCCAGATAATACATCTTGAAGTTGTGCTAATAAAAGATCAGGTTCTGAATCTTTTAATAAGTAACCATCAGCACCCGCATTGATTAAACGGATCACATCTTGTTTGTTATCAGACACAGTTAAAATAACAACGCGCGAGCTTAATTCTTCTGCTCGAAGTGCTTTTAACGTATCGAGTCCTGACATACCTTTCATGTTCAAATCAAGTAATACCAGATCCGGTTCATGTTGTTTAGCAAGAGTGATAGCTTCCACACCATCGCTGGCTTCACCAATCACATTGAACTTTTCTTCTAGTGAAAGTAGTTGAACAATGCCTTTACGCATTAGTGGGTGATCATCAACAACTAATATTGTGTAACTATTCTCATGCATGTTTGTTTTCCCTGTCGAAGGTGAGTAATACCAAGGTGCCATTTGTTATATTATTTTTAATTTCTAGTTTAGCACCTAGTTTTGAAGCGCGTTCACCCATTATGCTTAAACCATAATGGTTGGATTTTACTGGATTGGCTGGAATGCCGTTTCCATTATCCGAAATAGATACTTCAATAGTACCATTTTTATTCGTGCCACAGTCAATTATTATTTCATCTGAATCGGCATGTTTGATGGAATTTAATACAGCTTCTCGTATGATTTGGAGAATATGTATATGTTGGTTGGGTTTAAATAAATGTTCTTCTAATTCATAGCTTAGATGAATTTTGGTCGGAGTGCGCTGACGTAACTGTGCCAACATGATCGAGATCGCTTCAGATAAGTTGGCATCGTCGAGTGTTAACCTAAAGGTATTTAGTAATTCTCTTAATTGTGTATAAGACAACCTTAGGTTGGTATCTATTTCTTCGACAATTTCATTCGTTGTTGTGGAGATCTCTTGATTCTTTAAATGTCGTTTCAGTAACGCCACCTGAATTTTTAAATAGGACAGGGCTTGGGCAAGTGAATCATGTAATTCACGGGCAATAACGGCGCGTTCTTCCATTAATAATGAGCGCTGGGCTTCTAAATTACTTTGAGAACGATGTTGGGCACGCGAAATAATACGGCAATAACTGCTTAGATGATCTTGGTCGGTCGCTTCTCGTTGTAAGACCGTTAATGTACCAAAAGATTGTTCTTCGAGTTCCAACCTTAAATCAATTGTTTGTTCACCGTTATCTGAGCCCGCATTGAGGTAGATGGTCTCTACTTCTGAACCCGTTAGTACCAGTTTATAAAAGCTAAGGCCATTGAGCGCTGAAACACTCTGTAGTGTTTGTTCTAACATGTCGGCGTTGAGGTGGGTAACATGTAGTTTTTGCGATGTGGTATATAAAAAATTAATCTTATCTTTGGCTTCTTTCAACTGTTTTGTTTTCGCGTCAACTTGTTGTTCTAGCGTGCTGTATAGCTGATTTAAGTCATTCGCCATGTGCGAAATGTTACTCGCCAATGAACCAATTTCATTTTCATAAACAAAATCAAACGAGACATCAAATTCACCGCGTCTAATTTGATTTGATGCGGTGAATATTTGTTGTAATGGCTTTAAAACCTGCACTTGCATTAGGCGAATGGTGATAATACAGACCGCGAAAATAAGACCGATACCCAGTCCTTTAATAAGGGTGATAATTTTAACTTTATATTCGGAGTGGTTTTGTAGATTTTGCACAAAAGTATCAATTTGTAATACAAACTCATCAACATTGCTCAAGAATAGGTCAGGGTTATCACTGTGTAGAATGTCAGACTGTATTTGCCAGTCGGTCTCCACTGTCATGAATTCTTGTTTTAACTTTGAGGTGATGTCCCAATTATCGACTATATTATTTTTAATGTGAGCCAGTGATTGATTAAAAGTATCAATATGAACCTGACGTTTGACCTCTGACTCATCGATGGATAAATTATAAGCAATTTGATAACTTTGCATTCTTAATGCGCCGGCTTTATTGATTGACGCTGCATCGGACAGGCTGAGTGATAACGCGACTAATGAGATAAAGGTTAATAATGAAGCAAGAGCGAGTATACTAAACATACCACGGCCGATTAAAATGATAATAGACTGATGGGAAGGGATTATATTTTTTATCATAGAAGTCTTACTATTTAGTTAATTAAGCTGTGGATTAGCCTATAATTTACAGGGCAATTTAATTTCGATCAATGATTTATCATTTTCTACTATAATTACCTGTACCTATCCCTTTAAATTTACTAAAAAATAGTTTAAGTTTAACGACCATAAAATTTAATATAACTCAAACTCCGATCCTTAATGATCTAAATTTATAAATTTAAATATGATCTTAAGGACTCATAGCATTCGCAATTGCTATAAGGGTTTAATCAGAAATGATTAGGCCTCCCGTATTTGGAAAGGTGTTTATGCAACTTCAAGATCAGTTTTCGCGTAAATTTTATTATTTACGCCTATCAATTACAGACGTCTGTAATTTCAAATGTAACTATTGCTTACCAGATGGCTATAAAGCCGACGGTAAACCTGAATTTTTAGGGCGTGATGAATTACGTCGTATTGTTACCGGGTTTGCTGAAATGGGCACTGAAAAAGTCCGTATTACTGGTGGTGAACCTTCATTAAGAAAAGACTTCACGGATATCATCTCAGACATTGCTGCGATCCCTAAAATTAATAAGGTCGCCACAACAACAAACGGCTTTAATCTTGAAAAGTATGCGCAACAATGGCGTGATGCTGGACTTGATGCAATAAATGTCAGTATCGACAGTTTAGATGCACGCATGTTTCGCCAGATTACCGGTAAGAATATGTTCCACAAAGTGATGGCCGGTCTTGATGCTGCTTTTACTGCTGGATTTGAGACCGTTAAGGTCAATACGGTATTGATGCGCAACTTAAATGATATTGAATTAGATGATTTTTTAAACTGGATCAAAACCAGACCCATTCAATTACGTTTTATTGAGTTAATGCAGACTGGTGATAATCAGGCATTGTTTGATAAACACCACGTATCCGGTGCAAGTATTCGTGACAAGTTGATATTACAAGGTTGGGTAAGTAAAGTCAGAGGTAAGGCCGATGGGCCTGCGCAAGTCTTTATTCATCCTGACTATGTCGGTGAAATTGGCTTGATTATGCCTTATGAGAAGAACTTTTGTTCGACCTGTAACCGTTTACGTGTATCCACTAAAGGGCGCTTACATCTGTGTTTATTTGGTGAGGCGGGTGTTGAGTTACGTGATCTAGTGCAAGATGATAATCAACAGCAAGCATTGATAAATAGGGTTGTTGAGCATATGTCAGATAAAAAATCGACTCATTTTCTACAAGATGGTTTCACCGCGAATACACCTCATTTAGCATCAATTGGTGGTTAATCATCCAAATAGATAAGTAGTTATCCTTCCCGTATCTCTTTTTTTTATTTTTCTATTTTTAAATAATATAGCGTAATACAAGCTTACGCTATATTAAATCCCCACAATTAAGGCACATATTGCAACCGTGAGCTATAATTTTAAGCATTTATTGTCACAATTTGTCACATTTAGCCTTTGCTTATCATAAATAGCCATAAAGCGTCATAAGTTACATTTGTAAATACGTAAATTGTATTTAAGGACCATTTGTTGATCTAAATTATGTTTTTAGTCGCTTATCTATTAAGGAGTATTTTCGGCTGACACTATATGTATCATCATGAAACAAATATCTTTTAGACCGATGTGCGCTTTTAAATTTCACATTTAGAGATGAATTATTTTCACAAGGTAGTTTTATGAGTATTAATCTGGCGCGACGTTCGTTATTTCGTCGTAAAGAACAAAGTGATGTTGTACGCCTACCTTGGTTAAAAGCAGATTTAGACTTTACAGAAAAGTGTACACGTTGTGGTGATTGTACCGCCGCTTGCCCAGAGCAAATAATAATTGTCGGTGATGGTGGTTTTCCTGAAATTGATTTTAGCGTATCTGAATGCAACTTTTGTAAAGAATGTGTAAATCACTGTAAAGAAGATTTGTTTGATTTAACGCAAGCTCAAGCATGGGGAAATAAGGCTACTATTTCAAATAGCTGCTTAAATCTTGAGTCAGTTTATTGCCGAAGTTGTGCAGAATCATGCGAAACTGAAGCGCTGGTATTTAATTTTACTAGTACTACATTTGTCAGCCCCGATGTTGTATTAGATGATTGTAACGGTTGTGGCGCTTGCGTGTCCATTTGTCCTGTAAATGCAATTTCAGTGACAGCTAATCGTTAAATTTAGTTATTAAGAATACGTTTTATAAAAATTATAATAATTATAAGGTCATAAAATGGCAGAACAAGAAGTACATATCTCAAGTTTAATTATTCACGTGAAACCAGAACATTTGGTTGAAGTGAAGAATAAAATCTCAGCTTTCCCTGATGCTGAAATTTACGGTGATAGTGAAGAGGGTAAAATTATTGTCGTATTAGAAACGAGTAATCAAAAATTTGTTACCGATATTATTGATAAAATCAATAATCTGGAACATGTCTTAAGTACTTCTCTTGTTTTTCATCAAATTGAAACTATCGATCCATCATGTGAGGATGATCTATGAAATTAACCAGACGTGCGTTTGTTAAAGCAAATGCTGCAATATCTGCAGCGGCTATTGCTGGCGTTACGCTTCCTGCAAGTGCAACTAATCTTATTGCAGTGAGCGATGAAACAAAAATTAAATGGGATAAAGCCCCATGTCGTTTCTGTGGTACAGGTTGTTCTGTACTTGTTGGTACACAAGGTGGCAAAGTTGTTGCTACTCAAGGTGACCCAGAAGCACCAGTAAATAAAGGTCTTAACTGTGTTAAGGGTTATTTCCTGTCTAAAATCATGTACGGTAAAGATCGTTTAACGACACCTTTACTGCGTATGAAAGACGGTAAGTTTGCTAAAGACGGTGAGTTTGCACCAATTTCATGGGATCAAGCTTTCGATATCATGGCTGAAAAGTGGAAAACATCACTTAAAGCAAACGGTCCTACATCAGTTGGTATGTTTGGTTCTGGTCAATGGACAGTGATGGAAGGTTATGCCGCTGTTAAATTGATGAAAGCCGGTTTCCGTTCAAACAATATCGATCCGAATGCGCGTCACTGTATGGCTTCTGCTGTTGGTGGCTTCATGCGTACGTTTGGTATTGATGAGCCAATGGGTTGTTATGATGACTTTGAAGAATCAGATGCGTTCGTTCTTTGGGGTTCAAACATGGCTGAAATGCATCCGATCCTATGGACGCGTATCACAGACCGACGTTTAAGTAATCCACACGTTAGAGTTAATGTATTATCAACGTATAAGCATCGTTCTTTTGAACTTGCTGATACCGGTGTTATTTTCAATCCGCAATCAGATCTAGCAATGGCTAACTTTATTGCTAACTACATCATCCAAAACGATGCTGTAAACTGGGATTTCGTTAATAAGCATACACACTTTAAACGTACAGCAACGGATATCGGTTACGGTTTACGTGACGAACATCCAATGCAAGCTAAAGCTAAAAACCCTAACTCGGGCAAAATGACAGCAATGACATTTGAAGAGTATAAAGCGTCTGTTGCTGAATATACTGTTGAGAAAGCATCTGAAATCTCAGGTGTATCAGTAGAAAAACTGATTATTCTTGCTAAACAATATGCCGATCCAAATATCAAAGTAATGTCGTTATGGACTATGGGTATGAATCAACACACACGTGGTGTGTGGATGAACAGCCTAGTATATAACATTCATTTACTTGTGGGCAAAATCTCACAACCAGGTAATGGTCCATTCTCGCTTACGGGTCAACCTTCAGCTTGTGGTACTGCACGTGAAGTGGGAACATTCTCACACCGTCTACCTGCCGATATGGTTGTTGCGAATCCAAAACATCGCGCGATTGCTGAAAAAATATGGAAACTACCAGAAGGTACTATTCCACCTAAACCTGGTCTACATGCTGTTGCACAAAATCGCGCATTAAAAGACGGTACATTGAACGCGTACTGGACTATGTGTAATAACAACATGCAAGCAGCGCCAAACATGATGGAAGAAGGTTTACCGGGTTACCGTAATCCAGCTAACTTCATCGTTTGTTCTGACCCGTACCCAACAGTCACTGCACAAGCATCTGATCTTATTTTACCAACAGCAATGTGGGTAGAAAAAGAGGGTGCATACGGTAACGCTGAGCGTCGTACACAAGCATGGTATCAACAAGTTAAACCTATCGAAGGTGCAAAATCAGATCTTTGGCAGTTAATGGAATTTGCTAAACGCTTCAAGATTGAAGAAGTGTGGGGCGAAGACCTACTAGCTAAGATGCCTGAGCATCGTGGCAAAACTATGTACGATGTATTGTACAAAAACGGTAATGTTGATGCATTCCCAATTAGCGAAGCACAAGAGCTAAATGATGATGCTCATGATCAAGGTTACTACGTACAAAAAGGCTTATTCGAAGAGTACGCTACATTTGGCCGTGGTCACGGACATGATCTAGCCCCTTATGATATGTACCATAAAGTACGTGGCTTACGTTGGCCTGTAGTGAACGGCGTTGAAACTAAATGGCGTTTTGCTGAAGGTAGTGATCCGTATGTTGGTAAAGGTAAAGGCTTCGAGTTCTATGGTAAGCCAGACGGTAAAGCAAATATTATCTTTGCACCGTATGAAGCGCCACCAGAAGTACCAAACGAAGAGTACGACATGTGGTTATGTACTGGGCGTGTACTAGAGCATTGGCATTCAGGTTCGATGACAGCGCGTGTACCTGAGTTGTACCGTGCAATGCCAGATGCACTTTGTTATATCCACCCTGATGATGCGAAGAAACGGAATGTGCGTCGTGGTGATGAAGTTATTATTGAATCTCTTCGTGGTGAAGTACGTTGTCGTGTGGAAACACGTGGCCGTAACCGTCCACCGGTAGGCTTAGTATTTGTACCTTGGTTTGATGCGCGCGTATTAATCAACAAGGTATGTCTAGATGCTACCGATCCGTTATCAAAACAAACGGATTATAAAAAGTGTGCGATTAAAATTACCAAAGCGTAATCTTAACGAATTGCTTTTTAATTGATTTTTGCCAGCCAAGTGCGCTGGCAAATAACGGATTTATTTGCCGATAGGTGGAGAACATAATATGAGAAAATTATTGGCTGTGCTGCTAACTGCAGGGACTTTATTCTCTGTGTCAGCGCAAAGTAACGAGACGGCTGTAATCGAAAATGTAAACAATGGTGGCGTAGCATCACTGCGCGGTATTACGGAACTAGACATAACGCGTAAAGCGGATGAGTTGAAACGTGTCATTAAGGATCGTAGTCCAATCGATCGTGACTATGTATACCAACCGCCGTTGATTCCACATCAAACGCGTCATTACGAAGTGTCTTTAAATGCGAACAAATGTTTGTCGTGTCACAGCTGGAAATATGCTGGTGAAATGGGTGCGACTAAAATTAGTGTGACGCATTATCAGTCACGTGAAGGCGAAGTATTATCTGATGTGTCACCACGTCGTTATTTCTGCCTACAGTGCCATGTAACGCAAGCAGATGCATCCCCGTTAATCGACAATGACTTTAAACGTGTAGATTCATTACGCTAACGAAAAAGAGGCGATAAAATGAAATTTATTTTAAATTTTTGGCGAAAATTAACGGCACCAAGTAAAGCCGCTGTAGGTACTGTACTTGCAATGGGTTTCCTTGGCGGTATTATTTTCTGGGGTGCCTTTAACATGGGGATGGAAGCGACAAATACAGAAGAGTTTTGTTCTGCTTGTCACGCGCCGATTGTTAAAGAACTAAAAGAAACAATTCACTATTCGAATCGTTCTGGTGTGCGTGCAATCTGTTCTGATTGTCATGTACCGCATAACTGGACAGATAAAATTGTACGTAAAGTGCAAGCGAGTAATGAAATTGTGGCATTCTTGATGGGTAAAATTTCGACTCAAGAAAAATTCGAAGCTCGTCGTAAGCATTTAGCCGTGCGTGAATGGCAACGCATGAAAGAAAATGATTCACAGGAATGTCGTAACTGTCATAACTTTGAATACATGGACTTCTCAGAGCAAGGCCCACGTAGTCGTAAACAACATTCTACAGCACTAGCAAGTGGTGAGAAAACATGTGTTGATTGCCACAAAGGTATTGCCCATCAACTACCAGATATGTCTGACGTACCTGGTTGGTAGATTGAAAAAGGAAACACGATTATGAGTACGGTTGAATACGTTATTTGGCATATTTTAGGATATGCAGCAATACCCACTATTCTAATCGCAGGATTTGTAGCAGTTGCTGGCGTTTCAGTATTTGCGTTATCATTTACTGCTGATAAAGATAAAGCGTAATAAACACTTAATACGTGACTTAATACGTGAATAAATAATAGGAAGGCCGCGTTCGTGTAATGCGGCCTTTTTTTCTCTATTTTACGACCTTGAGCTAGCCTCAATATCCCTGTATTATAAAGCCTCTTAATATCCCGCCTGTTTTAACGAATAACTATTTATAAAACAGCGTTAACGAAATAAAGCATTGAATGAAAAATAAAAATGTATCAATTGGTTTAACCAATCCTAAAAGTCCTACTAATGTCGGTGCGGTAATGCGTGCAGCTGGCTGTTACCAAGCTGATGCGGTTTATTACACGGGTAAAAGATATGCTCGCGCTGCAGCTTTCCAAACAGATACCAAAAATGTAGCCGCTTCAACGCCATTAACTGGGGTTGATAACTGGTTAGATAGTATTCCTGAATCAACCAATATTGTATGTGTCGAGCTCGCAGAGGGCGCTATACCGCTACCTGCGTTTGAACATCCAGATAATGTCATCTATATCTTTGGCCCTGAAGACGGCACCATAGATCAAAAAGTAATAGATCGCGCAATGGCTGTTGTTTACGTGCCGACGGTCGGTTGTATGAATCTTGCAGCGACAGTCAATGTATTACTCTATGATCGCCTTGCCAAGTCTGTGGATACCATCGCCAATGATGCATTAATCCGTGAAAGTCGTGACAACAACAATAAAGTAAAAGTTATAAGCATAAAGTAAAAGTCACAAGCTGATCAAGATCAACGACCGACAAGCGTAATCTCTTATAATTACTGCGCTTACATGACCGAATTTAAAAGGAAAAATAATGAGCCATGCTGAATCAGGGTTTAAAGCTGCGAAACTGGCAGTATTGACCGTATCCGATACCCGTAATGAAGAAACAGATACTTCAGGGCGCTTTCTTGCAGAAGCTCTTGTTGCTGACGGTCATATTTTAATGGATAAAAAGATCGTTATTGATGATAAGTATAAGATCCGTGCCATCGTATCTCAGTGGATTGCGGACGAAGATATCCAAGGCGTACTCATCACTGGCGGTACGGGTTTTACTGCGCGTGATATGACACCTGAAGCGGTACTGCCATTATTTGATAAAGCGATTGAAGGTTTTGGTGAATTATTCCGCGCTGTGTCATACGATGAAATCGGTACATCAACAATTCAAAGCCGTGCTGTTGGCGGCTTTGCTAACAAAACAGTTATCTTCTGTATGCCAGGATCAACCGGTGCATGCAAAACCGGTTGGAATAAGATCTTACGTGAGCAATTGAATAATTCTCATCGTCCATGTAATTTCATGCCACATATTTAAGCTATTGTATTTAAGTTATAGGAATTATAAATGTCTCAACAATTTACGCATGTGAACGCTTCTGGTGAAGCAAATATGGTTGATGTAACAGAAAAAACCATCACCCAACGTGAAGCAAGAGCGGAAGCGATTGTTCGTATGTCTGCAGAAACACTGGCGCTTATTATGTCGGGTGATCACCATAAAGGCGATGTATTCGCAACGGCGCGTATAGCTGGTATTCAAGCCGCGAAGAAAACCTCTGATATTATCCCACTTTGTCATCCACTTATGTTGACTAAAGTGACGGTAGAATTAACGCCAGAGCCACAGAACAACCTTGTTCGAATCGAAACTTGTTGTAAGCTTTCGGGTAAGACAGGCGTCGAAATGGAAGCGTTAACAGCGGCATCAGTCGCTGCATTAACAATTTATGATATGTGTAAAGCTGTACAAAAAGATATCATTATTGATGGCGTGAAGTTGCTTGAGAAAACAGGCGGTAAATCAGGTCATTTCAAAGTTTAGATTGCGCAGGGTATATCATGATTAAAGTATTATTTTTTGCACAAATTAGAGAATTGGTTGACTGCGCAGAAATGGAAGTGACAGGTCCGTTTGAATCAGTTAATGCTTTACGTGCTGAGTTAGCCGCTAAAGGCGGAAAGTGGGCTTTAGCACTGGATTCAGACAAGTTGTTAGTGGCTGTTGATCAAGATATTTGTAGCCTTGATTCACCCGTTGCTGATGGTGTGGAAGTTGCATTTTTCCCACCTGTAACTGGGGGGTAAGTTATGTCTGCTGATTCAATTCAAATTCAAACAGAAGATTTTGATCTGGCAACGGAATACGCTGCTTTAGGCCAAAGTCATAGCACTGGTGCGATTGTTACTTTTATCGGTAAAGTACGCGATTTTAACCAAGGTGATAATGTGTCGGGTTTAACACTTGAACATTATCCGGGTATGACAGAAAAATCGCTGGCGAAAATATTAGTGGAAGCTGAAACACGTTGGTCAATCCAAGGTGTTAAAGTAATTCATCGTATTGGTGAATTAGCCTTGGGTGATCAGATTGTTTTTGTTGGTGTTGCAAGTATGCACCGTGGTGATGCGTTCCAAGCCTGCGAATTCATTATGGATTACTTGAAAACTCAAGCGCCATTCTGGAAAAAAGAAGCAACTGAAGACGGTTCACATTGGGTTGATGCCCGTGAGACCGATACGACAGCGGCAGATCGCTGGAAATAATATTTTGCTAGATGAATGAACATCGCCGCCAATATATAGTTGATAATGCTATATATTGGCGGGATATTTATCGTGATTAGTACACTCGTTAAGTCATTGTTGACAAGGACAATGCTAACTAAATAGAATCGAGAATGAATGTCATAATGGCATCTTCTTTGCTCTCCATATCCAGCGCTTTGGGTATGTAGTGCGGCGCTTTCAATATGCCTCTCGCAATTAATTCATCCAATAATCCTTTTGACTCAAAGCCGGTTTTACCGATAAATAAGCTTGATATATCACCTTGCTTATATATCTGCAGGGCTTCTTTAAGTCCACGTAAATACAAATAATCTTTGGTAAAACCACCGCCGCGATAGGCTCTTAACGTGATGGTAAAGGCATCGTCACTGGCGACGGTATAGTCATTGATTAAATCCAGATAACATTGATTAAACGACTCACCAGCCACCATTTTTGACACGGCAATAACACGTAATGCCAGCGTCTTTAAACGGTGTAATGGTAAATTCCCTGACAAATACTCACATAAAATGGCTAAGCCTTCTTGTGCATGGGTATTACCGGGTAAACCTAATTTAAAAATGTGTAATGGCTGTACTTCCGCGTTGGCGGTTGTTAATAAATGTACGCCGAGTTCATGGTGAATAAGCGCGTTAAGATCGGTTTGGTTAAATCGACACTCGTTATTCACCTTGATCGTACGACCACTTACCATCGCTCTGGCAATCATATTTTTAGCTTCGACAACCTTACATTTAACCCCGTATTCAACCGCCGCTTGTTGAAATGCCACCACAGCGTCTGCAGCATCCATACTGGTATCAATAACAGGCAAGTATTCACACGCGTGCAAAATGAACTTGGCGTTACTGATGTCTTCTTTATTTGGCTCACCGTAATAGCGCAGTGAGTTATATAAGAATTGCTCGGTGCCAATACTGGCTAACAAATCAATGCGCATTGCCAATTGTTCAATGACAGTGCGGTACAATTTTTGAATGTCAGCATCTAAAATCGTTTCGACCGGTAATCGATATAAATTTTCCTTAAACTTATAAGGGTCTATATCTAACTGTCGATAAGTAAAATTAGGCAAATAGGAAAATGGATTATGTAAGAATCGTTTCTTTTCCTGTTTCAAATTTTTAGGCGTAATATAATTGAGCGTATTGATACCGCGGGCTAGGGCGTATAACTCTTTATCTAGTTTCACGACTTCTGTCGGTAAGCTAGAAGATAATACATGCCGTAACGGTTTTCGTTTACCTTTGCTGTAATGGGTGATTGTTGCTGCAGCATGTTCGTTTATTGCTGTTTTCATGCCTTCTTTTAGCTTTTCGATGACCAGTGGAAAAGATTCTCCACCCACTTCATTCATGTAAACCTTTTTAACTTCAATCGGCATGATTAAGGTATTACGAAAATGCTCAGTAACAAAACTAGCTTGGTAACCGAGACCTTTAAATACGTCATTTTCAGCCACTGATACCGTAATGTTAGGTAGCTCAATGTGCTTTAATTTACGTTGTAGGTTATCGAGTACTTTACGCCAGTGACGGCTATTTAATTGCTGTGTACCAATATTAAATGTCGGCGTATTAGCGTCGATACGCTGATAATTATAAGCGTGAATATCATAAAGCAAACATAAACCAAACTTTGCCTCTAAGGTGCTAATCAGACACTTTAAAATACGATAATAGCGGCTGTGTTTTGCTTTGCTTAACGCTATCTCGCTTGCAGGTAAAGCCGCTGACCAGACATCTTTACCCCAGGCTGTTTGGTATACACAATCCGTTAACGGCCTGTTTAAATCATATTCATAACGCGAGTCTTCAACTTGCAAGACGATCGGTTGTGAAGAGATGAAGTCGCCGGTAAAGGGATCTTCTTCAAAATAACGTTCTTGTTCCGTCAACGCTATATGTTGGCTCAATGATGCTCGTAATTGATGCCCGTGATGAATCGCAGTTGCTATATGTGGCTGATACTCACTGATCCGTAGTGTTAAACTTCCGTCCTCTAACTGCGCAGAGAAAGGGATTTGTTTACGAATATTATTGAGTATCGCCTTTTCAGTAAGCCGCTGCATCTGCGATCACTTGGCGAAATTCATTTTTACGTGAAATACTGATATTTTTTGCGTGCACAACGCTTTCTACAAAATCAATGATCTCAACTTGTAATTTAGTGCGATTCAAACGGTTAATACGGGTGATACCACCTGGGCTTAACACATTCACTTCGACTAACTTACCGTTAATGACATCGAGGCCAACAAGATATAAACCATCTCTGACTAACTTAGGACCAATGTGTTTACACAAACGTAATTCTTGTTTTGTCAGTACATGCTTTACTTCTTTACCGCCAGCGTGAATATTTGAACGCACATCCCCGTCTGCTGGTATACGTTTCATTGCACCAATCGGTTGTCCGTTTAACATCATAATACGAACGTCACCTTCTTCAGCACCTTCAATATAGTCTTGCAGGATGACGTAGTTTTGATTGTCACCAATATAAAAATCAAGCAAGGATTTAACACTCGATTTAGCTTTCTTATCTAATAAGATGACACCTGAACCACCATAACCGTTTAATGGCTTAAGGATCATGCAGTCTTTGGTGTTTTCGGCTAGCACTGATTCGAGGTAATCACGTTGCTTTGATACATGCGTTACTGGAATGAATTCTTTATTCAAATCAGACATTGACGCCGTATACAATTTATTGTTCGCGACACGTAAACCATCAATGTCATTCATGATAAATGTATCATCACGCACCGAGTCTAAAAAATTCAACGCCATGGTATCGAGCGGCGGATTAGAACGCATAATAATGGCGTCAAAACCGGCTAAAGGTAACTGTGCTTCTCTAAATTCTGCCTTGCGATAAAAACCAGGAATATTTGCTGATACAGCCCCTTTTTTAAGCACTTTGCAAAAAGCGATCGACATGCTGTCACGCATTGTTAAATTATTTGGTGTCGTAATAGCAACAGTGTGACCGCGACTCGCCACTTCATGGATCATGCGAAGTGTAGAATCATTTTCTGGTTCAACACTTTCCCACGGGTACATAACAAAACAAATTTTCATAGCATTCTACCAAGGTGTATAGGGGTTATTTTTCGGCGATGGTAGGGCCAGAATAGATTTGTGTAAAACGAACAATTTTGCTGCTGACGATAAGAATATTTTGTTATTGAAAATTCAATCTATATTGTATTATATGGTTATTTATTTTTATTGAATGAAGAGTAAACCCGTGGATACAGAACTACTTAAAACATTTTTGGAAGTCACTAGAACAAGACATTTTGGTCGTGCGGCAGATAATTTATTTTTAACGCAATCTGCGGTAAGTTTTAGGATCCGTCATTTAGAGTCGCAGTTAGGTAACCCGTTGTTTTCACGACAGCGTGGTAATTTACAGCTAACAAGCGCAGGTGACCGTTTATTGCCGTATGCCGAATCCATTTTACAAATGTGGGGACGAGCGAAGCATGATATTGCCTTATCTGACGAGTTATCAGTCCAAATAACATTGGGCGCCTCAGCAATATTCTGGGAGTTCGACGGTATTTCCGATTGGATTAACCGTATTTCCAGCGCGGATCCTGGCCTTGCTTTACGATTGGAATCTGTTCCGCGCCAGCATATGTCTAAGCGATTGCTTGATAAGAGTATTGATCTGTCAATTACCAGCGAGCCACCGGTTAACGACGATTTTAATATTGTTAAAGTGCGTGATTATCAACTGCAACTCGTCACCCATAAACCGTACTGTGATATGAATAATATTAGCGAATTACCTTTGGTCTATTTGGATTGGAGTACGCGATTTTCTATTCAACATAATAAAATAGCAGCGCTACAACGGACGGCTGTTATCCATACCGACTCATGCCGAGTTGCCTTGGATCATATTATCGGTAACGGTGGGGTAGGCTATTTGCCCTCTCCGGTGATTGCACAGAGTGTGGAAGCGGGTTTATTGCATCTCGTACAGGATGCGCCAGTGATGGATCAAGCGTTATATCTTGTGTGCCGCGCTGATCATGAAAAACAAAGCATGATTGATAGTTTACTTGCGGTGCCGTTTAATAAAATTATCGAAAGTATTGATTAATATTACGGATATAAACCGCGAGTGAAATAGTACTGAAACGAGTACTAGAACTGAAACAAATAAAAAAGCCCCATTAAATAAATCGTTAGGGAAATTTAATGGGGCTTTAAAGATATTTTAATCAGTTAAAAAATCATTAGATTAATGACGCTGATTTAGTTACCTTTACGGTGAAGTTTAGCACTGGTCTTACGGTGCTTACCTTTACCGGCTTTTTTCGTTGGTGCAGTTGTTTTTGGTTTGTGCTCAACTTTTTCTTCACCAACGGCTTTATTACGACGAGGTTGACGACGCTCATGCGAAGCACGGCCACTAATGTCTGCAATAAGGCGTTCACGGTTACTTACTTCATAACCCTTAACCATTTCACGATCAATTTTATAACCAATCAGCGTTTCGATATCCGCTAGGCCATGTTCTTCTTCACGACATACAAATGATACTGCATTACCAGTTTCGCCAGCACGACCAGTACGGCCGATACGGTGAACGTAATCTTCCGCTAGGAATGGTAGGTCAAAGTTAACTACAAATTTAAGACCTTGAACATCAAGACCACGCGCAGCAACATCTGTCGCTACAAGTGCGCGGATTTTACCTTCTTTAAATTCAGCTAGAGCACGACGACGTGCGCCTTGGCCTTTATCACCGTGACAAACATCAGCTTTAATACCGTCAAGTTTTAATTCTTTAACGATGTTGTCTGCCGCTTCTTTAGTGTTAACAAAAACTAAAACTTGTTTCCAATTTTTAGTACCGATTAACTCAGACAGTAACTCTTGCTTACGACGTTGCTCAACAGGATGAATGATGTGCTTGATTGTTGATGCAGTTGAATTCTCTTTTGAAGCAGAAACGATTACTGGGTTAGACAGTAATTCATTTGCTAAATGCTTCATTTGTTGAGAAAGCGTTGCCGAGAATAGCATTGTTTGGAACTTGTTAGACATTGATTCTAAGATCTTACGGATGTCAGTAATGAAACCCATATCGAGCATACGATCGGCTTCATCAAGTACCAAGTGTTCAACGTTAGCAAGGTTAGTATTGCAAAGTTGTAGGTGTTCTAATAAACGACCTGGCGTTGCAACTAAAACATCAACACCTTGTTTAAGTTGTTTAGTTTGCGTTTCCATTTTAGCGCCGCCATATACACTCATTACGCTAAGTGACATGAATTGGCTATACGCTTGGATGTTCTCTGTTACTTGCGCTGCAAGTTCACGGGTTGGCACTAAGATTAGCGCACGTACGTTACCAGAGTGGATGTCTTTTGGCGTATCTGCGATTTGTTGCAAGATAGGTAAAGCAAACGCGGCTGTTTTACCAGTACCTGTTTGTGCATTTGCTAGAATATCTTTACCGCGACCAGCTGCTGGAATAGCTTGCTGTTGTACAGGCGTCATTTGGTCATAATTACAAGCATCTAGCGCGCGTAAAATTTCGGGAGTAAAACTATATGATGAAAATTTCATTGAATATCCTAGCAGTTAGGCAATATGCCTCATTAGGCGGCATATTATACAGGAATAAATAACTTAGGTGAATGTATGATTTACGTTAACAGATAAAATTTTACCGTTAAATCTCATAAATTGTTTAGATGTTAAACAAGTTTGAGGTTGGAACACACAATCAATATGCTATAATCCTGCGCTTATATTAGCATCATAGGTTTTATAATGAGTAATGAGCAAACGTTTAAACTAGTCGCAATTGAAGGTAACATCGGTGTTGGTAAGTCAACATTATTGCCTTTACTGGCTAAAGAATTAACAGAAAATGACAATGCTAACTGGCAGTTAATTTTAGAAGATGTTGATTCAGACCCTGAATTTCAACGCTTATTACAAGCGTTTACGGTTGACGCTACACGCCGCATTGAATTTCAACGCTACATTACCAATAAAAGATCGGATATCTGTAAAGACTTAGATCCTACGTTCAATTACATTATTGAGCGTTCATTATTTTCTGATCTTGTGTTTTGCCAAGCAAATCTAGCAGAAGCTTGCCGCCCGGATGGCAAAGATCTTGATTATTATTATGATATTCAAACAAAATTGAAAGATTACCCACGCGTATCTGCTGTGGTCTATCTACGTTGTGAAGCTGAAACTGCATACACGCGTATGCTTTCACGTGCTCGTGATGCGGAACAAGGTACGCCACGTGATTACCTGCAGTTAATTTCTGATTGTCATGATACATTCTTACCGCATATTTGCCGTAAGTACGACACCGTATTATTGACTGAAGACTGGACTGATTTTGGTTGTCCAGCAACATTAGCTAAACGCATCATTAGCGAAGGTCTTTAGTTTTAATTCAATGGTGTAGTAAATACTACACCATTGTTATTTTATGGTAATTAGACTAATCTGTAACTCATCATTTTCCTTCGCATGGAAAGTACGATTCTATATTTGAACTGTGCTAAGTTAAGGTCTCAGTTAGTGAAATTATCAGCGTTACTCGCATTTTTTCTTGTTTTATGTTCTTCAACTTTCTCTCCTTCTGCGTTTGCAGTCTCAAGTGTTGATTTCGACATTAAAGGTGTCTCTGGTGATATCGAAGATAATATCGATTCATACCTATCCACAATTGCAGTTCCTAAAGGTAATAATTACACTTTCTTTGAATCAAAGGTTCGAAAAAATATTACCGAATCTATTCAAGTCTTTGGTTTTTATACGCCAGAAATAACGATTAACCTGACCTTGGATGATGATGAATTACTTGCATTTATCAATATTAAGCTCGGTCCAAGAGTGAAACTTGCTCACGTTAATATTCAGGTTAACGGTGAAGCGGGCGATGACCCCCTATTTGTGAAGTTACTTAACACTAAGCCGCTTATCTCTGGTACCAATTTATCGCATAAAGATTACGAAAAATTGAAAGCGGATATCACTAAGCTTGCTCTCGCACGTGGTTATTTTGATGGTAAGTGGCAAAAAAGTGAAATCCGAGTCAGTATTAAAAAACACCTAGCAGACATAGATCTTATCTTTGATAGTAAAACGCGTTATACATTTGGTGAATCAGTTTTATCTAATCAAACTAAATCGGCGTCAATTATCTCTGAGTTAGCGACTTTTAACGTTGGGCAAGAATTCGAATCAAATTTGGTTGCTGAATACAGTTTAGCATTATTTAACAGTCGTTATTTCCAGTCTGCGTCTGTCGCGCCTGATCTAAATGCCAGGAAAGACGGTAAGGTGCCGATAATTATTACGGTGGTTAACCACCCGAGTAATACCTATGAAGTCGGTGTTGGTTTTTTGAGTGATGTTGGTTTTAGGGGGTCGTTAGGTTGGAAGAAGCCTTGGATAAATAGTCGTGGAGATAGTATTTCTGCGGATATTGAATATTCGACAATACAGCAAGAATTTACATTAAACTATGACATACCCATTGAAGATCCAATTACCAATCTCGCGAAAATTCAGTTAGGTTTTCAACGTAAAGATAATAAAGATACCTACAGTAAATTATTTACGTTTCAATTACAGCGTCAGTTTGAGCTAGAGTCAAAATGGTTACGTACTTGGTTTATCAAATTTGAACAAGAGGATTATACCCAAGCCAGTCAATCGGATAGTACTGTGATGGTGTTACCGGGGGTAAGCTTTGCGCGAACCAAACAACGTGGTGGTGTCGACCCTTATTGGGGGAATCAACAATTGTTTAGTTTTGAAACGGCGAGTAAATACTGGGGCGCAGATACTGACATGCTCAAAATACAGAGCAGAACTAAATATTTACGTTCTATTAATAGAACGCATTTCTTCACTAGCCGTGTCGATCTTGGTGCTATATATGTAGACGAAATTGAAAGTGTACCGGCTTCAATGCGTTTCTTTGCTGGTGGTAGTCAGAGTATTCGTGGCTATGATTATGAAACGGTGACGCCAGTGGATGATGCCAATGCCTATATCGGTGGTCGCTACTTAACGGTTGGCTCGCTAGAATACGGTTATCAATTTGCTGAAAAGTGGCGTATTGGACTTTTTGCCGATGCCGGTACTTCAACCAATGATTTCTCCGAACCTATTAGTGTCGGTATCGGTACCGGCATACGCTGGTTGACGCCCATTGGACCTGTTAAACTTGATTTTGCTGTGCCTGTTAATTCAGATACAGATACTAAGTATACTTTTCACCTGTACATCGGACCGGAATTGTAATGCGTTTTTTTCAAATCATAATTGCCTTACTAATCGTTATTCTTGGTGGCTTTATAGCGTTACTGAGTAGTCATGCTGGTAACCAATACATTATTAATAAATTGAATAAAACCGACTTGCCACTTCATCTGGTTTTAGAGCAGGGCACGGTGTTAAGCCAGGCGCGCTGGAAAGAAATTAATTGGCAAGGTGATTTACTGCAACTGGCGATTACAGATTTAGATTACGATATCGACCTATCTTGTTTATTCAGTGGCGAGGTTTGCATTAATTCAATTAACGCTGCGGCAGTTAGTTATTCGATGGCACTTAAAAAACAACCACAGGTACTTTTAGGCATAGATTTAGGTGATGCTTTAACCCGTATCGCAGCGCTAGATGATCAAATTAGTAATAACGATTGGCAACTTAATATCCCATTATTTATCCGGGCGAAGGGCATCGATATTCATAATCTCAATGTGGTAATTGCCAATACTAGCATCACTGCCGATCGACTCGAAGGTGCGGTCAATTTATCTGGACGTGATATCACCGTTACAACACTTCGTACCACCAATGTGTTTGTTCAAGTCATGACGGGAATAACAGACGATAATACTGTTGATACTACTGTTGAAATTAAGCCGGGAAAAGCTATCGTTGAAAGTAATAAACAGTTAGATATCGTCTCTGAACTATTAAATGAATTTTCACTTTATCAGGTATCTATCCCATTACGTGTCGATGTACACGATGCAAAATTAATACAATCAAAGCTTCAAGTTAATGACTTATTATTGGATTTTAATTCCATCGAGTTAATCGGTTTTATTGATGCTGGCGAGGTTGGCATTGAAAAACTAAATGTTGATATGCCACAGGCTGATACCAGTTTAACAGGACAAATTGTTCTACAACAAGGCTACCCTTTGTTTGTAAATATTAACACGATATTCAAACAACCCGAGTTACTTCGCAAGTTAGTCGTGGATGTGCAAGCCGGTGGTAGCCTTGATAAAATTAATCTCACTGTTAAAACCTCAGGTCCTATCAATAGCAATATTAATGCGTCGTTATCGCCGTTAAAACCTGCGTTACCGTTTTCTGTTGATGCAGATTGGCAACAGTTAGGTTGGCCATTACGGTCTCCTGCCACGATAAAAACGACTGACGGTTCGTTATCGTTACAAGGTGATTTAGACGACTATGATATTGCTATTACTGGCCTACTTGATATTGATAATGCCCCGTTATTCGATCTTGATGCGAAAGGAAAAGGTAATTTTGACGGTCTCTCACTCTCAACTATCAATGCGAAGACTTTAGGCGGTAAAGTGGCCGCTTCAGCTAAGGTGGATTGGGTTGATGGGATTACGGTTACCAGTAAACTATCGACGAGTGGCGTGCAATTAGACAAATACTGGCCTGCAGTAAAGCTAAAACCAAGTGGTGATGCACGCGTTGATTTTAAGCTCGAGTCAGAATCTAATAATAATTGGCTTGTCGATGTGCATGATATTAATGTTGCCGCAGATGTTGAAGGTTATCCACTCACTCTGAAGGGACAGCTTACGTTAAACCAAGATTTGTATTGGCATTTGAATAATTTCTCTCTCTTACGTGGTGACGATTCGATTCAATTGGACGGCATCATTAACGAGCAATTCAAGCTAGGTGGTGAAGTTGATGTAAAATCATTCGCACCTTATCTCGTCGGAAGTGAAGGCAGTGCTTTTGGTTATTTTACTGTTATCGGTCATAAATCTAAGCCTTGGTTAAACTTCGACTTTTTTACGGATAATGTCTCTTTAGAAGACAATGAATTAAAACGTGCAGAATTAAATGGACGCATTAGCTTAACAGAGCGACCAGAAGGCCTGATCTCATTCTCGGGTGAAGAATTAAACATTGGCGATCAGGTTATTAATAATATCGACGTGGATTATAAAGCAGAGAACAATCGTAATAGTATTAGCCTCAATGTTGAAGATGATAAAAACAACGCACAATTAAAGATAGCTGGATCTTGGTTGGGTGATACTTGGCAGGGCAAAGTGACTAAAGGACGGCTTAATACCGACTATGGTAGTTGGATCATCGATCCAAATGTACAATTTTCATATGCAAGTAAAGACAATTACCTTTCTCTTGATCAACATTGTTGGAATGAAAAGCAAGCAACGCTTTGTTTAGGTTTTGATGGCAAGCTTGATCAAGCAGATAAATTAGAATTCCAATTACATGACTATGATATTAATAAGTTGAAATTAGAAACGGCGAATAACCTTGAAATTGAAGGCTTACTGAATATCGAGAGTCAAGTGACTTGGCGTAAAGGCGCTCCATTTAAATTAGACTCTGAAATGAGTATCATCAATGGTTCGGCACTTATTTATAATGAAGAAGAAAGTAATGCGGCTAATTTTGAATCGTTGACAATGAACATTGCTTTAGACGATTCCAGATTATCAGTCAAAGCCGATATTAAGTCTCGGGAGTTAGGTGGCGTTACTGCTGATATCCATATAGATGATGTCTTTGCTACACGGGAACTGAGCGGTGATATAAATATTGTTGATATTGATCTGGCATTCATTGAACCGTTAATTTATCAAATCGATGTACTTAATGGTGTTGTGTCTGGCGCTGGTATCATAGATGGAACGCTAGATAAACCAGAAGTGATTGGCCAATTTAATGTTAACAATGGCTATTTAGCCGGAGACGAATTACCGGTCACATTGGAAAGTTTTCAATTCAATATTGAGTCGAGTGGTCAGCATGCCAGTATTACCGGTACTGCTAATTCAGGCAAAGGGCTAGCCAAAGCCGTTGGTAGTCTCTCTTGGGGGGACTCGTTCAGCTATGAACTGCTTCTTCATGGTGATAATTTTGAATTTGATGATAATAAAGGGGTTAAATTAAATTTCAGCCCAAAAATTAAAATTGCAGGGAATGATGTTGGTGCTAAAATTACCGGTGATATTGTTATACCGTATGCGTTAATTAAAGTTGAGCAATTACCACAGAGTGCGATCCAAGTATCTAATGATGTCATCATTATTGATGCCGATAAATCGGTTGGCAATCAATCCTATCCACTTGATATTAAAGTTAATATTAATCTGTTAGATGATGTTAAAATTGATTCATTTGGTCTGAAGTCTAATATAACTGGTGCGGTAAGCATAGTACTCGATGAAGAGGGTAATTTGTCTTCTGACGGTATGCTGGAGTTTGAAAATGGCCGTTACCGCTCATTTGGACAAGACCTTTCTATTCGTACGGGTCAAGTTGTGTTCTCTGGCTCGATGGATAATCCACTCATTAATGTTGAAGCGATACGCAATACTGAGCTGACGGAAGATAACGTAATTGTCGGGGTCCGCCTTATTGGTCCTGCTAAAAAACCGACATTTACTCTCTTTTCAGAACCAGATATGGAACAGACTCGTATGATTTCATACTTGCTACGTGGTCGCGATGTCGGTTCTGAAGATGAAACCAGCCAGGATGATGTTATTAAGACATTGCTTATTAGCTCAAGTCTCGGTCAAGGTGAGGGGGTTATCGGCTTTGTCGGTGATACATTAGGTGTTAAAGATTTTGCTATTGATACTCAAGGGCAGGGCAGTGATACGCGTGTTGAAATGAGCGGTTATGTATTACCTGGTGTGCAGATCCGGTATGGTATCGGTATATTCTCAGAACTGAGTGAAGTGATTGTGCGATATGAGATCATACCTAAACTTTATATCGAGTTGATGAGTGGTGTTGATAGCGCGGTTGATGTGTATTATAAATTTAGCCGTTAATTTAGCATCATTTAAAATTTGATAAAAAGCAGCCAGGCTGCTTTTTATCACGGTAAGAGACACGTTATTCTATTTCGCTTGCCTCATGCGTTGAAATGGAAATAGCGTGAGAACCTTTCGGCCCTTCATCTATTTCATAATCTACCATTTGTCCCGCTTTTAATGTGCGATATCCATCCATCTGTATGATCGAAAAATGTGCGAACACATCATCACCACCAGATTCAGGGCAAATGAAACCGAATCCTTTTGCATTGTTGAACCATTTAACCGTACCGGTTGCCATACTTCTGCATCCTTTCTGTAATTGCAAATTGTTTGATTACTAAACTGTCTCGCCCCCTTTTTAATCTGAGGGGTTATAGATGTATATAACGATTAACGTAGAAAGTTGCCACAATGTTAATTTTATTATTCATCTTGTTAATAAATTTAGTTTATTCGCGATTATAGTCAAGTTAATATTCCTAAAAATGACTAAAATGGGGTAAACTTAGTCGAAAGGTTGAAACTTATTAGCCCAAATCTGTGATAGGTACTAAGATATAATTATGAGTAAGTTAGATGAACTGATTGATTTCAAAACAAGTATAGAAAGTGAGATAGAACTCAAACCACCTTCATTTTACAAAGTGTTTTTGAATAATGATGACTATACTCCAATGGATTTCGTTGTAGATGTACTACAAAAGTTTTTTTCTATGGATGTAGATAAGGCTAACCAAATCATGTTAACTGTGCATTATCGGGGCAGAGGGGTTTGTGGTGTATTTACGGCTGAGATAGCCGAGACAAAAGTATCACAGGTGATGCAATATGCGAAAGACAACGAACAGTCCTTATTATGTACCATGGAACAAGCATAAGCGTAATGGTAACAATGTTACGCAACACGTAGTTATAGGGAGATGCCTATGTTAAGCAAAGATCTTGAAATTACGCTCAATGAAGCGTTTAAAACTGCACGTGAAAATCGTCATGAATTTATGACGGTTGAACACCTACTGGTTTCACTATTAAGTAACAAATCTGCCTGCGAAGCAATTAAAGGCTGTTCTGGTGATATCGATGCTATTCGTGATGAATTATTGCTGTTTTTAGAACAAACAACACCGATCCTACCTGAGTCAGACGATGACAGAGAAACACAACCTACGCTTGGTTTTCAGCGAGTATTACAACGTGCAGTGTTTCATGTTCAGTCTTCAGGCAACAATGAAGTAACTGGTGCAAATGTACTTGTCGCTATCTTTAGTGAACAAGAATCACAAGCTGCTTATATTTTGAAAAAATCAGGCATGAGCCGCTTAGACGTTATTAATTTTATTTCACACGGTATTCGTAAAAACGATGAAGAACCCGGTGTAGAAGACAGTAATGATGTATCCGAACAAGCAGTTAATGATAGTGACGATCAATCAACACAACTTGAAAACTTTTCATCTAACCTAAATAAATTGGTTGTTGAAGGGCGAATTGACCCGCTTATTGGCCGTGATGAAGAACTTAACCGAACTATTCAAATCCTATGTCGTCGCCGTAAGAATAATCCATTATTAGTGGGTGAAGCTGGTGTGGGTAAAACCGCGATTGCTGAAGGCCTCGCCTATAGAATTGTAAACGAAGAAGTACCTGATGTAATGAAAAATACCCAGGTATTCTCACTCGATCTTGGTGCGCTACTTGCTGGTACTAAGTACCGTGGTGATTTTGAAAAACGTTTCAAGTCGTTACTCAAGCAATTACAAAAACACGATGATGCTATTTTATTTATCGATGAGATCCATACTATCATTGGTGCGGGTGCCGCGTCTGGTGGCCAGCTTGATGCTGCAAACTTAATTAAGCCACTACTCAGTAATGGTACATTGCGCTGTATTGGTTCAACGACGTATTCGGAATACAGCCAAATTTTTGAAAAAGACAGTGCATTAGCACGACGCTTCCAAAAAGTAGACGTTGTAGAGCCATCGATAGATGATACGGTGAAGATCCTGCAAGGGTTGAAGTCACGTTACGAAGAACATCATGATGTACGCTATACCGCGAAAGCGTTACGTGCGGCCACAGAGTTATCTGCAAAGTATATTAATGAACGTCAATTACCTGATAAAGCCATTGATGTAATGGATGAAGCGGGTGCGAAACAGCGTTTATTACCCGTGGGCAAACGTAAAAAAACGATCGGTATTAGTGAAATTGAGTCGATTGTTGCAAAAATGGCTCGAATTCCTGAAAAATCGGTGTCATCAAATGACCGTGATGTACTTAAAAACTTAGAACGAAATCTGAAAATGGTTGTGTTTGGTCAAGACCCTGCGATTGAAGTGCTGACTGATGCGATCCGTTTATCACGTTCTGGTCTAGGTGCTGAGAAAAAACCAATTGGTTCATTCCTGTTTGCTGGTCCTACTGGTGTTGGTAAAACGGAAGTTACACAACGTTTAGCCAAAATTATGGGTGTTGAGCTGATTCGTTTTGATATGTCTGAGTATATGGAGCGTCACACTGTCTCTCGTCTGATCGGTGCGCCTCCTGGTTATGTTGGTTATGACCAAGGCGGTTTGTTAACAGATGCCGTTATAAGACAGCCTCACGCTGTTGTATTATTAGATGAAATCGAAAAAGCGCATCCAGATGTATTTAACTTGTTATTGCAAGTAATGGATAACGGTACGTTAACGGATAACAATGGCCGTAAAGCTGACTTCCGTAATATCATTCTCGTAATGACGACCAATGCGGGTGCTGCTGAAACTGTTCGTCAATCGATTGGTTTTAAAGAGCAAGACAATAACAGCGATGCGTTAGGGGAAGTAAACAAATTGTTTGCACCCGAATTCCGTAATCGTCTTGATAATATTATTTGGTTTAATCACCTAAATATGGATGTTATCCATATGGTTGTTGATAAATTCTTGGTTGAATTAGAAGCACAATTAGATGATAAACAAGTTGCCTTGAATGTGTCTAATGAAGCACGTAAATGGTTAGCGAATAAAGGTTATGATAAAACCATGGGTGCAAGGCCAATGGCACGTGTTATTCAAGATAAAATTAAGCGTAACCTCGCTAATGAAATCTTGTTTGGCAAATTGTCTAATGGTGGCGCCGTTGACATTCAGCTAAAAGATGATGAGTTAACGTTTACCTATACTGATGTTAAAGTGACAGCAACAGAAACTTAATTAATTGAATGTTTCTATACGCTTGTATTTTTTATAATTAGTGTTACTTTGTAACTATGCTTGACTTAAAAAGGGAATGCAATATGGATATTTCCGCATTAACTAGAGTCGAAATTAGTATCCCTGATGGGATTAGTTTTGATTCATTAGGACTTGAACTTGATGATGACGGTAGTATTTCCTTTGACATCGAAACATTGGAAGCTGTGGCATTTGAAAGTGGTATTGACGTAGCGTTATTAGATGAAGACTATGTATTACAAGTATTACTGATTAGTTTTTATCAATGGCACCGTGTACATGACGGCGAATTAAATCGGGTTATGGAAGATATTATCGAACAAGCTAACGACTTGTCTACTTACTCTGATGATGAGTTGATCATGATTCTGGGTTCAGCAGAGATGGATAAGCAAGCTAATGTTGCTATCTCGCAAATTGTTCATTAATCCATTATTAAGCATTAAAATTACAGTGACGTAGAACGAAAAATGGAAGCCAATTGGCTT
>NZ_AKXQ01000014.1 GCF_000276805.1 Moritella dasanensis ArB 0140 | reverse complement strand
CATTAACACTGTAACTGTCGGCTACCGCCACGGGGGCTGCATTGGCGGAAATACCGTCACTGACAATGCCGGCCTGATTAATAGCAGGATCATCAGCTCCACTGGAGCTATTCGCTCCCAACTGCCCGGTATTATTCCTTGCAGTCTGGCTGTCTATTACTGAAGCAGCACCTGTAGTAGCCGTACCATTCATTTTCCAATATGCTATCAAACCAGTTGTATCAGCCGATATTTCGCTTGGACTACCATTACCATAAAGACTCGTTACCATTGCTTGATCTAAGGCAACATTATAAATTTGAAAGTCATCAATGGTTCCTTTTACATATTTATTAAACGATTGAGAACGACCAATATCGAATGTCCCACCCAAATTTAAATGTGCTAATGTATAACCAAAGGCTCCTCCAGAAGTAGTGTAAGTAGTGCCATCAATATAGAGAGTCCATACACTGGAATTAAAGACAACGACAAAATGATACCAAATACCGGTATTTACGATAGGAGTAGCGTCAGATATTAAAACGTTGGCACCAAGATTTTGCCCCATCAAGAATTTCCCGGTACCAGCACCAATAGAACCATCCCCGTCATAACAAAAATAGAGGGCGCCGATACTATTAGAATAAAAACACTGGGATTCCAGCGAGTCTAATTTTACCCAAAAAGATACTGTTGCGCCGGACTCCCCTTGTAGCTCAGCATGAATATTTGACATTGAGGCATAATCATCACCACCAAAAGAATAACCACTAGTTGTCGCCGCCCATGTTGGCGATGTCAACAGCATAAATAAAAGTGCCAATAGATATTTTTTCATCATAAAATTCCTTTTAAACAATAATAATCTAAGCTGTCGAAAACCTAAAAGCGCTTTATTAAATCAAACTTTCAATTTGTCATCTCTAAATATGTTTAATTTTTAAATCCGTTTCACTAACATCATAAACAAGCTCGTTTTAACAATCTATTACAGCCTATTACAGCCTATTACAGCCTATTACAGCCTCCTAAAAATCATGATCCAATTAAAATCACAATATTTAAGACATGGATCGTATATTAAATTCTACATTTACGTGCTTGCTCGCAGATTAATTATCAATAACTTAAAATCAAATCAAAGGTAATATAATTACTTCTATTACGATGAATTAATTTTAACTTTATTGACAAAAATAAATGAGGAATACTTATGGAATTTATGTTGGGCGGTATTATTCAATTCGGTGGGAATTTTGCGCCAAAAGACTGGGCTTTTTGTGATGGACAGCTCATCGCTATCAGCCAAAACCAAGCACTATTTGCCATTTTGGGCACTACTTGGGGCGGTGACGGTCGAACCTCATTTGCGCTACCCGATCTTAAGGGTCGAGTTTCGGTGGGCACAGGCAAAGGCCCAGACTTAGTAGAAAGACGTCTGGGCTCAAATTTCGGAGCAGAAAGCGTCACATTAACAGAAACTCAATTACCAGCTCACACTCACAACGCAACGTTTACACCTACAACGTCCACTGGAACGGCGATCACAGCAACTGTAACCGTGAATGCCAAAGTAGGGACTGGAGATCAAAATGATGCAGGCTCTGGCTATTGGGCAACAGCTAAGACTGGTCTTCCAAATGTAACGCAGGGTTTCAGTAGCACTACAGATACAACTATGGCCTCGGATGCTGTGTCTGTTGCTATCAGCGGTGGCGGTGGTGGTATCACAGGGGGTACAGTAACCAATGCTGTAACAGGCAAAGGCCGAGGATTTGCCATTTATCAGCCCAGTTTAGGCATGAGTTCAATCCTTGCCCTTCAGGGGACCTTTCCATCGAGAAATTAATCTACTAACCCTCATCAGAGGCTCTCCTGAGGCAAATTTCATTCAGGTGTGCTACCAAACAGTATGCCTGCATCCAATCCAAATCGTTCAGAAAAAGTAAGTCCGCTAAAGACTCCTTCTGTAATAGTTAATACATCTAAGCGTAAAGCGCCGTCTAGAGTAGCCACTATCAACCCTTCCGGTTCCCCTATATGTAGCACTGTACCAGCTGGTACTCCGTAATTTGGCTGTTGCACTGGCGTAGCTTGTAACAAACCTATAATAGATTGGTTCCAAACTAGCATAGCACCATTAAACAAAGGGTTGCCCGCTCTAGCTAGGGCTGAAATATCGTGGCTATTCATGCTTTGCCAATTGATCATTAAATCTTGCTGACTCGGCATAGGCGCTGCGATTAATGCTAAACCAATTTCACTCAGCTGTGGTTTTGCTACCAGCCTATTATCTTGTAACTTTACGATAAACTCTTGGACAAATTCTGCTGACTGTTCCGCCATCACTCGGCCTAAACTATTTAATGTATCTAAAGCGTGTAACGGCATAGCTTGTTGCAGCATAATATCGCCACTATCAAACGCCTCTTCGACCTTTATCATGCTTAAATAGCTTTGGCTTTCACGATTTCGGATCTGCCAGTATAGCGGCATAGCACCACGATATTGTGGTAAGGCTGAAGCATGCAGATTATAAAAGCCTTTGCTACAGGCATTAATAATACTGAGCGGGAGTTTATGGGAAAAAGTAAATATTAACCCCGTATTGGCACGCCAAGATTCAACTTGATGTGCCATTTGCTCTGGGTTTTCAGGCTGATAGTAAGTATTCGGAATATTTCCCTGATCAAGCTGCTGTTTCAATTGCATTGCATCCGCATCGTTACGAGCCGTTAGTACAACTCCAACTAGTTGCCCTGCTTGCAACAGCTTATTGATTGTAGGGATTACCACACTGCTCGATGCAAAAAGTACCAACCTTATTGCTTCATTTTCCATTTATGCTTCCTTTCCATTATTAAAATCCTGCAGCCTAATTGCGATGAACACATATTCTCTAATTATGAGTGAACGGTGAATAATACCTAAGCTGGTATCGTGGCTAAAAAACCAGGAAGTCCATTCAAACGGTAAAAGAATTTCAGCTTATCGCCACTTTTGACTAACAAATCTCCCGGTTTAGCATCATGCGGCACAAAGTTTACACACACATGCATATCCGGTAGTGGATGAGTAATACCAGAATCGTATTCATCAATATATTCATCGCCATAAACCTTGATCTGAGTGCAAATGACCAATAGTGGCTTGCTCATTCGTTCATCAAGCTCAGGTAACAATACTTCGCCACACTCTATCAGGCTGATATTCTCATCTAGCACTCGCTCGGGTAATGTGAGTAATGATGTTGAGGTTAAATTTAGTATCTCACCGAGTTGAACCCTTGCATTGATGGTCTGCTGTTGCATATCTGCTGCACAAACATGGCCATTTTCATCTTGCCACTGCTCAACAAATTCTTGTTGCCCAGCGGTTAATACAGCTCGCAGGCTTATTTCTTGAGGTAAAAAAATCCCGTTTCCCTCCATCAACGCCGCAAAATGTCGGGCGATAGGAAGGTGGCCCTCTCGACTAAATCCATGCTGCATAGCTTCCAATATCACCATATGAATGGGTGATATTGGTTGGTATTCGCAGGCATCCTGACAACATATATCATTGATATATCCTGCTATACCCATTTCGTGGATTATCACTTTTAAGCTATCGATAGCCCCTTGCTGCATATCAATCAGGGTAATACGAAGATCGTTTTCGTCATATAAACCCGTTTCTTTATAATACGTTATCAAGGGCAATAATAACGGTGCAAACGGACCACAAGCAGGGTAGACAAGATGTAAACATTCATCAGACTTAGTTTTTAATGTTGCAATCGCTTGGTGCGCGCCACGAATAAAAGCACAGACTCTTAAGGTATCTTTTTGTGTAGTGATACAATGGTCCGGCGACATCACTAAACCATGACGAGCAATAAACTGCCTTTTCCGTAATGCTGGATCTATATTTGCTTGTTGATAAATTTGATGAAGATTTTCAAATAATGTAGTTAAGTTCTGCTCTAGCGAAACCACATTTGGCTTTTCATTATCCAGTATCTCCTTCACCGTGTTTACAACGCATAGTGCCAATCCTTGATGGTTTTGTTCAGTTTCATTATTTTGAGTAACAGACAACTCAAACGGTTTTGTTGGATTCAATTGTTGCCGTAATAAATCATTTAATGCACCCGTAGATATTTCAGACTCAGAAAAATCAGTTGCAGTGCTAAAAACTGTGCTCCCAGCAAATTCATTATTCATTCTTAATCCTTTAATATTTAAGTTTTATGGTGGCATTTCTTGTTTGGTCGATACTAGAATTTGATCTAATAACACTTCAACTTTCTAAACTGCACATATGGGAATATGATAACGAATATAGGGAGACTAAGTCAGAGTGTTAATAATGGAAATAGAATCATAATAAAATACTAATTTCACAGTCCCCCGATTCAAACAATAACCTCTATCTAATTGAGTATATTAACGTTTATAATTTCCACAAGGAAAGCAATACTATTTTTATGGAAAACGAGATCCATTTATAAATATAACAATTACGCTAAATAGATTACTTTAACGCGGTCACGCCTTACAGCCCCAGCTTAATATGAACAACCTCTTCGCCATCGATTGCCGCTGGAACCGCGCAACACAGCAATACTTCATCATCGCGTAAATCAGCTGAAACGTCGGTTATATAACTGACTTTACCCGCCAGTAGTTTGGTTTTACAAGCGCCACATTGGCCACTGCGGCAACCGAACTCAGGGGTGAGTCCATGATTTTCAGCAAATTCCAGTAAGGTGCCCTCTTCTGCTGTCCAGGCTTGTTCGACCTGCGTTTGACTAAACTCAACCACCGCCGCACTCGCGCCCTCACTCACATTAGCCATCGCGGTAAACTCTACAGAACTCGCATCGTGTTGACGTGTTAATGAAGCTGGACCAAATTCTTCTGCTTTAATACGCTCGTTACTGATACCTAACTCACGTAGTAAATCATACATACTTTGCATAAATGCACTGGGACCACACAAGTAAAAGTCATAATCATCAATCGGTAATATCGCTTGCAACAAGTCTTTATTAATACGTCCTTGATGATGGTAATCTTGGCCCGGTTTTAGGTCTAATTCAGGCTGACTTAACGCCCAAAAAGTGCTAATACCACCTTGGGTTTGTTCACTTAATTGATTAAATTCATCATAAAACGCCCGTTGCTGTGCATTTTTAGCCGCAGAAATAACCGTAATGGGTCTTAAAGATCGCGTGCGAATCGCTTCAAACATTGCATGTCGCGCCATCGCAATCATGGGAGTAATACCAACGCCACCAGCAAGTAACACCACAGGTCTTATTTTCGTAGGTCTTACCTTCGTAGGAGTGGCTTTCGTCGGCATTAGCTCTTCAGCATCAAGCACAAAATTTCCCGCTGGCGCTTTTAACTGCACCGTATCTCCAAGCTTTATATTGTCATGCAGATAGTGAGAAACTAACCCCTGATGTGCACCGTCAGCTGACGTTTCCCGTTTAACACTAATGCGTAACAAGGGATCGGCTGGCGCACTGGAGAGTGTGTAAGTGCGAATGACATCTTTGCCATTGACTGTGTTTCTCAAGGTAGTTGGCAGCTTAATTGTTAAAAACTGTCCCGCGGTAAAATTAAACTTGGGTAATGCTTTTAAGCCACCCGAGGGCTGTAAATAAAAAGATTTAATCAGGCTACTTTCATCCACTATTTTGACCACTTGATAGTCGTGCCATTGCGCTTGGTGTGAGTCAATTTGGCGGTGTACTTCTTGCAGTTCTTTCTCCCGAGCAGCTTCAGCCCAGGTGCCGGTCATCAACGTGTTAGGCGAAAATTCGTTGAGCTTCCAGCGTAATGGCAAGCTGTAATTTAAGCGATAACCTTGCTCAAGATGAAACGTCCATAAACGTTCTGCACCCGTAAAATACTGACTATCTTCCGAATCCCACAATATTTCAACGCGGCCAGTCAGCGTGAGTATATGACCCTTTTCAAAATCGATGAAAAGCAATCCCGCTTTCGGGTTTTCAACAAAATTACCCAAGGTATTAAAATGATTGTTACCGAGATAATCCGGAATAGTGAGGCTTTTATTATTGTCCACACGAATAAAGCCGGGTTTGCCACCACGGTGTGACACATCAGCACCAATACTCGCCTTACTGCTTTCAGTATCGCCATCATTGTTAATATCATGATTGACAAAACTGGCAACAAAAAAAGTATCGCTATTGGCAATTAGTTGCTGAGCACTCAGATCTAACTCAGTCAGCGCTTCGACACTACTTTTTGGCATACTGTTAGGATCAATAAACTCATATTCGCGATTTTGAATGTATTGTGGGCAATTACCAAAAGATTGATCAATCGACAGCTGAATCTGTTTATCCGTTGACCCCGTTATATGCGCCGCTAAGCGATTACGGCGACGTGTTTCCAGCTCAATTCCCAGCAACCCAAGTTTGGTATTGCCGCCCATTGCTTTAAGTAACGGATCACCAATCACAGGTTGGGTATTAAGCTGCAAACTTTGATCATTCGGGCTTTGAATAAAACCCGGTTTATTAAATAAAATAGACGCCCATGGCCAACCATCTTTATCTCCATGTCCGACAAATATAAACGGCAGTTGCTGATAAAATTCACGATGCTGTTGCGGCATATGGTCGCGAATAACACGGCTACCAAAACGCTCCATCTGTTCTCTTACCCCTAACTTTTCCTGTATAGCTTGTTCACCACGGTGAAATGGAGAGGCTGTTAATGTCGAGGTCAGGTTCGGCTTAATATCCATGGTATACGTCCTATGCTATTTTCTAATAAATTGGTTACGTCATGAGCTTCAATAAATGTTTTGTCTCGCGTGCACTTACATAAGTGCTATCACATAAGTACAATTAGTCGATTAAACAGCAAGGCCGACTGCAGTGTTTTGCATCGATACAAACCCTTTTAATGCTTCAAAACTGGCTAACCAACGACGTACATGTGGGTAGTCAGCTAATGACACATCGCCTTCTGGGGCATGAGCAATATAAGCATAGTTTGCGACATCAGCAATCGTAGGCAGAGCCCCTACTAACCAGGTGCTATCAGCAAGGTGCACATTGAGTTCACCGAGTAATCCATGTGCAATATTCTTGGCATTTTGGTGGTCAAGACCCGCACCAAACACATTCACTAAACGGGCTGCAGCGGGGCCAAATGCAACTTTACCCGCAGCAACAGACAGAAAACGCTGAACTTGCGCTGCTTGAGCGAAATCTTCAGGTAACCAAGTACGATAACTATCGTATTTACTCGCCAAGTAAACCAGTATCGCGTTGGAGTCAGATAACGTGAACTCCCCATCTTCGATAACAGGCACTTGACCAAGGCTATTTTTCTGCAAGAAGTCAGGCTGTTTGTGCGCACCTTTCATTAGATCAACATCGATAATGTCACAGTCTAAACCTAATAGAGAAAGGAAAACCTCAACACGATGTGAATGGCCTGATAATGGGTGACGGTATAATTTAATTGCTGACATAAATAACTTCCTTAAATGATTGTTAACAGTGTTTAACTCAACAATAACGAACAATGCATATTGCGTTGCTGCGCTGTTGATGGAGTAAGTATCGACTAAGTTGAGTTATTGATAAACAGGTGTATCATTGAATTATTGTCAACACCACGTTGACAATGAAGACACTATTGATAATGAGGGTACGTAATACATGGATACACTAGACGGCATTAAAACAGTGATAGCGGTTGTTGAAACAGGTTCCTTTACGGCAGCAAGCGAGCGCTTGGCAATGTCCAAGGCGTTAGTCAGCAAATACATCGCCGAGGTTGAAGCGCAATTAGGGGTACGCTTGTTTAATCGTTCGACCCGCCGATTAGCATTAACAGAAGCTGGTCAACGTTATTACGATAGCGCCCTACCGTTGTTAGGTGAATTTTCAGAGTTGGTCGACAGTGTGACAGGTGAGCAAAGGTCGCCGCGGGGTAACTTACGCATAAGCACCTCAGTGACGTTTGGCGATACCATGTTATCACCGAAGTTACCTGCTTTTTTAGCGCGTTTCCCCGATATTAAAGTCGATCTACAACTTACCGACCGCATGATAGATATGCTCGAAGAAGCCGTTGATGTGGTCATTCGCATCGGCAGTGTCGATGACTCTAGCCTTATCGCCAGAAAAATAGCAGACTTTCCGTTAACCTTATGCGCGTCACCCCAGTATTTAGCCACGCATGATAATCCGCGAACCCCGCAGGATATTAACCAGCACAACTGCATTATTGATAGTAATTTTAGGATTGGTAAACAATGGCCTATCGTAGCACCCAGTGGTAAAACTGAAATCATTGCAGTGAAGTCTAACGTGGCCGTAAACAGTCCTCGCGCCGTCAAAGCGATGGCAATTTCTGGTGGCGGCATCGCTTTAATCCCGCATTTCATTATCAAAGATGCGCTTGAATCTGGCGCATTAGAGGAAGTCTTACCTGGCTATAGCACGCTGACATTTGGCATGTTTGCCATTTACCCTCATCGTCGCTATCAACCTAAGAAATCACGCTGTTTCATTGATTTTTTAATCGCTGAATTTGGCGGTTAAGCTAACATCAAATATCTTGCTTCCGGTACAAAACAGCAAACGCCGTCTTAGTTAATAGAGGCTCGTTAATAATAAAAATTATTACTGCATGTGGTTAATTTAGCGCTTACATACCAGACTTATTATTACTTTAGTAATATACAATTTAAAACTGTTTATTAAAAGTGATGCGTAATAGCTGAATACATATAAGTAAACAATAAATAATTCAACGTTAGATTATGATTTCGTTATTCTTCCCAGTTTAACTGTAGCGCCTTCATTATTTAAATTAAAGTTTAAAAGGTATGATAATGAAACGAATAAATTGGTTAGATTCAAGTCGAGGTGCAGCAATATTATGTTTAATCTTTATTCATTATGTTGGTGCTTTAGAGTCACGTGATTTTATTTCTTATGATTTAATGAATATTATAAAATCAATATTTCGGGTGGCTACACCTTATTTCATTCTTATATTTGGTTTTACATTTTCAATTGTCTATTCCAACAAACTCGTAACATGGAAGGCCGTAAGAGAATTATATTCCAAACTGACTTATCGGTTGTTTCTAGTGATTATTGCGCGTGAAGTGATCGTGTTAGGTAGTGCGATTCGCTACCCTGAACTTAAAGAACAGTTGTTGAGCATCCTGCTATATCAAGAGTTTTCAAAGACTGGTGAGATTTTAACCTTCTACTTTTTTGCTATTTTATTTGCACCTATCACCTTATTTTTGATGAGACAAAAACACAAAGCGAACATTGCTTTTATATTATTTTTATATTCATTTAGTTATTTAATAGGTAGTACCTACAACACTCAATTTACAGGTATGTGGTTTAGATTTTTATTCTATGATGTGTGTGCATTAATTCCTTTTTTTAGTCTCCTAATGTTAGGCATGTATTTCGGTATGCTATACAAGTCTAAATCCAGCGATTCGGAACGTCTCATTACATTTTCTGCAATTGCTTTAGTCTTCTTTATTTCAGGTCTATTTATTTTACAGTTCTTAACTAACACACCTATATTAACTTTAGCCGAATCAACACTAAAGACACCACCACATATTTCTTACTTATTGATTTACAGTGCTCTTTCCATATTTATAAGTGGTATTATTGCTATTGTATCGACAAAGAAAATACTTCCAAAAATATTTTTTTCATTTTTAGATATCATAGGAAGAAATTCTTTACTTTCTTATGTTCTTCATTATTTCTTGTTTATGGCAACGCCAATATCAATACTAATCTTCGGAAATAAAAGTTCAACAGGTGAGTTTTTTACATTTATATTTTTAATGTTTATTTTCTTCGGGTGTATATATGCTCGAGATTATATAAAAACCAATAAAAAACAAGAATTCCATATGGATACTAAAGTATCAAAATTAGAATGATATCAATGGCAACAGTTGGCGCCACCATATTCAGCTCTGCGGATTTTAAATAGACTAAAGACTAAGTAATCATTCGCTTCAAACTTATTATGCTACTCCAACCCTTGCCAATCAGGTGCCAGCACAGCCATCATCACTTTATCGACAAACTCACCGTTGCGAAAACCAGACTGCCTTTTCACCCCCTCCTGCACATAACCGGCATTTTTATAAGCGCGGATAGCACCAGGGTTATTAGCATAAGCGGTTAACTCAATGCGGTGTAGACCCAAGGTATTGAAGCCATAATCAGTAATCAGTTTCGTGACCCCTGTTCCTATACCTTTACCCCAATAGGTCTTATCGCCAATTAAGATAAAGTATTCGCCACAACGATTTAACGTGCTGATCGACGCGATACCAGCATAGCCTATCAATTTACCTGTTTCTGCACAGCAAACACCAAATGACACACATTTAGCATTACCGTTAATGCTGGATAACCAGGTAGTAATATCTGTTTTTGATTGCGGGTATGCATAAGAAGATAAGCTGAACTGCGTCACTTCACGATCACATGACCAGGCATAAAATTCAGCGCTATCATTAATATCTAACGATCTTAATTCAACCTTATTTGTCGTTAAAAACATCCTTTACCCCTTAATATTGAACGCTAATTTTAATACACAGCGTAAACTAACATAACCAGCGACAATATAAATAGCAGACCGTGACGATAAAACGTTCTGACTATGAATTTATCACTCACGCCTGTATCATGTTTAAGCTCGTGAAAAGTAAAAATAACCTAACACGACTATTTTGAAATCATGTTGAAATCTATGCTGACACCGACCGTTAGCAAGCGCATACAAACCAGTAATAGGTCATTATGGAAAAGAAAAACCAAGGTATACAATCTGTAGAACAAGCTTTTGAGATCATCGATTTTTTCTCTAACAAAAATCAACCGATCTCGTTAGGTGACGCTGCGCTACAAATGGATATATCTAAAAGTAAGCTCCATAAATATCTTGCCAGTTTTCTGCGTATCGGCATTATCACTCAAGATATAAATGGTCACTACTGCCATGGCTCCAAGCTAATAGAACTGGGTGCAAAGATCCTTGGTCACACAGACATTCTCCATTTCTGTGAACCAGAATTACAACGGTTAAGGCTAGAAACACAAGAAGCAACAGCACTCGCGGTTTGGACCACACAAGGCCCTATGATTGTGCGCTTCCTCGAGAGTCCCTATCCAGTGGCAATAAGCTTTAGGGTTGGTTTTCACGCACCACTCACACAAAGCTCTGTCGGCATGTGTTTTGCTGCATTCTCACCTGAAGAAGCGTATCAGCATCTACTAACTGCTGAAGCACAGGGTGAAACAGCGCCATGTGAGGAATTTAAACACGCGTTAACAGCGGTTAAAGATAAGGGTTATGCTGTTCGCAACACAATAAACCCAAGTATACCGGGCGCAAAAGCAATATCAGCGCCTATCTTTGACGCGACGGGTAATATCATCGCTTGTATTCTCATCATAGGTTTTAAGCAGCAAGAAGCGATCCAAGAACAGGCAATCCAAGCCATATGCGCTAGTAGCAAGCGACTATCGCAGCAGTTAGGGCACCATATTAGTACTTAGAATAGACACACTTAAACTAAGGCCCCATTAACCGGGGGCTCCAGTCCTCTAACACGCTATTTTCTAATCGTCGTTCAACAAGCCTGCGCCATGAATCGACCAGTGGTAACGTGAGTAGTTGTAAAAGGACGGTTTTGTCTAAACAGCCACTAAAAATAAGATTCATTATGCGTGCAACAGACCAGTCTGGATAAGGTCTTTCACAAAGTATAATATCATCCCCTGCACCTATAGTCCCTTCCTCCAAAACTCGAAAGTACCAACCAGTACGCAGTGTATCTTGCAGTTTAACCGCCATGTCATTATGTTCAAATCTTTCGTTTAATTTCCAACAAGGCATACGTCCTTGCGATACTTGTAATAATGTCGTGCCTATACGGATCTTATCTTCAATACAAATAGTATGCTCATCGACACCGAAGGAACTAATATTTTCACCAAAAGCCCCCACATGTTGGAATCGAAGGTTATCACTTAACGTTTTTTTCCACTCACCGTAATGCTCACAAGGATAAAGATGAAGTGCTTTTTCAATACCACCATGCACAATCAAATCACCTTGTTCGTCATTTATAAATCCTAATTTATCGACTAATTGACGCTCGACCATTGCCTTCTTGTCGATGCCACTTTTTGAGTCTCTCGCAAAAGGGACTGCTTTACCGACTAACACAGCACCAACCGAACCTATCTTTTTCATATCGCAGTCGCCCCTTTTTTATCGCATAAAACATTGAAGATATAAACCTTGTACACATGAAATAGTACTTTATCGCTCGTTACAAGGTTGATAAATCGGTTGTACCGCAAGTACTTCAATACCTGTTGGCGTACTCTTAAGGTAACGAACTTCATCGTCTGAGAATAAAACCTCTCTCGTAAAACCTTCTGTCGTTGGGAATCGTGTTAATGCTAAGGCTAGAATTTCGTCTCTGGTTTTATGATCATTATTTTCAATTGCAACGTCACAAAATGGTTTTTTGTCTTTAGTTATTTTAATTTTATATCTCATGGCTATCTCTCACGTTAGGAAACTGAATGTAACAATATTAAATCGGACTATATCACCAACCACCGAATACACCAATAGGAAATACAGTTACACATTAAGAAATGGCAATGGGGAGCAACGTGATTACAAAATGACAATGACCCAGAGATAAACGATCAACGCTTTCAATTCACTAAATCAATTCACTCAACTCGCTAAATGCTGCTGCATAATCTCTCTCAGTCGCTTTAACCCTTTGCCCTTATTCACCGTTTTCCAAGCAAGGTAAATGTCTGATACATGCTCGCCTTCTCCCAGTTCAATTTCGACTAAAGCACCCGAGTCTAAATGTGATTGAATACGTGCTTTTGGTAGATAACCGACACCAATGCCAGCAATAATGGCTTGGATCTTGTGTTCGACGGAACTGACGTAAAAATGCCGACTCTGTTCAATCAAATTATTTGACCAAGGGATCGCGGTTTGCGCAGAATCATGCACAACAACAGTGCGGTAGTTATCAATTTCGGACTTGTTAAACGGCACTGTAAAACTCGCTAGCTCATGGCCTTTAGGCACGACAAATACTTTCTGCAGATTGCCTAAAGCCGTCACACTTATGCCCTGTTGACGAGGGATAGGATCGGGGGCTGCAATCAGTAAATCGGTGCGGTCTTCAATTAATGCCTCCCACGAACCATTCATTACCTCTTCATTCAGGTCTACTTCGATATTCGGATGCTCATTTAAAAACTGCGCGAGTGGTGCAAACAATAACGCCATGTCAAAAAGAGAGTCAAACGTAATGTTAATTTTAGGTTCCCAACCATGCGAGATAGTTTGCGTTTGTTCAGTCAGTTTACTCACTGCGCCAAGCACCTTGCGGCCTTCATCCAGTAAATGCCGACCCGCAGGCGTTAACACCGAGCGCCTGCCCTGACGGACAAATAAAGTCACCGCCAATTGCTCTTCTAGTTTCTGCACTATGTAAGAGAGTGCCGAGGGTACTTTGTTTAACTGTTCGGCCGCTGCCGCGAAACTACCACGGCGGTCGATGGTATCGAGCACTTGCAATGCTTCGATGGTAATTGGAGATTTATACATTGTCCGCCTCTCTTATCATTAAGCTCGTCACCAAGCCTGTCATCAAACGATTCTTCAAACTAGGCTTCAAGCTATTCATTAACAATAATGCTGTTATCAATTGTTCAAATATTTTGAACATACTAAACAAAATTCACCGGTTATTCCAATTCATTTAAGCGAATACAATAGCTACACACTTAGAAGACATACTTAAACACCCTAACGAATCAAAGAGAGCACAGCATGAACATCGCAACAATCAAACAAGTATTAACATCAGACAACAATGCTTCAGCATTACCACTACGCTTGATAGCAGGTATTATTTTTACTGCACACGGCGCACAAAAGCTATTTGCTTGGTTTGGTGGTTATGGGCTAGAAGGTACTGGCCAATGGATGGAATCTATCGGTTTGGCACCTGGTTACTTAATGGCGATGATGGCTGGTAGTGCCGAATTCTTTGGTGGCCTATTGCTTATCCTAGGTTTACTGACTCGACCAACTGCATTGGTTTTATCCGTCACTATGCTGGTTGCTATTTTCAGTACCCATTTTGCTAACGGTCTATTTATGAGTAATAACGGTTACGAATTTGCATTGGCACTATTTGCAATCACAGCGGCACTCATGTTCCAAGGCGGCGGCAAGCTTTCACTAGACCGTGTATTAGTAAGCAAAATAAACTAATCAATATATTGCATCAATGTAATACATAAGACAGCAATCAGGCACGAATCAAACAGGAGTATTCTCATGGGATTAATCGTCAACGGCCAGTGGCATGATCAATGGTACGAAACCAAAAGCAGCAAAGGTCAATTCGAACGTCAGGAAAGTCGTTTCAGAAACACGATTTCTAATGCTGAAGGTAGTCGCTATCCAGCCGAAGCAGGCCGCTATCACTTGTATGTTTCGTTAGCGTGTCCTTGGGCACATCGCGCATTAATTTTTAGACAGTTAAAACAACTCGAAGACATTATTTCGGTTAGCGTGGTTAAACCTGAAATGCTTAGCAATGGGTGGGAGTTTGGTGCTATTGATGATGAAAGTCATGACTACAACGATTCACTCTATCAAAGTGATTATGTTTACCAGCTTTACCTGAAAGCAGCGCCGGATTATGAAGGTCGTGTGACAGTGCCGGTATTGTGGGATAAACAAACGCAAACCATCGTTAACAATGAATCGAGTGAGATCATTCGTATTTTCAATACTGCGTTTAATGATTTAACGGGTAACCACGATGACTATTACCCAGCAGATTTACGACCTGAAATTGATGCGATTAACGAGCGTATTTATCACACTATCAATAACGGTGTATATCGCGCTGGATTTGCCACGACGCAAGCAGCATACGATGAAGCATTTGAAGCACTTTTTAGTAGTTTAGATTGGCTAGAAACACACCTGAGCACTCACCGTTATTTAGTCGGTGCACAGCTGACAGAGGCAGATTGGCGTTTGTTCACGACATTAATACGGTTTGACGCGGTTTATCACGGTCACTTTAAATGTAACCGCAATAAATTAACTGAGTTTCACCATATCAGTAACTACGTTCGTGAGCTATTTCAGGTTAATGGCATCGCCAGTACAGTTGATTTGGAATATACCAAGATCCATTATTATGCGAGCCATGACACCATTAATCCGACTTTAATTGTATCGCGTGGACCAGTACACAATTTTACTGCTGCGCACGATAGAAATAACCTAACAAGCAAGGTCTAAAAGATAACTGCAGAGGAACACACCATGATAAAACATTACCCTTTTCAGCAAATAGGCAAAGCAAACCATGGTTGGCTGAAATCCAATCACCATTTTAGTTTTGCCAATTACTACAACCCGAAAAGAATGGGCTTTGGCTCGTTACTCGTGGTGAATGATGACTGGGTTGCCGCTGGGACTGGGTTTCCAGCGCATCCACATCGTAATATGGAAATCATTACCTTTGTACGTTCTGGCGCTGTTACCCATAAAGACAATGCTGGTAATACAGGCGTAACCCTCGCTGGTGAAGTCCAAGTAATGAGTGCCGGTAAGGGCATAACCCACTCGGAATACAATTTATCCAAAGAGCCATTAACGCTATATCAAATTTGGATTGAACCGAACAAGCACAACGTAACACCAAGATGGGATAGTAAGGTATTTTCTGACAGTACTGTTAATCATACCAATACAGTTAACCGTAAAGGTAACACTAGCCTGCCCCTGCTCGTTTCCGGCTATCCAAACGAGCAAAATAATGCCCTGTTTATCAATCAAGCGGCACGGATCTATGGAGGGAAAGTCAAAAAAGGCTCACTGTTTACGCATAAAATTGAACATCAAGTGTATGTGCTAGCATCCAACGGTGAATTTGAAATCATTGATAATCAGCAAACAGTATTGATGAAAAAAGGCGACGGTGCTGAAGTGATCAAACAACACGAGATCACCATTAAGGCTATATCGGATGCAGAGATCATTATTATTGATGCGCCCGCCTAACGGCAGCGCACAAGGTTAATTAGGTGGTTGGTCTGATACTGCATTAATGCGAATCTATTACATAATTGGATAAGTTACCGGTAATTAAATCGCGTTGACTTTCTAACACCGAAATTAAATACCCTTTACACGCACTCACGCGGTTGACCGTAACTCCACATGATTCAAAACCCAAATGCCCCAGTCTGATGGTGGCATTTGGCGAGATGATTAACATTAACGTCGCGTACTGCTAATACTTGGAAATGCCTACGAGTTAGTATCCGTAGCCACGCGACGTTATATTTTCTGTCAATGTCCATATTACGTTTAGGAAGTGCATTCACCTGAACATAATAGACACCTAATTTATTCTAAGTTTTATTTCTTTATTTCTTTATTTCTTTATTTCTTTATTTCAAGAATTAGATAATCCGAAAATACGGTGACATTCAGGACTATCTAAAAGTCGAACGAGTATGCGGTCAACGCCCTCTCCCGTCCCTTGCAAAGGTTCTTGTAACGGATGTTGGCGATACAATTGACCATATGCATTATCTGCAAATTCATCCAGTGGTTGAACTTCTAGCTGAGCTTTATCTTGCATGTTTTTCAAATGAGAACCTGAAAATTTTAACTTATTAGGTTCCAGCCAACCCTCTTTCATAAAACCAGTCGCTTTACGTTCACAGCGACATGGATTAGTAGGATCAACGAGTCCACATTTATTATGCATGAAACTATGTAAATCTCGACGAGCGCGAGATAATTTCTGCCTAAAATTACCTGGTGTGATCGCTAATATATCTGCAGCAACCGGCGCGCTAGCTTCAAATATATCCGCTAAGATATATACCATACGCTGTTCACGGCTAAGGCAAAGTAACATTCCCAGCATACAGCCCATTTTGGCTTCTTCCACAATCAATGCACGCTCAGGCTCGTGCTCTGTTGTAAGTTCTAAATCATGGTTCGCAATAGCATCTAAATCATTTCCATAAGCTGTAAATCCAGAAAAGCTATTTTCTATAGGACCTCGTTTACTATCAAGAAAACAATTGGTCACGATTCGGTAAGCCCAAGTTCGAAAAGAAGAACGCCCTTCGAACTGGGCTATTCGGGTGACCATTTTTAACAATGCTTCTTGCGTAATGTCTTGCGCATTTTGTGGATTAAGCACCATACGAACTGCAATATTATATATCCAGCCCTGATGACGACGGATCAATATTTCCAAGGCGTCTTTATTCCCAGCAGCCGCTGAACTGGCAAGTTCTGCATCTTTTTGATCGTGATGAATTTCAGCTGTAAAAGGGTTATGTATCATTTCAGTAATCCGTTTTGCTCATAAACAGTAAAAAAATCAAAGAGTGCCATTTCAGCAGTATTTTGAAAGAAGGATTGGTGTGCTGACATCGCCATTATTTTCGCAGCCGTTTCTTCCGCAGCTGACTGAGATGCCCATGCAATAAAGTCAACATAGCCCCCATTGGTCTTCACTGAGGATAATGCCATACCAGTATAAAAGCTTGAACTATTTTGTAATTCCAAATAAACACCGAGTCGTGATTCTTCCTGTATTGCAATGTCTTTCACAGAATAAGCAGCCAATTCAATGATCGCTCCAGGCCGGATAAATTGATCCAATACCGTTATTGATGATGCTGATTGAAAGTAACCAAAAACAGTTAATTCAGTAGACTCATTTAAAAAGAAACCATCCATAGATTTAGCCGTGCGAGTCACGTTAGTGTCTTCCCATAAGCTAATGTCAGCAAATAGATCGGGTTCTGCCAGCGAACGTAAATGAATACTACTGATAAATCCGGGCGTAGCTTTAACGTCTTCCATCCTATCTTTGACTAATACCGGATGTAATGCTGGTTGCTTAACCCGATAGATAGCGACTTCAACAAACGGAAGTACTTGTGGTACAGCCACTGCGGTGCCTGTAGCTGCTAGCGATATTCCCATCATGGCGATAGTCTTTTTCATTGTTTTACCCTATGTGTTTTTTATAATTTCCTGCCAAATGCAGGTTTCATAGAGTTAGACGTAGCAGGTCGGTAAGGTGTTACAGTTTACAGGTGATTTCATGTATATTTTTATTAATATTTATGTTTCCTACATCAACTTCAAGTCTCAATGTTTCTTATTTCGCCTTTCACTAACTTTACATATCTACAAATTTTGTATATTGTGAAGCCCAGTTTGTTCACCAGAGCTTAATAGATATGAATATTTTCGACACTGAAAATACCCACGACTTAATCTTGCACGCAGCAATGAATAGGTTTTCACATTACGGCTATAAACGTACATCTTTAGAAGATATTGCCAACGACGCAAATTTATCTAGGCCAACAATATATGCGCATTTTAAGAATAAAAAAGCGCTGCTTAGAGCGGTATCTGAAGGCATACATAATACGACAATAGCCAATATCGAAATCGCTCTTTGCTCTGACCAAAAGGTAGAGCAACGCCTACTAAATTGTTTTTTAGCTTGGACAGAACCTTATAGAAGTATACTTTTTGGTTCACCTCATGGCGCTGAATTGATTGGCGAAAATGGCACTCTAGCAAACGATATTTCTGTACTAGCCTGTGAAACGTTCGACAAATTATTAACCAAGGTGTTAGTAGATTTACAAAAATCGGGTTCTATCAACCTGACTTTAATTAATCTGACGCCTTCTCAAGCCGCTGAATTTATGATTGCGTCTCTAAACGGCATCTCTTTCGTTAACGCGAATGAGAGTACGCATAAACACTATTTGCAGACTCTTATTAAGCTATTTTTAAACGGTTGCAGTACCAACACAGGAATCAAAAAATGATCTCAACTTACATTGACCTTGTATTGCTACTAAGTGGTTTAATAACATCAAGTTTAATCATACAGGTTGTCGCACCTCGTTACGCACTGAAAGCTTTTTATGGCCTAACAGTAGACAGCGAATTAGCATTGTTTCTAGCCCGTGCTGGCGGCCTGCCCATAGCAACCATCGGCTCTTTAATGATTTGGGCCTCATTCAATGATGCAATACAATTACCGATCATTATCGCGGCTCTCATTAGCAAAACATTATTTATTACACTCATTGTTTTAAACTGGAAAGTAACTGGAAAGGGATATGCGCTAACAATAGCAATCGACTCAATTGTGGTCCTGCTATTAAGCCTATATTTGTTAGGTGTGTGGTCGTGATTTATTTAGAGTTCATAACTATAATGGCAACAGGTCTATTAGCTGGCGCACTATTAACCGAAGCTTGCATCTTAGTACCATACTGGCAAAAAATGCCAGCAAAAACATTCTTACGTCTTCACCACAAGATGGCTCCAAGTTTATTCCGGTATTTCGCACCACTCACCGTTATTGGCACATTGTTGCCAATTATCACTTTTATCTTAGTATATAGTGCTAGCGAAACAAGTTGGCCTGCATGGTTACTCAGTGCAACATGCGCCGTATGTCTGCTCAGCTTCTATCTGTTGTTTTTTCGTCAAGCTAACAACAGGTTTTCAACTACAACAGATCCAGAGATAGCAGCAAAAACACTCGCAGCATGGGCTAAAGTCCACATGATTCGGACCTTCATCGCGATTGTAGGATTTTCAGCTGCCATTTGGGGAGGCATGCCCATCTAATTGAACGTTCAGGATATTTTGCAAACTGTGATTAGAATGATAGAACACAAACGCCCGAGGTTATTAGCTTTGGGCGTTTCTTCTAGCAGAGTCGGTTATGATCAACCCAGACTTATCACTGTATGTTTAGAAGCCATTAGGATTATCAATAATATAAAGCCAACCGCCATCAGTATATTTCATCACCTCAAGTGCCATTCCACTTTGTACATTAGGAATCTCCCAGTCGGAACGGATAAGAGCCGTGTCACCATTGATGTGAATAGATGTACCGTGTGTAACTATTTCCACGTCTCCTTGCATATAACCTTTTAAGCTCTGCTTGATAGCTTCTTTACCTCTAGCGAGGTTACCTTCAGCATCTAAAACGAATACAGCATCTTCATGGAATAACGTACCTAGCCCAGCAATATCTTTATTGACAAAATACTTTGAAAATAACTGGTGTAACTCGCTCGGTGTTTGCGGCTTTTCGTAATCTATTGCTGCATTAGCGAAAAAAGATAAAGTACTTAAAACGACTAACAATACTGCTTTCATAATATTTCCTTAGTTTCAATGTTCTGTGGCGATGAAGTGATCATACTGAAGTAAGTTTCCAAAAGAAATTAGGTACTAAAAAGTAACTAGTTACCTCCCAGTAACCGGTACGATTATAGTAATTTGATACATGTTCGATATAATGGAAAAAACGAGGGAGATAACATGAGTGAACAAGGTAAACAGCCTGAAGGTTATTGTAGTGCTGATAAATACTTAACATTGGTCTCTACAAAGTGGACAGCTCATATTGTTTGGTTAATTGGTCAGCATCAAGAAATTCGTTTCGGGCAAATACGCAAGCAACTAGCTCTAATTTCTAGCAAAGTACTCAGTGAGCGATTAAAGTTGTTAAGGGAAGAAGGTTTTGTTTGGCGAAGACAAGAAGAAACGGTTCCTGTTACTGTGTATTACGGGTTAACGCCAAAAGGGAAAGAGCTTGCTGACATTGTCGATATTATCGTCAGAAAATCTGATGACTGGGACAAGTCTTGATTCATGCCGATTTGTCCTTAACTTTACAATGTAAAAACAAACAATGGTATATACAGAAATGGGTTCTGCATACAGTGATTCGGGTTATAAAACGGAAATGCCCAAGATTATTAGCCTTGGGCATTTCTTCTAGCAGAGTTGGTTATGACGAACCAAGGCTTATAACTTCATGTGTAAAATTGGAAATGGTTTACCCATATCATCAAGCGGCGAACGTGATACGACCTTAAAACCCATATGCTCATAAAAGCCAACAGCTAATGGGTTTTGCTCATTCACATCAACGCTACTTACGTTCAATACACCAATGGCATATTCTAATAACAACTTACCTGCGCCTTGCCCTCTGGCGTTATCAGCGATAAACAGCATTTCAACTTTCGCGCCATGGACACCCACAAAGCCAATAATTGCGCCGTTTACATCTTTGATACACTTTAAGGTAACCGCTGGAAAAGCCTGCTCAATGATGATTGGCTTAAAAAACGCGATATCTTCTTCGGTAATGAAGTCATGAGTTGCTTTGACTGAATTTTCCCAAACAGCTAACATTTCTGCGTAATGTTCAGGAAGCACATTTTCTACAATCATAATTATCTCACTTAAACTCTTCTTGCTTAAATTCTTCTGATTACAGTGCAGCCGCGATAACGGATGATAGCAAATAAAGTCAATGGAGATAGACCTAAAACGAAAGATACCCATCAACCGCACTATTTTGTACACTATTACCCAACTATCACCCTACTTTCATTTATGAGCCAGATATGACTATTCCGACAGACGTTTTACAGGCAGTCGCCAACGCAATGACGGCAGAACAAGTGGTTAGTACCCAGTTAATTCAACCTTTGTGGGGTGGATATGGAGAGCTGTTTCGTGCCACGTTGAGTGGAAGTCAGTATACTTCGGTGATAGTCAAACATATCAAATTACCACAGCCAAAAGTGCATCCGCGCGGTTGGAATACACCGATTTCTCATCAGCGAAAATTGAAATCATATCAAGTGGAACTGCATTGGTATCAGTACTACGCTAATAACTGTCTAGCGCAATGTCCTGTACCTAAGTGTTTATATGTTGAAGAACAAAGTGATGAGATATTACTGATCATGGAAGATTTAGCTACGCTGGGGTTTGAGCAGACGTTTACTAGCTTTGAGCCTAAGCCTGCCAGTCATATCACGGTGACCAATGAGCCACACGTCAGTAATAAACAGATAGAGGCCTGTTTATCTTGGTTAGCTTATTTCCATGCCCAGCACCTTGCGATTGAACCAGAAGGTTTATGGGATTGCGGAAGCTACTGGCACCTAGCCACACGCCCTGACGAACTGGCTTCGTTAACCGACATCCCATTGCAGCAAGCGGCTGAAAAAATAGATAACACATTACAACAATGCCAATTTCAAACCCTGATCCATGGCGATGCTAAATTAGCTAACTTCTGCTTCACAACCGCTGGCGATCGGGTTGCAGGCGTTGATTTCCAATATGTCGGTAAAGGTTGCGGCATGAAAGACGTGATCTTGTTACTCAGTAGTTGTTTACCCTATCAACACTGCGATCAAGCTGTACCAGCATTGCTGGATTATTATTTTAGACAGTTAAAGCAAGCGCTGTCAGAGCATCAACCACACGTAAATCCGCAAGCAGTGGAAGATGAATGGCGACCGCTTTATTGCATTGCCTGGGCTGATTTCCAACGTTTCATGAAAGGCTGGAGTCCGACTCACTGGAAGATAAATAGCTACACTGAAGCGCTGACTCAGCAAGCGTTAGTATTGTTAAATGAAGTACAATTAAATTCACCTGAATAAGGTCAATAAACACAATGAAACTCACGGTTTGTCAGCTAGAGCAGCTATTACAACTTGCCAAAGAGGCTGCTTTAAAAGCGGGTACATTCATCAATAGCGTTGATAGAAGTTCGCTGCAGGTAAATAATAAACAGGCAGGATCAAGTTTGAGTACGCAGGTGGTCACGCAAGTGGATTGGGACAGCCAAGCCATCATATTAGAGATTCTAGAGCCAACTATCGAACAATATGATATAGCTCTGCTGACCGAAGAAAATGCCTGCGAAGAAGATGTAGCAACCCACGCCCGTTTTAATAAAGACTATTTCTGGTGTATCGATCCACTCGATGGCACCCTGCCCTTCATTGAAGGTGGGGATGGTTTCGCCGTATCTATCGCCTTAGTTGATATTGCAGGTAAACCTATCATTGGCGTGGTTCTTAACCCCTGCACAGGTGAACTCTATCAGGCCATTAATGCACAGCCACTCATATCAAGCATACTGAAGAATGGACAGCCTTGGCGAGCTGATCGGCCAGAGCAACCGAATCAACCGCAGCCTATTAGTTCTGTATTAAGTTTGTATATCGACCGCAGTTTTCAGCAAGACGCTCGCTATCCTGCTGTGATTGAGCAATTAACAACACAGGCATTGCAGCAAGGATTAGAGTTACAAGTAATCAAAAACTGTGGGGCTGTCATGAATGCCATTGGCGTACTCGAAAATCCACCAGCTTGTTATGTGAAGTTACCGAAACCACAACTCGGTGGCGGCAGCTTATGGGATTTCAGTGCGACCGCAGCTATCACCCAAGCGCTGTCTGACCAATATTTAGCGTCATCTTCGCAAGTGTGTTGCACAGTAATTGATTATCAGGGCGCGCCTTTAGATCTTAATCGTGTAGATTCAAATTACATGAATCATAAAGGCGTGTTGTATAGCAGTGGATTGAATACATATAACGGCAGTGCAGACCTAAAATAAAACCGTCACCATCATCACCGATGAGTCAATTCTTGACTCGTGTATCCCATTGAAGCTACTACAACATGATCTTCAGCATAAACAAGATCAAACAAATTCATGGTAAGTAATAGCAGTGTTTTTATATTTAATGATTTGTACGGTGATTAACTTATTATAGTATATAGACGCGTTAATTTTATTATTAAACGGTAAGTTTGTATATTTCTAGCTACGTGGCATTAGTTATAGCAATCATTAATAAATTCAATTTGTGTCAACTTAAGTTATATTAAGTTATATTAAGTTATATTAAGTTATATCATATAATGGTTATTAAGGTATAAATAAAAACAGCCCCTGATTTAGAGCTGTTTTAAATTAGATTTAATTAAGTTCTATATTTTAAAATGACTTAATTCACTGCGTAGATTCGTCGCACTTTCTGTTAATTCGTTACTAATGATTACCGAAGCACTCATACTTTCTATTACTTCCATTGCTGTATCATTAATGCGTACAACATTACGGTTAATATCTTCAGAAACACTGCTTTGTTCTTCTGCCGCAGATGCGATTTGATTATTCATATCGTTAATAACATCAATAGCTTGGTTTATTTCAGAAAAGGCTTGCTGTGCTGCTTCTGTTTCTTGCTTGGTATCTAAGGCTTGTTCTTGACTTTGCTGCATTAATCTTACAATTGATTGTGTTTCTTGCTCTAATTTTTCCAACATAGAACCGATCTCTTCCGTCGATGTTTGCGTGCGGGTGGCAAGATTACGAACTTCATCTGCGACGACAGCAAATCCACGGCCAGCGTCACCTGCTCGTGCAGCTTCAATCGCAGCATTTAAAGCAAGTAGATTAGTTTGTCCAGCAATACCACTGATTTCTTCTATTATGCCTTGGATCGAATGACTCGATTCTGCCATTGTCTTCGTTTGATTTTGGGCGTTATTGATTTGAAGCGCTAAGCTTTCTACTGACGACACAGCGCTATGCATCCGGTTAATACCAACGACACTATTATCTTGAACTTGACTTGCGGCCGAAGCTGCTTGCACTGCCGAATTAGCGACTTCTTGAGCTGTCGCACTCATTTCATTAATCGCAGTTGCTAGCGAATGTACCTCATCGGCTTGCATATCAAGTTGCTCTTTAGAACGTGCCGCACTTTGCAGCCCCTTACCGGCCCCTTGATCAACTTGGTCTGCACTTTGCGTTACAGTCAATAGCATCTCTTGCATACGCGCGAGGAAAGTATTAAACCAATATGCCAGTTGCGCACTTTCATCATTACCTTTAACGATGATTCGATAGGTTAAATCGCCATCACCTTGAGCCGCATCTTTAAAACGCTCAACCAAGTTAATCAAAGCTTTACCTAACGAATGAGCAATCATGCTCATTGCAGCAATACCAATAATAGTTGCAATGAGGCCTGCGATGATGCCTTGTCCTAATGCATCGGAATTTTGATCATGACTCCAAGATTCAAAGTCAGCAACGCTTTGAATTAGTTCATTAGTTGGAATAGACACCATGACAACCCAAGGTGAACCAGAGGTATCAATAGATGTAATAGCGTATTCATCGTTACCAATAGTAAGCATACCAACGTCATTTAATATCGCTAAATTTTGAATTTTTTTCCATTTTGATAAAAGGTCTGAAGGCACCTTTCTGCCGATGTTACTGCTGTCTTTACTATTAGCGAGTAACGCCCCCTTCCATGAGGAAATAAGAATATGACCTTTCCCATCATAGAGGTTTTTAGCCAATTGCTCGCTCTGTCCTTGCAGTTCAGCCAAAGATAGGTCAAAACCAAGTGAGCCAATAATTTTACCATTGAGTTTTAATGGTTGGCTGATGGTAGTGATCAGTTCTTCTTGGCCGCGAACTGAATACATATAGGGTTCCATGACAAACGTTTTACCGGTTTCATAAGGCATTAAATGCCAGTCATCGGTACGTTCGCCATTACTATTCAGCGCTGTGTTGTTGAAATTTTCCATTGCGACAACATCAAAACTATCATTTGAGTTCGGAGAGAAAAAGGGCGCTAAATAACCTTTAGTATTGAATGCTTTTGCTACGTTGCCTGCCGTCTCTTGTGGCCATGTTTCTTCTTCCCAAACCATGTAACCAGCAAATACCGCTTTGTTTTGCGCTTCAAGTGCCGCAATAAACTGCGTAACAATAGTTTCAGCATCTGCTTTGTTTTGTGCGCTCAGTTCAATGATGGAACGTATTTGCTTCAAGTTTGCTAAAACGGGGTATAGTTGACTTTCGAGGGTGTTCGCTTGATTATTTGCAGTAGATCGTAAGTTTAAAGTGGTCGCATCCGTTAATTGTGTTTTAACTTTTGCCGTTATTTCTTGATTAACTTTAGTAAAAGCATTGGTGGTAATCCCCATTGCGATCAATAAGGTAAAAGCCATTGTTAACCCAGCAAAAATGGCAATGCGTGTGCGTATACTTTTAAACATTATTTTCCTTAATCATTTGTAATAACGGCATTTTATAACTCACTGTCAATGAATAATCATTCCGCGATACTTCATCAAATATTTGTTTTCATGGCGAGCTTATTTAATTTAATTACGCTATATACACCTTACTTAAAATAAAGATAATAGCGATAATTTAAATTTTAACCTTTGGATTTCAGACTGAATATATAACAAATCTTAATCAATATATACACAACCACTAATAAAATTATTATACACACGCATATTTATAAAATTATTAATCATAGTCAATAAAATATTAATTTCTTAAATGATGATATGAGAGTGGAGTGGTCAACGACCGTGATATTCAAGTTTGAGATACGTGCTAACTAATAATTCATGGTCAGTTCAATTAATTGAAATTAAACCTCGTCAGCAAGTTGGGTTAAATAATTTTGTAGCTGCTCGACAGAATCCGTAATCAATAATTCGAGCGCTGATAATTGCGATCTTGTTAACGCTTCATTTTTACATGAGTGTTCTAATTCATTACAAAGGTCATACAAAGCAGTAAGCCCCAAAGCAATCGCGGCGCCTTTTAATTTATGCAGTAATTTTTCTTGTTGTTCTGCATTCAGTACCGAAAAATCACTGTAATCCGACTGCGTCTGTTGGCAGAATAACTGCACTAGCGCAATAATCTTGTCTTTACCTAAATATTGACGGTCTTGTTCAAGTGTTGCAGAGTCAAACAATATGACACTGTCTAATAACGGCAGAGAGTCTATCTTATCTGTCGTTTTATCTTCAATCTTGTGTACTTCTTCACTGACTATCTTATCTACTGTGTTATCAACTGCATCAAAGCCGACTTCATTTACCATCACCTTAGCAATGGTACTTTTAAGGCGTTTCATCTGTACTGGTTTGGCAATAAAACCATCAAATCCTGAATCGATAAACTTAGTAATATCTTGTTTAAAGACATGAGCAGAGACTGCAATTGTCTTTAATGGCCGTTGATTATGCTGCGCCATCTCACGCAATCGGCTAGCCAGTTCGACGCCATCCATATCCGGTAGGTTGATGTCCAATAAGGCCAGATCAACATCCTGCTGTGAATACAACGCGAGTGCAGAAGCCCCGTCGCAAGCACTGTAAACTTGATGACCTAATTTTTTAACCAGTGCGCAAGCAACTTCAAGATTGATTTGGTTATCTTCAACAATGAGGATACGGAAGCAGCTGTTGGTTTCAACAACGCTTGTCGCTATCGCCAATTGTTTGTTGATCAAGATTTTCGGTGCCGTTTCCAATGGAATGCTAAAGAAAAAACAACTGCCCTGTCCTTCCATACTCGTTAACGACAAAGACCCTCCAATTGCCGAAACCAGTCGCTGACAGATGGCTAAACCTAGGCCAGTGCCAGCTGCGCTGCTTAAGTTCGCCACTTGGGTAAAGGCTTCAAAAATGGTTTGCTGTTTATTCAGTGCCACACCACAGCCTGTATCGGTAATGCTAAAACTAAGCTCGTGTTGATGCTTACTCATGGTCAGTGAAACATTGCCTGTGACGGTGAATTTTATCGCATTGCTGACTAAGTTGATAATAATTTGGCGAAGCTTACCCAAGTCAGCAAGCACCCAGCTATCCAATTCGGCATCCAGATTAAAAGTTAAATCCAGTCCCTTTTTTTCAGCCCTCGCGCCCATCAGTTCGATCACATTATTGCCCAAACGCGCTAGATTAACCGCGCGTTTCGATACTTCGATATGACCGGCTTCAATCTTTGAATAATCTAGAATGTCATTGAGGATCTCTAACAGGTTTTCACCCGATGTCAGAATAGTTTGGGTATAAGTCTGTTGTTGCGTAGACAGTGACGTATCCGCTAACAATTCTAATGTACCCAACATGCCATTCATTGGCGTGCGGATCTCATGGCTCATATTAGCAAGAAATACTGATTTAGCATTATTGGCATCTTCCGCCTGTTTCTTTGCTAATGCGTGTCCCACAGACTCATCATTGAGCCGTTGATTAATTAGCATGAGCTGCGCTGTTCTTTGCTTTACCAGTTGCTCTAAGTTTTCTTTATGCAGACGTAATTCTTTTTCCGTTTCAATTTGTGCTTGTTCAAGCTTTTGTTTTTTTACCGCGTTGTCACGGAACACATCAAGCGCCAATGCCATTTGCTTTAATTCTTCATCATTAGAAGGCTCGACACTGATCTCAAGATCACCTTCTGCAAGCTTTTTAATCACTTGGGTATAGTTGGATAATTTGAATACGATGCCTTGATATACAATTTTCCACATTACCCCAATAATCACGGTTAATGACAAAAAGGTAGCGAGTAAAAGACTGCTCTGCGACCAAGAAACCTGCTTTTGATGTTGTTTACTGGTTTCTAGAGCTTGTTTAGTTTGTGTTTCCACCAAGGCAAGAATACCCTGATTAAGCTCACTCAATTGCTTTGATATATGCAGATGTAAGTTATTCTGTTGCTGTTCTAGATTGAGATAATCGCGTTGCTGACTGATTAAATCATTGAAAACAGTCAGGCTTAATATTGCAGACTTGGCGCGTTCTAAACGATCAGGATCCTTGATTGAATCCGCCAGCTGATTGATAATGTATAACAGTTGATCTTTTTGTTGGGTTAATTGAGTCAGTGGTTCTGTTGTCGAAGTGGTCATTATAAGATCTGCGACTTGTCCCAGTTCTAAGCTGTACTTTTCCAATGCGGTCATTTTATCTAATAAATTAAGATCTTCATCAATAATAAGATCAATGTCTTGATAGATAATGTTGCTATCCTGACCTTGTTCAATTAAGTCATAAAGTCCGCTTAATCTGACTAAAGCAAACGTATTAGCATTGGCTACCTGAGATTGCGATAACTGAAAAATATGTCGCACACCAGTAGTAGCCTGTTGAAATGACGTTTTGCGCTGCTGGTACTGTTGAATTTGTAATTTGGCATTGTCATTGAGCTGACGGATATTGTTGATGATATTGGTTTTTTGCAATATCAGGTGACGGATATTGCTATTACCATTACTATTGCCAAACTCAGAAGCATCAAAGGCTTTAAACTGCTTGCCAATAGCAAGGTTTAACTGGGTCAATTCAGCATTAATATTATATCGCTCAATGTCACTGGTGGCATTTTTCAGTAAGGTAGTACGATTGGTTATTTGTAAACTGATGTTCGCTAGTTCACGGGCGCTGGATAACGTTGGCAACGTTTGTTGCGTGAGCTTTTCACCGTTGTCGGCAATAAGGCTCAAGCTATGCCACGATACGGTACTGATGACAACCAATAAGCAAACGGCAAAACTAAACGCGAATAACAGCTTGTTACCTATACTTTGACGAAATCGCAATGTAATCTCCTTTGCTAGCATGACTAGAACTAAAACGATGGCTAAAACTATGCCTAAAACTAAAACTAAAAAAACGGCTATTACCCAATTTAACGCTAATCACTAGCCACCAACCACTTGTACACATTTAGAGTGAAATACAGCATGAAACCTATTATGAAATCTTTGTTCCTATTCATCAAGTTAGTATTCATCACATTGTTGTTCAATGCGCCAGTATCGGCAAACACTGAACAGGCGCAAGCGCCACTACGTCTTTGTGCTGTTTATCCACATCTGAAGGATTCATATTGGCTAAGTATCAATTTTGGCATGACTGAACGTGCAAAACAAAGAGCTGTATCATTAAAAGTGCTGGAAGCTGGCGGTTATAAAAATAGTTTGGAGCAATGGACGCAAATTGAACAGTGCCTACAATGGCAAGCCGATGCCATATTAGTCGGTGCAGTGTACTTTGAACAGCTCAGTGCCAGACTCGCAGAACTGAATAAAACCGTACCGTTATTTGGCTTGGTAAACGAAGTCTCCACCACTAGTCTGACGGGCCGCACGGGTGTATCTTGGTATCAAATGGGTGCAAAGTTAGGGCAATTCCTGAGTCGTAAACATCCTAAAACAGATAACGCTGAAAAATTAAAATTAGCCTGGTTCCCTGGTCCTAACTCTGGTGGCGGCAGTCAACAAGCGACCTTGGGTTTACAGGATGCGCTGAAAAATAGTGATGTCGAGATCGTAGCAATTAAACATGGTTTGAATAATAAAATGCGTCAGTTTTCACTCATTAATGAAACCCTGGCTGAATTTGTTAATCAAGACGGTCACAATGAGCTCGATTACCTTGCTGGCAATGCGATAATGGCGGAAATGGCGATTGGCGAGTTGGCGAATCTAGCAGAAAGCGAACGTCCACAAATCTTAAGCCATTACCTGAGTCATGGCGTGTATCGTGGTATTCTCCGCGGTAAAATTCTAATGGCCAATTCTGACCAAATGGTATTGCAAGGTGCAATGGCCATAGATCAAGCCACTGATTATTTATTAAAGCAAAAAATCATCAAGGATCAGGCGCCTGAAATATTAACGCTCACCAAAGAATTGTTAGCGCAATTTCCTACTGCGCAATCGTTGTCGCCGAGTTATTTCAAACCGGTTTATTCGGTTAACCCTTAATTAAATTAAGCTAACACGCGAATAAATAACCTTCGCCATGCACAGTAATAAGATATGCAGGATTTTTCGGATCTGATTCTATTTTATTACGCAGTCGACGTACTAATACGTCTATCGTACGATCATTAGGCGCTTCGACTCTATGATCAATCAGAGTCAGTAATTTTTCTCGAGATAACACCTGTTCAGGATGGGCGCTGAATGCGACTAACATGTCGTATTCGGCTTTGGTCAGTTTTATTTGCTCACCGTTTAGACACAGTTTTCGTTTGGAAATATCAAAACTATACGGACCAAAATAAAATAAGTCATCATCACGTTCAACTTTGCTGACATCTTCCAAGGCATTGTTGGCCTGCGTTGTCAGTGAAATACGCCATAACAAATTTTTCACCCGTACAAGTAACTCGCGTAACTCAAAAGGTTTAGTGACATAATCATCAGCCCCCATTTCTAGGCCAATAATTTTATCAATGGCGTCGATACGACCAGTAACCAGAATAATACCGATATTTGACTGCCCGCGCAGGGTTCGAGTGATCATCAAGCCATCTTCGTCTGGCAAGTTGATATCAAGCATAACAAGGTCGATGTGGTGATTCGCCAACACCACATTCATTTCAGCTTTGCTCGCAGCCTCACTCACTTGGTAACCTTCATGCTGAAAATAGCCAACGAGTTTCGCGCGGGTTATCGCTTCATCTTCAACAACCAAGATATGCTTATTTTTCAAATTAAATTCCTTAACATTCTGCATTAACTAACTGGCTCACCATAACTCATTCGATAGTTGATTTACTGATGCACATCAACCTTCGTATGCTAAGAATCGATGTAAAGCCGACTTATTTTTTTTCTGTTATCTCAAACTACTTTTTGCATAAATGCAGGGTATCAATAATGAGTGTGTTTTAATAACGCCTCATACCCTGCTGACTTTGGCATTGTAAACTGAATAGGAGCATGCCAACAACAAGCAAATACCGGCAGGGATATACAGGGCATAAAAATTTAACACATTGAAAAAATACGCACCAAGTGTACCACCCGAAATGAACCCTGCAATAATTAAGATAAACAAGGACGCCTTTCTTTTATCAAATGGCTGACCTCGTAACCTCGCCCCTAGCATAATACCCAAATCAGTAAATATGCCCGTTAAATGGGTTGTGCGGATAACCGCGCCACTGTAAGTCGTGACAAGTGCGTTCTGCAAGCCGCAAGCTGCTGAAACCAAATAATTACCTTGTACTGATCCCTGTACTAATAAATAACTAGAACCTAAAATAAACAGCGCTTCTAAAACCAGCAGGCCACTGTAGTTACGACCCAATTTTAATGCACCACTACGCAGGAAATAACCCGATATAACAGAACCGATGACGAAGCTAAGGATCACACAAGCCAAATGCAGCACATCAGCAACACTGGACGTAATGATGCCGGAGCCGAGCAATGTCGCGGTACCTGATAAATGGGAAACGGCTTGATGTTTGAAACCTAATAATCCGATGGAATTAATAAGCCCAGCCACCAGCGCAAGCACAAATGAACCATATTCTACCCAGCGGGGTAATTTTGAAATCACGACAATCCTTTAAGCCACGATCAGCTCGTTAAATGAAATGCCGTATAACGTCAATTCCACTATCACTTTATTACGGTGAACAGTAACAAATCTATTGTTAATTACAAATTGAGAATCAAAAATAGCTATCTTAAATCAAATAAAATACGCAGAAAGGCTAAAGCTTAATATACCTGTCTATAAAACTAGCTTACCGATGAGGCCAGGCACTTGATTAACTCACTATAATTAACTCACAAAAGCATCGCTGATCCGACTCCGTACCCATTTATGTAGCAGATCGTTTTGATGTCTTTCGTGCCATACGCTGCGAATGGTCACCTTGGGTAAAGGAAATGGACACGACTTGACCGTGAGCCCATATAACTTACGTCCTTGTTCTGCCATTGATTCCGGTAGAAAGGCAATGAGTTTGGTATTGGCTAATAGTGCTAACTGTAGATTAAGTGTTTCAGCATACAAACCGATTTTCCGTTCAGGCATTCCTGCCATTATGCCGTACTGAGTAACAGAGTCGTCCTGCTCATCCAACAGACTCGACTTTATGTGCGCACACTGAAATAGCCCCTCAGCATTCCAAGTCGCCAATACCGGATTTCCCTGATCTAATAAGCAGACTAACACCTCGTCGATAAGCCGCTTTTGCATAAACTTAGGATTGGCTTTTACCCCTGCCCCGATGATCATATCAAGCTTGCCCGCATCCAAATCATCATAAGCCGTTTTACTCAGCATTTGAATATCAATAATGATATTCGGTGCAGCATCATTAATCTCTCGTATGGCGTTGGCAAGGTATGACGCGACAATAAAGTCATGAGTCTGGAGTCGAAATCGAGCATGTACACGTGACAGGTCTAACGATTTAGGCGCTAACAACACATCAATTTCGTTAAGAATGAAGTTAAGTTTATTGGCCAGTTCAAGAGCCCGAACCGTGGGTTCTAACCCCTTAGCATGCCTTATAAAAAGTCGATCATTGAAGGTATCTCTAAGCCGAGTCAAGGTGTGACTCATTGCAGACTGACTCACGTGCATTTTCTTTGCCGCGCGTCCGACATGCTGCTCTTCGAGTAGTGCTTGCAGCGATTTAAGTAGGTTGAAGTCCACTTTAGCAATATTACTTTCATTCATAATTATTATCTACCGCAATCATTTTTATTCATAATGATTCAAGCTTACACTCATTACAAGTTAATAAATGAGGAAACACCATGAATACCTTTATCACGGTCATTATTGCATTGCTTTCAGCCTTCTTCTTATTCGCTGGCTCTATCAAATTATTCGGTTGGCAAAAAATGATCTTTGAAAAGCAGCTTGAATTCTTTCAATCATATGGATTAAACCGCCAGATAATGGCGCTGATTGGTACTGTCGAGTTGTTTGGCGCGAGCTGCATCTGGTTTCAAAGCAGTGTATTAGGTTTGCTTGGTGCGGCAGCGTTATTGGCGACATCATTAGGCGCTATCTTTTTTCATCTGCGTTTTGATACGTGGAAAGACGGTATTCCAGCCATGGTGACATTGTCGCTATCTGGCCTCGTTATTTTCTTTTAGAACGAAGAATACGCTTTGCGGTTTAAGCAAAAATGTATTGTCTTTTACATAGTTCACAACACTTATCACAAAGTATATGATGACTCACAGCAATAATTTCAAGTACTTAAAGGAACACCATGAATAATATTAAAACAGCGACTGTCGCAGCATGCTTTTCGGTTACCGCAAAAATAATCATCCATAATCTTATCGAATCAGGTACCAAAGTTGTCGCATTTGGCCGCAAAGGTGATGACGTTCGCGCTAAACAAATGGAAGATAAATACGCTGGTAAGCTAACAGTGCTGCTTGGTGATCTAGCTGATGAAGCTGAGAGCAAAACGCTTACAACCAAGGCTGTCAATATTTTAGGTCACATTGAAGCGCACTACCATTGCACAGGTATTTTCACGTGGCGACTTTGGAAAGACATTGAAGCAAAAGAAGTAGAAAACATATTCAACGCTAACTTTATGACTGCGTTTGTATTTGGCCGTGAGATTTTCAATGCAATGGCACTCAGCGGTGGTGGCTCTATTATGTTCGTTTCAGCCCGCGATACAGTGCGTAATATCCCTGCAGGTTTTGGCCCTTACATGGCATCAAAACTCGCATTAAATGGACTTGTCGAAAGTATGGCAGCCGAAGGTGCTGTACATAATATTAAGATAAACGCGATACTACCAACGATCGTGAATACCCAAGTAAACCGCGATGCGATGCCTGATGCTGATCATTCGACCTGGGTTGACCCAGCTGAGATGGCCGAGTTAATGATAGAGCTAACTCAACCAACAAAAACTAATCTAAGTGGTTCGCTTATCGCGTTTAACGGTAAAATGCATTAATCTTTTTCAGACACAAAAAAGCCCAGTAAACAACTGTCTACTGGGCTTAATACATCAATTTAAGAAGTTAAGTATTACTTAACTTTTTGCATTGTAATCGTTCCATCAATATCGCCATTTGGTAACATTTTGTGACGAATCAATAAGCCTTCATCCCAATCTTTACCAGCTGGTTGATAATTCCATTTAACAAAATATTCATCACCACACACACTAGCTGGATCATTACGATCATAATTACTATCATCGCAGAAACGCACCACTGAATTTAACTCAGTTAAAGTTGCTTGTGATTTTCGACCATCCTGATTAAACCACCAGTAATCAATGTCAGCCAACTCAGCATAAGAATAAGGCCCAGGCTCAAGCTCACTTGGAACGCTTGGATTGCCATTTTCACTTTGACACTCAAAACCAGACATTCTCATATCGCTATCGCTATACACATACTGAGCTTTAACAATACTTCCATCTTCACATATTTCTGAAGATTTCCAAGTACCTTTAAAGTCGACATAACGCTCTTCGCCTGAACTAGCTACTTCATAGTAGAAACTAACATTTTCTTCAGTTCGATCATCAGTACAGTCTGTTCCCGTATTATTATCACTACAGTTTATTAGTTTTATTTTCTTACGGATTTCACTGTAAATCTGGGTGATCGGATCATAAGATCCTGAGATAATCTCACGTTGCCAAGCAGGATTTGCTTCTCCGTCATCTCTATCATCAACAACTGTATCACTATAATGATTTAATGCTTGCTCATTAACAGCCCCAAGTGGTAACCACGCTTCACTCCAAAGTTCATCCTTATCAATTGCTCTTTCAGTATCCTCAGCAAGCAGATTGTAAGAAAATGAAATATCTAATTGATGGTGATCTGTACTCGTTGGCGTTCCTGAACACGTCCCTGGATCTTCGTGAGTCCAAGTATAGCCCGCATCATCGCCTAAGCAGTCTAGGTAATTTTTAGCATAATCCCCACTTATGCTACTGTCATTGGAGCCTGGTAATACTACGATCTTATCACTATCTAAACGGTATTCCTGGTTCGGCATACCGCGTGTATCTTCAAATAATTTATCTTTTAGCATTTTATCTGCGTGCACATAAGTCACGTTAGATGTATTAGTTTCATATTGAGTGACATGAATAGCGCGGATAATTGAATTTGAACCTTGTTGGAAGAAGGCAACTGGTGCACCAGATCCACGTGCCATTTCGCCAAAAGATGCATCCATATGTTCAATTGCAACATCTTCTTCAACAATGTTACTTACACCTACAGCAGTCAGAAAATCAGTTGAACTGGTACGAGAATCAAGATCTAGATCTGCAAGTGCTGCCAAGATAATTGGATCTGACATATCTTTTAATTCTTCAGGTATTGTAATAACCGAATCACCATCAGATCCGTTATCTAACGATTGCAGAATAATCGCAAGGTTTAATGCTCGGTTATATTTACCTGCAGCTTCAAAAGGAGTAAGTACTTCACGGTTAGATGCAGCGCCAATTTTAACGCCGTTTTCGCCACCTAAAAAGAAAGTAATAGTATCTTGCTCTTTCGCTTCATAGCTACCGTCGCTTTGAGTAAAGCCAGACATGCCGCTTGGCATAGCAGAGTAATAGATACCTTCAACTGCAGCATCAATGAATGCATTTGATACAGTAGGGTTAGCTGGTGCAGTTGTTGGATCAGAATCACTGCCACAGCCAGATAAGACTAGCGCGACAGAAGCTGCAAGAAAACTAAGCTTTTTCATTTTTATTATTGTCCTTATAAATATTAATGATATAGAAAATAAAGATACAGAGAATCATTTTTATAATGCGAATTTTATCTAAATTCTGACTTAACTCTGTGAACACTAAAAGCACCCACCTAATAGGTAATACAAAATGAGTACCAAGTGGTAGACCTTATACACTATGTTCAATAAAAACAATAAGATATATTAAAATTATAGATGTTCATTAATATTCTTTATGATTGCAAGGGTAAATAACTAGATATTGGGGGGGTAGATCGTATGTAAGTATAATTTATCAACAGTTTTAGATATGAATATTTGATTTGGTCTTGTCCTGACGATGCTGTTAAACATGATTTTTTGAGCGGAGAGTTAGTGAGAATTCTGTCAACAAGATGAAAAAGGAATACAACGCTAACGTGATGCCAGCGTTTTTACTCAGTCGTTAGGGGGCTTAATACCCACCCGATAACATAATTTAATCCGGTCTTTTCAGACTAAAAGGCGCGGTAATGGATGCGTACTCCCCGCCGCCTAATCGTGCGAGGGGTTTGACTTTATCTGCGGCAATACTTAATCGGTCTTTAGCATCTTGACTGACTACTGTGTCACTCAGGTAAAGCTGCTTAACTTCTACAAAGATAAGGGTTTGCGGTACATCACCCAATTCTTTAATCTCATAAAGCTCACAACCATAGGCAATATCGCATTGTGCTAGTCGTGGTAGCGAGAAGCCATTAAACGCTGTCGTTGTTAGACCCGAATCAACAAGCTCTGATTCGCCATGTGCTAATGTCGCCGCAGTTTTAGTCACCAGTTCTGCTTGCTCAGCTGAAGCGATGTGAATAACCATTTTCTTGTTTTTAAGAATATTAGTGAGTGTATCTTTGTTATCGCCATTGGTTTTTTTTACCCACAGAGATCATTAACAAAGCAGGTTCACTCTATCGTCCGCCATATTTTCAGCTACTTTTTTTATTCCCAATATTAAAGCAATGTAACCTTTATATTTAAATTATATCTACCTATAGTTCTACTTGTGAGAGAACTTTACTTTCCCACAAGTAAAACCATGGATAGCAACTTAACGTTGCAACAATAAAAAGGATAGTAACCTAGAGTCGCATATAATGGAGTACACTAGATGAAATCACGTGAAAAAATAATATCTCCTAGTCATATCAGGCCGCCAGTGAGAATGTTGGCACTGGCCTTGTGCCTGAACCTAGCGATAACCCCCGTATACGCCGTATTACCAATGAAAACCATAGGCGTTCCCGATGTTAATAAACTCGGCCTGCTTGATGGAACAGGTAGTGGCTATAATGCCAGTGATTGGGGAACGCGTATAACCAACCCAGAAATGCAAACAAGATTACAACAAATGGGCAAGGCTGCATTTTATGATATGCAGGTCGGCGGGGATGGTATTACCTCCTGCGCCTCATGCCATTTCACCGCAGGTGCGGATAACCGTAATATCAACCAAATGAGTCCAGGTTTACGGCGTATAAACGGGGGCGGAGGAAACGACCCATCCACTCTTTTTAATGAAGATTTTACCCACCAGTTAGTAGGTCCTAATGGCAAATTAACGCTAGCTGAATATGGTGGTCCAGGCAGCGAACGAGGCTTACTTGTGAGCGAAGCCGCTGTGATTTCAGCCGGGGGAACCATAGATGCTCCTCTCGATGGTGCTCCAGCAACACTTCCCGACCCTGCTGATGTAGACCCTAGTCTTGATGTTAATGACGTCGTATCTTCGCAGGGACCGAGAGCGATGAGTTTTGAGGGACTACATTGTAAAGATGGATTAGCCGGTCTCGGCAACGATATTGATTGTGATGATCCTTTAGCAATGTCATTCCCAATAGCTAGCGCCGCTAACGGCACCAGCCCAGGTCGTCAGGATATGGGAGAGCTGGATAGTGAAGATGAAGGATTTAATAAAAACTTTAGTGAACTACCAAATACAGTTCGGCACGTAGAACCGCGTAACACCCAAACCGTCTATAATGCCATTTTTAATCAACGCAGCTTTTTTGATGGTAGGGCTGATATCTTCTTCAATGGTGTTAATACCTTAGGGTTTCGCGATCCGGATGCCATGGTCAGGGTATACACAGCTGGTGGCTCTCCTAACGACGGCGACACGATAGAAGAACAACGTATGAACGTACCATTCTCTTCCCTCGCCTCTCAGGCTCTAGGACCTATCGGGAGTGTAATGGAAATGGTTGGTCATATCGATGATGGTAGCGGCCGGCCAAATCACTTTATGGGTAAAAAATTGGTCAATGCAACGCCGTTGTTCAATCAGCTGATTTCTTGTAATGACTCATTATTAGGGGAGCTGTTAACTTGTGCAACCACAGATGATTTCAAACGAGGCCTTGCCGCACCTCACAGTGATTACATTACTTACCGCGCGTTTGTCACCGAAATCTATGACAAGCGTTTCTGGGGATATGTGGATTCTAATGGCGATGAACAAGACATTTGCCTTCAAGCACCAAATTTCGATACAGTCGTATCACCGAGCGATTGTGGCATAAGGTCAGCAAACCGAACCCTGATGGAGCTTAATTTCCCTATGTTCTTTGCGCTAGCTGTACAATCCTATGAAGCAACCTTGTTTACTGCCGGAAATTCCATTGTTGAGCTACTCAGCGGCGGGGTGATCCCACCAGGAACCTTGATTACCAATACGTTAAAAAATAAAAGTGTCACTGTCGATCTGGGCCTCCCCTTCCCTGGCAATGGCAACCGCCCAGGCGGACTTGAAAATGTCGGTCTAAATCTAGAGGAGTGCATCGAACTAGTCGCATTAAATAATAGCGCTGCTCAAGAGGCTATCGCAACCCAATTGTGTACGCTAGCATTTGCTGAATTTATCGATCCGGGCGCAGTAGCAGGCTCTGAAGCTGGCAATGGCCCTAATCAGCCGCTAGGTGGAACCCTCGTCGTTGGCGATCTAATTGGTGAGTGTGCAGGTGACGATCCGACAACACCTCAGTGTCAAAAAGCGATTGCTAGCCTGCTTAATATTGATGAGGGTTTAGGGCGTTTTCAGGCAGGTGCAACAGCCTGCTCAGTATGTCACTTTGATCCGACCTTTACCGGGGCAACCGTAGCAGCGACCACTGGATTTGGTGCGCCACCACCAGAACCCTTTATCCCACCCGGTCAACTTGCCAGAGAAGAACCAGCAGCACTGACCGAACGTATGATAAAATTTGATGGTGGCATCGCCATCTATGACGCTGGTTTTTATAATATTGCCGTGCGTCCGACAGCGGAAGACTTGGGGCTTGGCGGTCGAGAAGGAGAAGTACCACTTGCATTCACCAAATTAAAACAGTTGATTAGCTTTGGTGTCGGAGATCAACCTTTCAATGCCGATAAGATAGCCGATATTGGCGTGAATTTGACCACAGGCGTAGCAGGCGCAGGTTCTTTACAACTACCAACGTCGATGCAAGTAAATGGGTTAGGCGTAACCAATCTAGCACCGGTTCCATTTCAGCTCACCCTAGCCTGCGGACCCGGTTTAGTTGGCAACGGCAAAGGTAAAGGAGAACCTAACAACAACCCTAATGTAAATTGTGTTCCTGATATTGCTGCAGATGAGTTCCTATTACGTAACGGGGCATTTAAGGCACCAGGTCTACATAACCTTAAGCATACCGCACCTTATTTCCATAATGGTTCAAAAATGAGCTTGAAACAGGTGTTTGCGTTTTATAGGAATATAGGCTCACTAACGACTCCGACACAAGGGTTCCCGAATATGAACTTGGCAAATCTTGATGCTGGTTTAAGGGTCGTAGGCTTAAGTCCTGAAAGGGAAGCTGCAGTTATAGAAATGATGGAAACGGGTCTAACCGATTGGAACACAACCTTTGAACGCGGTAAGTATGACCATCCCGAACTGTGTGTACCGTTGGGTCATAACGCTGATGGTACGACCAAACTTGTTGGTATTCCTGCCGTTGGGAAACTCGGTAATAACGTACCGCTGGCAACCTTCGAGGATATCCTGTCAGGAAGCCTTGGTCATGCACATGATCTCACCGAACCATGCTTAATACCGGGGGTCAATGGTATAGATATACCACCAGTTAAAGCAATATAAGCAAGTAACTGGTAACAAGGAGTATCCTTTAGCCCCGCCATCTCATGGATTGCGGGGTTTTCATTATTCAGCGATCCCCGTCTTAAGCTAACTTTATTTACGCAGGTCTTTGCAGACTAAACGGCGCGGTAATTGATGCGTATTCACCACCACCTAATCGCGCTAGCGGTTTCACTTTATCGGCAGCAATTTTCATGCGGTCTTTATCATCTTTAACTACAACCGCATCACTAATGTAGAGTTGCTTAACTTCAACAAATATTAATGTTTGTGGTACATCACCCAACTCTTTAATTTCGTAAAGCTCACAACCATAAGCGATATCACATTGCGCTAATCGCGGTAATGGAAAATTTTCAAATGCAGCGGTGGTTAGCCCTGAATTGGCGAGCTCAGATTGGCCATGCGCTAATGTCGCGGCGGTCTGAGTCACCAGTTCAGCTTGATCAGCTGAAGCAATGTGAATAACCATTTTCTTGTTTTTAAGAATATTAGTGAGTGTATCTTTGTTATCGCCATTGGGTTTTTTCCCCACTGAGATCATTAACAAAGCAGGTTCACTCGACACTGCGGTAAAATAAGAAAATGGCGCGAGGTTGTAGTTTTCGTCACCCGAATCGGTAAGTGTCCACGCAATAGGTCGTGGAATAATGGTTTGTGTCATCAAGTGATAACGTTGGCTAGCTGAAAAGTCGGAGAAATCTAATTGCATGTCATTAAAACCTTGTCATAGCGAAGATAACAGCCTGCCATATTCAGGTTAGTTAACCTAGTTTTATTTGTCCAAAGTCACTGGTGTGACAAATCCAGGCGGTTTAACGGCAAGTACTGAACAATCGATTCGATTGAGGATTGTTTCAGCGGTATTACCCATGAAGAAACCAGAAATACCGCTGCGAGCTACAGTGCCCATGACCACTATATCAGCCTCAATCTTGTCAGCTAATGCAGGGATCTCTTTGTGTGCTTGGCCTTTGAGCAAATGCGATTGCGGGTTTAGATATTCAAAAGTATTACGTCCCAACTTACTTACCACCTCTTCCATCACTTTATTCAAGCTCAGGCTATGCTGCTCTTTTACCTTCTCGATATAAGCCCGCAACTCTTGCTCCGATACAGTGAGGAACCCGCTTCTGAGCTCTCTTTCACCAAGCGCTTCCCACGCATGAACAATATGCAGTTCGGCGAATTCAGACATGGCTAATGAACTTGCCATGTCGAGAACTTTATGAGTAAGTAAGCGCTTTGCTTCTAGTTCTTCCGCTGGCACCTGCTCGTCGACATCGATAGCAGCAAGAATGCGGCGGTATGATTTAGGTGATTCCGATTTAATCAGCCAAACCAGACAAGGACATTTACGTAGCAAGTGCATATCATTACTGCCAACAACACTTTTTAACCGAGTATCACTTTCTGCGGCCTTAATTACCAAATCATAGTCGTTACGCAATACCTCATAGATGACTTCTAAAAACGGAGTCCCAACCAACACCTTAATTTTAATATCAATGTCATCTCGCCACCGCGCAACCAGTGCGGTCAGTTCTTTTAGATGCTCGGTGACTATAGTGGCCTCAATCTTATCAGGCGACAAAATGCTAGCGGGTATGTTTATATTCGCGGGTATTTTTTCAATGACTTCGACAACAGTAAGCTGAGCCTGATTGTTGTTAGCTAAAACCACAGCGCGTTCTAATGTAGCACTGCTACTAGGATCAAGCGTTACGACACAAATAATGTTTTTAAACCTTTGCATGTCATTATCCTACAAATAAAAATACGAATTAGAGCACAGTGCCGCTCATGACCTAACTTACTGATTGGTGAACCACCAGCGTTGTCTAATTGTAATTATGGCTTAATTTATGTTTCTTGCCCTCTCTAGCCGTATAAAACGGTGATGCATACTCACTTGATACCCTTTTGCTTCCATGTCAGCTGCTTTTTTACATTTATTTTTTCCCTTAAGTTTCCCTTAAGTTTCCCTTGTTAAAGTGAATACAGAATCAACAAACAAGGGAAAGCATATGAACTATGATCAACCGATAAACAATTACACTCTGGCAGTGATCGATGCTAATCACCCTTTAAGAACGCATGTTGAATCCTATATCTATTCTCGATACAGCATTGCATTCAATGCGCATATCCATGAGTTCATGCCCATGTTTGTTGCTATTTTAGATGAAAACAATGCCATCCTTTCGGCTTGTGGATATCGTGAGGCAGATAGCGCCCCGCTGTTCTTGGAGCAATATCTTCACGCGCCTGCCGACCAATTAATGTCTGATACGTTTGAGCAACCTATTTCAAGGAACAAGCTGATTGAATTTGGTCAGCTTGCGTCATTTTCCAAAGGCATGTCACCACTGCACTTTATGCTGATGGCTGAACACCTTGTTAATGAAGGTTATGAATGGTGCATATTTACAGCCACAGATCCGCTGCACGCCATGATGACGCGCTTAAAACTGCACCCTGTCATATTAACGCCAGCCAACGCCGACTACGTTCAAGATGGCGAAGAAGTTTGGGGCAATTATTATCACCACAACCCGAAAGTATCTGCGGGCAATTTAAAGCAAGGTTTAGCGCAATTAACATCCCGGTTTACCTCGCGAAACCGCTCACTATCACAGCCACAATCTGACTTTAACTCTCAATCACTATCGCAATCGCAAAAGGCATGCTCATGAACGCTCTATTAACGTGTATCTATAACTACGGATTAACCCAGCCTGACGCTATCGCCTTTGTCGGATACAGAGTAGCAAGTACTGCGCTTGTTGAGCTCACTTACACACAATTATGCCAACAAATTGAAGAGACAAAAGCAGCCCTTTTGGATTTAAACCCACGCTGTATTGCCCTGCGTGCAGCCAATAGCATTGATTGGGCCATGCTCGATTTAGCCGCGCTGGCAGCCAATATTACAATCGTGCCTATTCCGCTATTTTTCACCCCACAACAAGTCGACCATGCGCTGAATGAGAGTGGCGCTGATCTTTTTATTGGAGATTGGTCAGACAATTCATTACGGTCAAAAGCAACGCGATTAGAAGTAACGTTATTAGGCATGCCGCTTTATACAACAAGCAAACCAGTGACCGCGACTGAGTTTCCAGACAAATGCGTAAAAATCACTTTTACATCCGGTTCAACTGGCAATCCTAAAGGTGTTTGTCTTAGCGCATTGCACTTAGAAACGGTAACACAAAGCTTACTCGATACAATTTCTCAAGGTCAGATACCGCAGTCTCATTTGGTATTGCTACCGCTGACGACACTACTCGAAAACATCACCGGTATTTACGTGCCATTAATGCTTGGGGTCCGCACCATCATTTTACCTGGGGAACAAGTCGGTCTTATTGGTTCGAGTCAATTTGAAGCGCCCACTTTTATGCAGGCATTACTGACTTTTACCCCACAAAGTTTAGTGCTCACACCTGCATTACTTGGCGCCTTAATTCAAACCGTACAATCGCAACCAGAAATAGCTAAACGCTTAGTTTTTGTTGCGGTTGGCGGTGCGCGCGTGCCAAGTTCAATCATGGATCTAGCCCATCAACTGAACATTCCAGCCTATGAAGGCTATGGCTTGTCAGAATGCGGTTCTGTCGTCAGTCTAAATCACCCTGCTGCTTTTCAATTTGGCAGTTGTGGTCAGGTGTTACCACATTGCCAAGTAGAAATTGCTTGCGATGGCGAAGTGCTGGTCTTTGGCGCTTCGATGCTGGGTTATTTAGGTGACGACACAAAACCGCAATACATCGAAACCGGTGATATTGGCTATTTAGACTCCGATGGTTTTTTACATATAACCGGTAGAAAGAAAAACCTAGTGATCACCCCGTTTGGTCGTAACATTTCGCCAGAATGGATTGAGTCTGAAGCGCAGGTCTACCCAGCTATTCGTAACATGGTGGTAATGGGTGATCAAGATGACCAATTGCTTGCTGTTATTTCGACAAGTACTGCGAGTACAGAAGAACCAGGCAAGGTACGCGATGCTATAACGCAATTAAACCAAACATTGCCAGATTATGCCGCACTGTCTCGGTGGAGATTGGTTGATTCATTTAGCCAGTACCCACACTTATTCACCGCCAATGGTCGCCCAAAACGTGACGCATTTCAGCTGCAATTTAGTAAACAAGCTAACACACTCGATTTATCGTCTTCAGACTCTAATAAGGTAAACATCATGACATCAACACCACTATTTTTTGAGCAACTAAAACAAGCAACCCAACAACAGCAAGACCTGATGTATCAAGCACCTATTTTTGCAGCGTGCCAACAAGGCGACATCAGCTTAGCCAATTACACTGCTTTCCTTACCCAAGCATTTCATCACGTCAAACATACAGTGCCGCTATTAATGGCTTGTGGCTCGCGCCTACCAGAAAAATACGAGTGGTTACAAAGTGCCATTGGTGAATACATAGAAGAAGAAAAAGGCCACCACGAATGGATCTTAAATGACATTCGCGCGTGTGGTGCAAATGCAGACGACGTTCGTCATGACCAACATCAAGGCAAAGCATGCCAAGCAATCGAACTGATGGTGGCGTATTTGTATCACCAGATCGATCGTAAAAATCCATTAGCTTTCTTTGGGATGGTCTGGGTATTAGAAGGTACTAGCGTCACTGTCGGTGGTTCTATCGCAGCATTAGTACAGAGCAAGCTTGTATTGCCTGATGCCGCAATGAGCTACTTAACGTCTCACAGCACATTAGATCAAGAACACATCCAAACCTTTGAAAAGTTGATGAATAACATCACCGACACGGATGATCAACAAGCCATTATTGCTGGTGCCAACATGGTCTTCACTTTATATGGCGATATGCTAAAAAGCTTATCGGCGACGCATTAACGTTAATCCGTTTATCGCTTAAGGAACTGACATGAATTTACAACATAAACACTTTATCTTAACTGGCGCAACCGGTGGCATTGGCCGCTGTATCGCCGCAAACCTCGCGCAGAAAGGTTGCTCTATCATTCTAGTCGGCAGAGATGAGACTAAGTTAGTCGCATTAAAGCAGTCTCTGGCAATGTCCGAAAAGCACAGCATATTAATAGCGGATCTCAGTAATACCCTCGCGATCAAAACATTAGGCGAACAGTGTGCTGCCATGGTCGATGACAATATGCCGATTCATGGCGTGATTAACAATGCTGGTATCAATACTTTTGATTCCTTAGATAACCGCGATGATGAGGCCATTGAAGCTGAATTATACCTCAACTTATTAGCACCCATATTACTGACTAAAAGCGCCCTATCTTGGTCACAAAAGCCCAACGTCATCCTTAATATTGGTTCCACGTTTGGCGCTATTGGTTACCCAGGTTACAGCACTTACTGCGCGGCTAAAGCTGGCCTACATCGCTTTAGTGAAGCAATGCAACGCGAGCTACAAGGTAGTGCGACGAAAATACTTTATCTCGCACCGCGCGCCACCACCACAGAGTTAAACAATGCCAATGTCACGGCTTTAAATCATCAGCTTGGCAATGCGATGGACTCTCCCGAAGTAGTGGCTCTCAACGTCATCAAGGTGTTAGAAAAAGAACACACCACCACCTGGATTGGTTGGCCAGAAAAATTGTTTGTGAAAATTAACCAACTGTTTCCCTCGTTGGTTTCATCTTCTATTCGTAAGCAACACGCGGTAATCGTCGAGTTTATGAAAAAACCTATTTAATGCAAAAACGGCAGGTAAACAATATGAACACATCACTCATGCAATATATAAAAAACAGTAAAGTACCCGTAACGCTCGCAGCGACTGGTCTGTTATTTTTAGCAGTTCCAAGCTTTGCCAATGAAAAAACAGCGCAAAGCACCCTGCTGAACGTTCAACATCAGTGGGCAGAATGCCAATATGGATCTGAAAATGACGATATAAAAGAGTCTTGTCTAGAAGCCTTAGTCGACAGCACGCAAACCCTATCAACGCAATCACCACAAAATACTGAGCTGAAAGTATGGCTTGCTATCAATAAAAGCACATTAGCAGGTGCAAAAGGCGGTCTAGGTGCGCTATCTTTAGTGAAAGAATCCAAAGTGTTACTTGAACAAGCGATAAAAGAAAATCCAACTGTGCTCGACGGTTCTGCTTACACCAGTTTAGGCTCGCTGTATTATCAAGTGCCGGGATGGCCACTGGCATTCGGCGATGATGACACGGCTGAAAAATGGTTAAAACAGGCGTTATCGATAAACCCTGATGGCATCGACCCAAATTATTTTTATGCCGACTTTTTATTACAAGATGGCAGAACAGCAGAAGCGCGCCGCTATTTTATACACGCAAAACAGGCCGCACCAAGACCGGACAGACCCTTAGCAGATAAAGGTCGCCAACGTGAAATAGCTCAAAAAATGAAGGAATTATAATAATGCGGATCTTATTGGTCGAAGACGACATTCTATTAGGGGAATCGATGATGGTTTCCCTCGGTCGTCATGGTTTTACTGTCGACTGGCTACAATTAGGTAACCAGGTTGAAGCCAGTTTAAAAACCGAAGATTTCATGGCGATAATTTTAGACCTTACCCTGCCAGATATTGATGGTTTAAAGGTACTAAAGAAAATACGCCAAGCCGGCCATAAGATCCCTATTATCATTCTAACCGCCCGCGATGACATTGAAGACCGTGTCAAAGGCTTGGATGACGGCGCTGACGATTACTTATTAAAACCCTTTGCACTACAAGAATTGTTAGCGCGGTTACGTGTCATGATCCGCCGTATCTCTGGCAACACCGAATCTGAAATTGAATGTAAAGGCTTGCGTCTTTCATTGCAAAATAATGAGGTTCATTATCAAGATAAACCCATTAAATTAACCAAAGCAGAGTTTAAACTACTCGCAACCTTAGTGGCAAAATCAGGGCGGGTATTAAGTAAAGATCAGTTACAACAAGCGCTTCATGGCTGGGATGAAGCGGCCAGTGATAATGCCATTGAAGTGCATATTCATAATTTAAGAAAGAAAATAGACAGTAAACTGATCAAGAACATTCGTGGTGTGGGGTATATCATTGAAAAAGACTAATACAGCTATTTTTTCTATTCGTAAGCGCTTAATTGTATCGACAGTCTCAGCGACGATGATCCTTATATTACTGTCTTGGGTGATGATCTATAATGAAACCAAACATGAAATTGATGAGGTTTATGATGCGCGACTTGGTCAATCTGCCAAGATCATTGCCTTGAGTATACCGAGTTTAGTTACTGAAGATAATAACGACTCTATTGCGCACTATAAAACATGGTTTAAACAATTATTACAGGCTTCCGAAGGAGACAGTGACGACCCCACTCAGTATGGTCATCCGTATGAACAGAACATCATTTTCCAATTTTATGCTAACAATGAAATGCTGTTCAATTCACCCAGTTCTCCAACAACACTGCTTGGTAAAGCGGGTCTGGATGGGTTTGGTACAAGCATTGAAAATAACGAGGAATGGCGCTATTTCCAACTTACAATTCCGTTTAAAATAAACGACAAAGCCATCTTTATCGTCGCCGAAAAACGGCAAATTAGAGATGAAATCGTGAATGAAATAGCCGTTTCGACAGGCGTGCCGCAACTCGTTTTAATTCCAGCGTTCATGGTCATTTTCATCTTCTTAATTAATACTTTTTTACGCCCAATAGATGAACTTCGATTAGTCATATCGCAACGTGGTATTGATTGCTTAGATGAGATAAAAGTGCCTACCGCCACGACCGAACTCATGCCATTAATCAGTCAATTAAACTACCTTTTTGTAGAGTTAGACAATGCATGGCAACGGGAAAAACGCTTAACACGTACCGCGGCGCATGAATTAAAGACCCCATTAGCCATCCTCAAATTAAATGCAGAAAACGCCTTACACAGTGAAAATGAAGCACAATTAACAAATGACCTTAACAACATATTGTCTGGTATTGATCGGCTTGATCGGCTGATACAACAATTGCTGATGTTATCGCGTATTGAAGCACAATCACTTCATAACATTAAATTTCAAAAAATGGATATGGTTAAGTGTTTACAAGAAACGATTGGTGCCCTGGTTCCCCTCGCCTTAAAACAACAACAAGACATCTCGCTTGATGCACCCAAGCATTGCGATGTGCAAGGCAACCCGATGTTACTGTCGATCTTATTCAGTAACTTGATTGATAATGCCATCCGTTATTCAGGTAATAATTCGAAGATTGAAGTGCAATTAGTGACGCCAACAGCAGGCTGTAATGACATTACGATCCTCATTTCAGACAATGGCAAAGCGATTCCCACCGAGATATCAGCCAAAATATTTGAAAGTTTTTTCCGCGCTCATACAGAGAAAGGCGATGGCGCAGGGTTAGGTATGTCGATTGCGAATGATATAACTAAGTTACATCAAGGTTCATTAACCTTACTTGAAAATCCGAGTTCAAAAGGCAATACGTTTGAAGTGATCTTAAAATTATCGTGAATATTAGTGAGGCGCGAGCAAAGTAGATAGACTATATAGTTGTCAGCGGTTGTGATGTGAAATCGAAAATAACTTCAATAAAAAAGCCTTTAACACTGACGTGAAAAAGGCTTTTTTACTATTTATAACTCGTTAAATCACTGGTGTTGGATCAATAAAACACGACATTCATAAGGTTTCAACTTGACTAAATGGGTCACTTCATCGGTTAATAATTCCGGGTAATTACCCAGAATGTAGGTTCCTTTTCCAACAGCCAAATCCTCAGGTAATACATATTCTGCAGGCTCTGCGTAGTAGTTATTGAGGCAGATAAGCGTTTGCTTCTCACTGCTGCGTCGATAACAAAATAGTTGAGAATGTGCTGGGGCTAAATCGGTGTAATCTCCGGTCGTGATCACCTCAATCTCTTTACGCAGCGCAATTAAACGCTGGTAATAATAAAACACTGAATTTTCATCTTTAAGCGCTTGCTCGACGTTCACGTCTTGGTAATTTTCAGCGACCTCCAGCCATGGGTTACCTTTGGTAAAACCAGCATGCTGTTCACTATTCCACTGGATCGGCGTTCGCGAATTATCACGTGATTTTTGAGCCAGTATTGCCAACGCCTCTGCTTTATTTTTACCTTGCTGGTTCAGCATAATGTCGTACATATTAGTACTTTCAAGGTCACGATATTGTTCTATCGACGTATAACCGGGATTGGTCATGCCAATCTCTTCACCTTGATAAACATAAGGCGTACCCTGCATCATGTGCAGAGATGTAGCCAACATTTTAGCGGATTCAACTCGATACACCTGATCATTACCTAATCGAGTAACGATACGAGGCTGATCATGGTTACACCAGAACAGAGCAGACCAACCTTGAGCAAACATGCCCTGTTGCCAATGATTAAAAATCGATTTCAGCTGTAAAAAATCAAAAGGCGTTTCAGTCCATTTTTCACCGTTTTCATAATCGACTTTTAAATGATGGAAATTAAACACCATAGATAACTCTTTGCCATCGAGTGATGAATACTGCTGGCATTGCTCAAGTGAGGTTGAAGACATTTCTCCAACCGTTACCGAGCCATATTGATTAAATACCGCATCACTGATCTCTTGCAAAAACTCGTGCACACGAGGTCCGTCGGTATAAAAACGGCGACCGTCACCTTGATAGTCATTTTGATAGTCTTGCTGTTTTGAGATTAAATTAATCACATCAAGACGGAAACCATCAACTCCCTTTTCAGCCCAGAAGCTAATAATGTCTTTTACTTCGTCACGAACTTTAGGATTTTCCCAATTCAGATCCGCTTGCTCTTTAGCAAAAAGATGCAGGTAATATTGATTCGTTTTTTCATCCAGCGCCCAAGCATTACCACCAAACTTTGACTCCCAGTTAGTCGGCGCTTGATCATTAATCGGATCTTTCCAAATATAATAATCGCGATATTCACTGTCTTTATTACCCAACGCCGATTTGAACCACTGATGCTCCGTGGAAGTATGATTAACCACGATATCAAGGATAATGCGGAGCCCTTTTTGATGAGCCAGTTCGAGCAGCAGATCAAAATCTGCCATACAGCCAAAATCAGGATTGATATTGTAATAATCTGAAATATCATAACCATTATCAATCATTGGTGATTCATAAATAGGCGTAAGCCAAATAGCATCAACACCCAAAGTTTTAAGATAATCAAGTTTAGAAATAATACCTTTGATATCTCCAACCCCTTTGCTTCCGCTGTCAAAAAAACTTTTAGGGTATATTTGATAAATGGTCGCAGTGCGCCACCAGTCTTTGTGTATTTGATTCATATTTTAACTCTTGGGTTTGCCTTAGGGGGTTAAAACGTTGAGCAAGCAGCGCTGCCCAACTGTAGTATTATTAACAGTTATAGATTAGTTAGCGATAGCCTCTTCTTTAACTAATCCTTCACTGTCAATCTCGCCTTTTTTCTCAGCTCGTTTGTAAAGCATTACTGTTAATGCAATTGGCACAACGATAGCAACTACCATCGCTAACGCGTAAACAGACCAAAATTCTGGCTTGATTGATAAGATGCCAGGTAAACCACCTACACCGATACCATTTGACATAACGCCAGCCACACCACAAATACCAGCAGCGGCAGAAGCACCGATCATTGCGCATAACATTGGGAATTTATACTTCAAGTTAATGCCGTACATTGCAGGTTCAGTAACACCTAAGTATGCAGAGATTGCAGCAGGTACTGAGATTTCACGCTCGTTATTTTTCTTACTAATCCAGATGATACCTGTAACCGCAGCAGCCTGTGCGATGTTAGATAAAGCAATGATTGGCCAGATTGGCGTCCCGCCCATATCTTGCATTAACTGTAAATCGACCGCATTAGTCGTGTGGTGAATACCGGTAATAACCAATGGGGCATAAAAGAAACCAAAGATCATCGAACCTAAAATGGCAAAATCACCCGTCATTGCAACTTTGGCGGCATAACCAACAGCATTGCCAATGTCACGTCCAATTGGACCGATAATCGAATGCGCTAAAACAACGGCAACAAGCAATGATACAAAAGGTACAATCACTAAATATAAGTACGCAGGAACAATTTTCTTAAGATTTGTTTCAATCATCGCCAATACCACACCAGCTAAAATTGCTGGGATCACTTGCGCTTGATAGCCGACTTTTTCCATCACGAAAAAACCAAAATCCCAAACATCAGGAACTTGTGAGCCGATGCCATATGCATTCATCAATTGTGGCGAAACTAAGGTAATACCTAATACAATGCCGAGAACGGGTGTGCCCCCGAGTTTCTTCACCGTAGCCCAACAAACTGCAACTGGTAGGAAGTGGAAAATCGCTTCACCCAGTAACCAAAGAAATGAGTGAACGGTAGCCCAGAACTGGCTAATCTCAACCAAGGTTTTACCATCGAACATGCGGATGTCACCGATCACGTTGCGGAAACCAAGAATTAAACCACCGGTAATAATTGCTGGTAAAAGAGGGACAAAAATTTCTGCCATATGAGAGATCCCTCGCTCGAGCAGATTCATATTTTGTCGTGCAGCCACTTTTGTCGCTTCTTTATCAGCGCCTTTAGCACCGGTTATCTTCGTTAATACTTTATAAACATCATCAACTTCAATGCCAATAACGACCTGAAACTGCCCCGCATTAGTAAAGCAGCCTTTTACCATTGGAATTTTTTCAATGTCTTTAATATTTGCTAATTCAGGATCTACTAAGGCGAAACGTAAGCGTGTTAAACAGTGACTGACACTTGCTATATTGTCTTGTCCTCCGATAAGGTCTATCAAGCGCTCAACTTGTTTCTGATCAATTTTACTCATTTCACTATCCCTTTTGTTGTTAGAGTTAATTAAATGGGACCGCTCCCAATAACGAGAAGCATAACGCAACCGTAGCTCAGCGTAAACGGGAGCGCTCCCATTTTGAGGTGGGAATCACAAAATATCTTCAGGGGACGTTAATGTGCTATGAACGTTTCCTGGGTTAAGTGAGTAACTTCACGCTGCCCTTGAAGCTGTTTTATCAGCAAGTTAGCAGAGGTCTTACCCGCCGAATAATAGCCGGGATCGATACTGAATGTATTAGGAAAAACAAATACTAACAGTTCTGTCGCGCCTACCCCAGAAACCAATATATCATTGCGTTCCAGTACCTGCAGACGTTTAGCCACGCCCATAGCCAAAGTATCACTAGCACAAACAATCGCTTGGGTTTCTGGCGTCAGTACCAGATCTGTCAGCTCATAAGCGCTTTTATAACTAAGCTGCCCAGTTTGAAAATTAGGTTTTATATTCGCTGATTTACAATAATCCAAATAAGCATTAAGACGCATTAACCCCGTCGTTTTATCCTTAACATCAACACCAATATAGCTAATATGCTGTTTTCCTTGTTCTTGAATGTGAGCCATTGCCTTTTCAATAACGCCATAATTATCATAACCAACAGATGAAACACTTTCACTATCAACCGCAATAACAACCGCTCTATGCGCTAACTTTTCAACTGCAGATAAATCATATCCAGTAAAACCAAATAAGATCACACCATCTACATCTCTTTTCTTCAAAACAGCTAAATGTTCATTGGTTTTTTCGACGTCAAACTGGCCTTCCATGATCAAAGCATCATAACCAGCAGCGTAAATAACGTCTAAAATACCGCTCACAACTTTGTTCTCTGATGCTGAGTCTAGTCGAGATAAAATAATACCGATAACCTTGGCACTCCCTCCTCCCAGAATCTGAGCCGATTTGGACGGTACAAACCCAGACTCTTGAATAACCCGCTCAACTTTTACTCTGGTACTGTCCTTTACTTTAGGATCATTCGTTAATACACGGGAAACTGTCGATTTTCCAACCCCGGCTAACTTTGCAATATCAAGAATGGTGAGTTTTTTTGCTATCAATTTATTCGGCCTAGCTAATGAATACTCCTTTATTATCGCTATTCGTGGCCGGATTTCAATCATTTTCACTACTACTATTTAGGACAAGTCACACAAATAAAAAAAGCCCTTTCACTTTGCAATGATTAAGGGCTTTTATTAACCACAAGGTTAGTTAATAGACGTTAACTCTTGACGTAAATAAACACTTGCACCCAATAACCCAGGGTTATCATGCGTGATTAAAAATGTTGGAATTGCTGTAAGATAATCCTTAAAACGCCCTTTCTCTTCAAAGCAACGTCTGAACTCACTCGCTTGGAAGAAATCTACAAAGCGTGGCACGATACCACCAGCGATATAAATACCACCAGTACAAGCAAGATTTAACGCAAGGTTACCAGCAAAACCTCCCATTACTTGGCAGAATACCGCTAGGCTCTTGCGCGCGATATCACAACTGCCATCTAATGCAGCTTTAGTGACATCTTTAGGTTGATCAAATTTAGCCTCCTGCTCAGATAAAGTACACAGACATTTGTATAGATTAACTAAACCTTGCCCGGACAAAATACGCTCTGCAGAAACGTGGCCAAACTGTGTTTGTAACAAGCATAAAATATCAGCCTGCTCTGGTGTATTAGGTGTGAAACTGACATGCCCACCTTCGCCATCTAAACTTATCCACTTACCCGCCGCTTTAACAATGTGTGACACGCCAAGTCCCGTACCAGGACCAAAAACTGCGGTTACCCCATCCGTTTGACATTCACCAGCACCAATTTGTATTTTCTCTTCCGCAGAAAGAAACGGCACAGCTAATGAAATTGCAGTGTAGTCATTAATGATATGTAACGATGCTAATTTTAATTTATCTTGAAGCGCTTGTTTAGAGAACTCCCAGTTTAAATTAGTCATCACAACATGATCATTTTCAACAGGACAAGCAATACCAACACAAAGGTGTGTTATTTCACCCGACAATGCAGCAAAGTATTGAGCAAGTGCAGCCTCTAGGGTTACGAATTCTGCACAAGCAAATTCCTTTAATTCACTCAATGCCCCAGTTTCAAGGTCACAAACAGCAAGTCGGATATTTGTACCACCAACATCAGCAACAACAGATAACATTTTCTCTCCTTAAATAATTTACAGTCATACCAAATGCATTAAATATGTGAACTTGGTTCAGGCCAATACTACTCATGCGTTAGCCAACATTACCCATTCTGTTAGCTAATACTACTCATGATATTAACCAACACAATAATAATGGGAGCGCTCCCTAAAAAATAACTATAACATAAGTCTTTATAGTTATCTTGATCACAATATTAATGTTTATGACTTTCATCCGATTAATTATCACTGCACCATACACGAATTGGGAGCGGTCCCAAGGCTCATTCTAATTTTAATAATAAAGAGCTTAAATAATTAAACGTTAACACAACAAGGATGAAACAATGAAACTACTACCTCTTGCCTGCGCCATTTTGGGTGCACTATTATCATCGAATACAATAGCAGAAGATTCGCCCGTCGAATTTTACGGTTACATGCGTGGCGGTGTTGGTTTAAGCACTGAAAGCGGTGCTAACAATAAATGGGAAGTCAACAAAGTCGGTCGTTTAGGTAATGAAAATGACCTGTACGGTGAGTTCGGCCTTAAGAAAGAAGTTTACGCTGAGGATGACGTCTCATTTGTTGTTGATTCAATGCTGGCTTACTGGGAAGGACAGGACGAAAACTCGACTGACAGAAACGTAGATGTGGTGCAGTTGAATGTGCAAGCAAATGGCCTATTTGCTGATAAAGACATTACACTTTGGGCTGGTGACCGTTATTACCAACGTCATGACGTGCATATTGTTGATAACTATTACTGGGATGTAAGCGGTATCGGTGGCGGTATTGAGCACATCAATCTAGGTCCAGGTAAATTATCATTTGCCTTAATTCAAGATACTGTTGCCAATGATATTGAGGATGGTAAAGAAACCACAGCCGTCATCGTCGATATCCGTTATGCAGGTATTCCGCTATGGAACAAGGCTGATTTAGAAGTTGGTGTTGACTACCACTATGGCCATGAGAGAGCAGAGCAATCACTTGACGCTGATGATAGCGTAATGCTGACCGCAAGCCTGACACAAAATTTAAATACTGGCTTCAATAAAACCATCTTGCAAGTAGCCAATTCCGGTTATGCTGAGCAGATGACTACGTACGGCCATGGTAACGGCTTAGTGCGTGACGCGGCGAATAACGATGCAGAAGGCTTCCGAGTTATTAACTGGGGTGTACTCTCTGTCGGTGATAACATCGAATTTGGTCACTCAATTCGTTACGCTGCAGCGACTAACGTTGACGGTACCGACACAGATGATTCGACATTAAGTGTCGTCATTCGTCCAATGTACAAATGGAATGATCTGATGCGTACTATCGTAGAGGTCGGTGGTTTTACAGAAACAATCAATGATATTGATAGTGCCGGTAGTAAATTTACCATTGCGCAAGCATGGGCACCAAGATCCGGTTTCTGGTCACGCCCTGAAATCCGCGTTTTCGCTACCTACCTAAACGACGCCAAAAATGACAATGCCTTCGCACCACACGAAAATAGCGAACTAAGTGTTGGTATGCAAGCTGAAGCATGGTGGTAAAATTAAACTAAGTTAACTTACAGATAATGAATAGGCGCTTATTCTCCCTATTCATTATCTGTATATCAAACAGCTTAGATAAAAATATAAAGAATACCAATAAACAAGAAATGATTAAACAAGGCTATCGTCACAACCGATAACCGTGGTGATGAAAAACTAGTCTGCAAAGATGTACCGAACCCAGAAATAGATAATGGTGAAGTGCTGATCAAAGTCCTCGCCGCTGGTTTTGGTTTTGGTTTTGGTTTTGGTTCAGCTAGTGTTCAACTTGCTAAGCGTAGAAGGCAAAGGATATTTAGGAGGCAACATCTCACTATCATCTTCACACGATTGAAATTAAAATACTTACATAAAAAAGGCGAATCATAAATGATTCGCCTTTTTTTATATTTCAACGAGCGTTAAGGTAAGTAACTTTTTCCCATCAAGTAAGCATCTACTTCGCGGGCAGCACGACGGCCTTCGTCAATAGCCCAAACAATCAGGCTTTGACCACGACGTCCGTCTCCGGCGGCGAATACGCCCGGCTTGCTTGTCGCAAACTTGTCGTACTCGGCCTTGATGTTAGAACGCCCATCTTTTTCAAGATTAAACTGCTCAATCAAGCCACCTTCTGGTCCCATAAAGCCCATTGCTAACAAGACTATATCGGCAGGCAGTACTTTCTCACTACCAGGGATCTTATTCGGCACCATTGCGCCATTAGGCTGACGTTGCCACTCAACATTCACCGTATGAACGGCTTTAACATTGCCGTTGTCATCGCCTTCAATTTTAGTGGTCATCACCAGGTATTGGCGTGGATCCTGTCCTTGCACCGCTATCGATTCTGCTTGACCGTAATCAACCAAAAGTTGCTTCGGCCACTCTGGCCAAGGATTATTGTCCTGTCGTGATGCCGGCGGTTGCGGCATGATCTCTAACTGAGCAACACTTTCACACTGATGGCGTAACGATGTGCCTACACAGTCAGTACCGGTATCACCACCACCGATAATAACCACATTTTTACCTTTAGCATTAATGTAGTTGCCATCTGCGTGATCACTGTCTAACAAGCTCTTGGTATTCGCTTTTAGAAAGTCCATGGCAAAGTGGATACCATTAAGTTCACGACCTTCTTCAACCATCAGGTCGCGAGGGACCGTAGCACCGACGCACAGCACCACCGCATCAAAATCCTGTTCAAGCTGCTTTGCAGAAATATCTTTACCCACTTCAGTATTAGTTACAAACACAATACCTTCTTCAGCAAGTAGATCCACACGACGCTGAACGATCTCCTTTTGCAGTTTCATATTAGGAATACCGTACATCAACAAACCACCGATACGGTCGGCGCGTTCATAGACAGTCACCCTATGGCCTGCGGAATTAAGCTGCGCAGCCGCAGCCATGCCAGCAGGGCCAGAACCGATAACCGCAACCGTTTTACCCGTACGCTTGCTTGGAATGTTAGCGACAACCCAGCCCTCTTTGAAGGCTTTTTCGATAATCGCATACTCGTGAAGTTTAATTGTGACGGGTTCAGCATTGATCCCCAGTACACAAGCTCCTTCACAAGGAGCCGGACAAACACGACCTGTAAACTCTGGAAAGTTATTGGTTTTGTGCAGCAACTGCACCGCTTCTTTCCAACGGCCGTGATAGATCAGATCATTCCACTCAGGAATGATATTGTTAACCGGGCAACCAGCAACCGCTGGGGCGTATTGTGATACTGCCGATTGACAAAACGGTACACCACAATCCATGCAGCGTGATGCCTGTTTTTCGATATCAGCTGTTTCCATATGATGGTGGACTTCTTGCCAGTCAATCAAACGCGTCTTCGGATCGCGATCTTCTGGTAAGGCTCTTGCTACTTTCATAAATCCGGTTGGATTTCCCATAATATTGTCTCCTATTCAGCTCAGGCGCTTTGAGCTGCCAGATTTGCAAGATGCATGTCGAATGCTTCGACTGCCACATCATATTCAGTTTCAAATTTACCCGTGCTACGTGCTTGGTCCATATACTGTTGCATTTTTTTGAAATCAACAGGCATGACTTTTACAAAACGTTTAACGGCACTGTCCCAGTCGGCGAGCAAGGCTTCTGCCACATCCGATTGAGTATTGTCTTTGTGCTCGGTAATGAGGGCTTTTAGTTCAGCAATATCATTAACGTTTTCAAGCATCTCAAGCTGCACCATTTCCATGTTGCATTTGCTGGCTAAATCATTGTTGTCATCTAGGACATAAGCAATACCACCTGACATACCCGCAGCGAAATTACGCCCGGTCTGACCAAGAATAACAGCCTTACCACCCGTCATATATTCACAACCGTGATCACCCACACCTTCAACAACCGTGGTAGCACCTGAGTTACGGACGCAGAAACGTTCACCCGCAATACCGCGAATAAAGGCTTTACCTGAAGTAGCACCAAACAAGGCAACGTTACCAATGACGATATTTTTACTGGCTTCAAAAGTGGCCACTTTAGGTGGGTAAACAACCAAATTGGCACCGGATAATCCCTTACCAAAATAGTCATTCGCATCGCCCTCAAGCTCAAAGCGAAGGCCCTTAGCTGAGAAGCAACCAAAACTCTGACCTGCCGAACCGTTAAACTTAACCTTGATGGTATTTTCCGGCAGACCGTCAGCCTCATATTTCTTCGAGATCTCGTTAGACAGCATGGCACCAATAGTACGATCGGTATTCACTACATCGTACTCAAGATTAACTGACGTTTGATTTTCCAGTGCATCCTTGGCGTCTTCCATCATGCGACGGTCAATAATATCGTCAATCAGGTGTTTCTGTTCTTTAGAGCAGTATAGCGTTTCGTCGGCTGCACATTGTTCTTTGTGCAACAACGGCGAGAGATCAACACCCTTGTATTTCCAATGATCGACATCGGTACGCGTTCTCAAGTACTGGGTTTGTCCAACCATGTCATTAATAGTTTTAAAGCCTAGCTCAGCCATGATTTCGCGTAAACCTTCTGCCATCATGGTAAAGAAGTTAACCAAAATATCAGCCTGACCACTAAAACGACCACGCAACTCTCGGTCTTGTGTCGCGATGCCGACAGGACAAGTATTTAAGTGGCATTTACGCATCATGATACAGCCTTCAACTACTAACGCAGTTGTCGCCATACCGTATTCTTCCGCACCCAACAAGGTCGCTATCGCCAGATCGCGTGGTGTTTTTAACTGCCCATCGGTTTGCACCGTAATACGGCTACGTAAATGATTACGCACCAGTGTTTGATGGGTTTCAGCGAGGCCAAGTTCCCAAGGCAGACCCGCATGCTTGATCGAGCTCAGAGGTGAAGCACCGGTACCGCCATCATGGCCAGCAATCAGAACCACGTCGGCATAACCTTTACACACACCCGATGCGATAGTACCAACACCCGCTTCAGATACCAGTTTCACATTTACCCGCGCTTCACGGTTAGCGTTTTTAAGGTCAAATATGAGCTGTGACAAATCTTCGATAGAATAGATGTCATGATGCGGCGGCGGTGAAATGAGTCCTACACCAGGCGTAGAGCCACGTGTACGACCAATCCAGGCATCAACCTTATGTCCAGGTAATTGGCCACCCTCGCCCGGCTTGGCACCTTGCGCCATTTTAATTTGTAATTCGTCTGCATTCGTCAGGTAATGACTGGTTACCCCAAAACGACCAGAAGCAACCTGTTTGATCCGCGACTTCATCGAATCGCCATTTTCCATCGGCTTAAAGCGAATCGGATCTTCACCGCCCTCACCACTGTTACTTCTACCGCCAATACGATTCATAGCAATGGCGAGCGTAGTGTGCGCTTCCCAAGAAATAGAACCAAAGGACATAGCACCAGAAGCAAAACGTTTGAAAATATTTTCGATCGGCTCCACTTCATCTAATGGGATAGATTTATGGTCCGCACTAAATTCGAGTAAACCACGTAAAGTAAAGGCATCTTTACTCTGTGTATCAACGACTTTCGCATATTCTTTAAACTGTTCAGTATTGTTACTCGCTGTAGAATGCTGCAGCAAGCGAATAGTAGTTGGGTTAAACAGATGTTTTTCCCCATCATGACGCCAAGCGTATTCGCCACCAGTCTTCAACAGATCATCAGCGGCAATACGGTCTTCAGGCAAGAAACCGTCACGGTGGCGCATTAACGCCTCTGTTGCGATTTGATCTAGGCCAATACCTTCGATGCGGCTTACCGTACCGGTGAAGTAATTATCAATAACATCACTGTTAATACCCAGCGCTTCAAATATCTGAGCACCCTGGTAAGACTGTAATGTTGAAATCCCCATTTTCGAGAAGATCTTCAACAAACCACTACCAACGGCTTTGATATACTTAGCAACAACAACGTCATTACTGAATTTAGGATTAATAACGCCGTCATCACGCAAACTATACAAACTTTCAAGCGCCAAATAAGGGTTAACCGCTGCAGCGCCAAAACCTAACACAGTAGCAAAGTGATGCGTTTCACGAATATCGGCAACTTCGAGGATAAGATCGGCTTTGGCACGTAAACCTTCGCGGATCAAATAATGATGGATCGCTGCAGTCGCCAGTACCGACGGTATCGCCGCATGATCGGTGTCGATATTACGGTCACTCAATAGCAACAACGCATAACCATTGTTAACCGCATCTTTGGCATACAAACAGATACGATCAAGTGCGGCCTTCAGTGCCCCTTCTTTGCCTGTCGCTCTAAAGGTAATATCAATCGTTTTAGACTGCAGATGATTATGGTCAATTTGCTGCAGTTTTTTAAATTCTTCATTGGTCAGCACTGGCTGGTCAATTTCAATCTTGTGACAATGCGCAGGCGTCTCTGTCAATAAGTTGTGCGAGTTGCCGACATAACCACGCAAAGACATCACCAACTCTTCTCGGATCGGATCTATCGGCGGATTAGTTACCTGAGCAAACAACTGTTTAAAATAGTGAGATAGCTGCTGCGGGCGATCGGAAAGTACCGCTAACGGTGTATCTGTACCCATAGCACCAAGCGGCTCTTTGCTGCTGTCGACCATTTGCGCCAAAATCAGGTTAAGATCTTCACTGCTGTAGCCAAACGCTTTTTGAATTTTTCTCAGGTTTGGCAACTCAGCTTGAGTGACAGATGCAGCTGGCGTTGGCAGTTCGTTCAACAGTATTTTGTTTTCGCTCAGCCATCGTTCATACGGTTGTGCAGAGCAAATACCATTTTTAACCTCATCATCACTGATAATGCGGCCTTGTTCCAAATCGGCAATAAATATCTTGCCCGGTTGCAAGCGACCTTTTTCTACGACTGTCGATTGATCGATACAGATGGTGCCCGTTTCAGAACCCATGATCAACGTGCCATCATTGGTGAGCAAGTAACGCGAAGGACGTAAACCGTTACGGTCGAGTGTGGCGCCAATCATTTTGCCATCGGTGAACGAAATAGAAGCCGGGCCATCCCATGGTTCCATGATGCAGGCGTAATACTCATAAAAAGCACGCTTAACCGGATCCATGTCTTCCTGAGATTGCCATGCTTCCGGCACCATCATCATCATGACCTGAGCCAGTGGACGTCCGCTGAGCACAAGCAGCTCAATCGCCATATCAAGGTTTGCAGAATCTGAATTACCACGGTTACATACCGGGTTGATCATTTTCAGTTCGGCGTCACTGAAGTTTATCGATTTAAACATCGCTTCGCGCGCGTTCATCCAATTGACATTGCCCTGAACGGTATTAATTTCACCGTTGTGAGATAAATAGCGGAACGGTTGTGCTCGACGCCATGCCGGGAATGTATTGGTTGAAAAGCGAGAGTGGAACATGGCGAGACCAGTCGTCACGCGTTCATTTTGCAAATCGAGGTAGTATTGTTTCACCTGCGCGGTGGTGAATTGCCCTTTATACACTATGGTACGCGAGGACATAGAAGCGATATAAAACTCATCGGTTTCTTTAGCGATGGTTCTGTTAAGCTTGTGTGACGTGTATTTACGTAACACAAATAACTTACGTTCAAAAACCTGCTGGGTAAGATCAGTCGGTTTTTGGATAAATACCTGTTCAATCTGAGGCTCAGAGTCAAACGAGGCTACCCCCAACATCGAATTATCCGTTGGTACCGAACGATAAGCCAGTATGCTTAAACCCAGTTCTTCAATAGCAGCATTAAAAACCTCACGGCTTTTCTCCGCTTGCTCGGGATCGTTAGGGAAAAAGATCATCCCAACGCCGTATTCGCCTTCAGGAGGTAACTGGAAACCAAGTTCACTGGCTTCTGCTTTGAAAAAATCATGCGGGATCTGGATCAATATTCCTGCACCATCACCACTTTTAACATCAAAGCCAGTACCGCCTCGGTGTTCCATGCATTCCAGCATAGTAAGTGCATTCTGAATAATATCGTGCGACTTTTTACCTTTTAGATTGGTAACAAAGCCGATACCACAGCTATCGTGTTCAAACTCTGAACGATAGAGACCGTGATGCTTAGTATTTCTGCTCATCATATATAAACTTCCCTTTAAATTCTTACCCAAAATTATAAGCAGGGTATTTTTTCGAACAATCACCCGGTTATTAAGTCGTCTGTCATTCTTGTAAAGCCTGTGGTTAAAAACCTTGGCTTCATCCTTTTATCACTTATTTTGTGATTTCTTTGTATTAGATAAGATACCGCTCTGTAAAGAGTCTGTCCACAACCTCTTTCAATCACCTCTTTATAGGTATCAGTGATAATGGTAAAAAAGAGGCTGAGAATTTATATTCCCAGCCCTTTTATACCATATTTTTTTATAGTATCGACTTTACGGCTTAGTTGGAAAAAATTGCTTTAATCTTTTTAATTGGTTTATTGACCGCAACTCGCACCTTACGTTTTAGCGCGTGTTTAATGACAGTAGATCTCAGATCTTTAAACTCTACCGCATCAGCATCGTAGGTTCTGATTAGGGTTATTGCATCAAATTTACACTTGGTAGTACAGGCACCACAACCAATACACGTGTATTCATCGGCAATGACTACACCACAACCTAGGCAACGTTCCGACTCTTTCTTAACTTGTTCTTCGGTAAATGTTTCACGAAGATCCTTAAAGGTTTGTTTTGATTTTTTACCATCGACATGCTCCGTTTGTTGTCTTGGTGCAGTATCATAACCAGCAAGATTAACATTGGCTTTATCAAATGCACGGTAATCACGTTTTAGTCGGCCTAGCACCAAACTTTGACCACGTTGAACAAAACGATGAATAGAAATAGACCCTTCTTTACCGTGCGCAATCGCGTCAATGGCAAAACGAGGACCTGTTAATGCGTCACCACCAGCAAAAATATCCGGTTCACCCGTCTGGAAAGTATCAGCATCAGCTTGAATAGTCTGGTTAGGATTCAATACAACGTTGCTGTCTGCAAGAATACTACCCCAATCCATCGCTTGGCCCACTGAAAGTAATACATGGTCAGCAAGAACAATCTTAGTATCGTTCTCGTCATAGCTCGGGTTAAATTTGCCATCTGCGTCAAATACAGCAATACATTTCCTGAATTCTACACCCACGACTTTACCATTTTCAGCGACGATGCGTTTTGGCCCCCAAGAATTATTAATGTTTATATCTTCATCTAACGCTTCTTCAACTTCCTCTGCGTGTGCAGGCATTTTTTTACGACTTTCAAGGCAATACATATCCACTTGTGCAGCGCCAACTCGGGTTGCGGTTCTTGCTACATCAATAGCAACATTACCACCACCGATGACAATCACGTTACCTGAAAATTTCGAATGCTCGCCTAAATTAACATGACGTAAAAATTCAACACCGGTAATAACACCTTTAGCATCTTCACCTTCAAGTCCAAGCGAACGACCAGCCTGAGCACCGATAGCCATATAGAATGCTTTGTAATCCTGTGTTCTAAGATCACTAAGGCTGACATCTTTACCTATTTCAACGCCCGTTTTAAATTCAACACCCATGTCTTTCAATACATCGATTTCGGCGTTGATAACATCTTTTTCAAGGCGGTAAGAAGGAATACCCAGTGTTAACATACCGCCCAATACTTTTTGTTTTTCAAACACAGTGACTTTGTAACCTTGTATAGCCAAGTAATATGCACAAGATAAACCCGCAGGACCTGCACCGATAACGGCAATTTTTTTATCGTAATCATTTTTAATCGTTGGCACATAGCGCGTTTCTGCATTCATATCCTGCTGTGCAATGAATTTCTTGATATCATCAACAGCAACCGCACCATCTATATCACAACGGGTACAATCATCTTCACAGAATTTTGGACAAATACGTCCGCATACTGCAGGGAATGGATTCTCTAACTTAATCAGTTTTAGTGCTTCAGCATATTTACCTTGCGACGCCAACTTGATATAACCTTGCACACCGATATGCGCTGGGCAGCCCGCTTTACAAGGTGCAGTCCCCTCTTTCATAACAACTTCTCTGTTGATACGGTAATCTTCATTCCATCGATCTGGCGTCCATTCTGTATTAAAAGGAAGATCACGATTAACCTTAGAGATAGGTGTGTTTTTACACAGCTTTTGCCCTAGTTTCAATGCGTTAGTTGGACACACTTCAACACATTCACCACAAGCAACACACTTATCTTCATCGATTTTCACGGTATAGTTAGAACGCACAAAATCGTGGTTGGTTAACATATTGGCGTTTCTTAAAGCCAGGCAGCCACAACCGCAACAATTGCAGATCGCGTGAGTGTGTCCAGGTCCGTCAACATTCGGCATGTTATGCATTAAACCGTTGTCTTCGGCTTTTTGAATAATTTCAAATGCTTCTTCACGGTTGATTTCTCGACCACGACCAGTACGAATATAATATTCCGCTGCATGGCCTAATTGAATACACATATCTTCTTTAAGGTGACCACAACCTTCATTTAGCGCTTCTCGGGCTGCACGGCAAGAACAATCAGATACCGAGAATCGATCGTTATCATTTAAGTATTTAGAAATTTCATCATTCGATACACGTCTAGATTCACCCGAAATTGCAGATTCGATTGGTATTACTCGCATAGGACCTGTGCCTATCGGGAAGTTACCCACCGCAAGCGGACCTTTTTTTCTGCCATAATCATCAAATGCTTTACCCAGTTGCGGATATTTAAGCGCATTCTCTTTATGATTGACCAGTAACTCCATGTGGCCGGGAACCCAGATCTCGTACCAAAATTTGTCGACACCCTCTTGTTCACCCATCACAGTGGCTCCGACCATAGCCAGTTCCCACAATAGTTCTTTGGTTCTTTCTGGCGATTTACCACACAGAGGAACAACCTCTTCTACCGTCATCCCTTCACGGAATTTGAGGCACAACGCCACTTCAGCCATTTCATCGGTGACGACGGGCTCTAACACTTTATATTCCGGATGCTCAGGCCTAATTTCATCTTTAGCACCACGTTTCGTCTTACTGATCAAATTGGCCAAATCTAATACTTTCTGTTTTACCATGACATTAACTCCAAAGTTTAAATACTAATTATTATTCTTTTTAAATTAGTTACTTAACAGCATTTTCAAGCATAACCATCAGACACAGTTAAGGAGGCGCTTATTTCACCTATTCATACCCATAGCGATTCAGACTGCTAATTCAGAGTGCTAATTAAGCGCTCAGCTTGAATGACCATGGGTATCAATAGGAATGAGGCTTTTCTTTCAAATTAATTCACCTACAAAGTGTATGGTTATTATACTTATCTTTGGTATTAATGATCAGATCTGAATCACGCTAAGCTAAAAAAAACAATGTGTTACGTATTAATAGTTAGCGCCAACATGTTGATTTTTGAATATTTAGATGGACGGTATTTAAGGTTAAACGTGGTTAATTTGATCGATTTTGACATAAAGAAACAGATGATTATCTCTTCATACTGGCAGTGTAATATGCCGTGTCGGCATTAATGCAGCGAGGATTCATTCACTTTTAGGCAAGGCAGTCATAAATCAACTGCCGTTACGCATTAACAAGCAATAACTTCTTTTATCGAGAACTCTTTACCGGTTAACATTCCCCACTCCAGGCTTTCACATTCTGGACATTGAGATTTATGCTTAATGATATTAAAAACATGCTTACACCCTTTACAGATAGCGGCAGCGGGTATAATTTCAATCACCAATTTTGTCTCTTCAAACTCTGTACCATCAATAGCGGCAGGGAAACACTCGTGAATGTATTTCGGGATCATGGACGATAGTTCACCTATTTGTAGTACGATTGTATCGACTTTTGTTAAGTCATTTTTATCGACAAAGTTTTTAACGGTTTTGATAACTTCAAAGACAACACCTAATTCATGCATAACAACCTCCTTATTAATTTAATTGAAAAGGCGAAGAACTGATATCCCCCGCCTTTTGATGTACTTATAAATCAATCAAAACATATTTAAATAACTGTTTTATAATATTATTATCACTTCATGTCTTATATTTTCATTAACGATTTGATTTTTTTGATCGGTTTGTTTACCGCAATTCTTAATTTACGTTTTAACGCATGCTTGATAATGATCTTCTTCACTTCTTTCAGGTCAGAACCTTCAGCGTTGTGAGTTTTCACAAGAGAGATCGCATCGAATCTACATTTCGTTGTACAAGAACCACAGCCGATACACATAAATTCGTCGGCAACAGCCACACCGCAACCGAGGCAACGCTGAGTTTCTATCCGAACTTGTTCTTCTGTGAATGTCTCACGTAGATCGCGGAATGTTTGTTTCGACGCTTTACCGTCAACATGGGCAATTTGCTGTCTAGGCGCGCTATCATATCCATCAAGATTAATGTTGGTTTTATCAAACGCACGGTAATCGCGTTTAATACGACCAAGTACCAAACTTTGACCATTTTGAACATAACGGTGAATAGAAATAGCACCTTCTTTACCTGCTGCAATCGCATCAATGGCAAACCGAGGGCCTGTTACCACGTCACCGCCGGCAAATACATCTGGCTCATCAGTTTGATAAGTTGCTGCGTCTGCTGGGATTGTTTGGTTAGGATTCAACTCGATGTTACTGTTTTCAAGAATGTTGCCCCAAGCAATTGCTTGGCCAACTGAAAGCAATACATGGTCAGCATCAACGATCTTAGTATTATTTTCGTCATAGCTCGGGTTAAATCTGCCATTTGCATCGATGACAGAAAGACATTTTCTGAATTCAACACCAACGACTTTGCCGTCTTCAGTCACGATACGTTTTGGACCCCAAGAATTGTTAACGTTGATATCTTCATCTAACGCTTCTTGAACTTCCTCTGCGTGTGCAGGCATTTTTTCGCGGTTTTCAAGACAGAACATGTCAACTTGTGCAGCTCCAACTCGAGTAGCGGTTCTTGCTACGTCAATGGCAACATTACCACCACCGATAACAATTACTTTGCCTTCGAGATCAGTATTTTCACCCAGGTTAACTTGACGTAAGAACTCAACGCCAGTAACAACACCTTGTGCATCTTCACCGTCAAGTCCTAACGGACGACCAGCTTGCGCACCAATTGCCATGTAGAATGCTTGGAAATCTTGTTTTCTCAGCTCAGCAAGCGTGATGTCTTTACCAATTTCAACGCCAGTTTTAAACTCAACGCCGATTTCTCTTAGCACGTCGATTTCTGCGTTAATCACATCTTTTTCTAATCGATAAGATGGGATACCGAGTGTTAACATACCACCCAGTGCAGTTTGTTTTTCAAATACCGTTACTTTGTAGCCTTCAACAGCGAGGTAGTAAGCACAAGAAAGACCGGCTGGACCACCACCGATAACCGCAATTTTCTGGTCGTAGTCGTATTTAATTGTCGGGATATAGCGTGTATCCGCGTCCATTTCTTTTTGTGCAATGAATTTTTTAATATCATCGACAGCAACCGCACCATCAAGATCACAACGGGTACAATCATCTTCACAGAATTTTGGACAGATACGGCCGCACACGGCTGGGAATGGATTTTCCATTTTAATCAGTTTTAGTGCTTCTTCGTAATTACCTTGCGACGCAAGTTTGATATAACCTTGCACGCCGATATGTGCCGGACAGCCCGCTTTACAAGGTGCTGTACCGCCTTCCATTACAACTTGTTTATTTTCACGGTAATCCGGGTTGAACTTATCTTCGCCCCATTCCGTATTATGCGGAAGTTCACGCTCTATTACTGGTTCAGGTACTTTGCTGCATAATTTCTGACCCAACTTCAATGCATTCGTCGGACATGTTTCAACACATTCGCCACAAGCAACACATTTATCTAAGTCAATTTTAACCGTGTAGTTCGAACGAACCATATCCGGGTTTTGCCACTGCTCTGCAAGTCTCATCGCAAAACAACCACAACCACAACAGTTACAGATCGCATGGGTTTTACCCGAACCATCTAAGTTGGGAATGCTGTGCATCAAGCCGTTATCTTCGGCTTTTTGGATCACGACCATCGCTTCATCACGGCTGATAGCGCGACCACGACCGGTACGGATATAGTATTCCGCAGCATGTCCCATCTGAATACAGATATCTTCTTTTAAGTGACCACAACCTTCATCCATGGCTTCGCGAGAGGTACGGCAAGCACAATCAGAAAGAGAGAACACTTCATTATCATCAAGGTATTTAGACACTTCTTCATAAGAAGCCGTTCTCGTATCACCATCAATCGCAGTTTGGATTGGGATCACACGCATAGGGCCTTTACCAACAGGGATGTTACCTGCGCATAGTGGGCCTTTTTTCTTACCGAATGCATCAAACGCTGCACCTAGTTCAGGATACTTTTGAATAAGTTCTTTATTGTTAACAACCATTTCCATGTGGCCTGGCACCCAGATATCGATCCAGTATTTGTCTACACCGTCAACATTGTTTACAAAGGCAGCACCGCCCACCGCAGATTCCCATAGCAGTTCAGCCACTTCTTTTTCAGGTCTGCCGCATACAGCAGCAACTTCTGCAGCACTCATTTTTTCACGCAGTTTCAAGCAAAGGGTAACCTCTGCCACATCTTCCGACATCCAAGGGCTATAAATTTTATACTCAGGATCATCAAACGTAATGCCTGCTTTTGACCCTCGCTTAACCCGACTGATCTTGTTCGCAAGATCTAAGACCTTATCTTTATTTTCCACATTGCCTCCAAAGCTAAAACTCTATTTTTATAATTTTTATGATTCTTGCCAATCTTTCACTGCACCACGAAGCCAGTTAGTCCAAGCTTCAACGCCTTCGCCAGTTTTAGCAGAGATAGGAAAAACTTTAATATTTGGATTTAATTTTTTTACACGCGTTGTCGCGGCTTCTAAATCAAAATCAAAGAACCCCATGGCATCAATTTTATTAATCAGTAATACATCACAAATAGAGAACATTAGAGGATATTTAAGTGGCTTGTCATCACCTTCTGGCACACTTAAAATCATGACATTTTTTGCTGCACCGGTATCAAACTCAGCTGGACACACTAAATTACCTACATTTTCAAGAATGGTTAAATCAAGACCTTCTGAACCTAACCCCTCTAGACCTTGTTTCGTCATCTCAGCATCAAGATGACACATGCCACCAGTATGTAGTTGGATTACTTTTGTGCCAGTATTGGCGATAGTGTGAGCATCAACATCAGAGTCGATATCCGCTTCCATAACACCGATTTTCATTTCGTCTTTTAACGCATTAATTGTGCTTACCAGCGTCGTCGTCTTACCTGAACCAGGAGAAGACATCAGATTTATTAACAAATTATTTTGCTGTTTTAATTCAGCTCTTAACAAGTCTGCTTCCTTGTTATTGTTGTCGAATATGCCTTCTTTAATCTCAAGAATTTTAAAGTTTTTCATGATTTTTCACCTCTGTTATGAAATTCGGGGGAGGTTTTTCCTCTTACCCTATCAATAATTAAAAATTTTATGCGGCCATATTACCCTTACTTCAAACTACCTACTAAGACGTAGGTCATACTTTGGAGTAATTACTCTATTAATTTGAAGTTGATCGTATTTTTAATTTTTAAATCAATACATAACATTAAAATATTGTTATGTATTGAAACCTAAACGAGGAGAAAGAACGGAGATAATGACAGAGACATGGGATGATACGACTTGTCACAAATACGCTATCCCATGTTACCAAAACGTTTATTTGGTAAGGAAAATGTGAAATATGCTGTTTCATCGAACATGAAAATTAACCTTTAAATACTGTTTTATAAAACTGTGATGTTTAACACTTTTTTATCTTTGAGGGCCACGAATTTAATATTAGTATGATTACTCTAAATGTATGAAGGATCATAAAAATGAAATTATCATCTTTATTATTGGTAACGGTTGCCATTACAGCACCATTGACAATCTTAGTTTCAGAGTCTTACGCGGCCACACCGAAACAGTTGATTATATCTTTAGGCAATGAGCCGGATGCTGGGTTTAATCCTATTTATGGCTGGGGGCGTTATGGCGATCCTTTATTTCAATCGACATTGATCCGCCGAAATAAAGAATTAGCACTCAGTGGAGACCTTGCTGCAAACTGGACGCTTTCAAGCGACCGCTTAACCTGGACCATTGAATTAAAACCGAATATAAAATTTAGTAATGGCGTCGATCTCACCACATCAGATATCGCTTTTACCTATCTGACCGCAAAGAATGCGGCCACGACTCATGATTTAAATAACTTAGTTAACATTAAAGTACTAGATTCAAGCAAGATCCAATTTGTGCTAAAGCAACCTGACATCACTTTCATCGATGAGCTTACGTCACTTGGTATCGTACCAAAAGACGGTTATGACGAAAATTATGGTCAGCATCCAATCGGTTCTGGTCCGTATATTTTCAAACGTTGGGACAAGGGTCAGCAACTACTCGTGACCGCAAATCCGTTCTATTACGCACAAAAACCACAATTTAAAGATATCTTAATTGTGTTCACCGATGAAGACAGCAAGTTAGCCTTACTCAAGTCCGGTCAATTACAACTTGCCGCTATTCCTCAACGATTTTCAGCGGTGATCACACCACCTCTCGCGTTATGGAAAATTGACAGTGTTGATAATCGAGGCATTTCTTGGCCTGTAAACAACCCCAACAAAACAGATAATCAACAAATAAATGGCAACAACGTCAGCCAAGATCTTGCAATTAGACAAGCAATCAACCTGGCAATGGATCGTGATTTGTTGGTCAATGGCGTATTAAACGGTTATGGCCGCCCAGCCCACTCCATTGCTGATGGTATGCCTTGGGGTCCAGTAGAGCAAAACTTACTAAATGGTGCAGACCTTCATGCCGCGCGGAAAATACTCAGTGATGCTGGCTGGGCAGATACCAATGGTAATGGCATTATCGACAAAAATGGCCATGAAGCCAACATGACCCTATTATACAAATCTGGCGATAGCGTCCGTGAACAATTATCAATTGTCGCCGCTGATATGGTTAAACCCTTAGGTATTAATATTGAATTACTTGCTGGTAGCTGGGATTTCATTGCGACAAAAATGCATGAGAATCCAGTATTAATGGGCTTTGGTAGCCACTCAGCAAAAGAAGTTCGCTTTGTCTATCACAGTGACTTTGCTGGTGTCGATTTCTTTAACACTGGCTTCTATAAAAGTAAGCTCGTTGATCGCGCGCTTGAACAAGCAAGTAATGCCCCGTCTTGGGAAGCATCTTTGCCATTTTGGCAACAGGCTCAACAGCAAATATTGGCAGATCAACCCTGGACTTGGTTAGTCAATTTAGACCATTTATACGCTACGTCTTCATGCTTAGATCTTGGTGATCCAATACCAGAACCTCATGGACATGGTTGGCCACTCACTGCAAATATTACTGAATGGTCATGGACATGCCAATAACCATTATTGCCAGCTCGACAGCGAGACTGATGCTTCAGTTAATACTAGTGACACTGTTCGCCTTCATGTTGCTGGCGGTTTCACCTATCGAGCCGCTCAATTATTATATTGGCGATCAAATGATGTCAATATCTAATGAACAACGGCTCTTACTCGCTCAGAATTTAGGTTTAGACCAGAGTATTTCTGAACGCTTCATCATCTGGGGTCAACATTTACTGCAGGGCGATCTCGGATTTTCGATTAAATTTCAACAACCCGTTAGCAATATTATTATCGAACGCTTTCCGTCATCGTTATTATTGATGGCAGCAAGTTGGACATTATCATTGTTTTTCGGTTACGTTTTAGGGCTTATTGCAGCCTTAACAGAAAACAGTATTTGGGATCGGCTGATCACTCGTTTTGCCTGGGTATTAGCCAGCACGCCCTCTTTTTGGCTTGGCTTAATCCTTATCTATGTATTTGCAGTCAAGCTGAGTGTATTACCTGTTTGTTGTTCTGCTCCATTAGGCATGGATCCAAGTAATGTACCTTGGTTAACCCGTTTAGAGCACTTGATATTGCCATGTATTGCGCTCGCGGCGACGAGTTTAGCGCCCATCGTGCTGCACACCAAAGAAAAAGTACTGGATGTATTAGCCAGTGAACATGTCAATTATGCCCGCATACATGGTAAATCTACTTGCGGTATTATTCGTCACCACATATTGAGAAACAGCCTCACTCCTGCTTTAGTACTGCAATTTGCCAGTTTTGCGGAATTATTTGGCGGTTCAATATTAGCTGAAACGGTATTTAATTATCCCGGACTTGGAAATACCCTAGTGATTGCAGGACTCAGTGGCGACACCGCCTTATTAATGGGCATCACCTTAATCTCATCGGTATTCATTTTTACGGGTAATAGCATCGCTAATTTACTGCATTACTCCCTTTTGCCCGGTCAGGATATAACGCAATGAAACATCTCTCCTACCCAAGTTTAATTTGCTTCCTGCTGCTGGTTGCTGGCGCTTATTTTTGGCCTAGCCAAGGGAGTGATATTGATTTAATGGCCAAGTTACAACCCCCTTCAATCACTTATTGGTTCGGTACTGACTGGCTTGGACGAGACCAATTTTCACGTACTATGAAAGCACTTATCAGTAGCCTTCAAGTTGGCGGCATTGCCGCATTAATGAGTTCGATGATTGCATTTAGTCTCGCAATCATCGCCAGTACGCATCAACGATTGGCTTGGTTTGTCGACTTATTGGTTGATACCATGATGTCATTACCACATTTATTGTTACTGATTTTGTTGACCTTGGCATTAGAAGGTAGCTCGCAGGGCGTCATTTTTGCGATTACATTAAGTCACTGGCCTCGATTGACCCGGTTATTGCGTGCCGAAGTGATCCAGCTAACACGCCGACCTTATGTATTATTGGCTAGAAATTTTGGTAAGCCCTACTGGCAAGTTTTAGTACAGCACATGGTGCCACACCTATTACCACAATGGTTAACAGGTCTGTTATTACTGATACCTCACGCGATCCTGCACGCAGCGGCATTAACATTCCTTGGCTTTGGCTTAAACCCAAATGAACCTTCAATGGGTATATTATTATCCGAAGCAAGTCGCTATTTGATTATCGGTAATTGGTGGTTAGCGCTCTTCCCAGGATTGGTATTGATCACGGCTTTATTATTACTGGCAGAAAATGCAACTTGCTTCACTCGCTCACTCAGAAAGGGCCAATCATCATGTTAATCGTTGAGCAACTCACCATTGAAAATAATCACCACAAGCTGCTAAAAAATGCCAGTTTCACTGTTAAACGCGGTGAATGCTTGGCGATAATAGGCGCCAGTGGCAGTGGTAAAAGTATTCTTGCAAATGCATTGCTGGGAGCATGTCCTCAGGGATTTAACCTACAGGGCACGGTTAAATTTAAATCAGCTAACAAAAACAGTATTGCCATTGTTGCGCAAGCGGCAACTGCGCTAAACCCAAGTACACGTGTCGGTGCACAATTGATCCAGCAAGCAAATGCATCTCAGAATACACCAGCAGAGCTAACCGCTACGTTACAAAAGGTCGGTTTAGATGACAGTATATTAACCCTTTACCCTAGCCAACTCTCAGGAGGTATGGCTAAACGCGTGCTCACGGCAATGGCGTTAATACAAAATACCGATTTTATCATTGCCGACGAGCCGACTTGTGGACTTGAATTAAGCCGTTCCAACAAAGTTTTTAGTGAACTGGCCGCGTTATGTCAGCCAGACAAAATACATCCAGCAAAAGGCGTCATGATCATCAGCCATGATTTGCCAGGCATTACGCAAGTCGCACATCGAATACTGGTGCTAAAGGATGGTCATATCGTCGACAATACCACCCCCACAGCGATTAGACTGGGTATCGCCAATGCCTATACTCAAGCACTCTGGGATGCGAGTCCTGCGAACTGGACAAGGAGCTGTAATGCTAAAGCTAGTTAATGGCACAGCCAAAAGAGACAAGCAATTAATTACGTTACCTAAATTAATATTACATAGTGGTGAAATACTCGGTCTAACAGGCCCTAGCGGTTGTGGAAAATCAACGCTAGCAATGGTACTTGCGGGTATGCACCCTTTGCATTCAGGCTCGCTATCACAGTCACCATCTAAACTAAGAATAGCGACATTAGAACCTGCAATAGAACCTATAATAACGAAACATAACCCAAACAGTGTGCAGTGGATCTGCCAACAGCCTGAATTTGCCTTTAATCCCCGCTGGTCATTAGAGCGATCATTAACTGAAAGCCATCCTATTGATACTAAGCAATTAGCACGCTATAAAATTGATCCCAGTTGGCTAAAGCGCTTTCCGAGCGAACTTTCTGGAGGCGAATTACAAAGACTCAATTTGGTCAGAGCATTAGCTCCTACCACTAAGTATTTACTGTGTGATGAGATCACTGCGCAGCTAGATCCATTAACTCAGCGAGATATTTGGCTGGCATTGTGCGAGGAAGTTGGCCAACGGCAACTCGGTCTACTGGTCATTTCTCATGATGATGATCTGCTCAATGCCGTTTGCGATAGAGTGATCTGTTTTAATGAGTAGTATCGAACCGTGCGCTATCTAGCGTTAATTCAGGTCAACCAATCGTTAATTCAAATCAATGTACTTGGTAATACTGCCAACCACGGTGTCGACATATATTTTTTTGAGCTGTTCGGGTGTGCCGACATTACTGGAAAAACATAAGCGGATCACGGAGCTAAATTGAATACTCATTAGCAGGATAAATTGTTTCAATTGTACGGGATCTTTAGGCGTGGCAAATTTAAGTACGCTTTGGTAGATCCTATCGGCTTTCATCTCACTATCGACTGTCGCCAGATGGATTAATTTGATATCGACAGATTCAAACCAAATCTGGCGCAGTGCAGACTCATTTTTATGTAATGCATAAATATCGTCAAAATTACAGCTCATGACCATATCGAGGTCATCTAAGCTATCTAACTTATCAATATGTTTATCAACAATAACATGTATCTTTTTCATAAAGTGTTCAGCTAAAGAGAGGATGATTGTTTCTTTATCTGAAAAATATTGATAAATAGAGCCTTCAGAGCTGTTTGCCCGTTTCGCGATTTCTGAAATTTTTAGGTTCGCAATCCCCTTTTCTTCGATCAACGCCTTCACAGCTTCTAAAATAACCGCAACACGTTCCTTACTACGATTCTGACTTGGCTTTCGACGATTTGTTGCTTGTTTTAAATCCATCAGTGCTGAACCCATGTGCTTGCAAATATATTAATGGGAAATAATAACACATCGATCCTTTAGATCCATCTCCGCATTTTAAAGGGCTTAACTTGTTACTGGATCCAAGTAATTACGTGATATTAACCACAAATCAAAACATGAGGCCGCCTTACGTTTTGACAGGCATCACTAAAGGGGTAGTATAAACATGAGTCCAGCTCACGTTTTGTAAAGGTGAATAATTGATTACAAATACCGCAGTGTAGGCTCCCTCATTTGCATTAATTGATGCATGTTATATTCAGGTAAACAAAGGAAATGTGTATGTTTTTTTTCGAATCAATCCCTTGGTATAGTGTCGTAGCAGGGATAACGGTAACGCTGGCATTAATTCTGCTCAATGAAATTTCAAGACGTAGTAAATGGGCGGCGGGATTTTGTTTCTTAGTGTTACCAATACTGTTAACCCTCTTTGTATGGCCAACAACAGCTGCCAAAGGCACAACGGTAGGCAGTTGGTTTGCATGGGTTAAAGCGTATTCTGCATTAGCGGGTTGCCTTGGCTTTATGGCGTTACGTTACATTAAAGGCGCTGCAAAGAATAAATACCTGCTATTTTTCCCTGCCTTCATCTTAGGTTTTAATATTTTTGAAGCGGTTATGCGTGAATTCCAAACGGCTGGTTTCAATGGTATGCATGATGGCATGGAGATCATTGGTGGCCAATGGAATTACCTGAATGCCATCGCCGGTATTTTGAATATCGTGACAATTTGTGGTTGGGTGGGCATTTATATTAGTAAAGACAAATACCAAGATATGGTGTGGCCAGATATGCTTTGGTTCTGGATCATCGCTTATGATCTTTGGAACTTCGCTTACGTTTATAACTGTGTACCAGACCATTCATTCTACGCCGGTTTATGCTTATTACTGTCTTGTACGATCCCAGCCTTCTTCATCAAAAAAGGCGCTTGGTTACAACATCGAGCCCACACATTGGGTTTCTGGATGATGTTTGTGATGACGTTTCCTGCATTTGTTGATACCACGATGTTTGCGGTTAAATCATCAGATAATCCAGCGGCGATGTGGACGATCAGTATTATCAGCATTCTCTTTAACATTGGTGTGTTTGTCTATCAATTCAAAAAAATACGCACACTCAAACTCAGTGCGCTGAAAGATGAATTGCACACTGACTTAAAAGTTTACCAAGAAGTGGCACAGTAAATAAGCCATTATTACTTAGATAAACGGGTTTACTTTTCTTGAAGTCGATAGGCCAGCACTTCTACCCTATCGACTTATTATCTTAGTACTTTTTATATAAGCTCAAGTTGCCATTTTTATCAAACGCAACAACGTTAAAGTCTTTATAGTCCTGGCCTGGTGCAGCCATACCAGGGGAATGCTGCGGCATACCTGGAGCAGAAAGACCGGTAATATCACTCGGTCGTTCGCTAAGTAAACGTGCTACGTCCTTTTCTGGCACATGCCCTTCAATCATATAACCGTCAACAACAGCCGTGTGGCAAGACTGTAAATTACTCGGCATGCCGAACTTCTTCTGCACCGCTGACCAATCACGTTGATGATGCACATTCACTTTATAGCCTTTTTCTTCCATGATATCTGCCCATGCTACACAGCAACCACATGACGGTGACTTGTATAATTCAATCGTCGGTTTGGCGAATGCAACTGCACTAAATGTGAGTGATAATATGGCAATCAATTGGATAATCGTTTTCATCTTAAATTCCTTAAATTTCGAAGTATTACTTAATTTGGATAGCCAGCACACTTTGTTTATAGATTAGTTTAATCGGTCTATTTTTGACATCGATTGCACATTTTTAATCTATGTTCCCTCATCTATTTCGATATCAATATTGCTATTTATATCGAAAGGCATAGATTAAGCAACAAACGTATGTGTGGTGTAGTACAAGGAATATTAAGCGATGGGAGGTCGATACAAGAGAGCAGGGATGGTAAAACTAGCTTTAGATGGATCACGATTAATCAGGCTTAGTGTGTAAGGCTGACGTGCATTCAAAGAGGATAATGAAATAATGGCATAACTTGTGGTCGCACTGGAGAAACAACATTTATTTTCAATATGACTTTCCAAAGAATCACAGCAGTTATCTTTTGCGTTGTTAGCCATCATCTGCCCGGCATCACAATGCATCGCATTATCGATGGCTGCAATGTTATTTGACCGTTCATGGGCAGAAAGTGGCGCATAGGCAAGCTGGCTCGAGAGTACAATACTCACTAGCAACAGACAGATCACCTTAATTACACGCCTTGGGATTAGCATCACAAACTCTTCTTACTTAATTACGACGAATTATCTATAAGACCTGCTATATTGTCAATATGCGGTGTATAAATAAACAACGCCACAAAAATTTGCCCTTACCTTCTTGACCTTACCATAGGGGTAATGCTTAAATTACATGTACTTTCATTAAAAGATGTCTTTCATGCGCGCTTTGGCTTTGGTTTTATTATTATTAATAAACTCATTTTCATTACCTCTTCAGGCAATGAACAGCCACGTTATGTCTGCAAATATTCCGTGTGACATGCAAATGATGCCGGGAATGATGCAAGGCAATTTAGACGAGAACACAGACAATCTTTGTCACATGGATGATACGTCAACCAGCAATCATCTTACCGCGATGAGCGAAAGTAATTGTGACATGTGCAATTATGGTGATTGTAGCACCGCCAGTTCACTGCCTTTTATCAGCACGAATCTATTAATCGTTGCCAGTCAAGATCAAACAACGACTGTATTGTATTTCCCTGCCCCTCTCCCTGAACAACATCCAGAAAGCTTATATCGTCCCCCTCTTATTGGTTGATTTTAATTATTTTAAAAATCAATTAATAAGGAATAAAAATGCCATCCAAAATTTATTTTGGGCTATTAACGTTATTTACATTTAATGTTAATGCTCAGCTGTTAACGCTATCTGCAGCGGAAAACTTCGCCCTGCAAAGCGATCCAACAGCCCAGATCTACACTGCTCAGCAGACCCGTTTTAAAGCGCAAGCGATCAGTTCATCACAACTGACTGATCCGATGATAAAACTCGGTTTAGCGAATGTACCAATAGACAGCTTCTCGTTAACTGACGATCCCATGACGCAGTTTAGTATTGGTATGTCACAACAATTTTCTCGCGGCGATACACTCGCGTTAAACGCCAACAATTTCAACCTGCAAGCACTGCAAAGCGTACAGCTGTCAGCTAACCGTCAAGCAGAGCTAAAACTAAAGATCAGAGAACTTTGGTTTGATATTCGCTTTACCAAACTTGCTCAAGAAATTTTGCAAAAAAACCAAGCCTTATTTAAGTTGAATGTAGATAACCTCTACCGTCAATTTGAGCTTGGTTACAAGCAAAATCAAGACCTTATTAATGCCGAACTCGAATTAGCTAAATTCGACGATAGAATTGCAGCCTTTGCCCAACAAGAACAAGCATTACGTGGTCAGTTGCTTTCTTGGATTGGTTCACAAGCTTTCGGCCAACTTGATCCACAAATTCCAGAGTGGCAAGCAAGCCGTGATTATGCCAAGCAAGGTCAAGTTGTGCATTATAAATTGCTCGCAAACCATCCCCAAGTACTCGCCGCACAGCAAGCAATTGATGTAGCTGAAAACACCATCGAAATAGCCAATGAATCCTATAAACCATCCTTTAAAGTCGATGTGGGTTACGGCCACCGAGAAGCATTAGACATGACAACAGGATCCGCGCGCAGTGATTTACTCAGTGGTTCTGTCACCATGAATATCCCCTTGTTTACCGGTAATCGCCAAGATCAGGTTGTCATCGCTGCCACACAGGGCAAGGGCATTAAAAAAGCCGAGAAAGATCTGTTGTTGATTAAATTCAATGGCATTTTAAACGGTGCTATCGCTAATTTCCTGAATACGGAATCTCGATTACAACGCTATCAAGACACCCTACTTCCTCATGCTAAACGTAATACCGAAGCATCTTTACAAGGTTATCAGCTCAATACCAATAGCTTTGAACAGGTAATTAAGGCGTTTATGGATGAGCAGGCCCTAGAGCTTGAATATCATCAGTTGCATTTCCAGGGTCTAAAAACATTAGCGCGCATTCGTTATTTTCAAGCATTATAGAGGTCGACATGAAAACAATCATCGCAAGTTCAATTACTCTTGCCCTCGGGTTGACCGCAGGCGTTTGGTTTACAAATTATCAAGCTGATAACTTAGCAAACAGTACGGCTAAAGCCGCGGAACTAACGCCACTCTATTGGGTAGCACCAATGGACGCTAACTATCGCCGTGATGAACCCGGTAAATCACCGATGGGCATGGATCTCGTGCCAGTCTATCCCGATGTTCCAGTGTCAGCGTCAGCAAAGAAAGAACCGCTGTATTGGGTCGCTCCGATGGATGCCAATTATCGTCGCGATGAGCCCGGTAAATCACCGATGGGCATGGATCTCGTCCCTGTCTACGGCGAATCATCTGCAGCTGCAAGTGATGCCGGGTTAGTCACCATTTCTCCACGCGTAGAAAACAACTTAGGCGTGCGCACTCAAACCGTCAGCCAGCGTCCCTTCATCCCACAAATCAATACCGTGGGTCTGCTCGAGTTTAATCAACATACGCTATGGCAAATTAATAGCCGGGTATCTGGTTGGATAGAAAAGCTCTACATCAAAGAAGAAGGAGAGCAAGTAACGAAGGGCCAAAAACTACTATCACTTTATTCCCCTGAATTAGTTAAAGCCCAAGAAGAGTTGCTCAATGCATTACGTATCGGCAATAAAACCTTAATTTCATCATCAAAAAACCGCTTGTCTGCGCTCGGTATCAGCAAAGAGCAGATCCGTCAGATTAGCAGCAAGCGCAAAGCCAAACAGAATGTCACGGTCTTCGCACCTGAGTCTGGTTTTATTACCAAATTAGGCGTACGTGAAGGCGCTTACATCACGCCAGCCGCACAGATCATCGAAGCGGGACAGTTAGATGAGATCTGGCTGCAAGCTGAAGTATTTGAATCGCAAGCAGGTTTAGTACAAGTTGGCGATAAGGGTGAAATGCAACTTGATAGCTTCCCAGGCAGAACTTGGCATGGCGAGGTTGATTACATCTATCCAGAATTAAACGCAGCGACTCGAACACTGAAAGTCCGCGTTAAATTTAGTAATGAAGATAAACAGTTAAAACCTAATATGTTCGCCAAGCTGAAATTACTCAGCCAAACTCAGTCCACCAGCTTACAGGTACCTCGCGAAGCCGTGATCCGTGCTGGCAATTTTGATCGGGTAGTACTGGCCAAAGGCGACGGTCAATATCAATCTGTCAGGGTTACGATAGGACGAGAATCAGCGGGTTATGTTGAAGTAATGACTGGGTTAGCCGCCGGGAACAAGGTCGTGACCAGTGCTCAGTTCCTGATAGATTCTGAATCTAGCTTAACAGCAGACTTTAGTCGCATCGATCCAGTCTCTTCGCAACAACAATCACCACAACAACCTGCAATGGCGATGGATCATTCGGCCATGAACCATGCAGCTATGGAGCACTCGACAATGGATCACTCCGGCATGGATCAGCAAAAAACAGAGGCTGAAACGAGCACTAATTCAGATACTGAAATTGATAGTGATGACGCTTTGGATTGGTTAGACTTTGATGATGACGTAGAAGGTGACATGTAATGATCAAACGCATTATTGAATGGTCGATCCACAATCGGATGCTAGTCTTGTTAGCGACCTTTATTATTATTGTCTACGGTAGCTTTGTAGTCAAAAATACCCCGATCGACGCGATCCCAGATCTCTCCGATGTACAGGTGATCATTAAAACCAGTTATCCAGGACAGGCGCCACAAGTAGTTGAAGACCAAGTCACTTACCCGCTAACCACGGCGATGTTATCCGTACCAGGTGCAAAAACAGTGCGTGGTTTCTCCTTCTTTGGCGACTCTTATGTTTATGTCATTTTTGAAGATGGCACAGATATGTACTGGGCTCGGTCTCGGGTGCTTGAATACCTTTCTCAGGTAACACCGAATCTGCCTAGCACAGCCAAACCAGCATTAGGACCCGATGCAACAGGCGTTGGCTGGGTCTATTCCTATGCGTTAACCGATACCAGCGGTAATCATGATCTTAGCGAATTACGCAGTTTACAAGATTGGTTCTTAAAGTATGAACTGCAAACCGTACCGGGTGTATCGGAAGTGGCGACGGTCGGCGGTATGGTCAAACAATACCAGATCAGCGTTGACCCAGATAAATTAAGCAGTTATCAAATTCCACTGTCTGCCATTAGCAACGCCATAAAACAGGGCAACCAAGAAGCAGGCGCCAGTGTGATTGAAATGGCTGAAGCGGAATATATGGTGCGCGCCAATGGTTATATCAGTTCTATTGAAGATCTGAAAAACATCCCGTTAAAACTGAGCGCAACTGGCACGCCGTTATTACTCGGTGATGTGGCCGACATCGTTATCGGGCCGCAAATGCGCCGTGGTGTATCGGAGCTTAATGGTGAAGGTGAAGTTGTTGGCGGTATCATCGTCATGCGTTACAGCGAAAATGCCCGTGATATCATTGCAGCCGTCAAAGCTAAACTTAAAACGTTGCAGGGATCTTTACCGGAAGGTGTTGAAATTGTTCCGACTTACGATCGCTCTACCCTGATCGATAATGCAGTAGAAAACCTCTACGAAAAACTATTTGAAGAGTTTCTTGTGGTCGTTGTCGTGTGCGCGGTATTCCTGTTCCACATCCGCAGCTCACTGGTGGTCTTAATCAGTTTACCCGTCGGTATTTTGGTGGCTTTTATCGTCATGTCTTGGCAGGGAATTAATGCCAACATCATGTCATTAGGCGGTATCGCTATCGCCATTGGTGCTATGGTCGACGGTGCTATCGTGATGGTTGAAAATGTGCATAAACACATGGAAAAAACACCGTTGACGGATGAAAATCGTTGGCAGGTGATCAGCAAAGCTGCATCCGAAGTCGGTCCAGCACTGTTCTTTTCCCTACTCATCATTACCTTTAGTTTCGTGCCAGTATTTGCACTGCAAGGACAAGAAGGCAAGATGTTTTCTCCCCTCGCCTTTACGAAGACCTATTCGATGGCAGCAGCAGCCGGACTCGCGGTGACTTTAGTGCCTATTCTGATGGGTTACTTCATTCGCGGTAAGGTACTACCAGAACACAAAAATCCGATTAATCGTGGTCTTATTGCCCTGTATCGACCGCTACTAACATTCAGCTTAAAAGCACCTTTACTGCTGTTATTTGTGGTTGCGGGTTTACTTGTCGTCGGCTTTTATCCGGTAAACAAGATCGGCAGTGAATTTATTCCACCTCTAGATGAAGGTGATCTAATGTACATGCCGACTACCTATCCGGGGATCAGTATCGGTAAAGCCAGAGAATTGCTGCAACAAACCAATAAATTGATCAAAACCGTGCCTGAAGTGGAACGCGTTTGGGGCAAAGCTGGACGTGCAGAAACAGCAACAGACGCCGCGCCATTAACGATGATAGAAACCTTCATCAGTTTAAAACCCAAAGATCAGTGGCGAGACGGCATGACATCTGCAGGTTTACGCGAAGAATTAGACTCGTTGATCAAGTTCCCTGGTGTCACCAACGCCTGGGTAATGCCAATCAAAACGCGTACCGATATGTTAGCCACTGGTATCAAAACCCCCATTGGTATCAAGGTAGCGGGTGAGAAACTGGCTGAAATAGAAAAAATTGGTAAAGACATAGAAAAAATATTGCTTAACGTTGAAGGTACAACCTCTGCTTATGCTGAGCGAGTAGCCGGAGGCCGTTATGTTAAGGTTGATATACAGCGGGCAAAAGCTGCACGTTATGGTCTTAACATTGCTGATGTACAAGCCGTCGTATCCACCGCGGTTGGCGGGATGAATGTCACCCAAACCATTGAAGGATTAGAGCGTTATCCAGTTAATGTGCGTTATCCACAAACCTACCGCGACAGCATCGAGCAAATGAAATTACTGCCGATAATCACACCGCAAGGCGCTCGTATAGCCTTAAGCGACGTGGCTAACGTCTATGTTGAAGATGGTGCGCCGATGATAAAAACTGAAAATGCCCGTCCTAATGGCTGGATCTATGTTGATATCGCAGGCCGTGACCTTGGCTCTTATGTACTCGACGCGCAAAAAGCTGTGGCGGAACAACTCGTCTTGCCTGCTGGTTATTCTATTACCTGGTCTGGTCAATACGAATATATGCAGCGCGCGAAGGAAACCTTAACGGTGGTGATCCCTGCCACACTCGCTATTATCGTGTTATTACTCTACCTGGCATTTAGACGTGTCGGTGAAGTATTACTGATTTTGGGTACTTTACCGCTGGCGATGATCGGTGGCATCTGGTTACTTTACTTGCTCAACTATAATTTTTCGATTGCCGTCGGTGTTGGTTTCATCGCCCTCGCTGGTGTTGCCGTTGAGATTGGTGTCATCATGTTGGTTTATTTAAATCAATCACTCGATGCCGCTATTGCAGCTGGCCAGCTAACTAAAGCCAAATTACGTCAGGCAATAATGGAAGGTGCTGGTTTACGAGTACGTCCAGTGATGATGACCGTCGCCACTGTTATCATCGGCCTTGTGCCCATTATGTTTGGTGAAGGAACTGGCTCACAAGTGATGCAGCGTATTGCCGCGCCAATGATTGGCGGTATGGCTTCAGCGTTAATGCTAACCTTGTTGGTACTACCGGCCATGTTCTACCTGTGGAAACAGTTCAGCTTGAAATCGATCATGACCGAGGATGATGACAGTACCGCAGCCTCTAATAAAAAATTAACAACAGACAATTAACAATTAAAAAAAGGAATATGCCATGTTAAACAAAATGACAAAAACGATAGCAGGATCGCTAGTACTGTCTGCCGCACTCAGTCTGCCGGTGTTCGCTCATGATGGCGAAACACACTGCGAAGATACCGCGCTAAGCGGCATGATGAAAGAGATGAATGACGACTTAAAATCCTATGTCGCGGCATTTAAACGTAATGATGCCACGGCCATGCAAGCTCAGGTAACTAAGTTACTTGCCAACTCAATGAAGGCAAGAAATGAGATTCCGGTAAAGCTGAAGAATCATGACATGCCTGCGATGAATCATGACATGGCTGGCATGAAGAAGGATATGCCTGGTATGGATCATGACATGTCCGCGATGAATCATGACATGGCTGGCATGAAGAAAGATATGCCTGGTATGGATCATGACATGTCCGCAATGAATAAAGATATGCCTGCTATGAATCACGACATGTCTGCCATGAATAAAGATATGCCAGCGATGGATCATAGCCAAATGGAAAATATGCCCGGCATGGACCACCAAACTCACATGCAGCATCAGGGCTATCAGCAAGGCATTGAAAAATTGACGGGTCTGTTTAAGCAATTACAAACAGCAGACGGCAAAAAAGAAGTTAAAACAGTGCTTAAGGCAATCAAGCAACATACCAAGAAAAGTCATAAAGAATATCGTATTAAATGTGACTAATTTTTAATAATATCGCTCGTGACCAAGCTGTAATGAAATAAGTTATAGCTTGGTCGCTTTCTTTAATAGAATGCCACCACCGCCTTTCTTGTACCGTACTTTACCTTCTACATACATGATGTCTTTTAGCTAATGTTCAAATTAGCGATGCAACTACAACTATACTCATAAGATCCCAGATACAATTACTACCGTTAATTGCTTTTTAATTACGTAATAACACCGTGAGATGCATTTAGTTCCAAGGTGTTTATTATAAACCTAGGATCAAATCGATGAGAACAAAAGTTGAATTTCCGAGTCAAGGACAAAACCTAGCGGGCTTGCTTGAAACACCTGACCAAGCGATACGAGCCTATGTATTATTTGCTCATTGTTTTACCTGTGGTAAAGATGTGGCAGCCGCCTCGCGAATTAGCCGGTTTTTAGTGCAACATGGCTTTGCTGTGTTTCGATTTGACTTCACCGGCTTGGGTAACAGTGACGGTGACTTTGCCAATACCAATTTTTCATCCAATACCGAAGACTTGCTTGCAGCGGCAGAATTTCTTGAACAGCATTATGATGCACCACAACTATTAATCGGACATAGTCTCGGTGGCGCTGCCGTGTTAGCGATGGCAGCAAAACTGCCAAAAGTCAAAGCAGTGGTGACCATTGCGGCACCGTTTGAAGCAAGCCATGTGATACACAACTTTGATGCCCACCTCGACACAATAGAACAAAGCGGCAGTGCGAAAGTGAGTTTGGGCCCACGTGAGTTTACGATTAAAAAACAATTTATAGATGATTTGCGTAACCAAACGACAGAGCATATACAGCATCTGAATAAGGCGTTGCTGGTATTGCATTCTCCCATCGATTTAACTGTCGATATTGCAGATGCCGAGAAAATCTATAAAGCGGCCAAGCACCCTAAAAGCTTTGTTAGCTTAGACACTGCCGATCATCTGTTATCAAAATCAATCGACAGTGAATATGTTGCGCAAACGATTTCCGGATGGGCAAGCCGCTATATCCCAGTCGCCGTAATATCGCGTCCCCAAGTAACCAAAGGGCACATTACGGTAGCGGAACTCGACCATAAATTTCAGCAATCCGTTTTCAGTGACCACCACAGTTGGTATGCCGACGAACCAACACAAGTCGGAGGCCAAAATACAGGGCCCGATCCCTATGAACATTTATTGGCTGCTTTAGGTGCCTGTACTGCGATGACAATTCGTATGTATGCGGATCATAAGAAGATCCCCCTCGAGCATGTCGAAGTATCTTTATCTCACGAGCGTGATTATATAAAAGATGCCAGTAATGTGACGGAACCGAATCAAAAAATAGAATTATTAATCCGTAAAGTACAGCTGTTAGGCCCCTTGAGTGATGCCGAAAAAACACGATTAATGGAGATCGCAGATAGGTGTCCGGTACATCGAACATTACACAGTAACCCACAAGTGGTGACGACATTGGTTGATGACATGAGTTAATGGCATAGCTTGAGACATTTTTTGACGACATTGCTTGACGACATGAGTCAATGCTTCACATGACAGAGGCTCTTTCAGCGGTAAGTCATGATGGCGTAAAACAATCAGCATTGAGATTGTGACATGATTATATTTTAGTTAATATGATGGGATGTTCTTATATGCAAGCATCCCACATGACATTACCCATGAATTTAGACTTATTTACGCGAGAACCAGAACAAGTTCTACCGCGAGATGGCGAAGCTTGGCTTTATCCTAATTTTTTTACAGATCTTGATCTGTCTGAGCTTCAGTCACTTATTCATTGGGAAACGCAGCAACTGTTTATGTATGGCCAATGGGTAGAACCAAAACGCTTGGTATGTCTGTACACGGACAGAGAACATCGCTATAACGCTGTCACACATAAAGTCTTAGATTGGCCTCATTCACTTTTGCAATTAGCCGATAAAATAACAGCAATACATAACGAGAAGTTTAATGCGGTGTTATGTAATTTATACCGTGACGGTACTGATTACGTGGGTTGGCACAGTGATGATGAAACGAACATGGACCAAAGTTGTATCGCATCGGTCAGTGTTGGTGCGACCCGAAGTTTCAAATTCCGCCATAAAGCCACAAAAGAACAAGTATCCGTCGAACTGGAACAGGGTGATTTATTGTTAATGCGATACTGCCAGCAGCATTGGCATCATGCTTTACCAAAAAGGCTTAAGGTTGATACCCCGCGTATTAACTTGACGTTTAGACGTATTATTTAATCGCTGTGGCAGTCGGTAATGCTGTCACCGTTAAGGTGAGTAATGCCAATTAATAATAAAAGTGAATCGTGCCGGTTAATAGTGGTTATGACCTCTTTGGGTTTTCAATCATGGCATATTTCAGTCTTTCATTTAAACACACTGATTGTCGTTTTTTCTTAAATATGTTTAATAACAACTTTCTCATGATATTCCTATCCCATTAGAGTTACATAGACATATTGTAGGTACTCATTTATATTCATGCCTTTTTAAGTCAGCAACTCTTTACACACCTCACAAAATAACACCTAATCTTCTCCGTTCGAGCTAAATTCATTGAAATATTTCGATAGTACTTCTATTACCTCGTTTTCCGTTATAATGCCCTATCAGTTATATTTACGTATTGAAGAGATATTAAAAAGACCATGGATATTAAAGGAACCTGCATCTCATCAACAGAAGATGAACACGGCCCAGTTTATGTTTACGAAACCAAGAACAGTCGGATCCTCAGTTTTGATGGCAAGATCTATCAAAGTTGCATGAAACTAAATAACATTAATGGCTTACATCTTGGTTATACCCAAGCGATGATGGCGGGTTTATTTTTTATCCCCACAGTCAAAACGGCTACCGTCATGGGGCTGGGCGCGGGCTCAATGGCAAAGAACTTGCTCAGTAGTTTTGCAACCTTGAACGTGCACGCAATTGAATACCGCGAAGCAGTGGCGACAGCCGCAAAAGAATATTTTTACTTACCCGACACAGAACGCCTCAGCATTCATATCGATGATGCGGTGAATTACATGAAAAATACCGACATAAAAAGCGATATTATCTTTTCAGATCTATACAACTCACAAGGCATGGAACCGAAGCAAGTACAGGCAACCTACTTACGTGATTGTAATAATGCACTCAACCAACAGGGTGTCCTGGTCCTCAATATCTGCAATACGACGCCTGAATTACGAGAAGCGTTAGATGAATTACTGGCGCTGGAATTTGACAACCAACTTCTTAGTCTTGACGTAAAAGGTGGCAACACGATTATACTCGCATTCAAAAACGACATTCCGTTCATAAGCAGAGAAGCATTGCTGGCGAAAGGGACATTGTTGCAAGCAGAAATGAATATTCCGATGGTACGTTATGCCGAATTACTCTGTGACACACAAAACTTATAAACAAGAGATATAATAAGTTATTGTTATATCTACTTAATAAAAGCGATTATTATAAATTATTTCTTATGAATTATTTCTAATAAAAAGAAAGCCCAGCAAATGCTGAGCTTTCTTGTCCAAGTATTACATCGATTTATTTAGTCGTAATAAACTCAGGGTAAGCATCAATACCACAATCAGCCATATCCATACCGATCATTTCATCTTCTTCAGTCACTCGAATACCCATGGTTGCTTTAAGCACTGTCCATACAAGGATACTTGCGCCAAACACCCAAGCAAAGATAATCGCAGCACCAAATAATTGAGCAGAGAATGTTGCCTCGCCATTACTAAATGGAACAACCATTAAACCAAATAACCCACACACACCGTGTACAGAGATAGCACCAACTGGATCATCAATCTTCACTTTATCCAGGGCAACAATACTAATCACAACTAATACTCCGCCTAAAGCGCCTAGTAATGTTGCAAATGCTGGAGCTGGACTCAGAGGGTCAGCAGTAATAGTAACAAGACCCGCTAATGCACCATTAAGTACCATGGTTAAATCTACTTTACCCCACATGAACTTAGTCACAATCAACGCAGAAACCGCACCACCCGCTGCCGCCGCATTGGTGTTCAGGAAGATAAGACCAACAGCCGTTGCATTTTCAGCATCAGAAATTAATAACTGTGAACCACCGTTAAAACCAAACCAACCCATCCATAGAATAAATGTACCCAATGTCGCGAGTGGCATATTTGAACCCGGAATTGGGTGTACCTCACCATTTTTACCGTATTTACCCTTACGTGCTCCGAGTAATAACACACCCGCTAATGCAGCCGATGCACCCGCCATGTGAACAATACCAGAACCAGCAAAATCAGAGAAACCCGCTTCAGATAAGAAACCACCGCCCCAAGTCCAATAGCCTTCAACCGGATAAATAACCGCGGTGAGCACGACAGCAAAAGCAAGGAAGGCCCATAACTTCATACGTTCAGCCACAGCACCAGACACGATAGACATTGCAGTTGCCACAAATACAACTTGGAAAAAGAAGTCTGATTCAAGTGAATGGTCAGCGCCTTCAGCCTGCGTTCCAATTAACGAACCAAATGACGGGATAATACCGCCCTCAACATTATCGACGTACATAATGTTATAACCTACGAGTAAGAACATGATGCATGCAATTGAATAGAGCACGATGTTTTTAGTCAAAATTTCGGTGGTATTCTTAGAGCGAACCAAGCCTGCTTCTAGCATGGCAAAACCTGCCGCCATCCACATCACCAGCACACCAGACATTAAAAAGTAAAACGTATCGAGTGCAAAGCGCAGCTCCGTCACAGTCGTTGTTAATTCTTGCATATATATAATTCCCTTTAAATCGCTTCTGAATCCATTTCACCGGTACGGATACGCACTACCTGCAATAAGTCGTAAACAAAGATCTTACCGTCACCAATTTTCCCTGTGTAAGCCGCATTTTTAATCGCTTCAATGACTTGTTCAACATTGTCACTTTGAGTTGCGATCTCTAATTTCACTTTTGGTAAGAAATCAACTTGGTATTCAGCGCCACGATATAGCTCGGTGTGACCTTTTTGGCGACCTAAACCTTTAACCTCAGTCGCTGTTAATCCTTCCACTCCGATATCGGCTACTGCTTTACGAACATCATCGAGTTTAAATGGTTTAATAATTGCGCTTATTAATTTCATAGAGATCCTCAAGTATCAACTTTTAACATTTATATGTTTAAAGTTAATTCAATCTCTGTGCCAATAAATATAACAACTAAAATTCAAAGGCTTACCTTAAAAACAAACAGTGTTGAAGAGTTAATATAACCAAATTAGTGCAATTTATTATCGCGTTACACCAAAATAGTGCAGTGATTCAGATGCTAAAGCGAAACGCTAATCCTAACGATGTAACGATGCAGGAATAGATTGACAATAAACTAGGGTTTGAACTCTATTTTCGTAATACATACTAAATAAATTATGATTTACAGGACAATAATAAATACGAATACTAAGTCGAATGAATTGATATAAAATGAAATGGCATTTAGAGTGGGTGGTGATGAATTTGTCGTTACAGTAGAACCTGAACGAGCAACCAAAGATACTTTCAATGACGCTTTAGCACGGTCGGACAAAGCGATGTATATAATGAAAAAACAAAGTAAAAAAATCAAAGATACTTAGGTCTAAACGGGCAGGCAGTTGACAATAACTACCTGCTCACGGGCTGCTTTTATGCTTCCTGCGTGATTTCCGTTAAAACCTGCTTAAAAGTATCTGCAGTTTGGCCACCAGCAATAGAATACTGATTATTAATAATGAAAGTCGGCACCGAACTAATGCCCCTGTCCATACTCAACTTTTGTTCTGCACGTACTTGCGCAGCATAATCATCAGAGTCGAGGATGTTTTTAGCGACTACAACATCAAGACCAACCGAATCAACGACCTTGATAAGCGTTGCATCATCACTCAAAGAGACATTGTCAGTAAAGTGCGCGGTAAACAAGGCCATTTGCAATGCATGTTGCTTGCCCTGCTCGTTAGCCCACGCTAATAATCTGTGTAAATTAAAGCTGTTGATCATGCGCATATTGGGGGCAAAGTTAAAATCAAAACCAACATCTTTACCGCGTTGACTGATCATTTCTCTGTTCTGCACACTTTGTTGCTCGCTGATACCGTACTTCTCAACCAAGTGTTCTTGCATATCTTGACCTTCACTCGGCATCTGCGGATTCAATTCAAAAGGCAGCCAGTTGATTGTCGCTTCAATGCCCGGTGCAAGTTGTGCCAATGCAGACTCTAGGCCTTTGTATCCGACAATGCACCAAGGGCACATAACATCAGACACAATATCGATTTGTAATTTACTCATATTAAATTGACTCATGTTAAATTTAATCCCGTTTAATAAAACAAAAAGTAAGTGACGATTAGCCACTTACTTTATGAACCGATAGCATCATTGGTAATTAAAGTTTTACAATCAACTTACCTTTGTTTTCACCGGTAAAGAATAAGTTTAAGCCACCAATAGATGATTCCAAACCTTCTAATACATGCGATCTGTGTTTGATTTTACCGGCCATTACATAAGGTGTTAGCTTTTCTAGCAATGCAGGTACTTCATGGAAATGATCCGGCATAGTGAAACCTTGAATAGTCAGGCGACGTTTAATCACGTTCAACCAGCTTGGACCAGGTGTAGGTACTTCGTTTGCGTAATCCGCGATCAGACCACATACCATGACACGGCCATGTGGATTCATACGATCTACAATTAAACTTTGGATCGCACCACCGGTATTTTCAAAATACAAATCAATACCATCAGCAGTATGCTCTGCAAGTTGTGCGTCTAAATCGTCACTCTTGTAATTAATCGCTGCGTCAAAACCTAATTCGTTAACAACCCAATCGGCTTTTTCGTCACTGCCAACAACACCAATTACTTTCAAGCCATCCGCTTTTGCTAACTGGCCAACAATAGAGCCAACCGAACCCGCAGCGCCCGTAACGATAATAGTTTCGCCCTTCTTCGGTTTACCTACATTAAATAGACCTTGAGTCGCAGTTAATCCAGGTAAAGCAAACACAGATAATATTGCTTCATCTGGTAATGGCGCTGTTACTTTATTCAGACCTTGGCCGTTACTTAGGAAGTATTCCTGCCAGCCCATCATACCCATCATGCGATCGCCCACGTTAAAATCGGGATGGTTACTTTCGACAATTTCACCGATGCCAGAACTACGCATCACATCACCTAAGCCTACTGGTGGAATGTAGCTGTTGGTATCAGGGCTCATCCAACCAAACATAGCAGGATCAAGTGACATATGGCTTTGCTTAACTAAAAACTCGCCCTCGCCCACAGTCGGCATTGGTTTTTGCACTACTTCAAATAGATCTGCATTGATTGGACCGCCAGTTGGACGTTTAATAAGATTGATCGCTGTATATGTTGTCATGTGCTTGCTTCCTGTACTTAATGTTGTCTGAAGGATGAGTCTAATTGTCTAAAAGATAATTAACTATGCCTCATTATTGTCTTAATTTAATGTAAGATATAGAGACTAATTAGCGAATGTTTATTGTCTTAAAGACAATAATAGCGATGAGAGTGAATGATGGACCAATTAAGAGCATTAAAGTATTTTGTAAAAGTGGTAGAACATGGCAGTTTTAGTAAAGCCGCTGAATTGTTTTCGGTGCCGCCTTCATCGCTGTCGCGCAGGGTCGCAGACCTAGAAAAAAGCCTTGGCGCTACATTATTAAAACGTACGACAAGAGCGGTGAGCTTAACTGAGATAGGCCAAATTTATTATCAGCAAGTCAGCGAAGTGCTGTCTTTATTAGCACACAGTGATGAAACAGTAAGAAACTATCAATCGACACCGATGGGCGTATTGAATATCAGCTCTATGGTGGGGTTTGGTGAGCGCATATTATTACCGCTGTTAGACGAATTCAGAGAGTTATACCCGCAGATCACCTTGAATATAAGCCTGAGTGATGACTTATCGACATTAGGGCGTGATGAAGTTGACCTTGCTATTAGAGGCGGTTATGCACCCGATGAACGCGTATTGGCTATCAAGCTGATGGATAACAACTTCATCGCCGTCGCAGCGCCCAGTTATTTACAAACCTATGGTGTACCCGTTAATGCCATGGAGTTAAAGCAACACAAAGGCCTGTATTTTAAAGCTCCGAATGGCCCTACTCCTTGGATCTGTGAAATTGATACTCAGTGGCAAGATGTTTCTGCAGAACCGGTACTCATCAGTAACAATGGTAAATGGCTAGTAGAGAAAGCCGTCGCGGGATTAGGAATTTTGCTGATGCCACGCTGGGCGTTAAAACCGTATATTGAATCGGGGGAACTGACAGAGCTTACTATTACGCCAAGCATTAAGATCACGCAGCAGGCTAATTTAGGGGTGTTCTTGTTGTATCAAAAACAGCGCTATCAAGTGCCTAAGATAAAGGCCGCAGTGGACTTTTTAGTTGAGAGAGTTCAAGGGGTTTATTGACACAGTACCAATTTCTCTCGCTAAACCGCCGACTTTAACGCGCGTTATTGTTGAATCGTTTGACTCGACAGATGCTGTGATAATCGATGTACAATTCATCGCCCTGCCTTGCTCAAAAACATAGTGATTGTGATTTTTATTGTCACTGGCTAAAGGAACATGCTTTGCGAGATAACACGCTAAAGCACCACTTGAGCTGCCAGTGGCCGATTCCTCAGGGATACCAAATAACGGTGCGAAGTTACGACAACTTGCGGTGAATTCGCTGTCTGATGGACAAAGTTCAAAAACATGAAAACCAACAAGGTCATGTTGTTTGCAGAAATCAGCAATTATGTCGCTGTTGGGTTCGATTAAATCTAGGTGCCCAGTCGGCACTGGAATAATAAGATCAGCTAATCCCGTTGATATGGCTTCAATGGGTAATTTCGTACTTGCTAGAATTGAGCATTCAATACCAATGACAGCTGCGATATCTTGGTAACAAAAACTACCGAGCATTTTAGGTAACTGCTGGTCCATGATGACTTGGCTGTTTGATGCAATCGCAATCGGCAGCAGCCCAGCCTTTGTCCTCTGGACATATTGACCAGTCGCAAGTATCCCCATTTGATGCATGATTGAAAATGTGGCTAATGTTGCATGACCACAGAAATCAACTTCACCTGTCGTCGTAAAGAAGGAAACTTCAAAATCGACTTCCTCATCACTCGATACAAAAGCAGTTTCAGAATAACCTACCGCTTGCGCAATACTTAGCTTTTGCGCATCAGATAACTTGTCAGCATTAAGCACGACCCCTGCAGGATTGCCACCTGTACCATTCGCTGTAAATGCATTTACAAGTATAACGTCTACATTCATCGAAACTTCCTTGCGCTATATAACAATGAATAGAAAACATTTCTACTCGCTAAGTTTACTCTACCACTTCATATCCACATACAAGCATATTCAGGTCGCTAAGCAGTAAAAATATGCAGCATAATTAGAGCTTAAAATCTAATAAATTCAAATTATATTGTTTAGCATACATCTAAAGGAATAAAAATTTAATATAACGGGCCAAATAACTAGCCAGTATTGAGTGTTTTTATCAAATGAAGATAACTTGATTCATTTTTGTTAATGAGATGGGATAGACTAAAAATGAACCGATGATTAAGGCGAGGCGATTATATAACAACTCGTATCCCAATTATTTATGGAGTGATAATGAAAAGTATTTCAATGAAATTACTTAGTGTGCCTTTATTTTTTAGTCTTATTCTTGTTCTTGTTCAAGTTAATTCTTTATCTTCATCAGCAAAGATCATGAACTCTTTTAATCATGTTTATGTAGATCGAGTAATTCCTCTTTCTTCACTCAAATCGGTTTCTGATTTATATGCTGTTCAAATTATTGATTCAGCTAATAAATTTCATTTAGGCATATTAGAAGTTGACGATTTTTATAAAAATGCTAATTCATCGCTAGAAATTGCACGTAATATTTATAATGAATACCTTGAAACTCAACTGACTTCAAATGAAAAAGATCTCGCCGTAATACTCGATAATAAGATTATATCTCTAGAGACTAACTTACCAAGACTGTTTTCTCTGCATCAACGTGGGGAAATACCAAATGCTGAACTGATAATAGAACTCTATCGATTAATTGATAGTTTGGGCGAAGAACTCTCTGATTTAATTGATTTACAGTTGGATGTCGCAAAGAGTGAGTTAGATTTCAGTTATGAATATTTAAGTGATACTGAATTTTTCAATTGGTGTGTCATTATTATTTCTAGTATCGCCGCCTTTTTATTCTCTAGTTTCATGATGCGCAGAGAATTGCAGTACCTGAGATATATAATTGACTGGATTAGTGAATTATCAAATGGATCAGTTAGTCAAAATATTATTCCAAAATCAAATAATGAGCTTGATGAAATATCCGCATCTCTTGCTTTATTTAGTGGGAAGTTAAAGCGTTTTGTGAATGATAATCATGTTTTAATGCTTGGATTAGGTAATAATCAATCAAAACTAACGGGGATTATTGGGTCTAGCCAAGCCAATGCTCAGAACGAAATTTCATTTGTCGATCAAGTAGCGGTAGCAGCAACTGAACTATCTTCAACGGCCGATAGTGTTGCTCAAAATGCAGCGGCGGCAGAAAGCGCGGCGACGTCGGCAATGGAAGTTATCTCTATAAGCTCTGAGACATTAAAACGCTCTGAAGATATTGCAGAACAAATTAGCAGTTCCGTTCATAGTACTACGACTATTGTTAAAGATTTAAGAAGCCACTCAGAAAAAATTAGCTCAGTCGTTGAAGTCATTAACAACATCTCAGGGCAAACAAACCTCTTAGCATTAAATGCCGCTATTGAGGCAGCCAGAGCTGGGGAGCATGGGCGAGGTTTTGCTGTCGTGGCGGATGAAGTGAGAGCCTTGGCCGCTAAAACCCAGCAATCAACAATTGATATTCAAAATATTATTACCCAGCTTCAAGATCAGTCGTTAATGGCCGATGAGTCGATGAATAAAAATGTTGTACTAATAGATGAATCACTGTCTATTTCTCAAGAACTTACCGAAGCCTTTAAATCAATTTCAGATAAAGTATCAAGTATTTCAGATGTTAATGCCTTAGTCGCTACAGCATCTGAAGAGCAGAGTGCTGTAACGCAAGATATTTCGAAACAGCTCGAAGATATTAATTTACTTGTGCAAGAAAACTTAAAGGGAATTGAGCAAACGAGTTCTTCAAATGAAGATATTTCAGAATTAACTAAAAAATTAAATGACGAGCTGTCTTTTTTCAAGATTAATGATAAAGATAGTTTAGGTATTAGCTAATGCATTAAGCCGGAATTTTATCACATTGAGTTCCGGCTTAGTACAACAGCGCTAAGCCGAATTTTCCCCGCATTAAACCAAACTAGTATCTTTTTTAATCCAATAATTGTGGGTTCTTTAAGAATACCTGTAAACGTTTCAGCTCATTGTCACTAAATTTTTGCTGCTGATAAAGTCGCATGTCTTCTAAAATACCGTTTTGATCTAATTGCGGATTAGCTGTAACAGTATCCCTATAAGCCTGTACTTTATCTTGCCATAACGTATTTTTTTCTCGGGTCATGTTAATACGATCTATCTGATCTACCGTTAATTCAGAATCAATATCAGTGTAATTGTTTCCGCTATAAGTTAATAAAGAAGCAATTCTTTGTGCTGAGATCGTTGGTTTCAGTGCTGCCAGCTCTTCTGGTTCGAGCTGACTAATTTGATGTTCAACAAGAATCTCTCGTTGTGCTTTACTTAAGCTTAAATCTTGACGTATAGCCAAGCGAGTAAGCACTTGCTGATCATAGTTTTTTTCTTTGGTAAAAAAGGCCAATATTTCACTTTCAGTAAATAATTTATATTGCAGTGCATACAAGTGTTGCAACCATATCTGGCTTTCAGATATATCAATCTCTCCATCAATTGCTGGTGCGTTACCTTTCAGATCAGTAATTGCCAATAAGTATTGTCGATAGCGATCAAATAGGTCATTTAATCGATTATCTGCTTGTTGATGTAAGTTCAATTCAGCAGACAGCTTTGTTAATAAAACTTCAAGCAATTGATCTTTCAGCTTGTGCTGATGAATTATGTCATCGAAATGATTACGTAAATAAAAATCAATGGTTAGGTCTTTCCCTATCAGCTCACGACTAAGACCTTCTAATTTTATAGCCAAAATATCTGAATCTTGTTTTGAAGGTAGTTTTTCTACCATTATTACCGGATCAGTCCGTTTCGATTTCTGGTTAACAGTAAGCACATTATCCGTTAATACATCTGAAAACTGAATAACCAATAATACTGATAACAGTAATAACGCGGCAATTGCCGCGATAAGTTTTTTCATCTCTATAAACCAGCGATTTTTAAACGTTCGGCATGCTGACGATACAAGGTCACCGGATCGGTCTCAAACCAACTCGTCAAACCAAACGTTTGATTAACCTCATCCATATGATTCATATAGTAATCATCTTTAATAACTTGCCCTAAGTGAGAACTACAAGAAGTAACAACTCCGTCATTTTTTTCATCAAAAACTAAACTCGTTAGCTCTAACGCATAATCGACAGGATCAGAGACATGCGTAAAAGGCTGTGCGCCAGACCAAGAGTAATAATAAACCCCATTACTACCAACAGTATCCGCATCACCACAATAAGTTGTTGGCATACCTTCAGGATAAGCGCTGTTGAATAATAATGACCCCGCAGTCGTTAATGACTCAGTCATAAGTAAGCTGTCTTCTGGTAGCGTCTCACCTTCACTAATACCAGTGATAACATGAGCTAAAGTATTCATGCCTTTTTTAACCAATGTTTCCGTAACGGAGTCAACTTTCACAGCGCCTCGCATAACATCGGCAAATTTAGTCCCCCAATTAACACCACCAACAGATGTAACTGAAGCAACAAGTTCAGGACTCACACTCGCAGCATAACGAGCTGTTGGACCACCATGACTATGACCAATAATATTTACTTTTTCTGCACCACTATCAACAAGTACGGCTTGGATAAAAATACGTAATTGCTCCCCTCTTAACTCCGTTGAGTTGGCTGGAGAGAGACTGGCAATATAAACGTTAGCCCCTTCATTTCGTAGCGCTTGGGGGACACCATAAAAATAATCGACGCCCCATATATCGCTAAAACCAAAAATGCCGTGGACAAAAACAATGGGGTACTTAGTTGCCGCTTTGTCACCTGCATACACAGGTGTAATAACAGCACATATAGAAATAATAAATATTATTAAGCTTTTTTTCATATTCACTCCTTGGACAAGGTCCATTTTATTTATGAATTAACTAATTAAAAATAAAACATCACTAAACGGAACCAACTATAAAGGAGTAGTTTAAATATTTATTATACCGCCTCTGTTTTTTTTAAATTACCTTTTATTTTAATTATAAATGTGAAGTTATAGATACAATTGAGACGTAATTAGTGATCCAATCCCTTGTTTAATATATGAGTTGATAAAAAATATATGTATACTCGGCTAAAATATGATTAATCTGAGATAACGTCCGACTCATTGCAACGTTTTGATGGCGGTATTTTAATTAGAAGGTAATTGCGGGATTAAAGGCTGTCGTGTTTATATACTTCTTTAAACGTCTCAATCAAGGATGTTTTACAATTGAAATAGAGATTGCCACTTAACTGGGCAATCTCTATTTGACTAAACAATCACAGCACTAAAGCTTGTCATCCGACAGTAATAACTTCGCGCCTAATGCAATGAGCACCACGCCCGTCACGCCTTCCATCCAATTCATCATGGCACTACTTTTAAATAATTTTTTAGCTGAGTTAATGGCAAACGCTAAACTACATTGCCAGATCATAGCGATTAAAAAGTGGATGCTAGCCATCGTAAACGACTGCAAAATCGGTGAGTAATTAAGATCAATAAATTGCGGTAAAAACGCGAGATAGAAAATGGCCGTTTTAGGATTCAGCACGTTCGAAAGAAAACCTTCACGCAGCGAACGTCTAGAGCTAGATATCCCGTTATCTTCCTGGAGCATCGCTACTTTATTACTACCCTTGTAGATAGCGCGAAGACTACCAAGCCCTAACCAGATGAGATAAGCAGCACCAATCCATTTCACCACTTGAAACAGATCTGCCGATTGCAGCAAAATAGCCGAGATCCCAAGCGCAGAAAACATCGCGTGTACAAACAACCCAGAACAGATCCCGAGGCTGGTCACGCAGCCGTCAATGTATCCCGAACGGCTACTATTTCGGATCACCAATGCGGTATCCAGACCCGGTGTTAACGTTAAAATAGTAATCGCGATCAAAAAAGCTTCAAAATTTAAAATATGCATAACGCTAACTCCTGTAAGCAAAGTATATTTATAGCAAGAAACCAAGGTCAGAGTAAAATAATATTTTATAAAGCCTAATTTTTTATAAATCGAAGTAAAGCATATATAAGCAAAGCATAAACAGGTAGGATGCACCCCATATGACTTTAAGCAATGAGCACCTACATGTCGATTTCAACAACAGATAACTCTGTTACCCGCGCTTTACTAATTTCTATTCGCACACCTTGTGTTACTCAAGAGGATGTGGACGAATCACTATCTGAATTAGGCCGTTTAGTAAATACGCTCGGCTTTACTGTGGTAGGGACTAAAACGCAACGACAAAAATCGACCAAACAGCTGTCCGTATTAGGCTCTGGTAAACTAGAAGAATTAGCAACGTTAACAGGTGAGTCGACGGCATCAGAACAAGATGAACCGCCGATCGAATTTGACCAAGACGAGTTAAGCGAATTATTAACAACACCCGGCATTAAAGGACAAGCTAATGTCGTGGTATTTGACTGTGAATTAAGCCCGAATCAATTAAGTAATGTTGAAGAGGCATTAGGGGTTGAGGTTTACGATCGTACCCGCGTTATTATCGAAATTTTTAGTAAGCATGCACGTACACGTACCGCGAAGCTGCAAGTAGAGATCGCGCGACTTAATTACTTAACACCGCGATTACGTGATGAAAGCAGTGGCGATCGCGAGCGTCAAAAAGGCCGTTCAATCAGTGAAACGGTGTTTGAGATTAGTCGTCGCCGTGTTCGTACTCAAATCGCCGAGCTAAGACGTGAGCTAACCAAGTTACAACGCGAAATGCAAGGTCGAAGCAGTGGTCGTATCGAACAATTAACTGTCGCGTTAGTGGGTTATACCAATGCTGGTAAATCATCGTTAATGCGCGCCCTAACAGGCAGCGAAGTATTAGTTGAAGATAAACTATTTGCTACGTTAGATACGACGGTACGTACCCTACTTCCACCGACACAACCGCGTATTTTAATCTCGGACACCGTTGGTTTTATCCAAAAATTGCCTCATGATTTGGTCGCATCATTCCATTCAACGCTAGAAGAAGCAAAGAATGCGGATTTATTGCTTTATGTGGTTGATGCATCGGACGAGAATTTCGCTTCTCAACTAGCCGTTGTTAACCATGTATTACATGAGTTAAATACCGATTTGAGTAACAAACTATTATTGTTGAATAAGGTCGATTGTTTAAGCGATGATCAGCAATTAGAATTGTTAGAGAAATACCCTGACGCGCTACTAATCAGTTCACGTGACAAAGCTGATGTCGCGTTAGTGCATAGAGAAATTCAAAATGCACTAGAAAAAACCATGTGTAATGCTTGTTTCCAAATCCCTTATACTGCCAGTGGCATCATGGGTGAGATCCACAGTAAAATGCAGGTAATAGATGAAGAATATCTTCAAGATGGTATACGCATGACACTAAAAGCGAGCCCGATTGCCTTCGAACGATTACATAAAATGATGCAAATCTCTTATTAATCAATTCTAGGTATAGAAATAGTTACAATTTAAGTCCCCCTAGCAAGGGGACTCTTCTCGTCCACAGTCTAAACCACGTACCTTAATCCCCCTAAGTAATGCTAATAGCTGCATTATGCTCCCGTCATACCTGACCCTACTCCCCTCTATTCAATCACATATAAATAATCTATATCCATCATTTTTCACTAAAATGAAGTGAAAGGAAAGTTGGCGCAAATAAATATAGCGTCTAGCTTTATGTAATGTATGTGGCGGTAGATAGCTTATTTCGAGTAATTAAAATAGTACCGACACGTAATGCTTGTAAGAGGTTTGGAAGACTAACGTAATTAAAGTCGATATATCGACAGGAGCTTACATGAACAAATTCCCTCAATTAATAGCAATGACCACCTTTATCCTCGCGGCCAACAGCCCTTCTCTGGCGCATGCAGATGGTTTATATATTGGTGCTGGTGTGTATCAGGCCAATGTAGAAGAAGGTGGCTTCGATGACGACGACGTGGTACCTGGTTTATTCGTCGGCTATACCCTCATCGACTCTAATGTTTTTATGGTTGCTGCCGAACTGGGTTATTACGACCTTGGTGGATATAGTGGCACAGTAGCAAATACTAATTATGACATTGATGCATCAGCCTTTACACTAGCAGGTGTTGGTTACTTACCAATAGGGCCATTTTTTGAGGTTTATGCAAAATTAGGTGTCGCTTTAGTTAATATTGATGTTGAAGTGGGTTCATCGAAAGATGATGCTGATGGCGAAGAGATATTCGGCGGTATTGGTGCTAGCATCGATGTTTTAGATACAATTGACATTTATGCAGAATACCTGGTATTTGATACCGATGTGGACTCTTCAATCGCTGGTATAGGCGTGAGATTTGCTTTTTAGTACTGACTGATGCAAAACACCTGTGATTCAACCCAAGCGATTTAGCGCGTCTTTAACATCGACTAAGAAAGACCCTAGTAATCAGCTTGGATTGATGAACAGTTAAACCTGAACATTCTTTAATGGGTAATTCGAAGCTACAGAACCAGAAAATACCTATCCAACTCCCCACCCCCCGATTAAGTAACATATAAATTATCTACGTCCATAAGTTTTCACTAACATGAATGCATGTATTGTTCACAAAGCTTAGATCGAGCATCCTAAACCATTTATGGACAGAAACGGCTTAGTGCTTATGCTTCAAAGGGTACGGTTCGCATTACAGAAGTATTGGTAAATGAGATTAACGGCTGCATAACACGTTTACGACTATACAGATAAAGATTAATTTTCAGCTAGTTACCATCTGAAACTAACTCATTAAATTGCGATGTCAGTTTTTGCGCACATGCCATATCATTAAATACGTAACAGACTTCCAGAATTGTTAAAAATGAAAGTAACAATGTCTGCCTTAACAACCATTCTAATTGTTGTGCTGAATAACCGCCTGCGATTCGGTCACCCTTATCTCTACTTGCTGATTGGCAAAGCCCGCCATGAGTATAATCGTGCAAATAGATCTTAATATCGGCCATTAGCGAAGATAATTGTTTATGGCGATAACCTTCTGTTTGTTCAATTTGTTCTAATTGAATTTTAATTCCTGGTGGCTCTTTTCCATCCATAAACTTCTTTAATTGTTCATCTGTAGCACAACGATATAACCAAATCCCACGTAAAAATGCATCTCGCTGCGGCCGTAGTAAAGCAAATGCAGAACCATGACACCCTAATCCAATTAGTTTGATAATTGCTGCATTATGTTCTAATGCTAAATGCAGCAATGCAAGTGGCACTAATTTTCGGTCTTCGTGATGAAACTCCAAACCATTAAGTGCACTTTCGTAACTTGTAACCCAATTTTCCGCAATCTGTAAATTCATAATATCCTTCTGAGCCATAACTCCGCACTAAGCGGACTAAAACTGTGGGTTGAAACGTGTAGAAAAAATAAACGCAACACACTGTTTTAGTTTAATTTAAGTGCTTTTCTAGGTTTTCGGTTCAAAGAACGATGCAATATATTCAGGGTTGCCACCATACTTTTGAATACCAACAGGCCCCATTGATTTAATTTTAATATGGCCATTATCACTTAGATCTACCCAACTTGTTACAGGGTAAATAACTTGAGAATATTCGTACAATTTTGGATTGTCGTAATGATACTCAACAGACTCTGTTAACCTTGCAATTCCCCTAGCGGACTCACCTTCACAACAAATGACATAATCACCTTTAGAGAATTTTGTTAGATTCAAAATGATTCGACTCGGATCTCGATTGTCTGTCCAGTTATCATAAACATAACTAACAAAATTGGTAATAATCTCTCTAAACTTTTGCTCATTTTTAACAGGTAAGAGAGGAGATAAATCTCCAATAGCAGACCAACCTTGCCCTAAAACTTTCCTATATTTCAACTCTTCATAAGAAGAATGCTCTCGATCAATTGCTAGTAGCCATACTGTCATTGTTATTCCTTTAAAATTTATATTCGACCAAAGCCTAGATAGCCTAAAAGTGTATTATACAGACGTCTTCGTAAGCCTTTTTTCAGACGACGGCAAATAATTTAAATACCATTTTAAACTAACTTATAAATCAATACATTATATACTTTTACTTAATCATAACTTGAGCACTTTATTCCGCAAAATTGAGACTTTTATTTATAGATGTATCAATAATGCCTTTTGATACATCGTGACAGCTTTCATCAAGAACACTGTATAAAATTATTCCATCGAACCGTTTTCATTAGGTATAAATAGATCAACTCAAGTTGCCAAGCTTATGCATAATAAAATGTATGGCAATTTGCCATACATAAAATGTTGATGAGTAGAAGCACTAACTGAAAATGGGGCAGAAACGGCTTACTGCTAATTCATAGTGCTGATTAAGGAGAAAGATAATAGATAAAGGCTGCAGTCACGAGCTTGGCTTAAACCATGAAAAGATAAGTTTTGAACGCTTGGCATAATAAACAGTTAAGCCCGAACATTGTTTAGCAGATAAATTGCTTAATAGGTAATATGAAACTATAACTAAAGAGGATATAAAATAAAGGAAGATTGTTTGATAAGATATTGATTCCTATTTATTTAAAATAATAGGACGTCAGAAACGCGAAAAGCACAACACTTTTGAAGGATACCCTACAAGCCTCACTCCGGCACTTGAATCATCTGCTGCGGTTGCTTCCTTCCGGACCTGGCCGAGTTCACAGAGTATCAATGCGGAGGGACCCATAAGGCACCCATCAAACGTGTCGTGCTTGACAACGAGTGAATTATTAACTATTCACTGATTCTTTGCAACCGTTTATAGCAGTTTTATTCACTATAAATTCCGATTGCACACTATCCAACCAAGTCGATCAATTCCGATGCAGTTAAATGACTTTTCGGCAAAGGTACTGGGATGTAAACATAGTTGCAGGTACTGGTTTGCCATACAGATAACCCTGACCAAAATCACAACCTTCATCGACAATAAACTGATGTTGCTCTGCCGTTTCGACACCTTCGGCCACAACTTGTAAATTAAGCTTCTTCGCCATCGCAATAATCGCGCGCGCTAATTCTTTATTTTGATCACATTCCATTAAATTCATAATGAAACTGCGATCTATCTTTAAGGTATCAAACGAATACTTCTGCAAATAACTTAATGATGAATAACCCGTACCAAAATCATCTAACGAGATGCTGACACCGAGTTTCTTTAATCCAGCAAGTGATTTAGTCACCTTCTGTTCGTCTTGTAATAATACGCCTTCGGTGATCTCAAGCTCTAACGCACTACCAGGTATCTGATAATAAGCTAACAGCTGAGCAACCCGAGACACTAAGTTGTCATCACGCAGCTGTACAGGCGATATATTCACCGCAATACAAAAGTCATCACCAAAACTATTACGCCACTGTGCGGCTTGTTTCATTGCCGTACGTAATACAAAGTTACCCAATGCTAAGATCTGGCCGTTCTGTTCGGCCAAATTAATAAAGCGATCTGGAGCAACAGCGCCTAATATTGGATTACGCCAACGGATTAATGCTTCCGCACCTAATACCCGCTGCGTTTTAACACATATCATCGGCTGATAATGTACCGACATTTCTTGTTTATCGAGGGCTTCTGCTAAATGCGATTCAAGATAATGACGCTCACCAATAACAGCGCTTAGCTCTTCCGTAAAGAAGTTGTAATGCGTGCCTTTATCTTTGTTTGCCGTCATTGCTGCTTCGGCTTTTTCGACTAACGAAATACCTTTGTCGGCGGCTGAATCTGCTAACGCAATACCAAAACAAACGCGCGTGGTGATCGTAAAATCATCAATTAGGAAAGTCGATTCAAAAGCGCGGGTAAGACGAGAGATTAAATCAATCACTTGTTCTACGACAATCTCATCACGCACTACTATCGCAAACGAGTCACCCCAGCAACGAGCCACTAAATACTCAGTCGTTAACTGCTGATGAATTCGCTGACTGACTTCCAACAACACTTTGTCGCCAATGTCATAGCCATAACTGTTGTTAATCGATTTGAAATTGCGGATGCCAAGGTAAATCACCGCCAGTTCATTTTCATCATCAACAGATTCCAGCATGCTGTCCATCTGTTGCACTAATGAACGCTGGTTAGCGACACCGGTAAGTGCATCATATTCTTGTTGGTATATAAGTGTAGATTCTAATGCCGAGCGGCTATCTTGTTCGTGCAATAACGCTTGGTGCGACAAGCTCAGCGCCATTGTCTTTTTAGTCAGTAAACTCTGTAATTGTCGGTTGGCGTGATGTAATTCTGCTTTTTCGTAAAGCACCGCGAGATCAGCATTCATCGATTGTTGAAAACGAGCCACCAGCAATTTGCAATGCGGGGTAAATTCACGTGCTTGGGTATCTAAAACGCAAAGTGTACCAAAGGCTTGTCCATCTGGCCAAGTAAGCGGTAAGCCGTAATAAGCCATAATGTCAGCGTTAACATTACCAACCAAAGACCAGGTTGGATCAAGTAACGCATCTTCAATTAATAACTCCGCACGGTTATAAATAACCTGGGCGCTATAACAACTTAATTGCTTAGATTCTAATAGCAATGAAGACATTGGGTTGGCGGTGTCGTTTGACGAAAATATGCGCATGTCACTGTGGTGAACGCGCATAATTAATGCTGCTGGTAGGTTCATGATTCCAGCGATCAACTCTACAGTTTGTTGCCAACCACGAAACATAGGTTCCGGAATCTCAATCACCTGAGTATTAATATTAAGCATCCTACATCTCTGTTAGTTACATCGCATCGTAAATCATGATTACCTTACCGCTATTCATCTGATGAATAAGGAAGAATAGCTATACTACAAGAAAACAAAGCGAACACCAAGCCAGATTTATGGCGAGCAAGAATAATTCTCATCTAGCTCAACTATTTGGACAAACTTGTGACCCATAGTTGAACAACAGCGCGATTTAACTTGATACCGGTCACATTTATGGACTCCGGCAATGCATAATAATTTACTGGTCGCATGTATTTAATCAGCTTGTTTTGTAAGTAGTTATTCATTTCACTGACTGATAAGTGTCCAATCGCGTCAATTACAGCAATAGGACGATGACCAAACTCTGCATCTTCGCATGGGAACACCAACGCTTGATTAATGGACGGATGCGAAAGTAAAACGCGCTCAATTTGTTCTGGGTGAATGTTCTCACCACCAGAAATAAACATGTTGTCATTGCGCCCTAAAATGAATAATTCATTAGATCGTGCATCACCACATTTAACCTCGCCAAGATCGCCCGTCACCAACCAACCACTATCATCCGTCATGCTACGTAATACACCGCGATAGTAATACCCTATTCCCAAACTCTTACCACGTACTTTGATACTTTTAGCACAAATAGTTAATGATCTGTGTGCTAATAACATGCCAACACCCGCGCTGCTATCAGCTAGTTTAGCGGTAACAGTCGACGCCATTTCGGTCATGCCGTATCCAGACCAACATTCAATACCAAGGGACTTGGCTTTGTCGGTTAATACCACCGGAATGACAGCACCGCCTAACAAAATACGCTTTAAGCTAATCGTACTTTGCTCTTGCTCTTTATCTTTATCTGCATCTACATCTACATTTGCATCGAGTTCGTTAAGATAGCGCTTTAACTGCGTCGGCACGAGCGAGGCATGCGTCACTTGTGCTAACTGTGCAACTAAGCTATCCGCTGACGGTAACACCAACTGGCCACCAGCAAATAACCAACGCCACACAATCGCCAGTCCCGATACGTGAAATAAGGGTAAGGATAATAACCAGCTGTCTTGTGCGGTATAAACGAACGATTGCAATAACCCTGCCGCTGAGTGCAAGTGATTGTCACCGTTGTGCGCGACGGCCTTGGCTTTGCCACTCGACCCCGATGTAAAGACGATACTAGCGAGTCGCTGGGCTTGCCATTCGACATCAGATTCGGCGTCGTATTTAACACCATCATTAATTTCAGCAGCAATATCGGCCTCGTCAGCGGAAGTAATCACTAACTGCTTAGCAGCTTCATAATCAAGTGCTTGCAACACATTCAATTCAGGATCTGATAACCAAATAAACGCCGCCGCTAAGGTTTCCAGCTTATCATTCACTTGTTCAATACTTTGTTTCGGGTCTAATATCACGCAACAAGCACCGAGGCGTAAACAAGCCAAATACAGCCACTGCACAGTTAAGTTGTTAGTGCTTACTGCTGCGATGAGACTTCCTTCTCGTACACCTTGCACGCTTAACTGTTGGGCATAACCGTTAACAAAATCATTAACTTGCTGCCAAGTGAATTGCTGTTCACCAAAGACTAAAGCCACTTGCGCTGGATTGGTCTGGGCCCAATGCAGCCAAGGCCATTCGCTAAAATTAACCTTATCGCTAATAGACTTGTCATTATTGGGGGTGGTTGTGATTACGTTGTTGATAATAGCATCATGATTATTCATAGGTCGTCACAGGCAATTGAGATAAGGAGAGTAAGGGTAAGGCGCAATTTGGCCAAGGTTTAACAAGTTGCTGTTTAAATACATTAACGGTATCTAAACCAGGCGTGGTCTCGGGCGTTAATGTTTGTGCTAAACGCGCTAATTGCAGTAAACCAAAGCTAGATTCTAAGCTTGAGCTAATCACCGCCGTTAATCCCTGTTCATGAGCATGAGCAATTAACTCAGCGCAATAATCAACAGTTCCGGTCAACATCGGTTTAATAACAATAGCTTTAATCACACTGCCTTTAATCACAATGGCCTTAACGACTGAACGGGAATGTTCTAACTTCGCAGAGGAAATAAGCGCTAAAGCGCCCTGCCCTTGTGAGTTGCTATCTGTATCCCATAAGTCGGCATCCCGTAAGCTTTCATCCCACGCAATAGCAATACCCGTATCTCGGGAGAAACGTAAACAGTCACTTGGGGTATGACAAGGCTCTTCAATAAAATCGATACGATGGCGATATTCAGTGGGGATTTGATCTGCAAATGCCAATGCGGCGGCTAATGACCAACGGCGGTTAGCATCTAGCCGTAAGCATAAATGCGGATATGTCTGCAGTACGTACCGTGCAACGTCGCCGTCTTGGCAAGCAGCTTTAATACTTGTTTGCGTGGCTATTTTCAACTTACATAACGCACTGCTAGCAAGTTGCGCATGTTTAGCGGTTATTAATCCAATATCAGCAGCCAATAATAACGCACTGTTAGCGTTATCATCATTATCGCTACGATGAATAGCTTGCGGTAATCCATCTTCTAACTCCAGCAGCGCCATACTAAAGCCAAACGCTACTGAGGGGTAACAGCCGCTGAGTGTTACGACACCGTGCCCCAACCAGATTTTAATCACACTTTCTAGTTGTTGCTTTGCCTGTGCTGCTGTTTCGGTACTAAAGCCAGGCAAGGGCGCTATTTCTCCGCGCCCTCGCTGCATTATTTCAGATCCGCGACTCAGCTCAAGCAACCAACCTTCACGTACGGTAACAGACTGGCCACGTAATATCATGGCGCAGTCTAAAGGTAGCTGATAGTGATATAGCTTAGCCTTGCGTGGCATTAATAATGTTCCGCTGCTAATTATGGATTACGCGGGAATTTGTCGAAATTAGGACGACGTTTTTCATTAAAGGCATTACGCCCTTCTTGTCCTTCTTCTGTCATGTAAAACATCATAGTGGCGTTACCCGCTAATTCTTGTAAGCCAGCTTGGCCATCACAATCGGCATTTAATGCCGCTTTTAAACAACGTAATGACATCGGGCTGTGTTGCAATACTTCACGACACCAGCGTACTGTTTCACGTTCTAACTCAGCCAGTGGTACCACTGTATTTACAAGGCCCATATCAACGGCTTCTTGTGCATCGTAAAAACGACACAAGAACCAAATTTCACGCGCTTTTTTCTGGCCAACAATACGTGCCATGTAAGATGCGCCCCAACCGCCGTCAAACGAACCCACTTTCGGTCCTGTTTGGCCGAATTGTGCATTGTCTGCTGCAATCGTTAAATCGCACATCATGTGTAATACATGACCGCCACCGACTGCATAACCAGCTACTGCAGCTATCACAGGTTTTGGACACGTACGGATCTGACGTTGAAAGTCCAATACGTTTAAGTGATGCATACCTTCGTCGTCTTTATAACCGCCGTAATCGCCACGAATACTTTGGTCGCCACCCGAGCAGAATGCATGTTCGCCCAAGCCCGTTAACACGATCACGCCGATTTTTGAGTCGTAACGTGCATCAGCTAACGCTTGCATCATTTCATTTACGGTCTGAGGACGGAACGCATTACGTACTTGTGGTCGGGCAATGGTGATTTTTGCAATACCATCTAATGATTTATGAAAGTGAATATCTTGATATTCACCTGTGCAATCTTGCCATTCAACTTTTGCGTATAGCTCTTCTTCGGTAATGCCAACTGTTCTGCTCATAATAATTCCTGATCTTGTATATATGAATAGCTACTCTTTTTATATATGAATAGCTAAATGTCTAATTTTTATGTCTAAACTAAATGTCTAATCTGACGTTCTAAACTAAATGTCTAAACTAAATGCTTCTATTACTTTCTAAAATTCCGCGACCACGACAATCCGCAATCAACGTGTTTAAGCGGCGCTCTGTTGTGCTGCTTTATTCTTCAGGCTGTCACTGACTAACCCTCTGACTAATGCTGAAAATACAATCGGCTGGTCGGCATGTACGTTATGCCCAGCATCAGCGACAACATGATATTCCAGCTGACTGGCTTGAGTTAATTGCACAAATTTAGGGTCTAATTCACCACATACCATACTGATTGGGAACTCAGCCGCTTGTAATTTCGGTAACAAATAACCTTGTTTCGACAGAGACGTGGCCGCCAACATTTTACTTATCTGCTTGCCACCATTAAAACCATTGTAGTCCGCTTGAATGTGGCTGCGCGTTGCAATCAATGCGGTTTTTTCTGTCTTGGTTAATGATGCGAATACCCCTTGCTGGTACCAATCGGGCAATACCTGAGTTAATGGTGCTTCGCTAAAACGTGTTACCCAACCTAAATCATGTAATCCACGTTGTAATTGTTCGGCGCTGCTGTTTAAACCTGGGTTACCGCTTTCTAATAACATGCCATCAATAGTGTACGGCCAGTTAGCAGCCGGTTCGCTAGCAATCGTCATGGCAATACGCGCCCCTAACGAATAACCAACAAAAACGATGTGCTCAAGTTCATACTGGGCCAACGTCGCGATAATAAGTTGCTGTACATGCTGAAAGTCGTTCGCGGTCACCGCTTGGCTTTCCGCATGCCCAGGTAAATCAATACAAATACACTGATAGTCTGACGACAAATGTGACACTATTTTTTGCCAATCTGCGGTAGACCCCAACAAGCCATGTAAGAATACTAAACTTGGTTTCACGACAGCACCTTGCGACAGACTGCTCGCAGATTGAACTGATTCTGAATATAACGGTAATTGGGTCTGCGTCGTAATGATCATGTTAGATAAATTTCGCATCTTTTACCTCGCTAAACAATTGCTTCAATTGCTTGGCTGCAGCCCCTGCGGGAGTGACTATCTCGACGAGTAAAGTACGCATTTTTCCGGTTACTTCAGTCATCGGGTGTAAGCTATGGTGAATAGCAGAAAGTGCATCTGCTAAGCTTTGAGGTTGGATATAATCTAAATCAAACATCGCCGCTGCATGTTTGAAATTAAAGCCATGTGGCATACGGTATAATTGTTCTTTTTGTTGCTCTGCAACAGGGAGCATATCGAAAATTGCACCACCGTCATTGTTCAATACCACGATCACGCTCGGGTGCGTAGGTTGAGAAAATAACGCTAGCGAATTCAAATCATATAACAAGGATGTATCGCCTAGCAGACAAAGCATCGCTTGTTGTTGGCCTTGCTGTACGCCAGCTGCCGTTGCTAATAAACCATCAATACCCGAGGCACCTCGGTTGCTAAATACCGGGACATTGGGTAATGCTGCGAACATGTCTAATAATCTGACAATTAAGCTATTACCAATGAATAAACTGGTAGGCTTGTTCACTAACGTTTTTGAAAAGCAGGTATCTAATGTGGCCGCGAAACTAATTTCGGTTAATTCATCAATATGATTAATTTCAATTAACTGTCGCACCGTCACACTGGCAACCGTTAATACTCTGGCCCATTCATAACTATCAACATCACAGTGTTGCACACCAACGTCGGCGAAGACATTATTAAGAGCGTTGCCAAGAGAATACCTATCAGCCGTTAAAGCGGTATTCAACTGACCATTTTCAAACAGTGTTAACCAACTTTGTATTGGGCTAACAAATTGCTTACAACGCTGATGATAAGGGTCTAACTGCCCGGCTTGCGGTGCTATTAACCAGTAATCTTGCCAGTTCTGCTGTGCGATAAACTGACCCAAACGTTTTGATACTAATCGTGCCCCAAATTGTACTAAGATCTCCGCTTCCGCTAACTTGTCCTGACATGCTTGGTTTTGTAACCACACATCATAATGCGACCAAGCACTGCTACCACCCGATTGCGGATCGACCAATACAGGCCAGCCCATCGTCTTCGCCCATTGTTTAATCGCCAGCATATCAGCAGTATTCATCGCGCCAATAACCACCAAGCCTTTGCGGTTAACCACTGGCATCGTCGAGCAGATTTCTGTAGACGGCATCGTCTTTAAGGCATTAATGCAAGGTGAATAAATGGATAAATAGCCTTGTTGCTGCGCTTGCCAATGGCTTATTCCAGCAAGGTAGTCACTAAAATCAGCATCACCGCCATAAAGTGGTTCAGGGTAAGGACAATTAATATGCACCGCCCCACCCGTTTGTTGTTGCACTGCCAAGCTTTGATCTATGTTGCTCAACAACCATTGTGGGGTAATGCTTAAACTTGGGCTGGGTAATAACAGTTCATGACAGGCGTGGCTAGAGAATAAACCCGCTTGTTGAATAGCTTGATTGGCACCGCAATTAATCTGCTCTAACGGGCGGTCTGCGGTGAGTAATACCAGTTTTTCTTTGGTTAAGCCGCTTTCAACTACCGCAGGTAATAAGTTAGCGACGGCTGTTCCCGAAGTGACAATCACAGCCACAGGCGCTTGTAATGACTTCGCTAATCCCAACGCATAAAAACCCAGACCACGTTCATCAAAATGACTATGCAGTATTAAATCATCATGCGCCGCTGCCGCTAATACCAAGGGTGTAGAACGTGAACCCGGTGCCACGCACACATGGCGAACACCTAAACGACTCAGTTCTTCTAAAATTAAACTCGCCCATAAACGATTTAATGGCGCTTGTATGTCTGAAAGCGATTGATTCGTGATCATGCGCGTTGTTGCTCCGAGGCAAATTGATTGGCAAGCACATGCTTATTACTATTGTGGGTATGAGAATGCCTATTTCGACCTTGCTTGTCGTCATTATCGTGATGGACGTCAGAGTCGCGATAGTCGTTCGCATCAGGTTCAAGCAAGGTTAATAAAGTCGCGGTTTTACGCTCTAACTCTTGCCATTCACTTTGCGGATCAGAACCAGGAACAATCCCTGCACCGGCAAATAACTGTAATTCACGCCCTAATACCCGCGCGCTGCGAATAGCAACACAGAATTCGCTCTGTTGCTGGCCGATATAACCTAATGCACCACTATACCAACCACGGTCGAACGGTTCGTTATCAGCAATAAAATCTAATGCCGGTTGACGCGGTAATCCAGCAATCGCAGCCGTTGGTTGTAGGCTGGTGAGTAATTCGGCGTCATCAATGCCCGCCATTAACTGGCCAGATATTTTATGTTTAAGATGCTGCACTTTACGTAATTTAATTAACTCAGGGCGCGTTTCAACGTGCACAGAACGACAGCGCGGTTGTAAGCGTGATAATAAATCATCTGCCACTAAGCGGTTTTCGTAGCGATTTTTCTTGTCGTTAAGTAACCAGTTTGCTAACGCGCGATCTTCCGCGGCATCTAAACTTCGTGCAGCGGTACCAGCAAGCGCTTCGGTATGTAACTGATCGGTGTCGCGACTGAATAACCGTTCAGGTGTTGAACCAACAAAATAATCATCAGGATTGATAGCAAAAATAAAATGAAAACACTGCTGATTAACTTGACGGCTTTGTTGTAAAAATTGCGTCGCTGACAGAGGACGGTTTAACGTTAGCACCGTTTTTCTCGCCAATACCACTTTGGCAAAATACTGCTCATCGATTGCGGTTAACGCTTTAGTGACAAGATCAGACCATTGTTTGAACTCAGGATAATGACGACGAGATTCAATGACGTAAGATTGCGGTAATGGTATCGGTGCAGGTGCAATTAACTGTGCAAGACTTGCCAATAACTGAACTTTGTCGTAACCCGCGTCTGCCATTGCCTGTTTGGCTACTGACATTTTTGGTAAATTGACTGGTAGGTTGACCGATAGCTGCCAATGCGCTTGCTGACGGGTTAATTCTATTTGCGGTAAGAAATAGTAATCACTATCGCTACTGGTCAGTGCTTGGCTAGACTTTTCGCTAGATTCTTTATTAGGGAAGGCTTGTCCGCCCCACATCCGCTGCGGCTGAGTAAACAATGTTTTTGCGAGATTAACATCATGACAATGACAGCATTTCCCGAGTGCGACAACTTCTTCATCGCCGTCTCGAGATTGCCAATAAAATTGAGGAAATATAACTTGAGCACCAAGCCATTCTATAAGCTCGGTTGAATTTAAGGGCTGTAAATCAACAGAAATCCGAGTTTGCTCAGCTGGAGCATGGATAACCTGTTGTTGTAATGCTGTGATCGCGGTTGTTAAATTTAACAAATCGCTCCCCTTACTAAACGACTACGTAGGGGGTAATTTTAGCATAAATATAACAAAATCGAACATCTGACTATACTTAATGGGTAGTTTTTTTAATTTTTTATAGCCTAGATCAATAAAATGTTCGTTTTAGAAGAAAATAAACTTCGAACCAACAACTAATAATAGCAACGCAAAATAACGCTTTAACACATGACTCGGTAATGAATGAGCCAATTTAGCACCTTGTTTGGCAAACACCGTACTGGTAATTATAATGCCAAAGAATGCCGGTAAATAAATATAACCTAGACTGTATGCTGGTAACTCTGGGTTATTCCAACCAGTCACGATGTAACTGCATACGCCTGCCACCGCAATGGGTAAACCACAAGCTGAAGACGTTGCAACCGCATTACGCATTTCAACACGACACCAAGACAAGTAAGGTACCGTGAGTGAGCCGCCGCCAATGCCGAATAAAGCCGAGATAGCACCAATAATACCACCTGCGACAGTCAAACCAGCGCCTTGGGGTAAATCGTGCTGTGCTGTTGGTTTTATATCAAAGCCCATTTGTACCGCAACCGTCAACGCATAAATACCGATGATCATTTGTAAGGTATCACCGGGTAAGTAATCGGCAAAAATACTGCCCAGCACGGCACCAATAACAATACCAACGGTTAAGCGTTTAACCAACGCCCAATCAATGGCACCTTTACTGTGGTGAGTTTTAATCGAACTCAGGGAGGTAAAGATAATCGTCGCGAGAGAAGTACCAATCGCCAATTGGGTTAATATATCAGGCGAAAGATCTTGGAAGCTAAAAGATACAATTAATGCCGGAACGATAATTAAACCGCCACCGACACCAAACAGACCCGCCATCAAACCTGCTGCCGCGCCTAAAATTAAATATAAAACCACAATCATCGTTACAATTCCTTTTACAACATGCACCTATTCTTGATAGGTGCCTGAGCTTTACTTTATAAGTGCCAGCATTTCGCTAGTTGATAGTTTTTGAGTGATTAATAGTTTTTGACTGATTAACAGCTTTTAACTAAATGATAAGAGTAACAAAATAGTGGTTAAAATACTAAGAAAGCGACAATACACCCGTTGATAACAGGTAAATTGCCCCTGCAGCGCCCGCTAATAATACCGTTGAATAAGCATAATCTCGCTTGCTAAATGATTGCTGCTTTTCTGCTAATGCTTTTTTGTAAATCAATACACCCGGTAAATACAACAATGCACATAACAACATGTATTCAGCGCCCGCCGCATACACTAACCAAGCACCATAAAACGACGATACCAGTCCGATAAACAGGTCTTTCTTACGGTTTTCAGTGGCACTATAACCTTCACCGCTTAACGCCACTTTCACGCCATACGCACCCACAAGAAAGTACGGGAGCAATACTGCCGATGTCGCGATGTTGACCAAGGCTAAATACGAGCTTTCTTGTATCAGGGTTAAAATTAAAAACAGCTGCACCATACATGACGAGAACCACAGTGATGTGGTTGCTGCACCCTTGCTGTTCGCTTTAGCGAATGCTTTCGGAAACAAGCCTTCTTTCGCGGCAATGAAAGGTACTTCAGCGCTGACGACTGTCCAACTTAATAACGCACCGGATACTGAAATAATCAGACCGGCATTAATCAGCATTGCGCCCCAAGGACCAACAATCACTTCTAAAACATGCGCCATTGATGGGTTTTTTAGTGCTGCAACTTCAGGTTGAGTCATCACACCTAAGGTAAACAAGCTCACAGCAATATAGAGTATTAGTGCCGAGAACAGTGCAATACCGGTTGCTTTCGCCACGTCACGCTTGTCTTTAGCACGATTTGATAAAATAACCGCGCCTTCAATACCGATAAATACCCATAATGTCACCATCATAGTCGCTTTCACTTGATCTAATACCGAGCCTAACTCAGGCGTTTTATCACCCCAAAAATCAAGAGTGAACTTATCCATTTTAAACGCCATGATAACCAAACAAACGAAGGTTAAAATAGGAATGATTTTAGCGATAGTCGCAAACACATTAATCAACGCGGCACGTGTCACGCCACGTAATACCAATGCATGCATAAACCAAATCAATAACGAACCACCGAAAACGGCAATCGGCGTATTACCCTGCCCCATCATTGGGTTTTCAGGGGTATCGACAAAATAGCCAATCGCACTAAAGAACACCACTGCATAAGATACATTAGCGAGTAAGTTACAGATCCAGTAACCCCAAGCAGACATAAAGCCGATGTAATCACCAAAACCCGCTTGTGCATACGAGAAAATGCCGCCATTCAAATTAGGGAAACGCACGACTAAATTACGTAATACCGAGACTAATGCCAGCATGCCGCAGCCCGTAATCAACCAGCCTAGCGTGATTGCACCGGGCGCCGCTGATACAGCAATATTTTGTGGCAGACTAAAGATTCCGGCACCGACCATGGTACTAAATACCAAGGCCACTAACATGCCAAGTCCGAGTTTGTTTTCCATCGATAATTCCTAAAAAAGGTCAACTTACGACATAATCTGTCATAAAATACCTAATTTTCGTTTGTTAATATAAAATGATTCGGCGGATTGTATTATAATATTTTATATATGCAAGAATATTCACTTAATTTGCATAAATCCTGACAAGTGACCAAGATTGCCGATAATCTGAGCAGAACCAAGCATCACCCAATTAAACTTCTCTTTTTTCCTTACATCTTGAGCATCATTCAGTTAAAATATGGGGTTCGATTTCTTGCATAATAATAATGATGATGACTGATTCTTCACAACAATATCTATGTCGCAAAACCTACCTTATTGATAGCTTTTGGCCTGGTAAACTACTCGAGTTAAATAACGCGGGTAATATCAAGGTTGCGGGTACTAATGGCGCAGGTAAAACAACATTACTTAAACTGCCGATGCTGTTTTGGGGTGCTCGACCTGGGCGTATTGTTGAACGTAATGCCAACAAGAAATCATTTGCTGCTTATTATTTGCCGCGCAAAACCAGTTATATCGTTTTTGACTATCAACGTCCGAACGGATCTGACACACCACAGTTGTGCCACGTATTAATTAAAAGCGATGGCGACAAACTGCTATACCGCTTTATTGATAGCCCCTTCGACATCAAGATGTATCTTGATGAAAGCGGCAATATCTTTGGTGATGACGAGATCAAGCGTAACTATAGAACACAAGTGCGTTGCGAAGTCAGTAGCTTATTAAGCGTAGATGATTATGCAAGAGTCATCCAAAATCATCGCGACCTAGGCGGCAAGAAATCACTGCGTACCCTGCAACAACGTTTTTCAATGAGCCAATCACCGATTAAGCACATTGAAAAAGTAGTAACCTCGGTATTCAACAAGATCTCTAATTTCGACGTGATTAAACAAATGATCATCGAAATCTCTCAAGATGCCATCAGTTCTGAAATGCTGAGCAACAATGTGACTGACATGGTCAACATTGATAAAACCGATATTGATAGCTGGCTAGCCGATCTGCATTCATCACAAGCTATTCTGAATTTAGAAGAAAAGATTTTATTGTCATTAACTGACATTGATTCACTCATTGAAATCAAAGCAGATCTACAACACTTACATCATCTTGCGGCACTCTATCAAGACAAGTGCAATCAAGATCAAGTGCTCGCCGACACGCGTTTAAAAGACGTACTGGTTGAACTCGCAGATTTAAAAGAAAGCCACAGACAGCAAGTATCATCGATTGAAGATGCTTGCCACGATGAAGAAAAAGCCCACCGTGAAATAAAGCACGATTTAGATAAGTTAGAACAAGAAAAAATTGATTTTGAAGATGATGAAGCCGCTACCTATCAACAACGTGGCTCAGAGCTGTCTGATTTTACTTTACGGTTAATCAATCTAAACAATGAAAAGACCCAGTTAAGCGAAAAGTCAGCCGATCTTAGCCGCACGTTTACAGAACAACAGCAGCAACAAGAACTTGATTTTAACAAACGTGAACAACAACTGACGAACGAAATCAGCTCTCAACAGCAGCAGTTAACAACGGCGTTAAGTGAGAACAAACTACACTATGCGACACTCGAAAGTGAATTACGAACACAAACGCAGGTATTAGTTGATCAGTTAAATGAAAAGAAAACCCCGCTGGAACACACCAAGATCTCGCTTAATCTGCAGTTAACACAACCGCAGCTTGATCCTGCGTTGACGTTACAGTCTCAGCAGTTACAACAGAATTTAAGTCAATGTCGCCGTAATATTAACGAGCGCCAAGAAGCCTACAATCGTATTAGTCATGAATCACAAAGCTTACGCCAAAAACAGCATCAAGCATTGCAAACCAATGACAGATTAAAAATTGAATTAAATCACTTGGCCCAGCAGCACCGCGATGTGCAAGCATTATTAAGCCCAGAAAAAGGCTCATTACACGCTTTCCTTGCTGAACATGTGCCAAATTGGCAAGCTAATATCGGCCGTGTGATTAACCCTGAGTTACTCAAACACCTGCACCTTGAGCCTGAGTTATTAGTCGCCTTTGCTGACGCTGCGAAAAATGCCGATGCTGAAACAGCACTAACGCAAGTACAAGACTTTTACGGCATCAAGATCAACCTCAATGCCCTAGAAAACGCATCGTTTACCGACAGTGCGCTAGCAGAAAAAGAACAACATATCTCGACCCAGATTGGCGCGAAGAAAGCAGAACTTGAACAGCTACAAAAAGCCCTTGAACAACTGAATAAACAAGTTGAAGAACTTGATAAGCAGTTAAACTCGAGCAAGCAATTATTGTTCAAACAGAACCAACTGCTAACAAACCTCGTTAATGAAGAAGATGAGTTAAACGGCAAGCTAGAACAACATAAGACCTTGGCGATTGCCCGCATTCAGACTCAATTAGCCGAAACGGCATTACTGTTAGACCAAGCGCAACAAGCACTAAGCCAAGCGAAGGTTGATTATCAAAGCCGTCACAACGAACTAAACAACGAACGTTTAGGCGTCCATTGTCAGTTAGAAACAGACTATAATCAGCGTATAGACAGCTATCAAACATCGCTTGATAGCTTACGTAATGAAGCGCAAATTGAAACGCAACGTATTGCCGCTGCACTACAAGCTGCATTAAGTGACGCCGGTATTAATGCCAGTATCTTTAACGCCCTTGCTGCCAAGATCAAACAAACAACGCAAGCCGTTGAGAATGCGAAAGTATTCCAACAAAAAGCCGACAAGTATAATAGCTGGTTAGAAACATCATGGTCACAAGTTGAACCAGGTCGCGAGCGTTTACGTCGTTTAGATGCTGCTATCCAACGCTTCCAGCAACAGTTAAAAGATAAAAAACAAGACTACCAACAGTCAACAGACAAGCTAGAACAAAAAAAAACCCAGCTTGATAAACAAGTCTCAGATTTAGTATTACAACTGAAAGGCTTAGATAACAGCCTCGTAAAACTAGCCGACTACCCTGCTGTTGTTAACGAAGCTTTACCTGAATACAGTGTTAACAATATCTCTAAATTAACCAACAGTCAGATGAGTCTGTTAGGCAAGCAGCAAAGCAATGTATTAAGCGCTGTCAGTAAAATCAGCAGTGAATTAAAACGTTACTCGAAAAGCACACTGCAAATAGGCTGGTTAGAAAACCGCATTGAAAGTGATCCAGAGCTGGTTAATTACCGTTTAGAAGAAGCGATTAACAGCGGCGAACAGCTGAGTTACGTGCTTAAAAATGCTAAATTATTGCAAACTTCAACCACACACGAAGTAGAATTACGCGCTAACGATATTTTATCTATCTACACCCATTTAAGTAACTTTGATCGCAACATTACCCGTACCGGCCGTAAACTGTCTAGCCATATGAATGGTAAACAGTTCTTTACAGCCTTGGGTGATATTAAAATTGCCATTCGCACTAAGATGGACAAGTTAGGCTATTGGCAGCAGCTTGAGAATGTAAACGACGCATTTGAAGCTTATCAAGCGAATACCGAACTGACGCACGATCGCAGTATTCCACAAGACTTAATTGATAGCTTAGATGAACTGTCAGCGGTATTGCCGAAAAATAACAGCATGCAACACAATGAGTTATTTGATATCGAATTCACCATTGTTGAAAACGGTCGAACAACGCGTGCGACAACACCGAAAGAATTAGAAGATGTGTCATCAACAGGTTTATCTTACTTAGCCTTAATTACTTTCTTTACCGGTTTAACGACCATGTTACGCCCGGATGCAAGTACAGTGATCACTTGGCCAGTGGATGAATTAGGTGAGCTGCATTCTGAAAACATTCAAGCCATGTTGGATATGTTAAACCAACACGGTATTCAGATCATGACTGCATCACCGTCGACAGATAAATCGGTATTGCAGTTATTCGATCACTTATATGAAATTGATAGCCGTAACAAACGTTTGATCCAGATGAATGTCGATGATGATCCATTAATGGCATTACTCAATGGCGATGCTAAAAAAGCACTCGTAGCAGATACAGAAGTGCTAACAGCGGTGCCTTCTTCACCAATAAGTCCTGTGCTATCTGCGCCTGAAAATACTGAGTCGACGACATCTACAATTACAGAATCAAACATAGCAACGACTATGCAAGAAGAGGGTTAAGCCATGTTTCAAACTACCGTTGAATTATTGTTACAGGGCCACACCATTTGTCAGGTTAGTCAACCAGATGCATACCGCTATTTGTCTGAACAAAGCTTGTTTGAAAAGGTAAATGATTACCTGCGTTTGATTAACCGTAAGGTAAAAGTGATTGAAGACGGCTTAGCGTTTGTTGCTTGTTACTGCACGATTGAAGAAGAAAACCGCGGTGATATTCGTCAGCAGTTACGCCAAGTACGTGATATTTTCCGTCCCTTGGTTAATTTCCTCGATCTTGCCATGACAGCCCTGGTACATGATTGTGCCATGCGTGCTGGCGATACGATCCGTTTATCCGAATTATTACGTGGTATTGAAAACGAGCCGACGTTAAAGCAGCAGCTGGCGTTATTGACCAATAAAGGTATTTTCAAAACCAGTCGTAACGAGATCTCTGAACAACTTAACTTCATCCTCAAAAAATTAGATGAAGCAGGTTACGTGCAGCGCTTAGAGACTGGCAGTACCATCTATCAGATCACCGCTAAGATGAACTACATTCACGAGTTAATTGATTTTATTAATGACAGTGAATCGTTGAAACTAGAAACACAAGATAACCATATCTTCGATGACTCACAGTCGGAGATGTTTTAATGTCACAGCAGCAAAGTGCTTCTGAAGTCGAAAAAATTGCCCAGATAATTCGTAGCTCGTTTGCTAAATCAAACAGTACGATGTTGGCGCAAGCGTATTTTGATGGCAATATTATTGATGATGGTGAGAATACTGCATTATTAGAAATGCTCACCAAAAATGGTCTGATCCGCCCAAGTGAAGAAGATGGCACTTACATGCTTGCCATCAACTTAAAGCGTATTTTAGACAAGTTATTGTTACGTCACGCGTCTTATCGTAAACGTACTGATATTGCCAAAGTCATGCAGCACATCGACGGCGACATCAAATCATACAAGCGCGCGTTATTAACTGGCCAGCATAATGAAGTGTCTTTCTATTTAAGTCAGATTGACGAAGAACTTTACGGCATTGTTTACGAATTAGAAGACAGTGTGAGTGGTTTATTCGCGGCAATTACCAGTAAATTTGGTTTTGTTGATAGCTTAGAAAGTAAAATTCATGAGAATGAAAAAGCCATTGCCTATACCGAAGGCCTGCTTAACGCATTAGCGGATATTAATCTTAATGATGTGTACTCGTGGTTAGATTGGGATGATGTACCGGCGGAATTAAGCCGTAAAGTGACCTTCTTTATTGATGGTTACCGCCGTATTAACCGTCAACTAGAAAGCGCGGTTCATCGTATGCGCCAGCTGTTAATGACGCTGCGTAAGCAAAATGATCAAGTGGCTCGTCTTAAGGCGATGTCTAAATACCTTAAAGACAACCCTATTTGGGAACTTGACGACTACGCTGAACGTGAACAAGTGCCCGCTATCTTCAATCGTGTTGCCCCTCTGGTATTATCAGCCAGTATTGATATTAGTAATCAGGTACAACAAGAAGAACTGACTGACATTTACAACTCATTACGTAAAGAAAGCAAGTCAGACGCTGAAACCGTTGATTTACGTAGCAGCGGTCGTATTGATGACTTACAACAAAAGGCCCGAGAACTCGAAGCCGATTATGTTTTGTCACAATGTGAAGTGTTATTCAAACAAGTATTAAGTAATAAAGGTGATCGTTTCTCTGCCCTGCACTATTGGCAGCAAGATGCTCAGCTCACAGACATTTTACCGAAGCATTTATGGCTGAGTATTCTATATAATGAATACCACAAGTGTGCCCCCGCGGTACGTAAAGTCATGGCGATTGATTTTCCTAAAGCGATCACAACCAATTTACCCGGTTCGATATTAATCTCAGGTAATTTACGCGTTAGCGATATTCAACTACAACGAGGTTAACGGTTCGAATCAGAATAAATCAGTATTTTATTACGAACTATTGAAACTACATCTAGACTGATTAAAGTTAAGGTGAGTTTTCACACAAGAAATGGAAGTTACACAATCTGGTGATGCTCCTGCATGAGTTTCTACATATGTAAATAATCTAGGGACTAGAGCCTATGTTCGCACTTAAAAAAATTATTGGTACTTGGCTAATGCCATTACCTTTATTACTCACTATTTTTATCCTTGCTGCACTGTTATATAAATTCACACGCTTTGAACGAACAGCTCAAATTTTTATTTTTAGTAGTTTTATTACATTATTACTATTAAGCCTTGCCCCCGTTGCAACACGTTTAGCGGCGTTGTTAGAGTCTCAGTACCCAAGTTATCAGAATCAAAGTGTCGATTACATCCACGTATTAGGTAATGGTCACACGACTGTAGACAGCTTACCGATCACCAGTCAGTTAACTCCAGCAGCCCTAGCCAGAACCACAGAGGGTGTACGAATTTATAAACTGAACCCAACGGCCAAGTTAATTTTTAGTGGTTATGCCAGCGGTGATATCAACAGTAATGCTAAGATGAATGCCCGCTTAGCAATCGCGTTAGGGGTACCGAAATCAGCTATATTATTGTTAGAGTCGCCACGTGATACAATAGAAGAAGCCATTGAAAACAAAAAGATAACTAAAAATAAAACACTTGTATTAGTTACTTCAGCAACCCATATGCCACGGTCAATGAAGATCTTCCAACAACAGGGTTTAACTCCAATCCCAGCACCTACTGCGCATGTCAGCAAAACGACTAATGAGATCCAACCTATCCAAAATTACTTTCCTAGAGCTAAAAACCTTGCTATTAGCTCTATGGTGATCCATGAATGGTTAGGATTGGCTTGGTTGTCGTTAAAAAATAACCAATAGAACTCATATCCTGTAATTAGCCGAAAAATTCCGATTGAATTGCGCAAGTAAACGTGGGGCAAGTCACAGTTACTGCATTTTATGTAGTTTTATTACCAAAAATTGTCTTATGACAACTTGCCCTAGCGCTAGATGACTCTATAATCATCTCATGTTCTTAATTAAAGTCGCTTTGACATAACGTCAGCACTTAAGTTAAAGAAAAATAGCTTTAAACCATATCGGAGATAGACATGAGACAAGCACTAGTAATGGGTAACTGGAAATTAAACGCAACTAAAGCATCTGTAGAAGCTTTAATTAACGGTTTAGTTGATGCGGCAAAAGACAATGCAACTGTTGAAGTTGCTGTATGCCCTCCTGCTGTTTTTATCCCACAAGTTGAAGCATTAACTGCTGACACTGCAATTACATACGGCGCACAAGATTGTGACGTTAACACTTCAGGCGCATTCACTGGCGAAAACTCAGCAGTAATGTTGAAAGAATTCGGTTGTAAATACACACTTGTTGGCCATAGCGAACGTCGTGTTATACACGGTGAATCAAGCGAAGTTGTTGCAGACAAATTTGCTGTTGCACAAGAAAACGGTCTAGTACCTGTACTTTGTATCGGTGAAACACTAGAGCAATTCGAAGCTGGCGAGACTAAAGCAGTTGTTGAAGCACAACTTCAAGCTGTTGTTACTAAGTCTGGTATTACATCGCTAAACAATGCAGTTATTGCATACGAACCTGTTTGGGCAATCGGTACTGGTAAAACAGCAACACCTGAAATTGCACAAGAAATCCACGCTCATATCCGTTCATGGTTAGCAGAGCAAGATGCAGCTGTAGCAAACAAAGTTCAAATCCTTTACGGCGGTTCTGTTAAAGGCGCTAACTCTGCTGAATTATTTGGTCAAGCAGACATTGATGGCGGCCTAGTTGGCGGCGCTTCACTAGACGCTGTAGAATTCTCTAAAGTAATTGCTGGTGCTTCTGCATAGTTGCCTATCAAAAGCTAATATAGAGATAATATCTTCTCTGCATTAGTGCTAAAAGTGTAGTTATACCTATTACGCCGTAATAATGTATTGCTACACTCCTTTCTTATTAAACTAATATTCAAAAAATAAAATTGCACCAAGGCATTATTTTGTTTTCACGATGAAAGTTTCATATGAAAGCGTGATTAATATCACTTTAGTAATAAAATGAGTCATAAAGACACAGAAAATAATAGCAGACCTAGTTATACTAAAATGATAGAAACTAGTGATGATAAATACAAATTAGTTATAATAACTAAATAGAATGTAGCAGCGACAGATAAACTATAATTGGTGTACTAAGCATATAAACAACCGTGCCACCACCTGCTGCCACAGTACGCTCTCATAAAGAGCAGTACTTTAACCCAATAAATAAAGTATCATCGATTGATATATTTGAGGCTTCAATGATTAAAAAAATAGGTGTTTTAACAAGTGGTGGTGATGCACCCGGCATGAACGCAGCAATCCGAGCAGTTGTACGTGAAGGCTTACATCTTGGCTTAGAAGTTTATGGTATTTACGATGGTTATGCCGGTTTACACGAAGGCCGTATCGAGAAACTAGATCGTAAATCTGTTTCTGATGTGATTAACCGTGGTGGTACTTTCCTAGGCTCTGCACGTTTCCCTGAATTCAAAGAAAAAAGTGTTCGTGAAGAAGCAATCAAGAACCTTAAAAAACACGACATCGATGCGCTTGTTGTTATCGGTGGTGACGGTTCTTACATGGGTGCGATGAAACTAACTGAAATGGGTTTCCCTTGTATCGGTATTCCGGGCACTATTGATAACGATATCCCAGGTACAACTTATACCATTGGTTTTGATACTGCACTAAACATCGTGGTTGATGCGATTGACCGTTTACGCGATACTTCAACATCTCACCAACGTATTTCGATTGTTGAAATCATGGGTCGTTACTGTGGTGATTTAACCATGGGTGCAGCAGTTGCCGGTGGTGCTGAATTCGTTGTCATTCCAGAAAAAGGCTATGATGAAGCTGATTTATTAGCACAAATTCAAGCAGGTATCGATAAAGGTAAGAAACATGCCATTATTGCTATGTGCGAACATGTAACAGACGTTAACCAGCTTGCGAAACATATTGAAGCAGTGACAAGTCGTGAGACACGAGCAACTGTTTTAGGTCATTTACAGCGTGGTGGTACACCAACAGCTCGTGACCGTATCATGGCAAGCCGAATGGGTTCATATGCTGTTAAGTTATTAATAAGTGGTGAAGGCGGTCGTTGCGTTGGTCTAATGAACTCAGAAATGGTTCATCACGACATCATCGATTGTATTAACAATATGAAACGTCCGTTCAACCAAGAACTGTTTGATCTGTCTGATTCATTATTCTAAACGCTGTTAGTTTTAGAACAAGATCATGTTAGATTTAAAATGATTTGAACAAAAAAGCGAAATCAACTTACATTGATTTCGCTTTTTTCTGTCTACTGTATTAACTGCTCTCGTAGTTTCGCTACTTTATCGCGCGTTTCACCGGCTTTTTCAAATTCCAGATCTTGCGCATATTTATACATCACCTCTTCTAAACGTACGATCTCTTTACTCAGTTCAGCTGGCGTAAATATCGCATACGTCGCTTTCTGCTCAGCAATATGCATCATTTGTTGCTCTGGCGTTCTACCAATATTGAAACCTTGACCCACCTTCTTCTTCAATCCGGTTGGTGTAATGCCATGCTTGATATTATGCTCATGCTGCAAAGCACGACGGCGTTCAGTTTCGCTAATCGCTTTATCCATCGCTTTGGTGATGCGATTAGCATATAAGATCGCCTTGCCTTCCAAGTTACGAGCGGCACGACCAATGGTTTGGATCAGAGAACGCTCAGAACGTAAGAAACCTTCTTTGTCAGCATCCAGAATCGCCACTAACGACACTTCTGGCATGTCTAAGCCTTCACGCAATAAGTTAATGCCAACAAGCACATCAAATACACCTAAACGTAAATCACGGATGATCTCGACACGTTCAACGGTATCAATATCAGAATGCAGATAACGTACCTTCACGCCGTGATCGGCAAGATATTCAGCCAGATCTTCAGACATACGCTTAGTTAATGTCGTTGCAAGTACCCTTTCGCCTTTCTTAGCTCGGATGTTAATTTCACTGAGCAGATCGTCAACTTGGGTATCAACAGGGCGCACTTCAATGATCGGATCTAACAAGCCAGTTGGGCGCACAAGCTGTTGCACAATTTCACCCTCACAACGGTCCAATTCATACTGACTCGGCGTTGCTGAAACATATAAGGTTTGCGGTGAAATAGATTCAAACTCTTCAAATTTAAGCGGTCTGTTATCTAATGCCGATGGCAGGCGGAAACCGAATTCAACCAGCGTTTCTTTACGCGAGCGGTCACCTTTATACATGGCACCAATTTGTGGCACTGTCACGTGTGACTCATCAATCACTAACAAGCCGTCATCGGGTAAATAGTCTAATAACGTTGGAGGCGCATCACCTGGAGTACGACCAGATAAATAACGAGAATAATTTTCAATACCCGAGCAATAACCCAACTCTTGCATCATTTCAATATCAAACTGCACACGTTGGCTGACGCGCTGTTCTTCAACTAATTTATTCGCTGATATTAACTGCTTTTTACGTTCTGATAATTCAACTTTGATATGTTCAATTGCGGCTAAGATCTTCTCTCTTGGGGTGACGTAATGCGTTTTAGGATAAATAGTCGCACGTTCTACAGACTTTTCAACCGCGCCTGTTAACGGATCAAAATAGCTTATACGTTCAATTTCATCATCGAACATTTCCATGCGCACTGCATGCTTGTCTGATTCTGCAGGGTAAACATCGATTACTTCACCACGTACTCGGAATGTTGAACGTTTAAAGTCCATGTCGTTACGGGTGTATTGCAGTTCCGCTAAGCGGCGAATGATACTGCGCTGGCTTATCACCTCACCAACAGAGATATGTAACATCATTTTTAAATATGATGCTGGATCACCCAGACCGTAAATAGCAGAAACAGACGCAATCAAGATCACATCACGGCGTTCTAACAACGCTTTGGTCGCTGACAGGCGCATTTGCTCGATGTGAGCATTTACAGCAGCATCTTTTTCAATAAAGGTATCAGTACTCGGTACGTAGGCTTCTGGCTGATAATAATCGTAGTAAGAAACAAAGTACTCGACCGCATTGTTCGGGAAGAATTCTTTCATCTCGCCATAAAGCTGCGCAGCAAGGGTTTTGTTTGGTGCCATCAATAGTGTAGGACGATTCAATTGCGCAATCATGTTCGCAATAGTGTAAGTTTTACCAGAGCCAGTTACCCCTAATAAGGTTTGACTAGCCACACCGGCATTAAAACTATCAACTAGCTTTTCAATCGCTTGAGGCTGATCACCACTCGGGGTATATTCAGAACATAAATCGAATAAAATCGTCATTATTTAAAGTCACAACTTAGCTTATAAATTATATAGAGCCATAATACCAATTTACACTTAGTCCGCCAGCAGAATTATCACCCTAGCCATGATTACTGATCATTTAAAATTAGAACAACAAGTCTAAAATCATCAATAAAAACAAAATGTCAAGCAGTTATCAACAGTCATAATAAAAATAAATTTGCAGTGGTTGTTTTTGATACAGAGATTGTAGGGATGCATTATACACATGTGCATAAAATCAAAATAACAAGGCTAAGCAATTGATTTAAAGTGGTTAAATAGTCTTTAGAGGTATTATCAATACGACAAGTTAAAATCATCTAAAATGTAGAGTTATACTTTTTACATACTTAATCAACAGAGTTATCCACAGATTTAGTGGATAACTCAAAAATAGTGTCATATTCAATAATCAAGCAACATAACACGACATCCGACTCTGTTTATAACACATAGAAGCACTAATTATTTATCGAGGTAGCACAAAGAAGGTTTAAATGCGGTGTAACCAATAATTATTTACAGGGGGCGAATGTACGGACTTATTTACAATGAGACATTTTCTTCTTCGACTGCAAACGTATATCTATTTTTCCCCAAGCTCTTACTCATATACATGGCTTCATCTGCTTTCTTAATCAACGTTTTTGCGCCAACGGTTAGTTTATTACCTTTAAAAGGCACGGGTTGAGATACCACTTTAAGCATTTTGTCCTCAATTGATTTGACGGTCATTGGCTAATCTTAAACTCGTAAATCCGTTAATGCATCGTGATTGGCAAAATGATGATTTTGTTCTTCTATATCCTTTTGTCAGGTTATATCCGATTGTGTACCGAACATTAATAGTCGTTTTCAACGCAGTCCATAACCCCCGACCAGTGTACACAGCAAGATACTCACTAAAATGGGTAAATATTTATGCATAATTGCCATTCTCATCACCTGGAAAGCAACATTTTTATCTGACATTTCGACTTTCCGTAGTTTAAAAGTACATCCGTAGTACCGCTTATTCGCCACAATCACTCTAGGATAGTCACTATATTAATAAAACATGAACAATGTTCAATTTAAAGTATTGAAAATGTTAGCCTAACCACAACTTTTAAATTGCTTACTTAAACTACGCTATCAATAATTCTTAACCATCATCGCTCAGTTATTCGACAAACAAAACGCAAATACCAATTTCACCCGCTTTATCATTGACACTAGAATCATCTAACCTTAATATTCGCCCCGTCTTCGAAACAAAGACAAGTAATTCCCCTTTAGTTCAGTTGGTAGAACGGTGGACTGTTAATCCATATGTCGCTAGTTCGAGTCTAGCAAGGGGAGCCAAATTATTCTTTATCTCTTATGAAGAGATTAGGAACAACAGTTGGTTTTATTTTCTTTTAATTGAATTTTCAAGTAAAGTAAATAGACGGGCTGGCTTCGAGAGAAGCGTACAACTTATTAGCTTTATAAAAAGCAAACCAACAATTCCCTTTTAGTTCAGTTGGTAGAACGGTGGACTGTTAATCCATATGTCGCTAGTTCGAGTCTAGCAAAGGGAGCCAATTTACTTTCAGTGAATTAACGTATTAAAAGTACGCATTGAAAGTACGGTTAGTGATTTACGCTACTATATAATGTCGTGTAAACTGTTAATCTGTTTCGTAAGAAACACACAATTTATTCGCTTTAATTTTATTAACTCAAAATGAAGCAAACCAACAATTCCCTTTTAGTTCAGTTGGTAGAACGGTGGACTGTTAATCCATATGTCGCTAGTTCGAGTCTAGCAAAGGGAGCCAATTTTTAAGTACAAAGTACCTAAACAGCTTATTACATAGCTGTTTATGAAAAGAATAATTCCCCTTTAGTTCAGTTGGTAGAACGGTGGACTGTTAATCCATATGTCGCTAGTTCGAGTCTAGCAAGGGGAGCCAATTTTTAAGTAAAGAGTACCTAAGCCGCTTATTACATAGCTGTTTATAAAAAAGAATAATTCCCTTTTAGTTCAGTTGGTAGAACGGTGGACTGTTAATCCATATGTCGCTAGTTCAAGTCTAGCAAAGGGAGCCAATTTTTAAGTAAAGAATACCTAAACCGCTTATTACATAGCTGTTTATAAAAAAGAATAATTCCCCTTTAGTTCAGTTGGTAGAACGGTGGACTGTTAATCCATATGTCGCTAGTTCGAGTCTAGCAAGGGGAGCCATTTTTAAGTAAAGAGTACCTAAGCCGCTTATTACATAGCTGTTTATAAAAAAGAACAATTCCCTTTTAGTTCAGTTGGTAGAACGGTGGACTGTTAATCCATATGTCGCTAGTTCGAGTCTAGCAAAGGGAGCCATTTTTAAGTAAAGAGTACCTAAGCCGCTTATTACATAGCTGTTTATAAAAAGAATAATTCCCCTTTAGTTCAGTTGGTAGAACGGTGGACTGTTAATCCATATGTCGCTAGTTCGAGTCTAGCAAGGGGAGCCAATTTTTAAGTAAAGAGTACCTAAGCCGCTTATTACATAGCTGTTTATGAAAAAGAATAATTCCCTTTTAGTTCAGTTGGTAGAACGGTGGACTGTTAATCCATATGTCGCTAGTTCGAGTCTAGCAAAGGGAGCCAATTTACTTTATTCTGTTCTTACTTTTTAGTGAGACCAAAAAGAATAGAGAACACCAACAATGATATGTTGTATATATAACCACAACGCATCAGCTTCAAAAGAAGCAAACGAATAATTCCCCTTTAGTTCAGTTGGTAGAACGGTGGACTGTTAATCCATATGTCGCTAGTTCGAGTCTAGCAAGGGGAGCCAATTTCTTTATCTTTATAGTCACACTCTCCTATTAATTCCTTCGTAAATCATCTATTTAAATACCTCAATTATAATATAGTGCCCTCTATCGCATATTCTTTATCCAATCCTAATTATTCGTGTTTTTATTGATCTAAAAAGGTTAATCTAAAGTAACAGGGATGTAAATTTTATAGGGATAATGAAAATGACGGATTATTTTCGCTGCAACCTTTTTCTGACATTTGTTTTTTTATGTATGTTGATCAGCGCATCAGGTTTTAGCTACAATTCATTAAACTCATCATTGGCGGTTCAAGGCAGTGCTGTTAATGACGTATTAAGTCAAAAGATAACGCTTGATTCAATTACGGATGATAATACGAAGTTACTCACCGAGCGTCTCGCGCTAAGCCAATTATTCATTCAAACAGAATCAGTATCTTCAAGTTGGGAATCAAATATCAACTACCCGACTTTGATCCAACTGATCTTTCCGCAGCTAACTAAGCATTTTTCCGGTGCGACAGACTTATTCAGTTATAAATTTAAGTTAAGGTTTAGTCAAAAAGATAACGTGATTATTCAGTTATTAAGCACCTTTACTATTTCACTGTTTATCGCCTATTTATTATGCCTGCTATCCGTTAAGCGATTACTGGTTGGCCTAGAAAAAAATATCATGCACGAAATTGGTAATACCACAAAACCAAAGCACCAATCATTTCCTGCTGTCACTCGCCTTCTTGCTCAGCATAAAGCAGAGCATCATAAAGAGTTACAAGGCCAGCACGATGAAATTGAAGCGCTATCAAAACAAATCAACATGGATAATTTGACCGGCTTATACAATCGGTTTTATTTTCGTGGTGAACTCGTCGAAATCTTATCGGAGAAAAAGCAATCTCAATCTGCAATTCTCGCATTAGTTCGCGCAACGGCGCTAGGACATATCAATAAACACAGAGGCTTTCAACTTGGCGATACTTATCTAAAAGATATCTCAAATATGCTAAAGCAATGCACAAAGCGCTATCCAGATAGCCAGTTATACCGTGTATCAGGTCCTGATTTCGCCATCATCATCCCCAATATGACGGCTGCAGTCGCCCATAAATTGGCGCGAGAGATAAAAGCTAATTTAGATGAATATCAATCACTGCATGAACTAGAAAATGTCGCTTATATTGGCATTACAACGATTCATTCAGGCCACCAGCCCGAGCAAGTGCTTGCCCGCGCAGATACAGCATTGGCCAAAGCACAACTTGAAGGACCAAATCATTGGGCTTTCCAACAGCAAGATAGCCAGCAGGACAACCAAGGCCAATCTTATTGGAAAGAGGTCATAGAAGAAATAATCAATAAACGCTGTCTGATGTTACTGAGTCAACCAGTACAACCAATTCATCGAAATATGAAAAATTACCAAGAGATATATACCCGCTTTATTGGTAGTAATAATGCAGTGCTACCAACTCACACCTTGTTTGCGATGGCTCAACGTTTGGATTACACCGTCAAATTAGACCAAATAATTATTGAAAACATTATCAGTAATAGTCGCACGCAAATGGATGGCAACAGCCATTGGGGTGTCAACTTGACGTCTCAGTCCGTGCAAAGTAGCGCATTCATTGTCTGGTTAGAACGTCTATTATTACGGGAGCCGAATATTGCCGCTAATCTCGTGTTCGAAATAGATGAAATTGTGTTAGAAAGAAACATTGTTTCCAGTAAACGCGCAATTGATATGTTACGCCGTGTTGGTAGTCGCTCCGCCATTAGTAAATTTGGTCACGGTATTAGCTCATTTAAATTATTTAAAGAACTCAAACCAAACTATATAAAAATAGACAGTGGCTTGATCCAATCAATTACCGATGATAACGCCAGTCAACAATTCTTACGTATGATCGTTGATGTCGCACACCGCATGAGCTGCCAAGTCATTGCCGAAGGTGTTGAAGAGTTGGCACAAAAACAATTGCTGGAATCTATGCATGTCGATGGGATCCAAGGTTACCTTATTGCAAGACCTGCTCCTTTAAGCAAAATAGTCAGTTAAAACAGTAAAAACCCCAGATAACGTAAGGAGACTAATTGATTTTTAGCCTTTTTACGTTATCATTTTAGTGCTTTCCTATTGTAACAATGATCCAGATCCCTGATAATATGGCCTCCCATAGTCACTGTATTACTTCATCATGACCGAATATCTCTTACTACTAGTCAGCACTGTGCTTGTAAACAACTTTGTACTAGTCAAATTCCTTGGTTTATGCCCATTTATGGGTGTATCGAGCAAATTAGAAAGTGCAATCGGCATGTCGTTTGCGACAACGTTTGTCTTGACCATTGCGGCAATGTCTTCATACCTTGTTGAAACGTATATTTTAACGCCGCTCGGCTTAGAATACCTGCGAACGCTGAGTTTCATTCTGGTGATTGCCGTTGTGGTACAATTTACCGAAATGGTTGTGCATAAAACCAGCCCTACCCTTTATCGTCTGTTAGGTATTTTCTTACCGCTGATCACCACTAACTGTGCGGTTCTTGGCGTGGCATTGCTTAATATTAATGAAAAACATAACTTTATCGAAAGTGCGGTATATGGCTTTGGCGCTGCGGTTGGTTTCTCATTAGTGCTTATATTATTTGCGGCCATGCGTGAACGTATCGCTGCTGCAAACGTCCCTGCCCCTTTTAAGGGTACTTCAATCGCTATGATCACAGCTGGACTTATGTCCCTTGCTTTCATGGGCTTTACGGGCTTAGTTAAACTTTAACTATTGATAACTATGACTACTATTCTAATTGCAATTATTACCCTTGTTATTCTCGCCGCTTTGTTTGGGCTTGGACTCGGCTGGGCAGCTATTCGTTTCAAAATTGAAGGTAACCCTGTCGTTGAGCAGATTGATGCAGAGCTACCACAAACACAATGTGGCCAATGTGGCTACCCGGGTTGTAAACCCTATGCCGAAGCCGTCGCCAATGGTGCTGAAGTTAACTTATGTGTGCCTGGTGGCGCAGCGACCGTCGAAAAACTCGCTGATATCATGGGCGTTGAAGTTAAACCCGTCGCAGAACAAGAACATGATGCCAGCATTAAACTCGTTGCGCGGATCATTGAAGAAGACTGCATTGGTTGTACTAAATGTATTCAAGCCTGTCCTGTTGACGCTATCGCAGGGGCAACGCGTGCAATGCACACTGTCATTGTTGATGCCTGCACCGGTTGTAAATTATGTGTGGCACCATGTCCGACCGATTGTATCGTGATGGAACCAGTACAAACTGCCTGGAAATGGCAGTTAGATTCTATCCCAATCGTCAATATTAAGTAGGTCACATGATGTCATTAATCGAACAAATCAAAAATGGTAAACTGTGGCGCTATCTTGGTGGTGTACATCCGCAAGAGAACAAAACCCAGTCTACAAGTTTAGCGATCACCACCGCGAGTATTCCTAAACATCTTATTATTCCTGTGAAGCAACACATTGGCCAAGGCGGTCAAATCATTGTTGCAGCAGGCGATCGGGTTTTAAAGGGTCAGCCACTTACCGCTTCAGATTCATTTATGGCAGTACCTGTTCATGCGCCGACATCTGGCACGATTGAACATATTGCCCAATATCCAAGTACCCAGCCCTCTGCTGCACCAGAAATTGCCATTAAGCTTGTCTGCGATCAAGAAGATCAAGCCGTGCCAGCGCAACCGGCGTTAGATTATAAACAGCTATCAACGGCTGAGTTGCAGCAATATATTAGCCAGGCAGGTGTTGCCGGTATGGGCGGCGCGGGTTTCCCGACAGCCGTTAAATTAAATGATAGACAGCCGATTGAATTCTTATTAATCAACGCCGCAGAGTGTGAACCTTACATCACGTCTGATGATGTATTAATGCGTGAACGTGCTGACGATATTATTCAAGGTATTGAGATATTACGTCACATGATCAAGCCTGCACTTTGTGTTATTGGTATTGAAGATAATAAACCTGATGCCGCACAATCGTTAGAAGCCGCGATCAAAAAACTTAAGCTAAGCGATGATATCGTCGTGCATAAAGTGCCGACAAAATACCCGAACGGCGGTGAAAAACAGTTAATTAAGATGCTCACGGGTAAAGAGATCAGCAAAGGTCAAATCCCTGCCCAGTCTGGCATCGTGATGCAAAACGTGGGTACGATCTACGCGGTTAAGCAAGCGATTATAGACCGCCAACCACTGCTAAGTCGTATCGTGACGTTAACGGGTAAAGCCTTTCCGCAACCTCGTAATGTACAAGCGCTCATTGGTACGCCAATCAAAGCGCTACTAGACGAGTTTGACTGTAATGAAAACCAAGCGGCAGCCATTATCTATGGTGGTCCTATGATGGGCTTTACCTTGCCACATGCGCAATTTTCATTAACCAAAACGGGTAACTGTATTTTAACGCCCGTTAAGGATGAAATTCCACAAGTCAGAGAAGCGGATGCTTGTATTCGTTGTGGTGAATGTGCTGAAGTCTGCCCTGTCGATTTATTACCACAGCAATTACATTGGTATAGCCAAGCGAAAGACGTGAAAAAGCTGGCTGATTACAATCTAATGGACTGCATTGAATGTGGTGCATGTAGTTATGTTTGCCCAAGCCAAATACCGCTTGTACATCAATACCGTATTGCCAAAGTTGAAGTCCGTGAAAGCGATGCTGAACTTGCTGCTGCGGCCATTGCCAAAGAGCGCTTTGAAAAACGTAATGAGCGTTTAGCATTAGAGAAAGCACAACGCGAACAACGTCAAAAAGACGCTGCTGAAAAACGCCGAGCCACTGCGAAAGCTTTAACGGGGGAAGATCCAGTTAAAGCCGCAATGGAACGCATTCAAAAAGCTAAAGCCGCAGAACAAGCGCCAAGTGACGGTCAAAGTAATAAAGGTTCTGCCGTTGCTGATGCCATTGCGCGTGCTAAAGCCAAGAAAGCAGCGTCAGCTAGCGCGGCATCAGTAGAAACTGCGATGCCAAATACCGACCTTCCAGACAATTCAGCGGTCATTGCTGAGCGTAAAGCCAGAAAAGCCGCCGCGAAAGCGAAACGTGAAGCCGAAAGTTCAGAGCCAGCTGGAATAACAACCAGCCCAGCGATTGAAGCGAAGAAAGCCGCCGTTGCCGATGCAATCGCCCGTGCTAAAGCCAAAAAAGCAGCCGCTGGAGGCTCGACTACAGATGCTTCTACACCATCCATTGATGGTAAAAAAGCCGCGGTTGCTGCTGCTATCGCCCGTGCGAAAGCCAAGAAGGCTGCCGCACAAGCAAGTACAGCTGAAGCAACTGAAGTACCTGAATCACCCGCGCCTGCTGTCGATGCTAAAAAAGCCGCGGTTGCTGCTGCAATTGCTCGCGCTAAAGCCAAGAAGGCTGCCGCGCAAGCAAGTACGACTGAAGCAATTCAAACACCTGAATCACCCGCGCCTGCT
>NZ_AKXQ01000013.1 GCF_000276805.1 Moritella dasanensis ArB 0140 | reverse complement strand
CCTGCCGCTAGAATAGATCGAAGAAGTATTAGAAAAAACGAATAAAGCGAGCATTCGAAAACGTAAACTGCCTGCTGAGTTAGTCGTATCGTTAGTCATTGGTATGGGGTTATTTCGTGATCGCTCTATAACGGACATTGTTTCCAAATTAGACCTTCATCTCTCCGATTCACTCGGTGATAATGTCGCTCCAAGTGCAATACCTCAAGCCAGGCAAAGGCTCAGCGATGAACCTCTTGCCGAGTTATTTTCAATGACGGCCAGACACTGGGGAAAGCAAGAAGACTCTGACGATAAGTGGAATAATCTAAAGCTTTTTTCAATTGATGGTACTCAACTTCGATGTCATGACACACCTGAACATGTCGCATCATTTGGATATATTAATTACAGTAAAGACAAGCACACTGAATACCCTATTGTCCGCCTTTGTGCCTTGACTTCACTCCGAAATCGCATTATTCACGATGAGTTACTTTGGTGCGCGATGGGTACGCCAGGAAGTATGCCGAAAAAATTAAGGGCAATGCGTGAAAGAGTAAAGCGTTATATATTGCCAGAAAAAATAAAACGCCCCAAAAATCGGAGCGTTCGAATATCTAAAACACGTTACCTTGTTCAGTCAATACATCCTTAACTAAATGGCATTATCCTCGTTTGGAGGCTTTGTTGATTTTGGGGTAAAGCGCGAGCGGCTATTCAATTAAAGCAGGATATATTTCATCTCTTCTGTCTGAGCTAAGTAATACTCACAACGTGCTTGAATACTATGTTTATACTTTTCAGCATACTCAAACTCTGCATCCGTGAGTTCCCAAGCTAGATCTACTGCTTTATCTACATTATTGATAATCGCTTTCGTTAGCTGCTTAAGCGTTATCTCAAGTACGTTCTGCTTTATTCCACATTCTTCAGCAAAGAGCATCAACTGATAAGCATGCACTTCATCAGGTTCGAATTCATCACCAATTGCCATCGCAAGTTCTTGATCAAACTCTGGATACATTTGCACATTAACGAGATCGTACCATGGTGTAGGTTCCAATCCATTTGCAGTAACATAGAAAGAATAATTTTTGCCATGAGAATCAGCATTGCAGACAAGTAAATTAAAAATTGTCCAACGGAGCATGTCATATTTAGCTTGTGCGGGATTAGCGCAGTGCTGTGCAATACTAAACAGCTTGTCCAAGCTCACACCTTCACGGATCTCTTTTACATCACGGCTGCTACCTAAGTTTCGCTCATACTTTCTAGCAACCGAAAATCCAAGCGCCTGGCATGCATCAATCATATGGCGACGCATTACGATTTTCCGTTCTGCGTTATACATGCGATCGAAACGCGTAACAGATAGGGCTTTATATTTGCCTATTGGCATAACCTCGACTTTCGCAACTTGCATACCGATAAGCTCAGCAAGTTTCATGGTAATAAACTCATTGAGTACTAAATGCTGTTGCGTATTTTTTTCAAATTTAACAATGTGGGTTGAACAAAGATCTCCTTCACCAAACCCATATTCAGTATCGATGTGGAATAGGTTCAGTTTAGACTGAACCCCTGCCACTGAAAGACGTGGTTTGCCATCCCAAACTTCCATCGGCCACATTTCTGGGTCTTCGATTCGTTTTATAAGGTCTTCTTCACAGATAGAAATAAAAGATGTGACTTGTGGTTTAGAGTCCATAGGCAAATACAATATTGCACCAGATGTATCGAAGCCAATCCCTTTGATTAGGGCAAATGTATTGTTTTTGGAAATACCGAGGGCTTCAATGAGGTAATCAAGACCTTTGTTTTCGGGCAGCAAGTTAGTCAGATAAATCGAGATCTGTGAACTCGGTACTCGGCCACTGAGCGGAAGCATAGGCGAGATAGGAAAACCGTTCTCCTGCCACTCTTTGGTGTATTCGATAGAAAAATATTCAGTATCAATGTCAAAAGATATTTTACCTATGATCATCCCCCTGAAATACATTTCTAACACATTAAAGTTAGAACCATTCATTGCTGCCACCTAATATCTTTTTACTACTAGGGTCATCGACAGCAAGGCTTATACCAAGACCATTAAGGATTTTAACTATTGTTGAAAAGTATACATCTTCGCCCTTTTCAACTCTGATTAAGGTCTTCTTGGTAACACCACAAAATGATGCAGCGATCTCCTGAGTCATCGACGCTGCCTTTCTATTTTCTTTAATCAATTTACCTAAAGTGCTTGGATCAAGTTGAGTAACCATGCGAACGCCCTAAAAAGTGTACTTATGGTTACTTTAGGTCTTCATATGCTTATAAGCAAGAAAAAGTGTATCTATATACACTTTTCTTATTGCTGACATTAGTATTTAGATTAAAGTGTACGATCGTACTCTTTATCATGCATATGTTCTACGCTCAGGCTTACATACCTCTTTTAAAACGCTTGGCCTCGTTTTGTGCATTGTTAATGAGTTTGCCGAACGCTTTGTCTTTCGAGCGTTTCTCTACTAATGTCGCGCTATTCATCGCTTGTTCGCGGTTTAGTTTTTGATAACTTGTTAGGCGTCTTAATGGCAAAGAGCCATCTTCAATTGCAGCTCTAACCGCACAGCCCGGTTCACTGTCGTGCGAACAATTACCAAAGCGACACAGTCCTGCGATAGCGGTTATTTCGCTAAAGGTTTCACTCACGCCAGTCTCACAACTGCTTAGTTGTAATTCACGCATGCCAGGGGTATCCATTAACATGCCGCCTTGTGGCAACATTTTTAGTGCGCGATACGTTGTAGTATGGCGACCTTTGCTATCGTCTTCACGAATGCCACCCGTCTGTTGTGCTTCAGCGCCTAAAAGGCCATTTACTAATGTCGATTTGCCCACGCCAGATGACCCTAAAAAGGCCACGGTTTTACCCGATTTGCAGAAAGTATGCAGCTGTTGAATATCTTGGCTATCCAACGCATTAACTGAATAGACAGCAAGCAGTGGATCCAGCGCTTGTACTTCAGCTTGCTTACCTGCAACGTCTTCACATAAATCTGCTTTGGTTAATATAATCACAGGTTCAACCTGCGCTTCTTTAGCAATGGCAAGGTAACGCTCAATACGGCCAAGGTTGAAATCATTATTCAACGAACACACGATCATCACGCTGTCGATATTCGCGGCAATCAATTGCGTCGCTACCTTTGAACCCGGTGCTTTACGCTCAAACAATGATTGACGCTCTAAGCTTCTATACACTCTTAACGATTCGTCAAACAATACCCAGTCACCAACACAAACGCGCTCGCTGTTTGGCGCTAAGGTTAACGTTGCTTGGCCTTGTTCAGCCATCACTACAATACTGCTGCGGTGCTGTTCAATAACGCGACCTATCATGAATTCAGTCAGTTCTTCTAACGTCAGCTGTTGTTGGTAAAATGGTTTCCAGCCTAACTGAGAAAGTGTTGGCGTCATGTTCATTGCTGTATTCATGATGATGATCTCGTCTATTAATATTGATTCTGTTATCTAGTGCGCGCACCAAATCGATGAGTTAATAATAGCGGGATCACACAGCGAAAGATTGAACATTTCCGACATGATTGTTTTTTATTCGCAGCTTGAAGGACAAGTAAAGCAGATAATGCCTCATACTTCCCCCTCAACAATTAAGCTTCAGAACCAGCAACTCTCATTTGATTGCAGGCATCTAATGGCTAAAAAATGAAATCAAATTTTACGTCAGGGTATTTGCCTTTTAAAGTGGCTTCATCAGACTCACTAATGCCAGTACCCTTAACACGAACGTCTAAGCCCGCATTGTTCTGTAACACTAAGTTGTCCACTGTTATCCGACTATTATCTCTGATATCAAGGGATAATAACTTACTTAACGTCCCACCATTAAACCTCTGTAGTTCATTGTTATTTAATGCCAGTTGCGTGAGAGCATTAGCGCGTTCAATCTGCATTAATACGCTCGTTAATATACTTGTCTCTGTAAATAGTTCGGGGTTACCAGATAAAGCCAGGACTGTTAAATTGGTTGCAAATTTACTCAAGTCAATGTCGGTGAGAGCCACGCGTTCGAGCTTCAATTCCGTCAACTTATCCATGTTTTCTATTTGTCCTAACACACCATCGCCACTGGTTAACCCATCAAATAATGAGGCATGACCAGACAGGTCAAGTATTGTTAAGCTATTGGCAATCTTGCTTAAGTTTATGCCATTCATTCCAGTAGAAGGGGTTAATGTTTGATCAAGTCTAAGTTCAGTAAGTTTGGTCATCGCTTCAAGTTGTGCTAAAAATGCATCTGCTAATGACGAATCATAATCACCTGTTTCATAGTCATAAAATAAAGAACTGTTAGAGAGATCAAGTACCGTTAACGTATTTGTCATTTTATTTAGGTCGATACTCAATATGCCCGTACTCGCAATACGCAGTTCAGTTAACAGGGGCATATTTTCCAATTGACTCACTACGCCTTCACCTGAGGGAATGCGGTAAAATACTTCAGTGTTGCTAAAGTTAAGCTTGGTAAGATTAACCAACTGACTGAGGTCGAACTCTCCTAAATCTGTCCCCTCTAAATTTAAGGCTGTAAGTTGTGACATTGCTTCAATCTGTCCTAACAAACCTTCACCAGAGCGGACACCAGCAAAGATATGCTCACCATAAGAAAGGTCGAGATCTGTGAGTGCATTAAAGTTGGCAAGCTCAATTTCGTTAGGAGCAAGGTGACCATTGCCGAAAAAACCAAGCGTTTGCAATTGGGTTTGATCGTTTATTGCATTTAATAACACACTACCCGCTGTGGTAAATGTGTCAGGATTGTCTCCGATGATTAATGTCGTTAGATTGGGAAAATTTAATAAATCAATATTGGAGGGTAAATCGTTGTTCACCAATTGTAATTTGGTTATCAGGGGTAAGGTTACGGGCAGTGTTTTCCAAACGGCTTCGGTTATCGTTACATCATCGAGTTGTAGAGATGTGAGATTGGGTAGCAGGGTTAATTCACTCAAGTCTTCAACTGCACCATTACAAATTAAGGTGTTAGCCAGTTCAATGATGCAATTTTTTAGTGATGTAGGTAAAGTAGCCACTGCGCCACCTCCCGATGATCCAGAACTTGAACTTGAACCATTACAACCGACAATGCTAGTACTGATCACGAATGCTAATAGTGATTTTTTCAACATTTTCATCTAAACCTCTTTAGTAAAGCAGTGAAACATTGCAATACTTAAAGTGTAATTAATAGCATAAAGTAGGGGTAAATCAATTTTTTTCCACATAGTTAACCCACTATACGTCTTACTTATCGAGTTGGATAACGGCCGTGACGGTGTTGTTCAACAACGCGACCGATCATGAACTCAGTCAGTTATTCTAGCGTCTGTTGTGGATGGAAAAAGGTTTCCAGCCTAACTGAGGAAGTGTTGGCTTAATGTTCATGGCTTATAACCCTCTGCCCCACTATAAGAAACCTGATAACCAATATCATCGAGTACCCCTAGTGTCACAGCGCCAAAGACCACACCATTAGCCATAAACTCTTGGGTTAATGGCGCTAACACTTTGCCGTTATCCAATACCCGTTTTTTGTCTTCCTGCAATACATAATCATACAAGTGACCGCCGTCATCACTGATTGGCACATACTGATAGCTGTTACCGTATATCTGATTATATTTTTGCGCAGCCATACTGTGTGGCACTTTCAATACATTGCCTTGGAGTTCCTCGCTGTATTCCGTAAACCTTTCAGTATACGAACCGATACCAAGGATGTGCCCCATTTCATGAAGGATATTGGCTTTAAACTCGACCTGCTCAAAGCCTTGTTCGTAGGTATGATTACCGATAACTAAGGTACCGCTGGTTGGTATCTCGTAGTCACCTATTTGTTCTTCAGAATCAGGGCCAGCGTAACCATTACCGTCATTCATCTCTGCAACCGAGATCCGCATACGGATAGTGTGCAGTGGTTTACCCTCTACGCCGACTAATGCCGTTAACCATTGGTTGGCTGCTTCGATATAAGGTTGCTGCAATGCTTCATTCCACATCAACTCTTTGCCGCCCTCGAGGTATAGCTCATCTTCGAATTCGAGCTCGAAAGTTAATGCACCGTTAGTGACGGTTTTAACGACGTTGCTCGCTTGTGCGGTATGAGTGCAAGCCGTTAAATATAGGGCGGCAGTGACGGATAATATTGCAGAGTTTTTCAGTGTAAAAAAGTGCATAAAGTAGTTTCCCTAAATCGAGAGGATGTGTGAACGATTATAGGGATTAATATATTTGTGAGTGTAAGGGTTTGTATGGGGGAATTGGTTTGATGATTACTTGATGTAATGAAAACGCTTCACAGATCACCACTTTTCAATATGTATTATATAAATATATATTGGTTTATATAATACCAACATTTATCTATACTTCATCCACACACACAGCAGAAAATAACATTAAACAATTGAATTTAAACATATAAAAAGATAAGCTAGAGTTGCTTTACGTGTAGTCGTAAAGGTTTCTTATAGAATGACAATACATTCCGCTTGGTTCATGAACAAAGCCAAATGTATAGCCATCGAGTGCAGGACTTTCATAGTTTCTCCAGTTGATATTACATTATATAGTATTTCTAATATATGCGACGCGTACCTTGAAAAAGGTCAGATGATTGGTTAGGCCAGTTAGTTGAAGCCGGGGAGAATAATGCAGAAAGGTCGCTTTTCTATTTATCCTCGGTTTTGCTAGAGACATAAAATGAATAACTCCCCTATCTCAGAAGTACCTCTTTGGTTTAAGAAACGCAGTTACTTACATTTTGATCGTCCAATATTACTGGACAAAGCCAACAACATTGTTTTAAATCCAAAAACAGTAAGCCAACATGCGTTTTATCCTTTTATTTCTTATTCTTTTAATGTGACTAAATTATCGAGAGATAAAATTACAAACAAGTTATACCGTAAAGAAAAAGTGAGAGATGTAGCTTATTCATCTCACATAGATAGCCATATTTATGCGTATTATGCAGACATTCTTTCAGCACATTATGAAGATAAATTACAAGAGAAAGGTCTACACGATTCAGTTTTAGCGTTTAGAAAAATTAATAAAAAAAATAACATTCACTTTGCTAATGATGTTTTCAACTACATTAAAGATAAAGGAGAGTGTTCCGCTATTGCTCTAGATTTTTCAAGTTTTTTTGATACGCTAGATCATGGTATTTTAAAACGAGAATGGTCAAATATATTAGGTTTAAAAGAGTTACCAAGTGATCACTATAATGTTTTTCGTTCATTAACTAAATTTTCTAAAGTAGATCGGGACAAAGTATTCGAGCTCTTTAATATCTCTCCACACAATCCCAAATTAAATGGTAACGGTAAGCATCAAAGCCAAATAAAAAATAAACGATTAAAAATATGTGAGCCACATGAGTTTCGAACTGATATCAGAAAAGCAGGTCTAATTTCATCAAACAAAGATAACTATGGTATCCCTCAAGGGTCGCCAATAAGTGCTTTATTATCGAATATATACATGCTTTCTTTTGATGAAAAAATGAAAGATTACGCGAATTCAATTAATGGTACTTATTTTCGATATTGCGATGACATGCTCTTTGTTGTTCCGACTAGTGAACGAGATAAAGTGTTAGTGAACGTAACAACCGAGATAAGTAAGTTATATGTCACGATCAACGAAAGTAAAACCGAAATAAGAGATTTTAGATATCATTCAGATAAGCTATCTAGTTTTGAAGACAATAAACAAAAACCGTTACAATATCTTGGATTTTTATTTGATGGTTCATCTATTTTTCTACGTTCAGCCTCTCTTTCAAGATACTCTGAAAAAATGAAAGGCGGAATTAAACTAGCTAAAAATACAATGGATAAAGAAAATCGAATTAGAAAATCAAAAGGTGAACCATTACAAACTGAGCTATATAAACGAAAGTTACATCGCTTGTATACACATCGAGGTCAACGTAACTTTCTCTCTTATGGGTATAGAGCTGCAAAAATAATGGATTCCAAATCGATAAAAAAACAGTTGAAACCATTGCTTAAAAGGTTCGAAGAACAAATAGTAAAAGAATAAGCAACAGCATTAAATCGACTCTGAAACTTAGCTATAATTAGCTAAAAACCATGTGATAATTTGCACTAAATTAGGGGGAAGATGTTTCAGCTAAAATAAGCCTGAAGCATCTATTTAATCAAATAACACCCAATAAACAGTGGAAATACTAACACATTCATTGCGGACCTGACTTTATGGGTTTGTTAGGCTTTGTTTGCATGTTGGTAATTTTATAACAAAGACATTCCTTTGAAATTTAAAACCGAGCGTGGACTCTAAGCTTTCAGGGTATGGCGTTACCTTAATCGAACCTGAATTTAAATGAAGTATATTTTGAGCTCTATACAAACCGATACCGTCTCCAGCTTTCCCTATTTTAGTTGGAAGTTCACCAGATACACCTTCGAAAAATATTTTTTCTACTTCTGATTTTTTTATTTCCGTACTAATCATATCCATAGAAATTTGTGAGTATTTATCATTACTATCAATATCTATTTTTAAGATAGAATCAGGTTTTATGTATTTAGTGGCGTTTTCAATCATATGATACAAGGCAACGTGAACTGATTCATAATCGAAATATGCCATGTGTGTATTGTCATCACCCACAATCACTTTGACATTTTTATCCGTAAAGTCCGGAAAAAAGAGGTAAAAAATATTCATTAATACTTTATGAATATTATGCTTTCTTCTTTGAAGCTCAGGATTACTATCAAATAATTTTTTAAATACCGAAAATTCTACTTTCATTGACGCATTATTTTTGGCAATTTTAAGTAGTGTGATAGCCGCTTCTTTAGGTTCAGCCTTTACAATTTCTTTAGCAAAAGAAATTTGTGTTCTCATATTTCGGCTAACTCCATCTTGAGGAATTAACGAGTATATTTCTTGTATATTATGAGCGTTAAGGGTTGTTAGATTATGAATTAATCTACTTGTGCTTTTATTGATTGATGTCTTCGCTTTATCAATTATTTGATCAATTGATTCTGTGGTTCTAAGAATTAGATCTAATTGAGTTTTAAATTTTAATGAGCTCTTTATCAGATCTTTATCAGATGAAAATGCATAAACTGTATATAATTCATTTTTTGAAACACCAGCTCTAATTGAACCATTATTAATTTTTTGAGATTTCGAGTTTATATTTTTTATTAGCATAATTTCAGAGGGTAATAAATCACAAGAAATAATTATACCTTTGGCGCTTACTATTCGGTACCTAATAACCATGATTTAACATTCTCCACCAATAGTAAACTCTTCAACAAGCCGTTGAAATTCATAAGGATCAGCATTTTTAGCTAAAAATGAATCAGCCTCCCTTAGTGCCCTATGGAATCGGTTTCCTTGCGTTTCTGCGGAATATATAACAACTTTTTTTAGAGGATATTTTTCTTTTATAGCAAGCGCTAGCCCTAACCCCTCGTCATTAAACCCCATCGATAAACCGACCCCTTGAACATCAATAAATAATATAGAAGCATTTATAACGTCCAGTTCGTCTAAGGTGTCACAGTCTTTAATTAACTTTGTATGTACCCAACCACTTCTAATTAATATTTTTGAAACCTTAAACCGCATATCGTCATCAATGAAAAGGATTCTAGTTTCATTTTTAAAATCATCTAATGTTTTTTTAACTACAGGTTTAACATTGGCTTTAACGAACTCCGCTTTTGAAGCTATGTTATTAACTGCAGGTTCATTGCCCCTATCTATCTTTATATCGATATTATTAGTTGTTTGTAATGGTTGCTTGTCATCACCTTTTGATGCTGAAAATACTTTAGCTAGTATAAAAGTAATCACAGCTAAACCCCCTCCACTAAATAACCACTCTTTATTTGCTACGATCCAATTCATAAACTATTCCCTTGTAAAAACTGCACAAGCCTAAAATTTGTATAACATAACGTCTCAATCACCCAAATCTGATCATCCGAGTCAATAACAACTCATTAAATTAAAAATAAGATAAAAACCAGTTATATAACTGATTATATTGAAACATTTATTTAAAACAACTAGCAGCAATCCCTTTAGAGGTAGTCACGGGTTAAGCTCAAAATTTAACCAATAAGACAGTGTTAAATTATAGTCTCTGATTAAAAATGGCGGCGTATAATAGATAGAATAAGTCGCTTATAGATTAATAACGATAGGGTGAATAATTTACAACTGTATATAATCAGAGTCTCAAATTGGAAATAGCGCCCCCTCTGGAGTTATTTCTACTGACCAACAAAAAAGCGAGCCCTACTTTCGCAGGACTCGCTCTTATCACGTCATGTATTTGGCGCTGTTACACGCTAAATTAACCAAATTAGTCGTTATTGGTGAGCATGAGCAGAATAAGTTGCGGTCGCCATACACATCATCGATGCGGTTTACTGTAGGCCAGAACTTGTCGTCCCTCACTTAAACACGACAGCTGTGTATCGAATAAATGATACATAGACTGCGTTGGTGTATTAGAATTTAAATACAAAAAAATAGAAATTTGGCGACTTTGCCTCATCTAAGCTTAAGCTTAAAAACCAAATCGCAGACAAAAAAAGACAAGCCGAAGCTTGTCTTTTTTATTATCTGAACCTGAATTTATAAAACTCAGTTACACACCAAAATTAGTCGTTATACGCTTCAATTGGAGGGCATGAGCAGAATAAGTTACGGTCGCCATACACATCATCGATGCGGTTTACTGTAGGCCAGAACTTGTCTTTCTTCACGTAAGGTGCAGGGTAAACCGCAGTTTCACGGTCATAAGCACGATCCCAGTTAGCGTCAACAATATCAGCTAGTGTGTGTGGTGCGTTATGTAGTGGGCTTTGTTCTGCAGTCCACTCACCCGATTCAACTTTAGCAATCTCAGCACGGATGCCAGTCATTGCTAGAATGAAGCGATCTAATTCAGCTTTAGATTCTGATTCAGTTGGCTCAATCATTAGCGTACCCGCAACTGGGAAGCTCATTGTTGGCGCGTGGAAACCATAATCCATTAGACGTTTAGCAACATCAGACTCGCTGATACCAGTCGCTTCTTTAAGTGGGCGTAAATCAATGATGCACTCGTGAGCAACACGGTCATTACGGCCTTTGTAAAGCACAGGGAATAGTGGGTCTAAGTTTTGAGCTAGGTAGTTAGCATTCAAGATAGCTGTCTGTGTAGACGCTTTCAGGCCATCTGTACCCAACATGTTGATGTACATCCACGTAATAGGCAAGATGCTTGCGCTACCGAACTGTGCAGCAGATACCGCACCGTTGTTACGGCTTTCTTTACCTGTGTCAGCAACCGAGTGACCAGCAACAAAAGGTGCTAAATGCGCTTTAACGCCGATAGGACCCATACCTGGACCACCGCCACCGTGTGGGATAGCGAATGTTTTATGTAAATTCAGGTGAGAAACATCAGAACCCATAGAACCAGGTGAAGTAAGACCTACCTGTGCGTTCATGTTCGCGCCGTCCATGTAAACTTGGCCGCCGTTGTCATGAATGATTTCACAGATTTCTTTAATCGTTTCTTCGTATACACCGTGTGTCGATGGGTACGTGATCATGATGCAAGAAAGGTTGTCTTTCAGTTCAATCGCTTTTTCACGTAAGTCTTCAACGTCAACGTTACCGTTCGCATCACACTTAGTTACTACAACTTTCAGACCCGCCATTTGCGCTGATGCAGGGTTAGTACCGTGCGCAGAGCTAGGGATAAGACAGATGTTACGATGTGAATCGCCACGAGACTCATGGTATTTGTGGATTGCTAATAGACCAGCATATTCACCTTGAGCACCCGAGTTAGGTTGCATACAAACTGAATCGTAACCTGTGATAGTCACTAACCAGTCTTCTAACAGGTCAATCATCACTTTATAACCAACCGCTTGGTCTGCTGGGCAGAACGGGTGCATGTTGCTGAATTCAGGCCATGTTACTGGGATCATTTCTGCAACTGCATTCAGTTTCATTGTGCAAGAGCCTAATGAAATCATTGAATGGTTAAGGGCTAAATCTTTATTTTCCAGAGATTTAATATAACGCATCATTTCTGTTTCTGAATGATGAGAGTTAAATACTGGGTGTGTTAGGAATGCAGATTCACGTTCAACTGATGCAGGGATAGACGTGCTACCTGTTGCAGCCAGTTCAGCTTCTAGTTCATCAATCGAGATACCGTGGTTATCACCAAGTAGTACGTCGAATAATGTCGCCAGATCTGCTTGCGTGATTGTTTCATCGATGCTGATACCAACTTGGTGCTCAGAATCAAGACGGAAGTTAATGCCCGCTGCTAATGCGCGAGTAACAACTTTCTCTTTGTTATCTAACAATTCGTTATCTAACTGTACTGTGATTGTATCGAACCAAGTATTGTGCGTCAGGCTTAAACCACCTTTAACAAGACCAGTTGCTAATAAATCAGTAAAACGGTGTACACGCTTAGCAATATCTTTCAGGCCTTGAGGACCGTGATATGTTGCGTAGAAACCAGCCATGTTCGCTAGTAATACCTGCGCTGTACAAATGTTTGAGTTAGCTTTTTCACGGCGAATGTGTTGCTCGCGCGTTTGCATTGCCATACGTAGTGCTGGTTTACCATGTGTGTCTTTAGAAACACCAATGATACGACCTGGCATAGAACGTTTATGTTTGTCACATGTAGCGAAGAATGCCGCGTGTGGACCGCCATAACCCATTGGTACACCAAAGCGTTGTGAACTACCAAACGCGATGTCTGCACCAAGTTCTGCAGGAGATTTAATGCGAGTAAGTGCTAATAAATCAGAACCAACTGCAACAACACCTTTTTTCGCTTGGATAGCAGCAATAATGTCGCTGATATCTGTTACGTCACCGTTCGTACCTGGGTACTGAAGTACCGCACCAAACAAGTCATGGTCAGCGGCTGTTGCTGCTGGACCTTGAATAATAGTGAAACCGAAGTGCTCCGCACGTTCGATCATCACGTCAGCAACTTGTGGGTGTACGCTGTCGGCGATAAAGAAGTTGTCAGATTTTTTGTTTTTAGAAACACGCTTACACATTGCCATTGCTTCAGCTGCTGCTGTTGCTTCGTCAAGGAGTGATGCGCTTGCTAAGTCCATGCCGGTTAAATCGCACGTCATTGTTTGGAAGTTAAGTAATGCTTCTAAACGACCTTGTGCAATTTCTGGTTGGTAAGGCGTGTATGCCGTGTACCAGCCTGGATTTTCGAATACGTTACGTAGGATAACATTCGGCACGTTAGTACCGTAATAGCCCATACCAATGTAGCTCTTGTTTACTGTGTTTTTCGCTGCGATGGCTTTTAATTCTTGCAGTGCTGCAACTTCAGATAACTGATGGCCAGCAACAACGTCTTCTGCCAATAAGATCGAGCTTGGTACAGTTTGTTGAATAAGGTCTTCTAAAGATTCAGCGCCAACTTTCGTTAACATTGCTTTAGTTTCTTCGTCGCAAGGACCGATATGGCGACGGGCGAAATTATCAATCTGCTCTAAATGGGCAAGTGGGGTATGGGTTTTCATGCAATTCCCTGTATTTTTTACTATTACAAAATGAAAGTAGCTATTACAAAATAAAAATAGCGCTTACAACAATAAATAGGTGTTTAAAAGATTAAATTCATTTTTCACAAACTGAAAGTAGAGTTTAAACACTTAAAAAAAACCCCGAGGCTAGCTCAGGGTTTCAACAACAATTAGTCTTCGATTGACTCGCCGTAAGCTGCAGCGTCAAGTAACGCGTCTAGCTGGCTTTCGTCAGACGCTTTAACACGGAACAACCAGCCTTCGCCGAATGCATCCGAGTTTACTAGCTCTGGAGAGTCTTCAAGTTCTTCATTGATTGCAACAACTTCACCACTGATTGGTGCGTAGATATCTGATGCAGCTTTAACAGATTCGCCTACTGCGCAATCTTCGCCAGCTTCAATTTCATCACCAACATCTGGTAAATCGATGAATACCATGTCACCAAGAAGGCCTTGCGCATGGTCAGAAATACCGACAGTAAACGTACCGTCTTCTTCTTTACGAACCCATTCGTGTGAAGATGCATATTTTAATTCAGTTGGGATATTGCTCATTGTTGAAATTCCTTTTGTCTTATACTTAAATGATTATGTTTTTATTTGGTAACGCTGTAGACACTGAATTACGCGTCTTTAGTAATAAAGAAAAGTAACCCAGCTTACGTCATACAATTTTCAGTTAAATCAAACGTAGCACTAAACTAGTTTTTTACCATTACGAACAAACGCCGGTTTAGTCACTGCAACTGGTATCAACTTCTTACGCATTTCAACTTCAGCTGTTTCGCCGATTGATGCTGGAACACGTGCAAATGCAATACTAAAACCTAATGTTGGTGAGAAGCTACCACTGGTGATAACGCCTTCACATGCTTCGCCTGCAGCGTTAGTAAATACGACTTTTTGACCAGTACGTAAAATACCTTTCGCTTCCAGAACCAAACCAACAAGCTTGTCAGTGCCTTCTGATTTTTGAGCAGTAAGCGCTGCGCGACCAATAAAGTCACGTTCTTGCGGTTCCCAAGCAATCGTCCAGCCCATGTTAGCGGCTAGCGGTGATACAGTTTCATCCATATCTAAACCGTAAAGGTTCATGCCAGCTTCAAGGCGTAGTGTATCACGTGCGCCTAGACCTGCTGGTTGAACACCTGCGTCCACAAGTTGCTGCCATAAATCGCAAGCTTGGTCTTGTGGAACAACTATTTCATAACCTGCTTCACCGGTATAACCCGTTGTAGCAATAAACAAACTACCCGCTTGCACACCAAAGAAAGGCTTCATGCCTTCAACAGCAGCGTTTTGCTCGGCTGTGAATACAGTAGCGGCTTTTTCTTTCGCTTTAGGGCCTTGAACAGCAATCATTGCTAGTTCAGGTAATTCAGTAACAGCAACAGAGAAATCTGCAGCTTGTTTGTTGATCCATGCTAAATCTTTAACACGCGTCGCTGAGTTAACCACTAAACGGTAGTATTCATCATTGAAGAAGTAAACGATAAGGTCATCAATAACCCCACCATCTTGTTGTAACATTCCGGTATAAAGTGCTTTACCAGAAACAGTTAATTTTGCCACATCATTGGCAAGTAAATAACGTAAGAATGACTTAGCATCAGAGCCTTTGATATCAACGATAGTCATGTGTGACACATCGAACATACCCGCATCTTCGCGGACAGCATTATGTTCAGCAATCTGAGAACCATAATTGATTGGCATATCCCAACCATGGAAGTCTACCATTTTTGCCCCTGCTTCTACGTGCTTCGGGAACAGTACTGTTTGTTGAGCCATTCTATAATTCCTTTAATTGACAGTTATTAATCAAGACTTTGGGATCAAGTAAAATTGCTTTTTTGCTTTAGATAAAGTCCTATATAAGGCTTTATATAAAACGGTCATGTAAAGCCTATTACATGACAATGATCTTATTATACCCCTAGATAGCATTCGTTAAAAATTATTTAAGGAATAGAAAATCTAATGGTTAACAAAATAATAATATGGATAAGGCTAACACTTAAAAAGTGAAAGTCGTTATTTGAGGGGGATAATGACGTCGTAGATCACAAAAAAACTAGATTAGGCAGTTGGTTTTACTGATTATGAACTGTATTGACAATTTTTAAGCTAGTAAGATGTTAAAAATAACCACCTTACCCATTATTATAACTAATGCAAACAGGGTGTTTACATTAGTTATTCTCATCGTAAGTGCAATTATAGGGGTGGATCAATTACACTATATTAACAATTCCCTGTGATCAGGTTAACGCTAATCGAGATAAGGTTAACGCTTGTAGCCCGGTTTAGCAAGATCAGGTAACTCACCATCTAATCCCATCGCCCGTTTAATAAAGCTTAACTTTAGCCCAGGTAATGTATTCGACAAGGTTAGACCAATATCACGGAAAATGCGTTTCGCCGGATGACCACCACTGAATAAACGTTTTAGTCCTTCCATGCTTGAAATCATCACAGCCGCTTCGGCTTTACGCCAGCGCTCAAACTTGCGCAAGTGCGCATGGCTGCCAATATCTTTATTGGCGAGGTGATTTTCTAATACACACTGCGCCAAACTCGCCGCATCTAACAAACCAAGGTTTACGCCCTGCCCTGCTAACGGGTGAATGGTATGGGCCGCATCGCCAATTAACGCCACGCGATCGCTGGCAAAGCTACGGGCATAACGCATTTTAAGCGGGAATGCCTGACGTTGACCTTCAACTTTACATAAACCTAAACGGCCATCGAATGCCACGGTCAATTGCTTGTTGAATTCGCTTTCATCCATTGCTAACAATGCAGTTGCTCGTTCTGGTGGTAATGACCACACGATAGAACACAGATCTGGCTGCCATAACGGTAAGAACGCTAATGGCCCTTCTGGATTAAAGATCTGACGCGCACAGGATTGATGCGGTTCAACAGTGCGGATATTCGCGACAATCGCATGGTGATTATAATCCCATGTCGTCAGCGGAATGGCCACTTGTGCACGTGTCCATGAATTAGCACCATCAGCACCAACAATCAGTTTCGCGTACACAGGTTCTTTATCTTCTAGCGTTAACCAAGCCGCATCGCCGCCACGGGTTAACTTACTAATACGCGACCCGGTTAATAAGGTAATGTTGCTGGCTTTGTCAATTTGCTCTAACAGCGCTAATTGGATCACTTTGTTTTCGACCAAATGCCCTAAGGTATCTGTCATTAACGCATCGCCGTCGAAGTCGATGTGACCGAAGCCATTACGATCCCATACTTGCATGGCGTTGTACGCTTGATGGCGGCGGCTTTCGATACCTGACCACGCATCTACATTTTGTAATATGTTTTGGCTGGCGCGACTTAACGCACTCACGCGTAATTCTGGTGATTCACCTAATTCGCGATCCAGTTCATTCCCTTCGATAACGACGATCTTCAGGGTGGTTTCTTTTAATGCTGCAGCAAAAGCAAGTCCAACCATGCCACCGCCAACAACCGCAATATCATAAGATTGCATATAACATCCTAATGCTTAAAATAACTTGAACGCACCCAGTGCTTGACGTGCGAGTGCGCGTTTATATTCTGGTTTGTAACCCATGGTATGCAGGGCTAAATTACGACCCGCCACCAGCGGCGCATAATTATTGGCAAACAAGGTCGCTAATGAGGTCGTCATCCAAATGGTTTTTTGATGATCGCCTTGACGCTTGTGCCAGTAACCTTTGGTGACGGCTTGCGCGCCGACATCTTGGTCGTTTAAAAAAGCTTGTTCAATTTGATGATGCAATACCGCCACATCACGTAAGCCCAGGTTATAACCCTGACCCGCAATTGGGTGTAGTGCATGCGCCGCATTACCAATCACAACACTACGATGTTGGGTTGGCTCTAACGCTTCTGTTAATAGCAGCGGGTATGAAAAACGCTGACCCGTTTTAGTAAACGAGCCTAAGCGATAACCGAAACGCTGCTGTAAACGTGCTAAGAATGCTTTATCACTTAATGCCATGATCGCGTCAACTTCATCAGTGCGCACCGACCATACTAATGAACTACGTTGATCTTTCATTGGCAACAATGCCAACGGACCCGTGTCAGTAAAACGCTCGAACGCTTTGCCTTCATGCAATTTACTGGTGGTGACGTTAGCAATGATCGCGGTTTGCTCAAAATCAGTAACTTCAATTGGCACGTTGGTTAACTGGCGCACCATTGAATTGTTACCATCTGCACCGACTAATAACTTGCAGCGTATTTGCTGGCCGTCATCGAGGGTGAGGTCGGTATGATCGATTTGACGATCTAAACTAACGAGCTGATTTGGGCAATACCAATTGATATTGCTGATTTCGGCCAGATCTTGTTGGAATATATGCCCTGCAGTTTGCAGTTCGATCACTTGCCCTAATGCTGGCAAGTTGTATTCGCTGTGATCAAGACGGGTAAAACCCCAATGACCCCGATCGGAGACATGAATATGTTTGATCGCCGTGGCTGTCGGCGCGATCTTATCCCACAGTTTAAACTGGTTTAAGATCTGTTGAGAACCATACGACAATGCAATCACACGCGCATCAAAACCAGGGTGATTACTGGTCGTTGGTGGATTGGCATCAATTAACGCGATGGATAATTGACGACCATCTTGGCGTTGTATTTGGCTTATCGCGTGCGCAAGTGTCGCGCCGACCATGCCGGCACCCACAATTGCAATATCATATTCAACCACTGACATTTCGATCCTAACAAGTTATTGAAATTAAAAATGATGACACTATAACAAAGCCAACAAACCCGAACAATAAAACCGACTGAACAGCATTAATTAAACGACGCTGAACAATACTTCACATAGCGATTAAAGAAAGCCACCTGTTGCTGGCAGGGATGCCAGCCCCAAGCCCCCATGGATGGGTTTACGGCGTGGTGGTGTCTTTAAACTCTATGTGTAAGCCAAGCTAAGATCATTAACCTTCAAATCGGGTTTCTATTGGTAAGTAAGCTAAAAAGCCTTGTTGTAAGTGATCAAACTGCGCTTTACCCACCAAGATCTCGGTGGTATTTAACGCTTGTGTCATCTCTGGTTCTGCGGCGATCGCTTCGTCGACACCGGCTTTAGCCGCTAATAATGTCCACGCATACGCCTTTAATTTATCGGCGTCAACGCCTTCACCACGGTAATACATCACCGCAATGTTCTGCCATGCTTGGGTATAACCTTGCTCGGCGGCTTTGTTATACCAATCAAACGCAGCGGTTTGATCTTGAAAACAACCCGAGCCCTGATCCAGCATACTGGCCAGGTTATACTGCGCCTGTACTAGCCCTTGCTTGGCCGCTTGTTCAAAATAGCTAAACGCTAATACCGCATTGGGTTTACCCAACTGGCCTTGCGATTGCCCTTGTAAGTGCAACAGCGCCAGATTAAATAATGATTCTGGGTGACCACAGTCAGCGGCACGTTGGTAACAACTTAGCGCTTGGCTTAAATACGTTTGCTGACCATCACCTTGTTCATACTGCAGGGCCAATAAATACAAGGCCATGACCACGCCTTCATCAGCTTGTGTGCGACAAAATTCAAAGGCTTGCTGTGGATTAGTATAAGCATGGTAAGTTTGACTAAACTGAGTATTACGCGCTGCATGCTGCTCGCGACTAAAAGCCGTTTCAGGCAACACGACTGGTGCTGCAGAGGCGTTTGATTTACTACTCAACTTCGCTGTTAATTTATTTATTAAAGACATACAACACTCCTTGTCCAATTTATATTTACCTAACCCTATCGCGGTTATTACGTCGATAAGTATCCATTTAGGTAAGCAGTAATATGCGCAACATAATCATAGCGAGCTAGCGTTATGTTGCGCTTGCGATAAATCATCTTTTATTAAACTAACGTAAAGATTGTCGTCGCAGAATTAGTGCAGGATTGGCATTGCTTGCGCTTCACCGCCGCCGTCGCCTAATTCATTAAAGCAATAAGTCGCACCCATACGCACGTATTCAACGATCTCGTAGAATGATTCTTCTGCTTCATTACTGTCATCGTCAGTCTCAATGTCCATTTGCGAAATACTCGCAAAGTCAGCAATCAGTTCTTTCACATCATCGCTGGCAACAGTTGATACTGAATGCACCATACCAAAACCGCCAAGGAAACCTTGAACCCATTCTGCTAATGCTTCCATACGGTTTTCTAACGGCTGGTCCATATCTGGAAGCAACAGTTCGAAACCTAATGTCATGTCTTTTAACGCCGCTTCGCTACCGCTATAAACGTCCGCTAATATCGCGTCAAGTGAATCTGGGATACCCAGACCTTCGTTGATGAGTTGATCAAACGGTTCTAACCAAGCTTTGCTGTCTAGCTTAACGCCGCCACATAATAGACCACAGATCACACCGTGCACATCAGCAGGGTTCACTAATAAATCACTTTGTTGTAGCTGCTCATTTACGTCAGCAAAAAGAGGAAGTTTAACTTTATCCATGTGAGGACCTTACCAATTGATTAATGTATTTAGAATAATGACGATTATATTACCATTTCGCCCAGATCAAGACCATAGCCAAACAAACCCTAGCCCACGTTGTCTAATCCTTAATCGCTGGATAAGACCGCCGAGCCCTGTGGCTTATCACCCGCTTGCGGCTCTTGCTCATAACTATTCTGGTCTTGGTCATAACATTGCAGCTTTAACCAACGCCCTAGCTTAAGAATATCGGTTTGCTTGGCACGGGATTTTTTATAGACAAAATAAAAATTATCACCGGTTAAGATCTCGTGCATGGGGATGCGCACAAAGTTATCTTGGCGGTCTTGATCGTTCATTAAATAATGATTCACCAAGGTGATGCCCTGTTCATAGCGCGCCGCTTCTGCCGCCATGATCATATGACTAAAATAGTTCATTTTCACCGTTTTCGGCAGACTGAATCCGCCTAACTCACACCAACGGAGCCAATCTTCACCCAAGGCGCTGTCGGGAAACACCGACTGCACCGATAATAATGGATATTGCCACAATGCCTCAGGCAGTGGTTTGTCTTGGATCTGCTGCCAGATCTTTTTGCCACACACCGGATATAAACGCTCGGCATATAACAACTGACTGACAAAGTTACGTTTCGGCGGGTTCACGGTAATAAAGCAATCTGCCACTTGATCACTGCAATCGGGTTCATCCGCCACCATGTTTAATGACAGATCAATTTCAGGATATTGCTGACGTAAATTATCCAAACGTGGGATCAACCATTTCACCGCTAACGAGCTATAAATGGCTAAGCGGATCTTGCCCGACTTGCCCTCGCGGATCTGTTGACTGGCATTGGATATATTCGCCAACGACTGGCTGACCTCTTCGTAATAACGCTCGCCCATGTCAGTGAGCGACAAGGTACGGCCTTTACGATTAAACATTGATTCACCGAGATATTCTTCTAACTGACGTACCTGATGACTGACTGCACTTTGGGTAATATTAAGTTGATCGGCAGCTTTGGAAAAACTGTTAAATCGGGCAACCGCTTCAAAACATTGCAAAGCGCGTAACGGGGGAAGTTTCATTATTAGCTCAGCTCATACTAAAAATATATTTATCATTATACTTCATCATAGCTTTTGGAATATGCTACCCACATCACACTTTTCCTTTTCAACGTCCCAGCCTTGTGTTGTTACTTTTTAGGTTAGTTTTATTCGATTTTGAAGTTACATTTTACTTAATGCGTTAAGTGTATGTATAGGAGCACACCATGCCAAAGATGACTGTCGGTTTAGCAATGACCTTGCTAATTATTGGTAACGTTATTGCCGTTTTTTCTGATGCCTTAATTAAGACGCTCTCGGAAGATGCTGCAGTTTATCAATTTGTGTTTTTCCGACAATTAACGGCAGTATTGCTCCTGATCCCATTTTGTTTAAAAAGCAGCAGAGAGAGTCTGGTTAATGGTTTGAAATGGCATGCGGTACGTGGTCACATTTGGCTACTGGGTGCGATCTTCATGGTTTATTCTATCAACTCCATGCCACTGGCTACCGCCAATGCGATCTTCTATGCAGCACCTTTAATCATGTTGCCAATGGCGATGTTATGGTTTCAAGAAAAACTCACCATCCCTTCTATTACCGCCGGTGTATTAGGTTTTGTTGGGGTATTGATTGTGGTGCGTCCAACCGAGATCGATTGGGCAGCAATGGCCGCGCTCGTGGTGGCATTTACTTTAGCCGCAAATAATTTATTGATCCGTAAACTGCCAAAGCACCAAACGGTATTTCAAACCTTATTATTAACCAATTTAGTGGGTATGCCTGCATCGTTAGGACTCACTATTTGGGAAGGTAAACCGTGGGACTTTGCACCACTATTAACGGCAGCAGGGTCAACCTTGTTTATCCTTATCTATGCCGGTTTTTGTGTCATGGCTTATCGTTCTGGCGAAGCCAGCAAAATTGCCAGTGCGGAGTACAGTGGGTTAATCGGCGCAGTGGTAGTTGGGCTTATCTGGTTTGATGAAATTCCAGACCTTGGCATGGCAATTGGTACTGCCTTTATTATTATTCCGTTATTGTGGTTAGCAAAAGTGGAAGCAAAAAATAAACGTTTAGCCGCGCAAGCTAACGCCCAGCAAGCCAGTACAGAACAAGACGGCAACAATGTGTTGGTTAAACCTGTGCTAGCGACAAGCACCACTGGCGCTTAAAATATTTATCGACCGCGATACATTATTTAATACCGCTATGCACTATTTATAACTATTATATAAAGGTGTGATAGCGGTCAAATTGCTTGGTAAATTAGAGTAAAATAGCTAACGCCAAGGGCTTTTCTTTCCCGTAAATCCCTGTGTTTGATACCGATTAAGCCATTCCAGCCGCTAAAATAAATACTAAGCTGTTGGATTTATGGGCAACTTGATTAATCTCGATCCGCAACTTAAAATTTCAATTAGATAACCCCTTGCAATGCTCACTATTGCGGGATATAGTCAGTTCAGACGTATCAGCCAAGGCGCTTGATATAGCCCTTGTAGCCAGATAACTTAGAGTATAGCCATGAGTACAACTGCGGTTGACATAGCAATATTAGGTCGCCACTTTAAAGTCGGTAGCCCAAGTGAAGAAGTCGATGAACTTCATCAAACAGCTGCTGTACTTAATACAAAGTTAGAAGAGATACAAGCGAAGACCAAGATCAAGAATTTAGAGCATTTAGCTGTGATGGCGGCGTTAAATTTTTGTCATGAACTTCGTAAAGAACGTCATAAAACAACAGAATATACAAATACCGTAGATGATCGTATTCAGTTATTACAAGAAACTATTGAACGTGCCTTGGTTGATAACAAAGTCGATATTAAAGTTGATAAAGAACCGTCTACAGTATAACCAAATAACCCTGGGGTGATTGGTATGCGGGTTATGTCCCTGAGCCGATAATCACACTTTATAGGCTTTCATTCCTGTTGCTATTGTGCAAGCTCAGCTCGTACTGAGAAGCCTGACGCAACAGCTTGAATAGCCAACCTGAACCTTCTGGTTCAGGACTAAACCTTGTAGCCGCACCCTGGGGCCCACTTCTTGTATTAACAGCAATCTATTACCGAAAGTATCCATTATCGAAAGTAACGAGTATGGGATCTTGTTTATGTCTGACCTAACACCATCGCTAGCCGTAAATCGCACCGCAATAAGACAACAAATACGCCAACGTCGCCAGCAGCTTTCAACCCAGCAGCAGCAACAAGCCGGTCGTGATCTGGTTTTACAATTCAGTCAGCACCCGCATATTCAATCCGCCCAGCATATTGCTATTTATTTACATAATGATGGCGAACTGAATACTCAAGCGGTCATCGACTGGTGTTGGCAACAAGGCAAACAAGTCTACATTCCTATTTTACATCCGTTTAGTCACAAGCAATTGTTGTTCACTCGTCTAACCGCGACCACGCCCTTAGTTAAAAACAAATACGGTATTAGTGAACCCCGACTTAATGTCACTGACGTGATCCCGTATCTGCAATTAGACTTGGTCTGCAGCCCGTTAGTGGCGTTTGATTTAGCCGGTAATCGCTTGGGCATGGGCGGCGGTTATTACGATCGCACCTTTTCCCAACATCAATTTGTGCGTGACGGTCAACAGCCGCCCTACGTACTGGGTTTAGCCCACGACTGCCAACAGCATGATAATTTACCCATTGCACCGTGGGATATGCCCATTAAAGAAATCATTACCCCGTCAACAACATTCACCTTTGCTTGATTACTTAATTGCTTAAGTGCTTAGCTGCTTAACCATATGCCATTGGCATATTAGGGGAATTTAAGTATATAATCAGAACGCAATACAACACGATCACGCGACACACCAATCAATATAAATGGATATAACATGACTCAAGATGAATTAAAAAAAGCAGCAGGCTGGGCAGCATTAGAATATGTTGAAAAAGGCAGTATCGTTGGTGTGGGTACCGGTTCAACCGTTAATCATTTTATTGATGCGCTGGGTACAATCCGTGAAGATATTCAAGGTGCAGTTTCAAGCTCAATCGCATCAACGCAACGTTTAGAAGCACTGGGTATTGAAGTATTTGATTTAAACAGCGTCGCGCAACTTGATATCTATGTCGATGGCGCAGACGAAATTGATAATGGTAAAAACATGATTAAAGGTGGTGGCGCAGCGCTAACACGTGAAAAGATTGTGTCAGCTGTTGCGCAAAAATTCGTGTGTATTATTGATGACACTAAAAATGTCGATGTATTAGGTAATTTCCCATTACCGGTTGAAGTGATCCCGATGGCGCGTTCTTACGTGGGCCGTGAATTACTTAAACTTGGCGGTGATCCGGTTTACCGTGAAGGTGTGGTTACCGATAACGGCAATATTATTATTGATGTTTACCACATGCAGATTAAAGATCCGAAAGCCCTCGAAATTGCCATTAACGGCATCGTAGGCGTAGTAACAAATGGTTTGTTTGCGGCTCGTGGCGCAGATATTGTGCTAACAGGCACGCAAAATGGCGTTATTACCACTAAATAATAATGCGAAGTTGGTGCTATCGAATAGCACCGACTCACCCTTTATCCCTGTTTTACGCATGCCTTCCTAATACCTAGCCATATCGCTTGTAATGCTCTATGTCTTTTATCAACACGCTATATTATATAAGTATAACAACCAGTTATATTAAACTATATTTGATAGATAAACATTTTTATAGTCCTAAAAGTCTAAAAAACTAAGAAAATCAAGCCCCCGTCAATCACAAATTAACTATTTTGTTTGATTTTCGTCACAAACATTCACTAATGAAAAGAAACCTGCTACTTTAGCAATTAGTGCGATTTACGGAACTAGTTTCGTTCGGTTTACAAAATAGCTAGTGCGATTTACGAATTATGTGATAAAGGAATTTACATGACCAACTTCTCTCTTCCGAAAGATAAAATCAAGATATTACTGCTTGAAGGACTACACCAAAGTGCAGTTGATACATTTACTGATGCCGGCTACAGCAATATCGAGTCGATTAAAACCGCATTAAGTGAAGAAGAACTGTGTGAAAAAATTAAAGATGTCCATTTTGTTGGTATTCGTTCACGTACTCACCTAAATGCAAACGTCATTGCAGCAGCTGAAAAACTTGTTGGTATTGGCTGTTTTTGTATTGGTACTAATCAGGTTGATCTGGCTGCCGCTCAGAAAGCTGCGATCCCTGTGTTTAACGCCCCGTTCTCGAACACCCGTAGTGTGGCAGAACTCGTACTTGGCGAAATTTTATTATTATTACGTGGTATTCCAGAGAAGAATGCAAAAGCACACCGTGGCGAATGGCTTAAGTCAGCAACGGGTTCTTACGAAGCACGTGGTAAGCAGTTGGGTATTATTGGTTATGGCCATATCGGTATTCAATTAAGTATTCTGGCTGAAAATTTAGGTCTGCGCGTTAAGTATTATGACATTGAAACCAAGCTTTCTTTGGGTAATGCGACGCAGGTTATGAACATGCAAGACTTGTTAGCGACGTCTGACATTATCTCGCTGCACGTACCAGAAACCCCACAAACGAAATTGATGATGGGCGAAGTTGAATTTGCACAGATGAAACAAAGTGCAATCTTCATTAATGCTTCACGCGGTACTGTCGTTGATATTGACGCCCTTGCTTCTGCACTGGCAAGCAAGAAAATTTCTGGCGCGGCGATTGATGTATTCCCTGTTGAACCATCATCAAATAACGATGAATTTATTTCACCGTTACGTGAATTTGATAATGTGATCCTAACACCGCACGTTGGTGGTAGCACGCAAGAAGCACAAGCAAACATCGGCTATGAAGTAGCAGGTAAACTCACTAAATATTCTGATAATGGTTCAACCTTGTCTGCAGTTAACTTCCCTGAAGTTTCACTACCGACACACCAAGGTTCAAGCCGTTTGATGCATATTCACCATAACCAACCAGGTATTCTAAGCCAGATCACGCAAGCATTTGCTGAAGAAGGTGTAAATATTTCAGGTCAGTATCTACAAACTGTCGGTGATATTGGTTATGTGGTTATTGATGTTGAAAGTGACCATGCTGAACGTGGTTTAGCTAAACTAAAAACAATTGACGGTACTATCCGCGCGCGTCTATTACACTAGGATAGACTCTATCCTAACCCTCCCTTTCGCTTTTTATAGTTAAAGCGCAGGGAATTTAAAAAGCCTGTCAGTTTACGCTGACAGGCTTTTTTTGTTTTGTGTCTTTGTTTGTTTATTTATTTAGGTATTTAGGTAAGTAGAGCGCACGTAATAACCCGGTGATCCACTGGTGTAACTGAGTTTGACTCGAGCGTTGATGCCACGCTGCAATAACCTCAAAACTCGGTAATGCCTCAGGTAATACGACTTCCACTAATTTATCATTCGGTAACATGCGTGAGGGTAAAAATGCTAAGACCCCCATCGCTTCAATACAATCTGGCGCCGCTGAAAAACTCGGTAGTGACATAATAATATTACGCTGGAAGCCCTTTGCAGCAAACCATTCATCAGCCGATCCCTTTAAGTTCGCGCGTGAAGGAGAAATAACTAATTGTGGCGCGGCAGCAATCTCTTTTAAACTAAGTCCCTTATATTCATGCGCAATCGCCTTCGGTGCAACACAAACATGCTGTTCTTCGTATAACAACATCGACGGACAAGTGGCCGGAATAAAGGCAGGAAAGGTAAGCGCTAAATCGACTTCTCCCGTGGCCATTAACTGATTTAAATTATCAGATTCAAACCGGCGAATGATTATTTTTAAATGCGGGGCGTGCAATCTAATTTGCACTAACAAAGGCGGTAAAATAACGCGCATGGCATAGTCTGATGCGCTAATTTTATAGACCCCATTTAAGCGTTGTGGGTCAAATTCTGCTAATTCAGTTAATTCACCAATGGCCATTAATATCTGTTGTATTTTTGGGGCTAGTTCTTGTGCTTTGGGCGTAGGGATAACACCATGACTACCACGAATAAATAATCTATCTTGGAATATATCACGGAGTTTTTTCAGTTGTTCACTCACCGCTTGCTGGGTGATACCTAGTTTTGTGGCTGCTTTCGTTAAGCTATGTAGTTGTAATAACGCAGCGAGTACCCGTAATTGTTTTATTTCCAGCTTGCTGATATCAGCCATAGTTGTTTCTCATACATGCTTCACTTGATTTTCATTGTACCTAAGCAAGGATATAGTTCAACTCATTAGCCCTACTATGGTAAATACCGTAATGATAACTACCACAACAATTGAGACCACAATGAAAAACGATATATTGTTCACACCAACTAAACTTGGCGCTCACGTTTTAAAAAACCGTATCGTCATGCCACCGTTAACACGTTCACGTAGTACGCAACCTAACAATATTCCGAATGAGTTAATGGCTAAGTACTATACGCAACGCGCTTCTGCTGGGTTTATGGTCACTGAAGGTACTCAAATTGAAGCGCGTGGCCAGGGTTATGCTTGGACACCGGGTATTTACTCAGATGAACAAATTGAAGGTTGGAAAATCGTCACTAAATCGGTGCATGATGCCGGCGGTATTATCTTTGCTCAACTGTGGCACGTTGGCCGTGTTTCACATACCACTTTACAACCCGATGGCGCAGCACCAATCGCCCCTTCTGCAATCAGAGCGGATAATGTGAAAGTGTTCATTGAAACAGGTCCAGGTGAAGGGGCATTAGCAGACCCAAGCATGCCACGTGAACTATCTACTCTTGAAGTAAAAGAACTCGTCGCCCTTTATGCTCAAGCTGCTCGCAACGCCATGGCTGCCGGTTTTGATGGTGTTGAATTACATTGTGCTAACGGTTATTTAGTGAATCAATTTATTTCAGAGCACAGTAATAAACGCACCGATGAATACGGTGGCAGTTTAGAAAATCGCTTACGTTTCTTAAAAGAAATCACCCAAGCGGTTGCTGATGAAGTGGGTAAAGAACATGTCGGCGTGCGATTTGCACCTCTGTTTGCCACGACTGACGATGTCCGTGTTTATCTTGGTTTAGTGGAAGAAAATCCCCATGAGACTTATATCGAAGCGATTAAAACCATCGAAAACATCGGTATTGGTTACTTGTCATTAGCAGAAGCTGATTGGGATAATGCCCCTGATTTACCTGACGCTTTTTATAAAGACGTGCGTGACACATTTTCTGGCCTCATCATGTATGCAGGTAAGTACTCGGTAGAAAAAGCCAAACATATTCTTAACCTAGGTTACGGTGATATCTTTGGTTTTGGTCGCCCCTTCATTGCCAACCCAGATTTACCAGCGCGCATTAAAAATGAGTGGTCATTCAATGACGCTGATCCGACAACCATGTACGGTGGTACAGAAGTCGGTTACGCAGATTATGCGGAATATAGCGCTTAGTTAAAGCCACTCACAACCCCACTTTACCTGCTATAACAGGTAAAACCACTTTTACACGCTATAGCAGGTAAACGGGGGGAGATAGTTTGTTTTGTCCCTTCCCTTTTCAAGGGGAAGGCTAGGATGGGGTTTGCTCTGTCCCTTTCCCTACAATCGTGCTGCCATTTTAGTAACACCATCAAATATGACTTCACTAATATGCGTAGGAAAATCGTCTGGTAATTGTGCTCTTACTTGATTAATCACTTCCGGCGTTTTAACTTTAAAATCGGTTAATATTTTTTGCATTTCAGTCTCACTAAAACCAACGGCTTTTGCTGTTGCTATAAAATGTCTCGGTAACATTTTCTGCCAATGATATTTACGCGCTTGTGAGCCTTCTTTTGATGTATAAAGACCCATTGCTAATTTAACCTTTTGAGCTCTAAGACCTGTTCCTTGCATTAATGGGTAGGTTGAAATGATGTCATACAGTGGAGTAAGCTGATAACCGCCACCCGATTTAATAAATACCGAAAAGTTTTTCGCATGTCCATCAGAAGCAGCCAATAACCAAAATAGCACCTGCGATTTCATAAACTCGCTACGATCATGTTTTGGTCTATCTGATGAGAGTAAATACTGCATGATATCTTTAATCCCAGGACCACCATCTTGCTCATACTTTCGTCCTGAATTTACATTCATCACCTGACAAAAATCTTCTTGCGGTAAACGCATGATCCATTTTTTATCGGCAGACCGTTTACGATCAAAACGTTCGACTGCAAGCGCCTTAATCCCCTCTACACTTAAAATTGAGCATTCAGCTGTATCTAATCCATATTGTTTTGCGAGCAGCATACATACCAACTCATTTTCTACACTGTCACTTAAATCAAGGGTAAAAGAATGACTTTGAATAGTACCAATAGGTAGCTTAATAATATGTGTTGTTGGTGTACTTCCAAATGGTAAATACCATTGAGAATCAATTTTAAGTAATGCTGTTTTTTCTTGTGCCCCTGCAATTGATATACGAAATTCATCTTCATCCGCAATCATGCCTAATGGTGCTGATGATTGGTAACCATTTAGAACTCTTGCGATATGGGCATCATCAAGCGCTTTACCTTCAATCTTAGTAATATCAGCAGGTAATTCATTTGGCGGATAAATTTGTAATGCTCCGACACTATCACGTCCTATTTCAGCTAATAGATCAAAAGGCTGACTTGAGTTTGCCCCATGACGTGCGACTACCCGTTCTCGGACTTGAATATTATCGGGTAACAGATTATCAAAGAAATTAAAAACTGCATCACCTTTATATGGCGCTGTTCGTAGCGGTAAGGATAATGAAATTGGTCGAGCACCTGTTTGACTTAACCAATCGCTCGAATAGGTAAATATATGGGCTCCCGTTGCCGTCTTAGCTAAAACACCAACAAGATAACCATTCATAGCAACGTTAAGCTTATCCATTTACCATTCCTCTTTCCAAGTCGCATTACTTTTAAGGTTTTCGGTTGCAAATGGTAAATTCTCACCTCGCGGTGCAACATGCAGTTCTAAATTTAGCGCAGCTAACATTTTAAATAACGTATCAAGTTTGGTGCTATCTGGGTTAAGTTCGAATTTAGACACAGTATCCTGCCTTATCCCAACTTGCTTGGCGACATCCGTTTGAGATAATGACTTAGTCTTTCTGGTATCTTGTAATGTATTTGCTAATTGTTTCGCTGAAGTAATTTTCATATTGATTACCGACCTTTACACGCTATAACAGGTAAATATAATTCTACACGCTATAACAGGTAAAGCAAGTTTTACACGCTGTAGCAGGTAAACGGAGGGGGGAAGAGTTTGCTCTGTCCCTTCCCTTTTTTAAGGGGAAGGCTAGGATGGGGTTAGTTTTAAACCTGACTTAACTGCCCTTGTTCTTTAGCGACTTGCTTATGCTGATGCCATTGCGCTAACAAGTACACACTGTTGACTTGCAGCACTAACGCGCCCAGCAATACCCAGGGTGTTTCGAAGATACCCGCGATAACAAAGCTGATTAGCGCGATACCGCCATTTAATAACGCATACGGTAATTGGGTACGGAAATGTTCATACTGGTCACAGCCTGCGCCTGTTGATGACAGAATCGTTGTTTCCGAAATAGGAGAACAATGATCGCCAAACAAACCGCCAGATAATACCGCGCCAATACTGGCATATAGCGGTGCATCAATGGCCACTGCCGTTGGTATCACCAATGGCATCATGATAGCGAATGTGCCCCATGAAGACCCCGTCGCAAACGAAATAATCGCCGCAAGCAAGAACGCCACCGCTGGTACTAACCAATTTGGGAAGCCACCCTGTGCTTGTTCTGCAATATACGCCGCAGTGCCTAAATCTTTACCGATACCACTTAAGGTCCAAGCCAAGACTAAGATGATCGCCACTTGCATCATGTTGCCCATGCCTTTTAAGTACACCGCAATACCGTCCGTTAAATTACGCACGCCGTATACCGCCATCAAAATCAATAACGTCATGGCCGCAAATAAGTATGACGTAGATAACGCCGCTCTAAATGCCGAACCCGATACTTTTTCAAACGGGAAACCCAGTGGCCCCAACATGCTAACTAATACCACAGCCATCACTAATAACGGTGCCCATACAAATGAAGGTTTAGCATTTTTATGGGTAAACGCGGTAAGTGTTTCTTGGCTTTGACCTGTAAATATGCCTTTCTGCGCTTGTGCCTCGGCTTCCGCCATTGGTCCAAAATCGAGTTTTTTAATCGCCACTAACGGCACAATGAAAATAGCCAGGAACGCATAGAACTGGAATGGGATCGCATTAATAAACGCCTGCCAATCTGAAGTCTCTAACGATAACGCCGTGAACTCTTTTTGAATCAGCCCCATGATATACACACCCCAACCAATAAATGGGATCAGGATAGCCACAGGTGATGAGGTTGAATCAATAATAAACGCTAATTTCTGACGAGACAGTTTTAGCTTTTCAAACAGCGGACGGAATACCGGACCGACAATTAATGGCGTACCGAGATCCGAGAAGAAGATAAAAATACCACCAAACCAAGCAGACAGTTGGGCTTTACATTTCGTGCTGATCCAATGCGTTACTTTTTCGGCAAAGGCTTGACCACCACCCGACTGTTCCATCAAGGCAACAAAACCACCAATGAACACTAATAACACCAATACTCCGGCGTTATAACCATCGGTTAATTGTGGCACCAAGTGGTCTTTAACCATAATACCAAACGCGTCTAAGGGTTGTAATCCATTCAGCATAAACACGCCGGTTAGCACACCTGCGAATAAACCAATCACCACATTACGCGTAGAGAGCGACAATACCAAAGTAATGATGATCGGCAGTAGTGAGCTAATATCTGTTTGTTCCATTTCGTTATCCTTCCTTGTTTACGTGTTTAACGTAACACTTTAAAATCAATTAAATATTCACTATTAATGAATATACATTCAAAACTATATTTTTCATAGCCGTATCCTTAATTTAATAGCCAGTAATAACAAATAAGGCTAAGTAATTAGAAGATATAGCTAAAAAAATAATCATTTGAATTATCATTGATTAATTACAACGGATAACGACGAACAATATTGATTAACCTTTGCTTACTTCTTTAATAATGGCTAATTCAACCCAACTGTTTGGCGCAGCCGTTAAGGTCATGATATAGCTACCCCATTCATGGGTATTAACATGGGTAATTTTTTTATCTTTATCTTCGCAAGCTAAATTGACGATGTTAGCACCGGTAATATCAGCACCTTTAATCGCTATATTCACGTTGTTACTGGAGAATAAAACCAGTTTCTCACCCCACTCGGTAATAGCAAGTTGCAAATAACCAACCCCGTTTTCATTCATTTTTAGGCGATAACCACTATCAATATTTACATTGATTTCATGCTGCGCGGCGATTTCCTTTGTCGCAGGAAGTTGCAAATCAGATTGCAGTAATTGCGTACATGCATTTGCATAATCTTGCTCGAAATAGGCATTACGCTGTTCATTGTCTGTTATCACTTTAACGTCATGGTCAGCCGCAAAAACGGGGGTATTCAATAACAGTAGTACTGACGTAAATACCACTTTATTTAACTTCATCATGCTATTTTTCCTGTGTGTTTATTGTATTTATCTTATTTATCGTATTTATCGTATTTATCGTATTTATCGTATTTATAATAGTGTTAATGGGTATTTTCATTACCACGATAGATAAACGGCAGAATGCAATTAGCCACATCCACCCTGCCAGGTAATTGCACCAAGGCGCAGAATGGCGATGCATGTTGGGTTAATTGCGGTGGCACAGGGATCGCGAGCGCCTCTAAAAAACGTAATAATTGCGAGCGCTCTAATGGCGTTAAATTGAAGCCCGTGATTAAGGGATCTTTTTGAAGATGCTTTTTGCCATCTCCTTGGTTAGCACCTGAAACCGTCAAGCGCCCACCGCGAGCATAACTGTCAATAACAGCGCCTAATGTGCTAAAGCTACCATCATGGCCCCAAGGTCCTGTGGCAGTGACATTGATTAAAGACGGGATCCTAAATTTACCATTATCTTCAATCCGCCCGCTTGTACTCTGCAAACCAGATGCGGCTGGCGGATAGATATATCCCCCCTCGGATTCAATGCCATAGAGACCGGTATTAGCAAAATCAGTCTCGCGTGCATCTGTGCGACGATTCAGCAGCACGCCACTGTGGCAAGCAGTACAATTCAACCGTTCACTTTTAAACAGCACCAAGCCTTTCTGCTGTGCTGGTGTTAGTTGGTTTATATCAGCTTGCTCAAGATAGCGATGATAAGACGTGTCTGTAGAACGGATTGTCTTTACGTATTCAGCCAACGCCTGCAATACTTTTTCCAGAGTTATTTGTGTACTACCAAAGGCGCTCATAAATAAGGGCGCGTATAGCAAAGATTCACGCTGCAGACGTGATACCAACAATTGCTCTTTCATGCCCATTTCTTCTGGGGATGTTGATAATAACGGACGTTTAATGGTTTCGGCTAAGTCGGTTAAATCACGACTGCCTTGCATATAAGTAGTGAAGTCGACAGCATTAAGTAAGGATGGAGTATTCAGTGCGGATATATTGCCATGGATATCAGGCGTCTTGCTAAAGGTGTTACTCCAACCATGGAAAGGCGAATGGCAGAGTGCACAGCTGCGGTTACCAAATTTAGATAATCTGACATCGTTAAAAAGATAACGTCCTAACTCAATCTTTGGTGCTGATACTGATGTAGGAGCGGATGCTGCAATTGCCAGTTTAGCGCCAACAATACAGCTGATGACTATCCAGCTTACACATTTAGTTATATACATTTATTTATATGTTAATCAATAAGATGAAAACGCAGAGTTTACTTAAAATATATTATCCTTCAACTACTTCCTTTTTGTTATGCGCTATTTATGGTAAAAAAAATGCCGCAGACCTGAGGTCTGCGGCATTAACAACTAACTGACTAAATAATCCGAATATTAACGGATAATTATAGTACGTCTACGCTGTTTAGGTCTTTGTGAGCTTGTTCTAGACGCGCTACAAGACTTGTTTGACCAGCGCGTAACCATACACGTGGGTCATAATGCTTCTTGTTTGGCGCATCAACGCCAGTCGGGTTACCGATTTGGCCTTGAAGGAATTCTTTCTTACCTTCGTAGTAGTCTTTGATACCTTCCCAAGTAGCCCACTGTGTATCAGTATCGATGTTCATTTTGATAACACCGTAACCGATTGATTCTTGGATTTCAGCTTCTGAAGAACCTGAACCACCGTGGAATACGAAGTTTAGAGAGTTAGCTGGTAGGCCAAATTTCTCTGAAACGTATGCTTGTGAATCACGTAGGATAGTTGGAGTAAGTACAACGTTACCTGGCTTGTATACACCGTGTACGTTACCGAAAGAGGCAGCGATAGTGAAACGTGGGCTGATAGCGTTCAGTTTTTCGTAAGCGTATGCAACGTCTTCTGGAGAAGTATAAAGTTCAGATGCGTCCATGTCAGAGTTATCTACGCCATCTTCTTCACCACCAGTACAACCTAGCTCGATTTCGATAGTCATTTCCATCTTAGCCATACGCGTTAGGTATTCACCACAAGTCGCGATGTTTTCTTCTAAAGACTCTTCAGAAAGATCTAACATGTGTGAGCTGAATAGTGGCTTACCAGTTTGTGCGAAGAATTCTTCACCAGCGTCTAGTAGTCCGTCGATCCAAGGTAGTAATTTCTTAGCCGCGTGATCTGTATGGATGATAACTGGAACACCATAAGATTCAGCCATCACGTGTACGTATTTAGCACCGGCGATAGCGCCCATGATAGAACCGCCGTGACCTTCAAGACCAATACCTTTACCAGCGAAGAATGCAGCGCCGCCGTGTGAGAACTGAATAATCACTGGAGAATTAGATTTTTTAGCCGCTTCTAATGCACCGTTGATTGAATCAGTGCTTACCATGTTTACAGCAGGTAGAGCGAAGTTGTTTTCTTTAGCAATTGCAAAAACTTTTTGCACGTCATCGCCTGTTACAACACCTGGTTTTACAACATCAAAGATCTTAGACATAATATTAGCCTTATTGTTTAAATATTTGAGTACTGAGTCATTCAGTACTAATTTTTAAAATACTTTTGCTGCCACAGTTAATCTAACTTTATATAGCGAGAGCCGTAGCAACAAAACAACGATTCGTTATGCGTTAGCCGTTTTTCGCACGTTCTTCTAACATAGCTACTGCTGGTAATACTTTACCTTCTACAAACTCAAGGAACGCGCCGCCACCTGTAGAGATATAAGAGATACCATCAGTTAGACCGAATTGGTCGATAGCTGCTAATGTGTCACCGCCACCAGCGATAGAGAAAGCATCACTTTCTGCAATTGCGCGGCCAATGATTTCTGTACCTTGTGAAAAGTTAGCGAATTCAAATACGCCAACTGGACCATTCCAGATAATTGTTTTAGCTTCTTTAATCATTTCAGCAAGTTTGTTTGCAGATTCAGGACCTAAATCGAAGATCATGTCATCATCGTTTACGTCTGATGCTGCTTTCAATGTTGCTTCAGCTGTTTCTGAAAATTCAGTTGCTACTAATACATCAGTTGCTACTGGGATTTCACATTTAGCCATTAATGCTTTAGCTGTATCAACTAGGTCATGTTCACACAGTGATTTACCAACGTTGTGGCCTTGTGCTGCGATGAATGTATTCGCGATACCGCCACCAACAACTAGCTGATCAGCAATCGTTGATAATGAATCAAGTACGGTAAGTTTAGTTGATACTTTAGAACCACCAACGATTGCTAACATTGGACGAGCAGGCTTGTCCATTGCTTTGCCTAGTGCTTCAAGTTCAGCACTTAGTAGTGGACCAGCACAAGCAACAGGTGCGTACATGCCTACGCCGTGTGTAGATGCTTGAGCACGGTGAGCCGTACCAAATGCGTCCATTACAAATACATCACATAATGCTGCGTATGCTTTTGATAGACCTTCTTCGTTTTTCTTTTCGCCTTTATTAAAGCGTACGTTTTCTAGTACAACTAATTCACCTGCGTTTAGTTCTAAACCGTCTAGGTAATCACTTGCTAGTACAACGTTATTTTCTAACGCTTCTTTAAGGTAGTTTACAACAGGCTCTAGTGAGAACTCTTGAGCGAATTCACCTTCAGTTGGACGTCCAAGGTGTGATGTAACCATCACTTTTGCGCCCGCAGCAAGTGCAAGTTTGATTGTTGGTAATGAAGCACGGATACGCGCGTCAGATGTTACTTTGCCATTTTTAATTGGTACGTTTAAATCAGCACGAATTAATACACGTTGACCTGCAAGATCAAGATCTTTCATTTTAATAATATTCATCGTTCAATCCTTAAGCTATCAATTTTATAAAATTTATTTCAATCTATTTTTCGCTAGCGTAGCGATGTAATAAGTCGTATCAAGTAGACGGTTAGCAAAGCCCCATTCGTTATCACACCAGGCTAACAATTTAACCAAGTGACCATCGCTGACTCGTGTTTGAGTGCCATCAATGATGCTAGAGCGAGGGTCGTGGTTAAAGTCTATCGATACTAATGGGGCCTCGGTATAACCCAAGATCCCTTTTAATTCGGTTTCTGCTGCCGCGTGTAAGCAATTGTTAATATCTTCGATAGTGACACTTTTGCTTACCGTAATACTCAAATCCATTGCCGTTACGTTCAAGGTAGGAACGCGCACTGCAATCGCTTCAAATTTATTGGCAAATTTTGGCAAGATACGTTCAATACCTGCCGCTAATTTTGTATCAACCGGAATAATAGAATGACTTGCAGCACGTGTGCGGCGTAAGTCGGAATGGTAAGAGTCAATAACAGGTTGATCATTCATTGCTGAGTGAATCGTGGTGATCGTGCCACATTTAATATCAAACGCTGCATCGAGCGTATTAATAACGGGCACCATGCAGTTAGTCGTACAAGATGCACCGGAGATAAATGTCTCAGCACCCGTTAGCTGTTCATGGTTAACGCCAAAGACAACCGTGGCATCAACATCCGAACTGGCTGGATGGGAAAAAATAACTTTTTTAGCGCCGGCAGCAATATGTGCTTCGGCATCCGCTTTAGTGCCAAAGATACCCGTACAGTCAAGCACGATATCAATATCATGTTCCAGCCAAGGTAAATCAGCTAACTCGGGATGACGCACTAAATGAATACAATCATTTTCGATTTGTAGAATGTTATCGCCCAGTTGCACTGAGAAAGGAAAACGACCATGCGTTGAGTCATATTGAGTTAAGTGTACTATCGCTTCAGGATCGGCGAGTTCGTTGATCACAACGATCTTAATTTCGTCCTGACGGTTACTTTCATACAACGCTCGGACAACACTGCGTCCAATTCGTCCGTAACCATTAATCGCAACTCTAATTGACATAATCGGGGTTGAATACCTAATAACAAAAAACGAACTTCATTGTAGATTAAATTTAGGCATAAGCGAATATGCTGGGATAGGAAATGTATATAAATTTCAGGAAAGCATGATCCCGCCCACAAATTTTCGTAATAAAACAACATTTCGGCTGTTTTAACCGAAATGTTGTCCTATTAGGTAATTAAGTACGTAATTAAGCGATCTCTCGGTTACGAATTAACCCTTCTTGCATAGTTGTTGCGACCATTTTGCCATCGCGGGTAAAGAAACGACCGCGCACTAAGCCACGAGAACCTGAGGCACTAGAGCTATCTACGGCATAAAGTAACCAGTCGTCCATGCGGAAATCACGGTGGAACCACATTGAATGATCTATGGTCACCACTTGCATGTTCGGGCTCATGAAACCTTTACCGTGTGGTTGCAATGCCGTTGGTAAGAAGCAGAAGTCAGACGCGTAGGCTAATAGATATTTATGAATACGGGCATCGTCTGGCATTTGACCATTGGCTTTAAACCAAATGTAGCGCTCTGGTGATGATTTCGCTTCGTTAAGCGGATCAAGATAATGCACAGGGCGCATTTCAATCGGTCTTTCACACACAAATTTGGCACAGATATCATCTGGTAACTCATCACGCAGCGATAACACATGGTCTTGTTCTGAAAGCAGGTCTTCCGGTGGTGGTACATCCGGCATGATATCTTGATGGTCGTAACCTTCACGTTCAATCTGATAAGACGCTGTCATGTAGAAAATAGCTTGGCCATTTTGAATGGCACGAATACGGCGAGTGGTAATCGAACCACCATCGCGAATTTTTTCAACTTCGTAAATAATCGGTTTTTTAACATCACCAGCACGCAGGAAATAAGAATGAAACGAATGCACCTTGCGATCGGCTGAAACGGTTTCTTTTGCTGCCGATAATGCTTGTCCCATCACTTGGCCGCCAAATACAGCGCCAAATCCTAAATCTTGACTTTGACCACGATAGATCCCTTCTTCAATGGTTTCTAACGTTAACTGTCCAAGCAGATCTTTTAATACCTTACCCATAAGTGCCTTATTTTAAATCGAAGTGACTATTTTAGTACGAGGTGAGCAACGCTACCCCTGTTATCAAAGATATTCAAGCGATAATTGCTGATATTGCAGTGCTGAAATAACATAAATTTAACTAAATTGAGCGTTTAAGCCTTAATAATCAGATTGGTAAAGAAAATAAAGACAAAAAAATACCTTGTTGTCATGTCATCTATAGAGACATAAAAACAAGGTATACTCACAAAATGTGAGAGCCCGTTACTAAGGCTAGTCTACGCCATCAATAATGCACGTAATGCGGCAAAATCATTGGCCATATCAACCGATAAGTTTGGCTTGTCGGCGCAATCGGCTAATTCTTGTGGTAAACCAATATCGCGACCAAGAATTTCTTCAACAGACTCTTTGAACTTCGCAGGATGCGCAGTACATAAGAATAAGCCGAATTCATCTTCGCCTAGCTGTGCTGCTAAACGATCATAGGCTATCGCACCATGCGGTTCACATAAGTAACCTTGCTCATCGAGTGCTACAACAGCTTGCTTGGTATCTTCATCAGATAAACAGTCAGAGGCCAACTCAGATAAGTCAGATAAGTCCCAACCTTTAACACGCGCAAGTTCTTCGATACGTGGCCAGTTGCTTGGTACGCTCACATCCATTGCATTAGAGAGTGTTGCTTGTGTTGCTTTTGGATCCCACTCACCGCTTTGTAAATAGCGCGGCACGGTATCATTGATATTCGTTGCAGCAATAAAACGCTTAACCGGTAAGCCTAATGTTTTTGCTAATAGACCTGCTGTTAGATTACCGAAGTTACCACTTGGCACAGACACCACTGTTTGAGCACGTTGTGCTTTTGGCAGTTGCGCGAATGCTTCAAAGTAATAACAAATCTGCGCCATCAAACGGCTAATGTTAATCGAGTTTGCTGAGTTAAGGCCAATCGCCTGACGCAGTTCTGCATCATCAAATGATTGCTTCATCAATGCCTGACAAGCATCAAAGTCACCATCTACAGCGATAGTGCGGATGTTACCGCCAAGCGTACAGAACATTTGTTCTTGTAAGAAACTGATCTTACCTTTTGGATACATGACGACGACTTCGATATTTTCGATACCGTAGAAAGCATGTGCCACTGCAGCACCAGTATCACCTGATGTCGCGGTTAGGATCGTGATTTTTTCGCCGCGTGCTTTTTGATCGGCGGTGAGGCGAGATAGACATTGCGCCATGAAGCGGCCGCCAAAGTCTTTAAATGCCAATGTCGGCCCGTGGAATAATTCCAATGCACTGATCTTATCGCTGATCTTGGTCACTGGCGCAGGAAAGTTAAACGCACCTTCAACAATGTCATGTAATTCTTGTTGGCTAAATTCATCACCGATCAGTGATTGTAAAATAACGCGACTACGATCAACTAGGTTCATCTCTAGTAAGGCATCAATATCGTCAATCGGATTTATTTCGCTTGGAAAGAACAAACCTTGGTTTTTACCCATGCCTTGTTTCACTGCTTGTGAAAAGCTGACTGTCTCTGCGTGATCTTTAATGCTATATAATTTCATTGTTGTTCATTCCCTAAAACATCATTGGTGCTACCTGCATGATAGACAATCATGCAGTACTTGTTTCTTTATTACTGCAGCTTATTACAACCTTTGGTTATAACTCACTACCAACAACACGTGCGCCCTGTTTATCCAGTTTACAGATGTGGGTAAAACCATCACCGTTTTGGATAAAGTTAGCGTCTAACCAGGCTTTTAACTTTTCAGCTTGGGCTAAGTCAGTCATGACGTTAAATACCGTTGGTCCAGACCCTGAGATACCGGTAGCTAATGCGCCCAGTTCTTTAGCATAGTCACGCACTTCATCAAATTTAGGAATAAGCTGTGAACGATACGGTTCTGCAATCACGTCTTTCAACATCGCCGCAGCTAGATCTTGTTGTTTGCTATAACAAGCGTGAATGAAGCCCGCTAAATGGCGACCATACGTTAAACAATCACCACGGCTGTATTCTGTTGGTAATATGTCACGCGCAGCAGCAGTCGAGATGCTAATGCCCGGATAAGCGACGACCCAATACCACTCATCGAAACAAGGCACAGATTGACTGATCACCCCATTTTCGTTGAGCATTAATTGCATGCCACCTAACGCACAAGGCGCAACGTTATCATAATGCACGCTACCACTGATTTTGCCTTCCAGTTCACCCATAAGTAACACCATTTCGTGTTCACCAAGGGTATTATCATGAAATACATTCAGCGCTTCTAGGCCTGCCACAATTGACGCGGCACTAGAACCTAAACCACTGCCAATCGGTAAGTTTTTTTCTAACTCCATGGCGATGTTTTTAATCTTCAAACCACGTTTTTCTAACGCTGCGGCATAACCAAGATAACAATCATAGATGATGTTTTCACGGTAATCATCAGGCAGTTTATGCTTAAAACGACCACTAGAGACTAAGTTAAATGCCGAGTCAGCATCGGTAATAAATACTTTATCACCGATGAGTGAGCCGTCGATCGGCGCAATCGGAAAACCTAATGCATCAAAACCTGCACTTACATTTGCTACCGATGCCGGTGCGAATACAACAATGCTCATGACTAAACCTCTTGCTTCCAGTTAAGGGTACGTAATACATCCGCAAATACGCCTGCTGCAGTCACTTCTGAACCTGCACCATAACCACGTAATACCATCGGGATTGGTTGATAGTAACGGCTGTAAAACGCTAACGCATTCTCGCCATCTTTGACTTTATTCAGTGGATCAGATTCTGGCACTGCCGCGATCGATACTTTACATTTACCGTCTTCAATTTGGCCGATGTAACGTAATACTTTACCTTCTTGTGCTGCTGTCGCTTGCAGGTCAGCAAAGTACGCATCTGCTTTTGGCAGATTCGCCATGAACTCTTCATTGGTCCCTGTTGCATCAAAGCCAGCTGGTATTGCTTCTTCAACTTCAACTTGCTCTAGCGTTAAATTCATGCCCGCTTCACGGGCAATAATTAATAATTTACGGGCGATGTCCATGCCGCTTAAATCTTCACGTGGATCTGGTTCCGTAAAGCCATTATCGCGTGCTTGCGCTGTTGCTTGCGAGAAACTCATGCCTTCATCTAATTTACCAAAGATGTATGACATTGAACCCGATAAAATACCGTTAAAGCGCTCTAGCTCATCACCAGCACTTAATAAGTTCTGTAGATTTTCGATCACTGGCAGGCCAGCACCTACGTTGGTATCGTATAAGAAACGACGACGGGTTTTTAATGCCGTTGAACGCAACTCGTGGTAATAATCCATGCTCATGGTGTTGGCTTTCTTATTCGCCGCGACAACATGAAAACCACTGCCGAGGAAGTCAACATACTGACTCGCCAAGTTATCATTACTGGTACAGTCCACGATCACCGGGTTAATGATGTGACTGTTTTTAACTAAGTCTTCAAGTTGCGTTAATGAAAATTCAATATCGCTTGCGGCAAGATCGTCTGCCCAGTTTGTTAATGACAAACCTTCTGAATCTAATAACATCTGACGGCTATTAGCGATACCGCATACACGGATCTCGATTTGACGTTTTGCTAAGAAGGCTTTTTGACGTTTAATTTGTTCAACCAATGCCGCACCAACACCACCACAACCTAATAAGAACAGGTCGATGTATTGTTGCTTACCAAAGAAGATATCGTGCGATGCTTTAATGGCTTCATTGGCTTTGCTTTCATCAATAACCGCAGAGATAGAACGCTCTGATGAACCTTGCGCAATCGCAACAAGGTTAACCGATGCTTGGGCTAATGCAGTAAAGAAACGCGCTGCGATGCCATTGGCTTTACGCATGCCGTCACCAACCAGTGACACAATGGCTAAACCATCACGCATCTCGATAGGCTCGAGTAACTGGTTACTGATCTCGAGTTTAAATTCGCTATTCAACGCTAGTTTGGCTTTGCTGGCATCATAACTGTGGATACAGAAACTAACGCTGTATTCTGAAGATGACTGAGTAATAAGGGCAATTGAAACACCGGCGCGAGACACAGTTTCAAAAATACGGCCAGCCATGCCAACCATACCTTTCATACCGGGACCCGATACGTTAATCATCGTCATGCCACCAAGCTCTGATAATGATTTAACTTCAGCTTGAGTTTTTGACATTTGGCCGCCAATTAAGGTGCCTTCGCCTTCTGGATTTTTGGTGTTCTTAATCAAACAAGGAATGTGGTGCAGGGCAATCGGGGCAATCGTTTTTGGGTGTAAAACTTTAGCACCAAAATAAGACAGTTCCATTGCTTCTGGGTAACTTAATGTCTTCAGTAATTTGGCATCTTTTACTAAACGTGGATCACAAGCGTAAACACCGTCTACGTCTGTCCAGATCTCACAACAATCCGCATACAGACACGCTGCTAATACTGCTGCTGAATAATCAGAGCCATTACGACCAAGTACAACCGTGTTGCCTTGTTCGTCGCCAGCAGTGAACCCAGGCATTAAATAGATGTGGTCAGTTTTAATTGGCTCTTGTTCGAAGCGTGCACGCGATGCTTCAATGTCTACCGATGCTTCTAATACACTACCTTGGCCAACAAGTTTGTCTTGTGGCACGATCACTTCAACTTTAAAACCACGTGCTAATAACAGTTGCTCCATGCAAACAATACTTAGCTTTTCACCGGTACATAAAATCTTCGCTTCAATATTTTCAGGGCATTGCGATAATAATTTAACGCCGTATAAATATTCTCTTAATGTCGCTAACGAGGTTGCAAGCTGCGCGAATGCTAATTCGTCATTAAAATTAACGTATTGCGTTTTCAAACCCACAATAAGCGCATTAAAAATACCGTCGATTTCTGCGAGTGAAGACTCTGCGTCAAGGCCACGAACTGTTTGTTGCACCGCGGCAACCAAGTTGTTGGTGACTTTTGCTGGCGCAGATAATACCAATGCTACCTGTGATTGTTCAATGTTACTCACAGAGATATCTGCAGCACAGGCAAATCGTTCAGCATTCGCTAACGATGTACCACCAAATTTTAAAACTCGCATCCTTTGCTCCTTAATTGATACAAAAAAGCCCGTTCCTAAATGGTAACGGGCTTTTTCATTATTTCTGTCTTAGCCCTACGAATCATCCCACCGTTGTAATAACAGTGTTAATAATGGTGGTGGTAATGAACGCTAAGCAATAAGTCATAATTGTTTATATATAGTCTGTTAATAAATCTGATTATAATTTCAATACCTATAGCAATATCAAAAAATGCGACGTTAATCAAGTTTAAAATCGATTTAGTTGTCTATAGCAACATCGCTAAATCAAGCTAAAGATGTTGAAACTAAGAGTAAACATGTTGAAATAATGTAAAAACATTGCGATATTGAAGCATCTCTTATGTCCAAGGATTTGTTGTATGGAAAAAGTCTTAGAAGCGCAGATTGCCGGTTCTATATTAGCGTCATGTGATGCTTTTTATAGCCGCTTTTTAGAAGTCACCCGTGGTGCCAAATTACGTTTTGAAAATGCCGATTGGCATGGTGTGCAAATTGCGGCGAAAAAACGTATCAGCCTTTATGATTACCACGTCGGTAAAACCGCACAACAAATTCAAGCGCTCGCTGCTGAAACAACAGCCGAGCAGCCATTTTTACAAAACATAAAATGTGAGTTCGAAGCACTGCTACAGCATTATCCTAATTTTGAAATTGCCGAGAGCTTCTTTAACTCTGTTTATCGTCGCGTCTTTAAACACACCAATATCTACAAAGACCAACTCTTTATCACCAATGCCAATCGCGTGCGTGATCCGACATACCCAAATAATTTTTATCGCAGTTATACCCGCGGTGGTAACTTCTCGGAGATCTTACGCAAGATCATCACAGGTTATACTTTTACCGCACGTTGGGAGAATCTAAATCGCGACCTCGACAATGTCGTCGACTACCTTAACCAACATGCACCTAAGCAACTTACCGATGCCAAACACATCGAAGTGCAGATGCTTAATGAAGTCTTTTATCGCAACAAGGGCGCTTACCTGATGGGTAAGATCTTTGCTGATGGGCAAATGTATCCTCTGGTATTCCCGATTTTAAATAATGAAGAAAACGAGATCTATTTAGATACGGTGATTTTTGAGAAAGAAGAGACCAGTATTCTATTCGGCTTTGCACGTGCTTACTTCTTTGTTTATGCGCCAGAACCCGGTGCAATAGTACAGTTTTTAAAACCGATGATCCCGCATAAGACCAACTTTGAGATCTACTCGGCGATTGGTTGCCAGAAACATGCAAAGACCGAATTTTTTCGCCACTATATAAAGCACCTAGAAAGCTCCGACGATCAGTTTATTATTGCCCCGGGTATTAAAGGCATGGTGATGAGCGTATTCACCCTGCCCTCTTATGGCGTCGTCTTTAAGATCATTAAAGATAAATTTGCGCCGCCGAAGCAAATCGATCACGCCACGGTGAAAGCCAAGTATCAGATCGTAAAATCCCACGATCGTGTTGGGCGTATGGCTGATACCCAGCAATTTAAGAATTTTGCTTTTCCCAAAGATCGTTTCAGTCAGGAACTGCTCGATGAATTATTAGCCGTTGCGCCGTCAGTAATAAAACTGACTAACAGTAAAGTAGTGATCAAACATCTGTATATTGAACGTAAGATGATCCCGCTAAATATATATCTGGAACAGGCCAATGAACAAGAGCTTGATAATGCCATTGATGAATACGGTAATGCCATTAAACAGCTCGCTGCCGCAGATATTTTTCCGGGTGATATGTTGTTTAAAAACTTTGGCGTAACCCGTCATAATCGGGTGATTTTCTACGATTATGATGAGATCTCTTATATGCATGAAGTTAACTTTCGCTACATACCAAAATCGCGTTATCCAGAAGACATGATGATGGCTGAACCTTGGTTTGCTGTTGCACCCAATGATGTATTTCCAGAAGAGTTTGAAACCTTCTTGTTATCGCGACCTGAAATTAACAAACTGTTTAAGAAGTATCATTCAGATTTGCTTGATGCTGACTACTGGAAAGGGCTACAAGACAATATCAGTCGCGGTAAATACAATGATGTATTCCCTTATCGTCGAGCTCGACGTTTTATTCGCGATGATTAATCATTAATGACATGTAGATAAGTAGGTAAGTAATAGGTAATAGGTAAATAATAGGTAGCGTTAATATTCTATCACTAACGCTACCTACTAATTACGACCGCTTACGGCTACAACGGTTTATAACTTAAGTTATTTGATTCTGGCTGCTGCTATTTATAAACCGTCGATTACAGCAGTGGCTCTTTCGCGACCACGACACCGTTTAAGTCGGCATAGATATAATCACCTTCAGCAATGCTCACACCAGCAAATTGTAAATCAATACCAGCATCCCCTAAACCACGTTTCTCTGTTTTTACCGGAAAAGCCGTTATCGCTTTCACGCCGAGTTCCAACGTATTAATCGTAGCAACATCACGAATAGCACCATAAATCACAAAACCTGCCCAGCCATTACTGACTGCATTTTCAGCAATCATATCGCCGAGCAACGCACGTCGTGTGGAGCCGCCGCCATCAATGACTAAAATACGCCCCTGTCCTGGCGTGCCAGCGAGCTCTTTGACCAGCGAGTTATCTTCAAAACATTTAACGGTTACGGCTTGGCCACTAAAAATAGTCGCTTTACCATAACTTTGAAAAATGGGGTCCATCACGGATAATTGGTCGAAATGTTGATCACACAGATCGGGTAATAGGTCTAACATAGTCCATCCTTAGCGTCGTTATTGTTGATAGCTGACAATCCCATAGCAATGTTGCGTGATTCGTTAATAACAGCAAAATTGGCTACAACTACTAACATATTAGCGCAGAACAATTATTCCGATCTATAATTAATTAACAAAGTCCATACATAGATAATTATCTACCAATAAAACTTACCAAGTTGTAATTTGATTACATTTTCACGAATAAAAAGACAGTTTAATTCTGTTAATTTGAATGAAGCCAAACAAGACACTGCGAATAAACAACACAACGTCATATTTAGATCAAAAAACAAGATAAATAAGTACTATAAACCAGCAATCATCAGATTAACGTGGAAAAAATAAGCCATAAGCACCCTTTTACAAAAATATTTACACGCTAAACAACCGATGTAGGCAGGGCGTACGCACAAATATCGGTTCGATTGAGTCGAACCTATACACGCTTAAGGTCACGTTTTAAATTACAAATTAAATCATAACATCCTGATTTATATAACTTAAAATACAATGTCATACAAAGTGGTTCAACTAGCTTTAATTAAGATAAGCATTGTAACGACGCCTTTCAACTAAAATATAGCCAATGAGGGTTATTTGATAAATATCAAATCATGTTGAGTTATTACGTAACATAATTACATTAGGTTGTTATGCGGCTGTTAATAACATATAATCCTATAGTTAAGGAAGCCATAATACTAGATATCCTGCCGCAGCTAGCTGTTTTAGATAAATAGTCTTATATTTCATGGATGTATTACTCTTACTCCTGAGTTAATTGTGATAGATACTCTATCAATTGACAGGGCACTATTTGATCCAAAGCGGAACTAGGTACGTTTATGCAAACCCCAAACATTCTTATCGTAGAAGATGAACTCGTTACACGTAACACCCTAAAAAGCATCTTCGAAGCTGAAGGTTATTCAGTACATGAAGCAAGTAACGGCGATGAAATGTATGAGATCATTGCCAATAATCCTATCAGCTTGGTAATCATGGATATTAACCTTCCAGGTAAAAATGGCTTATTGTTAGCACGTGAACTACGTGACAAACATAATTTAGCCCTGATGTTTTTAACTGGTCGCGACAATGAAGTTGACAAGATTTTAGGTCTAGAAATTGGTGCTGACGATTACATTACTAAGCCATTTAACCCACGTGAATTAACTATCCGTGCGCGTAATCTACTTGGCCGTACGTTTACTAAATTGCCTGTAGCAGACGAAGAAAAAGCCATCATTGAAGAATATGAATTCAATGGCTGGCGTTTAAATATCAACAGCCGTTCTTTAATTAGTCCACTGGATGATTCATTTAAACTACCACGTAGTGAATTCCGTGCAATGCTACACTTCGTAGAAAACCCGGGTAAAATTCAAACTCGTGCAATGTTATTGAAAAAAATGACTGGCCGTGAATTGAAACCACACGATCGTACTGTTGATGTCACTATCCGTCGTATCCGTAAGCATTTTGAAAGCATTGCTGATACGCCAGAAATCATCGCGACAATCCACGGTGAAGGTTACCGTTTTTGCGGTGAATTAAGCTAAGCAACAGACCGCTAGCGATACCGAAAATGTCAGCAATGAATGACAGATACAAAAAAAGCGCTTATTAGCGCTTTTTTTATGTCTGGTAAAAATGTCATAGCAACATACTTAACTGGTATGACTTAAGTAATATTTTCACGCCCTTTAACACCACGTAAAATAGCTTGCATCAACTCACTCGCATCAAACTTTGTTAACGCTTCATCTGCGCCAATTTGCTGTGCGCGTTCAGTACTAATTGAGCTCGATAGTGAGGTATGCAGAATAATATAAGTTGCCGATACATTCGGCGTACTACGCACTTCAAATGCAACTTCATAACCATCTAATCCTGGCATTTCAATATCACTGACCAACACATCGATAGGTTTACCTGATTCAACTGCCGTTTGCATGGTTGTTAGCGCATCTTGACCATTTTTAGAGACTTGATAATGGATCCCAGCTGCGTCTAACGCGCTAGCAAGTTGATTACGAGCAACCATTGAATCATCGACCACAAGGATCTCTTTATTACGCAGTTCTTCAAGCTCTGCGGCCGTGAATTGCGGTAATTCGATATTCTCATCATCAGGGTAAATGTCAGATAACAAACGTTCTACGTCCATCAGTTGCACCAATTTCCCTTCAAGCTCCATCACACCTGTCGTATAGATATTACAACCCAGTGTTGGACTCGGCGCGGAAATATCTTTCCAACTACACTCCATGATCTTGTCGATATGACGCACTAAGAAACCAACAATTTGGCGACTACAGTCGGTAATAATAATATTACACGAATCGTATTCTTCTTTCGTCACAGGGCGATAACCCACTGCACTTGCCATATCAATAATAGGAATAGTCCGACCACGTAACGTCGCAGCGCCCATGACCATAGGGTGAGATCCGGGTAACGAATACAAACGTGTAGAAGGCACAATCTCTTGTACTTTCAACGTACCAATCGCAAACTTCTGCTGCAGATTCAATTTAAATAATAATAAACCTTGTGACTGACCCATTATTCTTCCTACCCATAAATTAATATATTGACGACGACAATCGAGACTATAGCACAATTCAGCATATATATAATTTCACAGGACTAAAATCAGTTATTAAACCGCCTTGCTATGATGTAAAACATAAAGGCAATGAGCAATCTAGTACGGATAAAATACAAAAAAAGGCCGCAATAATTGCGACCTTTCATTTATTAACACATCAGCGAATGACGAGTAACCTAAGTTATTAACCTAGGCTATCAACCTAAACGATTAACCTAAGTTAACGCGTGCGTTGCGGAACATACGCATCCACGGGCTATCTTCGCCCCATTCTTCTGGATGCCATGAGTTGCTCACACTGCGGAATACACGTTCCGGATGTGGCATCATGATAGTTACGCGACCGTCAGTCGTCGTTAGACCCGTAATACCTAATGGCGAACCATTTGGATTAGATGGGTATTGCGTCGTTGGTTGACCGTAGTTATCAACGAAGTTAAGTGCAACCGTACCACTGTTGTTCAGTGCTTGCAGATGTGCGTCATCACGTAATTCAATACGACCTTCACCGTGAGATACAGCAATTGGCATTCTTGAACCAGCAAGGTCACCTAAGAATATTGACGGATTTTTCGGTACTTCAACTAAGCTGAAACGTGCTTCAAAACGTTCAGATTGGTTGGTAACGAAACGTGGCCATAACTCTGAACCGGGGATAAGTTCACCCAAGTTAGATAACATCTGACAACCATTACATACACCCAGTGAGAAGCTGTCTTCACGTTCGAAGAATGCCGCAAACTGGTCGCGTGCTTGTGGGTTAAACAAGATTGATTTAGCCCAACCTTCACCCGCGCCCAATACGTCACCGTAAGAGAAACCACCACAAGCGGCAAGGCCTGCGAAGTCAGCTAGGTTAACGCGTCCGCTAAGGATATCACTCATGTGAATATCTTGAGCAGCAAAGCCAGCACGATCAAATGCAGCCGCCATTTCCGTTTGCGAGTTTACACCCTGCTCACGTAAAATAGCCATTTTAGGTTGTACACCAGTCATGATGTAAGGTGCTGCAATATCTTCGTTAACATCAAAGCTTAAGTTAACGTTTAGACCAGGGTCTTTGACGTCAAGTTTAAGATCAAACTCTTGCTGCGCACAGCTCGGGTTGTCACGTAGCGCTTGCATTTTAAGCGTTGTTTCAGCCCAAATTGCACGGAAGTAAGTTCGGCTTTCAGCTAATACGTTGTCGCCATTACGCGTGAAACGTACCATATCATCAGTGTTTGTCGAACCAATTACATGACAACATGCTGCTAGACCGTGGCCTGCTAATGTTGTTAGTACTTGTTCTTTCATTGCTGAAGATACTTGGATAACCGCGCCGAGTTCTTCTGAATAAAGTGCAGCAAGATCATCTGTACCCAACATATCAAGTTCAACATCAACACCACAGTGACCAGCAAATGCCATCTCTGTTACTGTTGAGAATAAACCACCGTCACTGCGGTCATGATAAGCCAGTAGTGATTGTTCTTTCACTAATACTTGCATCGCATCGAAGAAGCCTTTCAGCTGCTCAGCGCTATCCACATCTGGTGTATGTTGACCCAGTTGCTTGTATACTTGTGCTAATGAAGATGCACCTAGACGGTTTTGACCATTACCTAAATCGATAAGGATAAGGTCGGTATCACCTTTGTCAGTGCGTAGCTGTGGCGTTACTGTTTTACGTACGTCAGTCACACGACCGAATGCAGTAATAATCAGTGATAATGGTGAAATAACTTCTTTGTTTTCACCGTTATCTTCCCAGCGCGTCTTCATTGACATTGAATCTTTACCGACTGGAATAGTCAGGTTCAATTCAGGACAAAGTTCTTCGCCAACGGCTTTAACAGCTGCGTATAAACCAGCATCTTCACCTGGGTGACCTGCTGCAGACATCCAGTTAGCAGAAAGGTTGATGCGCGTTAAATCACCAATCTCTGTTGCGGCAATATTCGTTAACGCTTCAGCAACAGCCACACGGCTTGATGCAGGGAAGTTTAACAATGCTAATGGCGTACGTTCACCAATTGCCATTGCTTCACCAGCGTAAGTATCAAAACTTGCTGCTGTTACTGCGCAATCGGCTACCGGAACCTGCCAAGGACCGACCATTTGATCACGTGCAACTAAACCCGTTACCGAGCGGTCACCAATCGTGATCAAGAACGTCTTCTCAGCAATTGCTGGTAAACGTAATAGGCGTTCTGCTGCATCTTTCACTGTGATACCAGTAAAGTCTAATGCTTCACCTTTTGTCACTAGCGTTGTTGCGTCACGGTGCATCTTAGGTGCTTTACCTAATAATACTTCCATTGGCATATCAATCGGTGTTTCGTTTAATAACGAATCCGTTACAGTCAAATGCAACTCTTCAGTCGCTACACCAACCACAGAGAATGGTGTACGTTCACGTTTACAAATCGCTTCGAATGTTGCTAGGTTTTCAGGTGCAACAGCCATAACGTAACGTTCTTGTGATTCATTACACCAAATCTCAAGCGGTGACATGCCTGGTTCATCGTTGTTAATATCACGTAATTCAAACTTAGCACCACGACCACCGTCATGTACTAGTTCAGGGAATGCGTTAGATAAACCACCCGCGCCCACATCGTGAATGAAGGCAATCGGATTGTCGTCACCCATCTGCCAACAACGGTCGATAACTTCCTGACAACGACGTTCCATTTCTGGATTCTCACGTTGTACAGAAGCGAAATCTAAATCTTCGTGTGATTGACCTGAATCCATTGATGAAGCAGCACTGCCACCTAAACCAATGTTCATTGCCGGACCACCTAGCGCGATTAATTTAGCGCCAACTGGAATATCACCTTTTTGAACGTGCTGGTCACGGATGTTACCGAGACCACCAGCAAGCATAATCGGCTTGTGGTAACCACGTATTTCCACACCGTTATGGCTGTTAACTTCAGCTTCATACGTACGGAAATAACCTAATAGGTTAGGACGACCAAATTCATTATTAAATGCTGCGCCACCAAGTGGGCCTTCTAGCATAATGTCTAATGCACTAACGATACGACCAGGTTTACCAAAGTCGGTTTCCCAAGGCTGTTCAAATGCTGGAATACGTAAATTAGATACGCTGAAACCAACTAAACCTGCTTTCGGTTTCGAACCACGACCCGTTGCGCCTTCATCACGAATTTCACCACCAGAACCTGTCGCGGCACCAGGCCAAGGAGAGATTGCTGTTGGGTGATTGTGAGTCTCAACTTTCATCAGAATTTGAATATCTTCTTGGTGATATTCATACTGCTGCGTTTTTGGATCAGGGAAGAAACGGCCGGCTTTTGAACCTTCCATTACAGAAGCATTATCTTTATAAGCAGATAAAACATGATCACCCGTTTGTTCGAAGGTGTTCTTGATCATCTTGAATAATGATTTCTCTTGGTCTTGGCCATCAATGGTCCAATCCGCATTAAAAATCTTATGACGACAATGCTCTGAGTTTGCTTGGGCAAACATCATTAATTCGATGTCATTTGGATTACGTTTTAGCTGGTTAAAGCTCGCAATCAAATAATCTATTTCATCTTCAGCCAGTGCTAAACCTAATTTAGCATTCGCATCGACAAGTGCCTCACGGCCACCCGCTAAAATATCAACAGACTTTAATGGGCGCGCTTGTGCTTGAACAAATAATTGTTCAGCTGCATCTAGACAATCAAATACAGATTCCATCATACGGTCGTGCATCAAGCTTGCTGCAGTTTGTAGTTGGGTTGCTGTAAGAGGTGTTTTTGAAGAGATGTAGTAAGCGATGCCACGTTCAAGACGTTTTACGTTAGAAAGGCCGCAGTTGATAGCGATGTCAGTAGATTTAGAAGACCAAGGAGAGATAGTGCCGGGACGAGGAGTAACAAGAAGGAGAGTTCCTTCGGGAGCGTGCTCTGTAATTCTTGGCCCGTAGGTCAACAATTTTTCCAGGACACTCCGTTCTTTGTCACTGAGCGGGGTTGTTACATCGGCAAAATGGACGTACTCCGCATAAATTGTTATATCCGATAATCCTACATCATTACATCGTTCGACTAGTTTACTAGTACGAAACTCAGAGAGCGCTGGCGCTCCTCGCATTATATGCATTAACTTTTTCTCACTAAAAGGGTTACTGGGGAAAAATCCCGGCCATTATATGCAAATTATGACCATAACGATAGCGTTACATGAGCAACAAGTTAATTTACTAATAACTTTTTTTGCGCCTTAGCCGATAACATCATTAACAGTATTGATAACATTGTCATTTCATAGACATACAAATACTGTTTTTTTATACAGTCAACCGTCATTCACTATTGTGTAATGGTACTTAAAACGCTATAAAGATAGATCCCATATAGTTATTTATATTCTCATATTAAAAGGTTATGACTTGCAGACATTTTTAGCACGCTTACAACGCTTTTTTAAACCTTGCTTGATCTTTATCTTGAGCGTGGCCGCTTCTGGCTGCATGCAAGAAAAAGATACCAGAACACAATTAGAAAAGATCCAAGCAGCGGGCGAATTACATGTAAAGACCATTTATGGTCCTGCTAACTACTATATTGAAGGTAACAAACCAGCTGGGCTAGAATACGAATTATTAAAACAGTTCAGCGATTATCTGGGTGTCGAGTTAATTATCCATCCCTACCATTCTCTCGAAAGTATGTTAGAAGCCAAGACCACCAAAGCTAAACCTTTTGCGTTATCTGCAGCGGGCTTAACACGCACCAAAAAGCGTTTAGCTGAATATCGGATGGGACCAAGCTATTATGATGTTAAACAGTTACTTATTTATCGTAAAGGCAGCCTAAGACCACGTAACCTACAACAGGTTGTCGACCCTATATATGTAGTAAAAAGTTCAAGTCATGAAGAGTATGTGCAAAAACTGCAACGTGATTACCCTGAACTCAACATTACTTATAAAACCTTGCCTGATGAAGAAATTTTATTTAAAAATTTAGAAGACGGGAATATCAAGTTAGTGATGGCCGATGATACGTCTTTATCTCAGCATCAATATTATTACCCACATCTAAATGAAGCCTTCGAACTGGAAAAGGAACTTGATGTGGTTTGGCTTATGGATAAGAACGATGATGATTCATTAGCCACTGCAGTACTCGCTTTTTTCACCTTGCAAGAAATATCGGGCAAGATGGAGTTACTACAAGAAAAGTACTTTGGACATATCGATACCTTTGACTTTGTTGATACTCGTTATTTTTTACGTCGTATTGATTCACAACTGCCTAAATACGAGGCTTTATTTCGTCAACACGCAGGGCAATTAGATTGGCGCTTGCTGGCGGCCGTCAGTTACCAAGAATCGCATTGGGATCCCAATGCAAGATCCCCGACTGGGGTGCGTGGCATGATGATGTTAACTTGGCCTACTGCCAGAGAGTTTGGCGTTACTTCACGTATTGATCCCCAGCAAAGTGTTCGCGCGGGCTCAGCTTATTTAGCCAAGCTAATTAACCGCTTGCCAGATACCATTGCCGAACATGAAAAACCTTGGTTTGCGTTAGCCGCTTATAATATCGGTTACAGTCATTTAATTGATGCGCGTAAAATTACCGAAAAGCTTGGTGGCAATCAAAATAGCTGGACTGAAGTCAAAGCCATCATCCCATTATTACAGCAACGTAAATGGTATAAATATACCCGTTTTGGCTATGCGAGGGGTAATGAAGCGGTGAAGTATGTCAGCAATATCCGTAAATATTACGATAGCTTGCGCTGGTTTGACGAACAAATAAATATGACCGAAAAAGTAGCCCGTGATATGGGATTTGAATTATCAACAGAGACAGAACAAGTATGGGAAAGCATCGACGCAGAGTGACATTAATCAGCTGTCACAGCTGTCACAATATCCACATAAAACTGACATAAAAGTTTCATGTGCATCTTATTTATATTACTGTATGTTAATGAACATAAAGATAAAAAAACGCCTAGGACTAGGCAGCGAAAATTAAAATCAAAGGAAAGCATGATGCTAAAGAAAAGAGCAAAATTAAAAGTAAAATCACCAAGACGCCAAATATCTCGTTCAAGAACAAACCGTTCGCTACTTAACCGCCAACGATCTTTCTTTTTACAAAATGAATTTGAAAATCAACCCGCTATTCTAGACTAATCTTTCTGCAAGCGCTTCAGGGCTTTTTTCTCTTTACGGCGTCGTTTAAAAAACTGACTTAATAATGCGCCAGTCTCACTAGCAAAAACCCCTGAACGTACTTCAATTTGATGATTCAATTGAGGATGTTCAACCAGATTGAATACCGACCCCGCCGCACCTGTTTTTAAATCTGCCGCACCATAAACCAACCGTTTCACTCTGCTGTGCACCATTGCGCCTGCACACATAGAGCACGGTTCCAACGTCACGTACAAAGTAGCTTCCACAAGTCTATAATTCTCAACCGTTTTACCTGCATCACGCAGTGCCATAATCTCGGCATGCGCAGTCGCATCGTGTAAATTAATCGACTGATTCCAGCCTTCACCAATGATCTTATCATCCAGCACTACCACAGCACCGACCGGTATTTCATCAATCGCTTCAGCTTTGCCTGCAAGCATGATCGCATGTTGCATCCAGCGGTCGTCCGCTTGTAACTGTTCAGGCGTAAGGGCTAAGTTAACATCTATATCAGAAACAGGATTGCTATCTTTTGTTGTTTCTGTAGCTGCAATAGCGCCTTCAGGTGTGGTTACCAACATAGTTTCGGTAATAGCATTAGTATTGGCTACAAGCGTACTTTCGGTAATCGTTTCGGTAATAGCGTCAGTTACATCTTTCGTCATGGCGGTCTACGGTGCGGTGTGATTTATGTAGATAATAACATAAATCAAAGCTCATCATAAAACTCAGTTTAAATAACTATTAAACAACAACTTAAGCTCATCTAATTAATCCCTCCCCTTACATTAACAACCTTAATTATACGTAATAATACTTAATCATTAGAGTCTTTGTGGCTTTTAAGTAAAGGTGACGACCTGACACGAAAGACAACATGGAAATGATGACAATGAAGTTAGTAAATTTAAGGCGTTACACCGGAATTATAATCGGCTGCATGGCAATAAGTGCCTGCCAATTAGATGAAGAAAATGACCAAGCGCCAATGGATATGTACGTACCATTTTCTATTAGTGCACTGCCTATGCCGAATGACGGCTATGGCTATGATGAAGATTTGACTATTTCATTGCCAGGAGAGAATGACGTTTTCGACGATGATCTAGAAAGTTTCTATCGTAGCTCAGATACCGTTTATGCCGCGTTAGATGGCTGGGGTTTATGCACCGAGCCACTGCTCATTCCAATTGAGAATCTAAATGGCGCAGAAAGGACCCCGCTTGATCCTGCAACATTAGCCAATAATGTTGTCTTAGTAGCAGAAGATGGCGTACTTGTTGTTGCCAATATATCGGCAACCAGTGAAAATATTCAAATTGAATGTACGACGACACTGAAAGAAAATACCACTTATTACCTTGCGATTAACGACCAAGTAACAACCCAAGATGGCATAAACCTAAAAGCAGATAGCGCATTAACCAATTTATTAGCCGCCGATGACGGTGAGCTAACAGATCAAGAAGTTGACGTTAAAGAGCAAATCAATACTGCAATGGCCGTGACAGGAATACAAGTTGAGAACATTGCTTATGCGGCGCAATTTACCACCCAGAGTAGTTATGCTATTTCAGATGCTATCATTGCAAATAATCAATCTGCATCTCTTGGGCCGCTAGTACCTAACAAGGTAGATGAGCCGCGAGGAAAATATGATACTTATACTGCAGAATTAACCTTACCCTTCTATTTACCTTTCACCAAAGAGGATGAAAAGGACTGCCTAGTCGATGAGTTTGATCCTATTGGTTCATGCCCTGCACTTTACGATTGGATGAGACCAGATAATGATCCAGACGGTCATTTAACCCGCGGTAACCCCCTGCCAGCGTCAACGCCATTAGCGATTACTGTCGATGTTTATACACCAAAAAAATGGGCAGAGAAAGGCAGACTCCCATTACCTGTGGTGCAATTTATTCACGGTGTAACAGCCAATAGAGGCACTGCATCATTAATGGCCCAAGACTATACAGATATGGGTTATATGGTTGTTGCCATTGACATGCCTTATCATGGCGAGCGCATTATGCACGACAGAGAGGGTAATCCAATCGGTGCTGAAATTAATAAAGGCGATTTCATTAACATCAGTTCTCCATTAACGCTCCGAGGTAACTTAAATCAAGCTGTATCTGACAACCTGAGCTTGCGTAACGCTTTAATTGCCGCGCCTTGGGCAAATGAAGACGACGTTCACCTTATTGGTCACTCACTGGGCGGTATTGTGTCAGTGATGGTCAGTGAAATGTCACAGCCTTCAGCGGCCCTAAGAACTAATAATTTATCATACAAAACCGTTAACTTCGCCGTGCCAGGTCAAGGCCTGGTTAACTTAGTTTTAACCTCTGATATGTTAGGGCCAGAAACAGAGGAATCAGTGAAAAAATCACCGGATATTCAACGTGGTATCGCAGAAACCGTGATCCCAGACCTGTGCCATAGCAACAGCACTAACGAAGAGTGCATTGTAGCATTACGTGCCTTTAGGGCAGAATCGCCCCACAACACCGGCGTTGTCTCTCAACTTGAAGATGATATCTACGCCCTGATTTTACCAAGCTTCAAGCAAGGTGTTCAAACCAGCGTTGACAGTGCAGACCCTGCGACGTTTACCCGTCGTCAAGTCGCGAACCTACAACCTACCTTGCTAATTGAAGCGGTCGGCACTTGTGGTGAAACCTGTGAAGTCGGTGAATACATGCCCGATTATGTTGTACCAAATAATAGCCCTATCAATGTATTAACCGGAACCGATCCATTAATCACCGCATTAGCCTTAGACGATATCAGAGATGATACCTTCAGTGGTAGCGGCTCTGACAACACTATTCGAGGAGTGATCCGCGCGACAACGGGTGGTCATGGTACTTACCTTTTCCCTTATGAAGGACCAATGGATGAAAGCGGTGCACCCGGCACATCCGATCTCGGTAAAGTACGAACAGCAACAGAAACACAGCAAATAGCCGTTCGCAGCATGGTCTTTAGTGATGGCCGCGAAGTAGAAATTGATGATCATACCAACATTGAAATCGAGGAAGTAGAATGAAACACTTACGTCGCGCTTACCCAATAATGTTATTAGCCTGCGTGAGTGGTCAAACTTACGCTGCGGGCTTCCAACTCAATGCCCAATCTGCAACAGGCTTAGGCCGTGCATTTGCAGGTGATGGTATTATTGCCGACAATGCTTCTGTGATGGCTAAAAACAGTGCCGCGATGGCATTATTTGATCAACCGTCATTATCTGTCGGCGCCATTGGTGTCGTCAGTGATGTAAGTCTCACTGATGCCTCTTATACTCCGATGTTCGGTGATACTGTTGATGCTAATGTTGACGATATTGCGAATGCAGCATTCATCCCCAATTTTTATTATGTTCATCCTATTGCTGACTCCGATTTAACATTGGGTCTGGCGATGTATTCTAATTTTGGTACCAGTGTCGAATTCCCTGATGATTATGTAGCCAGTGAATTTGGTGGCGAAACATCGCTTACCAGTATCAACATTGGTCTTTCAGCGGCTTATCAACTCACAGAAAATTTGAGTTTGGGTGCCGGACTGGATGTTATTTACGGTGAAGGTCAAATTTCTCGTGAAAACCTGCTTGAAGTAGAAGCCGACGGCGTCGCTTATGGCTTTAATCTTGGATTAGCGTATGAGTTTAACGATAATAACCGTATTGGTTTAAGCTATCGTTACAGCCCTGATTTAGAAGCAAGCGGTGATGTGGATATGACGGGACAAGGGGATGCACCAAGTATCAATATTCCATTGCCCGACATGATAGAGCTATCTGGTTACCACCGTGTCATGCCAAAACTGGCATTTCACTACAGCGTTCAGTTTGTACAGTGGTCTGAGTTTGATTCACTAAGCTCTGATGGGTTTGACAGTAATATTAAAGATTATGAGTGGGGTGATGCTGGGCATATTTCTGTTGGCACTACCTATTACCCATCAGAAAGTTGGGAATTACGCGCGGGTTATATGTATGACCATGCGCCAACCGACACCTTGGAATCAGTATCAATACCGGATTCAAACCGTCACTGGTTATCAGTCGGTACGACATACAAACTATCGCAATCACAAAGTATTGATTTAGGCATCAGTTATATCCTTGCTGAAGATACCGCTGTAGAAGAAAGTCTCACGACAATACCGGACACAGAATCGAGCATTAATGCTGTTGTAGAATCCAGCGCTTGGTTATTTGGCCTGCAGTACAACTATTCGTTTTAACTATTTATCCCTGCATTAAGAACATACTCACTTGCTTGATAGTCTATTTATAGTGAGTGAGTATGCTATTAATAACCGTTATCGCGGCTTAAAATAAAACGCACCACGTTCTGAAAATAACACTAATGCCTGCTTATTATGGAGCGGCCTAAACGCCAGCATATTCTCGGTGGTATGCATTTCCGCTCGGCTGACTAGTTTCTCATATAACGCCAATGGATCGTCACTATCTGATTCATCTAATAAAGGTTCACTTTCGGTGATGTTTAATGATAACTCGCCATCTTCAAGCGAATAATTACCTACAGCTGAAAAACCAATATCTCGTGGGATCACGATATAGTACTCAAACTCACCCGTTTCTTTAAGCTCTAACCCAGCATTGATATCAAGCGTCAGATATTTTTCAGCTCTGGTGATCACGTGCATACGGGTGTCAGAATGCAAACGTTCGGTAACGACAGTACTCACACTTTGATTTATCAAATAACCAGTCAATAACCCACCGAGCGTCGCGGCTAATAATGCAAGTTTATTCACAATCCACCTCAGCTTCAGCTTGATAACTAATAGAAGTGTCAGCGACGTCGATCATGAGTGATAATCCGTTAGCATGGTAAATAGTGACATCATTAAATAACGTTTCAGTGGCCGTTGATGGGTCTGTAAAAACACATTCAGTGAACTGTTCAATATAGTAATGATCAGCCGAAGTCCAAGGTGATGAAGCATAACGCCAAAGCATGAAAGAGGAAGCGGTAATAATCAAATATACCGCAAGATAACGCCACCATGGATGTAGCGTTAGTGATACTTTCTTTGACGTGGCATCACAGATAGGCGTTACGCCTGTGATGATATTATCAGGGGGGTTTTGCTTATCGTCTTCTGAAGGCTGCGAGCTGTAAGGTTTAACCACGCCTAAAAATAGATAACCTTTACCACGTTGAGTTTGAATTATTTTGGTGTCTTTATCTTCGAGTGCTTTCCGGCAATTTGAGATCGAGTGCAATAAGCTACTGTCTTCAACAACAATACCTTTGTTTAACCACACTTCATCCATTAAAGTTTGGCGTGATAACAGCTGATTTGTATGCTGGATCATATAACGTAGTAACGAGACTTCATTACTACCTAAGCTAGTTCGTAAGCCAGTTCGTTGACTCAAGATAAATGCACTATCAAAGTCGACGATATAGTTGTCATTAACGATCATCATTTTCTTTTACTATTCTCGATTAAAAAGAAACACCTCGTCGCACTATAACACTTTCATAACATAACACTTTCACAACATGACAATAAAGTAGTATAAAAATAAACTAATATAAAGATCGCGACATAAAAAAGGGTAAGCCTGATTATCTCAGACTTACCCTTTCAGCGTTAATTTAGGTGATTAACGTTATATTATGTCCAGTCTAGGATAACTTTACCTGACATACCTGAACGCATAATATCAAAACCTTCTTGGAATTGATCAATTGGGTAGTGATGCGTGATAATTGGCGTTAGGTCTAAACCTGACTGAATTAATGCAGCCATTTTGTACCACGTTTCAAACATTTCACGACCGTAGATACCTTTAATCACTAAACCTTTAAAGATAACATTACCCCAATCAATGCTCATCGTGCTTGGTGGAATACCCAACATAGCAACTTTGCCGCCATGGTTCATCTTGTCTAGCATGTCGCTAAATGCAGATGGTACGCCTGACATTTCAAGACCAACATCAAAGCCTTCTGTCATTTTAAGATCATCCATCACATCTTTAAGTGATTCAGTCGATACATTTACAGCGCGAGTAACACCCATTTTACGGGCTAGGTCTAGACGGTACTCATTCACATCCGTGATCACAACATTACGTGCACCAACGTGCTTACATACTGCAGCAGCCATGATACCGATTGGACCAGCACCGGTGATTAATACATCTTCACCGACAACATCGAATGATAATGCTGTATGAACAGCGTTACCAAACGGGTCAAAGATAGCAGCCATATCATCAGAAACATCATCTGGTAGTTTGAATGCATTGAATGCAGGGATAACTAAGTATTCTGCAAATGCACCTTCACGGTTAACACCAACACCCGTGGTGTTGCGGCATAAATGTGTGCGACCCGCACGGCAGTTACGACAATGACCACAAGTGATGTGACCTTCACCAGAAACACGATCGCCTAAGGTGAAACCACGTACTTCTTGGCCGATACCAACAACTTCGCCCACGTACTCATGGCCAACAACCATAGGGACTGGAATTGTTTTTTGTGACCATTCATCCCAGTTGTAAATATGGATATCGGTACCACAAATTGCCGTTTTACGGATCTTAATTAACAGATCATTGTGGCCAAGCGTTGGCTTTTCCACATCTGTCATCCAAATACCTTGTTCAGGTTTTAATTTTGCTAGTGCTTTCATTTATTTAATCCACTTTTATCGATAATATTAAGCGTCGCCACTTAGATTCTAAGTAATCGGTAAGAACTACCTCGACACTTAAATAATTGTTGCTTTAGATAATGCCTAAGTCTTTACCGATACGGGTAAATGCGGCAATGGCAATATCAATTTGTTCTATGCTGTGTGCTGCTGACATTTGTGTACGAATACGGGCTTTACCATGTGGTACCACTGGGAAAGAGAAACCGATTACGTAGATGCCTTCTGCTAATAAACGCTCAGACATTTCAGCTGCAAGTGCTGCATCGCCGATCATAACTGGTACGATCGCGTGGTCTGCACCAGCAAGTGTAAAGCCAGCCGCGCACATTTCACTGCGGAAATGCTCTGCATTTGCTTTAACTTTGGCACGTAACTCATGGCCGTTTTCCATCATTTCGATAACACGAATTGATGCTGCAACAATCGCTGGGGCAACAGAGTTTGAGAATAAGTATGGACGTGAACGCTGACGTAACCAATCAATAACTTCTTTTTTAGCCGATGTGTAACCGCCTGATGCGCCGCCTAATGCTTTACCTAATGTACCTGTGATGATATCAACACGATCCATTACGCCACAATGTTCAGGTGTACCACGACCGCCTTCACCAACAAAACCCACAGCGTGAGAATCATCAACCATCACCATTGCATTGTATTTGTCTGCAAGGTCACAAACGCCTTCAAGGTTAGCGATTACGCCATCCATTGAGAATACGCCGTCAGTAGCGATTAACTTGTGACGTACACCAGCAGCATCTGCAGCTATAAGCTGTTCTTCTAATGATGCCATGTCGTTATTTTTGTAACGGAAGCGTTTTGCTTTACACAGACGCACACCATCAATAATCGATGCGTGGTTTAGTTCGTCAGAAATAATCGCGTCTTCTGCACCAAGTATTGTTTCAAACAAACCTGTGTTTGCATCAAAACAAGAGGTATACAAAATAGTATCTTCCATACCGAGGAAAGTACTAATTTTGCTTTCTAATTCTTTATGTTTGTCCTGTGTACCACAGATAAAGCGTACTGACGCCATACCAAAACCGTGGCTATCTAAACCTGATTGTGCCGCTGCAATAAGATCAGCGTGGTTAGCTAAACCTAAGTAGTTATTCGCACAGAAGTTAACAACTTCATTACCGGCCACTTGAATGTTGGCATTTTGGGCAGAAGTAATCACTCGCTCGTGTTTATAAAGGCCATCAGCTTTAGTTTGTGCTAGCTGAGATTGAATTTGCGAATAAAATGATGTGGTCATCCGGCCAACTCCTAAGGTTAATTTCAATTTGATAGGGAAACGCCACGCATTCTACTAAACATAGCTGTTCAAGCTAGAATTATATGTAAAATAGGCAAGTGTTTTTTGCAAAATTGTTACTCAGCACTACTTATTGCAACATATAGCCAGTAAAGGTGATAAAAAAAACCAGCTAAAGTAGCTGGTTTTTTTGAACGCTAGGATAAAACACCTTAAAGCATTATTTACTTAGGGGTATTAACTAGTTAGCTACACGCTTATATTCACGATATTCTGGTGTCCAGAAATTCTTTTCAATATTTTGGCGGATCACATTATCAGATGTTTGTAGTGCTACGCCTTGTAGTTGTGCTGTTTTTGCTACCCAAAAAGCAATCTCTTTACTCACAGAGTGAATATCCGTTAATGGCGGTAATAATGGACCATGTCCATCACGACCTAACGGCGAGCAATCAGCTAATGCACGACTTGCAGCCATCAACATGGCATTAGTAATACGCGTTGCTTCAGCGGCAAGTACACCTAAACCAATACCAGGGAATATATAGCTATTATTACACTGTGCAATAGTGATCAAATCATCACCATAGCTCACTGGTGGGAATGGGCTACCAGTAGCAACAAGTGCACGACCTTCAGTCCAACGAATAATATCTTGTGGTGTTGCTTCAACACGTGAAGTAGGGTTACTTAGCGGGAATACGATTGGGCGTTCAGTATTCGCTGCCATCGCTTTAATCACTTGCTCTGTGAATAAACCTGGCTGTCCTGATACACCAATTAGGATTGACGGTTTTGCATGTACCATCACATCCAATAATGAAATCACATCGCTGTCGATGTTCCATTCGTCACGTAAGCCTTGGTGCTGTACTAGTTTCTGTTGGAAATCTAATAAGTTTGGCATTTTGTCTGTTAACACACCAAAACGGTCAACCATGAATACACGCCCACGTGCTTGGCTATCAGATAAACCTTCAGATTTCATCTGTGCAACAATTTGCTCGGCGATACCACAACCTGCAGAACCAGCACCTAAGAAAGTAACTTTTTGTTCACTTAATTTAGTTTTTGCAGCGCGACAAGCAGCCATTAAGCTACCTAATGTAACAGCGGCTGTACCTTGAATATCATCATTAAAACAACAAATTTGATCTTTATAGCGTTGTAATAATGGCATGGCATTTTGTTGAGCGAAATCTTCAAACTGCAACAATACATTTGGCCAGCGACGTTTTACGGCGTCGATAAACAAATCTAAAAATTCATTATATTTATCTTGGTCAATACGCGGCTTACGCCAACCCATATACATAGGGTCTTGTAGCAGTTTCTCGTTGTTGGTACCCACATCTAATACGATAGGTAAACAGTTCGCAGGGCTAATACCACCACACGAAGTATAAAGTGACAATTTACCAATTGGGATACCCATGCCACCAATACCTTGGTCACCTAAACCTAGAATACGCTCACCATCGGTTACTACGATCACTTTTACATTTTGCTTATTTACATTATGTAAAATGTCGTCGATGTTTTCACGTTCTGGGTAAGAGATAAATAAACCGCGAGCACGACGGTAAATATCTGAGAATTGCTGACAAGCAGCACCAACCGTCGGGGTATAAATAATTGGCATCATCTCTTCAAGATGATTATCAACTAAACGGTAAAACAATGTTTCATTGGTATCTTGGATGTTACGTAAATAAACGTGTTTATCCATCGCACTTTCAAAGCCAGAAAATTGCTTGTATGCACGTTCAGATTGTTCTTGGATAGATTCAACCATTGGTGGGATTAATCCCGTAAGGTTAAAACTGTGACGCTCAATAGCACTAAAACCACTGCCTTTATTTAATAAAGGTGTTTCTAATAATGCAGAGCCAGCGTAGGGTAAATACAGAGGACGATTTGTGGTGCTCATTGATATCTCATATATATGAAAGAGTGCAGTATGCTACCAGGCGTAACTACTGGACGGGCTAAAATGACGAAGGAATATACTCGGCTAAGCTATCATAATCTAAAGAAAAAAACTAAAGATTACGATAATAGCTGAAAATATATTCCTTTTTACATATACAGAAAATTAGCGAGCACTGAGGACGATTATTTAATTGAGATAATCTTGTTTTTGTACTGTATTTTGCAGTAACTCGGGCTGAATTTTCTGTAGACTTAAATTAATAATTTGGCGGATCCGTTCTCTCGACATCGATAGACGTTCGCCGATAACATGCAGAGTCAGTGGATCTTCTTCACCTAATCCGAATCTCAGTTCAATGATTTTTCTATCACGTTCAGATAAATGTCCTAATACTTCATTCAAATAACATAATGTATCTGCATCTTCGAGTTCGTCGTTTGGTTTACAAATAGAGTTATCTTCTAACATATCAACCAAAGCCGTACTTGAATCACGATCAGTAACAATTGTTTTATCTAAACTTGCCTCATTGAAATAATAGGATAACACTTCGTTAACTTGTTCGTACTGCATTTCCAAAAATTCTGCCAATGCCATCACATCATGAGTACACTGCAAGTCGAATTCTTGTTCACGTGCCGTTTTTAAAATGCGCTTATATACTTTACCAATATGGATTGGCACACGGATCGTCCGCGACTGGTTCATAATAAAGCGTTCTATATTATTCTTAATCCACCAAACAGCATAAGTAGAGAAACGAAAACCTTTGGTGGCATCAAATTTCTCAACAGCATGAATCAAGCCGGTATTCCCTTCTTGGATAATATCAACGAGCGGTAGGGAGGTATGTTGATAGCGTTTAGCGATATTAATCACTAAGCGTAAATTAGATTGGATCATGCGCTGTCTGGCTTTTTCATCGCCTTCGTTCGACGCCACCGCCGTTTCATACTCCTCCTCTTTAGTTAATAACTTACTGCTTCGGTTTACTTGATACATGTATACGTCTAGTGCATTCGACTCGTTAGATAATTCCATTTTTCTATCTCCCTAAGCGAGTCTCTCTCACGAAACCACACTTACAAATTAAACATACCTAGCAACAACTATAAAACTAACTAGAAACAAATTTTGATCAAAATATAATTCAGTAGAAATAAGGTTAGTCGGGAATTCAATTTTGGAAAGGTGTTCTTAACGAAATATTAAAAAAAACAGCAACATTCTTAGGTTAGTAAGGAAAACAGATAAAACCAAACGAGGTCAGACCAGATAAATCTATTTAGCCTCTACTTTTAATAAGTTTACTTAAAATTTAAAATCGCTAAAGACAGTAAATAATTACCAATATTGAGATACTTAGCAAGCAATGACGGAAGAGATAGAATGAAGAAAAGAATGTAGCGGTATATGACTAATAATATAGTACCCGCTACATTTTGTTAGATATGTGATAGCTCATCCCTTATTTAAACGGATAAATTATTAACACTATCGCTTGCGTTAGAAAAAGCGTTTATACCTCACACGAGCGTTCAATGCGACGTGATTTACCACCATCATCAATTGCAACATAGGTGAATGTTGCTTCGGTAACGATATAACGGAAGTTAAATTTAGGTGCATTGATCACGGGTTTAACCCAGATCTCTAACTTAATCGTCATTGATGAATTACCAATGCGTGAACATGAGCCATAACAACAGACTACGTCACCTACTGTGACAGGTTGATGGAACGTCATGCCATCTACCGAAATAGTAGCTACCCTACCCTGTGCGATCTCTTTTGCTAAAATACCACCAGCGATATCCATTTGCGACATGATCCAACCACCAAAAATATCGCCATTAGCGTTGGTATCAGCAGGCATTGCTAAAGTACGTAAGATCAGGCTACCCGTTGGTATTCTTGCCTTATCTGATTGCGCATTTTGCTTATCTGTTACAGCAGTTGTTTTATCTGACATGATAACTCCGAGATTATCTTTATTATTATAATTATATTTTATATTGGCCTTATTCACCGAGAAATAAGGCTAATATTTACAGCGAATGAAAATGTTTAATTTCTGCAATTAATAAGTCGATTGCGTCGACAGTAATATCTTGATGAACGACAAAACGGATCGCATTGCTCGCACTAATAATAATACCTTTGGTACGTAAATATGCCGCTAATGCTTTGCCATCTTTACCTGTGTATTGGGTAAAGATCATATTGGTTTGGACACTTTCCAAATCAAAAGTGAACTCAGCTAGCGTCAGTAATTGCTGCGCTAAGTACTGTGTATTTTCATGATCAATAGCCAATTTTTCAACTTGTACATCGAGCGCTAGAATACCCGCGGCCGCAAGAATACCAGCTTGACGCATACCACCGCCGAGCATTTTACGCCAGCGTCTGGCACTGCGAATTAACGACTCTGAACCAAGTAATAATGAACCAACTGGTGCAGCAAGTCCTTTCGATAAACAAATCGATGCAGAATCAAAATACTGAGTAATTTCGCTCGCATCGACGTTAAGTTTAACGGCAGCATTAAACACCCGCGCACCATCAAGGTGAATACGTAGGCCATGTTCAAACGCTAATGCCTGGGCTTGAGCGAGATACTCAAGGGATAAGACTTTACCACCAATGGTATTTTCTAATGATAATAACTTGGTTTTTGCATGATGATCATCATCTGGTTTAATATTGTCACGGATCGCTTGCAGACAAATACTACCATCAGCTTCATTCGCAATTGGCTGTGGTTGCACACTACCAAGTACCGCTGCACCACCGCCTTCCCAACGGTAATTATGGGCATTTTGACCGCAAATATATTCATCACCACGTTGGCAATGCGCCATGATAGCTAATAAGTTAGCTTGTGTGCCTGACGAACAAAAGATAGCGGCATCAAATCCATAACGTTCGGCAGCCATTCCTTCCAGTTTATTGACTGTCGGATCGTCACCATAAACGTCATCACCCACAACGGCGGTCGCCATCGCGTTACGCATTGCAGCGGTTGGCTGTGTGACAGTATCACTTCTAAAGTCAAACATTTATCTATTCCCTTTGCCGTTATCTATACAAAAAACTATCTTCTGATATTAAACCGATGATTAATGTTTTAAGTCATTATTATTTCGGTTTTCCAAATTGGAAATGAGTATAACATCCGAGTAACAAGTGTCAGGTTAATTTCGCATTTTGTTACTGATTGTTACGTTCCCATAAAAAAGCAGCCAGTTATTGCTAACTGGCTGCCTATGACTTAACTTATATGACCTGTTATTTAAAACAAATCAGACGAGTTGCTTATTTTACACGTCAGTCTTTCTTTCGTATGCATGGCTCACGGCAGCAGTAAAGACTACATCCGTTGAGCTGTTTAGCGCTGTTTCAGCTGAATCTTGTAACACACCGATGATGAAACCAGTTGCGACAACTTGCATTGCAATGTCGTTATCAATGCCAAATAAACTACAAGACAATGGAATTAACAACAGCGAACCACCCGCTACACCAGAAGCGCCACATGCTGAAATAGCGGCAATGAGGCTCAATAATAATGCCGTTGGTATATCAACCGCAATACCTAAAGTATTAACGGCTGCAAGTGTTAACACAGTAATGGTGATCGCAGCACCGCCCATGTTAATGGTTGCGCCCAGCGGGATAGCAACCGAGTAAGTGTCTTTGTGTAAATTAAGTTTCTTACACAGTTCCATATTCACTGGAATATTAGCCGCAGATGAACGTGTGAAGAAGGCGGTAATACCACTTTCACGTAAACACTGGAAAATTAACGGATATGGATTTTGACGTGACATCACGAACAAAATGATAGGGTTAATCACTAAGGCAACCACGGCCATTGACGTTAACAATACCGCAAGCAAATGGGTATAACTTACCATTGCCGAGAAACCAACCGTTGCAAATGTTGATGATACTAAACCAAAGATACCTAACGGCGCAAAACGAATAACAACGTGTACAATCTTAGATACGCCATCAGCAACATCCTTGATCACTTGTTTCGTTGTTGGTGATGAATGCTTTAATGCCGCACCAAAACCAATACCCCAGGTTAACACACCAATAAAGTTACTCGTCACAATCGCATTCACCGGGTTATCGACCACCTTGTAAATAAGATTACGCAATACTTCAGTGATGTCGCTTGGCGCTGAGTTTGTCGCGGCTTCGGTCACGAGCGTCAATTGTATTGGGAATAAAAAACTTAAACTTACTGCAACAATCGCCGCGGCAAAGGTGCCTAATAAATACAAGGTCACAATCGGACGTATATTAGCATTCGTATTAGATGCTTGATTTGCAATTGCAGAGATCACTAATACAAACACTAATAAAGGTGCGATCGCTTTCAGCGCACTGACAAATAACCCACCAAATAAACTTGCTTCAATAGCAATACTTGGCGCTGCATAGGCTAATACTATACCCGCAACAATACTAATGATGATTTGTTTAACCAAACTCAGTTGAAAAAGCCCTGCTACTTTACTTCCCATATCACACCCTATATCCATAAACATCAATAAAGGCAGAATAATACCAAATTTAATGGAAGAAATAACATTAAATTTTAGCAATTCCTCACAAAACAACCATAAATACGCAAATTAATGTAAATCACGACTCATCACGACTGCGTTTCATTCTTATCTCGAAATAATATCCCGATTCAGTGTCGTGTTACTGCTGATCATCTGCGTAACATTGGTTTTATCCAGCCAATTAATCTTAATCTCGACTTCCTTTAGCAAACTTGACGTCGTGAGCGCAGTCAACGATGTTACTTGCCAGCTTAAATTAAACTGATGCTGATCATATTGAATCTTTCCCGCGCTCATGCTACCGCCAACATTTGTACTCAAAGAGGTAAACCCATTAATCGAATCGGTCAAATAACGTAACTCATTCAGCTTATACTCCATGAGTGCCCATGCTGTTGTATATTGTGATTGCTGTAATACAATTTGAGCCTGAGTTAACTTCAACCCGGTAATACCAAATATAGCGGTGGTCAGCATAAATAAACAGATCATAACCTCCAGTAAACAGCCGCCTTGCTGTAACGTATAGTGTCTAAGGTGCATTTAAAAACCATATAAAGAGGTTGGTTGCCAAGTCCAAGGCACTGAAGTCGTCATAAGCTGACGCTGCATGACCAGTTGCTCAGTATCATTGTAAGTAATCGCTACCGTAATGTTGAAAACAGCTTCCTCTTCAGCGCATAAATAAAACTCGTCTGACAACCGATATTGCAGCATCCTTGCATTCGGCGTAACGCGTTGATGATTATCTAAGGCTAAGTTTGTACATGCCGGAAGCAAAGTAAGTAATGCTGGGGAATCGTAGAGCACGATATAAAACAAGTCTAATTTATTGGCTGCTGTAATTTTAGCTTTCAGGTAATTGAGATTGAGTTGATTACGTTGAATACGTTGTTGCTGAATATGCGCAAAAGCCAAACTGCTGCTAATCGTAATAAAGACTAAAATGAGCGTCATTGATAGTATCGCGAAACCTCGAACAGCGTAAAATGTCGGTTGTTTAAGTGCCATTATAGAAAAGCCCTCGCACTACTATTACGAAAAAAGTGAAGCTCAATATCGGCAAATTGACGATGACGAATACTGAGCACGATATTGACGACACCCTTAATTCGATACGGTAGCGAATAACGTTGTTGCAACACGCTGAATTGCAATTCGGTAATGTCGGTACTCGCAGTATCCGAAATCATTTCCCAACCTAAACCACCATCGCAGCTAACCGCGCTGCCTTTGCGCTGCTGTAGCCCACCGAGATACAAACGAAAACCAAAATTTTCATTATTAAAAACACCATCTTCATTACGGTCATAACGATACACAATACAATCCTTGCTCGCGTTCAAAATATAAATTTCATCATCGCTATAGATAAAAGCGTTCGTTGCGGCAATATGGCTTTTATAACCTGCACGACCTAACTCTCGCTGCATAATAGTCAGCATATTCTGCGCTTCTTGCTGCACCAAATAATATTGCTCTGCGCGGATATTTTGTACCTCATGTGCCGCGTAAATATAACTCGAACCGGTAAAAATAATGCCCGCTAATGAAATTGACATCATCAGCTCAATTAACCCATGCCCACACATGTAAAAACGGCTCGGCCAAACTAATTGAACTGATTGGAATGGTTTAACAGTCGCCATATATCGCACTCTCTCCACGCACCATACAAACTCGAATACGTCCCTGAGTACTGACGATAACCTTAGTGCTAAAACGACCTAAGGAAAGCTGATAACTCGCACCATTGGTTGCACCGAATAAGGGTGAGAAAGATAAACTGGTGCGATTAATAATGAGTTCAATATCTGTTATCGCGGCGCTAACTTGACCATATTGAGCCTGACATAAGACATGCGATGTTAAGCAATCACAATGCTCGATATGACTGATAACCCAACATGACTCAAAAGTGTTAATGGCGGTATTATCAATCTGCATATTAAAATAATGCCGCTGCCCCCGAACTATCGCTAATTGTTTCGTGATCGTTAACGCTTCAACCAATTGCCTGGTGAGGTTACTGAGTTTATTTTTATGCACGTAGTCACTATACGATGGGATGCTTAACGCCATCAATATAGTCAGTATTGCCAAGGTTACAAGTAACTCAATTAAGGTTAGACCTGATGATTTTAATTTACAGCGTAACATTCACATTCGCTTAATTTATCTGAAGCCCAGTAACACTAACCCTAGAATAAAATGCAATCACTGATACTTTTATGCCAATAAACAGGTAATATGTTCCCAAATTATTGAATACGCCCACAGTGAACTGTTATTCGTCTTGATGAAACTAAGCGACATAAATGAGTAAACAACAGGTGTAATTATAGAAAAAAACACGCACAATTAATGAGTTATAAAGAGTTATTATGTCAAAACTAGATTTTTCAGCGATTAACAAAAGCAGTTCAAACTCATTTCATGAGCAACGTAATACCATCAAAAAAGTATGCCTTGGAAAAACTGTGTTATGCCCGGTATGCCAACAACCATTAAAATTGTTACCACCAAAAAATAAAAATGATGCATCAAAATCCGGCGTGAGCTGCGTGAAGGGTTGTACTTTTATTGAATTGGAATTTGAACTGTAGTTAATCATCACAAATTACAGCTATAAAAAAACCTCGTTGCTTCTGTTATATATAACAAGAACAACGAGGTTTTTTATTAACTATAAATACTGAGTAAGTAAGCGATAACTCAGTAAAGAGTTATCGCTTACAGGCTTACTTAATACGAGTATGCAGTTCTTGAATTGAACGAACTGTACCACGGTCATCAGCAGAGTGCGCTTGGCACGTTGCAAATGCAGCATTCATTGTTGTTGTGTAGTTAACTTTATAACGTAAAGCTGCTGCACGTAGTTGACGAGAGTCTTCAATCGCAACACGACCTTCAGTCGTATTAATGATGTAGCTATATTCGCCATTTTTGATACGGTCAAGAATATGAGGACGACCTTCATGTACCTTGTTTACTAGACGAAGGTTAACACCCTCTTCACCTAGTGCAACAGCAGTACCGTGAGTCGCATCGATTTCAAAACCAAGTGCAATAAGTTGTTTTGCTAATTCAGCAGCGCGGGCTTTATCGCCGTTACGTACTGAGATAAGCGCACGACCGCTCTTAGCAACTTCAGCAGAAGCACCAAGCTGTGCTTTAGCATAAGCTTCAGCGAAGGTATCACCCACACCCATTACTTCACCAGTAGAACGCATTTCAGGGCCTAGTAACGGGTCTGAACCTGGGAACTTACCGAATGGTAATACAACTTCTTTAACAGAGAAGTATGGTGGAATAACTTCTTCAGTGAAACCAAGTTCAACTAACGTTTGGCCAGCCATTACACGTGCAGCAACTTTTGCAAGTTGAACACCTGTTGCTTTTGAAACAAAAGGAACAGTACGTGCAGCACGCGGGTTAACTTCAATTAAGTAAACTTCGTTATCTTTAACAGCGAACTGCGTATTCATTAGACCAATAACACCTAATTCTAGTGCTAAAGCACGTACTTGGCCGCGCATAACGTCTAGAATTTCAGGGCTTAATGAATAAGGAGGTAATGAACAACCTGAGTCACCTGAGTGAACACCTGCTTGTTCGATGTGCTCCATGATGCCGCCAATAACAACATCTTTGCCGTCACAGATTGCGTCAACGTCAAGTTCGATAGCGTTATCTAGGAAACGGTCAAGTAGTACTGGTGATTCGTTAGAAACACTTACCGCTTCTTTAAAGTAACGACGTAAATCGATTTCGTCATATACAATTTCCATTGCACGGCCACCAAGTACATATGATGGGCGAACAACTAACGGATAACCGATACCTTCAGCAGAAATAACCGCTTGTTCAGTTGTAGTTACCGTTGCGTTGTCAGGCTGTAGTAGACCTAAACGGTCAACAGCTTGTTGGAAACGTTCACGATCTTCTGAACGGTCAATCGCATCCGGTGAAGTACCGATAATTGGTACGCCAGCTGCTTCTAATTCACGTGCTAGTTTAAGTGGAGTTTGACCACCGTACTGCACGATCACGCCTTTAGGCTTTTCTACACGGACGATTTCTAGTACATCTTCTAATGTAATAGGTTCGAAGTATAGACGATCTGAAGTATCGTAATCTGTTGAAACCGTTTCAGGGTTACAGTTAACCATGATAGTTTCGTAGCCGTCTTCACGCATTGCTAATGCAGCGTGTACACAACAGTAATCGAATTCGATACCTTGACCAATACGGTTAGGACCGCCACCAATGATCATGATTTTATCATTATCAGTTGGGTTCGCTTCACACTCTTCATCGTATGTAGAGTACATGTAAGCCGTGTCGCTTGAGAACTCAGCAGCACAAGTATCAACACGCTTGTAAACCGGTAAGATGTCTAAACGATGACGTAATTTACGTACTTCGTTTTCGCTTACACCAGCAAGTTTAGACAAACGTATATCAGAGAAACCTTTACGCTTAAGTTGACGTAATGTTGTTTCATCTAAGCCAGATAGGCCGATTTTACTTACGTTTTCTTCTGCTTTAACGAGGTCTTCAATTTGTACAAGGAACCAATGGTCAACACAGGTAATTGCATAAATCTCATCACACGTCATGCCGCTACGGAATGCGTCAGCAATATAGAAGATACGCTCAGCGCCAGCTTCCATTAATTCATGACGAATTGTTGCAGCTGCAGTATCATCGTTTAGATTAACTTCTGGGTCTAAACCGTTTTTACCAATTTCTAAACCGCGTAGTGCTTTTTGCAGTGACTCTTGGAAGTTACGGCCAATTGCCATTACTTCACCAACAGATTTCATCTGTGTCGTTAGACGGTCGTTAGCACCAGCAAATTTTTCGAAGTTAAAGCGTGGCAGCTTAGTAACAACGTAATCTAGTGTTGGTTCAAATGATGCTGGCGTTGCGCCGCCAGTAATGTCATTTGATAATTCGTCTAGTGTGTAACCTACAGCAAGTTTTGCAGCAATCTTAGCAATTGGGAAACCCGTTGCTTTAGATGCAAGTGCTGATGAACGTGATACACGTGGGTTCATCTCGATGATAACCATACGGCCATCTTCAGGGTTAATACCAAACTGTACGTTTGAACCACCTGTTTCAACACCAATTTCACGTAGAACAGCCATCGATGCATTACGCATGATTTGGTATTCTTTATCCGTTAATGTTTGTGCTGGTGCAACCGTAATTGAGTCACCAGTGTGGATGCCCATAGGGTCAAAGTTTTCAATTGTACATACGATGATGCAGTTGTCGTTTTTATCACGTACAACTTCAGTCTCGTACTCTTTCCAACCGATTAGTGATTCATCGATCAATAATTCTGTTGTTGGCGAAAGGTCTAGGCCTAACGTACAAATGTCGATGAACTCTTCCATGTTGTAAGCGATACCGCCACCCGTGCCACCCATAGTGAACGATGGACGAATAATACATGGGAAACCAACTTCAGCGAGTACGCCTTTTGCTTCTTCAATTGTGTGTGCAATACCTGCACGTGGCGTTTCAAGGCCAATTGCTTTCATTGCTTTATCAAAACGACTACGGTCTTCCGCTTTGTCGATTGCATCAGCAGTAGCACCAATCAGTTCAACACCAAATTCTGCTAATACACCTTTGCTGTCTAGCTCAAGTGCGCAGTTTAATGCTGTTTGACCACCCATCGTTGGTAAAATCGCGTCTGGACGCTCTTTTTCGATGATGTTACGTACAACTTCCCAATGGATCGGCTCGATGTAAGTCGCGTCCGCCATTTCTGGGTCAGTCATAATTGTAGCTGGGTTTGAGTTAACTAGAACAACTCGGTAGCCTTCTTCACGAAGCGCTTTACAAGCTTGAGCACCGGAATAGTCAAACTCACACGCTTGACCAATTACGATTGGACCTGCGCCCAAGATTAGAATAGTTTTTATATCAGTACGTTTTGGCATAGTTCAAATTCTCTACTAGGTATCAGGCTTAGGCTTGGCTTTTTTCCATACTCTTTTCCATCAACTCAATAAAGTGATTGAAAAGTGGAGCTGCATCGTGAGGACCAGGACTTGCTTCAGGGTGACCCTGGAAACTAAATGCTGGTTTATCTGTACGATGAAGACCTTGTAAAGAGTCATCAAATAATGATTTATGCGTCATTACTAGATTTTCCGGTAATGTTGTTTGATCAACTGCGAAACCATGGTTCTGCGCCGTAATCATTACTACGCCACGTTCCATGTCTTTTACAGGGTGGTTAGCACCATGATGACCGAACTTCATTTTTAATGTTTTAGCACCACTTGCTAATGCAAGTAATTGGTGACCTAAACAAATACCAAATACAGGAATATCTGTTTCTAAAATTTCTTTAATTGCTGCGATTGCATAATCACACGGTTGTGGATCACCAGGGCCGTTTGACAAGAAGATACCATCAGGGTTTAACGCTAATACTTCTTTCGCTGTTGTTTGCGCAGGTACAACCGTAATACGGCAACCACGGTCAACTAACATACGTAAGATGTTACGCTTAACACCATAATCATAAGCAACGACGTGGAAACGTGAATCTGTTGCGTCTGCAGGTAAACCACCCATTAACGTCCAGCTACCTTGGTTCCATTCGTATGCTTCTTTCACTGTAACTTCTTTTGCTAAATCCATGCCTTTAAGGCCAGGGAATGCTTTAGCAAGTTCCAATGCGTGTGTTTCATCTAAGTTGTCACCAGCGATGATACAACCCGCTTGCGCACCTTTTTCACGTAAGATACGTGTCAGTTTACGCGTATCGATATCAGCGATACCAACAACATTACGTTCTTTTAAATAATCAGTAAGTGTTTGTTGATTACGGAAGTTAGAAGTAACTAAAGGAAGATCTCGAATGATTAGACCACAAGCATGAACATCTGGAGATTCAGCATCTTCATCATTTGTACCGGTGTTTCCGATGTGTGGGTAAGTAAGAGTAACGATTTGGCGAGAATAGGAAGGATCGGTTAATATTTCTTGATAACCAGTCATTGAAGTATTAAAAACCACTTCACCTACCGAATGACCTTCTGCACCGATAGACACACCACGGAATACTGTTCCGTCTTCCAACACCAACAAGGCGATATTACTCAAGACAACCTCCAAAAAAAATAGATAGAAAAATAATAAAATAAATCAACTATTTACCCCAGGCTGTCACACAGCATAGTAATTCGAGATTAAAAAACCAACCTCTGAATTACTAAATTTTGGCAAATTCCGCGCATAATACAGAAAAAATAAATGTTACGCAACTGTTTTATTTTCGTTTGAATTTTTAATTAAAGACCAAGTACATCTTGCATTGTATATAAGCCTTTTTCTTCGGCAAATACCCAAGCCGATGCGCGTATCGCCCCTTTAGCAAATGTCATACGACTTGATGCTTTATGCGTAATTTCAATACGTTCGCCAATGTCAGCAAACATAGCGGTATGTTCACCGACTAAATCACCAGCACGAATAGTAGAAAAACCAATGGTTTCGCGCTCGCGTTCACCGGTAAAGCCTTCGCGACCATACACAGCTACTTTTTTCAAATCACGACCTAACGTATTAGCAATCACTTCGCCCATACCTAAAGCGGTGCCAGATGGCGCGTCTACTTTATGGCGGTGATGCCCTTCGATGATTTCGATATCTGTGTACTCGCCCATCACCTTAGCAGCCATTTCTAACAACTTAAACATCACATTAACACCAACGCTCATGTTTGGCGCAAACACCACACCAGTCGACTCACCAGCGGCGTGAATAAGCTGTTTTTGTTCATCACTGAAACCAGTTGTACCGATAACGATTTTTTTATCGTTCGCGACAGCAAATTCTATATGTTTTAGGGTTGCTTCAATAGCAGTGAAATCAACGATCACGTCAAAGTCATTAACCACTTCTGCAAGACTGCTGACAACTTTAACACCCAGAGAACCTAAACCAGCGAGTTCGCCAACGTCTGCACCGAGGAAGTTACACTCAGGACGTTCGATTGCGGCACCAACAACGGCTGCGCCATCACTGTCTTGAATAGCTTCTAAAATTGTACGACCCATACGACCATTACAACCCATTACCGCGATTCTTACTGCTTGTCCCATCTAGACTTCTCCCTGTGTTTTTCATTAATCAAATAGTTAGCGTACTTTGATGATAACACTCCTCGAAACACATCAACAATGCCTAGTTGCGTTTCTTAACCATAAAAATGGGGTATAAAAAAACCCGCTATTCTAAGTGCTAGAATGCGGGTTCATCATACTGAGTATCAGCCATTAACCGAAAATACCAAATAGGCCAGCCCATAGGTGCATTGTCGGTATTGTTAAGAATACAATTAAAAACACTACTGCGTACTTCCAGTTAAAATCGTTATACGTTGCCATTACTCATTACCCATAGTTTGATCTAAATCAAAAATCATCTTACCTAAATAATAATGACTCAGCAGCAATTAAATAGTCCGCACCACAAATTTATCACTTTTTGAGTAGTGCCAATACTACCGTTTATGACTATGTAAATCGACAAGTAAGGGCTGATATGCCTGTGTAAATTAACAGAAAGGCATATTTTAGGCATAAAAAAACGCCTTGCTCATATCGCTATGAACAAGGCGTTTCGCTAGTCTGTAATAGGACTGATTAGATGATGTCTAATAGTTCTACTTCAAATACTAGTGCTTGGAATGGACCGATTGCAGCGCCTGCGCCCTGTTCGCCATAAGCAAGTGTGTGTGGGATAGATAGTTTGAATTTATCACCAACATTCATTAGTTGTAGTGCTTCAGTCCAACCAGCGATAACGCCGCCAACTGGGAATTCAGCAGGTTGACCACGTTCAACAGAGCTATCAAATACAGTACCGTCTGTTAGTGTGCCATGGTAATGAACACGTACAGTTGATTCTGCAGTAGGTTTTTGATCGATGTCACCAAGTGCGATAACTTCGTACTGTAGACCAGATTCAGTGATAGTCACTTCTTCACGTTCTGCGTTTGCAATAAGGAATTTTTCACCTTCAGCAGCGAAGATTTTTGATTTCTCAGCTTTTTCAGCTTCTAATTTTTCATGGATTAGTTGAAAAGCTTGGTTTAGATCTTCGTTACTAACTTTGCTTTCTTCACCAGCGAATGCATCTGCAAGACCAGCTTGAACAGCTGAAATGTCTAGACCTTCGAATGGGTTAGCTGCAAGTTGCTGGCCCATTTGAAGACCAATACCGTAACTACCTTTTTGTTCACTTGTTGCAAATTCAGACATAATTAAACTTCCATAATTCTTAATGATAAACACAGTAACTGTGTTGCTTAAATAACTAGGTATGGGCGATTTATATAAAAACAAGGGAGAGAATAAAAATTTTCTCTGTTAATACTATCTGTTAATTAGCGTTCACCCATATTTCAATATCCCAGCGGTTATTTATAATTCAACAGAGCCGCACCACGGACACCGCCTTCGCCACCAAATGCAGCTTGTTTCAACTGTGGCAATTTCATGTTATCAAATACATAAGCCTTTATTCTTTCAGGCAATTGCGAATACAAGGCATCAAAGCGCGCCAAGCCGCCACCGAACACCACGACATTAGGATCGAGGATCATAATCAGATTGCCTAACGCTGCCGCTAGAATATCTAAAAATACCGTTACTGTTTTGATAGCAACAGGTTCATTCGCTGTGTATGCAGCAATAATAGCAGGGCCTTTGAGGGCTTGTTCTTCGTTGCATGAACCATCGATATGGATCTTGTAATGTTTATATAACGCAGCAAGCCCGGTTCCAGAACAGTACGTCTCTAAACAAGAATGACCACCACAGCCACAATGGGTAAGCGGCAACTCAGGATAACGCTGTAGCATCGTCCCAGGGATAGCCATATGACCAAATTCACCGGCGCCAAAGTTATGTCCAGACAAAATGGTTTTATTAATGCAGATCGCACCACCTAAGCCAGTGCCTAAGGTCACCGCGATAGCGATATCAGCGTCTTGAGCTGCACCTTTAAAACATTCAGACAACGCAAAGCAATTGGCATCATTCTGTACTTTTACATCACGACTAATACGCTTTTGTAAGTCAAGTTGTAAGTTTTGACCATGTAAACTGGGTAAGTTTGGGCAAATCGTCATATTCGAGTCAGGGTCCATCACCCCAGGATAACCAATGCCAACCATGCCTTTACAATCAAACTGTCTATCAGCGTTAAAAATAAAGGTATCGAGTGCATCTAATAATTCTTCGTAATCTTCGGTAGGTGCGGGGATCCGCTCATTGAAAACACATTCAAGCGCTGTGTTATATACCGAAAACTCAATCTTGGTACCGCCAATATCAAAACCGTAATACATTTAACCTCCATGACCGTTAAATAACAGTAAACTAATTGATGATAATTTTATAAAATATGCATAGTAATAGTTTACAAAATATAATGATATTGAGCTGAGTTATATCTGTGTAATCAATCACACATCAACAATTTACTACCATTAAGAGGTATTTAGGTTAATTAAGAAGCGGGCGGGAATAAACAGGATATATAAAAAAAGCCGCGATTAAATCGCGGCTTAGAATAGCTAAATCAATAATATGATTTAATTATTTAGTTAGGTCATCAAAGAAGCTTTTAACGCCGTCAAAGAAGCCTTCTGATTTAGGCTTATGTTTCTTTGCCGACGCATTATTTAGCGATGATTCAAACTGTTGTAACAAATCTTTTTGCTCTGCGTTTAACTTAACAGGCGTTTCAAGTGTTACTTTACACAATAGGTCACCAACCGCGCCACCGCGTACAGATTTAACGCCTTTACCGCGTAAACGGAACATGCGACCAGTTTGTGTTTCAGCCGGTACTTTTAGTTTAACGCGACCATCTAAAGTCGGCACTTCGATTTCGCCACCAACAGCTGCGTAAGTGAAGCTAATAGGCACTTCACAATAAAGATTGCTGCCATCACGTTCAAAGATCGCATGCTGACGCACTGATACTTGCACATAGAGATCACCAGCACCGGCACCGACATCGCCAGCTTCGCCTTCACCCGTAAGACGGATACGATCGCCAGTATCAACACCTGCTGGAATTGTTACTTTTAGATCTTTGCTGCGTTCGTAACGACCTTCACCATGACACTTACGGCAAGGATCTTTAATAATTTTTCCTTTACCATGACAGGTTGGGCATGCTTGGTTTACCGCAAAGAAACCTTGACGCATTTGCACTTGGCCTTGGCCATGACAAGTGCTACAAGTTGCCGCTTTAGTACCTGATTTAGCACCTGAACCATTACACACTTCACAGTGACATTGGCTTGGGATACGAATCGTTTTGCTTACGCCACGAACAGCTTCTTCAAGCGTGAGTTCCATGTTATAACGCAGATCACTACCACGTGCAGCACGTTGTTGACGACCACGGCCGCCGCCACCGCCAAAGATGTCACCAAATACATCACCAAATACATCGCCGAAGTCACCGTGACCACCGTGTCCGCCTTGTTGATTTACACCAGCATGTCCATATTGGTCATAAGCCGCTTTTTTCTGTGCATCATTTAGCACTTCATAAGCTTCTTTAACTTCTTTAAATTGCTCTTCCATCGCTTTATCACCCTTCGTTCTATCCGGGTGATATTTCATTGCTAGGCGTTTATAGGCTTTTTTAACATCTTTTTCGCTAGCGTCGCGTGATACACCTAGCACTTCGTAATAATCGCGTTTTGACATAATAATCAGCTTAAAATTAAATAATTTAGATACACGAAAGGCGTTGGTGAAGCACCAACGCCTTTGCTATTTAAAAAGTAATAACTTAGGCGTTATTATTTTTTGTCGTCTTTTACTTCTTCAAACTCAGCATCAACAACATCACCAGCCACATCTTTTTCTTGTGGCTGTTCAGCGCTAGCGCCAGCTTGTTGAGCTTCAGCTTGCTGTTGAGCAATTTCCATTAGTTTTTGAGCGGCTTCCATCAACGTTTGAGTTTTTGCTTCAATCGCTTCTTTGTCTTCGCCTTTAATTGCAGCTTCTAGTTCAACAATAGCAGCTTCAATTTTTTCTTTTTCATCAGCAGGTAGTGCTTCGCCAGCTTCTTCGATTTGCTTACGCGTACCGTGAACCATTGCATCAGCTTGGTTACGTGCTTGTACTAGCTCTTCAAATTTAGCATCTTCAGCAGAGTTTGCTTCAGCATCACGTACCATTGCTTCTACTTCTTCATCAGAAAGACCAGAAGACGCTTGGATTGTGATTTTTTGTTCTTTACCAGTATCTTTATCAGTAGCAGATACGTGTAAGATACCATCAGCATCAATATCGAAAGCAACTTCGATTTGTGGAATACCACGTTGTGCAGGACGGATACCTTCTAGGTTGAATTGACCTAGTGATTTGTTGTCTGCAGCACGTTTACGCTCGCCTTGGATTGCGTGAACAGTTACAGCAGCTTGGTTATCTTCAGCTGTTGAGAATGTTTGTGACGCTTTAGTCGGGATAGTTGTGTTTTTCTCGATAAGCTTAGTCATAACACCACCCATAGTCTCAATACCTAGAGATAGAGGTGTAACGTCTAGAAGAAGTACGTCTGTTTTGTCGCCAGAAAGTACCGCACCTTGAATCGCCGCGCCCATTGCAACAGCTTCATCAGGGTTAACGTCTTTACGTGCTTCTTTACCGAAGAATTCAGTAACAGCCGCTTGAACCATAGGCATACGTGTTTGACCACCAACTAGGATGATATCGTTGATATCGCCAACAGCTAGGTCTGCATCTTGTAATGCAATACGTAATGGTTCCATCGTTGCTTTAACTAGGTCTTCTACAAGAGATTCTAATTTCGCACGTGTTACTTTAATGTTTAAATGTTTAGGACCTGATGCATCAGCAGTGATGTAAGGTAAGTTAACATCTGTTTGTTGTGCTGAAGACAGTTCGATTTTCGCTTTTTCTGCAGCTTCTTTAAGACGTTGCATTGCTAGCGGATCGTTCGTTAGGTCGAAGCTTTGTTCTTTTTTGAATTCTTCTACTAGGTAGTTGATTAGACGTGTATCGAAATCTTCGCCACCTAGGTGAGTATCACCGTTAGTTGCTAGTACTTCAAACGTCTTCTCGCCATCTACTTCATCGATTTCGATGATAGAGATATCGAATGTACCACCACCAAGGTCGTATACAGCAACAACGCTGTCGCCTTTAGCTGTGTTTACGCCATATGCGAATGCAGCAGCAGTTGGTTCGTTGATAATACGTTTAACTTCAAGACCAGCGATACGACCAGCATCTTTCGTTGCTTGGCGTTGTGAATCGTTGAAGTATGCAGGTACAGTAATAACCGCTTCAGTTACTGCTTCACCTAAATAGTCTTCTGCTGTTTTTTTCATTTTTTTCAAAACTTCAGCAGAAATTTGTGGCGGAGCCATTTTTTGGCCTTTCGCTTCAACCCATGCATCACCATTGTCAGCTTTAACAATTTTGAACGGCATGATTTTGATGTCACGTTGGATTTCTTCATCTTCAAAACGACGGCCGATCATACGCTTGATTGCAAACAGCGTGTTTTCAGGGTTCGTTACAGCTTGACGTTTTGCAGGTTGACCTACTAAAGTTTCACCATCTGCGCTATAAGCGATGATTGACGGAGTAGTACGATCACCTTCAGCATTCTCGATGATACGAGCAGTGCCGCCATCTAAGATTGATACACAAGAGTTAGTTGTACCTAAATCGATACCAATGATTCTACCCATAATCGTAATTCTCCAATAAATACTTCATTTACAAATTTGATACAGAATAAATGGTGACAGTTAAAGCAATTTCAAGTCTGTCGAAATACTTTATCTGTCACTGACAACCCGCACATTGCAAGGTTATCTCTGCGATTGAAAATAAATATGGGGGCGAAATTGAAAGCTTCAAGCAGAAAGGTGAATTTATTAAAAAAAAATTGAATATAATTGCAAAAGTTGACCTTTATTCAGCCTCCGTCGTCACCGAAAGCAACTTATCCGATAGATAAAGCCTTTATTCCGCGCGATCCCCTGCCCTTTTATTCAATAATATATTTGGCTTTATTAATAATTTCGCTGGATAACTCAATGCCCATTCTCGCCGCTGCATCCAAATTAAGCGACAGAATAGGTTGAGCAAGGTAATCATCGCTATTAAAACCATCACTACCTTCGGCTAAACGCACCAACAAATCAGCTGTATCTCGACCTACTTGCACATAATCGATGTTATAAACTGCAAAAACACCTTTACCCACACTGCTATGATCTTCACCTATAAGCGCGACGTTGTTTCGTTCTGCCACCATCACTACATTATTCAGTGCTGGCATATCAGTAATGTGACTCGGTAAATAAATAGCATCTACTTGTGGCGCAAGGATACGTGTAGCTTGTCTTAACTCAGCACTGTCATCAACATAGTAATAAATAATATCTACACCATTGTTTTTTTGCTGCGTAAGAAACGCCTGCATTTTACTGATATCCATTACATTCCGGTTGGCAATCACTCCCAGAGTATTAATCTTTGGCAGTAATCGCTTAATAAAATTAACTTCGTAGCGTTCCGTTAAATCTATATTCCCATCGGCATCAAAATGAATGTTATTAAGGTAAATATCTGTTGATAAGCCTTGCTGGCTCATTAAGGTAATAAAAGGCGTATTTTCGGCTGTCGAAATAGTCACATTAACATCGGATAATTGCGGTTTATTATTATCAATCCAGGTAAGATTTGCGCCTGCAATATAACCCTGCCGCATTAATTCAGATTCCATACCCGATTGTACGTGTTCAACAGCCATGCCAGAGTCCAACGCCGAAACCGCCACACGCAACTGACTAGCTTGTATCGTTACCGTTGAAAGTAAATAAAGTAAACAGATTAAAAATAGCGCGCGCGATATGCCAATATGCCGATGTGAGGGATGTGATCGTTCCATGATATGACCTGCTCGCATTATGCTTTCCTTAGCTAATGAATACTGTTTAGGTAGCAACTAATTTAACACACAACTTTTTGCTAAATAATGCAACGCATCACATTTCCCCATACCTAAAAATAGTTTATTATCAAGCATATAATAATAGGTTATCAACGAATAACTACACCAATACAATAAGGAAGCAAAATGTTCTGGAGCAAAACACTAAAATTAGCGGGTCTGACATCATTAATGATGTTCTCAACTGCACAAGCAGCTACGTTTGATAAAGCTGAAACAGACATCAAATACCGCCAATCAGCATTGACAATGATCGCCATCAACTTTTCTGACATGGCCGATATGGTTAAAGGCAAGAAAGACTGGAATGACGCTCAATTTCAATTACGTTCAGAACAATTAGCGCAGTTAATCCCGATGGCACAGCACGGTTTTATTAGTAGCGACAGCCAATCCGGAGACACTAAAGCAAAAGCAGCAATCTGGACTGACGCAGCAGGCTTCGAGGCTAAATTTAGTCAATTTAGTAAAGATGCACAAAACCTAGCGGCCGTTGCAAAACAAGGCGACCGTGGCCAAATCAAAAAAGCATTTGGTCAAACAGCGAAAAACTGTAAGTCTTGTCACAGCGACTACAAATCAAAATAATCGATTTCGATAACGAAAAAGGCGAACAATGTATATTGTTCGCCTTTTTTTTGATTAACCGTACTGACAAGTATGGCGGTACAACATCTCTATTACATTCTTCTCACTCATGCCAAATTAACTGATTCTACGGTATGCGCATAAGGCCGTTCAGCTAACCAAGGTGACAAATGCTTCTGTAACATCAGCGTTAATAGCTGTTTACTCACGGGCTTACCCATAAAGTCATCCATCCCAGCCACAAAGCACTTATCCTTTTCGGTTTGCAGTACATTCGCGGTTAATGCAATGATGGGGGTGTGTTGATCCGAAGTTTCATTCTCACGAATCATTTTTGTTGCTTCAAAACCATCAAGCACCGGCATTTGGCAATCCATCAGAATCAAATTAAACGTCTGATCTTTGCATAAATCAACACCAATTTGGCCATTCTCAGCCAAGGTCACCTCAATGCCCATCTTTTGTAACATCATCGTCGTTACTTTCTGATTGATAAATGTATCCTCAACTAAAAGTACTTTCATGATATCACTAGCAGCGGTTTTATCTTCCACACTGGGAATGTCTTCAACACTTTGAGGGGGATGCTCTAACATAGTACTAAGTACCACCGCTTTTAACGTCTCCGCTTTATACGGGCGGCTTAAAAACGTTTTTATGCCAAGCTGTTTTGCTAATACATCATCACCAGTCTGTGCATCGGCAGACATCAACATTAATCGAGGCGTGAGTTCAGCAAACTCGTCTTGCAATTGTTTTGCTACCGTAAAACCATCCATGTGGGGCATGATTTTATCAAGAATAACCAAATCAAAAGGGATTTCTCTGTCTAGTGCATCTAATACCATTTTTTTGCTTAAACAGGGATCATCACAACAAACAGCTTTGGCACCAAAGTTTTTCAATTGCGCCGCGGTAATACGCATATTTAACATGCTGTCATCGACTAACAATATAGATAATCCAGCCAGGCTTTGCTCTGAGTCATCCCCCAACAAGAGTTCGTCAATAGATTCGAATTCAACAACAAACTCAAAACGACTACCTTTACCAGGCTTGCTGTAAACAAGAATGTCACTATCCATTAATTTTACAATACTACGACAAATGGCTAAACCTAAGCCAGTACCACCATAATTACGTGTTGTACCGCCATCTGCTTGCTGAAATTTTTCAAATATTTTTTGTTGATTCTCGGCGGCAATACCAATACCGCTATCGATAATCTGGAACATCACTCCGGCACTATTTCCTTCACGTTTGATGAGTTTAATATTGAGATGTACGTGACCAATTGAGGTGAATTTGATGGCATTAGAAATAAGGTTATTCAGTACTTGACGTAATTGGGTAATATCACCGAGTACCATATCTGGTATTTGTTCATCAATATGACAGACTAGCGTGATTTGTTTCTGTCCCGCCATAATCGAAAAATTACCTTCAACTTCTTTACATAACTCAAATAGATTAAGCGGATTTTTAGCCAGAATTAATTGTCCCGATTCAATTTTAGAGAAATCAAGAATATCGTTAATCAAATCAAGTAACGTCATAGAGGAAGAATACAGCATATCAACAAATTCTTTCTGTTCGCGTCCCATCGGCATTTCTTGCAATAAGGATGCAGTACCAATAACCCCATTCATTGGCGTGCGGATCTCGTGACTCATATTGGCCAAAAATTCACTCTTCTTCAAATTGGCATTTTCAGCTTGGCGTTTTGCAACTTCAAGCTCATGATAATTATGACGTATTTGTTTAATCGAAGCGTTATAACTGGCGGTTAAATTGGTAATTTCATCGTCAAATAAACGGGGGCTCAATGCGAGTTGAGGTGGAAGTTGTTCATCATCAAATTTGCTAACGGCATCAGACATTTCAGTTAACGGCCGAACCACAATCTTATACACCACAAAGATAATAAATAACGCCACGATAAAGGTTTTGACCACTTGAGTTAGCAGCAACACCACAAATTTATCCCACAAGCCTTTATAGATCGGGTATAAATTCGATTGTATCTTAATCGTCGCAAGGTCGAACTGCTTATCACTAAAGTCCTGTTGCATAAGCCAAGAGACTTCGTACTGATATTCGAATAATGGCGTACCTAATCGCAGAACAGTGCCACTATCATCGATAATTTCGAGATAATGTACATTGGGAAGTTGCATGATCCCTTCCGCTTGCAACTTAAGCTGTTCGCGGTCTTCAATCCATAAACTCGCGGTTAAACTCGATAAGTAACTTTGTTTTACTTGGTCAAGCTGAGTTTCTACCGCTGAAATATCCTTTTCATAATCAAGGTAGACATTCAAGCCTGTAATGAGTAATGTAAAAATAGAGCTGATAAGTATGATTGAAACAAGTAATTGCCTCGCTATACCTATTCTTTTCTTGTGTAACGTCGCTTTAATCATCCCTAAACTCACATCCTGTTGTCAGTCGACTAACCTAATGATAGACACTACTATGGAATTACTACTATAAGGAAGTAAAAATGAAACGCTTTATTTCAATAATGTTAACTCTGCAGCTTTGTATTGCTAGCTTTACTGCGAATTCAGAATCAATCAACTATTATGTCATTGCGAAACAAGCAATGCCATTTCAAATTACGACCGATGATAATCAACATTCAGGTATCGTATCAGACATTATTGCTAACGTTTTCATTGATAAATACACCGTTAATTATCATGTCTATCCATTCAACCGGATGATTTCAGAATTGGAGGCTGGAGGGGAAAAAAATTGGATCACTTATGGCAGTCCAAATTGGGGTAGTGTCCAAGCAGAAAATTTATCTGACAAACCAATTTATACCGTTAGCCACAGTATCTTAACCAACGCTAAGTCAGATTTTTCATATAAAGAGCTTAGCGATATAAAAGACAAAGTATTTGTCTTACTTTATGGTTTTGATTATCCAACGCTACAGCCTTATATTGATAATGGCGAGATTAAAGAACTAAGAGTAAAAGATTACGCAGCAGCCTTCAGAATTTTAGATAAGATGCCGCAAGATGCGATTTTCATCGAAATGACATCACGGATTAAATACAACCTTAAAATACAATCTAAAAGTCTCAGCAATTATCACTTACAAGATTTTTCAGCCTTGATCCCAAGTTATCCTATTTATCTTGCATTTGATCCGAAGATGGATAGCGAACTGCAAAAATTTATTAATCAACAACTCTCAACCCTATCGGATACAGGTACCTTGACTGAGATTATTAATAATTATATTTAACGGTGAATACAAAAACACCGGTTCTTGCAGTAAGAGTCCGGTGTCTATTATCAACATTAATGCTGTAACGAATGCTTAAACTAGTTAATAAAATCAGCCGCAAACATATGCCCAAGCTTATTCGCTTTGGTTTTCAGATAACCGGCATTATGGGGGTTGTTCCCTTCTTGCAGTGGTACCCGCTCTGCAATATTAATTCCCGCTTTAATTAACGCATTGACCTTGCGGGGGTTATTGGTCATTAAATTCACACTGTGAATATTCAAGTGACCCAACATGCCTTTACAAAAAGTGTAATCTCGCATGTCTGCAGCGAAGCCTAAACGTTCATTTGCTTCAACCGTGTCTGCGCCATCATCTTGTAAATGATAAGCTCTGATCTTATTTAATAAGCCGATACCACGCCCTTCTTGACGTAAATAAAGGATCACACCACTGCCTTTCTCTACAATATTTTCCATGGCTTTAGCTAACTGAAAACCACAATCACAACGCGCGCTAAATAACGCATCGCCGGTTAAGCATTCAGAATGTAAACGGATTAGAACAGGTTCACTCGGATCTAACTTTCCATACACTAAAGCAAGGTGCTCTTTACCTGTCGATCGTTCTAGAAAGCCGTTCATCTGGAACATGCCAAATTGAGTTGGTAACTTAGCGCTATCAACATAGGTGATCAGGTTATAAGGTTCCTGTTTGCTTAAATCACTGCGTACAGCCATTAATATTTGGCCAAGTTCATTACGGCCATTACCATCACCACCATCACCCCAAAAACTATCTTTATGCGAATGCTCTGTTAATACTTGCTCTCCAGTGGCTACAAGCTGATAAGCGTAATAAGGGTTTTGGCTAAATTTTTCCGTCACAGCATAACGCATAACACGCTCGCGTTGCTGCAACCAATCCGATTTTACAAACTGGGCATACTCACGGCTTAAAGCAAACGCTTCATCTGGTGTCGGGGCTTGACGGATTAAACGTTGTAATTGCGGGTCATTAAATTTTTGCGCTTGATAATAATGTTCACTACTTGGCCATTCAGCCCCTGCAACCTTGATCGGTGCCAAAGCTAAATTGGATAAGAATCCGAAGTCATCATTAGGTTCATAAAACTGAATTTCATTACTCATTATTTCTACTCCGTGAAATTTTTGGTATTAACTATATATCAGATAGTTATAGATAAAGGTTACGTATAAAAATGAGTATAGAGGGGATAATAAAGAATAACTTTTAACTGGTGTAATAATGCTACCTAGTTAAAATATTCAGACATTAAGGCTAACTATTTAACCTTAATGTCTGCAGAAATACATTTTATGCTTTATGCATTAAACGGTGATTAATTTACGCTTCAATACTGGTATCAATAAAATAGATAACCGAAGTTTTCATGTCCCCATTGCCACCAAACTACGCTAGCAATAGCCACATAGAGAGTCCAAGCGACTAAACCATTCATTATTTTGGGGTGGGCAATAGAATCCACTAATGGGTATTCAGCAACGCCTGTGAACATGGCTTTAACTAATGGCTGTTTTTTTAGTTTATAAGCCAAGATAGCGATCACATGTAGACCGATTGCCCAAAGTAGCACATCAAAGTTTACGTGATGTATCCAGGTCAAGAAGCTCACTGTATCCGCAGAAAAATATTGCGCTAGAGGTCCTTCAGACAAGATATCATCGCTGGCACTGAGGCCACTAAATAATTGGGTCGCCAGCAAGGCTAAAAACAACACCACCATGCAGGCACCAGCAGGGTTATGACCAAATTTAACGCGGTCAAATTTGTTTTTGTCTTTAAGGTAACCGATTAGCGCTTTGGGACTTTTTATAAAGTAACTAAATTTAGCGGTATCACTGCCAATCAAGCCCCAAATAAAACGGGTGATCCACAGCGCAAGTAAGGCATAGCCAAACACAAAGTGCCACTCCATTTCATCGTTATCAGCGCAATACCACAATCCAAATAATAAGCTCACCTGTAACCAGTGATAGCCACGAATAAATCCGTCCCAAACTTTAACCTTAACCATACAACCTCAGCAGATACTCTATACAGACAATAACGGCGTAAGTGCCCAACTCTCATAGAGATTAAGGCGCTATTTTCTAACACTTAACCAGACAATAGCAACAATTACCATCGACATACCTAAAAAATGGTAAATAGTGAAGGTTTCACCCAATAAAAACACCGCCATTAGCGCTGTTAATACCGGGCCGCTGCCACCGACAATCGAGGCTTGTTCAGGCCCGACTCTGGCAATGCCTTCGCTCATTAAAAAAGAAGGGATCACCGTACAGCCAATCGCTAACCACAGTGATATCCAAAACACTGGCAGCGGAATACTGAGATCTTGTATTTCATGGACAACGTAAAAATGAACGAAGATCATAAAACTAGCGCCAAACATCGCAATACAAGTAAATACTAAACTGCCTAATTTTTGGATCTTAGTTTTACTCAGCAGTAAATATGAGGCAAACGTAAAGCAAGCTGTTAACACCAGTAAAGATCCAGTGATGACCCCCTCGCCCTGCTTACCTAAATCATGATAAAACAGTACAAAAACCCCTGCATAGGCCAGGATTAGCGCACCAATGACTTGTCGATTAATGCGGTTACCAAATACCAACCAGCTCAGGATCACGACGACCGTTGGATAAGTAAATAATACTAATCGTTCTAGCTGCGAGCTAATGTAATTAAGTCCTTGAAGATCAAAGTAACTTGATAGGTAATAACCTAATAACCCAATGCCCATCACCGGCAGGAATTGTGCCTTTATCGGAGACTTCAGCGATGGATTCTTCATGAGCACCCACACAAATACACCAATATAGAAAGGTAAAGACAGGATCATGCGATACGTCATTAGCGTGATGCTATCGACGCCATACTGGTAGGCAAGTTTAACGAAAATACCTTTTGTCGAAAACAAACAGGTAGCAAAAAATGCACACAGTAGACCTATTTTATGTGCTGATAACCGCTGAGTTAACCCTAAGCGAGTATGATGTTTGCTTGTGCTATTTGTGGTTGTAGTGGTGGTGCTATTTGTATTATTAGTAGTGGTATTAGTCTGTTCCATGATCCCTCCAAGATATAATGAAGGCTAGGAATACGCAGGATAAAACAAACAGCAGGCTACATATTCCGTAGCCTCGCCAAAAATTAATTAGCCGCTACTCTGGTTTCCAGAGCAGCCATAAACGTGTCGCAGAGTAATTAATAAAATAAATTGTCATATAACCCCTAACCACACGTTTAAAATTGAATCATCAGTTAACCAATAATGGCAGTTGCAAGCAAGGTAAAAAACGCCCGAAAGCGAACAACGAGATAATATAATATTTCTCGGCAGTGAATGATTTACTTACAGTGTTTATCGCTATGATAACGGGCTAATGGGTCAACTTTAGCAAGTGTAAGAGATGACCCAAGATGACTTAGCACCGATATGTGCATCATCAATGGCAGTAAGCTAAATCAATCTAACTTTTATACATTTAGTGGTAAAACATAAACAACATTATAGTGCTATGATATTTAACTTATCAAATCGGTCATAGCAATTAAAGTTTCATATTAATAAGCTATTAGTTTCAATGAATTAAGCTTCGACAATGATGGTTACGGAGTTAATAAGAATAAGGATATCCAATTGCTCTGCAAAATACTTGTTGTTGAAGACAGCCGAGCCTTTCGTAAATACCTTAATATCCAGCTGAGCCAAGCTGGTTTTCAAGCCGTATTTGCTGAATCAATAGCACAAGCCCATGAGATCTTAGCGCGAGAAAGTGATTTTCTTTGCTCTGTACTCGATTACTGTTTACCTGATGGTCATGACGGTGAAATCATTGATCATGTATTAAGCTATGGCTTACAGGCTATCATTTTAACGGCTAATTTCAGTGAGCATATCCGCGATAAAGTGTTATCAAAAGGTGTCATCGACTATTTGTTAAAAGACAGTGCATCATCGGTGTCTTACCTGATCCCATTATTACAACGCCTGCAAGACAACAGCCGTCATAAAGCACTCGTCGTTGAAGATTCTAAAACCGTGCGCACCCATCTCATTAATTTATTGGAACGACAAAACCTACAGGTCATAGCTGCTGAAAATGGGGTTCAAGCAATCGCATTATTACAACAGCATCCCGGTATCAGTTTGATCATCACAGATCATGATATGCCCGAAAAAGACGGCATTACCATGACCCGCGAGATCCGTCGTAAATTCGACCGAAATCAACTGGCTATTCTAGGCCTATCAGGCAGTAGCGATCGGTCGATGACAGCTCGTTTTCTAAAAGCCGGTGCCAATGACTTTCTCTATAAACCTTTTAATCAAGAGGAGTTTTACTGCCGTATCCATCATATCCTCAACATGAAAGACACTGCAGACAAGCTTTACAAGATGGCTAATCAAGATGCGCTAACCGGTTTATGGAACCGCCGCTATTTCTTTAGTCAACATGGTAGCAGCACAACCGCAGAGCATAAAAATATTGCCATGCTAGACATAGATTTTTTCAAAAAAGTAAATGACAAGCACGGCCATGATGGTGGCGATGCAGTATTAGTGACTATCGCTAAACAATTACAACATCACTTTACTGATGCCACTGTTGCACGTTTTGGAGGGGAAGAGTTCTGTATTCAAAGCACTATCGAACGCGTTGTTTTTGTGTCTCAGTTGGAGTTATTGCGCCACAAGATAGAACAATTAACCATGAAGCATAATGACGTTGAAATAAAAATCACGGTTAGTATTGGTTCCAGTTTTGGTAACAAACCGATTGATGAGATGATCTCCGAATCCGATGCCCGTTTATATAAAGCAAAAACAAATGGCCGTAACCAAGTTATCTGGCAATAACGTGATGACAAGATGACAAGATGAGTGTTGCTATACACATAACAACATTCATCTAAGAATCATGAGTAAGTTTATTTACTGATTGGATAACTCTTCATTTTCCACTCACGGATCCCGCCATCCATTGAGATAACATCTGTGTAGCCCATACGCTGGATGAACTCGGCTGATAATGCAGAGCGATAACCGCCACCGCAATACAGTACGATACACGTATCTAGCTCAGGATATTTCGCTTCTAAGTCACGTTCAATAACGCCACGGCCCATGTATTCAGCCCCGCTAATACGACTTGCAGCCCACTCGCTTTCTTCGCGTACATCAACAAGCGCAAACTGCTTGCCTTCGTCTTGCCACTGCTTTACATCATCACAGCTACATTCTTTAACTACTTTACGGGCTTCGTTACATAAATCTAGAAATCGTTGACTATGAGCCATGTTGTTATCCTTTTCAGTTTAATAGCAGGTATTTACCTAAGCGACTACTTTACTCAACCATAATTTCACTTTATGTTTGATAATTCAATCGCTAAAAATATAAAAAACAAAAACCCGCACGAGGCGGGTTTTATGACAGTCCGAAGACCAATGCGTTAGCTAGGTTTCCCTAAAGATTACTGCATTGGGTCTTGGTCTGCGCCTTCTTTTTCTACCACGGGTGGTAACATAGTTTCACGCGTTACGCCAAGCTTCAGTGCTAATGCACTTGCTACGTAAATCGATGAATATGTACCAACCACGATACCGATTAGCAATGCTAATGCGAAACCGTGGATCAGAGCGCCACCTTTCAGGAACAATGATACTAATACCATTAATGTTGTACCTGACGTGATTAACGTACGTGATAATGTCTGCGTTAATGATACATCCATGATTTCCACAGAATCATCAATACGCATGCGACGGAAGTTCTCACGGATACGGTCAAATACCACAATCGTATCATTCAATGAATAACCAATAACGGTCAACAGCGCCGCTAAAATAGTTAAATCGAATTCAATCTCTAACGCCGAGAAGATACCGAGTGTGATGATAACGTCATGTGCCAATGCTAATACCGCACCAGAAGCTAAACGCCATTCAAAACGTACACCAACATAAATTAGGATACAAATTAATGCCGCAAGCAGCGCTAGACCACCTTGCTCTGTTAATTCATCGCCAACGTTAGGACCAACAAACTCGATACGACGCATTTCTACGCTTTTATCGTAACCTTGTAATGCAGCCAGCATTTGACTACCAAGGTGAGCACTGTCCAAACCTTCACGTGGCGCGATACGGATCAATACATCACGGCTTGAGCCGAAATGTTGAATAACCGCATCACTAAAGCCTTCTTCTGCTAACAACGGACGAATCACTTCAAGATCCGCTGGTTTGTCATAACCCACTTCGATTACCGTACCACCGGTAAAATCAAGACCCCAATTAATGCCTTTAATTGCAACTGAAGATATCGATAAAATAACTAATAGCGCAGATAAGATAAACGCTGGTTTAGTCATTTTCATAAAGTGGATCGTGCGTTCTGTTTTAATAATTTCAAACATAATTAATCCCCTTAGATTGAAAGCTTATCGATCTTCTTATTACCCCAAAGGAAATTCACGATTGCACGTGTACCAATGATTGAAGTAAACATAGAAGCGGCAATACCAATTGCGAGCGTGATAGCGAAACCTTTAATCGCGCCCGTACCAACAGCAAACAAGATGATCGCGGTTAATAGTGTCGTGATATTCGCATCGGCAATGGTAGATAATGCATTATCGTAACCACGGTGAATAGCTTGCTGAACGCTACAGCCTTCTTTCAGCTCTTCACGGATTCGTTCAAATACCAATACGTTGGCATCGACAGCCATACCAATCGTTAATACGATACCGGCAATACCAGGTAGCGTCATTGTCGCGCCCGGGATCATCGACATGATACCAATGATCATGATGATGTTTGCAGACAAGGCAACATTGGCCACAAGACCAAACTTACGATAGTAGATAGCCATGAAGATAACGATAGCAATCATGCCATAAATCATCGCGGATAAGCCGTTCTCAATATTTTGCTTACCTAAGCTAGGACCAATAGTACGTTCTTCAACGATTTGTACTGGCGCAACTAACGCACCTGCACGTAATAATAACGCCAGATTTTTAGCTTCGCTTGCACTATCTAAACCTGTAATACGGAAGCTACGACCTAACTGCGCTTGAATGGTAGCAACGTTAATTACTTCTTCAATTTTATGCAGTTTAGATTTACCTTCAGGCGTTTTCTCACCCGTTGGTTTGTATTCAATGAATACCGTTGCCATTGATGTACCGATTGCTTTTTTCGTCGAACGCGACATTTTACTGCCACCTTGCGAATCAAGATCGATATTCACCTGTGCACGACTAAACTCATCTAGGCTCGATGTTGCACCTGTGATGTGGTTACCGGTTAAGATAACTTGTTTCTTCAGTACAACAGGACGACCGTCACGGGTAGTATATTTCTTACTGCCAGCAGGTACGCGAGTGCTATAAGGGTCCGCTTTGTTATCTACTAAACGGAACTCAAGCGTTGCTGTTGCACCTAAAATTTCTTTGGCACCAGCAGTATCCTGAACACCCGGTAATTCAACCACAATGCGGTCTGCACCTTGACGCTGTACTAGCGGCTCAGCAACACCTAATTGGTTTACACGGTTACGGATAATGGTGATGTTTTGTTGCAGGGCATATTCTTTAGTTTCAGCAAGTTTTGCTTCAGTCATTTTTGCCGACACACTAAATTGACCATTATTTTCACTGTCATTTAACAGTAGGTCTGGATATTTATTTTTCAGGAATGCTTCAGCTTTATCGCGTGTTTCAACATCGCGGAAACGCACTGTTACACCGTTGCTGTCTTTACGCACTGCTGTATAACGCAGCTTTTCTTCACGTAAATCGGTACGGAAGTCTTGTAACATTTGATCTTGTGCTTTCACTAACGCTTCATCCATATCCACTTCAAGTAAGAAGTGAACACCACCACGTAAATCAAGACCTAATTTTAATGGTCCAGCACCTAAGCTTTGCAGCCAATCAGGTGTCGCAGGGGCAAGGTTTAAAGCAACAATGAAGGTTTGACCTAGTTGTTCTTTTAAGATCTCACTAGCAAGTAGTTGTTGTTCGCTGTCAGTTAAACGAATTAATACTTGGTTCTGTTCTAATGAAACGCTTTTATAAGAAATGGATTGTTTATCGAGTTCTGCTTTCACTTTATCGAGAGTGGCGACTTCAATAGCAGCACCACGTGCAGCAGAAACTTGAACAGCGGGGTCTTCCCCGTATAGATTCGGTGTGGCATAGAGTAAACAAATGGCGATCGTAGCGATCACCATTAGATACTTCCACAGAGGGTATTTATTTAACAAAATATTACCTTACTGGGATACGAAAAAGATTAAAGCGACTGCATGCTACCTTTTGGTAATACAGCGGCAATGTAATCACGTTTAATCGTGATATTTGTTGCATCAGCAATCGTGATCACGATGTAATCATTACCTTCAGAAATCTTTGTAATTCTACCTACGATGCCACCAACAGTAAGTACTTCTTCACCTTTTGACAATGATGTCATTAGGTTCTTCTGTTCTTTTTGACGTTTCGCTTGTGGGCGATAGATCATGAAGTAAAAGATCACACCAAAAATACCTAACATGATCAACATTTCGTAACCACCACCAGCTGGAGTTGGAATACCTTCAGCAGCAACTGCATTTGCAATGAAAAAACTCATTTTTATTTCCCTTTATAAATTTTAATATTGATATGATAAACCAATCACATTACCTTACTACTAATGAGAAAGGTTTACCAAACTTAGATCAACTATCAGGTCAGTGTTTGCTTAATAATTAAGCGTCAGACTTCGCTAAAGGCGGCACTTCACGGCCTTGTTTAGTATAGAAATCTGTAACAAACTGTTCAAACGTATCTGCATCAATTGCATCGCGGATACCTTGCATCAGGTTTTGGTAGTAACGTAGGTTATGCATCGTGTTTAAACGTGCGCCTAAGATCTCGTTACATTTGTCCAAATGGTTCAGGTAAGAACGCGTGTAGTTCTTACATGTGTAGCAATCACATTCTGGATCAAGTGTACTCGTATCTGTTTTATGCTTCGCATTACGGATCTTGATAACACCTTCACTTGTGAATAAGTGACCATTACGCGCATTACGCGTTGGCATAACACAGTCAAACATATCCACACCACGACGAACACCTTCAACCAAATCTTCAGGCTTACCAACGCCCATAAGGTAACGTGGTTTGTCTTCTGGAATTTGTGGGCAAGTGTGCTCAAGAATACGGTGCATGTCTTCTTTTGGTTCACCTACAGCTAGGCCACCAACAGCATAACCGTCAAAGCCGATGTCTAATAAGCCTTTTACAGAAATATCACGTAAATGCTCGTAAACACCACCTTGGATAATACCAAACAAGTTATTTTTATTTTCTAACTTATCAAAATGATCACGTGAACGTTGTGCCCAACGTAATGACATGCTCATTGATTTTTCAGCTTCTGACTCAGTCGCAGGGTATGGCGTACATTCGTCAAAAATCATGACCACGTCAGAACCCAAGTCATCTTGGATTTCCATCGATGTTTCTGGGTCTAAGAAGATCTTGCTGCCATTAATCGGATGACGGAAATGTACACCCGCTTCCGTGATTTTACGCATTTTACCTAGGCTGAATACTTGGAAACCGCCTGAATCAGTCAGGATAGGACCCTGCCAGTTCATGAAGTTATGTAAACCACCGTGCAGTTTCATTACTTCTTGACCAGGACGTAGCCATAAATGGAAAGTATTACCTAACAGAATGTCTGCGCCAGTATCGTCGACTTCTTCTGGCGTCATGCCTTTAACAGTACCGTAAGTACCTACTGGCATGAATGCTGGCGTTTCAACAACACCACGTTCAAAGATCAAACGACCACGACGTGCATTACCAATCGTTTTATCTAATTCGTATTTTAACTTCATATAAACCTCAAGTCAGAGAAACAGTCTGACATTATTTCTTTTAAAAAATTCAAACAACATACGTATCGTCGTTGTTTATCGTTAACAAACCAGTGATGAGTTAATCAATACCAACCCACCACTAATTAAATTTAGTCTGCGGTCTGCTTAGTCACAAACATCGCATCACCATAACTGAAGAAACGGTATTTCTCAGTAATAGCATGTTGATAAGCTGGCATCACGTGGTCATAACCAGCGAATGCAGATAACAACATAATAAGGGTTGATTCAGGCAAATGGAAATTCGTTATCATGGCGTCAACAAGTTGGAACTTATAGCCCGGATAAATAAAGATTTCAGTGTCTTCAAAAAATGGCGCTAGCGGTAGACCTTTTGCCATTGTTGCTTGCGCGGCACTTTCTAACGAACGTACTGAGGTTGTACCCACTGCAATTACACGACCGCCATTGGCTTTCGTTGCTGCAATTTTAGCCACAACTTCTTCAGATACTTCGGCATATTCAGAATGCATGTGGTGATCGAGAATATTATCAACACGTACTGGTTGGAACGTACCTGCACCAACGTGCAGTGTCACAAATGCCGTGTTTACGCCTTTTTCGGTAAGTTGTGCTAACAATGCTTCGTCGAAATGTAAACCTGCTGTTGGTGCAGCGACTGCACCTGGTTTTTCATTGTAAACAGTTTGGTAGCGTTCTTTATCTGAATCTTCGTCAGGGCGGTCAATATAAGGCGGCAATGGCATGTGCCCAATGTCTTCTAGTATTTCCAATACATGACGTTCATCTAAGAATTTAAGTTCAAATAACGCATCATGACGAGCAACCATCTCAGCATTAACAGTGCCTTCTAAGATAAGTCGCGCGCCTACTTTCGGTGATTTTGACGAACGTACGTGGGCAAGTACTGAGTTGTCGCTAATAACACGCTCAACAAGCACTTCAATTTTACCGCCAGAGGCTTTTTGACCATACATACGCGCAGGAATAACGCGGGTATTGTTAAATACCATCAGATCGCCAGCTTCCACTAAATCAAGAATGTCTGCGAACTGTTTATCAACAAGCTCACCGCTATTACCGTTTAATTGGAGTAGACGGCTTGAACGGCGATCCGCTTTTGGATAACGCGCAATTAACTCGTCAGGAAGACTAAAATTGAAATCTGAAACCTGCATGAAGGTACCTTAAAATCGAACTAAAAATTGAAATAGTCCGCTAGTCTAGTTATCAACAGAGATAATATCAAGGGAAGAAGAGATTTGTACCAATTATGACGGTTTAAATAACCACTTAATAACCTCCCCCCTAGATCGAGCGAAGGTTATTAGCAAAATCGGGGGCAGACGTAAGATGCGAGCCCTTCTGATTATCTGTTTACTTGATCAGTTAACTAAATAATAAATCAGTTATCCGTATAATAAATTTTATTATTCATCAAGCGAATATCAAACTCAGTGTCAAACGACACAAGCCCGCCATCCAACTTGTGCAACCAACGCCAACGATCTTGCTCTGCGTTTCTAAACATCACAAACATGGCAATGTACTCTGCATCATCGACTTGTACAAATTCATAATTTAATTTGGCATTAGGTTGTACATTGAATACTTGTTTATCAACTAAGTCTGTACCAAGTATCAATTCATCCGCTTGCCACAACTGATCGAAACTAGCATTTCGAAAAGCACTGACCGACGATAATTGATAAACCTTAACCATCACAGGAAAGGGTTCGCTGTGTATGTTGCTATTGAGATCTGCTGACGCGGATAAGTTTAACCGAACATCAGTACTACTACAGGCCGTAAGTAATAGCAGCATAACGGTGGTAGTGAGCAGTTTGGCACTTTTTAACTGTGCATAAAGAAAGGCAGTAAATAATTTCATCGGCTTAACATCCATTGTTATGAGCTAATATTTGAGTGTTCAATAGGTATCCATACCTCACCCCGTTATAACAAAATAGTGGGCAATATAAAACTGTAGGCAATAAAAAAGCAGCTCGAGAGCTGCTTTTCATATTCATATCAGTATTTACTGCTTAATTAAAAGGGGATTATTCCCACTCAATTGTTGCAGGTGGCTTACCAGATACATCGTAAACTACACGAGAAATACCATCGATTTCGTTGATAATACGGTTTGAAACATGACCGATTAAATCATACGGCAGATGTGACCAACGTGCTGTCATAAAGTCGATTGTTTCTACACAACGTAGTGATACAACCCAATCATACTTACGGCAATCGCCCATTACGCCAACAGAGCGTACTGGTAGGAATACAACAAATGCTTGGCTTACTTTATGGTAAAGTTCCGCTTTGTGTAGTTCTTCGATGAAGATAGCGTCAGCACGACGTAATAGGTCGCAATATTCTTTCTTCACTTCGCCAAGTACACGCACACCTAGACCAGGTCCAGGGAATGGGTGACGGTAAAGCATGTTGTATGGAAGACCTAGTTCTAGACCAATCTTACGTACTTCATCTTTAAATAACTCACGTAATGGTTCAACTAGACCCATTTCCATATCGTCAGGTAAACCACCTACGTTATGGTGAGATTTAATGACGTGTGCTTTACCATTCTTAGTCGCAGCAGATTCGATCACGTCTGGGTAGATAGTACCTTGCGCTAACCATTTAGCGTTTGTTAATTTCTTCGATTCTTCATCAAAGATTTCAACAAATACACGACCAATGATTTTACGTTTAGCTTCTGGATCGTTTTCGCCAGCCATTTGCTCTAGGAAGCGATCTTCAGCTTTAACGTGAACAATTTTCAGACCGAAACGATCACCAAACATATCCATTACTTGCTCGCCTTCGTTTAAACGAAGTAGACCGTTATCAACGAATACACATGTTAGCTTATCGCCAATTGCGCGTTGTAATAACATAGCAACAACAGATGAATCAACACCACCAGATAAACCGAGGATAACTTCATCATCGCCGATTTGCGCTTTCATACGCGCAATCGCATCATCAATGATTGACGTTGAAGTCCAAAGTCCGTCACAGCCACAAATGTCTTTGGCAAAGTGAGCAAGCATACGCTCACCTTGACGAGTATGTGTTACTTCTGGGTGGAACTGAACGCCGTAAAAACGTTTTTCTTCGTTTGCCATCGCAGCAAACTGACAAGTCGCTGTGTTAGCAACTGTTACAAAGCCTTCTGGAATAGCAGAAACTTTATCACCGTGGCTCATCCATACGTCTAATAGTGCTTTACCTGATTCAGATACTGCATCTTCGATAGAGTTGAATAGCGCAGAAGGCGCTTGCATTTCGATTTGTGCATAACCAAATTCGCCTTCGCCAGTACCTTTGATGACTTTGCCACCAAGTTGCTCAGACATTGTTTGCATACCGTAACAGATACCCAATACAGGTACGCCTGCGTTGAATACATATTCAGGTGCACGAGGTGAACCCGCTTCAGTTACGCTTTCTGGGCCACCAGCAAGGATAATACCGTTTGGATTGAATTCACGGATTGCCGCTTCATCTACATCCCATGTCCATAATTCACAGTAAACACCGATTTCACGGATACGACGAGCGATTAACTGCGTATATTGAGAACCAAAGTCCAAGATTAGGATTTTTTGCTCATGAATATTTGTGGTCATTAAAGATATTCCTGTAAATATATTTAGTTGTTATGTTTATAATAATAGTAAGAGGAGACATTTGTCTCCTCTTGAATTATCAGTTTCGAACTATCTATTTTGCTAAAACTAACTTAGTTTGAACGGTAGTTTGGCGCTTCTTTAGTCATGATCACATCATGAACATGGCTTTCTGTGATACCAGAACCAGTGATACGAACAAATTCAGCTTTCGTGTTCATGTCATGGATAGTTGCACAACCAGTTAGACCCATTGAAGAACGAATACCACCCATTTGTTGATGGATGATTTCTTTCAATTTGCCTTTATAAGGAACACGACCTTCAATACCTTCAGGTACTAATTTGTCAGCAGCGTTTTCTGATTGGAAGTAACGGTCAGATGAACCCTTAGACATAGCGCCTAATGAACCCATACCACGGTATGACTTGTATGCACGACCTTGATAAAGTTCAACTTCACCCGGTGCTTCTTCAGTACCAGCGAACATAGAACCAACCATTACACATGATGCACCAGCAGCAAGTGCTTTCGCGATATCACCAGAGAAACGGATACCACCATCAGCGATAACTGGAATACCAGTACCTTCTAATGCAGTTACAGCGTCATTGATTGCTGTGATCTGTGGAACACCAACACCCGTAACGATACGAGTAGTACAGATTGAACCAGGGCCGATACCAACTTTAACGCAACTAACGCCAGCTTCTACTAATGCTAGAGCACCTGCGCCAGTTGCTACGTTACCACCAACGATTTCTAAATCTGGGTATGCAGCGCGTGTTTCTTTAATACGGTTTAGAACGCCTTGAGAATGGCCGTGTGATGAATCAATTAATAAAACATCAACACCCGCTTCTACTAATGCGTCGATACGCTCAGTAGTTGAACCACCAGCGCCTACAGCAGCACCTACACGTAAACGACCTAATTCGTCTTTACATGCGTTTGGTTTTTTCTCTGCTTGTTTAAAATCTTTAACCGTGATCATACCCGTCAATTTAAAGTCTGCGTTTACAGCAAGTACTTTTTCAATACGGTGTTTGTGCATTAGGCCAAGTACTTCTTCACGAGAAGACTTTTGTCCAACAGTCACTAAACGATCTTTCGGTGTCATTACTGATGAAACTAGGGCAGTTAAATCATCAACAAAACGTACATCACGACCAGTAATGATACCCACTAGGTCATTGGCTTCGGTTACTACAGGAAAGCCAGCAAAACCATATTGCTTAGCTAGTTCAGCTACATCAGCAATAGTCATATCAGGTTTTACAGTAACGGGCTCAGCAACAATACCACTTACATATTTTTTAACTAAACGTACTTCAGCAGCTTGACGCTCGATTGACATGTTCTTGTGAATAAAACCAATGCCACCTTCTTCAGCTAACGCAATCGCTAAACGACCTTCAGTTACTGTGTCCATCGCAGCAGCAAGCATAGGTATGTTTAACGAGATTTTTTTCGTTAGTTGAGTTTTTAGGTTCGCATCGTTCGGTAGAACAGTTGAATGAGCAGGTACAAGTAGTACGTCATCAAAGGTAAGGGCTTCTTTGGCAATTCTTAGCATGGGCAATATCTCACCTTGTAAAGGGATAAAATGGACGACATAATTGGTACAAATATTGCGGACGAAGTATATGGATGGTTTAGGGTAAAAGCAAATTATATTTCAATTATTTGAAGTTATCTTTGATCTTAATGCCTATTAAAAAGCAAACCTGCTACAATATTCCGATACTATTTCATACCGATTACTGATAAAAGTGCATCAGATTTTAACTGCTTAACGCGAGAGAGCCTTATTTTGACCAATCCAAATATTTATACCGTGACTCATTTAAATGCTAGCGTTAGGCAATTGATCGAATCAGAAATGGGTACGCTGTGGTTAACCGGTGAAATTTCCAATTTTGTTGCGCCCGCATCGGGGCATTGGTATTTATCCCTCAAAGACAGTCGCTCACAAGTACGCTGCGCGATGTTCAAAGGCAACAACCGTCGGGTAACATTTCGCCCAGCCAACGGCCAGCAGGTATTAGCCAAAGTACGCGTGACCATGTATGAACCTCGCGGTGAATATCAATTAGTCATTGAATCATTAAGCCCTGCCGGTGATGGCTTATTGCAACAGCAATATGAACAACTAAAAGCTTCGTTAGACGCACAAGGTTATTTTGCTCAAGCGCATAAAAAGTCCCTCCCCCTGCATGCGAAAAAAGTGGGTGTTATCACCTCAGCAACCGGTGCAGCTGTACACGATATCTTGACCGTACTTGAACGTCGTAGTCCTAATTTACCCGTGATTATCTACCCAACACTCGTGCAAGGTGCACAGGCTGCCCCGGCCATTGTTAACGCCATTAATATTGCTAATCAACGTAACGAGGTCGACTTGTTAATTGTCGGCCGTGGCGGTGGTTCGCTGGAAGATTTATGGTGTTTTAATGAAGCATCCGTTGCACACGCTATTTTTAACAGCCAACTGCCGATTATCAGCGCCGTTGGCCACGAGATCGACGTCACTATCGCCGATTTCGTCGCTGATATGCGCGCACCAACACCTTCTGCAGCCGCTGAATTAGTCAGCCAAGACCAAGCGCACCTACAGCAACAAGTTACGAATCTGAGCAACCGTTTAAACAAAGCCATACAAAACCAGTTAGCAAGAAAACAACATCAACAGCGTTACTTACAACAATCGCTGATGAGCCAACACCCACAGCATAAACTACAGCAACAGAGTCAAAAGCTTGATGAGCTTAACTTACGCTTAAACCAAGCTGTTAATCGCCATATCGGTCAACAGAAGTTACATTTAACTCAGCTAACAGGACGTTTACAATCGCACTCTCCCGTGCACAAGCTGACCGCGATGCAGCAGCAACAAGCCAACTTGCAAAGCCGTTTACACAGCGCCATGCAGCGCCGCTTACAACAAGAACAGAATCAATTACAAAATCTGGTACAGCAGCTGCAAACCGTCAGTCCATTAGCGACATTAACCCGCGGTTATTCCATTACCCAAAATGACAAACAACAAGTCATTACCTCGGTAGCGAAACTAAAATCAGGCGACAAGCTAGTGACCCGCTTTACCGATGGTGAAGTTCAGTCTACGATTGATTAATAAGTAATCTTACTTAGAGGTGGTAAGCGCTAGGCAAGGTAAAAATCGCATGAATATTATAATAGTTAATACATATAAGCCTTACCCATAAAATAATAATTCATTAGACTAATAGATAAAAATACCTCACGTCTTATTCTAATCTGCCGATAGACTAGTTAGCTTACTATCATGATTACTACAAGGCAGTCTAAACATGAAATCAATTAAAAATATTTACTCTTCCTATTTCATTGCATTTATGCTCGCAATAATGGTGTTAACAACCATTGGTATTAAAATGTTTGTCTCGCCAGAGTTACTTAAATCTTCAGAAAACATCATCCACACATCATTGCAAAAAGTATCTGAAAACGTATTCGCAAAGCTCAATAAAGTCGAAGCTCAACAGAAAAATATTACCCAAGTTATTCCTGAACTATCCAGTGAGCAAATTGATGCTTTGTTACCAGCGTTAGTCGATCAGTATGGCGACAGTAACGTCTTTGGTGGCGGTATTTGGCCATTGCCAGAGCAACGCCAAGAAGGCACACGTAAATTTAGTTCATTTGTTCACCGTGACAATAGCAATCAACTGATCCGCAGTGATTATTGGAATACCGCTGCATCACCTAATTATTTTGAGCAGTCTTGGCATAAAGCGGGACAAAATGCACCTAAAGGCACCTGTGCCTGGGCGCCAGCCTATAAAGATTCAGCAAGTCCCGAAGCGCGTACTAACTGTAGTATGGGTATCTATAAAGACGGGCGTTTATATGGTGCAGCAACGATTGACGTCACACTCGGTTTCTTTAATCAACTTGCTACAGACTTAGAACAAGAGTTTGGCGGTTATATTCTAGTGGTCGAACAAGATGGCAAGATCCTGAATAATACAGCGGCAACGTCAGGCGAGTTATTATTAAAAACAACCGCTTCACTGGCATCGCGCTCAGCGTTTATTAATGCCGTAAATAACAATTTAAACAATCAAAATAACAGTCACTATATTAGTTATGCTGCAGATAATGGTGAAGAATACGCATTGTATTTCCAACAATTAACAGATACGCCATGGTCAATCGCGTTAGCCGTGCCAGTGAGTTCTTTACATGAGAATGAGTCGGTTATTTTATCGATTATAGCGGCGATCCAACTGCCACTTATGTTAGCGATCATTTGTTTTTGTTACATTACATTTAAGCGTTTATCACAACGCCTTATCGTATTACGTGAAAACATCGACTTACTTTCACAAGGTAATGCTGATCTAACTACACGTGTAGAGATTAAGGCAAACGATGAAGTCGGTGATATTGGTCATTCAGTGAATAACTTTATCAATTATTTACATACCTTAATGTTATCGGTGAATGATTCATCTATAAAAATATCGGGATCACTCGCCCAAGTAGAAGAACAAACTCACATCACCAATAACATTGTCATTAGCCACGCACAAGAAACAGAACAAGCAGTAACAGCGATGGAAGAAATGAGTACCACAGCAACGATTGTAGCAACCAATGCCGCTGATGCTGCCGCTTCTACTCAGCAAATGCACGATGCAGTTTCACAATCAAAACTAACGGTGATACGTGCATCAAACAATGTTCAAACATTATTGGATGATGTTGAAGACACTGTAGTCAATATTGAGAGCATGGCCCAGCATACCCAACAAATAAGTAAGGTATTAACCGTGATCGGTGATATTGCCGAACAAACTAACTTACTGGCGCTAAATGCCGCCATTGAAGCTGCACGTGCTGGCGAACAAGGTCGTGGGTTTGCCGTGGTTGCAGATGAAGTGAGAGCATTAGCAGCGCGTACGCAAAACAGTACTTCAGAAATTAATGCGATGTTAGCAAAGCTTAATTCCGGTGTAAATGCCGTGGTGACCGCGATGGATAAAACCAAAGAACGTTGTGTAACAACGGCCACAGATACTCAAGAGGTAAATCAAGATCTTGATAGTATGGAAGTAGCGATTGCCACTATCAGCGAGCTAACGATCCAAATAGCTTCAGCTGCAGAAGAACAGAGTACAGTGAGTAATGAAGTCACGCGTAACATGAGTGAGATAAAACTCATCGTTAGCGAACTCTCAAGTAATGCTGAACATACAGCAACGACAACAAAAGAACTTGGGGTAATGAATACCGAGTTAAAAGATGTTGTGGGTAAGTTTAATTTATAACTGCATTCGTCACTGTAATACTCACAACATGACGAGTCACTAACATGACCTGAACACCAGCCTTGTTTGTTATCGCAAACAAGGCTTTTTTAAAACGAGTTTAATCAAACGTGACGCTCTGAAAGTGTGGGTTATCTGTTTTCACCTCTAGCGTTAAAATACTATCGAGCACAATCAATTCACTCTTTCCCTCAATATCCATTTTAATGCATTCTTCCCTACCCTCATTACGCTGTGTATCAATGCCAGTACCAACAATTTCAGCACCCGTTCTTAGGGTTAATTTAATAAGATACCGATACATGCATGCTATTTCGATATAATCATATTGCTCACATTTCATCATAACGCCTCGTTTTATCACTTAAGTATTTCGCTGGTGTCGACCCTGTATGCTGACGAAAAAAACTAATAAACGCACTGTCACTGGTAAAGTCTAAATCGAATGCTACCATCGAAATACGCTGACCTTCCGCTAAACGCTCGATGGCATTGAGCAACCGCCATTGCTGCCGCCACGCTTGATAAGGCATACCGGTTTCCCGAGAGAAAATGCGACTGATGGTTTTACCGCTAGCGCCAATTTCAGTTTGTAATTGGTTTAATGGTTGCGGAGGCAAGTCATTTACCATTAGCGCCATTAACCATGTTTGTAGCCTCAGATCCTTTGGTAATGGTAGGTGCAATTGTTGCACCGGTGCCACAGCCAGTTCGTCACAAAATAATGCCAGGGTATTAGCTTGTTCTAGTTCCGCTTTATCCCACGGCCAAAATGCCATACGTTCAATCAGTGCTTGTAATAAGATATTCACTTCGACAATGCACATAGTCGTCGGTAATAACGCAGCCAGATCGGCACTGAAATATAACGAACGATACGACACCACATTACGCATACGTGCGCAGTGCATCATCCCAGCGGGGATCCAAGCTGCACGTGTCGGTGGTAATACCGATTGCATGCCATCGAGAGTAATACTGATACAACCTGCGGGGGCATATAATAACTGGCCTTTATTATGCTTGTGCATACCAGAGTCATGCTGACCAACCTCGGTCGCGATACCTATCACTTGATTGGATAAGCTATCGACATTAAATTGCTGCCCTTCTGCAATAGCCGCCATTTGTCCTCTTTTTGATATTAACTGTTCTAATGTTTGTAATACGAATGCCCCATCATAACTATAATGCCGACATATTAATAATACAGAGAGAACATGGCATGAACAAAAAACCACACATCGGCCTTATATTGGCTTTAATGATGTTTCCACAAATTGTCGAAACCATCTACAGTCCGGTATTGCCACACCTTGCAAACAGTTTTGATGTCAGTATTCATACCGCGACGCAAACCTTATCTATCTACTTTAGCGCATTTGCATTGGGTGTCATCTTTTGGGGACGCATCGCCGATCTGATTGGCCGTCGACCAGCGATGTTAATTGGTTTATGCACGTACGGCTTAGGGTCTATATTGGCGTTAATGGCTACGGATTTCAATATGGTGATGATGGCTCGATTTACATCTGCATTTGGCGCTGCAGTTGGTTCTGTCGTAACTCAAACCATGCTACGAGACAGCTATAACGGTCATGATTTAGTTAAAGTGTTTACGCTAATGGGTATGGGGATCTCACTGAGTCCCGTCATCGGTTTAATATCGGGTGGCTTTATCGTTGAGTACGCTGGTCATATAGGGGTGTTTTCAGTGTTACTTATACTGGCTATATTATTACTCTTAGTGACACTTAAAGCGTTGCCTGAAACGCGCCCTGACAAGATAGTTAAAGTGAATCTCATGACTTTACTCATGCGTATGCTGAAAGACAGTGACATTCGTTACAATTCTATTTTGGTCGCCCTGTTTAACCTAGTGTTATTTAGCTATTACTCACTCGCGCCATTTATCTTTAGCAAACTCGATTTTAGCTCGATTGAATTTGGTTACACCGGCATCGCATTAGCCTGTGGTAGTTTACTCGGCAGTTTGCTTAACAAACGTTTGCTGCAAGTGAAATACACATCACAGTCATTACTAGGTTTAGCCTGTGCTTTAGTATTTTGTGGCAGTATCGGAGTTTATACACTGCAAGACAGCGTTTGGTTGTTAGCACCGATGCTAATTGTGGTAATGAGTTATGGTATTGCCATTCCGAATATTCTTGCGCATGCCTTAGCAAAATATAAAGATGTCGCTGGATCTGCAGGCGCAGTATTTGGCTTGTTGTATTATTTACTTTTAGGGGCGGGATTGGCGGTCACAGGAATATTAAACAACCTAGGCTTAGTACTGGTCCTCGCGGCTGTCATCATCTTAATCTGCACTGTTCAGCTTAACCGAGCAGTGCATAAAACGGCCACTAAGCTAAACGTTTAGTCCAGTTGCCGCCATTATCACGAGCACAGTTTTCTTCACTATCAAATTTGATCTGTTTATTGGGATTTTTTAGTTTCACATCCATCGACATAAGTGCCTGCGTTAACAGCCCCTGCAAACGCAAATCTTGCTTCGAAGCTGTCAATTGGGCAATATCAGCATTGCTATCAAACACGCATGTCAGCTTTAATGATGCCGGGAAATTAGCGTAATTAACCTGATGTGTTAACCATTGAAAACCCTGAATGTCGTCCTTTGCCGTTTCACAAACATCGGTAAGGATTTTACATAAATTATTATCAATCTTCTTTTCTGTTTTAGTCATGTTCTGCCCGCGGTTAGACTGTCAATTTTTATAGCGCTATCCTACCGTAAATCAGGCGCTATAAACAATAAAACCAGCCCGAAGGCTGGTTATGCAAAGTGTACTTTGAAGTAGCCCGTTAATTAAATCCCAACTTCACCGCCATCATTTTTACGAATAATCACCGTTGCCGCGCGCGGTCTAACCGCTTTATGACTCGGAGTCGCCATCGTCGCATCATTGCTATACGGCCAGTTAGCTGGATGCTGAACATTCAAGAACAGATCCGTCTGCGCAGGACTAAAGGCTAATCCCGTGACTTCAGCACCATTAGGGCCAACGAAGAAACGTTTTAATTCTGTTTGATTGCTGCTGTTGATGGTATCGAGTTCGCCGGAATCAGTCGTTAACTGACTAGGCACCACAGCCAACATCTGATCATTGGTATATTCCGTTAATTCAGGTGCGCCGTTATCGGTTTGCATCCACATAATGCCACGAGCATCGAACGCTAAACCATCAGGGCTGGCGAATTGGTTTAGTTCAGCCAATCCTGAAATATTCACTTCTGGAGATGCATCTTCAGCAGCACCAAACACGAAGATATCCCAGCTAAATTGCGTAGCATTATCGCCTTCTTGCCAACGGATAATATGACCCGTGCTGTTATTCAATCTTGGGTTAGCAGCGTTAGTTTCTGTAGTACGCTTAGTGTTATTAGTTAAGGTCATGTAAACCGCACCATTCACTGGATCTACCGCTGCCCATTCTGGACGATCCATTGGCGTTGCACCGACTAAATCTGCTGCGCCTGCGGTATTAAGAATAATACCCGCCAAACTTGAGAAGGTATCAGCAAGTGTGCCACCTTGAGTCGTCGTACTGTCCATTGTTAATGGCAGCCATACACCAACGCCATTATCATCGAATCTAGCGACGAACAACGTACCTTGATCCATGTATTTAGCACCAACCGCTAAGCGATCATCACGCCCTGCGTCAGCAGCATGCCAGTTAACATCAGATACAAATTTATAAATATATTCGAAGCGCGAATCGTGACCAGAATAAAATACGATAGGCTTGCCTTCAACAACTTGGCCAAACACACAACCTTCATGACGGAAGCGACCCAGTGCAGTACGTTTTACCGCGCTAGTGCTATTATCATACGGATTAATTTCAACGATATAACCGTGGCCATTGGCTTCATTACGGTAATCTTCAGTGGCATCTTTGCCCATTTCAGTGATATCGAAACGCTTAAATTCATCATCAATCTCAGCTGCATTTCCGGCTAAATCATCCCAACCATAACGCGTGTTATTAGCATCAATACCGATACGTGATTGATCTGCGGTCTGCGTGCCGGTATTAACAAAATATCCAGGCCAGTTTTCTTCGCAGGTCAAGTAAGTACCCCATGGTGTGTAGCCATTACCACAGTTATTTAACGTGCCTCTGACTTTATCGCCAGCGGGAGAGAAAGGCGTTTCAAGTAGCGCTTTATTAGCAACAGGGCCACTAATATTCATAGTCGTAGCACCAGTAAAGCGGCGATTATGACTATCATTTTTAACCACATCCCACATACCATTGGTTTGCTGAACCCTTACCACAGTAACACCATGCGCATTAATTTCTTTACGTACTTCATCAAGGATTGTACGTAGGCTATTACTGTCTTTAGTAGGACCTGTTGGGTGTAACGCTTTTTGGTCTATGTATTCGTGATTAATACATAATAAGCCATCGGTAGAACTACCATTTAACGGGAAGTAGTGCATGCCGTCATGATGCATACCGAGTGAATTCGCTTGATCAAGCGCGGTGTTAGCACCATCTGTGCGCCATTCTTGCGCAAGATCGTTCAATGGTGTTCCCCAAGGAGCCAGCACTTGTGCACTGTAACCTTTCGGTACAACAACAGCATCTAACTTGGCGCCAGCAATAGAATCGAAACCTAATTTAACTTTAGCGCCTGTTGAACCCGCAGAGTGAGTCATTGAGCTCGTTGCTGAACTCGAACAACCTGCCAGACCCACACCGCTTAACATGCCAACAGCAGCCATCCCCATTCCGGCTCTTAATATACTACGGCGAGATAATTCTCTCTCCATTACCGCTGCGAAGGGTTCGTTGTTACTGTTATTATATTTCGTTGGGTCAAATGTATCTTTGCTCATGCTTTTATCTACTTAGGTTATAATTTAAGACCGCTATAAAATAACAACCTAGTGTGTATATTCTATTTCAGAAATGTGACAGTTTTTATAAATTTTTATTGAATGCCACACACAATCAACGCTGAGCCATGGTTATATCCCTCACGTTGGCATATACGCTGCTATGGTTAAGAGTACGTTATTAATGATGGTGATAAAATGAAGTTACGCACTCTCTTCCCATTACTCTTTCCGTTACTCTGTCTCTGTGCATTAATAGCTGCGACCTCATCAAGTGTGGTGGCGTCTGAGCAGCCAACCATTACATTAGCCCTCGATAATGATGGTACTTTTGGTGTTGACCAAGACTACAGTAACGGTATTTTTATCTCTTATACTTCCAGCGCAATAAGCACACCGTCGATGCTGACGTATTTGAGTCTATCCATATGGGAGAAGCCTTCTCTAGATAAGTTTGAGTTCACGCTGGGTCATAAAATGTGGACCCCCTCAGACATTGAGTCGACAGAACCAGTCGCTAACGATCGGCCTTATGCTGGTTACTTCTATGGTGAATTTAATTTCATTAGCCTTAACCCACAACAAGTACAACGATTTAACCTCACACTTGGCGCCACAGGTGAAAGTTCATTTGCAGACCAAGCCCAAAAGATTGTCCATAAAATGACTGGGTCTGATGAACCAAAAGGCTGGGAATATCAAATAGAAGATGACGTGGTAGGTAGTATTGGCTACCTCACTCACGTTAACTTTAGCCGTAATGCCTTATTTGATAATGATGACTCTGCTCATACTTCTTTTAATAATACCGAGTTTGAAATATCTAATATTACCGAAATTAATGTGGGAGGATTTAGAAGTGATGTAGCAACCGGCATGATGTTTCGCTGGGGTACAGATCTTGCTGCTAATATGGGCGCGGCAGGTATTTCAACCGAACATCCCTTTCGCCCTGGCATGATTGGCGCGTCAAGTTCAGCTTGGTTTGTATTTACCGGCGTTGAAGGCCGTTACCGATTTAACGACATAACCATTGAAGGTAAACGGCCTAATATCCCCGATCCAGAAAATTACCCGTCGACACTTGAAAACTGGCAATCAAGCGCAGTATTAGGCGCAACATGGTATAACCGACATGTTGGTCTAAGCCTAACCTTTACCGCTAAAACGCCAGATTATGAACAAGCTCAGACGGCGTTATACGGTACTTCAGCCCTTGCTCTGTTTGCTTTTTTATAAGTTTTTTCTAAGTTTTTTCTAAGTTAAGCATTGACCCGTTAGTACACCTCAACAGGTAATAATAGTTCATTATGCACAACGGCTTTTTCAAGTAAGTAAATCGAAAATGTCGAACCGATGCCCAGATCTGATTGCACTGTGATCTTACCGCCTACTTCGCTAATAATGGTTTGGCTCACCGATAACCCTAAACCAGTACCGCTACGACGCGTCGTAAAAAACGGATTGAAAATACGCGCTAAATTGTCCTCGCTAATACCACAACCATGATCGCTAATATGTACAGCAGCGCCAATTATATTGCCTTTATCATCCAACCAATCTTCAGTTTTAATTTTCAGCATGCCTTTGTCATCCATGGCATGCACCCCATTCATCTGTAAATTAACTAACACTTGCAGCAATTGATGACGGTTTACTTCCACGCAGCACTTGGCGTCGAGTTGCGATTCAATTTGTACATTGGCGGATTTGGTGCCAGAACGAACCAAGGTCAGACTTTCTTTAACGATTAGGTTTAAATGCTGCCAAGTGACCTCATCTTGCACGCCACCTTGGCGGCTGTATTGCAGTAAACTGCGGGTAATATTACGGATACGATCTATTTGTTCATGTATTGCTTCCAGTTCTTCGCTCACCCGTAAGCTGTCATCGCCTAACTCGAGTTGCAACAACTCCACGTTACCTAAAATAACCGCGGTCGGATTATTAATTTCATGGGCAATACCAGCAGTGAGTTCACCCAGCGCTGCCAGCTTTTCACTCATGACGAGTTTACTTCGCGTTTGGTTTAACAACTTAATGTACTGTTCTAACTCTTGGGTTTTATCATGTAAACTTTGAGTACGCGTACGCACTTTATCTTCCAGTTCCACCGACGCTTGTTTAATCACATCATTGCGTTGTTCTAATTGATCGAGCATGGAATCAAATTGCTGACCAAACGCCGCTAATTCATGATCTTTACATAACCCCAGATCGCCAATACGACGATTAAGTCCTAGCGGCACCACTCTAACAACATTATGGATCTTTTCTATCGGTCGAAATAAATCCCGTGCACCACGATATACCAAGCCACCCGAGAGTAATAATACCGCAATAATACCAATGCTAAACTCGGCAATGTTAGTTAGAAAGGTTTCAACTAAGGGCCATTCTAAATAACCGGTATACAACATGCCGATGACATTACCGTCATAATCTCGTAGTGGTTCATAAGCCGAGATATACCAATTGTCATAAACAAAAGCACGACCGACCCACTCGTCTCCATCAACAAGGACTTGTTGTTTCACCTCTGCAGAAACCCGGGTGCCAATAGCGCGACCATTAACTTTATCGCTGTCTAAGGGCACGTTAGTACTCACCCGTATATCATCCATAAATAGCGTCACAGTTCCTATACTACCCTGCGGCAATGTACCAGGGGTGTAGACAAGATCACGAATACGATCAACCAGTGAAGTACTATTATTTAATAATATGCCGCCATCTAAGATCCACAGCAGTTGCTTATTACGATCAAATATCGGCAGTAAATTACGACTAACCAGTCCTTTTGACTCTAACTTATTTTCACGTAATAACGGAATTTGCGCATTGATTGGCAGATTTTTGTTCAGCGCAAACAACTGCCCACTGTTTAATACTTGTAAAAATGTTTGTGCTTTACCCGCCAGTAACGACAGTTGATTCACCAGTGGGAAAGTATCCAAATCTGAGGCCGGATGCAAAACCACAAAATCCAAGTTATGACTCTCTGTCTGCTGATTAACCCACGTCGGTAATTTGGCTTTATCTGTCCGTAATAAGTGCTGAAATTCGTACGAGGATGACAACGATGTAAGCTGCAGGCGCTGCTCTTTCTGCAACAGCGCAATACTATTATGTGCCACAGTCCGGTCAGCTTTTACATTCATTAAGGCGTTTTGCCAGGTGTACGTCACCGTCCAATACATAGCCAGTGCGAACAGCGCAAATAACGTCAGAATAATGGGTACCGAGGTTAATACCAACAAGCGGTAACGCACCATGGTTCGAAAACGTTTAATCCATAACAGTATAAATTGCTTCATTTTCATAAGGCCGCTTCATCAATCCATTCTTTATATTTACGCTCTAACGTTTTACGTGCTACGCCAAGCTTACGCGCCGCTGCTGATTTATTTCCTTCATTAGAATCAACAACCTGCATGATATGTGCTTTTTCAACTTGTTTTAATGTCCAGGCCGTTGGATAACAATATTGTTCTTCATCCCCATCCCCCACAGATGAACAGTGACACGGGCTTTCAAGATTCGCTTCATCGATACTGGCTTGATCAAACTGAGCAATAGTCGCTCTTGCTAACGGCACGGTATCACCTTGTAACTCGCGCCAATATTCCGCAGGTGGTTTGCCTAACAAAATACAACGCTCCATCATATTACGTAATTCACGAATATTACCTGGCCAGTCATATGCCTGCATGGCTTTTATATCTTCATGTGTCCAGCTTACCCCTTTCATGCCCAAGTCATTGGATAATTTCAGGGTAAAGTGATGCGCCAATGCCGGAATATCTTCAACGCGATCACGTAACGGTGGTAACTCAACTGTTAATACGTTTAAGCGATAATACAGATCTTGACGAAAACGACCGGCATCGACTTCTTGTTTTAAATTACGGTTAGTCGCCGCAACAATACGCACATCGACGGGGATCTCACGTTCACCACCCACTGGGCGAATGGCCTTTTGCTCCAATACCCGTAATAACGATGATTGCATGGCCAGTGGCATTTCACCAATTTCATCCAAAAATAGCGTACCGCCATTAGCGACGCGAAATAACCCTTCACGGCTTTTCTTAGCCCCCGTAAACGCACCTTGAGTATGACCAAATAATTCACTTTCTAATAAGTCGGGGGCAATAGAACCGCAGTTTAACGGTACAAAAGGACCATTACGTAAGCTCAACTGATGCAATGCTCGCGCGACTAATTCTTTACCTGTGCCAGATTCACCTTCGACTAATACCGCAGCCATAGATGGCGCAATTTGGGTGATCAGTTTTTTCATCGCTAATGTTTTGCTGGCGTCACCAATAATATCAATCGGGAAGGTACGTTCAATATCACGCTGCAGCGCAAAGTTCTGACGTTCAACTAAACGGCGCTCGATACAACGACTCACCGATTGCATCATTTGTTCGAGGTTAAACGGTTTTAAAATAAAATCTGATGCGCCTGCACGCAAAGCTTTAATCGCAGTATCTAAATCGGCATAACCGGTCATGAAGATCACATCGCTGCGGCGCGTTTGCGGATCAAATGCTTCGTGCCACTCAATACCTGAACGACCGGGTAAATTGATATCGACAATCAATAAATCGAAATGACAACGTTTACGCAGCTCTTCCCCTTCCTCGATGCTACCGGCGGTATCAACTTGCGCAAATTTTTTGCTTAAGGCTTTCTTTAAGATCGCGCGCATACCCGGTTCATCATCAACAACAAGTACAGAGACTGCAGCCCAAGAGGGAGAAGAAGTAAATTCAGACATAAATATAAATAACTACCGTAATTTTTAAGTTGCGACATTTTGTCTCATATCGACTAACAAAGTCAAAACTGTTTCAAGCCTTTATTTTCACTCAATTTAATAAAAATATTATTTACCTTTTAAATTAACCACTTATTGGTATTTCTGGTGTTTTATATGGTTTGTATTTTAATTTGGCATCTAATTTGCTTTATAACGACAAATACTGTGATTTTTCAACTAACTTTTCTTATAGCTAACTTAAACGTCAGGAAGACCTAATGACTGTAAAACCGATGACATGTATCCAAACATTACTTACGCTACTCGCACTTGCAACAACAGCTGGTGTTCATGCCGCTGACGACATGAAGATCCGTTTGGCGACGACTACGAGTACTTATCATTCAGGACTGCTTGACTTCTTATTACCAGAATTCAAAAAAGACACAGGTTATACAGTCGACGTACTTGCTGCTGGCACCGGTAAATCATTACGTATGGGTCAAAATGGCGATGTTGATTTGGTGATGACGCACGCTGCGAATGCAGAAGCGAAATTCGTGGCAGCTGGTTACGGCGTACTGCCACGTAAATTAATGTATAACGACTTCGTATTAGTTGGTCCAAAAAATGATCCTGCAAAAATCAATGCGGATAAAGATGTAGTGAAGGCATTAGCTGGTATAGCTTCTTACAACGCGACCTTCATTTCGCGTGGTGATGATTCTGGTACGAATAAAAAAGAATTGGGTCTGTGGGCACAAACTAAAATGGAACCGACCTTTTCAGGCTACAAAGCCGTAGGCCAAGGCATGGGGCCAACACTGAACATGGCATCGGAATTACAAGCATATACATTAACAGACCGTGGTACTTGGTTAGCTTACCAAGCCAAACTAGACCTGCAGATTGTAGTGCAAGGTGACAAACGTTTATTTAACCCGTACCAAGTTATCTTAGTGAATCCAAGCCGTTACCCAAGCATCAACTATCAAGGTGCAAAGATTTTTAGCGATTGGTTAGTTAATCCAAAAGCACAGACTATGATCAACAGTTATAAACGTGGTGGCGAGCAATTATTTGTCGCTAATGCCAAGTCTTAATCAACGAACGAGTAACTTAGATAACGAATGAATATCTGGCAAACGACCCAAGACGCAGTACAACTTCTCTTCAGTGGCGATATGGCACTGTGGGGAATTGTCGGTGTGTCATTCTCAGTGTCTTTGCTGGCGATCACCTTGGTACTCGTACCAGCATTAGTGATCGCCTTTGCCCTCGCCTACGGAAAATTCCCTGGGCGTTGGTTAATACTGTCTTTATTTAATACCTGCCAATCCATCCCTACCGTGGTGATTGGTTTGTTACTTTACATGACGCTGTCTCGCGCTGGTCCGCTAGGTGATTGGCAAATGCTATTCACCCAAAAAGCGATGATATTGGGACAGATGATGGTGTGCTTTCCCATTTTAGTGTCAATGATGCACGCGGCATTTCAAAACAGTGATCGCCGCGCTTGGGAAACGGCACTGACATTGGGGGCAAGTTTACCCCGCGCATTATTAAGTTTGATGTGGGAATGTCGATTCCCGCTACTTGCTGCTGTTATCGCCGCATTTAGTCGTATTATTACCGAAGTTGGCTGTTCAATGATGGTCGGCGGTAATATTCTCAATTCGACCCGTAATATCCCCACAGCAATCGCCCTCGAAAGTTCAAAAGGCGCATTTGCACAAGGGGTAGCCCTAGGCATGGTGTTATTAATCTTAGCCCTAGGACTTAATTTCTTATTATCTATCGCCCGTGGTAAAGCCCACTTGCGTACCAATTAGGCTGAGGTAAGGTCATGTCGCAAATTACAATTCAAGCAGAAGATATCTCGATTCGCTTTAAAGATCGGCTGCTTTTTCACATACCTCACCTTAAATTCGGCCCGCAAGAAGCGATTTACCTTACTGGCGGTAACGGCGTGGGTAAAACCACCCTGCTAAAAATATTATCCGGTTTACAAAGCCCAACCACAGGTACTGTCAACCTACAGAACCAAAGCTGGTTTGCACGGTTATTTAAAAGTAATGGCAAAAATGGCGTTATCTATATGCACCAAACACCGTATATGTTTGATGGCAGCGTATTGGATAATGTCTGTTATGGTTTAAAATTCGCCCTAAAAGGCCGCCAAGAACAACGAAGTGAAGCGATAACTGCCTTACGTATGGTAGGGTTAGAGACCTTAGCTAATGAACATATTTCGGTATTGTCAGGTGGCGAACGCCAACGTGTGGCAATGGCCAGAGCATGGGTACTAAAACCTAGCGTGCTGTTAATGGATGAATCAAGTGCCAGTATGGATAAAGAATCCATCGAACGCCAAGTGGTGTTAGCCAAAGATTTACTCGAGCGCGGCTCAACTTTAGTCATCACCAGCCACCAGCAAAATGCACTTACCGCACTTTGTCGCCGTCAATGGTGCATTAGCAATAGCAAACTAATCGAACGAGCAGATTTACAGCTCATTAAAAAAGATAAGGATAACTATGCTTTCGGCTGAACAAACAAATTGGGTGATTTTAGCAGGCGGGCAAGCTAGCCGCATGGGTGGCAATGATAAAGGCTTAGTGCAATTAGCGGGTAAAGCCATGATTGAACATGTTATCGATACCCTCGCGCCGCAGACAACTCATATAGCCATTAACGCCAATCGCAACCAAGACAGTTACGGCCAATATGGCGTGGTATTTGGCGATCAATTACAAGGTTACCCCGGTCCACTGGGTGGCATGCATGCCGCGATTTTACATTTAGCGGATGCTGAATGGATTGGCTTTGTACCTTGTGATTGCCCACAACTACCGCATGATTTAGTCGCGCGAATGGCCGCAGCTTGCCAAGCCGATACCGATATCCTCGTTGCCCATGATGGTGAACATATTCAACCCGTAGTAACGCTGTTACACCGTCGTATTTTACCTAAGTTAGAAGCATTTTTAGATAATGGCGATCGTAAAATCATCCTATTATATCGTCAATGTAATATGCTTACAGTGGACTTTAGCGATCAGCCAAATGCCTTCGTTAATTTAAATACCCCTGTGGAACTAGCCCAATTTGGACAGCAATAAGTTACCCATAATAAATCACCAACAATGAGTCAATAACAATGAGTAAGCATCATGAGTAAAATACACGCGTCACTGCCTTTACTTGGCTTTGCAGCCTTCAGTGGTACAGGTAAAACAACACTACTTGAAGCCATGTTACCTAAGCTAGTCGCGCGTGGTATTCGTGTTGCTGTGATTAAACATGCACACCATGATTTTGATATTGACCAACCAGGTAAAGACAGCCATCGCTTGCGTAAAGCAGGCGCGAGCCAAATGCTGATCTCATCACGTTGTCGCCGTGCATTAGTCACCGAAACACCTGATGAGGAAGCTACCTTACCGCATTTAATCGCGCAATTAGATCAAACCCAACTCGACCTTATTTTGGTTGAAGGCTTTAAAAAGCTCAGTTTCCCTAAAATTGAATTACACCGTAGCGAAGTCGGCAAACCTTGGTTGCACCCAACTGACGATAATATTATTGCCGTGGCTGCCAATGTAGCTGTTCCCGTGTCGGGATCTGCAGCTTTAGCAGAAAAAGCGTCACTCCCCCTACTCGATATTAATAATCTTGAACAGATCACCGATTTTGTGGTGCGCTTTATTCAAGGTGAAGTTGATACCAGCGCAGCATCACAATCACAAGGCTTGCAGTGCGGCGATCTAACACCACAAGGCATGTTGTCTGTTGCCGAAGGTCGTGAGCGTATTCTTGGTCATATTGTACCAATTGAACAAGCGCAGACCGTTGATTTAAAAGCGGCTTTGGGTCAAATTGTCGCACGTGATATTTTATCGCCCGTCAATGTTCCACAACACACCAATTCAGCAATGGATGGTTATGCCATTCGCGGTGATGATTTAGAACGTGAAGACTATACGGTTGTTGCTCATGTGATGGCTGGTCACAGTTACGACTTACCACTCGAAAAAGGCCAAGCAGTCCGCATCATGACGGGGGCTGCGGTACCTGAGTACGCAGATACAGTCGTGATGCGTGAGCAAGCAGAGCAAATCGACAACATAGTTCGCTTTAATCTAAACATGGCTGCAATTAACGCTGGCCAGAATGTACGCCAAGCAGGTGAAGATTTAGCATTAGGCCAAACAGCCGTTGCTGCGAATAGCAAGATCACCGCACCAGAGTTAGGCATGATAGCCTCACTGGGGATCAATCAAGTATCGGTAAAAAGAGCGATTCGCGTGGCGATTTTTTCCACCGGTGATGAAGTTCAACATCCAGGTGAAGCGCAAAAGAATAACTGTATCTACGATTCCAACCGTTACACTTTACACGCGATGTTAACGCAAGCGGGTTGTGAGGTGATTGACTTAGGTATTATCGAAGACAATGAAGCTGCATTGGAAATGACCTTAGAGCAAGGTGCCCAGCAAGCTGATTTAATCTTATCTTCTGGTGGTGTCTCGGTTGGCGATGCTGATTACATTAAGACAGTATTAGCCAAGCTCGGACAAATTAACTTTTGGCGTATTAATATGCGTCCAGGTCGTCCGCTTGCCTTTGGCCACATTGATGACACGCCGTTTTTCGGTTTACCGGGCAATCCAGTTGCCGTAATGGTGGTGTTTTTACAATTTGTCGAACCTGTGATCCGCAAACTACAAGGTATGGATAATTGGCAGCCACAAGTGTTCAATGCAGTTGCGACAGAAAAGTTCCGCTCTCGTCCTAACCGTACAGAGTATACCCGTGGTATTTTTAGTTTTGATGCTAATGGTCGTTTAACGGTAAAAAGTACCGGACAGCAAGGCTCAGGCATCTTACGTTCGATGAGTGAAGCGAATTGTTTGGTTGAAGTATTACCTGAACAGGCAAATGCAGAAATTGGGGATTTGGTGCGTGTAGTACCACTACAGGGTCGCGTTTAGTACTTATAAATAAACCGCTATTAAATAAAATAGTGGCGTGCTCACATCACGCCACTATTCCCCTATTACATTCTATCTAATCTACCCTTACTTAGATCTTGCTTTACTTTGCTTAGCTTAGCTATGACTTATCATCTAACTTTGATGATGTTTCACTTTTTGGCTGATTCTCTGGTAAGTCTTTCACTTTTTCATACCAGATATCATGGTGCTCTTTCGCCCATGTTTCATCAACTTCACCTGTGACCATGCCTTCTAACGATGCTTCGATACCAACTAAACCAACATAGATATGGAATACAAAACCACAGATCAGTACTAGCGACGCCAGCATATGCACTAGGTTTGATAATTCCATGTCACGACGGGTTTGATCAAACAACGGGAAGTCGAGAACAAAACCACTAAAGATAATGAACACACCACAAAATATCAGTAACCAAAACAGCGCTTTTTCACCACCGTTAGAGAAGTCAGCTGATGGGTGCGAACCTTTATGTTTACCAACCATACCGCCCATTTTCATGAACCATTTGATATCGACTTTGGTAAACAAACTCTTACGCCACCACTTGATCATCACCGTAAACAGTAAGATGGCAAACAAGGGGCCCACATAGTTGTGATACTGCTTGGCGCCATAAATAAACATCGCCCAAATATCACGTGGAATAATGGGTTTAATAAAGTGCTTACCGTATACCAACGCCAGTCCTGTTACTGCTAGACTCAAGAAGGTAAACGCCATACTCCAATGCAGTGTCCGGTCAACCAAACTCCAACGTTGGATCTTACGGCCAGTTTTAGCTTTACTCAGTCTTAATGGACCAATAGTGAAATAAGCCAGTACCACTAACCCAATACTGCCAAAGATCGCTAATGCACCTAATGGTGACATCCACTTCTCTTTGAGAATAAACCAAGCTTGGCCTGGTACACTAATCAGTACACCGTGTTCTGGTGATTTTGATGTCGTGTAACCCTCTTGACCATCTCGCACTGCACGCCAATAATCAGCGCCAGCAAAACCCGCAAGCTCACCTTGTACTGACGATTCGCCTAAACGTTCACTGCGCGTCTTGTCATCTGCAGTTTCACTGGCAAATGCTGACAAGGTAAAGCTCAGCATTAATACACTCACTAACAGAGTGAACCAATGTTGAATTCGCTTAGTCATTAAATCTCCTCACTGTGTCTACACAACAGCGCTAAATAGACAGCGGCTTATCATAAAACCAACTGCCTATGCTTATATTAAAACTAATCGGCATTACAGCTGCCAGTTAATTTACATTAACCAGCGCGCCTAGATTAGCTTTCTTGCGGTTTACTCGCGTCATAAGAGAGGTCAGCAGTACTTGCCCAACCTGCATTTTTAGCACCACGGGCAACAACACGCTCGGCATAAACATCAGAGATCTTAGATGCATCACCAGCAAGCAGGGCTTTAGTAGAACAAAGCGATGCACACATAGGTAACTTACCTTCAGCAATACGGTTAGCGCCGTATTTTTCTTTCTCTTCAGCTGAACCATCTTCTACATTTGGTCCACCAGCACAAAAGGTACATTTGTCCATTTTTCCACGTTCACCAAAGGCATCCTGTTTTGGAAATTGCGGTGCGCCAAATGGGCAGGCAAACAAGCAATAACCACAACCGATACATAGATCTTTGTCGTGTAATACGATACCGTCTTCAGTACGCTCAAAGCAATCTGCAGGACAAACCGCCATACACGGTGCATCCGTGCAATGCATACATGCCACAGAGATTGAGCTTTCACCCGGTTCACCGTCGTTTAAAGTAACAACACGGCGGCGTTGGATACCCCATTCAAGGGCATCATCATTTTCGTTCTTACATGCGGTAACACAACCATTGCATTCAATACAACGTTTCGAGTCACACAGAAATTTCATACTCGCCATCGGAATGACTCCTTTACGCTTTAAAGATTTTACAGAGGGTTACTTTCGTTTCCTGCATTTGTGTCACAGGATCATAACCATAGGTTGTTACAACATTTGCTGATTCGCCAGATACATATGGCGTTGAACCTTCAGGGTAGTTGCCGCGTAAATCTTCACCTTGGAAATAACCACCAAAGTGGAACGGTAGAAAGGCAAGACCCGGTTTAACCCGGCGCGTAACCATCGCTTTAACATGGATACGGCCTTTTTCAGGTCCTTCAACCCATACCATTTCACCGTCTCTAAAGCCTAGATCGTTGGCATCTTTCGGATTAACTTCAACAAACATTTCTTGCTGTAACTCTGCTAACCAAGGATTTGAACGAGTTTCATCACCACCACCTTCATATTCAACCAAACGACCCGAGGTTAAGATAATTGGGTATTCACCCGATACATCTTTGTCTTGGATTGATTTGTATAATGTTGGTAAACGGAACATCGCTTCGCTGTCATTCCAGGTCGGATAATCAGCAACTAAGTCACGACGAGGCGTATACAAAGGTTCGCGGTGAATCGGCACAGCATCAGGGAACGTCCACACTACTGCACGGGCTTTAGCGTTACCAAATGGGATACAACCGTGTTTAATAGCCACACGTTGAATACCACCAGACACATCCGTTTTCCAGTTCTTACCTTCTGCTTTTAATTTCTCATCCGCAGTCAGTTCATCCCACCAGCCAAGTTGCTTAAGCAGTTTGGCACTAAATTCTGGGAAGCCACCTTCCAATTCACAGTCTTTTGAATAACTGTCAACAGCCAGTAAGCTTTCGCCATCACGTTCAACACCAAAACGGGCACGGAAGTTACCACCACCCAGCGCAACAGGCTTAGATGTGTCATAAAGAATATGGGTACCAGGATGTTTCATCTCTGGCGTACCCCAGCATGGCCAAGGTAAACCGTAAGTTTCACCGTTCGCTACACCGCCCTCGCCTTCTAGCGTGGTTTTATGGAATGTATGCCAATTTTTCTGATGTGCTTTCAAGCGTTCTGGACTTTGACCGGTATAACCGATTGTCCACATACCTTTGTTATATTCACGGGTAATATCTTCAATCACAGGTTGGTTATTTTTAACCTCGATGTGCTTGAACACTTGATCCGCTAGACCTAATTTTTTCATCAATAAATACATGATTTCATGATCAGGTTTTGATTCAAATAACGGTTCAATGACCTTATCACGCCATTGAATTGAACGGTTGGTCGCAGTAACCGAACCAGTCGTTTCAAACTGCGTTGTCGCTGGTAGCAAGTAAACATTGTCAGTACGACCGTTCATTACCGCTGCAACGCCTGGATACGGGTCAACAATAACCATCATGTCCAGTTTGCCCATCGCCGTGCGCATTTCTGGACCACGAGTTTGTGAGTTAACCGCATGACCCCAATAGAACATGGCACGGATATTATCGTTCTGTTCGATATTATCTTTGTTTTCTAATACGCCATCAATCCAACGCGATACCGGAATACCAGCATGGTTCATTGGCAGCTTGCCGCGGTAGTCTTTTTGATCAAAACGGTTTTTCAGCCATTCGTAATCAACATCCCATACCCCAGCCCAATGTTTCCATGCGCCTTCAGACAAGCCGTAATAACCTGGTAAGTTATCTGATAACACACCAAAATCGGTTGCGCCCTGGACGTTATCGTGACCACGGAAAATATTAGCACCGCCGCCAGATTTACCCATGTTGCCTAACGCAAGTTCAAGAATACAATAAGCACGAGTATTGTTATTACCCGTCGTATGCTGGGTACCACCCATACACCAAACTACGCAACCTGGACGGTTTTCAGATAATAGTTTTGCGGTTTCATAAACTTCCGCTTCTGGCACACCAGATACACGTTCAACTTCTGCAGGTGTCCATTTAGCCACTTCAGCACGGACTTCTTCCATACCATAAACACGTTGATGGATAAATTCTTTATCTTCCCATTCGTTTTTAAACACGTGATATAGCACGCCCCAAACGAAGGCAACGTCAGAACCAGGACGTAGTGATACGTAATGATCGGCTTTTGCTGCAGTACGGGTACGACGAGGATCGGCAACCACAATTTTACAGCTGTTCTTTTCTTTGGCGATGAGGATATGCTGCATAGCAACAGGATGCGCTTCTGCAGGGTTTGAGCCAATGAACAAGATAGATTTACAGTTATGCATGTCATTTAGCGAGTTAGTCATCGCGCCATAACCCCAGGTATTTGCTACGCCCGCTACTGTTGTAGAATGACAAATACGTGCTTGGTGATCGACATTATTTGTGCCCCACATCGATACCATTTTACGGAACAAATACGCCTGTTCATTATTGTGTTTTGCTGAGCCTAACCAGTACACAGAATCAGGACCAGACTCTTCACGGATCTTAAGCACTTGCTGACTGACTTCTTCAAGTGCTGTTTCCCAGCTCATTTTTATCCATTTACCGTTAACCAGTTTCATTGGATATTTTAAACGTTTAGCACCATGACCATGCTCACGCAATGCAGCACCTTTAGCACAGTGACCGCCCGCATTGAACGGGTGATCAAATGCAGGTTCTTGGCCTGTCCACACACCTTCTTGTACTTCAGCATAGATACCACAACCCACAGAACAGTGAGAGCAGATAGTACGTTTAATTTCCACTGGCGATTCGGGATCAACTGATTTCGCTTCAGCTTTTTTCATCATACCCGGTGCGAACATACCCACACCAACAGCACCACCAGCGGCAGCGATTGAAGAGTTGCGCATAAAAGCACGGCGTGAAATACCGAGTTGCTTTTCGTCCTTACTGACCGTATCGGAACGTTTAGTTAATTTCATTTAGAGCTCCGCTTACAAAGTATCGTAATAATCACGAATGTGTTGAGTTTCATGGTAACCTGTTGTTTTTTGTTGTTTATCATTCTTTTCTTGGCTATAAACAGACGCATTCGCAGTGGTGGATACACCCGTTGCGATAGCCCCTACTGCAACACCTAAACCAATGTTTTTTAACAGTTGGCGACGGTCTTCATCCGGCTTATTTTGTTTACTCATCGAGTTTGCTCCTTTATCGTTATTATTTTTTTACGTCGATAAAACGTATTTTTTCAATACTTAAAAATTGCCAAGCTAATTCGGCGACTGCGCTGTAAAAAACGGCACTTTTCGCTTTTTTCAAATCTTGGCAAAAACGTTCAAACCAAGTGTCGATATGACGATTAAAAAACTCAGCTTGATCGCTATGATTACTTTCGCTCACCAACATGGTCATCACTTCTAACAAGGCGGCGATATGATCTTCCGGTTCTTTTACTGATTCATCACGTTGAAAACCCAGTTTTTTCAAATCATGACGCAAATGTGCAAGCGGCATTTCCATTAATGATCCGGTAAGAAACCAAGAACCAAACGGGACTATTTCACCATGGCCGATACCAATAAACAGGTCTTGATATTCATCTTCCGCGGCTGTTAATAAGGTTTTTTGTGCGGCCAACTTCAATAGTGGCCAAGCAGCTGACATACCCGTGGTTTGAATTAATGCATTCGGCGCATCAACGTCGAGATTGGCTAACCAATCAATCACCTCTGCATCCGGTGCTTTACGTAATAAGTGTGCAAGTAAGCTGTAAATATCGATGCGTAGTGCTGCATCTTCAGTAAATGACTGTGACATATTTTGTGATCCCATAATGTAGCCCTACACGTTTAACTGACGTAGTGGATCGTCAGCCATATCTGAAAAAATATCGCGAACACGACAGTCTTCACACATAGATAAACGGCGAATAGCATCACCTTGAAATTGGCTGTGACCTTGGAGTTTTTCCGTCAACATGGCAATCATCGATGCGGGTGCAAACGCTTTACCACAACTTAAACAACAAGCCGCCTCTTCTTCGTGGATCATCACCACACTTCGACGACTTTCCGCGTCCCAATTCAGACCCGGTTTAAGACTAATTACTTGTTCAGGGCAGGCTTTTTCACAAAGACCACACTGCACACAATCTTGTTCTCTAAACTGTAGACCAGGGCGATCACCAACAGCATGTAATGCACTTGTAGGACATACTGCAACGCAACCCATACACAAGGTACAATCATCAGTTTTACATTCCACGCCGCCATAAGGTGCATTTTCAGGCATCACCGAATGTGTCGGTTGCAGTGGACTTTGTGCTGATAATTTATCTAGCGCAGTAAATAATTTTTCACGTTTAGTGCCAGACAGTTGCTCTGCTAATACTGCGTTATCCATTACCGCGATCTTATTCTCAACAACAGGTAATACCGGTTGAGTAAACGCTACAAAGTCTGCTGCCGAATCTAAATCAAACAAACAAATACGCCCAGCTTCAAAACCCATCTCAGTTAAGAAGGTATTGGCAATGGCCAGTTCATCATTAAGCACGCGATCAATCGTCGCTGGGATATAGGCGATGTTAGTAGCCAGTAATACTTGATGCGCACCATAGAGTAAGGCGCTAAACCAAGTATCAACACCAACCGTAGCCAACTCTTCTAAAGCAATAGGAATAACATTTGATGGTAATAACGGTAATTTTTCTGCCACCGTTTGTTCGTCACGATTACCAAAGAATAAGATCGTTGGCTTTTCGCCGCCCGCCATTTGATAACTGTTTAATAAGCGATAAATAAAGTTCTGGGTCTTTTCTGGTTCTGGTAATGCGTAAGTAATCGCTTCAGTCGGACAAGCTGTAGCACACGTCCCTACGCCTTGGCATAAAAACGGATTAATTTCGATAGCATGGCCATTACTGGTTAACGCACCTGCAGGACAAGCATCAACACAACGCGTACAACCACCCACGCCACGTGATGAATGTGCACAAATATCATTGTCTAAACGAAAGTATTTTGGTTTATCAAACGTACCTAGCATTTCCGGTAAGGTTTCAATAACATCGGCAATCGCTGCTTTACCGCTACCAACAGGGTAATAACCTGGCGCTGGTATCTCAGTTTGAATAAGGCTATCCGCGCTCATATCAACGACTAAATCGAAACTATCACCACCAATGGTCACTTCCGCTAAATTGGTATAGATACTCAGTAAGCTACCCGCTACACGGCAGTTCACTTCGAACGCACCTAGGTAACCTTTAATTGTTACTTCATTACTAAAAAATACTTTGTCTTTATCATCGGTATTGCTATCGTTCGTCGCTGGCCCGCCATCTGTTGCAGCAGACGTCGCCAGCAGTGTTACTGAATTCAATGTTGCAAATTGCGGTGCTAGTGCAGTGATAATATCGTAAGCACCAATGATCAATAAGTTGCCACGACTTTCGTAAGATACCGTCGGCGGGATCAGATTCGATAATTCAACGGTATCGGCTATCGCTGCAAAGCGTGCTTGACCGTTACTATCAGTAAATGTTTCTAAAGTACTTTTTAACATTGCTATTCCTGTATCTCGTCACCGTTATAAGGGTGTCGATTAAACTGCGAGTAATTACTCGCTGCTCTCTGCTAGCGTACGTTCATATTCGTACTTTTTTGCTGTCGCTATTTTGCTGTAGCTAATAGAGCAATAACCGAACCAACTTTTAACGGAATAAAATGACCTATAAAGAGTTAAAGTCAGAGAGGGATTGTTTACTTATTCCTAAACGGGACATAATGTCGCTATAAACAATCGTGCATGGAACAAAATGTCCCGATTTAAATTAGGGTTATTTGTCCCTTTATGTCTCACCCGCCTGTTGAAGGTGTTGCTGATGCTGGTTTTTTTGTTCTTCACCATTTTTTTCACTACAACAAGATGCCGAGCTATTATCAACTGTGATAGCTTGAACAGCTTCATCATCTATAGCGGTATTGGGGGCTGCAATTGCTCCAGATTCAGTTTCCGGATCAGTTTCAGTAACGGCTAATACCTCACCTTCTTCAACGAGCTCAGAGTCTTCAATCAATTCAGCTTCAGGCTCTTCCAATACTGTTTTAACCCAACCACGCAACTGTTTCGCGATACTCTCATCAAGCTTAGGAATATTAGAAAAATCCTCGGTATGATCATCCATAGTGCTGATATAGTTAAATTCATCAGCATGAAATAATTTCGCTAACGCCGCCTTTTTTACTGATTTATCAACGCCATGTTGTAGAAATGAAGCAACACCACTATCAAAGGTGACCTTATCGGCATCATCAATAGTCAGTTCAACTTCCACCTGATCATCAATAACATCTGCCGATGGAGTCGATAGATCTAAATCCGCTGCCGATTCAGCCTGAGGCGCTGAAATATGCGCAATATCCAGCTCTGCATCGCGCTTTAATGTTAGCTTTGCTCCCTGATTTTCCGTTTCGACAACAGCGTCTTTCGTTACGACTAAATCAATTTCTGCATGGTCTTTTGCCGCCAATGAGCGATCTGACCAACGTTGAAAAAAGTTACTGGCCACTTGAACGCCCTTTCTTGTCTTTACAACGTTTCTTTTTAAATTCAATCAGTTCGCCGTTTCTACCGATGAATGCTTCCATCCAAGCTTGCACTGGTAATGGCATTTGAATGTGCAACACTTGATAGTCACCATCCATATAACTGCTCGCAACACTTTGCGCCGCGGTGATCAGTAATGGCGAAAACTGCTCGTCAGTCACTTCACAAACAATAAATAGATGAGGGTCTTGTGAGCTGAGGTTAAAACGGTAATCAGTCCGTTCATCGCGGTATAAGTACAGTGTCCTTTCATAGCGAGTCGTATTAACAACGTTATTAGAGGGTGTAGTACTCATAACCTCATCATCATTTATCGCAGCAGCTTGCTCATATAATTCGACATTCTCGATAGACCAAGACAAAGTAGTCCAACGCCCAACTTGTTTTTCTTCAGAACGAAGACTGAAGGCGATTGGCCAACTTGATTCGTCTTTCGCTAAGCGCTTATGTTCATCACCCTTATTTAGGTGCTTATCTTCATCACCTTTATTTAGAGGTTTATCTTCATCACGTAGTTGCACACATGCTCCTTTATTCTATTTTTATAATTATTTAGAATTTTTTACCTAATCTTCCCCTACTCAGCAAAATTTAGACCAAGTTAGAAAGAAATGACAAATAAACCAGTAATAGCCAAGTTACTTCGACGCTTAAGTGTAAGTTGGAATGAACTTTGCTTTACCTCTTCATAGATATATAAACCAGCAGGAATTTCGGATGCCGCAATTACCAAAAATAATTAGAACCAATTCTTCAGTTGAACACACCATGACAGTTGACATCATGGATGAATATGGCGATACCATGACCAAAGAGATCGCCTGCGAGCACCCGCTCACGATCTACTTAAATTGGGTGGAAATCGTGACAGTGATGACACTCGGCGCACGCCCTTCAGATCTGGTATTAGGTTATTTAAAAAACCAAGGCTTTATTGAAGACATTACCGCGATTGAATCTGTGATTATTGATTGGGATACAAATTCCGCTGCCGTGATCACGCGTGAAAGTACCGATGGATTAGTAGAGAAGTTAACCAAGAAAACCGTTACTTCAGGTTGTGGCCAAGGCACTATGTTCGGTAACGTGATGAAAAAATTAGAAGGTGTGATACTGCCACAACCTAGATTACGCCAATCAAAATTATATGGCTTGTTAGAAGCATTAACGCATCACAACGCAACGTATAAAGCCGCTGGTGCGGTACATGGCTGTGCGGTATGTAAAGACACCGAGATCTTGTCGTTTGTCGAAGATGTAGGTCGTCACAACGCCGTTGATACTTTGGCCGGTGAAATGTGGTTAAAAGGCCAAACGGGTGAAGACAAGATCTTTTATACAACTGGTCGTCTCACGTCAGAGATGGTGATTAAAGTCGCGCAAATGGGTATTCCAGTATTGCTATCGCGCTCTGGTGCAACGCAAATGGGCTACGATTTAGCGAAAAAATTAGGCATTACTATGGTCGCGCGTGCTAAAGGTAATCGCTTCCAAGTGTATAACGGTATGGCGAACTTGATCTTAGATGTAAAAGGTCCAGACGCAGAAGTACAAACCATTGTCGGTAAGACTGCATGAGCGAAAATCCTCCCGCGTTCATGAACGTAAAGCAAGTCGCGGAATATTTAGATCTGAATGAAAAAAAGGTCTACACCTTGGCGAATGATGGTCATTTGCCTGCAACAAAAGTAACGGGTAAATGGTTATTTCCCAAAGCTATGTTAGATAAGTGGTTACTGGAGTCTTGTCATAACGGCGTGCTTAACGACCGTTTACTTATCGCAGGTTCCGATGATCCACTGTTACAGTTGGTCGTCGGTAAAATGGCGCAGAAACTGGGCAGTACAGCATTGGTTGGTTATACCTCGACTGGTACACGCCAAGGTTTAGCCATGCTCAGTAAAGGCCATGTGGATATATGCGCGATCCATTGGGGTCATGCGGAAGAAGCAGCCTTGCGTCATCCAGCTTTATTGCAGCAATATCCAGGACATAAAAACTGGGTGCTGATCCATGCCTTTGAACGTCAACAAGGCTTAGTGGTGAGTAAAGAACTCGCTGATTTAGTTAATTCTCGTTCGTTAAACTTAACCGAATTACTTACTTCACGCTGGCGCTGGGCACTTCGTCAAGAAGGCGCTGGCAGTATGCGAGCTCTGGGGGAATGGTTACACAATCATGCTTACACAGTTGATATGCTTACCGCTGCTGAAACCTGTCACAGTGAACGAGAATTAGCCTCGTGCATTGCTCGTGGTGAAGCGGATGTTGGCTGTGCTAGTCAAAGTACGGCAGGTGAATTTGGTTTGGGCTTCATTCCACTAAGCACTGAAGCATTTGAATTAGTGATCCCGAAGAATATTTACTTCCGCACTTTGCAGCAGCAATTACTGCAGGCGTTATCGTCAATGGAGATCCAAGCTAAAGGCGACCAACTTGGAGGTTATAACTTCAGCCGTACTGGCCAACAAGTTTGGAGTGCCAGCTAGTAGCACCACTTACAGCATTAGCAACAATGAAAAAAGCGAGATGTAAAAAAGCCCAGATATCGAAACGCGGTCTGGGCTTAATTACCTTACTGGAGTTCTTTACTCTTTATTTATTCATGAATCATTAATCGTTAATTATTTCGTAACCTACATCGCTGCATTAAAGATAGCGCAGATTTCTTCATGCGTTGCTTGTTTTGGATTAGTAAAACCACAAGCATCGTTCAATGCGTTTTTAGCTAATTCAGGGATATCTTCAACTTTTACGTTTAAGCTTGTAAGCCCTGTTGGAATACCAACCGCTAACGCTAATTCTTTAATTGATGCAATCGCAGCTTCAGCGCCTTGTTCAGGTGTCATTGCTGTTACATCAACGCCCATCGCTTTAGCTACATCACGTAGACGTGCTGGACAAACTTGCGCGTTATAAGCTTGTACAAACGGTAGTAATACCGCATTACATACGCCGTGTGGCAAGTCATAGAAACCGCCTAATTGATGCGCCATTGCGTGTACATAACCTAGTGACGCATTATTAAACGCCATACCCGCCATGAACTGTGCATAAGCCATTTGCTCACGCGCTTCGATGTTTTCACCGTGTTCTACTGCTGTACGTAAATTCGCTTGGATCAGTTCCATGGCTTTAATCGCTACAGCATCGGTAATTGGAGTCGCGGCTATTGATACATACGCTTCAATCGCATGCGTTAATGCATCCATACCCGTTGCCGCTGTTAATGACGCAGGTTTGGCTAACATTAATTCGGGATCGTTCACTGACATTAACGGTGTGGTATTTTTATCCACAATCGCCATTTTAATATGCGTCGTTTCGTTAGTGATGATGCAGAAACGTGTCATTTCAGAAGCCGTACCGGCTGTGGTATTAATTGCCACTAATGGTAGTTGGGCTTTCTCTGATTGATCAACACCTTCGTAGTCAGCAATATTGCCACCGTTCGCAGCGACAAGTGCAATACCTTTCGCGCAATCATGCGGTGAACCGCCACCTAATGAGATGACAAAATCACACGCTTGTGCATTTAATATTTCCAGGCCACTAGCAACATTGGCAGTGGTTGGATTTGGTTGAGTACCATCAAAAACGGCAGATTCAACATCGCGTGCCGTTAATAAATCTTGTACTTGTTTTACCATGCCGATGCTATTAATCACTTTATCAGTAACGATTAATGCTTTTTTGAAACCGTGAGATTTGATCGCGTCAGCTGCTTGAATTAAACAACCAGCGCCCATTAGATTGTATGCAGGAATAAAGAATGCAGTGCTCATAATATATCTCCAAAAGAAATTAATAATTGTTGCTGCAATACACTTTGCAAATGCATTGTAAGCAATAATCATCTAGCTAATTTAACCAGCTAACTACTATGAGGTAATTATAACTTTTATCCCTACAAAATAAATGCCTATATAAAATGAACACAGCTTTCCTACCCACTTTGGAATAGCTGTCACATAATTCGGTAATTTAGATGTTAATTACAGGCTGTGCAGTGGGTGGCAGTCTCCTGTCCAAGGCGAACTGAACAAATTATCAACAAACTTAACCGGCACCGCATCGGTGTCCTTAAATAACCACTGTGGTTGATTATCTTTATTGACCAGTAATGCCCTCACCCCTTCGACCAAATCTGCATTTAGACAAACATTCACCGCTAAGTCCAATTCCAACTGGAAGCAGGCCGCAAGGGACAGTTCTGTATATTGATTTACCTGTCGGTATAAGATATGTGCCGAAATAGGACTGCCTAACAGCAGTTTTTTAATACTAGTTTGTAACCAAGCATCCGCACTGTCCTGCGTTTGAATACAGGTCATCACATCTGCCAGTTCGCTATAACGACTCAACTGATTAAATAAAGCTTGATGCTTAATTAAGTTACCGGTGGCAAAATCTGCATCGGCATATTGCGCCATTAATAACTGATCAACTTGGCTATCGTGTAACTCTGTATCAACTTGCCAATCAAGGCTGGTTAATGCTTTAACCACATCTGCATATTTTGCTGCAGGGATTAAATATTCACTCAAACCTAGGTATTTAGCGTCGTTAGCGTTAATGCTTGCGCCTGTTAAGCCTAAAAATAGCCCCACACCTGGATGCGGTAACCGGTTTAAGAACCAAGTAGCGCCGACATCGGGAAATAAACCGATAGTGATCTCTGGCATCGCGATTCTGGCCGTCTCGGTAACAACGCGGTGACTAGCACCCATGAACAGCCCTAACCCGCCGCCCATAATAATACCGTCACCCCAAACTATCAGCGGTTTACCAAAGTTATGTAATAAATAATCAACTTGATACTCGGCAACAAAATACTCACTGACGAGCTGTTGTTTCGCTTCATTGCCATCGGTATTCACTAACGCTTGTTGTAATGATTTCACATCGCCACCGGCGCAAAATGCTCTGTCGCCAGTACTGGTAAATAGCACACTAACGATACGCGGATCAGACTGCCAAGCGAGTAGTTTCTGGTGCAATAATGGAAACATATCCGCACTTAACGCATGTAACTGACGCGCCTTGTTAAGGGTAATAATACCAATGACATGACCATCATCCGTGGCTAATTCATCAAATAATACGCTGGCTTCCATGTAAACTCCGACTGAACAAAAAACCAGTGTAGCGAAGTTAGCTGACTAAATTCAACTAGCTAAGTTACTGATTGTGACGTTAGCAAAGTAGATTTAGCTATTTAAGCCAGCATTTAACGATGAACATCAAGGTGGCGTGGATTGTGAGATACCCAAAATACTCACGTTGTGGCATAATAGCCCCACAAAATCTAGAGGATTAATTCAATGTCTATCGAAACAACGTTATTACAACGCAGTGGTTCTAAATGTGAAATGTGCACAGCAGAATCTAACCTATCAGCTTATGAGCTACCTGAATCACCAGAAAAAAGCTCTGACTGTGCAGTAATGCTTTGTGGTACTTGCCTTGATCAAATTAGCAACCCAGAAACGCTTGATGAAAATCATTGGCGTTGCCTAAACGACAGCATGTGGAGCCAAGTACCAGCAGTACAAGTACTTGCATACCGTATGCTAAACCGTTTAGATGCAGACTGGTCACGTGACCTTCTTGATATGATGTATCTAGAAGAAGACGTAAAAGCATGGGCTGAAAAAGGCGTGCTAATCGCAGCAATGACCGATACTCCAGCACGTGACTCTAACGGTACTATCTTACAAGCTGGCGACAACGTAAACATCATCAAGGATTTACCTGTGAAAGGTTCAAGCTTAGTGATCAAACGTGGTACAGCGGTACGTAATATCGGTTTAACAGATAATCCATTACACATTCAAGGCCGTGCCAACGGTACTGCAATGGTAATTATTTCTGCATACTGCAAAAAAATGTAATTTGCTTAGTCAGTCTCGTTCTTAAGCACATGTTAAGGACGCGACGACTAATCAGATCAAAAAAGGCCGGTTACCCATTCTGATAAAGAAACGGTAATCGGCCTTTTTTATGCGCGGTGTTAAATACCACACAGCATTAACTTAACGATTAATTAAGCAACGATCGCATTGTGGTAAATCTCTTGTACGTCATCACTGTCGTTTAGTGCTGCAAGAAAACGTTCGAACATTTCTGCGTCATCACCAACAACTTCAGTTTCAATTTGCGGTAGGAATGTGATGTCTTCTGCATCAAATTCAATAGCCGGAAATGCTTCTGACAATGCAACTTTAGTTTTGAAGAATTCAGTATGTGGAACATAAACAGTAATCGTACCGTCTTCATTCTCTACATCAGCAACATCAACTTCAGCTTCCATCAATGCTTCTAATACTGCATCTTCGTCATCAAATTTGAATTCAAATACTGCTTGATGATCAAACATGTGCGATACAGAACCTTGCGCACCCAATTTCGCGCCATTCTTAACGAATGCTTGACGAACATCAGTGAAAGTACGTTTACCGTTATCCGTTAGACACTCAACGATAACCATGCTGTTACCAGGGCCAAAGCCTTCATAACTTGCACGTACATAATCTTCACCGCCAGCGCCAGCTGCTTTTTCGATAGCACGGTCAATAACATGAGTAGGTACTTGATCTTTTTTCGCTTTTTCAATGATGCGGCGAAGGCTTAAGTTGTGGTCAGGGTCACCACCACCCGTTTTTGCGCATACATAGATCTCTTTACCATATTTAGAGTAGATCTTAGTTTTCATGCCAGCTGTTTTAGCCATCGATAATTTACGGTTTTGGAATGCTCTGCCCATCTTAATTCACTCTCATTTTAAATTTGAAATAAATACTGGTCGATTTTAACAGGATTAGCACCATTTTTTCCACAAAAGCGTAAATATCTTATCTGTTATCAACAAAAATTAACCAAACTGGCCTATGAACTTTACCTATTATAGGCAGTCTGACTATTTGTCATTGTTATCAGTTAATAATATGTTCTACTATGTTAACTAGATTTACTTAGTTTTCATCCATAGGTCGCCACTTGTATTTAAAAAGAATGTATCTCAAAAAAATATTGCGTGTAACCAGTACCGCATTATTTGTCGGCGCATTGGGTTTAATAAGCTCAGTGCAAGCGACTAATAAGCTTCCGGAAATCGGTACAGCTGGCGTTACCGCTTTATCTATCGAGCAAGAACGCCAATACGGCGCGGCTTTTATCAAAGTAGCACGTGGGTCTTTTCCAATGGTCAGCGATCCAGTGTTACAAGAGTACATTGCCGAGTTGGGTGCTAAACTGATCAGCCAAACCGATTCAGTGCGTTTCCCGTTTAATTTTTTTCTGATCAAAGATGATGAAATCAATGCAGCGGCTTTTCTGGGTGGTTATGTCAAAGTCCACACAGGGTTATTTTTGTATGCTGATAACGAATCTGAATTTGCATCGGTTATTGCTCATGAGATCTCACATATTACTCAGCGCCACCTTGCGCGTAGTTTAGAAGCACAAGCAGGCAATAGCCAATTGACCGTGGCAGGTTTAATTGGCGCAGTCTTATTAGGTATCGCTAATCCAGTTGCTGGTATTGCGATGTTACAGACCACCGTGGCCATTAACGCTCAATCAGCGATTAACTATACCCGTGCCAATGAATTTGAAGCAGACCGTATTGGTATTCAGGTCATGGCGAATGCAGGTTATGATCCTGCTGCTATGTCGACATTCTTTGGTAAATTATCCGCGCAATATCGTTTTAGTTCAACGCCACCACAAATGTTGATCACTCACCCATTACCAACGACCCGTATTACCGAAGCACGCGATAGAGCTGCGCTGTACCCAAATAGCTACTATCCACCTAGCCTCGATTATCAATTAGCAAAAGCCCGTATTCAAGTCCGTTATGGCGTCTTAAAACCTAAACAAGCACTACAATTCTTTCAAGATCAGCTTAAAACCAAAACATTCAAATTAAAAGATGCCGCACGCTACGGCCAAGCCTTGGCATTAGTACAATTAAACAAAAATGCAGAAGCAAAGAAAATTGTTGTCGAATTAGCGAAAACCCAGCCAAACAATCTGTTTTATCTTGATACCCTTACCGATATCGACTTAGCACTCAAAAACAATGACGAAGCCATCGCTCGATTACAAAAGGCCAATAATAGATATTCCAATAACCCCGTGACCACCATCAATTTAACAGTGGCATTGCAGCAAGCAATGCAGTATGAACCGGCAAAAAAACTCATTCGAGATTATTTACGTCATAATGAGACGGATATAATTGCGTTAAGTATTTATATTGATTTACTGAGTCAAACCGATGATAGCGTCAAAATGTATGTACAACGCGCCAATCTCGCACAGCTCAGAGCTAATTATCCAAAAGCCCTTAACGCGCTGCAATCTGCACGAACAATGGCAACAAGCTCGGCCGATATCGCTCGTATTGATGCGCACATGGAACAAATTGAGTTAGAAAAGCAAGAGATGCAAGCATTGCAAAACTAGCCAAAGGGCTGGAAACAAGGCAAAATGCAGACTCTATAGCTCCCCATTTGTTTTAAGATCTGTTTTAAGACTTGTTTTAAGGAATAGACCAAGCATGACTAATATAACTATTTATCACAATCCGCGTTGCTCTAAAAGCCGTCAAACGCTTGCTCTACTAGAAGCGCAAGGGGTAACACCAAACATAATAAAATACCTCGAGACACCACCATCGGTAGCACAATTACAAGAGATCCTAACTCTATTAGCAATCGCACCACGTCAATTAATGCGTATTAAAGAAGCTGAATACAAAGCCCTTGGGTTAGATAATGAAAGCTTGTCTACGGATGAATTGATTGCCGCAATGATCACAACACCTAAATTAATCGAGCGCCCAATAGTGCTAGCAAACGGTAAAGCTGCAATTGGTCGTCCTCCAGAAAATGTTTTAGCAATACTCTAACTATGAGCAAATAATGCAAACGATTCAAAGTTCATCTGACACTCAAAAAAGAATTTCACAGTACCGTGCCTTAGGGTTATTCGGTTATTTCGGCCTCATCATTCTAATGTTTGTATGGCAACTGTGGTTAATACCAGAAACAGTACAAGATCATACGCAGTCGAAAGCACTCGCTGAACTGACCGCAATGGCAGACGTTAATCCTGAGCTATTACCACAAGTCGAAGCTGAAAAACAAAAATGGCTAGAGCGCCAAGCTGCGCACGAGTCAAACCCATTAGCCAAAGCCTTCATTTGGATCTTGCCGTTATTATTTCCCTTCTATGGATTGATCAAAGGCAAACCTTATACGGCAGCTTGGAGTAACTTTGTGGTGATGATTTATTACATGCATTCATTAACCATCATGTATACAGATCCTGATGAGCGTTATCTTGCGGTCCTAGAGTTTGCCTTAGCCAACTGTATGCTGTTTGGTAATGGTATTTATGCGCGGATGCAAGGCAAAGAATTAGGCCTAGGTCTTGATAAATTAAAAGTCGTAATGGCTGAAGAAAAAGAGCGTGAAGAAGCACACCGAGATAAAGATAACGGTTAAGAAAATACGCTGGGCAACAACATAAATGTTGTCATTATTAGCGTAAATAAAAAGGGCATAGTATCGACGATACTATGCCCTTTTTTGATTGTATTGTATTGAATTAGATTCGATTTATAGAGAAAGTGTTTCTTTTACAAATGGGATCGTGAGTCGACGTTGTGCACTAATTGACGCATTGTCTAAACGATCTAAGGTTGAAATAAGGGTTTGCATATCGCGTGATGAGCGGTTTAACAGAAAACGACCGACATCAACAGGTAGCTTTAATCCTCTAAACTCAGCTCGGAGTTGCAGAGCGGCCAACTTACCATCATCATCAAGTAACTGTAATTGGTAACTCACGCCCCAATCTAATCGCGATAGCAGATCTGGTAATTCAATCCCTAAATGTCGCGCAGCGCTATTACCGGTGACAATCAGAGAGCCTGGATTTTCTTGATCATGATTATCGAGCCAGCGATTATAAAAGTTGAATAACGCCACTTCCCACTCGCGGATCCCGGCGATCAATTCAATATTATCAATACAGACAATATCCAGATGCTCCATGCCATCGAGTACTGATGGAGACATCATCGCCGCCATTTCCATCGGTAAATAAGCCGCGGATCGCTGAGCGTCAGTACACTCAGTGCAGGTAGCATGAAGTAAATGAGAGGTGCCCGAACTTCGGTTACCAAATAGATAAATAAATGGATCACCGTCGCCTACAGCAGCATTTTTTAACGCTGTGAGTAACTGGACATTAGCACCGGGATAAAAACTCGCGAAAGTTTCACCATCGGGCAATTGGACTGGTAAAGAAAGTTGTGCTGGAGTGTTCAATATCACCCTTTCATACAATCATAAGATTAGTGTGGCCATTGTAGCACCTCAATGGCCGATAGAGAACGACTAGTAAAAAAACACAATGTAAAATTGCTTAATTTATCGCGTTCCACTGAAAATTAACGTCATCAAACACATTTTTACTACTTTTGATCCGTTGATCTAACGACAGTTCCATCAATAGATCTTGCTGCGTACCAAGTAATACCAATTTTAATTGCATACTTGATCCTGATACAGCTTCAAGATCAACTTGCGCGACCGCGGATAATTCAGAAAACATTTCAATCAACTTGGCATAATCAGCAATACTAGTAACAGCATCGACATTTAAATACACCACTTCATTGTTACCGGATGCTTTTACGCTATAACGTTCAGCTAAGTGATTAGCTAAGCTATCTGTCAGCGCAGTACCTATGTTAGCTAGCTCGCCTTGACCTTGGCCAGTTAACCAAACCTCGAATGCTTGATTGCTATTACGACGGCCATACATGCTCCACGTTAATTTATAATCATCATTCTGCTTAATGATCTTAGCAATAATATAATTATCTGCAGCATAGCGGGCTGAAGCAAGTTCGACTGGATCTGTAAACTGTCCCCACAAATCGCTACTGCTGACTTGCAATTGATCATCAAGATCCATCACCGGGAATAAAACCGGGATCGCGCGTTTATTGGCTTGCGCTTTAATCGCATCAATAAATTCAGCATAATCAGTATCAGTCTCGCCTCTAACGCTGCGGTTAAAATCTTCATCAACCACTAGCCAGACAATTTGCTGTGGACGATTCTGACTCCACACGCCAAATTCACTGCCACGCAATAAACGATCTACTTTTTTGGCATTAAAGCTAGTTTGTAAATAGCGTTCGCCATCAACATGTTCTTCTGCTTGCTTGACTAAATACTCACGGGCATTGAGCAATGCTTTTTTGATTACCGGATCCGCCGCTATTGTGGCATTACCAGAAACTTTAACCAGTACTTCGGCAAAAGCCACTTTTTGTAAATCACGGTTAGACTTATTATCAACCGCTATAACTGATGCTGAATAAAGTTGCTCAACCTCAACCGCCTGCGTGGTTAAGGGAAGAAGAGATAACAGTGATAATAAAACAGGAAATAAACGCTTCATACGATCCTTTTTAACAGTAACGTGATGACTCAAATTGATGATTTCGATAATAACATAGCCAGCATAATTAATAGACCTCAAATAATAACCAAACCAGTGGCTATGTCCAAACATATTCTATCGCATTAGCTAATTAGCGAGATAAGGAAACAGTGACCATACTAAAGTATCAAGGAGTTAGATTAAAATGAAGGGATGATATCTATGGATAATAAACAAAATGAGAATGATCGATACTTTAATATCAATATTGAAGAGATCTATGTGCTAAATGTGCTGTTGCTGTGGGGCGGATATTTAGTGGGGAATCAAGTTGATTAAAAGACAAAAGCAAATAAAAAAGCAGACATCAAGGTAACTGATGTCTGCATTACTCAATTCAATAAATTAAGTATCTTATTACTGTACTTATTTAGTACCGAAGATCTTATCGCCAGCGTCACCAAGACCTGGAACGATATAACCTTTCTCATCTAAACGTTCGTCAATAGATGCAGTGTAAAGCTCGATATTTGGATGTGCTTCTTCTAACGCTTTTAGACCTTCAGGTGCAGCAACAAGTACAAGGACTTTAATGTGCTTACAACCTTTAGCTACTAACAGGTCTAATGTTGCGATCATAGAACCGCCTGTTGCTAACATCGGATCAACAACAATCGCTAAACGTTCATCAATGCTGTGAACGATTTTTTCGAAATAAGGAATCGCTTCTAGCGTTTCTTCATCACGGTAAATACCAACAACACTTACACGTGCACTTGGCATATGTTCTAACACACCATCCATCATGCCTAAACCAGCACGCAGAATTGGCACAACTGTTACTTTTTTACCTTTGATTTGATCAACGGTAACATCGCCATTCCAACCTTCAATAGTCTTCTGTTCTAATTCTAAATCAGCCGTTGCTTCATAAGTAAGTAGGCTACCCACTTCTGTTGCAAGTTCACGAAAACGTTTAGTGCTGATATCAGCAGCGCGCATTAAACCCAATTTATGACGTACTAAAGGATGTTTAACTTCAACAACTTTCATGGAATCTCCTAATAAAATCAAAGTAACTACGATATAAAAACGCGCAATATTACCAATAATGGCACTATAATGATAGCTTATTCCAAGGAAAAGCCTGAGTTAAGAATAAAATCTATTAGCAGGTCAAACAAGCTATAATATTGTTTCTATTCTGTGAGTAAAGTTGTTAACATGGCGGCGATTTTTTAATCCAATTGATACGATTAGTTTGTGAGGGATCCAGTGAGCAACCAAAATACTTCTCTAAGTTATAAAGATGCAGGCGTTGATATCGACGCAGGTAATGCATTAGTAGAACGCATTAAAGGTGTAGCGAAAAAAACTAAACGCCCAGAAGTTATGGGTGGTCTAGGTGGCTTCGGCGCTCTTTGCCAATTACCTACTGGTTATAAAGAACCAGTGTTGGTCGCAGGAACAGACGGTGTAGGAACGAAACTACGCCTCGCTATCGATTTAGCTAAATATGATACGGTAGGTATCGATTTAGTTGCTATGTGTGTGAATGACCTTATTGTACAAGGTGCTGAACCACTATTCTTCTTAGATTACTATGCAACAGGCAAGCTAGATGTAGATGTAGCTACAGCTGTTGTTACCGGTATCGGCGAAGGTTGTTTACTATCTGGTTGTGCATTAACAGGTGGTGAAACCGCTGAAATGCCAGGTATGTACGACGGAAAAGATTTTGACATTGCTGGCTTCTGTGTTGGCATTGTAGACAAAGAAAACATCATCGACGGTACTAAAGTTGCTGCGGGTGACAAACTGATTGCTTTAGGATCGAGTGGCCCTCACTCAAACGGCTATTCTTTAGTCCGTAAGATCCTTGAAGTATCAAAAGAAGATCCAAGCCAAGCGTTCGGTGATTCAACGTTAGGCGATACTCTGCTAACGCCAACTAACATCTATGTTAAATCTGTGCTAGCTGTGTTGAAAGAGTGTGAAGTTCACGCTTTATCACACATTACTGGTGGTGGTTTCTGGGAAAATATCCCACGTGTACTACCAGCACTAACTAAAGCTGTCGTAGATGAAAGTAGCTGGCAGTGGCCTGAAATTTTCAACTGGTTACAAGAGAAAGGTAACGTTGAACGTACAGAGATGTATCGTACGTTTAACTGTGGTGTTGGTATGGTTATTGCGCTACCAGCATCTCAAGTTGAAAAAGCACTGGAAATATTCACTGAACACGGCGAAAATGCGTGGCTAATCGGTGAAATTGCAGACGCTGCAGAAAATGAAGAACAAGTAGAGATAAAATAATGTCTAAACAAGCATCTATCGTAGTATTAGTTTCTGGTAATGGCAGTAATTTACAAACCATTCTAGACCAGTGCGAACAAGGTTCTATTAACGGTAAAGTAACCGCTGTTTTTAGTAACAAAAGTACAGCTTATGGCTTAGAGCGAGCACAACAAGCAGGTATCGACGCAATATCACTGGCTCAAGGTGATTTTGCTGACCGTACCGCGTTTGATGCGGAGCTAATGACACAAATAGATCAATACCAACCCGATCTTATTGTGTTAGCAGGCTATATGCGTATTTTGAGTGATAGCTTTGTCCAGCATTATGCTGGCAAGATGCTGAATATACATCCTTCTCTATTGCCTAAATATCCAGGTTTAGATACACATCAACGTGCAATTGATAATAGCGATGAAGAACACGGTGCTTCAGTGCACTTTGTTACGCCAGAGTTAGATGCCGGTCCAGTTATCTTGCAAGCAAAAGTACCTGTATTTACTGACGATGATGTAGAGGAATTAAGTTCACGAGTGCATACTCAAGAACATATGATCTACCCGATGGTTATACAATGGTTCTGCGCTGAACGTTTAGCGATGATCGACGGTAAAGCCGTACTTGATGGTAAAGCATTAGCACAAAGCGGTTACGCTACGGACTAAGCAAATTCATTAAGCCTAGATAATAAAAAGCCTTTATCGCATAACTGCATAAAGGCTTTTTTTATAGGCTTTAATTATTAACTATGTGTTAATAATTAAATATTCGTCAACAGAATAGTACCACGACAAAATACACAAAATTCACCTGGCTGCATTTTGTGCCAAACTTCATTATCCGTCAGCGGCTGAGTGGCAATAATAGCAACCACATCTGAATCTGATGTTTCAGTCTCAAAGTTAATCTCAATGTTTTCATCAATCAACTGCGCATGGCCAAACGGCGCTTCGCGAATAATATGATGCAAATTATTGGTACAGTAGGCAAATACAAAATCGCCATCGGTTAACAATAAATTAAACACACCTAATGCTCTAAGCTGATCGCATAAGCTAGCAATAAAACGGAATACAGCTTTCATATCAGCAGGTTTACTCGGGAATTTTTTAGCTACTTCCTGCAAAATCCAACAAAATGCTAATTCACTATCCGTTTCACCAATCGGTGTATAAAACCCCGTCGCTAAACCTTGATAATCAGTTAACTGACCATTATGGGCATAGGTCCAGTTTTTACCCCAAAATTCGCGGGTAAAAGGATGGGTATTTTCTAATGCAACACCACCACGATTAGCTTGACGAATATGCGAAATAACCGCTTGGCTTTTAATCGGATAGTTTTTCACTAATTGCGCGACTTTTGATTCGCAACTTGGCTTAGGATCACGAAAAGTCCGGCACCCCTTGCCTTCATAAAAAGTAATTCCCCAACCATCAGAATGTGGTCCAGTCTTACCCCCACGCTGCATCAGCCCAGAAAAACTAAAACAAATGTCGGTAGGTACATTTGCACTCATACCTAATAATTCACACATATACTGATAACTTCACTTTTATGGCTTACAACATTAACCCAAAGGCTAAACTCATTTCATCTCTTTATTCTACTTATTGCTAAGCAACTGTCTATGGTAAATGACACGATATTACGTAATTTTGTGCAATAACATATAGCCAAAAGGCCTAGATTAATCAGCATAACCCATCATTTTTTCGACTAACTGAATCAGTAAATGAATCACTTTAATGTGGATCTCTTGAATACGGTCAGCATAACCAAAATGTGGCACTCGAATTTCAATATCAGCGATCCCAGCCATTTTGCCGCCATCTTTACCGGTTAATGCAATCGTTTTCATGCCTTTGGCTTTTGCTGCCGCAAACGCATTTAATACATTTTGTGAATTACCACTGGTGCTTAAACCAAGTAATACATCCCCTTGCTGGCCAATACCTTCAACATAACGTGAAAACACATATTCATAACCAAAGTCATTACTCACGCAAGACATATGACTCACGTCAGAAATAGCAATACCAGGCATTGCAGGACGATTTTCACGATAGCGACCAGATAGTTCTTCAGCAAAATGCATCGCATCGCAATGCGAGCCACCATTACCGCAAGATAATACTTTACCACCCGCTTTAAATGAATCAGCTAATAACGCGGCAGCAGCTTCGATGTTTTCAGCGTTTTTTGAATCGGCTAAAAAGTCATTTAAAACTTGTGCAGCTTCGGCTAATTCTTGCTGAATTAAGCCTTGATAATTTGTCATTTGTTATCGCCTCTATGCCTAAAATGTATGGGTATAATAGTACTATTATTTCACAAAATAATGTAGCTGTATCACCCATATAAATAAAAGGTTAAGCATAACCAAAAATAAGCTTAAGGCATTAAAAAATGCTTAGTTAACAGCCACTAAATACCCATTAGTGAGTAAATTAGAGTGCTATTTCTTGGCCGAACTGACCTAAAATAAAAGTAAATAGGCAATTAAATTAGCAATTCAATAACGCTATTATCGGTGAACACTTGTAAACCCAATAGGTTAAAAACAAGCGTTTAACTACAGGTTCTATAAATACTATGTAAATTAGATGTAAAAAACTTGCTAATTTAATAATTATCAACTAGAACTAATACTCAAACCAGCGTTCTGGTCTGACCTCTGACTTTGCTATTTAGTTGCTTAATGAAAGGAGAAAATCATGGCAACCACAATCTCACTATTAGCCTTAGTGGCAATATTTGGTACATTATCTTACCAAAGAGCATCATTAGCTGCCTTTACTGGTGCATTTTTTATTGCACTTGCAGCCGTTTCATATTTCGGTGATGTGCCATTAGCTATTTGGATCATAACCGCTGTCATTGCGATACCGTTAAATATTACGAGTATTCGTCAAGGCTATCTAACAACGCCAATCTTAAAAGGTTTCCGTAAAATAATGCCGGAAATGTCTCAAACAGAGACTGAAGCATTAGAAGCCGGTACCACTTGGTGGGATGCTGATTTATTCAGCGGTAAGCCAAATTGGGAAAAACTACACAAGGTACCTGCGCCAGCTTTAAGTGCTGAAGAACGTGCTTTTCTAGACGGTCCAGTTGAAGAAGCATGTCGTATGGCTGATGAATTTGATATCACTCATAAACGCGCAGACTTACCTCCTGAGTTGTGGGAATTCCTTAAAACTAAGGGTTTCTTCGCTATGATCATCAAGAAAAAATACGGTGGTCTAGAATTTTCAGCATTAGCACAATCAATGGTACTGCAAAAATTAACTGGCTCAAGCGCTGTTATGGCGAGCACAGTTGGTGTACCTAATTCATTAGGACCTGGTGAATTACTACAACACTATGGTACTAAAGAGCAACAAGATTACTACCTTCCTCGTTTAGCTATTGGTGATGAAATTCCATGTTTCGCACTAACAAGCCCTGAAGCTGGTTCTGATGCAGGTGGTATTCCTGATTTCGGTATCGTCTGTAAAGGTGAATTTGAAGGTAAAGAAGTTCTGGGTATGAAACTGACTTGGAACAAGCGTTATATTACTTTAGCACCAGTTGCGACAGTACTTGGTCTCGCAATTAAACTGCGTGATCCAGATGGTCTATTGGGTGATAAAGAAGACATCGGTATTACTTGTGCGCTTATCCCGACGGATATCCCAGGTGTAGAAACCGGTCGTCGTCACTTCCCGCTTAACTTACCGTTCCAAAATGGTCCAACTATAGGTAACGAAGTATTTGTACCATTAGATTATATCATTGGTGGTCCTGCGATGGCAGGTAAAGGCTGGAGCATGCTCGTTGAATGCCTGTCTGTTGGTCGTGGTATTACCCTGCCTTCTTGTTCTGCAGGTGCCGTTAAGTTAGCCGCGCTAGGCATGGGTTCTTATGCTGCTATTCGTCGTCAATTTAAACTTGCGATTGGTAAAATGGAAGGTATCGAAGAGCCGCTCGCACGTATTGGTGGTAATGCTTACCTGATGGGCGCAGCATCAACACTAACAACAAGTGCGATTGATTTAGGTGAAAAACCGTCAGTAATTACTGCGATTGTAAAAATGCATTTAACTGACCGTGCACAAAAATGCGCAATCGATGCGATGGACATCTCAGGTGGTAAAGGTATTTGTCTTGGTCCAAACAACATGGCAGGTCGTAGCTATCAAGCGGCGCCAGTTGCAATTACGGTAGAAGGTGCAAACATTCTTACGCGTAACCTGATCATTTATGGTCAAGGTGCAATCCGTTGTCATCCGTTCGTATTACCAGAATTGACTGCTGCAGCACTTAGCGACCATAAGAAAGGTCTACAAGACTTCGATGCCGCATTATTTGGTCATGTTGGTTTTGCAATGTCTAACTTCTTCCGTTCATTTGTAATGGGTATTACAAATGGTAAAGGTTCTGCTGCACCATTTAAAGATGAGACGGCACAGTACTATCAACAAATGAACCGTTTAAGTGCTAACTTAGCATTCCTATCTGATGTTTCGATGGGTGTACTTGGTGGTGATCTTAAACGTAAAGAACGTGTTTCTGCTCGTTTAGGTGATATCTTAAGTCAACTATATCTATCGTCTGCAACGCTAAAACGTTTTGAAGATGAAGGTCGTCAAAAAGATGACTTACCATTTGTGCATTGGGCACTACAAGACTCGCTATATCAAGCTGAGCACGCAATTGATGAGTTACTACGTAACTTCCCTGTTCGTGCTGTTGGTATCGCACTACGTGCAATGGTATTGCCTGCAGGTAAACGTCTATCACGTCCAACTGACAAGTTAGACCATGTTGTTGCCGCTTTGCTACAAGTTCCTTCGGAAGCGCGTAGCCGTCTAGCAACAGATATGTACCTTACTGAAGAAGAAGGTAACCCTGTCGGTCTACAAGAGAAAGCCTTGCGAGACATCATTGTTGCTGACCCTATCTTCATCCGTGTTTGTAAAGAGAATGGTGTTAAACAAGCATTTATCTACCTGGATAAGTTTGCTGATATCGCACTTGCTAACAAGCAAATCACGGCTGATGAAGCTGAGTTACTGAAAGTTGCTGAGGAAGGTCGTCTACGTACGATTAACGTTGATGACTTTGATCCAATTGACCTTGCTGCCGATAAGACATTAGTTAATCAACTAAATGCTGACTGGCGTGCACGTGCAAATGGCACAGCTAAACCAGCAAAGAAAAACAAAGCAAAAACTGAAGCTGTTGCTTAACGGTTTATTGCATAACAGCTAGCGATTAGTCGCTAGCTACAAAAATGCCACTGTTATCATAGATGACAGTGGCATTTTTTTATTCGACACTTTTATAACTATAGAAATAGAAACGGTAATAATTTAAGTCGTCTATTTGAAATAATATAGTTGAGTGCCTGGTTTAAGCGTCTTACTTAAGCATCCAGTAACGTTTTAGCTAAAGTACGGATACCGTGGCCTTTCGCGCCGACAGCCCATAAATCATTAGCTGCTTTTTGATAACAACCCGCTAAATCTAAATGTAACCAACCCTTGCCATCTTCGCGTACAAAGCGTGATAAGAATGCCGCTGCAGTAGATGCCCCTGCACGACCTTCACCCGCATGGATGTTCGCCATATCAGCAAAGCTTGATGGTAATTGTTGTTGATGCCATTTTTCTAAAGGCAGTTGCCACGCAAATTCGTTTTCGGCTTTGGCATTTGCTAATACTGAATTAACAAAGTCCTGATCAAAACCAAACAGTGCATTATAATCACGACCAAGCGCCATCTTAGCTGCACCCGTCAGTGTCGCTGCGTCAATCAAACGTTGTGGCGCGTTCTCTTCCGCTGCAAGTAAACCATCGGCTAAAACCAAGCGGCCTTCAGCATCGGTATTAAGCACTTCTACAGTGATATCATTTTTGTAGGTAATGATATCGCCAAGTTTAAAGGCATTACTGCTGATCATGTTTTCTGCGCAGCATAAGAATAACTGTACGCGCTGGTTTAACCCTTGGCTGATTGCTAATGCTAATGCGCCAGTCAATGTCGCAGCGCCGCCCATATCACTCTTCATTACAGCCATACCATCAGAAGGTTTAATGCTGTAACCGCCCGAGTCAAAGGTAATACCCTTGCCCACGAGTGCTGTCGCGACTGGCGCATCGGCATCACCACTTGGATTGAAGTCCAGTTGTAACATCGCTGGCGGATGCTGACTGCCACGACCGACAGTATGAATACCGGTAAAACCATGGGTTAATAATTCTTCACCAGCAATTATTTTATAGCTGATCGACTCTGGCGCAAGTTGTAATAACAGGTCTACCGCACTTTGCGCTAGCTTAACAGGATACATTTCTTCAGCATCAGTATTAATGGTTTTACGTACCCAATGGCTGGCTTTTTGAAAATCGGTGAACGCTTTCTTTTCAGTACTAGTCGCGGAGTCTAAACCGAAGCAGGCTTGTTGTGTTTCTTTGGCGGTGTAATAACCTTGGTCAAAGGCAATACGTAATTCCGTATTCCATAACGCGCCTTGCAAGATTACTTTAGCGATACCTTGATTCGATAACTTACGTGCAGCACGCTGCACTTGTAATGCACTGTCTGCACCAAGATCAACCAAATGGATTGATGCAACACCGGCATTAAAACTCACTAATGCATTCTTGCCCCAGAAGCTGTCAGCGGGAGTTAACGTTAACTCAACGCTCATGAAATCCTTCATTTAATATCCTTTATTTAGACGTGTTTGCAGTATTTTATGGAACATACCACTTACTTTAGATTTCATATTAACAAGTTAAAGCACAAAAAAAAGCCCATAATCAGCATAATGCTAACGATGGGCTTATTCAGTATTAGTTATTAACAATTAATATTCATCAATCCAAGCAAGCATGACGGCTTCAAGTACGCGTTCACCGCAATGATTTGGATCATCGGTAAAATCGTCTAGTTCTATAATCATCTTGCGTAAATCGGTGAACCTGACTTGCTCTGGATCTTGCTCCGGATATTGTTCGAAAAGTTCGATTGCAATATCTCTACTATCCGACCATGCTAATGCCATAAGACCTCTCTAAAAGTAACATTCAGTTATTACTAACATATTGTTACTTTCAGTTTAGTTGTCTTAGGCTATTTATGCGCGGCCTTTAAGTGCAAAATCATACAGCAAACCAATCGCTGATTAATGGCTTTCAGAAACCATATTCAGCGTATACTTAGGGATCTCAACAACAAGATCTTTGTCCGCTACAGCTGCTTGGCAACCTAAACGAGAATCTGGTTCAAGACCCCATGCTTTATCTAACATGTCATCTTCAAGTTCATCACTTTCTTCTAATGAATCAAAGCCTTCACGTACGATCACATGACAAGTAGTACATGCACATGATTTCTCACAAGCATGTTCAATGATGATTTTATTGCGAAGTGCAATATCAAGGATCGTTTCACCTTTCTCAACCTCTACAGAGAGACCTTCTGGGCATAGTTCTTCATGAGGTAAAAATATAACTTTTGGCATTTCTTAGACCTTATCTACCGACTGACCCTGCAACGCTTTACGGATTGATGCATCCATACGACGAGCAGCAAAATCTTGTGTTAATTTATCGACTGTTTTAATTTCTTTTTCAATCGCATCTCTATCGTCACCTTGACGGATCTTATAAAGAATTTGGATCGCGTTTTCAATGGCTGTTTGCTCTGCATCTGACAACAAGGTTTTACCGTCTTGCTGTAAGGCTACAATGAGGCTTTCCATTACACGATCGGCTTCTAGCTGTTGTTCTGCTAGCATACGCGCAGTCACATCTTCTTGCGCATACGTCATTGAATCTTTAAGCATGTTTGCTACTTCATCATCACCTAAACCATACGATGGTTTAACTTGGATAGAAGCAGAGACGCCCGATGATTTTTCCATCGCAGAGACACTTAATAAACCATCAGCGTCAACTTGGAACGTCACACGAATGTGCGCAGCACCAGCCGCCATTGGTGGAATACCAGTTAACGAGAAACGTGCTAATGAACGGCAATCACTCACCAGTTCACGTTCGCCTTGCAACACATGGATTGTCATCGCCGTTTGACCATCTTTAAAAGTGGTAAACTCTTGCGCACGTGCCACAGGTATAGTGGTATTACGTGGGATCACTTTTTCAACGAGGTTACCCATCGTTTCAAGACCCAATGACAAGGGTGTGACATCTAATAATAACAGTTCTGAATCTGGTTTGTTACCGACTAATACGTCAGCTTGAATAGCAGCGCCAATCGCAACAACCTTATCTGGGTTAATGCTTGTTAGCGGCTGCTGAGCAAAGAATTCACCGACTTTTTCACGCACTAACGGTACTCTTGTAGAGCCGCCAACCATGACGACTTCAAGTACTTCGTCTTTACTGATATCGGCATCTTTTAACGAACGACGACAAGCCAATAAAGTACGCTTAACTAATGGCTGAATAAGCTCATCAAACGTTGCTCGGCTTAATGAACCCTGCCAATTAACAGTCTCTAATGCCAGCGTGATATCAACAGTGTCACTATCAGTCAGTGCTTGTTTTGCTTGTTTTGCTTGAATTAATAACAGGCGTTGCATTGCTAATGATTGCTCACCTACAAGACCAGCTTCAGTAGTGATCCAATCTACAACAAGGTGATCAAAATCATCACCACCCAGTGCAGAATCACCGCCTGTTGCAAGTACTTCGAATACGCCTTTATTGAGACGTAATACAGAGATATCGAAAGTACCGCCACCCAGATCATAAACAGCAATAACGCCTTCTTGACCCGCATCTAAACCATAGGCAATCGCAGCTGCCGTAGGTTCGTTTAATAAACGTAATACATTTAAACCCGCTATATTTGCGGCGTCTTTAGTACCTTGACGTTGTGCATCATCAAAGTAAGCAGGAACAGTAATAACCACACCGTTAAGTTCACCAGCCAAAGACTCGGTTGCACGCGCTGCTAATGCTTTTAGTATTTCTGCAGAAACTTGTACTGGATTCAGTTCACCCGCGACCGTCTTAATTAACGGTTGGCCAGATGCTGATTCAACAAGTACATTGGGAATACGCGCAGTATCAATGTCTGAAAATGATTTACCCATCAAACGCTTTACTGAAGAAATGGTATTCTCAGGATCGGTTACTGCTTGTTGCGCAGCATCTTCACCAACCACAATTGAATCAGCAGTATAACGAACCACTGACGGTAGAATATCTCGTCCAGTATTATCCACTAATGTTTTAGCGCTGCCACTACGGACACTCGCCACTAATGAATTAGTCGTACCCAAATCGATACCGACTGCAAGTTTATGCTCATGAGGTGCTGCCGATTGACCCGGTTCAGCAATTTGAAGTAATGCCATGTTTTAGGTTCTTAAATTTAAATTATTTGATTAGTAATCAAGTAAACTATCTTCAAGTGTACTTAATTGTGTCTGCAGTTTATAAACAAACTTTAATTTGCGCACTACATTCGCCGCGTCATGATAATGCTCAATACTGACCAATTGACTAAATTCTTGCAGGTACTGTTTGATGGATAAGCTTAACTCATCATCGAAGTCTGCAATTTCTTGTTCAGGATCTGCAGCATGCGGAATATCTTCAAGACGCTCGTGCTGTTCCATTTGTTGCATCAGGAACATTGGGTCTTGTAGGGTTTGTTGCTCGCCACGAATATCTTCATGACAAACGGCAAGGATATATTCTGCACGTTGGATTGGTGACTTAAGCGTTGAATAAGCATCATTGACTTGAGATGATTTTTGCACGGCTAATAAACGTTCTCGTTCACTACCGTTAGCAAACTTATCGGGGTGTAGTGTGCGTTGTAGTTCTCGATATGTTGTTGCTAAACTGGCACTATCTAGTTCAAAATTAACGGGTAAACCAAACAGCTCAAAATGGTTCATCTGACGACCTTTCATGGATAGATTAAATAAACAAAACCCAAATAACGAGGTTATTTGGGCATATCAATATTACACGCTAAAGCTTTCACCGCAGCCGCATTCGCCTTTCATGTTGGGATTGTTAAATTCAAACCCTTCATTCAGCCCTTCTTTAACGAAATCTAATTCGATTCCATCAAGATAAACGTAGCTTTTTTTATCGATGATAACGGTGACACCTTTCTCAACAAAAACTTCATCGCTTTCATCAATAGTGTCAACAAACTCAAGGATATAAGCAAGGCCAGAGCAACCAGATGTTTTAACACCTAGACGTAGGCCGGCACCTGCACCACGTTTTTCAAGGTAATTAGCTACGCGAGCAGCAGCAGAGTCAGATAAGGTAACAGCCATGTTTAGCTCCTAAGACTCTTTTTTCTTTTTGTAATCATCAATTGCAGCTTTAATTGCATCTTCAGCAAGAATTGAACAGTGAATTTTCACTGGTGGTAATTCTAGCTCTTCTGCAATTGTAGTATTGGTGATTTCGCCAGCTTGCTCAATAGTCTTGCCTTTTACCCATTCGGTAACAAGTGAGCTTGATGCGATTGCTGAACCACAACCGTAAGTTTTGAATTTAGCATCTTCAATAATGCCGTCTTCATTAATCTTAAGTTGTAACTTCATTACGTCACCACAAGCTGGTGCGCCAACCATACCAGTTGCAATAGATGGATCATTTTTATCAAATGAACCTACGTTACGTGGGTTTTCATAATGGTCGATTACTTTTTCGCTATAAGCCATGATATAACTCCTTCAAACTGAATATAAATGTGCGTGAAACAAAGGGTAACGATTAGTACTTCTTAGTGGTGATCCCACTCGATAGTGCTTAAATCGATACCATCTTTAAACATTTCCCACAAAGGAGACATGTCACGTAATTTACTGATGTTTTCTTTAATGATGCTGGTTGCGTAATCCACTTCTTCTATCGTCGTAAAACGACCGAATGAGAAACGAATTGAGCTGTGCGCCATTTCATCGTTTAGGCCTAATGCACGTAGTACATAAGACGGTTCTAAACTTGCAGATGTACAAGCTGAACCAGAAGAAACCGCAAGGTCTTTTAGTGCCATCATCAATGACTCACCTTCAACAAAGTTGAAGCTTACGTTCAAGTTACTAACTAGACGTTGTTCTGCGTGACCATTTAGATATACTTCTTCGATATCTGCAATGCCAGCCCAGAAACGTTTACGCAATGCTTCTGCATGATCTGTATCTTGTTGCATTTCTTCTTTAGCGATACGGAATGCTTCACCCATACCCACTATTTGGTGAGTTGCAAGTGTACCACTACGCATGCCACGTTCATGACCGCCACCGTGCATCTGCGCTTCTAAGCGGATACGCGGTTTACGTTGCACGTATAATGCACCAATACCTTTAGGGCCATAAATTTTATGTGCCGATACTGATAACATATCAACTTTCAATTCAGAGAAATCGATTGGTAGTTTGCCCGCACTTTGCGCAGCATCTACATGGAATAAAACTTTCTTAGAACGACAAAGTTCACCCAATGCAGCGATATCATTAATCGCACCGATTTCGTTGTTCACGTGCATGATACTTACAACAGTTGTATCTTCACGGATTGCAGCTTCAAGAATTTCAACGGTAATTAGACCTTCAGAAGTCGGGTCTAAATACGTTACTTCGAAACCTTCACGCTCAAGTTGACGACAAGTATCAAGCACAGCTTTATGCTCAATTTTACTTGTAATAATGTGCTTGCCTTTCTTGTGATAAAAATGCGCAGCACCTTTAATCGCAAGATTATTTGATTCAGTTGCACCCGACGTAATAACAACTTCACGTGGGTCTGCATTTACTAAATCAGCAATTTGATTACGAGCAATGTCTACTGCTTCTTCTGCCTGCCAACCGAAACGGTGTGAACGAGACGCAGGGTTACCAAAGATGCCGTCCATAGTTAGACACTGCATCATTTTTTCTGCTACACGTGGGTCTACAGGCGTAGTGGCAGAATAATCCAAATAAATAGGTTTTTTCATCTAGTCATTGCTCCATACAACACGGTTAAACTGCTAACGGTGTTTATATCTTATAATTATAATTATAATTCGATTGTGTTTTTTAAACCATTTTTAAACCAATGTTAAATAATATTGATATCAATCTTATTTAACATTTTACGGTCATTATCTTGTTCGTTGACGATCTGCTTTATCTCATTGTTTGTCATCAGATCGGCAAGCGATATATTATCAAGAAAATCACTAATTCGCTCACTTAAATCATCCCAAAGAGAGTGAGTCAAACAGCGTTTCCCGTCATTGCAGCCACCAGATGAATCACACTTGGTCGCTTTTACATTTTCATCAACTGCATCAATGATCATGCCAACAGAAATAAGCCCAGGTAACATGCCTAATTTATAGCCGCCACCAGGTCCTCTCGCACTTGCTACCAGTTTCTTTCGACGTAATCGAGAGAATAACTGTTCCAAATACGACAATGAAATACTTTGTCGTTCGGATATCTCTGCTAGTGGTACAGGTTTAAGTTCTGCATGCAATGCAAGATCAATCATAGCTGTAACGGCGTAACGCCCTTTCGATGTCAATCGCATAGCAACCTCTAAACTGTTATTTAGGGTTATGATTACATACCCGACTAAAATGGTCAAGTATATACCTGACTAATTTACTCGGGTATTATAACGACGCGACTAAAAGTCCAATGACAAGATCAGACTATTTTTTTAAATTACGCTGAATAGACACGAGTGCGCCACGTAAGATATTGAGTTCAACGGCTTCAGGGCGCGCACGGGTAAATAATCGACGTAAGCGATTCATCACTACACCTGGGTGTGCTTTGTTAATAAAGCCGCTATCCCAAAGTGTTTCTTCAAGGTGAGTATGGAACATTTCCAGTTCAGCTTGCTTTGGATACGGATTATCTTGTTCTGGATACACGTTAGTCGCAAGGTAAGCCATACGGGTTTCGTATGTCAAAATCTGCACTGCCATCGCTAAGTTTAATGAGCTGTATTCAGGATTAGCAGAAACACACACATGATAAGTACATTTTTGTAACTCTTCATTGGTCAAACCGATACGCTCACGACCAAATACTAGGGCTACTGGATAATTAGGCACTTCTTCAATGAGTTTTAAACCGGCTTCACGTGAATCTAGCATTGGCCATTGCAGCGTACGTGATCGCGCACTCGTACCGATCACTAAACCACAGTTTTCTACCGCTTCTTCTAAGGTATCGACGATAGTTGCATTTTTTAATACGTCTGCAGCACCGGCAGCTAGTGCCACTGACTTTTCATCAATTTCACATAACGGCGCAACTAACACCAACTGTGTTAAACCCATGGTTTTCATTGCGCGCGCAGCTGAACCAATATTACCTGGATGAGATGTACCGACTAATACAACTTTTACGTTTGCTAACATAATTAATACCTAAAAAGATGCATAACAGTCAAACACGCTATTTAAACAGGTCGTTTAAAGCAAGGATTAGACTATTATTGGAATTGTTAATTTACTGGTCGCGAATTCTATCACAATTAACCTATAGCGGATGCAATAAGCCGTGGTGAAAACGTAAAAATATACTAAGAATAAAAACACGGTATAAAAAGTTATGAAATTTACTTTGGATTTTTTCGTTAAGTTGGGTATACTCCGCGCCCTAAATCCCGTTCTTTCAAAAATTTGGTGGTAATAGTATGCATCCGATGCTAACAATAGCGATCCGTGCTGCGCGTGACGCAGGCAGTGTAATCGTAAAAGCTTATGGTGATCCAAGCAAGACTAAAGTAGAGCAAAAAGGCACAAACGATTTTGTGACTAACGTAGAAAAAGAAGCTGAAGCAGCTATTATCGCTACGATTAAAAGAGCCTACCCAGAGCATACTATCATCGCAAAAGAAAGCGGTGCTACTACTGGTGCAGACACAGATTACCAGTGGATCATTGACCCACTAAACGGTAATGCTAACTTTATTAAAGGTATTCCACACTTCGCTATCTCTATCGCTTTACACGTTAAAGGTAAAGCTGAAGTTGCAGTTATCTTTGATGCTATCGGTGATGAAATATTCTCAGCTTGTCGTGGTAAAGGCGCTCAATTAAACGGTTTCCGTTTACGTGCTGGTACTGCTAAAGAATTAGCTGGTACTATTTTAGCAACTAGCTTCCCACACAGCATGAAGCACCAGCAAGAAACTTACATGAACATCTTCGGTGCATTATTCTCTGAATGTGCTGATGTACGTGCAGCGGGTTGTCCTGCTCTAAACCTTGCTTACCTAGCCGCTGGTCGTATCGACGGTTTATGGAGCATGGGTCAAAAGCCTTGGGAAACTGCAGCAGGTAACTTAATCGCTACTGAATCAGGCGCTATCGTAACTGATTTCGCTGGCGGCCATGACTTCTTCAAGTCTGGTAACTCAGTTGCAGCAGCACCACGTGTACTTAAAGATATGCTTGCTAAGATCCGTCCTAACCTGACTGAATCTTTAACTAAATAATTGTCGCGTTCATACGTTAGATTATTTACTTAATAGCTAAGTAAAAAAGGCCCCGTACTGATAT
>NZ_AKXQ01000012.1 GCF_000276805.1 Moritella dasanensis ArB 0140 | reverse complement strand
TGTTCCTTGTGTCGCATCCTGCAACTTAATCCTTTGGTCTTCTTCCTGAAGATGTTCCCGCCTCGTCCTTGTGCCTATAAATATACGTGATTAACGCAAGGCAACAACCGAGTAAAAACGATTAAATTACATAAATTTACAAGGCACAAAACAACTACAAAAATAAGTCGTTGATATTAATAACTATACCTCTTATTTAGGAGTGTAAGACCAAGTATGATATCGAGATAAACACTGTCATGTAACGACTATCTCCCGACACCTGAATAGTCGATGTCTTACACACGTAAACAAGCCGATACAGTAGATAATATTGTTAATTGGAATTAGACAGAACATACCCAAACTAAAGTTGTAATCGTTAAAATTTTACAGTAAATTATTTTGTTAAAAATAAACATATCATTAACATCTGTATGTATTAGTGTATTTATGCTAGTTTATTTTCTAATCTTTTGCATTTGGGATAAAGTGATGAAAACACGGATTACAGAATTATTAGGCATTGAGCACCCTATCGTCTTGCCTGGAATGAGTTGGATATCAAAGCCAGAGCTTGTGGCAGCGGTTTCCAATGCTGGCGGACTCGGCATTCTTGCGACAGGGCCATTGAGCCAAGAAGAAACCCGCGCTTCAATTAGAAAGATCCGTGAACTCACCGATAAACCTTTTGGTATTGGCGCAACGCTGCTCATGCCTGGTGCAAAAGAAAATGCCAAAGTAGGTATAGAAGAACAAGTACCTGTGATTAACTTTTCATTAGGTAAAGGTGAATGGATTGTCGAGCAGGTACACGCGTATGGCGGTAAAGTAATTGCAACAGTGGTCAATGAAAAGCACGCTAAGTCGGCTCAGTCGATTGGTGCGGATGCGTTGATGGTGACAGGCCATGAAGCCGCAGCACACGGTGGTGACGTTACGTCTCTGGTACTTGTGCCTGCGATTGCCAGTGCTGTTGATATTCCCGTGATCGCAACCGGTGGTTTTGCCGATGGTCGTGGTCTCGCTGCTGCCCTAGCACTTGGCGCTGAAGGCGTAGCAATGGGTTCTCGTTTTGCCACTAGCCAAGAAAGTGCATTACATAATGACGTTAAACACGTCATTACAGGAAAATCAGAAAACGATACTATCTATTCGAAAAACTTTGATGGTCTTTATGCCCGCGTACTAAAAACACCGGCTTCGATTAAAGCGACTAAAAAACCAATGAATTTTGCACTGGCATTATTTAAATCCGTGAAGGCCGCTAAAATGGTTGATTTACCGTTTTGGAAATTGGTTGCTGGGGTGTTTGTCCAGTTCGATAAGATCAAGCAATTATCATACTTCGGTGCAGCAACAGAGAAACTAGAAGCGGCAACGATTGCAGGTGACCTGACAACGGGTGTGCAATTTATTGGTCAATCTCAAGGTTTGATCAATGATGTACCGAGTGTTGCAGTGATTGTCGACCGCATTATGGCTGAAGCAGATGCGGTGATAAATAGACTAGCGAAACAGTAAGACAGAGAAAGACAAAACTTTATAATCATAGCGCCAAAGGGACATCCCTTGGCGCTATGATTTACCGAACCGTTACGCCGACCAGTCAGATAAAGCGTTCAAACTAAAGCTCTGCGCGCCGACACGCATAATAACTTCATTTTGTAATATTTCGAGAACTTCAATATCATCAGTTAACCAACTACCCTCACGTAGATCGCGATTGTTAATCCGTACACTGCGGTTTTGAATTTTAGAGGAATAAACATGCGAGCTATAACTGATGTCAGGTATTTGTTCACGTAAGTACTGTGGTAAGTCAGCAATGGGCACTGCGTTATAACTCTCTACCACGGCGGGCGCTGGAATACTGTCATTGCCACTGGTTTCACTTAACGCACGGTTAAATTTAGCCAGTAATCCTGCAGAGACCTGCTCACTGGCGAGTTCATCGTTCATGGTTAATAACTCAGTGCCGCTATCAACCTTCATGCCTGGTTTACTCGACGGGATCACCAAGGCAGTATTATTTTCGACATGCGTAGGCAATTCCTCTTGCTTCGGTATATCAACGACTGACAATACATGTTCAAATTTAATATCAGCTAACTTTAGAATAGTCAGGGGATCGGTTTGCTCAACACCGACCGAGATGTTGGTATTAGCGAGTAAAGTTGAACTCCCGAATACACTCACGACCAAGCTAACACCGACACTGAATGAACGTAATGCTTTACCTATTATAAAATTCATTTTGTCTCCGCAAGATGTGTCGCCACATTCAATTTAGGCACAGTACTGTCGGCATAATGCACTACAGCCATCATCGTTTGAGGACCCGCAATGCCATCAGCAGTTAAGCCGGATTGCTGTTGAAAGCGCATTACTTTTTGCATTAGTGGCAAGTCAAATTGCGTGCCTGATAAGGCTTCCTCACCAAGTGCAGCACTGACATTTCGATCTAACCAACGAATTAACTCACCTTTATCGTTTTTCTTTAAGCTATTTTTAAAACGGCTTGGCGCGGTCCAAAATAAGGTGAAATCACCACTCCAATTTTTTTCAAACCAAGCTTGGCTCACTAATAAATGACTATCACTTAATTGCAGTTCCACACCCAACGGCGTAATACTTAGCACTGTCGCGTAATAGTCTTCACCTAAATTATCCAATAAACGCACTACCACTGGTAGATTGTATTGCACTAACTGAGCATAGCTACCTTGGCGCTGTAAACAACGTAAGTTAGCGTATTGCGCATTACGGCAAGTTGCATCGTTCAAGGCAATGTCGTAACCCCACTCTTTATATAAAAATTGGGTTGCACTGCTGCTTTGTCGCGCTAATTTAATCTCGGAGAGTAAGGTTTTTTCAGACATCACCTCATTATTCGCCAGCGCTAACTGAGTCTCGGCGACCTTTTCATCCACTTGTTCAACAACACTGTCGCGATTAGTGATGGCAACGAACGGCGTAAACTCATCGGTGTGTGTTACCACGGTTTTATCGTCAGCAAAATCGAAGAGCCCTAACTGGAAACCTGTGATCACCAACCCTAGGCATAAAATCACGGCTAACCCGGCTAAATTAGGCGCGGTGTTATTCGACTTTACTGGCGTATCGATAGCGACTGCTTTTACTGCAGCTTGAACATGCTGAGGAGTAATTTTAGTGTCCCGCGCTTGGCAGGCATAATACATCGATTTATCACAAACAAGATTTACTAAACGCGGTACACCTGCAGTATGCCGATGAATACGTTTTAATATTCTACTACTAAACAAACCAGGATTACCGGATGCAATGCTTAACCGATAAGCGACATAACTCGCTAGTTCGATTTCAGTTAGCGGCAATAAATGATAACGCGCGGTAATACGCTGAGAGAGTTGACGTAACTCTGGTTGTTTTAATTTTTGTTGTAATTCAGGCTGGCCAATGAGGACGATATGTAATAGTTTTTTATGGTCAATATCAAGATTGGTTAACAAGCGTAATTGCTCTAAGGCGGCCGTTGATAATAACTGCGCCTCATCAATGATAACGACGCAGGCTTTGTCTTGCTGACAATTTGCCAATAGATAATGATGTAATAGATCAAACAGCACTTTTAAACTCAAGTTATGCTGATCATAATCCAATTTAAACTCATCACATAAGGTCGCAAGTAACTCTCGTTCACTGACGACAGGATTATGGATATACCCCACCACAGTGGTCTTGGTTAGTTCTTGTATTAAAGCTCGCGAAACCGTCGTTTTACCGGTACCAACTTCACCCGTCAGCATGACAAAACCACCAGCGCCTTGTAGACCATAAGTCAGGTGCGTCAGTGCTTCTTTATGCCTATCACTCAAAAAAAAGAATCGGGGATCCGGCGCGATAGAGAAAGGCACTTCTTTTAAATGAAAAAACTCAGTATACATCTATGATTATCATCCTATGATTGAGGCTTCACGTTAATAGCTAGACAACAGAATGTCAAAAATAGCCGATAAAAAACCAACTTTATCCATGAATAAGTCGCCTAAGCACCATTAACGACTAGCTCCTATGCCATTATGGTAACTAAAGTAGATAATAATAATTACAATCAACAGCAGAGTTCGAGTTTCCAAGCCGTTAAGGTATAATTAACCAATACCATGTAATTATCTTGAAGCCATTATTAAAGTAAAGTAACAGGGGTTGTTAAGTGCAAATATATTTAGTCGGCGGCGCGGTGCGTGACAAGCTATTATCTCTACCAGTAAAAGATAAAGATTTTGTTGTTGTCGGTGCGACGCCTGCAGAAATGCTCGCGCAAGGTTACCAACAAGTCGGTAAAGATTTCCCAGTATTCTTACACCCGAGCACTAAACAAGAATATGCACTGGCACGTACCGAACGTAAGAGTGGCTCCGGTTATACAGGTTTCACCTGTTATGCCGCGCCAGATGTCACCCTAGAACAAGACCTGGTGCGTCGAGACTTAACCATCAATGCCATGGTCGAAGATATTAATGGTAACGTTATAGATCCACTCAATGCCCGCGTTGATTTAGATAATCGACTACTGCGTCATATCTCAGATAGCTTCAGTGAAGATCCATTACGCGTATTACGTGTGGCGCGTTTTGCTGCGCGTTTTCATCAACAGGGCTTTACCATTGCCGGTGAAACTCTGACATTAATGCAGCAGATGACACAAGCAGGTGACCTTGCTGAGTTAACCCCAGAGCGCGTATGGCAAGAAGTAGAAAAGACCTTATCTGCTGCGAATCCTGAAGTGTTCTTTAACGTACTAAAAGAGATTGGTGCATTAGCGGTTATTCTGCCAGAACTCGATAACCTTTTTGACTTCGCCGTTATAAACAACGATGGCGACAAAGGTGACGACGAAAATGAAAACAATAATCTTGGTCTACAAGCACTAAGCCAGTTAAAAAACACGGCGTTATTATCGCCGAATTTAGCCATGCGCTTTGCGGCCGTAATGCAAAACCTCGGTGAGCAACAAGCAAACATTAAGGTGCTGGCTAAACGTTGTAAAGTGCCTAATGAACATCGCGACCTTGCGATACTCGTCAGTGCCCAACAAGTCAATGTTCACAATGCATTATCATTAACACCTGCAGCGATTATTAACCTATTCGATAATACCGATGCATGGCGTAAACCCGAACGTTTCGAGCAGATATTACTGACTTGCTCAAGTAGCAAAGCCAAGCAATTAGCTGATGACTATCGACCAACCCAATATTTAACCAAGATGCTCAGCGCTGCATGTGATATCACCGTACAGCCGATTATCGCAGCGGGCTTTCGTGGGCCAGAGATAAAACAACAATTAACCTTGCAGCGTATAAGCGCATTAACCGCATTACGTCCTGAATAAATGTCTCGATTCACTAAAATATTCGCTCTAGCTAATAGTTAATAGTTAATAGTTAATAGTTAATAGTTAAGATCAAAAAAGGCTGCTACCACAGGTAACAGCCTTATCTCAGAGCGAAAAACTAAATCGATTGAGTATAAATTAAATAGAACAGACCCGCGCCTAACAATAGACGGTAAATAACAAACGGGAACATGCCTAATTTTTCTAGTACTTGCAAGAATACGTGGATACAAGCAACCGCACTGAAGAAAGACACAATCACGCCAAGGCCCATCGCAAACCAATCAACCGGACGTACAGAGGTAATGATTTCACCCGCTTGTAGGACTTCAACCACATCGCCATGTAACACGAGTTTTAGCGTTAAATAACCACCCGCCATCGCAATGATCGGTATTGACATTAAGAACGAGAAACGTGCAGCTGCACTTCGGCTCAGACCAAGCATTAAGCCTGCTGTAATCGTCACGCCCGAACGCGATGTACCAGGGATTAGCGCGAGCATTTGCGCAAAGCCAATTATTAACGCGCCTTTCCAACCGGTTTTGTATTCATCTTTAATTTGTGTGGCATTGGCATCCGCCCACCATAATAACAAACCAAAGATAATAGTTGTTGTCGCGATAACAGTTGTACTGCGTAGGTATAATTCAATTAAGTCTTTACCAAAGAAGCCAAATAATGCCGCCGGAATTGTCGCTAATAAAATACACCATGCAAGCTGACTGTCTTTACTGTGCTGTTGTTTAAATAGAGAGCGCACCCAAGCAACCGCCATCGTGCCGACTTCTTCACGGAAATAAATAAGCACCGCGAGTAATGTACCGATATGCACAGCAACATCAAAAGCCAAACCTTGGTCTTCCCAGCCTAATAATTGTGACGGTAAGATAAGGTGGGCAGAACTTGATACCGGTAAAAATTCAGTTAATCCCTGAATCAACGCCAGTACGATCACTTCCAAAGTACTCATTCATGTTTCCTTTATTGTTATATGATTGTCATCGTTAAAAATAAATAATGCGAACAGCAGTAAGGTTAATACTAACGCTGGGTCAGACTAACCTTACTGCTGTTATTGCGATTGTATCGTTTAAACTAGCTCAGCTATTTGCGGCCATTGCCACTTTGCTAACGCTAAATCCTGGGTTGATTTATCAAAGTCACGCCATAATGTCGCCATCGTCATACCCGACTCAGGGTGACGTAAATCAGGCGCTAACTCCGCAAGCGGCCATAACACAAACGCGTGATAAACAATTTCAGGGCGAGGTAAAACTGGAGATTCAGATTGAATAACATTGTCGAATAACAATAAATCCAAATCTAACGTTCGAGGTGCATAACGACGATCGGTCGCTTTACGTCCATGTGTGATCTCAAGATCTTTTAAACACAGCATTAATGCGTTAATCGATAATGACGTGGTAAATTCCACGACTAAATTGTAATAGTTATCCCCCGTGCAATTAACCGCTGCACTTTCGAAAATAGGGGATACCCGGCAATGATCAAACAATTTATCCAGATCTTGCAGTGCATTCGCAACATGATATTCTTTATCAATATTACTGCCGATGCCGATATACACCAAAGCCATTACGCTAACTTTCCATCGCGTTGACCACGTTCAATATAAACACCAACTGTTGCTGCATTCGCAACGGCACCCGGCTTGCTCAATTTTAAACTTATCCAAGGAATACCAAAGGTAGTCATTAACAACGCAGCCACTTGCTCTGCCATTGTTTCAACTAATTCAAAAATGTTTCCTTGCGCGAAATCAGTAACCACTTTCGCGACTGCTGAATAATCCAATGCTTTAGTAATGTCATCGGTCAATGCTGAAGGGCGATTGTCATGTGCCATCTGCAAATCAAATACTAATCGCTGAATGATCTCTTTTTCCCAATCATATACACCGATCGTGGTAAAAACTTCCAATTTTTCAATAAATACAATGTCCATGAACTCGTCCGTAATAACTTGATAGAGGTCGGATACCCTAGCGAATAGAAAACGCGTATGATAGGTTTCTCAATGTTTTTTTATATCCAAGATAAACCACATAATTGTCAGGCTTATGACAGTACGCAATTTATTAATGGATATAATAATGCAATAATACAGCAAACCTAGAGAAGAATTAATCAGTAATGACCCTATTGAGCTTAATCTTTATCATTTTCGCCTATCTGCTAGGTTCTATTTCTTCAGCAATCTTAATTTGCCGCCTATTTCGCCTACCTGATCCACGGAAATATGGTTCGCAGAATCCGGGGGCAACCAACGTATTACGTTCAGGGAATAAGTTTGCGGCGGGTTTAGTATTATTTTTTGATATGCTCAAAGGCGCACTACCCGTTTGGTTAGCGTGGTATTTTAATATGACTCCCTTTTATCTCGGGCTTATTGCTATCTCCGCGTGTCTTGGGCATATTTATCCCATTTTCTTTCATTTTCAAGGTGGTAAAGGGGTCGCAACGGCATTTGGTGCGCTGTTAACTATCGGCTTTGATTTAGGTGCATCGATTGTCGCGAGCTGGTTGTTATCCTTAATGATCACAGGCTACTCCTCAATGGCTGCTATTTTCACCGCCCTCTTCGCGCCTATTTATACCTTGATATTCAAAGCCCAATATACCCTGCCCGTGGCGATGTTATCGTGTCTTATTATTTTACGTCACTACGACAATATAATGCGTCTATTCCGTGGCGAGGAAGAGAAAATCTGGAAGAAAAAGAAAAAGAAAAAGCAATAAATAACAACACTGTATCCATACGTGTAGAGCAAGACATTAAATTTTCGCATCGGAAATACCGCGATATTGCACTGACTATATAGCCTGATTGTACTGATGTAGTTAAATTCAAAGTAGAAAAATACTGTTGATGAATTTTTTATTAAAAAATCGACACAATTAATTAATTTTCAGTTAGAATGCCCCCCATCTGCGGTACGTTATATATCTAAAGGACTTTAGCAAGTTAATCGCTGCGTAAAGTTAGTAGGTATAAAAGGAACATAGTGCAGGATGTTTCCGTAAAAGGCCAAACCGACCTTTTCCGAAAACATCCTTCTATAAAAATGTACTTTGAGGTAATCGTAAAATGGACAACGTTCGACCTATTCGCCGTGCTTTAATCAGTGTGTCAGATAAAACTGGTATTGTAGAATTTTCTCGAGGCCTAGTAGCACAAGGTGTCGAATTATTATCTACTGGCGGGACAGCTAAGTTATTAGCTGAAAATGACATCCCAGTAATAGAAGTTTCTGACTATACAGGTCATCCAGAAATGATGGATGGTCGTGTTAAAACACTGCATCCTAAAGTACATGGTGGCATTCTTGGCCGTCGTGACATTGATGTTGATGTAATGTCAGAACACGGTATCAACCCAATTGATATTGTAGTTGTTAACCTTTACCCATTTGCCAACACTGTTGCCAATCCAGATTGCAGCCTTGCTGACGCCGTTGAAAATATCGACATCGGTGGTCCAACAATGGTTCGCTCTGCAGCTAAAAACCACAAAGACGTGACAATCGTCGTTAATGCTAGCGATTATGACCGCGTATTAAGTGAAATGTCTGCAAACAATACTTCAGTAACTCACAAAACCCGTTTCGACCTTGCTATTGCAGCATTTGAGCACACAGCTGCTTATGATGGCATGATCGCAAACTACTTCGGTACTATGGTTCCTAGCTACGGTGATAACACTGATGGCGATGAAGAATCTAAGTTCCCACGTACATTTAACTCTCAGTTTATCAAAAAACAAGACATGCGTTACGGTGAAAATAGCCACCAAAAAGCAGCATTCTATGTTGAGAAAAACACCACTGAAGCATCTGTTGCCACTGCGAAACAGTTACAAGGTAAAGCATTATCTTATAACAACATCGCTGACACAGATTCTGCATTAGAGTGTGTTAAAGAATTTGATAAACCAGCTTGTGTTATCGTTAAGCACGCAAACCCATGTGGTGTTGCGATTGGCGACGATATCTTAAGTGCTTACGACAGTGCATTTAAAACTGACCCGACGTCAGCATTTGGTGGCATCATTGCTTTCAACCGTGAACTTGACGCAGTAACTGCACAAGCAATCGTTGACCGTCAATTCACTGAAGTAATTATTGCGCCATCAGTAAGTGCAGAAGCAAGTGCGATTGTTGCAACCAAGAAAAACGTACGTTTACTGGAATGTGGTGAATGGACTAGCAAAAACGGCGAATTCGACATTAAACGTGTTAACGGTGGTGTATTAGTACAAGACCGTGACCGTGGCATGATCAGCCTAGATGATTTAACAGTGGTATCTGAACGTCAACCTTCAGAGCAAGAACTGACTGACCTACTATTCTGCTGGAAAGTAGCTAAGTTTGTTAAATCAAACGCAATTGTTTACGCAAAAGACGGCGTAACAGTGGGTGTTGGTGCTGGCCAAATGAGCCGTGTTTATAGTGCTAAGATTGCCGGAATCAAAGCTTCTGACGAAGGTCTAGTTGTTAAAGGTTCTGTGATGGCATCAGATGCATTCTTCCCATTCCGTGACGGCATTGATGCTGCAGCGGCTGCGGGTATTAAATGTGTTATCCAACCTGGTGGTTCAATCCGTGATAATGAAATTATCGATGCGGCTAACGAACACGGTATGACGATGATCTTCACCGGCATGCGTCACTTCCGTCACTAAGCCTTTAGGCAAGTGCACATAAGTTAAAATACAGTAAGAGTCGTGACACTCATCGCTCTTACTGTACTGCTCTCACTCAATTATAAATCTTGTTAAGTATCGTAGAGTACCGCCAAGATTAGCGCATAAAGTAAAAGGAATAACAGCATTATGAACGTATTAATTATTGGTGGCGGTGGTCGTGAACACGCCCTAGGTTGGAAAGCGGCTCAGTCTAAACAAGTTGAAACAGTATTTATCGCACCTGGTAATATTGGTTCTTCACTCGAAAACAAATGTAAGAATGTACCTATCCAAGTTGAAGATATTCCCGCTTTGGTTACATTTGCTAAAGAAAACAGCATTGAATTAACAATTGTTGGTCCTGAAGTTCCACTCGTACTTGGTGTTGTTGATGCATTCCAAGCTGAAGGTTTAGCTATCTTTGGTCCAACACAAGGCGCTGCGCAACTAGAAGGCTCAAAAGCATTCTCGAAAGATTTCTTTGCCCGTCACAACATCCCAACTGCGGCATACCAAAACTTCACTGAAGTCGCTCCAGCAAAAGCGTATGTAAGTAAAATGGGTTGCCCTATCGTGATTAAAGCAGACGGTCTAGCGGCAGGTAAAGGCGTGATCATCGCTGATACTGAAGCACAAGCATTTGACGCGATTGACGACATGCTTGAAGGCAATAAGTTTGGTGATGCTGGCGCACGTGTTGTTGTTGAAGAATTCCTGACAGGTGAAGAAGCAAGTTTCATTGTGATGGTTGATGGCGAAAATATTTTGGCGCTAGCAACAAGCCAAGATCATAAAGCACGTGATAATGGCGATAAAGGGCCAAACACAGGTGGTATGGGTGCTTACTCACCAGCACCGGTGGTAACACAAGCTGTACATGATTTTGCAATGAACGAAGTAATTCGTCCGACTGTTGATGGCATGAAAGCGGAAGGTAATACCTACACAGGTTTCCTTTATGCTGGCCTTATGGTTGCACCAGATGGCACAGCAAAAGTATTAGAATATAACTGTCGTTTTGGTGATCCAGAAACACAGCCTATCATGATGCGTTTAAAATCAGACTTAGTCGAACTGTGTCTTGCTGCTGTTGCCGGTAAACTTGATACTGTGACTGCAGATTATGACGAACGTGCGGCAGTGGGTGTGGTTATTGCGGCTGGCGGTTACCCTGCTGATTACGCAAAAGGTGACATCATTACCGGTCTACCAAAAGCTGATTCGACTGAAAGCAAAGTTTTCCACGCGGGTACTGCACTGCAAGGTGGTAATATTGTCACTAGCGGCGGTCGTGTACTTTGTGCTACGGCACTGGGTAACACTGTCACTGAAGCGCAAGAAAATGCGTATAAATTGGCGGCACAAATCAAGTGGCAAGGTGCTTTCTACCGAACTGATATTGGTTACCGTGCAATTGCTCGTGAAAACCAAAAATAAAATAGCATAAATAGTAAGATACTGTTTTTATGTTATAAAAAAATGAGCAACCACTGGTTGCTCATTTTTTATTTGTGCAATAGTAACTTAGCACTGCAATACCCTAGCACCGTTTACCATAACGGTTAACCAGACTATTTGTTTGTTTTAGGTGGGAATTTGGCTAAGATACTTTTCACTATCTGACCAACTAATTTATCCATATCTGCAGCATCTGTCGATTGCGGTAGACGTTTACTGCCAATGCCTCGCCAAATGAGTTCTAAGCTTGTTGGGTCTATCACATCAACAACAAGACTACCTTGCTGATATTCCTCAATACGCGTTTCTGAGTGTGCACTCAACGACATACCACGGTGTCCATAACCAGCGCCCCAACCCCAACTTGGTCCGTAACCAGAATAATTGTCATAAGTACGGATATCCGTCTTATTTTCCGAGGTAACACTGTAATTCACATAAAAATCAGGCGCACTCGAAAATGCAAACCCTTGAGCGATAAGTTGTTGGTTCACAGCTTTGGTAATACGCACATCCATGATCCGGTTATTCAAATAGGCGCTTTCTTTTTCAACTTTTGCCGATTCAGGTAACCAACCAAAACCCTTAAGTGCACTAAAATCGGCACTTTGATCGTAATCGGTACTGACGCTTACTGTTGAGCAAGCCGTTAAGACTAAGCTGAACAATGCCACCAAATAACCTTTTTTATTAACTAAATATTTTGCTTTCATAAATGCTCCAATCCATTCACTATTTGTTTAAAGTGCGCTTTATTGAAAGAAGATAGAATAAAAAAGGCGACTCAATCGCCGCCTCTTATATTATGATTTTGTACATCCTACATTCTACATTCTACATTCTATTCAAATATTATAGTTTATTTAGAATTTCATCTGCTAACAACAAATCATCATTCTGGTTCACGCCAATACCAGCAGTCACAATCGCTTGGGCAATTTGTTTTGCTTCATCTAACGAATGCATCTGGTAAGTACCACATTGATATTCATTTAATTCTGGAATAGCGTTCTGATCTTTAACCGTCAACACGTCTTTCATTGCTGCTAACCAAGCATCTGCAACTTGTTGCTCAGTCGGGGCTCCAATCAGGCTCATATAAAAACCAGTACGACAACCCATTGGCGACAGGTCAATAATCTCTACCGTTGCTGAATTAAGATGATCACGCATAAAACCAGCATAAAGATGCTCTAAGGTATGAATCCCTTTCTCACTTAAAATTTCTTTATTCGGTACACAAAAACGCAGGTCAAAGACAGTAATGGTATCTTTGCTTGGTGTCGCCATAGTCTTGGCAATACGTACTGCAGGTGCATTCATGATGGTATGGTCGACCGTAAAACTATCCAGTAATGGCATTATTAACACTCCGTTGAAATAATTTAAAAAACAAATAATAATTTTATGAACCATTGCTTAATGCTGTAGTCAGATTAAGTGCAAGAGTTGTTTTTTTCATTTTTTGGAGCCCTATTAAGGCTCCTTTTTTTTACCTATTTTTCAACTTTTACAATTATTTATGAACCATAACTACATCCTGTAGTCTGATTAAGTGCAAGAGTTGTTTTTTCATTTTTTGGAGCCTTATTAAGGCTCTTTTTTTTGTCTATTTTTTAGTATTAGAAAAATAGTCAGCTAAAAACGCATCAAAATCGACGGTATCATCGGCTTCAATTTGTTGTTGCTGTGCAACGGAGTCACGCTGCATCTGGTTAAAGTAAACTTCATCCCAATGCTCATAATCTGTCGCAATCAATTCCTTTTTATATTTATTCGCTAAATTTAAAATGAAATCATTATGCTCTAAACCTTGCTCTTTCATTGCAGCAAGTACCTGACCTGACAATAATGCCTCAGGGGTATTAATTAATACTTGTTGAGCACTAACAGCGTCTGAGAAGTTACTCGCGGCTGTATTCGTTGCTAACTGGGCACCATCTAATAACTGTGCAACCTGCTGAACTTCAGCAAGAATATGACTAGCAACATCAGTTAGTGCTTGAGGCTTATCATCTAACATTAATGTTAAACCAGGCTTACGTCCTTCCATCACTACTTTCGTACTGTTGTCACGGCATACTGCCATTTCATCAGCCGTCATCGGTGCAGAGGGTTGCAGAGCCATCCAAACTAATAAGCTATCTAATACTGACATTTGCGCAGTCGTGATACCCGTTGCAGTGAATGGATTGACATCCAAAGAGCGGATTTCAATATATTCAATACCACGAGCAGCAAGTGCTTCAGACGGTTTTTCACTTGATTTAGCAACACGTTTAGGTCGAATCGGTGCATACAATTCATTTTCTATTTGTAGCACATTGTCATTGAGCTGACGGTATTCGCCATTAACCTTAATACCAATATCCGAAAATTCTGGCGCTTTAGTTTTAATTGCTTTTTTCAAACTATTTGTATATTGGTCTAACGTATTATGGCAAATAACTAAATCGTCTTGCGCATTATTGGTATAACCCATATCACTCATCCGCAATGACGTGGCATGCGGCATGTATATCGTATGCTCACCTAATGATGAAAACGATTTTTGCTTTTCAGCAGGTAAAAACGAACGGTTTAACGCCGGTGATGCACCAAATAGATAAGGTACTAACCAACCAAAGCGATAAAAATTACGGATCAGGCCCATATAACTATGAGAAATAAAATCTTGTAATTCGCCTGTTTCACCTTTGATATCGTACAATTTTTGCCACAATTCCATCGGTAATGATACGTTATAGTGCAAGCCAGAAATAATCTGCATGCTACTACCATAACGGTGTTTTAAACCAATACGATAGGTATGCTTCATTTTACCGGTATTCGATGTACCGTATTTAGCCAGCGGTATATCGTTTTCATCATTGACCTGACAAGGCATGCTTGAAGGCCAGAATAACTCGCCGTCCATGTTTTTTGCTACATGGCGATGAATATCACTCAGCTGCTGTTGCGCTGTTGCCGCACTATCGCTAACAGGGGTAATGAATTCTAATAAGCTTTCAGAATAGTCTGTGGTTATGTGCTGATGACTTAACGCCGAGCCAAACGCTGCAGGATGGTCGTTTTGAGATAAATCCCCTGCTGTATTTACACGTAAACACTCACGTTCAATACCACGAGTAATGCCGTTTAGGGACTGTATATTGCTTGGCTCTGATAATTTCGAAATCAGAGATTCAAATGTAACGTTCAAATTAAATCCACCAATGAACTATATAAAAGTAGCACCTTAAAGATAGCACTCTCTGTGAGCCTATCTTTAAGGGTAACTGAAGGTCTATTATTTATCTAACAGGTCGAATATTTTAATATCGAAACCAAAATCTTTCACCTGCTTTTCAATCAACCGACGATCTCCAACCACAATAACAGAAAATTGATCGCTCGATAAGTAAGTCTTTGCCAATGCTTGAATTTCAGACTTATTCATCGTTTGGATAATTTTAGCTTGTTGGTCGACAAAATCAGGCGATAAATCTAATAACAGTAACTGCATTAAGAAATTAGACTTTTGCCCCGGGGTTTCATAAGACAGTGCTTCTTGCTGTGAAACCGCACTTTTCATGTACTCTAACTCAGCATCTGTAATACCACCATCAACATAACCTTTTAATTCTGTTAATGTTTCTTTAATGGCATCACCAGTTACTTCAGCACGAACATCCGCTGACGCAGAGAAATAGCCATATTCACGATCCGCATAAAATCCTGTTGTTGCCCCATAGGTGTATCCCTTGTCTTCGCGCAAATTCTGATTTAAGCGGCTATTAAAGTTACCACCTAAATTAAAGTTCATCAGATTAGCTTTAAAGAAATTACCGGTGACATCATAAGGAATTGCTGGTGATACAACTTTAACCACAGATTGTACAGCATCCGGCTTATCAACAATATATAAGGTATTTGGCTGCCATAACGGTGCATCGACTAACGTAGGGTAAGTCACTGCCGGTAAACGCGCGCCTTGTTGTAAGAAATCCAGCGATTTCGTTATCGCAGCTTCACTGACATCACCCACAACGACAATTTTTGCTTCGGCTACATTGTAATATTGCTGATAATAATCAAGTATATCGTCTGCCGTTAAGCTCGCTTGGTTTTCTAACGAACCAGAAGAAGGATTACCAGTGACGCGCTCTTCACCATATAAAATACGTTGTGTCGCTAATTGACCTAACCAACCTACACGTTGTTGATTTTGTAATGATGCTTGTCTCGTTTGTGCTTTGATGCGTACAAAATCAGCTTCAACAAATCCCGGTTTAAATAATTTCTCTTCTAAAATAGCCAGTGTTGCTGGTAAGTTTTTAGACAAGCTATTAACACTGATAACCGTACCATACAGACCCGCTGAGAAATTAATGCTACTGCCTAACGATTGTAATTGATCATTCAGTTCTGCCGATGAATGCAGTGCTGTAGATTGATTCATCATCGCGGCTGTTAACTTCGCAACCCCTTGATTATCTAAACTTTCAACTCGTCGACCACCTTTCAAATTAATCTGTAAGCTGACCGTTGGCGTTTCATCATAAACGGTACCCAACACTTGGATATCATTCGCTAAAGTTTGACGCCACAATTCGGGTAATGTTTGCTGTGGATTACTACCCGCATTTGGCATGACTGAACGATCAAAGCTGTCTTGCGTTGTACGTACTGCCAATGTTTTAGCTGGCGGAGTATCAAGTTTATCAATATTACGCGGTTCAGGGCTAAATGTCGGCTCGTGGGCGATGTATTGTAATTGTCCGTTTGGTACGACACTCATGATCACTTTCGGTTTGTTTTCGAGGTATTTTTTATAACCTGCGATCCCTTCTTCAGCTTGAATATCATTAAACACTGACAAGCCTTTGGTTATATAATTAGGATCATTCATTAAGGTTTCGCCTAATGCTAACTCTTTAGCTTTACCGGCTACACTCTGCATACCAAATATCGTTGAGCTTTCAATGATTGAACGTAAGCGTGTTACTTCAGAATCCGCAATACCTTGCTCAGCTAACTTTTTAATCGATGTATTGATCTTATCCAGTAATGGCGCTAGTTCCATGCCTTTTGCAGGGTTAGGTTGCGTATAAATATCAAAGGTACAACTGAGTTCACTACAACTATGATAAGCCGCTACACTAGTGGCATAACCCGTTTCGACAAGGTCTTTATATAACACCGAATTTTTACCACCACCTAAGGCATAAGCAAACAAATCTAATGGTGCTTCGTCTTTATGGCCCATGTATACCGTTGGATAACTCATATAGAGCATTGGTTGAGGCACGTTATCTTCTAACGTAATGTAGCGGTCTTTATCTAGGCTTACAGGTACAGGCTCAACGTCTTTTACTTCAGGACCTTCAGGGATAGTAGCAAAATACTTATTCACCCAAGCTAAGGTATCGGCTTTATCAAATTTACCGGCAATGGTTAATGTCGCGTTATTTGGCCCATACCAGCGCAAGAAAAACTGCTTTAAATCATTAACATCAACACGATCTAAATCTTCAACGTAACCAATCGGTTGCCAAGCATAAGGATGGTCCCGTGGATATAACGCTTCACCAACACGCTCACCGAGTAAGCCATAAGGGCGATTATCAACACGCTGGGAACGCTCATTCTTAACCGTAGCACGTTGGATCTCAAACTTACGCTGATCGACCGCATCGAGTAAGAAGCCCATACGATCAGATTCTAGCCAGAGCATTTTTTCTAGTTGGTTGGCTGGTACTGTTTGATAGTAATTAGTACGGTCTTGATTAGTGCTACCATTCATTGACCCGCCAGCTTCATTCACTATTTTAAAATGCTGCTGATCGCCGACATTTTTACTGCCTTGAAACATCATATGCTCAAAGAAGTGAGCGAAACCTGATTTACCCAATTCTTCACGTGCAGAACCAACATGGTAGGTCATGTCGACATAAGTCAAAGGGTCTGAATCATCTTCATGTAAGATCACAGTCAAACCATTGCTTAGCTTATATTTTTCATAAGGTATTAATAAGCTGTCTGGCATTTTCACCTGCTGATCAACAAGCGTCATGCCTGCAGGTAGTGTTTCTACATCACTTTCTTTATCCAGCAATGAGCAACCGCTCAGGAGCATTATCGACGAGCCCAAAACGACTATCGAAGATCTCAGTGCAACAGCACTATAAAAAGCATTAAAACGCATCAAAAATTCCTTGTTCATGCTCTTAAACATGAAAGTTAAATATGAAACTCAAATATAAAAGTAATTAACTCACTGAACTCATAAACCAGATCAAAATTGCATAACGAATTGCTTTACCAAATATAATGGCGATAAAAGAAAGCACTGGGTTTAAGCGTAACCAACCGGCTAATAAACAAAATACATCACCAAAAATAGGCAACCAACTCAATAACAAGCTACTCCACCCCCAACGCTGGATCACATCATGTACGCGGCGATAATGTTTATGCTCTGAAAAATCAATGGGTTTCTTCGCATAGATGAAATACCCCATGTAGAAAGTAAGGATAGACCCTAATACATTCCCACTAGTGGCCATAATGAAAAGTTGCCAATGTGACCAACTACCTTCAATCAGCATCGCGGTTAATAATATTTCCGAACTACCAGGTAAAATGGTCGCAGACGTAAAACTACTTAAAAATAATAACCAAAGACCCATTTAATCCTCTAATTTCATTTACTCACAGCATGTCTAGCAAGAGAATTAAGTCACACTATATATTGAAGTTAGACGTATAATCAAAGTTAGGCATGCTAATATCATTGCTTAATGTACTTATCGACACACTGATCATATTTAACAGCGCTGCAAATATTTGTGTTTCATTAAAAGTGGTAGGACAGTTTAGCCACTATATAATTCAATAAACAGTGATTAATCGCTCTATTGGGGAGTTTATGTTTAAATTTTTTCTATTACCTTTAGTACTTAGCATCTTGTGGTTTGCGTTCTTGCAATACAACAACTGGACCATACAACAAGGTAAAAAAGGCTTTATCTACATTATTTGTGGCACCAGCGCGATCATCGCTTTTTTAAGCTTAATGATGTATCTGACCCGTTAGTAACAAGGCGAGATAAAACCGAGTTCAAAATGTAAATCTCGCGATAAGATCACCAGTACCAGTAAAACAAGAAAATACTAAAAGCAGATAAGAAAGATAAGAAAGATAAGAAAGATAAGAAGAATATCGGAGGACTAAATTTCAGGCATAAAAAAACCGCTATTAAGCGGTTTCTTTATTAATAATGGCGGAGAGGGAGAGATTCGAACTCTCGATGGGATTTAAAGCCCATACTCCCTTAGCAGGGGAGCGCCTTCGGCCACTCGGCCACCTCTCCACACAAACCCTATTATTACGAATAACCTCGACAATGTAAAGACTTACATCGGAAAATTCGTAATAATATAATAAATGGTGCGGACGGAAGGATTCGAACCTTCGACCGCCTGGTTCGTAGCCAAGTACTCTATCCAGCTGAGCTACGTCCGCACAAAAAATTATATTTAAAATAGATGGTGCGGACGGAAGGATTCGAACCTTCGACCGCCTGGTTCGTAGCCAAGTACTCTATCCAGCTGAGCTACGTCCGCACATATTCTATTTTAAGAACTCGTTTTACTTTACCGTTTAATGAATTAAACCATAAAAATCAAATTGTGGTTTGAACAAATGGTGCGGACGGAAGGATTCGAACCTTCGACCGCCTGGTTCGTAGCCAAGTACTCTATCCAGCTGAGCTACGTCCGCACATATTTTGTTCTATTAGTTTATAGTTCTACAACTTCTAGTTTATCGTTCTACAACGTCTAGTTTGAAATCTCTAGTTGATTTGAATAAATGGTGCGGACGGAAGGATTCGAACCTTCGACCGCCTGGTTCGTAGCCAAGTACTCTATCCAGCTGAGCTACGTCCGCACATAATTTATTCTGTTTTTATCGAGTAAACATTACGGTTTACTTAATAAGTATTCGTTGTTAAAACCAATGGTGCGGACGGAAGGATTCGAACCTTCGACCGCCTGGTTCGTAGCCAAGTACTCTATCCAGCTGAGCTACGTCCGCACATATTTGGTTTAACCTATAATTTTTTATAACTAGATTAAGCGTTTTCAACTTCTACTAATTACTTAGAATTAATTCTAATCGAAATAATGGTGCGGACGGAAGGATTCGAACCTTCGACCGCCTGGTTCGTAGCCAAGTACTCTATCCAGCTGAGCTACGTCCGCACAACAATTATTTCTTACAACGTCCAAAACGCCGACCCAAACACTATAACACATTTTACAACATGTGATAGGAACAGGACAACAATGGCGGAGAGGGAGGGATTCGAACCCTCGATGGGATTTAAAGCCCATACTCCCTTAGCAGGGGAGCGCCTTCGGCCACTCGGCCACCTCTCCGTGTTGTTGGCGCTCATAATACGGATACTGGAAAATAAGTCAAATATTAATTATCCGCGATTTAATAACTGTTTAAGTTTCAAACAACAAACCTACTATTACAGCATAAACGGGATGAATGTCTCAAATACAGTCAAAAAACAGATAAAAAAAAGGGCTTAGCCGTCGCTAAACCCAATCTGCAATAATGTTCATTATTCTAATTTAGAAGTTGCCTTCAGGGCTTTCGCCTTTTTCTGCTTGAATTCGCATGTAGATCTCTTCACGATGAACAGATACTTCTTTAGGCGCATTAACACCGATACGAACTTGATTTCCTTTAACACCTAGAACAGTAACAGTAACTTCGTCACCAATCATAAGTGTTTCGCCAACTCGGCGCGTCAATATTAGCATTAATATATTCCTCAACTAATTTATTAAATTTTTTGTAGCCGATTATTATTCTATTAAAAGCTTCAATATAAAACAAGAAAAGAATAAATAAGACTTAATTTGTTGTTTATTCACTCAGTTTAAGCGACATCTAAGTTGAATGCAGCGTGCAATGCACGAACACCAAGCTCTAAATATTTTTCGTCAACGATTACTGAGATCTTAATTTCCGAAGTCGAAATCAACTGCATGTTGATTCCTTCGCTTCCTAACACTTCAAACATTGTTTTGGCGACACCTGGATGATTCCACATACCAACACCTACAATAGAAATTTTAGCAATACGATCGTTACCCTGCACATTTTTTCCTGATAATTCTTCGCAAGTCTTTACCAATAATGCTTTTGCAGCTTGGTAATCATCACGATGAACAGTAAAAGTGAAGTCAACGAGTCCGTCTTTCCCGTGTGCGTTTTGGACGATGACGTCAACATCAATACCTGCATCACCAATTGGCGTTAAGATATTGGCTGCGACTAAAGGTTCATCAGGAATACCCGATATTGTTAAACTTGCTTCATCGCGGTTAAACGCAATGCCAGATATGATTGCTGATTCCATTTTTTTTACGTCCTCGTAAGTAATCAAGGTCCCTTCACCGTCTTCAAATGAAGATAGTACACGTAAAGGCACATTGTATTTCCCTGCAAACTCGACTGAGCGAATTTGTAAAACTTTGGCACCTAAGCTCGCCATTTCAAGCATCTCTTCAAAAGTGATGCAATCTAATTTCCGTGCGCGCGGTTCAACCCGAGGGTCGGTGGTATAGACGCCATTAACGTCAGTATAAATCTGACATTCATCAGCTTTCAGTACAGCAGCAATTGCCACTGCGGTTGTGTCCGAGCCGCCACGACCTAAAGTAGTGATGTTATTATCCTCATCACGACCTTGGAAACCAGCAACCACGACCACTTTACCTGCATCTAGATGACGTTGTAAGTTGTCCGTTTCAACAGATTTGATACGCGCCTTACCGTGGCTACTATCAGTCTTCATTTGAACTTGATCACCCGTCATTGAAATTGCATCGACACCTGCTTTTAGCAAGGCGATGGTCAACAATGCGATAGTCACTTGTTCACCCGTTGAAACTAATACATCCATTTCTCTGCGATCTGCGTGCTCATCGAGCTCTTTCGCCATACCTAGTAAACGATTAGTTTCACCAGACATTGCCGACACGACCACAACTATTTGATTTCCCTGTTCACGAGATTTTTTCACCCGCTGGGCAACAGCTTCAATTCGTTCGATAGAACCAACTGAAGTACCCCCATATTTTTGTACATACAACGCCACAACTAACTTCCTTTAATAACCTTTAAATTATCACCGCCTGTGCTCACAACGACGAGCAGGACTCCCTACTCGTTGCCATTACACTGTTTATTTGAACTTAGCTAACAACCATGAATAACTAACGACTCGCTAATCATTGTTAACTAACTATTACTAATTAATCGTACTCATTAATCGTACTGAATTATAGCTTTTCAGTTAACCAAGGCGTCACAGACTCAAGAGCCGCTGCAAGCGCTTCAGGGTTTGAACCACCCGCTTGTGCCATATCTGGACGACCACCGCCTTTACCGCCAACCTGAACAGCAAGGAAGCTTACTAGCTCACCCGCTTTCACTTTACCGATTAAATCTTTAGTCACACCAGTAATTAAGTTAACTTTGCCTTCACCTGGAATACCCAGAACAATAATACCGCTTTGCAGTTTGTTCTTCAGTTCATCCATCGAGCTACGTAGTGACTTAGGATCTGCACCTTTTAGGTTAGCAACAAGTACTTTAACACCATTAATCACTTGTACCTGGTCGATCAAGTTAGCATTTGCTGCACTCGCTACTTGTACGTTTAACTTTTCAACTTCTTTTTCTAGGCTACGGTTACGCTCTAATACTTGGCCAACTTTCGCTGCCAATGTATTTTGATCCGCTTTCACTAAACCTGCTGTTTCTTGCATTTTAGCGACAAGATCATGCACATATGCTAATGCAGAATCACCGGTTACCGCTTCTACACGACGTACGCCTGCAGCAATACCGCTCTCAGACAAGATCTTGAAGAAACCAATGTCACCGGTACGTTTAACATGTGTACCACCACACAGTTCGATTGAGAAGTCACCCATACGTACTACGCGCACTTCGTCATCGTACTTCTCACCGAATAATGCCATTGCACCAGCTTCGCGCGCAGCATCAATGTCCATCACTTCAGTGACAACTTCGTGGTTTGCACGAATTTGCGCATTAACCAGACGTTCAACTTCAAGCAGTTGCGCTGGAGTTACACCTTCAAAGTGTGAGAAATCGAAACGTAAACGTTCAGGTAATACTAATGAACCCTTCTGTTGTACATTTTCACCAACAACTTTACGTAATGCGGCGTGTGCTAAATGAGTAACGGAGTGGTTAAGACCAATCGCTTTGCGGCGGCTAACATCAACATCGGCGATAACTTGGTTATTTACTTCGATAACACCAGATACAGACCCGAAGTGAACAACTGCGTTGCCCGCTTTCTTGGTATCAGTAACAGTAAATACCGCATCACCAATTTTGATCACACCTTGGTCACCAGATTGGCCACCCGCTTCTGCGTAGAATGGTGTTTTGTTTAAAACAACCGCGCCTTGTTGGCCATCATTTAAGATTTCAACTTCAGCGTTGTCTCTGATTAAAGCAACAATTTGCGCATCAGATGTCAGCGTTTGATAACCGAGGAACTCAGTATTCGCATCAACTTTTAGCATATCATTGTAATCAGTACCAAAGTTTGAACCTTGACGAGCACGATTACGTTGCGCTTCCATTGCTACTTTAAAGCCATCTTCATCAATCGTTAACTCACGTTCACGGGCGATATCAGCGGTTAAATCTGATGGGAAACCGTAAGTGTCATACAGTTTAAATACCACATCACCAGGAACAACAGTCCCTGCTAGTTGTGACAATTCGTTGTCTAGAATGTTCAGACCACGTTCAAGTGTTTTACCAAACTGCTCTTCTTCGATCAGTAATATTTTTTCAACAATTGCTTGTTGTTTTACTAAATCTTCAGAGATATCGCCCATAAGTTCAACCATCTTAGCAACAAGTTTGTTGAAGAATGGGCCTTTAGCGCCAAGCTTATTACCGTGACGTACAGCACGACGGATAATACGACGTAGTACATAACCACGTCCTTCATTTGATGGCATTACACCGTCAGAGATCAGGAAGCTACATGCGCGAATGTGATCGGCAATAACACGTAGTGATTTGTTTTCTAAATCTGTCGTACCGATAAGTTCTGCAACATGCTTGATTAAGCTTTGGAAGATATCGATTTCGTAGTTTGAGTGTACGTTTTGCATAATCGCAGAGATACGCTCAAGACCCATCCCCGTATCAACAGAAGGTTTTGGCAACGCTTCCATCGTGCCGTCTGCTTGACGGTTAAACTGCATGAATACTAAGTTCCAGATCTCGATGAAACGGTCACCGTCTTCTTCTGCAGAACCCGGAACACCACCCCAAATATCTTCGCCGTGATCATAGAATATTTCAGAACATGGACCACATGGACCGGTATCACCCATTGACCAGAAGTTATCTGATTCAAATTTTTTCTCAGGTGATTTATCGCCGATGCGAATAATTTTGTCTTCTGGCACGCCGATTTTATTGGCCCAGAATGAAAATGCTTCGTTATCACTTTCATAAACAGTAACAAGCAGCTTTTCTTTTGGTATTTTCAGAACGTCAGTTAGGAATTCCCATGCAAATAAGATCGCATCTTCTTTAAAGTAATCACCAAAGCTGAAGTTACCTAACATTTCAAAGAATGTATGGTGACGCGCAGTGTAACCTACGTTATCTAAATCATTGTGTTTGCCACCAGCACGTACACAGCGTTGCGACGTTGTCGCACGCGTATATGAACGTTGTTCTGCACCGAGGAATACGTCTTTAAATTGGTTCATGCCCGCATTTGTAAATAACAAAGTTGGATCATTAGCAGGAACAAGTGAACTACTTGTGCCTTTGTTGTGCCCTTTTTCGGCAAAATAATCAAGAAACGCGTTGCGGATCTCAGCTGTAGACATTGTCATGTAATCGTCCTGGGTGCTTGAATTATGAGCGATTGTTTAGATTAAATAATATAAACGGATCTGTTAATGAAGTGATTATACCCAAACTGCGTCAAAATGCTAATTCAGCACAGTCCTTGAAGCACTATTTATGTACGGTTACAACGCGATAATACAAGGCGAACAGTTAAAAAAAAGACACCGAGCATAAATGCTCGGTGTCTTGTAGAAACAGTGACTATATCAGCGATTAAGCTCGCTGATAGTGATCAGATTGCTTCTTCGTTTTCTTCACCAGTACGGATACGGACTACGCGCTCTACAGCAGTCACGAAAATTTTACCATCACCGATCTTACCTGTGTGCGCCGTTTCAACGATTGACTCAATACACGCGTCAACATCGTCGTCTTGCACGATCAAATCTAGTTTAACTTTAGGTAAGAAATCAACCATGTATTCAGCACCACGATAAAGTTCTGTGTGACCTTTCTGACGGCCAAAACCTTTTACTTCAGATACTGTCATACCGGTAATACCGATTTCAGCAAGAGCTTCACGTACATCATCGAGTTTAAACGGTTTGATAATCGCTTCAATTTTTTTCATGTTTAGTCCCTGTTAGCCCTTAAATATAACTATTTACATACCTAAATATAGTTCTAGCATACCGAAGCAAATCCAAATTGCCAATCAGACAAGCAATTAAATCGATGAAATCACTAAACTTGCTATCTCCAACAATCAGTTGTCACTGTATTTGTGCTATCCAACGAGCTAGTCACACCAAAGTGATCAATCGTGAATGAAGCACAATCTGAATCTGTAGCTTGTGAGCTTGATGCTGCAACAGTCGCAATGAGTGTGTAACTACTGGTACTGCTACTCGGATCTAATGCAAAGGTATAATAGTCACTGCTATCACTCCAACCTGATAATGTATCCGTCGCGCCACTGGCTAATGACGTCGCATATTGACCATTATCTAAATAATACTGTTCTTGTAATAACTGCGCTTTATATAAGGCTGTTTTTGCATCATTACGGTTATTATCGATAATATAAGCACTGTAAGACGGATAACCAATGCCCGCAAGAATACCAACGATCGCCACCACTATCATCAGTTCAACCAAGGTAAAACCGGTTTGTTTAGCTGTCATTATTGTACCGCCTCATTGAAGTAACGGTAGATAGGACGTGGACTCAGCGTTACTTCTGTATCGATAGTGCCAGTTGGAGCCCCGCCTTCGCTTGCAGAATCATCACCTTTACCAGCACCTAATAAACGTAATATTGGGTCATTGTAATTATTTATTTCGGAATGAATAGAAAGTTCTTTAGCGATAACGTTTTCTAATTTTTTATACGTTTTAAGTTTACCTGTATTTAAATTCACTTGATAAAAATGACTATTTCCCGTTTGCGCGAGTAAACACTCCGACCCATTATTAACAACTACCGTACTACTAAATGGACTATAACTGTTAAAATTAACAACCCCATCGATAACGACTGCATTCCCTAAAATTTTCTGACCTTTATCTTTCGATAGTGTATAAACCCAACCATTATCATTTGAATCAGTTGTAACTGTGATTTTAGAATCATCAATAAGAGTCAGATCATTAAATTGGATAGGCTGTTTACGCGCTTTAGCAGCAACAGAATAAGTTGACGAGTCGACCTCATCACTTGCTACCCAAACTACAGGCGTTAAATCAAGATCCTTAATATTGAACATATAATCTTCTGTGACTTTATTCGAATTAGGATGGGTAATATCTCCACTGCCTATCAGCAGTCCATCGTAAGCTCGTCTATTTTGATTTACAGCTCTAACAATAGACGGTTCAGTGAAGAAACGGCGATCAGAAGTTCCAATCTTTTTACTTCCCAGTTGAGCAATTAACCTTAATGACCATCCTTCAGTATCGACTGTTGTCTGATCATTATCTGAATAAGTATTGGGTGTGTCGATACGATAAATATTACCACCAGTATCGGCAGCATAAATACGGTCTGAATATCCATTGCCATCACTATCAAGCACAGATAATTTACCCGCGATACTATCAGTAATACAATCCCACTTGGCTTCATCACACTCTCCAGTGAAAACAAATGAACTGATAACTGACTTATCTTTAATATCAATAACATAAACACTACGGCCAAGGGTATCATCGCATTCTGAACTACCATTTATGCCACAATTGTCTTTGCCAACATCATATCCTCCCCCAAAAACCAACACCGGATTTGAATTCAATTCATTCTCAAATCCTCTATAGACTTTGGTGACTATTGGTATTGACCATGTTTGACCTAGACTTGAAAAATTTCCCGTGCCGGTATTCTTCATAATCCAATGCAGCGTGGGCTTCTCTGTCGAACCAGATATAAGCCCCTTATCAACATTAAAAGAATAATAAGCACTGCCGCCCCTCCTAAGACCAAAGGTAATGATATGTTTTGAATCACCATATTCCGCATCAACAGCAGTGCTATCTACACCGTAAACCCGATCTGCTATTGTCGAATCATAACGTAGTGAGATTGCGCTCTTAAGTAAGTCTGCGGGAATAAAAGCCCACTCTTCTTCAACAGTATTACCATTATCTTTAAACGCATGAAAAAATCCAGCGTTGGTTCCAATGAAGATTCGCGAAACATCATCATATTTAACAACCAGGGGAGCTGAATGCATAGGATCACCGAAAATATCATCCCTGAATGCAGTCCCTGTATCATTCAAACCATTAAGCCACTTCACTGTTGCAGATAAAGCTTCAACATCAACATCTAACTGCGCTGCTAAAGCGATGTTTTGAGCTTCGATAACATCTTCAGAATCAGGTGATGTAGACGGTGGAGAAGCACTATCTGAATTGATACACGCACCCGTTTTTACACCCAATACAACTTTCAAATTATCCAGAGTGATCTCGCATAAAATACTGTCATTACCCTTATTTACGTATACTTTTCGTGGTATAGACACATCTCGGCTATTGAATGCTTCGACGACGCCACCAACCTCCACTGAATCAAGTCCGGGTGAATTACTCCATCCTGAATACAGTCCATCTGCGAAAAAGGCACCGTTTTCAGATGAGAGTGCAGGTGTCAAATTAGTGCTTGTAGCTAAACTTGCTTGCATATCCCACGCACTCAGTACACCATTTTCAATCACCAATTTTTTTAAGTTTCCATTCCATTTACTACTTTGAGCTGGCTCAAACATTGTAAAATAAACAGCCTTATCACTTTGTGTTGAATTATTTGCATTTATTGAGGTGGTCACAGTCGCAGTCGTAGACTTTTGCCTAGCAACAATGTCGCCCAACACAAGTTTCAATTTTTCTCTTAACTGTGTCGCTGTTTCTGCATTGAAAAACTCACCGCCACCCGATGTGGCCGTTTTTTCTAACAAGGCTTTACTGCCATTCTCAACATTAACGCCAACAGTATATGTAGCAATGTGCTGATTACCGTCACTACCATCACCATTCATATCATTGTTATAAAGATAATGGGTCAATTGCGGTAACTTATTGTCAATATCACAGTCAGATAAAAAACCAAATGTTGATTTCATGGTAGTTGTAACCGTCCGTGCAGCATGTGCGGTATCAGATAATGATCGGGAGTCGGAATCAGCAAGTAACTTTAGCTCAGGTTGAGCTATTAATAATTCAGATGATAAAGTATCTATCTCTGAATTTGCTTTATCATCGCGATTTTGGCAGGTAATAAATCGATCTGAATCATTCTGGTTATTCTTATAACCAGCTGAAATGATAATAATATAAGCTTCTGTTTGACAAGTTTTCGTCCAATCTAACGGGGTAATATACTTTTTACTCGCTGTCTCTATTGATTTGTCACGTTTAGGATAAGGAAGTAGTTTTTCATCATCTCCAAACCAAACATCTTGACCATATAAATATCGATAACCTTCATATAAGCTTTCACATAAAGCTGAACGAGCATCGACAGATGTAGTAATACCAGCAACTTTATTTCTGATTAAACTGACGTTATTTCTATATCCCGGCTGATTAGCTTTATAATCTAAAATGTCATAAGACTTAATTCCTGAAATAATACGGCCACCGTGATTGTTCGCTAAGTCTAAATTTTCAAATACGGTATTATTTGCGTTAAAAACCTCCAATCCACTTTTCACTTCCGGCGTTTCAAGCATTACATCCAAAACAACTTTTTTTGCCACATTAAGATAAGATAGCTCGATTTCTTTCGTACCCGCTTCTTTCAATGCCGCCCAATCAACTAAGTTATCGGAATACAAATAAGCTTGATCAGCATTACCGCCGCCTAAAAAAGAAAGGTCTTTTGCTGGATTTGATCCATTTTGATAACCGTATGGTATGTTTACACCATTTTGAGGGTAACCTTGATAGAATGTAGAGTCTTTCTGCCCTGTGTCTTCATCTTCGATAGCAAAGAATGCAGCACCTTCGGCTCCCGGATTATTAGGGTTATTTAAATCCATATCCGTCTTACAGTCGATCTTTGGCGAATTAATCTCATGCTTTGGACCGATAGTTTCAGACCAATACTTGGCCCCGAGGCCAAAAAAACCAATACCTTTCCATTGACGAACATGATCAGAATAAGCACCTAGCTCTCCGCTCATATCAAAAACTGCTGATGAGCAATTCATATATTTATACGTACGTTTTTTTTCATCATCAACGGTTGGTATCGTCGTAACAAAATTTTCATATAACACACTATCAGCAGGGCTGATATTATCTTTGGAGGCTATATCAGCTAATATTTTAAAAGTTGCAAGATCTTTAATCTGCTCGTAATTACGCCAATAAAAATTTTGCCGAGTAAAGCGATCTTCAAAAAATTTCTCTACGTTATTCGATGCTGGATCAGAGTAGTCAATATTGGGGTCATAACGCTCTGGAACAGGAAATGTAGTGTTATTATTCATATGCCGCGAAGTATCGAGAATAATAAGAACCTGAGGCTTATTATCAATGCTTGCTTCATAGATCTCGCTTTCATCTGCAAAGACGCTGCAGCCAAATATAACCGGTAATATAATACTGGCAGTTTTGAAAATCCTTTTCATCACTCTGTCCTTATTTATTCTGTGCAGCTAAAAATGGTTGTTCTACACCCGCGGTCATAGCTAAGCCCTGAACTCGTCGAGTATTATTTTGTGAAAAATCCATTTTCACAAATCGGCAGCTAATTAAATTTACACTAGACGCCTTAGCACTTCGCTTACAGTAACCCTCTCCACGCTGAGTAAGTCCCACTATTATGTCTGGATATTTAGTGACGCTTAATGCTGAGCTAGCAGTTTCTGTTAACATCATAATGTCATTAATTAAATTAGGGTTGTCCATCACTTCAGTAAAACCACCAAGTATTTCTTGTTCATTGGCTAATCGTTCCTGCGTTAAACCAATTGCATTCTGTCCTAATCGTGTTTCAGTGATCACTGCAGCAGCCAGTGACGTCACGACGACCAGAATAATAATGACAATAAAAAGGGTAATACCTTGCTGTGTTTTCATCGTGTCACCGCCATTATGTTATTACGTATTACCACAGTAGTGGAAAGCAAAAAACGCCTGTAATTATCATTCTCCGTGGGAGTAAAAGGAGTGAACCTGAGGTTATGATTCGCATCATTATTGAATGTTTGGTCAGGATTGGTTGCTCTGGCTAGAACATAGATCCGTGCAGATACCAATTGATTCTTACCCCACATATCAGCAGTGAAATCATTATCAGTACTGCGATAATAAATATCAGCGCTGCCATCACGAGGACTACTCGTATCAACACCAAAATCGATGCGGAACGCTTCAATATTGTTCACAACTAGATCATTAATTAAGGCATCACCCTGCCGTAAAAAACGCGTTAACCGCGGTCCGTCTGTAGCGTGGGTTTCAACAAAATAAGTATGGTGTAAATAAGGGTAGAATTCAGCATTATCGATATTCGTTGCCCCGTTGGGCGCAGACGCTTTAAATAATTGAGTTTGTTGCGGTGATACAGCTACATAATAATCAGTTGTCTTCATTGCAGCGACTGTGATTGTATTTCCCTGTATTCGCGCTAAAGACAGCACATCACTGTTTGCAGCCATGCTGTAGCCTGCATCAACACCGTCATTGATACAATCGGATTCGGTAAAGGTACCTGCAGACGCCATTTCAACCCAATTTGCCCATTCAGGTAAACTAAATGTGCCTACTGCACTGCTAGTTGCCTCAATAAACAATGAACAGCTACTAGGGGTCAACGTCAGTGTGTCAGGGGTCTTAATATCAGTCAAAAGTTCCCCCGAAAACTCTGCCCAACTGCCAATACTGCGTACATCTTCGACTAATACCTGCAATGCTAACTGCGCCTGTTGCTGTAAACTAGATACAGTCGAAGAACGGTTAGCCGATACTTTAGTATCCACAAACATCGTCGTGATCGACGTCATTAAAACAATGCCCACCACGAGGGCGATCATCAGTTCAACTAAATTAAAGCCCGCTTGTTTTACTGTCATATCGCCTCCGAGATCAAACTGGTTAATACCACTTGTCGGCGTTTACTGACTGTCGGATCGATTGGAACGCCGCAGGTAGCACCATTAGCAGCTCCAGATGAGCTTGCTGTATTTTGAATTTGCCAGCTAACCGCAATGGTCACAGTACCTGCAACATTACGGCATAATGCCATGTTACTGATTGAAGCAGAGCTTGCTGCATGAGTGAGAATGTCGGTGATCGCGGTATTTTGGGCATCGCTAGAGTTGGCAGTAAGCCAACGGGTATCCGCGCGTAATTCTTCCAACGCGGTACGCGCCAGAAAAGAGGCTTGAATTTGCTTGTCTGTATCAGCTAATGATTTCTTCGCAATCCCTTGCAATGCCACTATGCCAAGTAGGCCAACGGCAAGTATCAGTGATGTGATCATCACTTCAATGAGACTGAATCCAGATTCCTTTCTAGATTGCATACTTAACTCACTTTAATAAAATTTAACTCACTTAAATAAATCGCACAATCACATGTTACACAGATGTTTGCTTTATGTAAACGCAATGAGTATTCAATCTGTGAAGGTTAACGCTAAATCAGGGCGATTATTAAATATCATAAAAAACCAAGAGATTATTATGCATAAAGCAGATTTTCGACTGTATTAGAACGCGGTGATGGGTTGTATTAGGAGGTAAAGCTCGTCTAGCCAAGAGACTAAACGAGTTTATTAATCATGATGTTAGATCACTTGTTTGATACGTAGTTCAGCTGGTACTTCAAAGATGGTATTCTCGGCGCGACCTGCAACTTCAGTCACTAACTTACCACCACAAGCCTGCAGTTTTTCAACCACCTGATCGATAAGTACTTTAGGCGCAGATGCACCCGCAGTCACACCGACTTTCAGCTTACCTTCTAATAACGCAGGGTCAATATCACCTGCATTATCAATCAAATATGACGGTACACCGATATTCTCTGATTTTTCACGTAAGCGATTTGAGTTCGATGAATTTTTAGAACCAACCACAAACATAATATCAACCATGTTTGCTAGTTTTGATACTGCGTCTTGACGATTCTGCGTTGCGTAACAAATATCATCTTTACGTGGGCCATTGATCTCAGGGAAGCGCTCACGTAATGCATCAATGATTTCGGCACAATCATCAACCGATAACGTCGTTTGCGAGCTGTAAGTTAGATTCGTTACATCTTTAACTTCTAGCGCAGCAACATCAGTAATCGATTCAACCAAGTACATGCCGCCGTCAGCATTATCATACTGACCCATAGTGCCTTCAACTTCAGGGTGACCTTTATGACCAATCAATACACATTCAATACCACGGCGACTCGCACGCGTTACTTCCATATGTACCTTTGTTACTAATGGGCAGGTTGCATCGAAGACTTTTAAGTCACGGCGTTTCGCTTCTGCTTGCACTGCTTTTGATACACCGTGCGCACTAAAAATAACCACGCGACCATCTGGCACTTCATCAAGTTCTTCGACAAAAACAGCACCGTTCTCTTTCAGGCCATCCACCACATAGCGGTTATGTACGACTTCGTGACGTACATACACAGGGGTTTCAAACAGCTCCAATGCGCGTTCAACAATGCTAATAGCACGGTCAACACCAGCACAAAAGCCTCGAGGATTAGCGAGTAAAATTTCCATCATAAACCTTATTTATTCTGCATTAATTTCTAAAATTTCAACTTCAAACGTCACGACTTGTCCCGCTAACGGATGATTAAAGTCAACAGTGACAGAATCACCGACAACTTCACGGATCATACCCGGTAATTCAGCACCATCTGGCTGCGTAAAACCAACAATTAAGCCAACTTCGGCTTTCACTTCGGTAAACTTCGCGCGGTCTAAGTAGTAAATATTATCTGGATTAGGTTTTCCGAATGCATCTTCTGGTTGCAGTTCAAATTTATTCTTATCACCAACCGTCAACCCTAATAAGCAACGCTCAAAGTTAGGCGTTAAGCTGCCATCGCCAATCACTAACTTGGCTGGCTTACCCTGTAGTTCGGTACTATCAGCAACAGAACCATCTGTTAAGGTAATAGTAAAATGCATCAGTACTTGGCTATCATCGCCAATTGTTGCTACGTTAACTGTCATTTGATGATTCCTTGTCATTTTTACTTTCCATAATGGCTTCCAAGATTAACATCGCGGCGCCAATACAGATCCAAGTGTCTGCTAAATTAAAGATTGGGAAATGACTTTTTTCCCAATACACATGTAAAAAATCAATTACATAACCATGAATAATTCGGTCATATAAATTACCTAACGCGCCACCTAAAATAAGCGCATAAGCAATGTTGCTCCAATATTTATTGGCTGCTTGTTGCTTAAGCCAATAAATCAATAAACCTGAAACAGAGACTGCAATAACGCCAAAGAACCAACGTTGCCAACCGCCTGCGTCTGCCAGCATACTAAAAGCGGCACCATAGTTACGTGCATAGGTAAAATTGAAGACAGGTAATATATTTACCGATTCACCTAATTGGAAATGACTGACAACAAAAGACTTGGTGCCCAAATCAATAATAAATGCAAGAACGGCTAGCCACAGCCAAATTAATCCCGTTCTCTTCGTTGTGCCTACGGTCATTATTACCCTCTGATACGTCAACGCGATGACGATAAATATCGTGCTATAGCTAAATTGTGATGACTCGCAATAAAGCATTTTGAAATAGATTGTTAACAATCATATCATTTTATGACATTGGTTAAGCATTAATCCATAAAAAAATGCCTACTGCGTTTATGCTGATTAAGTTAACCAGCACGCAGTAGGCATTCTATGTGAACGATAATAGCAACTTAATGGTTATTACCTTTCTTTACTCGCATTGTACTTACACTTGCAATAAGCGTAATGAATACATTAACGATTAAGCAAATTGGCGTTGTTCGCCTTCGCCATCAATGTTGTCTTCACAACGCGCACACAATGTTGGATGTACTTCAGATTGACCAACAGTGTCGTTATGGTGCCAGCAACGCTCGCACTTCTCAGCTTCACTCTTAGCAACGCTGATCCATAAACCTTCAATAGCGCTCGCTTCAACATCAGCTGGTGCTTCAGTGACAGCCACAACGTTAGTGTTTGACGTTAATAATAGGAAACGTAATTCGTTACCTAATTTACCAAGGTCAGCTGCTAACTCTGCAGTAGCATAAAGTGTTACGTCAGCTTGTAGAGAACCACCAACAACCGCATTGTTACGTGCTACTTCAACAGTCTTGTTCACTTCACTACGCACAGCTTGTAGCTTGCTCCAGTAAGCGTTGTTTAGCTCAGCATCGTCTGCAAGTGGTGCTAGACCTGTGTACCATTCTTCAGTAAACACATATTCAGCACGTTTACCCGGCATTGCATTCCAGATTTCAAACGCGGTAAAGCTTAAGATAGGCGCAGTCCAACGAACCATCGCTTCTAAGATATGGAACATCGCAGTTTGACAACTACGACGAGCAATACCGTCTGATTTAGCTGTGTACTGGCGATCTTTAATGATATCTAAGTAGAAACTACCTAATTCAATTGAACAGAATGTCATTAGCTTTTGCGTTACATTCTGCATTTGGTAGTTTTCGTAATCAGCTAGGATTTCAGTTTGTAGTGCGTGTGCACGACCGATAGCCCATTGATCCAATGCCACCATGTCTTCTACTGCAACCATATCAGTTTCAGGGTTGAAACCTTCAAGGTTAGACAATAGGAAACGTGCTGTATTACGAATACGGCGGTAAGCGTCAGCACTGCGATCTAAGATCTCATCAGATACTGTCATTTCACCGGTGTAATCCGTGCTTGCCACCCACCAACGTAATACATCACCACCAAGGCGATTCATTACATCTTGTGGCGCCATTACATTACCGATAGATTTAGACATCTTACGGCCTTTCGCATCAACCACGAAACCGTGTGTTAATACGTCTTTGTAAGGTGCTTTACCTTTAATCGCAGTCGAAATCATTAGCGATGATTGGAACCAACCACGATGTTGATCAGAACCTTCAAGGTAAAGATCAATCTCTGCGCCAGCGTATTCTTTACGCGCATCAACAACAGAGAAGTGGGTTGAACCCGAATCGAACCATACGTCAACGGTATCAGGTGCTTTAGTATAGTTAACCGCATCATCACCCAACAAGTCTGTCGGATCGAGATCCCACCAAGCTTGAATGCCTTTTTGCTCAACTAACTTAGCAACGTCTTCCATCAATGCAGCTGAACGTGGATGCGGTTCTTGTGTTTCGTTATGCACGAATAAAGAGATTGGCACGCCCCAAGTACGCTGACGAGAAATACACCAGTCAGGACGGTTCGTTACCATGCTTTCGATACGCTCTTTGCCCCATGAAGGAACCCATTGCACATCTTGAATTTCTTTCATTGCCGCGTTACGCAAACCATTTTGTTCCATGCTGATAAACCATTGTGGTGTCGCACGGAAAATGATTGGCGTTTTGTGGCGCCAGCAATGTGGATAGCTGTGTTTAATGACTTGGTGGTTTAGTAACGCACCTTTTTCGTTAAGCACTTCAATCACGCTATCGTTTGCTTTAAACACATGTTGACCAGCAAATAATGGCGTATCTTCAAGGTAAACACCGTTGTTACCAACTGGGTTTGCTACTTCAAGATCGTAATTTTGACCTGCTACGTAATCTTCTTGACCGTGGCCAGGTGCAGTATGAACAACACCCGTACCCGCTTCAGTCGTTACGTGGTCAGCTAAAATAGCTGGTACGTCGAAATCATAGAACGGGTGATTAAAGCGTAAGTTCTCAAGTTCAGCACCAGTACAAGACCCTAACGTAGTGAAACTTTCAGGTGCGAATACAGCCATGCAAGATTCAACTAAGTCAGTTGCTAGAATTAACTGTTGTGAACCTGATTCTGTCACCATATTAACTAACGAGTATTCCACTCGTGCAGCTAATGCAACCGCGCGGTTAGCCGGTAATGTCCAAGGCGTTGTAGTCCAGATAACCGTTGATACTAACCCTTCAACATCACTGCCAAATACCGCTTTCACAGCTGCTTGATCTTGCGCGGTGAAACGTACGTAGATAGCTGGTGATTTTTTATCTTCGTATTCAACTTCTGCTTCAGCTAATGCTGAACCACAATCTGTACACCAATGAACAGGTTTAGAACCTTTTTGTAAGTGACCGTTGTCAACGATTTTACCTAAAGCGCGGATAATGTTTGCTTCAGTGCTGAAATCCATTGTTAAGTACGGATTCTGCCAATCGCCTAATACGCCAAGACGGATAAAGTCTTCACGTTGACCGTTAACTTGTTTAGTCGCATATTTACGACATTCTTCGCGGAACTGTGCAGCCGTTACTTTACGGCCTGGTTTGCCCACTTTCTTTTCTACCATTAATTCAATTGGTAGACCGTGACAATCCCAACCTGGAATGTAAGGTGCATCAAATCCAGACAAGCCTTTGGCTTTAATAATAACGTCTTTCAGGATCTTATTAACTGAGTGACCGATGTGAATTTTACCATTCGCATAAGGAGGGCCATCGTGCAAAATAAAGGTTTTTTTACCTTCTTTAGCGGCACGGATTTTTCCGTATAAATCATCAGTCGTCCACTGCTTCAACATGTTTGGTTCACGGTTCGCTAAGTTAGCGCGCATTGCGAAGCCAGTTTTTGGCAGGTTCAGCGTTTTTTTATATTCGCTCATGTATCCTAATTTCCGTTATTGGTATTATTAAAAATTAAACTGACAGGCCAAAAAAAGTTTTGGCTGCAATGACATCTCGTTCTATTTGCTGACGAAGTACATCAAAAGATGCAAATTTCTGTTCGCCGCGTAATCTCTTTTTCAGAACAACCTCGAGCTGTTTGCCGTAAAGGTCGTCATCAAAGTTAAATAAATTCACTTCCAGTTGGGTACGTACGCCGCCAACTGTAGGACGTTTGCCAATGTTGGCAACGCCCTGTATCGCATCATCACTGATACCTAACACTTCAACTACATAAACACCATTGATTGGGTCTACACAGCGTTTTAACGGTATATTCGCGGTCGGAAAGCCGATAGTTCGCCCTAATTTAGCACCGTGCGATACCTTACCAAAAATACTGAATGGTCGGCCTAATAATTCGGCGGCTAAATCAAGATTATCGAGTGCTAACGCGTCGCGGATCATCGTACTGCTCACGCGAGCTTGGTCCACGCTAAACGTATCCATGCTCACCACGTCAAAGCCATGTTTAGCACCGGCAGCTTGCAACATAGCAAAGTCACCCGACCGTTTATGGCCGAAACGGAAATCATCACCAACGACTAAATATTTAACGCCTAACTTATTCACTAACAACTGAGTGATAAATTCATCCGCCGACAGTGCCGCGAATTTTTTATTAAAATTCACACATAATAACTGGTCAATATTTTGATCTTTTAGCGCTGCGTACTTATCACGTAACCGTGTTAATCGCGCAGGCGCTTTATCGCCAATGATCATCTCTAGTGGCTGCGGTTCAAATGTCATTACCGTTGCTGGCAAATTCAATTGCTGCGCTTTTTCGATTAACTGTCGCAATACCGATTGGTGCCCGAGATGAACGCCATCAAAGTTACCGATAGTTAAAACACACCCTTGATGGTGTGGTTTTAAATTGTGAATGCCTCGAATCAGCTCCATGTCTTTGCCAACTATTCCACTAAAACGACAAATTATAACTTAGTCAACGCACAGGGTCAGCAACAATTTGTACTCAGTCAATAATTTTAAAATGTCGCGGGCGTAAACCAAGCAGTAATAACGCCATAAAATAGCTTATTACGGCCAATCCAATTAAGCCTAACAAGCATAAGCTGCTATCTAATAATCCCCAGGCATACCATTGCTGCATATCGGGATTGGCATATTGAATTAAGCCTGCCATGAAACCAGCAGACAAGAAGAGCTTAGCAATCACTTTACCGGTATCGGCATTGATCTTATACACCCCTTCCTTGTGTAAACCCCAATACAACAAGCCCGCATTCAATGTCGCTGAGCCCGCGGTCGCCAAGGCCAAACCGACATAACCAAAGGGGATAGCTAAAATGATGTTAAACCCCATATTACTGATCATCGCGACGATACCGAACTTAACCGGCGTACGGGTATCTTGGCGCGCATAATAACCCGGCGCAAGCACCTTAATAAGCATGAAGCTGAGTAAGCCAGAACCATAAGCCATCAAACTCATTGACGCCATAGAGACATCATCAGCACCAAATTCACCACGCATAAACAGTACTTTAAGCATTGGGCTAGCAAGCACAATCATGCCCATCATCGCCGGCGTACCGAGTAATAACACCACCCTCACGCCCCAATCCATCGTTTGCTTAAACTGCGTATCTGACTTTGCCGAATGGGTGCGCGACAGCGCCGGTAAAATCACCGTCGCAATCGCAATACCGAACAAACCAAGCGGAAATTCGAGTAATCGGTCAGAGTAGTACAGCCAACTAATCGAACCCGTCATTAAAAATGAAGCAATAAACGTATCAAACAGTAAATTAATTTGGCTTACTGATACCCCAAACATCGCCGGTATCATTAATTTTCTAATTTTAGTCACACCAGGATCACGCCAACCCCAGCGTGGTTTCACTAACATTTTTTGTTTTGCTAAAAATGGAATTTGGAATAAAAACTGAATTGCACCACCGATGAATACACCAATAGCCAAGCCAACTTCAGGCTGTTCTAAATGAGGCGAAATGAACAATGCCGCACCAATAATCGCGATATTTAAAAATACTGGCGTAAAGGCCGCAACAGCAAACTTACCGAGGGTGTTTAAAATAGCACCAGAAAGTGCTGTAAAAGTAATAAACCATAAATAAGGGAAAGTAATTTTTAACATAAATGAAGCGAGTTCAAATTTATGTGCATCGGGCCCATCATTGAGCCAATCGACAAACCAGCCAGCACCAAACAAAATAGTGATGAGAGGTGAGCCAATTACCCCAAACAAGGTAACAATTGTGACTAATACACCTAAGGTACCCGATACCGAGGCGATTAACTGTTGTACCTTTTGTTTATCGCCTGTTTGTTGATATTCGGTCAAAACAGGCACAAAAGCTTGTGCGAATGCACCTTCAGCGAAAAGACGACGTAAGAAATTAGGGATTTTATTCGCAAAGAAGAAAACATCGGCGGCGGCACCTGCGCCCATCAAGTTTGCAACGATAACATCACGCACTAAACCTAAAATACGCGAGATCATGGTCATTGAACTGACGATAAGGCCAGATTTTATTAATTTATTACTCAAGAAATACCTTTTATGTCAATCAACCCCTGTTCGTGGGGCGCATTTGCTGCTAAAATATGTCCCACATCTTAACTGTCATTGCAGTTAGTTGCCAATATTTTGCCTGTTATTTACACAAAAATATTGACAAATATCGTTAGGCAAGGCATATTCCTCGCCTTTATAAAATTAACGTCTTTAGACATTTAGGAGTAGGACCTTGGCTAATATCAAGTCTGCTAAAAAACGCGCAATCCAATCTGAAAAACGCCGCAAGCACAACACTTCACGTCGTTCAATGATGCGTACACTGACTAAGAAAATTCTAGTAGCTATCACTGCTGGTAATAAAGAAGAAGCGACTGCTGCATTTGTTGCTGCACAACCGATTCTTGATCGTATGGCTACTAAAGGCCTGATCCACGCAAACAAAGCTGCTCGTGTTAAGAGCCGTCTTTCTGCTAAGATCAAAGCACTTTAATTATTGCTTTAATACGATAATGAAAAACCAGCTTCGGCTGGTTTTTTTATATCTAAAAAATAATATTTAACTGTAATCGCTGATAAAGTCAGCCTATCCAGGCGCTTCCTCGTCAATTTCCACCGCATTTTTTGTTGTTGTCGCACAAGCAAGTAAATAATAACCCACGACAGCGGCCAATGTAGACCCCATCAATATTCCCAGTCGAGACAGATCAGCCATCACCGGATCGGTAAACGCGAGTGACGTAATAAACATCGACATCGTAAAACCAATACCACACAGTACTGATACCGCAAAAATCTGTTTAAAGTTAACGCCCTCCGGTAATGTCGCAATTTTAAATTTAACAGCTAACCAACTAATACTAAAGATCCCCAAGGGTTTACCAATAAATAGCCCTAACGCTACACCGATAGGTAATGCAGATGTCATATCGCTGAATTGAATATTGGTTAACGATACCCCAGCATTGGCAAACGCGAACAGCGGTAAGATATAATATTTTGTCCAAGGGTGTAACCAACGAGCGAGTGTTTTCGCTGGCGAATGCGGGTTTTCAACATCATTTTTGTTATCTTGGCGGTACATTGGAATGGCAAAACCAATCACCACACCAGCCAGTGTCGCGTGCACGCCTGATTTTAATACCGCCACCCACAGCAGTGCGCCAACAATTAAATACGGGGTTAAACTCATGACATTGTAACGGTGCATTAGCCATAATACACTGATACAAGCGCAAGCTAACGTCAACGAGAGTACCGACATCTCGGCGGTATAAAACAAGGCGATGATGATAATCACCCCCAAATCATCGATGATCGCGAGCGCCAATAAGAATATTTTCAGATTCAGCGGCACGCGCTTACCCAGCAATGACAATACCCCTAATGCAAACGCGATATCCGTTGCCGCAGGAATAGCCCAGCCTTTAACGGCTTCGGGGTTAACGCCATTAAAACTTAAATACACCAGTGCTGGCGCCAACATACCACCAGCAGCTGCAATGATAGGAAATAGGGATTTTTTACGACTCGCCAGCGCGCCTTCTACCAATTCTTGCTTTACTTCTAAACCAATCAACAAGAAAAATACCGCCATCAAGCCGTCATTAATCCAATGACTGAATGATTTGTTGATATCAATATTGGCTACACGAACTTGGATCTCGGTGTGTAAAAAATTCAAATACAGTTCAGAAAATGGCGAGTTAGCCACGATCATCGCTAATATAGCGGCAATAATAAGTAATACACCACCTGATGACTCAGTACGTAAGAATTGTGTTAAAGATTTATACAAATCAGCCTCCTTGCTTGTTATTGGGTAGTCGTAATGAATAAATGTTCAAAGCATCAACCACATAGATCCAGTATAGAAAATTCACAAAGATTTAACTTTTAAATCTTTCAATTTCGCTATATTGGTATGCATTAATTGTTTTAATCCTCCTATTTAGGTAATTATTAATGCCATTGACCCAACAACAACAAGCATTGCCCGAACTCGTGCAACTCGAAGCGTTAATCGAATTAGGTGGTAAACACCTGCATAGCGAAGTTTTAGCCCATGTATCCCATCAGAACTCAAGCTACCCGCTTTATTCAGTGAGCATGGGATCGCAAGATCCGAATGTACCAGTAGTGGCTTTTATTGGCGGTATCCATGGTGTCGAACGTATCGGCACTCAGGTTATTTTAGCCTTGTTTGAAAGCCTTATTCGACGATTAAAGTGGGATCAATCTCTGCACCAGGAGCTCAGCCAAGTCAGATTAGTGTTCCTGCCATTAATGAATCCCATCGGTATGCTTAACAATAGTCGCGCCAATGGTAATGGCATCGACTTAATGCGTAACGCACCAGTGGATGCCGTTGGTCGTGTGCCTTGGCTTGTTGGCGGACAACGTATTAGTCATATATTACCTTGGTATCGGGGTAAAAAAGGCAAGGTGATGGAACATGAATCGCGGGTATTGGTTGAACATATTAGCCAGCAGCTATTAACCGCACCATTCAGTATTGCCCTCGACTGCCATTCTGGTTTTGGCTTTAATAATCAGATCTGGTTCCCTTATGCAAAATCAAAACAACCAATCCCGCACCTTGCCGAGATATTCAAATTGCGCAAGATGCTCATCGAAACCTACCCACATCAAGATTATGTGTTCGAACCACAAGCCAGAAATTACATGACGCACGGCGACTTATGGGATTATTTATACGACCAATCACTTACACTCAATACCACCTTTCTGCCGCTCACATTAGAAATGGGGTCTTGGACTTGGATCAAAAAGAACCCACTGCAGGTATTCCAATCCAGTGGTATTTTCCACCCGATTGAGCCCCATCGTATTAAACGGGTATTGCGACAGCACCATGTGCTCATGGAGTTTTTAATCAAGGTAACTGGATCTTATAACCACTGGCTGCCACAACTCAACAAGGAACGTAACCATGCCGATGCAACCTCGCTCTGGTACACTGAGTAATCCGTCAACAACGATAAATACAGCATCAACGTGGTTATTAGTCCGCGGCTTATATCGACAACAGCGACACTGGGAGGCGTTTCCGTCCCAACTAGCCCTACGACTCAATAGCCAAGTATTATGCTGTGATATCGCTGGTACAGGCCAGCAATGGCAAGCGACAACACCAAGCTCAATCACTGGCATCATGCTACAACTGCGGAATGCCTTTAGACAGCAACATCCTGACGTCAGTTATCCAATTAGCTTATTGGGCATTTCGATGGGGGGCATGATCTGCAGTGAATGGGCCAAACATTTTCCCAATGAGATCCAGCGGATGGTGTTTATTAATACCAGTTTCAAACATTTCAGCCCTATTTATCAGCGTTTAAAACCGCATAACATCCCCACGCTACTGAAGGTTTTAACCAGTTCGCCTTTGCAACAAGAGCAAGCCATTTTAACGATGACCAGCGATAGCCAACACAGTCACAGTCATCAAGCATTGGCGCAACGTTGGGCCGATTACGCAGAACAACAACCGATAAACCGTCAGAATGCCTTACGTCAGTTGTATGCTGCCAGCCGTTTTAGTCCACCAGCGCAGCCGCCAATTAAAGCGATTTTGTTACTCGCTAGCACACAGGATAAGCTCGTAGATGTACGTTGCAGCACTGCTATTGCAACCCAATGGCGGTGTCCAATTCATTATCATCCCACTGCTGGTCATGATTTACCGCTTGATGACGGGGGCTGGGTTTGTCAGATGATCATCGACTGGCTCACTGAATAACGCTTTAACAGGCCATACATTATTGACCATTGGCGGGTCATATAATTGCCATAAAAAACCACTAAAAATGTCATCTCCGACTTCTATGATAAAGCCATCAATAATCTAAAGGATGAAGATTATGCTCAACGTAGAAGCGGAAATAAACCAGCGTTACCCCGATTTTTTGCAGAAAAAAACCACCCGCCTTATCGCCAAACCTATGTTGGCGACACTCAGATTACTGTTCCACGAACGTGAATTACGTCAGTTTGGCGAAACTTATGCCCACCTCACTGGCATTGAGTTTATCGAACAAGTATTCGAACACTTTAGTTTTAGTTATTCAGTACGCCCGAACGAAATTGAACGTATTCCAGCAACCGGTAAAGCCGTGATCATTGCCAACCACCCGATTGGCACACTCGATGGCATGGCGTTATTAAAAATGGTCAGCAAGATCCGCCCCGACGTGAAGGTCGTTGCAAATGATATGCTCATGATCATCAAGCCATTAAGTGATTATTTTTTGCCTGTTGATAATATGAATGGCGGGACCGCCAGTCAGCGTTTAAAAGCCATTAATAACCACCTTAAAGACGAAGGTGTGGTAATCATGTTTCCGGCGGGTGAAGTATCGCGTATTAGCCCGCAAGGCGTGAAAGACGGTAAATGGCGCAATGGTTTCTTACGTATCGCCAGCAGCGTGCAAGCCCCTATCATCCCTATTTATATCAATGCTAAAAACTCGCTGTTTTTCTATAGCTTATCCATGTTATCAAAACCGATATCCACCCTGTGGTTAATTCGCGAAATGTTTAAACATGCGCATAACTCGGTGTCGATTCGCATTGGTGAACAGATTAACTACGATACTTATCAAGCGTTAGATTTACCGATTAATACCAAAACAGCACTGTTTCGCAAACATCTATACCGCTTAACCAAAGATAAACCGTCTATTTTCAATACCCAATCAGCCATCGCTCACCCCGAAAACAAAGCCTTATTACGCAGTGAGATACACGCTTGCCAAAAACTCAATGATAGCCGTGATGGCAAACAAATTTACTGCTACCGCCATCAAGCCAACTCCACCATCATGCGTGAAATAGGTCGTTTGCGCGAAGAGTCATTCCGCTTAGTCGGTGAAGGCACGGGCGAACGCCGCGACGTGGATATCTACGATAACTCTTATGTGCATATCTTATTGTGGGATGATAAAGAACTGGAATTAATCGGCGCTTATCGGTTATTAGAAACCAATAAAGTGGGTTTAGCCAACGTACAGCAACAACTCTACAGCGCGACCCTGTTTGATTATCAAGCAGCAATGAGTCCTTATCTCAGCTCTGGTATCGAACTCGGCCGTAGTTTTATTCAGCCAAAATATTGGGGCACGCGCTGTCTGGAATACTTGTGGCAAGGGATCATGGAATATATTATTCAGCACAGTGGTTGTCGCTACCTGTTTGGTACTGTGAGTATCAGTAACAGCTATTCGCAACCTGCAAAAGAGCTGCTGGTATATTACTATCAGCACTTCTACGGTAATCCGAGTAATGTTGCCACGGCGACCATGCCATTTCGCTTATCAGAACAAGCCAGCTTACGTTTAACCGACTTATTCGCTAATACCGACACCGAATCAGGCATGGTCATTTTAAAGGCCCAGCTTAATCATATGGGCTTTAGTGTACCGACCTTGTTTAAGCAATATACCAAGTTATGTAAACCCGGTGGCGTGCAGATTTTTGATTTCAATATTGACCCAAGCTTCAATCATTGCATCGATGGCTTGATCGTATTAGACCTGACCCAATTTACCGATAAGAACAAGAAGCGCTTTAACGCACAAGCACTGCAACTCGAACACGCTTAGTCGCCACTGCTAACATCACCATTATCGCTGCGAGTAACTCAGCGATAATAACTGCTCTTTGCTACATTCTTAATTTGTAACATCTACTGATCTATGTAAAGATCCTGCCCATGCAAATCATGCACAATAATTAATGTATAACAATAAGAGTGGGTAGTAGTCGATGAAACAGTATCTTGATTTATGTACACGAATAGTGGAACAAGGTGTTTGGGTTGAAAATGAACGTACCGGAAAACGCTGTTTAACCGTAATCAATGCTGATCTCACTTATGACGTAGCAAACAATGAGTTTCCGTTGGTAACTACCCGGAAAAGTTTTTGGAAATCAGCCATTGCCGAGATCATTGGTTACATCCGTGGTTATGATAATGCCGCTGACTTTCGCGCATTAGGCACCAAGACATGGGATGCCAATGCCAATGACAACGCAGTTTGGTTAGCAAGCCCACACCGTAAAGGTGAAGACGACATGGGTTATGTGTATGGAGCCTGTGCGCGTAATTGGGTAAAACCACAAGGTGGCACTGTCGATCTACTACGTCAGATCATTGATGACTTAACGAACGGTATTGATAACCGTGGCGAGATCTTAACTTTCTTCAACCCAGGTGCATTTGAATTAGGTTGTTTACGCCCGTGCATGTACAGCCATCACTTTTCATTACTTGGTGATACGTTATACCTAAACAGTACTCAACGTTCGTGTGACGTGCCGCTAGGCTTAAACTTCAATATGGTACAAGTTCATGTATTGTTAGCACTGGTAGCGCAAATTACCGGTCATAAAGCCGGTCAGGCATACCACAAGATTGTGAATGCACACATTTATGAAGATCAGCTGGAATTGATGCGTGACGTGCAATTAAAACGTCAACCATTGCCACTACCTAAGTTACACATCAATCCAAAAATTAAGACCTTAGAAGATTTAGAAACGTGGGTAACCATGGCTGATTTTGAAGTGTCTGATTATCAACACCACGATGCAATAAAGTACCCATTTTCGGTATAGCACTTATCATAAATGATTAAAAGCAGGTTCATGGTCAAGTCCGTGGATTGTCGATAACAAAAGGGCGTTAACTTTATCGGTTAACGCCCTTTTGCATTTTAATGACTGACTACTGAACGATGATTGCTACTGCAATGCCACTTTCCAACCTTGCTGCTCGCAATAAGGCAACAACGACGCTAATGGTAACGGTTTACTGTAGTAATAGCCTTGTAAATAATCGCACCTTAGCAATGTCAGTTCCGCAGCAATCGCTTTGGTTTCCACCCCTTCTGCTACCACACTACAGCCTAGATTTTTCGCAAGGAAAATAATAGAACGGACAATGGCATTATTAGTATTGCCGTTATGCATCGCCATCACAAAAGAACGGTCAATCTTAATTTGGTTAATCGGCAACTCTCGCAAAATAGACATTGATGAAAAGCCGGTACCAAAATCATCCAGGCTAATACGAAAACCCAACCTTGATAATTTAGACAGAATATCGCGGGTTTTGGTTATATCCGTCATGATAGCCGTTTCAGTGACTTCTAATACCAGCTGCACGGGCGATAATAAACCTTCACGAACCAACGCTGAAAGTCGCGTTGAAAAGTAATCATCTTGCAAGTCCAGAGCCGATAGATTGATATGGATACACGCATCAACATCTTGAGCGGCAAAGTCGACTAAGTCCTGAGTGATAGTGTCTAAAACCCACAAGGTGATTTGACGAATCGTGCCATTTTGCTCGGCCAATGGGATAAACTGATCTGGCGGAATAAAACTACCATCCGTTTGTGGCCAACGTAACAAGGCTTCAAAATGATGTACCTTCGTCGATTGTAATTTTACCAACGGCTGGTAATACAGCTGGAATTGATTTTTTGCTAATGCGAGGTGTAACTTACTTGATATAGCAAGACGGGCCTTGGCATCATCGTCTAATGTATCGTTGTACAGTCGATAAGACACCTGCTGCTTTTTCGATTCATACATTGCAGTATCGGCTTTCTGTAATAACGGCGCTATCGTACTGCTATGGTAGGGAAACAAACTGATCCCCGTACTAATGCGTACGTTAAAATTATAACTATTGATATTGAATGGTTTAACTAATGTTTTATCTATGATTGCCATTAAGTCACTAATCTCTGATAGCTCGATGGCATTAAACAATAAAACAAACTCATCGCCACCAACACGTGAAAAGAAACAGCCCTCAGGTAATGCCCGAGACAATCTTTTTGATAGTTTAATCAGCAGTTGATCACCATAGTAGTGTCCTACCACATCATTGATTTGCTTAAAGTCATTTAAATCTAATACAAATACAGAGAAAGGCGCAGCGGCAACAACTTTAGTCGTCACAGTTTCCATAAAATGCAGTCGATTAGGTAAACCTGTTAATGAATCATGCAAGGCATTGTAGCGTTCTTTTTGGGCGATAATATGCAGTTCTTCAATACTGTTGAGGCTAAATTCAATCACCATAAACACAAAAATACTGCCACCAAATAAAATGGTCGATAAGCAGATTTCGACAATAGAAACCGTGGTGATCGTCGTCAAATAATACAGAAAAGAGCAGTAACCGATAAAGAAAAAAACGATTAATAACAGTAATAGCTGCCAGCCTAAACTGTGCACTTGTTTGCAGATTTTAATGGCTGGCTTTAGACTTTGGGATAAAAAAACCAATCCTAACGCAACTAAACAAATAGAGAGAATATTCATACTGCAGTATTACCATAGCTAAACGAGCAGCAAGTCGTTCGTGGAATGCGCTTGTTATTGTTGATAGCGTATCATTAGGTAGGAAGTAATAGAGTCAACATAAAATCAGGCTTTAGAAACAAACCCAATACTACTTAGTTGTTCTACATAGTAATTTATTCTACTGATGAAATTATAACCAACAAGGTGAGTACCTTGATGATTATACCATCACGCCGATACCAATACTAAGCATAACATTGGTATCTGCGTTTGTTTCAACACGATTATTTATCAGTTTTACCTAAAAATAAGGTCGGTTTTTTGTAGGCAACAAACATAATTACCGCACCAAGGAAGATCATTGGCGTCGATAATATTTGCCCCATACTGATCAGATCAAAATACAGACCAAGCTGTGAATCAGGTTGGCGGAAGTATTCAGCTATAAAGCGGAAAATACCATAACCGAACAAGAACAGACCCGAGATTGCGCCAACAGGGCGTGGTTTACGGGCAAATACTTGCAAGATGATAAGTAATAACACGCCTTCCATTGCGAACTGATATAACTGACTTGGGTGTCGTGGTAGATCGCCACCCGTTGGGAATACCATCGCCCAAGGCACATCTGTCACACGACCCCACAGCTCGCCATTAATAAAGTTACCAATACGTCCGGCCGCTAAACCAAACGGCACCATCGGCGCGACAAAGTCTGCAATAACAAAAAACGAACGTTGAGTCTTACGACCAAAATAAACAAACGCCAGTAATACACCAATCAGGCCGCCATGAAATGACATGCCGCCGTCGGTAATACGGAATAAGTACATAGGGTCATCAAGGAATAAGCCAAAGTTGTAAAACAGTACATAACCGATACGACCACCCAAGATCACACCAAGAAAGCCATAGAACAATAGGTCCCCGACTTCGTCTTTATTCCAGCTACTACCCGGCTTCGCTGCTTGACGATTACCCATCCAGTTAGCAAATAAGAAACCAAGTAAATACATCAACCCATACCAATACACGTTGATAGGACCAAGACTGATCGCAATAGGATCAATTTCTGGATATTGTAGATATGTCTGCGACATTAGTGAGTTCCTGAATAAAATAAGTACTCGCCTTGGCTAAGGCAATAAAGTTAAACACACCTTACACCAAATACCAACGACAACAAAGACAGTGCCGTAATAGAATCGGTAAAATAAGGTAAATAAAACCAAAGTATTAGGTTGATAATTAAGTTCTAAAATAGCGATGTAAATAATTGAGGGGAGTTGAATAAGTAATGCCTTTGTATTGAATCCTATAGACAATTCAATACGCAGGCATTATTTAGCATTAACGTCGTTTACGCTTAGCGTCTTTGCGCAAAAAAGGCAATGCCACGGGGGCAAATTCTTTCATCACGCGACGATAAACGTCTTTTTTAAACGATACAACCTGACGTACAGGGTACCAATAACTGACCCAACGCCAATCATCAAACTCAGGATGACCTGTGCATTTAAAGTCGATTTGACTGTCATCCGCTTCCAGACACAGTAAAAACCATTTTTGCTTTTGTCCAATGCAGACCGGTTTACTATCCCATCTGACTAATCGTTTTGGTAACTTATATTTCAACCATGTTTTAGAGGTTGCCAAAATAGAAACATGTTTCTCTTTTAGCCCAACCTCTTCATATAGTTCTCGATACATAGCTTGCTCTGCAGACTCTCCATCATCTACACCACCTTGCGGAAATTGCCAAGAATGTTGCCCACAACGTTTAGCCCATAAAACTTGACCTTCACGATTACAAATTAGGATGCCTACATTAAGACGATAGCCATCGCTATCAATCACATTAGCACCTTAAGGGTAGAACTTAGTTAACTTGATTGTTTCATATAAATCAATGTGCGGCAAACTTACACGAACAGTTTTGCTAAAGATCCATTTACAAAGGCAAAATACCGATCATTTCCAGAAAATGAGCAGATTAACAGGCTTTAATACGGTGGTGCTTTTAAAAAATAGTTAACGCCAAAGCAATTACTACTAACGGGGCTGTTTGCAGTAATTTGATTGCCATTAAAGGCGAATAAGTTTATAAAGCTCTGTAAAATCGAGTCATTCGACTTCCCAGAGTGTTTTCTGTCCTATTCATATAAAATTGAGATTAAACATGTTTGCTAGTAACAAATTTTTAAATAAAACATTGCTTGCCGCTTCAATCATTTTTGCGACATCTGTGCATGCAGCAGAAAAAGTTGATTTGATCATCACAGATGCCACTGTATTAACAATGAACAGTGATAAAACCATTTATGAAAACGGTACAGTCGTGATTAAAGGCAATAAAATTATTGCCGTTGGTGATGCTAAACTTGCACAGCAATACCAAGCAAATAAAATCATGGATGTGGATGGCGACATCGTGATGCCTGGTTTAATTAATACCCATACACACGCATCAATGACGGTATTCCGTTCACTAGCAGATGATGTCCCAGGACGTTTACACCGCTATATCTTCCCATTAGAAAAGAAACTCGTCAGCCGTGACATGGTGCGTATTGGCGCCAACCTCGGTAATCTCGAAATGGTTAAAGGTGGTGTGACAACTTACAGCGACATGTATTACTTTGAAGATGAAGTAGCAAAAACAGTTGATAAGATTGGTATGCGTGCAATCTTAGGTGAAACAGTGATTAAGTTCCCTGTTGCCGATGCCCAGAATGCCCAAGAAGGTATTCAATACGCACTGAACTTTATCGAAGAATACAAAGATCACCCACGTATTACCCCTGCATTTGCACCACATGCGCCGTATACCAATACCACTGAAGTTCTGCAACAAATAACTAAGCTAGCGAAAGAACATAATGTACCAGTACTTATCCACCTTGCTGAATCAGAACGTGAAAACGAGAAAATCGCCGCACGCTCTGACGGTAAATCGCCTGTTGAATACATGGATAGTATTGGTTCACTTGACGAACGTTTAGTGGCTGCGCACATGATCAATGTAAGCGACTCAGATATCGAACTAGTAAAAAAAGCCGGTACCGGTGTTGCGCATAACATGAGTGCCAATATCAAATCAGCAAAAGGGGTATCTCCAGCCCTTAAAATGTATGACGAAGATGTACGCATTGGTTTAGGTACCGATGGTCCAATGTCGGGTAATACACTCAGTACGATTGATGAATTAAACCAAGTAGCTAAAGTCCACAAACTTGTAAACCAAGATCGCGGCGCAATGCCCCCAATTAAAGTGATTGATATGGCTACCATGGGTGCTGCAAGAGCATTACACATGGAAGACAAAATTGGTTCATTAGAAGTAGGTAAATTGGCTGATATTATCGTCATTGATACTAAAGCACCAAACATGGTACCGATGTACAACCCATACTCAGTACTTGTGTATTCAGCTAACGCTGGCAATGTACGCCACTCTATCGTAGCTGGTAAGGTGATCATGCAAGATCGCAATATGCTAACAGTTGATGAAAAACAGATTATTGAAGAAGCAATCGAGTTTACTAAAAAAGTACGTAAAACAGTAATCGAAAATGGTGAAAAGGTTATCTAAATAGGTCGTTTTTAATAGCGCCTATAAACCATCAAAACCAGGGTGTTTCACCTTGGTTTTATACCTTACGCTAATACATCTCTTATTATAAAGGCGATAACGTAACCTTTAACACCTCGTGTATTGCTCAATAAAACAGCAATTTTTCAATAAAAACCCTGATCATCCACAATAATCACAGTTATACACATAACGAGTGTGGAAAAGTAATTGAAATTGAGCTAAACAGCACGACTGAGCGCTATTATCGATATTTATTAACAAAGTTTAGCCTTTAAACCGGAAGTTATCCCCGTTTTCTGTGGATAACCTTGTGTAGTGTTTTTATTATTACCATTTAACATAATAAAACTGTGATGAAATTATCCACACCCTCTTCAAAATATATAAAAAATGTTTTAAAACAAAGCCTTAAAATCAAATTTCAACTTGAAACATCTACGTAACACAAAAGTGAGACCTAAGCCTCGTTTTGTATGTAAAACGACCGTTAACAGCTAGATTTAAAAGTGTTATTCTGCTAGATGAAACCTTGAAAAATAAGAATTATTTACATGCCATCAATTATAAATGCCCCCCAAGATATCAATGAGCTGATGATCCGCGCCCAGGACATTGCCGGATTTAACCTGCAGCAGATAGCCGCTATTCATCAACTGAACGTGCCTGATGATCTGCGTAAGCAGAAAGGCTGGATTGGACAGCTGCTAGAACTGCACCTTGGTGCGACGGCTGGCAGTAAACCCATTCAGGATTTTCCAGAACTCGGGGTTGAATTAAAAACCATCCCGATTAATGCGCAAGGTAAACCGCTAGAAACAACGTTTGTTTGTGTTGCCCCATTAACTGGTAATCACGGCATTACTTGGCAGACCTGCAGCGTGGCGAATAAATTAAAGCAGGTTTTGTGGATCCCAGTGCTCGGTGAGCGTGATATTCCAATAGCAGAACGGATTATTGGTTCACCACTACTGTGGCAACCCGATTCGCTTGAGAGTGCTCAGTTACAAGAAGACTGGGAAGAGTTAATGGATATGATAGCGCTTGGGCAAGTAGAACAAATCACAGCGCATCACGGTAAGTATCTACAGCTTCGTCCTAAGGCAGCAAACAATAAAGTCCGTACCAAGGCGTATGGCAGTGAGGGGGAGATCATCCAAGTTCGACCACGAGGTTTTTATCTAAAGAAAGCATTTACCCATCAGTTACTCAAAAAACACTTCAATATCTGATCGAAAAATATTACGCAGATTATTATTTAATATATCTTTAAAATTAGGAAAAAAAAAGGCCCGTCATATGACGGACCTTAACTGCATGAAAAAAGGACTATTTGCTTTTACGCTTGCCCAATTTTTCTTTAATACGTGCAGCTTTACCAGTAAGACCACGTAGGTAGTATAGCTTAGCTTGACGAACATCGCCGTGACGCTTAACAGTGATGCTTGCTACCACTGGAGAATGTGTTTGGAATACACGTTCCACACCTTCACCGTTTGAACTGATTTTACGAACTGTGAATGCAGAGTGCAGACCACGGTTACGTTTAGCGATAACTACGCCTTCAAAAGCCTGTAGACGTGATTTATCGCCTTCAACAACTTTAACATGTACTACAACTGTAGCACCTGGTGCGAAAGCTGGTAAATCTGTTTTCATTTGATCTTGTTCGATCTGTGCAATTATGTTGCTCATTTTCTATACCCTAGAATAAACTGAAAAACTCTACTTTAACTCGCGACTTTCGCGAACGATCTCAACAAGAATTTTTTCTTGCAGATCAGTCAGAGCTAGGTTACTTAATAAATCAGGTCGTCGTTCTAACGTTCGAGCTAAAGACTGTTTCTGTCTATATTGGCTAATTTTACTATGGTTGCCACTAAGGAGAACCTTAGGAACAGCCAAACCATCCAACACTTCCGGACGCGTATAATGCGGACAATCTAAAAGACCATCTGCAAACGAATCTTGCTCCGCGGATGCCTGAGTGCCTAAAACACCCGGTATCATGCGTGAAACAGCATCAATCATCGTCATTGCGGCAAGTTCACCACCGGTTAACACGAAGTCACCGATAGACCACTCTTCATCAACTTCCGATTGGATGATACGCTCATCGATACCTTCATAACGGCCACAAATAAAAATCATCTTTTCATTTGTTGCCAAGTCCAGTACGCCAGCTTGATCCAATTTACGTCCTTGCGGTGAAAGATAAATAACTTTCGCCTCACCACCTGCTGCCTGTTTTGCTGCATGGATAGCATCTCGTAATGGTTGAACCATCATCAACATGCCAGGGCCACCACCATAAGGTCGGTCATCGACCGTCTTATGTTTATCGTGGGCAAAATCTCTTGGGTTCCAAGTTTGGAACTTCAGCAGATCGCGTTTTATTGCTCGACCGATAACTCCTTGTTCAGTGATGGCATTAAACATCTCTGGAAAAAGGCTAATAACCCCTAACCACATACTTGCCTCCGCTGACAATGAGTCTTAAAAACTCGGATCCCAATTAACAATAATTTTTTGAGTAGTAATATCAACATTGATAATCACTGTCTCATAAAGAAACGGAACTAACCGTTCTTTTTTTCCGAAGGCATCTGTTGCATTCGCTTTAATCACTAATACGTCGTTAGAACCGGTTTCCATCATATCTGTGACTTTGCCTAACGTATAACCCTTGTCTGTCTCAACAGAGCAGCCAATAAGGTCACGCCAGTAAAAATCATCATCTAATGCAGGAAGTTGATCAGCGTTTATAGCAATCTCAGCACCCGTAAGGGCCTGCGCTTCTTCACGAACATCAACACCAACTAACTTAGCAACTAAACCTTTGCCATGGCGTTTGCAATCTTCAATCGCCACTTCAACCCATTCGCCTTTTTGCTCGATGAGCCAAGGTGAATAGTCAAAGATTCCTTCTGGAATATCGGTAAAGGAGTTAATTTTCATCCAGCCCTTAATGCCGTAAACAGCACCAAGACGGCCAACTACCATAGGTTTGTCAGTTGAACTCACAAGATCTCCTTACCTTAAGATAATTAAGCAGCTTTAGCAGCGTCTTTGATTAACTTAGCAACTGTGTTTGAAACTGTAGCGCCTTTAGCAACCCAAGCTTCAATTTTCACGTTGTCAAGACGAACACGTTCTTCTTGACCAGCAGCCATTGGGTTAAAGAAACCTAGCTTTTCGATGAATTTACCATCACGAGCATTACGGCTATCTGTAACAACAACTGTGTAGAAAGGTGATTTCTTAGAACCACCACGAGATAAACGAATAGTAACCATATCGTCCTCTTTATAAATTAAGTGTGTATTCCGACCTTGCACTGACAAGGTCCCATTTAGTTCAAATTGTACTCAAGAGTGAGAAATAGTACTCACGAATGAGACGATTCGAAGTCGCGCAATTTTACTCTTATTTTTATTAAAAGCAACCTTATTGTGTTACATGAACACTTTAGTTAGCGCTATTTATACTATAAACAATCATTATGCTGTCATTATGTCGATTAGACGTAACTTAACCAGAATAAGCGGAAATAAAAAAGCCCTGCTATGATAGCAAGGCTTGAGGTAGATATTGCAGCAAGGCTTTAGATAAATAGTCGCCAGATTTAAATAAAACGACTATATAAAGAAGGGTTTTAGAACGAGGGTTTAACCAAACGGTCCTTTACCACCGCCCATACCACCCATGCCGCCGCCCATTCCTGGTGGCATCATACCTTTCATTTTACCCATCATTTTTTTCATGCCGCCTTTACCCGACATTTTTTTCATCATTTTTTGCATCTGCGTAAACTGTTTAAGCAGTTTATTCACATCTTGGATCTGAGCACCAGACCCCATCGCAATACGGCGCTTACGCGAGCCTTTGATGATTTCTGGACGTTGACGCTCTGCAGGCGTCATTGAATTAATGATCGCTTCCATACGGTTCGTTAATTTGTCATCCATTTGGTCTTTAACAGCATCAGGAACCTGGTTCATACCTGGTAACTTATCCATCATGCCCATCATGCCGCCCATGCTTTTCATTTGCACCAGCTGATCACGGAAATCTTCTAAATCAAAGCCTTTACCTTTCTGAACTTTTTTAGCCAGTTTTTCAGCTTTATCTTTATCGACATTACGTTCTACTTCTTCGATAAGTGATAAAACATCACCCATACCTAAAATACGCGACGCGATACGTTCTGGATGGAAAGGTTCTAATGCATCAATCTTTTCGCCCATACCGATAAACTTAATTGGTTTACCGGTAATATGACGAATAGATAATGCTGCACCACCACGCGCATCACCATCAGCTTTCGTTAAGATGATACCGGTTAATGGTAGGCTCTCATTAAATGCTGCGGCGGTGTTTGCCGCATCTTGACCTGTCATCGCATCAACAACGAATAAGGTTTCAATTGGGTTAATCGCCGCGTGTAGCTCTTGGATCTCGTTCATCATGTCAGTATCAACATGTAAACGACCCGCAGTATCGACAATCACCACATCAATAAATGACTTACGTGCGTATTCGATTGCGGCATTGGCAATATCAACCGGCTTTTGATCAACATTACTTGGGAAGAACTCAACATCAACTTCTGCTGCTAGCATTTCTAGCTGTTTGATTGCCGCTGGACGGTAAACGTCAGCACTTACAACCAATACAGATTTCTTTTCACGTTGTTTTAAAAACAGCGCTAGTTTGGCTACCGAGGTGGTTTTACCCGCACCTTGTAAACCGGCCATCATTAATACTGCTGGCGGTTGCGCAGCAAGGTTTAATGTTTCATTGGCTTCACCCATTGCCGACTCAAGTTCGCTTTGCACGATCTTAATGAAGGCTTGACCTGGATTAAGACTCTTAGAAACATCTTGGCCCAGGGCTTTTTCTTTTACGTTTTTAATAAATTCGCGTACGACTGGTAAAGCTACATCCGCTTCGAGTAACGCCATGCGCACTTCACGTAGTGTCTCTTTGACATTATCTTCAGTCAAACGACCACGGCCACTGACGTTTTTCAGCGTTGCCGATAAGCGATCTGTTAAATTCTCAAACATGACGTTATCCGTTATAAATTAGATTAAATGCAATAATTACTGATGATTATAACCTTATTTGAGGGCAAAAATCACACACTCAAGTCATCCCTAGGTATTGTTTTATAAAAAAATAATATTTTCCTTTCTAAATAATGCATTTGAATATAGCTCTATAGATATAGCAAGCGTATACTGGACTACATAATTACATATAAATCAACATTAAAGTGAGCCCTATGGAACTGTTTGCTCTCGGCGCTATTATTTTTTATATAGCTGCAATTTATAATTGCATTACAGCCTTAACTGTAAAGCAAAAGACGAGTATACGTACTATTTTCACCTTAGGTGCAGGCGCAACACTTTGCCATCTGTTTTGGATGGGGTTTGATATTGTAACGACAGCAGGGATTAATCTGAGCATTGTGAATGTCGCGGCGCTTATCAGTTTGCTGATCTCGATCATCATGACGCTGTCGATCAATAAATTTAAAATATTGCCTTTATTACCAATCGTCTATGGATTTTCGACCATTGTCATTGCGATAAGCTACCTGTTACCAACGATTTACATTTCCAATTTAAGTGATAATACCCCACTGGTTGTGCATATCGTCGTGATCTTATTTGCCTATGCAGCATTTATTGTTGCGAGTTTACTGGCACTGCAAATGGCCTACTTAGATTATCAGCTCAAGCACAAACGTCCGATTGCCATGCACCCTGCACTGCCCTCGTTAATGACGATAGAAAAACAGTTAATTAGATTATTAAGTATAGGCTTAGCATTATTATCAATAGCCATACTGACCAGTTTTATATTTTTTGAAGATGCATTTACCCACACACAAGCACATAAAACCGTATTGTCTATCTTAGCTTGGCTGTTCTATTCAGTGTTACTCTGGGGACACTTTAAGCAAGGTTGGCGTAGCAATAAGATTGCATTTGGTACGCTATTTGGTTCTATACTGCTGTCATTAGCCTATTTCGGTTCTCGCTTTGTAAAAGAGGTTCTCCTCCATTAATACCAAGCGACACTGATAACAGACACCGAACAATTTCTATACATACACTCGCGTAATCAAAGGATAACACTTGGACGACATATCAACGGGGACCTTGTTTGGTCTCCTGACAATTTTAATTCTTATATCTGCTTATTTCTCTAGCTCAGAAACTGGCATGATGTCTCTCAATCGTTACAGGCTTAAGCACCTGGTTAAAAATAACCATACGGGTGCGAAACGTGTAGAAAAACTCCTCAACAGACCAGATCGATTGATTGGTCTTATCCTAATTGGTAACAACCTGGTCAACATCTTAGCCTCATCTATAGCAACGATTCTAGGCATGCGTTTATTTGCAGAAAATGAAGCCCTTGGTTTAGCCGTGTCGACCGGTTTATTAACGATTGTGATCCTAATTTTTGCTGAAGTAACACCGAAAACTTTAGCCGCACTGCACCCTGAAAAAGTGGCATTCCCAAGTTCATTTATCTTACGTCCATTACTCACGCTATTTTACCCGCTAGTCTGGCTCGTAAACATCATTTCTAATGGCCTCCTGCGTCTTTTCCGTGTCAATGTGGAACATGATAACAATGGTGCTTTAAACTCTGAAGAACTGCGTACCGTGGTACATGAAGCGGGTGCGATGATCCCACAACGTCACCAAGATATGCTTATCAGTATTTTAGATCTAGAAAAAGTAACGGTTGATGACGTCATGGTGCCGCGTAACGAAATCATCGCCATCGACATTAACGATGAATGGGAGATCTTGTTACGTCAATTACGTAATATTTCACATACCAGAGTATTGTTATACCGAGATACCATCGATGATGCGGTTGGTTTCGTCCATACCCGAGATGCATTACGTCTGTTACTCAAAGAACAGTTGGATAAAACCACGCTATTACGGGCGGTAAAAGAGCTGTATTTCATTCCAGAATCAACACCGCTGAATGTGCAGCTGTTAAAGTTCCAGCGTAAGAAAGAACGTATTGGCTTAATCGTCGACGAGTATGGTGATATCCAAGGCTTGGTAACACTAGAAGACATCTTAGAAGAGATTGTTGGTGACTTTACGACGACAATGGCGCCTTCTGCGAGTGAAGAGATTGTGGCACAACCCGACGGCAGCTATATCATTGATGGTACTGCCAACATACGTGACATTAATAAAGAAATGAGCTGGCACTTCCCAACCGATGGTCCAAAAACCTTAAACGGTTTGATTTTAGAATATTTGGAAGAGATCCCGGTATCGAATATCAGCCTAAAAATTGCAGGCCATCCACTGGAAGTTTTAGCCATCGAAAACAATGTTATCCAACGTGTTCGTGTTCAAGCCGCCGAAAAAAACAAGTCCGACATAACGCCTTAAAACGCGTTATTCCCGTACTGAACATAAATCGTAGATAATAAAAAAGCACCTAATTAGGTGCTTTTTTTATTAACGTTTAAATGAATAAAAATTAATATTTATTTGTTTGCGTTTTTAACTGCGTCTTTCAGTGCTTTACCAGCAACGAATGCAGGAATTGTAGCAGCAGAAATTTGAATTTCTTCACCCGTTTGTGGGTTACGGCCAGTACGTGCTGAACGTTCGCTTACTTTAAAAGTACCGAAGCCGATAAGCTGTACAGCTTCTTTTTCTTTAAGGCTATCAGTGATCGCACTTAGGATCTCTTCAAGTGCTGCTTTAGCTTGTACTTTAGTTAAATCTGCTTTCGCTGCAACTGCATCGATTAATTGAGTTTTGTTCATAAGAATGTCCTTTCTGCTATTCAATAATATTAAACTGTTAAACACTCTATTCAAAAAAACCGTTGACCGCAAAGGATTTATCGCCTTAATTCGGCCAATTGCTGAGAGAATAATCAACAAATGGGCGAGCGCTCACACTAATCTCACTCTATGTACAAAAAAACATCATAAAAAAGTCACTATTATTACAGTGACAACTTGCCACAATAGCCGTTACCACCAGTGCTGACGGCTATTTAATGATATTTCAATTAATTAATCTAAGGTAATACCAATATTAGAAATACCGTCATTTTTTGCAAATTGGCGTATTGCTTTAATACTATCAGGTGATTTTTGTACCGTTAATAGATCTAATACGGCTTGTTGAAACTCAAACTCTTCTTTCATTAATTCATCAGCAAACATGATTTCTTCATCAAGCTCTTCGCCTGCTAACGCTTCTAAATAGCTCGCCACTGTACCAATAGAAACACGTGATGCATTAATTGCTTCGTTCACGTCTGGATCAGGTCCGACTAAACTATTAAAGGCACTGTTTAATGTAACGCATGCATCAAGTGCTGGATAAACACCATACACATCAAATTTATCGACATTTGGAATAATGGGTTCGAAGCGGTCATATTGAATAGCAAAGTTGATTTTGCTGCTTTTAACCGTTAATGACTCCCAAAATAGATCAAGTGATAAGCGGAATTGCTGTGCATCACCAGTTTCACAAGCTTCAGAAAATAATTTGTAGTTAGGGTAACTACGTTCAGCAAGCGCCGCTATAAAGCTCACTTTCTGCCAAGGTAATAATTTCATTAATTGCTGTTCATAGTTTGCTTCAAGCACAGAAATAACCTCTTATTTATTGTTTTCATTCTTTCTATAATAGTAAAACATTGCCAATTTAATGTAGCTATTTAGCTAAAGCTATTCGCTTAAGCGCAATTACCTACAAATGACGCGTATGTTCTACTCGAGTTCGATGACCATTTATATCGACACTAGGGCAATAAAAGCATGAGAACGTCACCTCATACCTTGCTACTTTGATGCATGCCCGATACATGTCTAGATAATATTTTCATATTAAAAAATTTAGTGTCTCGCGAGGAGTCCAGCTATTTATACTCGCTATATTAGAGAGATACAAGACTGACCAAACCAATCTAACGAAATCGACGTTAATTCAAACGAAAAGATCAAGATCACAAATTCATTCGTATAATCTAGTACTTAAGATCAAACTTAAGTTCACATCATCCAATGCTATTATTTGTTCATCAAGTAACAATCATCATTCAAGGTTCATTACAGCGAAATGTCTCTGTCGATTAACGGATTAATCAGCACATTATCGCTCTAATTATTAACTTTAAAACTTTATAACTCTTATCGAGTCAACATCGCTACGAATTAAAATCAGGGATTGATATGAAACGTATATTTATTATTTCAGCACTCGCGTGCGCTATTTCACCGACCACTTTTGCTTCTCAACTGTATTTTGATGCACGTAACGATGCGATGGGTGGTGCAGGTGTTGCATCTTCCGATTTTGTTACTGCCGCCTTTGTTAACCCAGCACTGCTAGGTCAAGGAAAAACAGATTACATTGGTGTCATCTTACCTGCTATTCCATATAGTGATGATGGCCATACTCGTTATGCGCCGACCTCTTTTGGCGTCAACACTGAAACTTCAGATGCATTCTTAGGTGCATTAGATAACGTGAAAACAGCGCAAGATGATTATGACAATAATACCAATCCATTAACTGCATTGGCCTATGCTAATGCACTGGGTGAATTTGATGGCCAGCGTATGGGCCTCAATGTCGGTACCAGCTTTGCCATTGCATTACCAAGCAAGGCCTTATCTGTGGCTTTCTTTGGTAACTCTTACATGACCAGCATTGCCACAGCGAAAGTCAGTCAAAATGATATCGACCTAGCCAATAGCCAAAATTTGGATGATCTTGATAGTAAAGTTAATCTGGCTGGTGTTTCCATCTCCGACCTTGGTCTGGCACTATCAATGAATTGGGACGCCGATATAGCGACAGTTTCTATAGGCATATCACCAAAATATCAACGTATCGATACTTACAGTTATGATATTTCGATCAATGACGATGGCATCTCTGAGTTTGAAGATGGTTTCCTCGATGGCTTAGATAAGCAAAGCCATTTCAACATAGATGCTGGTGTTGCGATTGATTTTTATGATATTTTCCGCGTGGCGGTGAGTGGTCGAAACATGCTGAAAAAAGATCTAGAAATAGAAACAACTGCCTATAAAGGCATTAACCAAGCTGATGAAAAAATGATATTTACGCTAGCGCCATTAGTCACAGCGGGTGTTGCTCTGCATCATGATTACGCCACACTGACCGCAGAAATGGATTTGAATGATGCGATTGGTTTTGAAAGCAATAGTCAATCTCGCTATGCACGCGGTGGTGTTGAAGCGAACCTATTTGATTTTTTACAATTACGGGCCGGTATTCGTCATGATTTGAATGATATTCGTGAAGACTTATACACCTTAGGTTTTGGTATTTCGCCGATGAATTTAGTCCACATTGACCTCGCCGCGACAATCAGTAAAAACGGCGCTTACAGCGTTTACCAAGACGGTGAATTCAGTGATGGCGGCCTTAATTCAGCCAGTACTACTGGTGACGATGCAGCCTATGGCATTGACGGTTTCGTATTACAAGTATCAGCTAAGTTCTAAATTAATATGCGGTAAAAACAAATAATGCCAGGTTTAATAATAAAAATAATCCGATAACGCCTGCCTAAACTGGTCTTTTTATTATTAAACCGTAAAATAACGGCAACTATATTTCTATGATAGACAGCAATGAATACTTACAAACTGCATCGCTACCTTGGCTATTTATTAATCTTACCGGTAACCCTCTGGGCATTAACAGGGGCATTTTTCTTGGTCAAGCCTGGTTACAAAAATGCCTATGAACAATTACAAATAACCAGCTATCCACTCACTTCAACATTACCTCTGTTGCCGAAACCTGAATGGCAAGCGATTGCCATTAACCGCAGTATTTTAAGCAGCCATTATCGTGTCAAAGTAGATCAGCAATGGCAGCATATTAATCCCCTAGATAACCAAATACAGGCAGAACCAAGCCCACAAAGCATCATCAACTTATTACAAGATGCGGTAAAACATAATCCAGACCGTTATGGAACGGTATTAAATTATCAAGACGGCATCGCGTTTACCGATACCAAGGTGAAGTTGATGTTTGATTGGTCACAGCTAAACCTACGCCAACAAGGTGCGGATAGTCGCTTCTTTAACACTATGTATGATATTCACTACCTACGCTGGACAGGCAACAAATCTTTTGATCTGTGGTTTGGTTATATCGGTTTAGGATTGTTGGTATTAATGGCGCTAACGGGGGTTGTCATGATCAAGAAATCAGTGAATAAAGTCTAATAAATAAGGCTCAATAAATAACACCTATAAAAAAATGAATCATAAAAAGGCAGCTATGTTGCCATAGCTGCCTTTTCTTAACATTCATCTTGTTCAATCAACGTAAGTCTAATGACGTAGCGCTAATCGATAGCAGAATTAAAATTCGTTTTCAGTTTCAGGTGTATTAACAGCTGCTACTACTTCTTCGTCTTTTTTACCCAATAGATTAGCGCGGATCAAACCATCAATTTCAGCGGCAATAGCAGGGTTGTCGATAAGGAATTGCGTTGATTTAGCTTTACCTTGACCGATTTTCTCACCTTTGTATGAATACCAAGCGCCGGCTTTTTCAATTAGTTTCTCTTTAACACCTAGGTCAATTAATTCACCGTTACGGTTAAAACCTTTACCGTATAGGATTTGGAATTCAGCTTGTCTAAATGGTGCAGCAATTTTGTTTTTCACAACTTTAACACGTGTTTCATTACCCGTGATCTCGTCGCCATCTTTCACTGAACCAATACGACGAATATCTAAGCGTACTGACGCGTAGAATTTAAGTGCATTACCACCTGTCGTTGTTTCAGGTGAACCAAACATTACACCAATTTTCATACGAATTTGGTTAATGAAGATACACATAGTGTTAGTCGTTTTTAAGTTACCCGTTAGCTTACGCATTGCTTGCGATAACATACGTGCTTGCAGACCCATGTGGCTATCGCCCATGTCGCCTTCAATTTCAGCTTTTGGTGTTAGTGCCGCTACAGAATCGATTACGATAATATCTACAGCACCAGAGCGTGCTAGCATGTCACAAATTTCTAATGCTTGCTCACCGGTATCTGGTTGCGAAACTAATAGTTCATTAATATTACAACCCAGTTTACCTGCATAAATTGGATCAAGGGCATGCTCTGCATCGATAAAGGCACAGATTTTACCTTCACGTTGTGCTGATGCGATAACTTCTAATGTTAGTGTTGTTTTACCGCTTGATTCAGGACCGTAGATCTCTACGATACGTCCCATCGGTAAACCACCAGCACCCAATGCGATATCAAGAGAAAGTGAACCAGTAGAAACTGTTTCCACATCCATGGTACGGTTATCACCTAGCTTCATGATCGAACCTTTACCAAATTGCTTTTCAATTTGTCCAAGTGCAGCAGCTAAGGCTTTTTCTTTATTCGCGTCCATTTTATTCCCCTGAGGCATAATCGAGTATTTAATTTTATAGCCTAAGTATACTGTTCGTTCATACAGTATCAAGCAATAACATAATATTTTTTTAAAAATTATTGCTAGCGCATATTTATCTACAAAAAAATACAGTCGCCACCATGCTTTAGCATTGTTATTATAGCTGCAATTATTTTTTCAGAACCGAGCCGCTATGCAACCTGACTTTCTTGCACCTAAAGACTTACCTAATCACACGCCGATGATGCAGCAATTTTTTAAGTTAAAAGCTGAACAACCAGATATCTTACTGTTTTATCGTATGGGTGACTTTTACGAGTTATTTTATGATGATGCTAAAAAAGCGTCACAGCTTTTAGGTATCTCTTTAACCAAGCGTGGCAAGTCCAATGGTAACCCGATTCCAATGGCTGGTATTCCTTACCATTCATTAGAAGGTTATTTAGCAAAGCTAGTACGTAGTGGCGAATCGGTGGCTATCTGTGAGCAAATTGGCGACCCAGCGACCTCTAAAGGTCCTGTCGAACGTAAAGTAGTCCGTATTGTTACACCGGGGACGGTCAGTGACGAGGCCTTACTGACAGAACGTAATGACAATCTATTAGCGGCATTATTTAATGACGGTAGCACCTTTGGTTATGCCACTTTGGATATGGGCAGTGGTCGTTTCCTGGTTAATCAATTCAACACTGAAGAAACCTTACTTGCCGAACTGCAACGTACCGATCCCGCAGAGTTATTGTATTCTGAATCGTTTGAATCGATGCAGCACATCAAACACCTTAAAGGCCTACGTCGTCGCCCTGAGTGGGAGTTTGATTTACAAACTGGCCGCACCGTTTTATGCCAACAGTTTGGTACTAAGGATCTGGTTGGTTTTGGTGTTGAAAATTCGCCAGTGGCACTTTGTGCTGCCGGTTGCTTAATGCAATATGTCAAAGAAACCCAGCGCACAGCATTGCCACATATCCGTGCAATTAAGCTTGAACAAACCGAGCAGATGGTGGTGATGGATGCAGCGACACGCCGTAATTTAGAGCTTACCCAGAACTTATCTGGCGGCACTGATAATACCCTAGCAGAAATACTCGATCATACTTCAACACCTATGGGTAGCCGCCTATTAAAACGCTGGTTACATCAACCAGTTCGCGATAGTTTGGTATTAGACCAACGTCAATCAAGCATTCAATCGTTATTGGATGTCGGCGCACTAAACAGCATCCAACCGGTACTGCGTACTATTGGTGACATCGAACGTATCATTGCGCGTTTATCACTGCGCTCTGCTCGTCCACGCGATTTGGTGCGTTTACGTAACGCATTCCAACAACTACCAGAACTGCAAACACTGCTTGCAGAGCACAATGCCGATCACCTAATTTCATTACAACAACTTGCTGGCGAATTCAGTGAGCTGGAAACGTTATTAAGCTTTGCTGTTATCGACAACCCACCGGTATTAATTCGTGATGGTGGCGTGATAGCCCCGGGTTATAATAAAGAACTCGATGAATGGCGTGAACTGAGTCGCGGTGCGACTGATTACTTGCACGCATTAGAAGAACGTGAAAAACAACAGACCGGTATTCCAACCTTAAAAGTTGGTTATAACCGCGTACACGGCTATTTCATCGAAGTCAGTCGCCTGCAGTCAGACCAAGTGCCAGTACATTATATTCGCCGTCAAACGCTGAAAAATACTGAACGTTATATTATCCCAGAGCTGAAAGAACACGAAGATAAAGTACTGAGCAGCCAAGGCAAATCACTGGCACTGGAAAAACTATTATACGAACAATTGTTAGATCAGTTACTTCCTTACATTCCGGCACTACAAGACAGTGCAGCAGCCTTATCAGAACTGGATGTATTGTGTAACTTTGCTGAACGCGCAGAAACCTTAAACTACTGTCGTCCAACGATTAGCGTGAAACCCGGTATCGATATTACCAATGGTCGCCACCCTGTGGTTGAACAAGTAATGACAGAACCGTTTATTGCTAATCCAGTACAGCTCAATCCAGAACGTCGTATGTTAATTATTACCGGTCCCAACATGGGTGGTAAATCGACATACATGCGTCAAACAGCGTTGATTACATTAATGGCGCACATCGGGAGCTTTGTACCTGCAGAGCAAGTGACCACCTCGTTAATCGACCGTATCTTTACCCGTATTGGTGCATCAGATGATTTAGCATCCGGCCGTTCAACCTTCATGGTAGAAATGACCGAAACCGCGAACATCTTGCATAATGCCACGGCGAATAGCTTAGTGTTGATGGATGAGATTGGTCGCGGTACTAGTACCTATGATGGTTTATCACTTGCTTGGGCTTGTGCAGAATATCTCACGAATAAGATCCAAGCCTATACGTTATTCGCGACCCATTATTTTGAATTAACGACGTTAGCAGAACAGCATCCGAGCCTAGTCAATGTGCATTTAGATGCGGTTGAACACGGAGACTCGATTGTGTTTATGCATGCAGTACAAGATGGTGCAGCAGATCGCAGTTATGGTTTACAAGTTGCGGCATTAGCAGGCGTACCAAAAACGGTGATCCATGCGGCTAAAATCAAGCTACATGAGTTAGAACTTAATGCACACCATCCAGTGCTGGCAGGCGAACGACCACAAGTTGAAGCACTGCCAGTTACTCATCCGGTGATTGATGACTTGAGTGCCTTAAACGTGGATAACTTAACACCGCGTGAAGCATTAGAGATGTTATATCGTTTAAAAGAACAACTTTAAGGACGTATTTTTAGTGCTTACGTTTAATTTAGCGTCTTATACCTAATCTAGCCTAAATAGTTCACGGTAAATCAAAAAGCCCAAATTATCCAAGTCATGTAAAATGGCTTTAGGATGATTTGGGCTTTCTGCTACATAACTGACAACCCGTTCCAGCGCTTGTTTTTCTGTAGAATAGATCCCCGCAATCACCCGATATTTTATCAGTTTCCCCGCTTGAGATACGCCCATGCTATCTATGTGTGCAATCGCGATATATTCAGGGACACGAGGCAGTTGATAAGCTTGCTGTAACCACTGGCTTAATTGATACACATCTCGATCAAGCGCTCTAAATTTACTATTTGCCTCACCATTAGCAAGCGCTAATTGATAGCCTTGCGTATAACTCAAACATGCGTTGTCAGTAACAAGCCGATGCATGGCATGGCTCATTCGCCAGGATACATCGGCAAAATCATTGTCCTTAAGGCGTAAAGAGAGTTTCGGAGTATCTATTATTTTATCTTTGAAAGCTGTTTCAAAAGAAGCATAAAAAACCGCTTCTCGCTCTGTTCTTGAACCCGATAAGCCATGTATTTCAGTGGGTAATACAATGAATTTCGCATCATCAGCAATAACGGGAAGATCGCTATTAATGAATAATCGTTGTGTTGAGCATGACGAAATGAAAAGTACGCACAAGAGTGTGAACCATAATCGAGATAAAAAACGAATAGATAACATAACCTTCCTTAAACAGTCCATGTTTGCAGAGAGGTATTAAGATACTAGAAACGCATGAATAGTATGACTGATTTTAATAAAATAAGAATAAAGACTGATTGAAGTGCTAATCATTAAGACTAGGAAACTCTTAATGATTAATCACTCAATAGCGACTCAATAACAACTAGAGCCTTTGGCCTCTCCTATAGCGGAAAGTCTCTTGCATGAAGGCTAAAGCCTAAATAACGCTTCGACCGATAAACCTTGCTGGGCCAGCACCTCACGTAATCGCCGTAGCGCTTCAACTTGTATCTGTCGGACACGCTCACGTGTTAAACCGATTTCATGCCCTACATCCTCAAGTGTTGAAGCATCATAACCGAGCAGCCCAAAGCGCCTTGCGAGTACTTCGCGTTGCTTAGGGTTCAGCTCTTCTAGCCAACGCACAATACTAAATTTAATATCATCATTTTGGGTACAACTTTCCGGTCCGTCACCTTTATCATCCGATATGATGTCTAATAATGCTTTTTCAGAGTCACCACCGATAGGCGTATCAACCGAGCTGATCCGTTCATTCAAACGCAGCATTTTACTGACATCAGCAACCGGCTTATCTAATTTTTCGGCAATGTCTTCAGCGGTAGGTTCATGATCTAACTCGTGGGCCAGTTCACGCGCGGCACGCAGGTAAACATTCAACTCTTTAACCACGTGGATAGGTAAACGAATGGTGCGGGTTTGATTCATGATGGCACGTTCAATGGTTTGTCTTATCCACCATGTCGCATACGTTGAGAAGCGAAATCCCCGCTCGGGGTCAAACTTCTCAACAGCCCTTATCAGGCCTAGGTTACCTTCTTCAATCAGGTCTAATAAAGCCAGCCCACGGTTATTATAGCGCCTTGCTATTTTAACCACTAAACGCAGATTACTTTCGATCATACGTTTTCTTGAACTGGCATCGCCGCGCAATGAACGGCGTGCATAAAAAACTTCTTCTTCTGCGGTCAGCAGAGGTGAAAATCCAATTTCCCCAAGATAAAGCTGCGTTGCATCTAAGCTTTTTGCATCGTTAGGAATGAGGTGTTCATCTTCAAATTTTTCCATCCCTGGACGTGCTTTTTTAGCGTTATCAGATACTTCATTATCTGCAACGTTTAACTTATTTGCATCAGTTATCTTGCTCATTACGAATTGCCTCCTGACTGCAGTAAATAGCTTATTAAGATTAGTCTAATAAACCACTTTCAGTCGGGCTTAACGCTTAGGCAAGTAACGCATTGGGTTAACCGGTTTACCACGATAACGGATCTCAAAATACAATTCGGCACCTGAATTAGGGCCAGTGTTACCCATGGTTGCGATCTTCTGACCAGCCTTAACCCATTGCTGCTCTTTCACTAATAACTTTTGGTTGTAGGCATAGGCGCTTAAGTAATCATCGTTATGTTTAATAATAATAAGGTTACCGTAACCACGTAAACCACTACCGGAATAAACCACGCGACCATTTTCAGACGCAATGATATTTCGTCCCAATGAACCCGCTATGTTTACCCCTTGGTTACCAGACTTACTCGTCGAATAAGTACTAATTAACTTACCTGACGCTGGCCAGCTCCATTTAAGCTTATTATTACTGACGACGGCTTTGGGCTTCACGACTTTCACTGGCGGCTTAGCTTTAACGGGTGCTTTACTTGGCACTGGCGCTTTATATTTAGCCGGAGAACTTGCTTTCGCGATAACCGTTTTGGTTTTAGCCGGTTTAACGAGTGGCTTTGACGGTGCTTTAATACTGGTTTTAGTGGTACTTTTGTGCTGATTTGTGGTTTTAGCTGTCTTCACTGAAGTCGGTTTTTTATAAACAGGCACAGGGATTTTGCCTTTCAGTTTTAATACTTGACCAGGGTAAATTTGATAAGGATCAGGGATCTGATTTAAGGCAGCTAAAAATTTAAAATCTTGATTACTTCGCCATGCGATCGCGTACAGGGTTTCCCCTTTGCTAACACGGTAAGTCGGCGTATTAATATGCGATCTGAGCTCTACTTTATAACCCTGAACGCTGGTGACAGGCGCGGGGTTATGATTAGTTGTAGAACAACCGACTAACTGCGCAAGCAATAAATAAAACGCGATACGATACCATCGGTGACACCGGCGTACATTACTTAATAGACTGTGATTGACCATCACTGCAACTGATTCCCTGATTCGATCTCCTTCGCACTTCATACCGACAATACACTCACGCTAATTCACCTTGAACTAAAGGCACAAAGCGTACATTTTCAACATTTTGACTGGTATAGCTATCGCCATTACGGGTGATAACTTGTAATACTTGAGATTTGACACCCAAGGGTAAAATAAGTTGCCCACCATCGGCTAACTGCGTTAATAATGCTTGCGGTACAGCAGCGGGCGCAGCGGTAACGATAATCGCATCAAACGGCGCTTTACTTTGCCAACCTTGCCAGCCATCACCGTATTTCATCATCACATTGTGCAGGTCCAAATTCTTTAAACGGCGTTTCGCTTGCCATTGTAATGCTTGGATCCGCTCGACCGAATAAACCCTTGGAAATACTTGCGCGAGAATAGCGGTTTGGTAACCCGAGCCGGTGCCAATTTCGAGCACCCGCTGTGGATTGCTTTGCATTAACAGTTCCGTCATTCTAGCAACGATGTAAGGCTGAGAAATCGTTTGTCCAGCGCCGATAGGCAAGGCTTGATTACCCCATGCCTGCAATGCAAAGGCTTCTTCGACAAAATAGTCACGTGGGGTATCTTGTATTGCAGTTAATACACTTGGGGCTCGGATCCCTTGTTGTTCAAGCAACGATTTTATACGCTGCCCTGCTACGCCTGTATTACCCAGTTGGATCATACGTCTCCTGATTTAACTTCTTGGTCAAAATGACGAACAACGAATTTCTCTTCAATCAATTCACGCACCACACTTGTTGCAAAACAACCTGATGGCAGATAGAAACTCACCGTTAAGCTATTCTCAGCAAGTTCATAGCTAAAGTTTTGCGGGCGTAATATTAACGCTTTACGTTCTTGACGCAAGCCTGCAGCAACAAGCCCTTCAAGCAACTCTGGATATTGCGCGATGATCGTATCTTCAAATGCTAACGCGTCACTCATCGCGCTGCTATTACCCTTGCCCACTAGCGGTGCGGATAATTGTAAAGCACCTTGGGCAACACGCTCAATGATATCGTCAGTTAAGGTTTCTTCAGCAAAGAATGAGTTCGAACCTTGTAAAACCAAACAATCACCCGGCATTGGTGTCTGCCATTTTGCTTGGCTAATGCGTTCACTCACCACGGCATTAAAGATCAAACTACGTGCAGCAGAAATATAAAAACTACGCTTGTTACGGTCTCTAATTGTTTTGCCTGCAAACATCTCTTGGGCTGCGGTAATATTACTGCCATTACGGCCAAAACGCTGCTCACCAAAATAATTCGGCACACCCACTGTTTTGATTTTTTCTAAACGTTCTTCAAGACCATCTGTGCAGCTCAAATCAGTCAACTTTAAAGTAAACTGATTACCTTTAAGGGCACCGGTACGCAGTTTTTTGTTATGACGAACGATTTTTAATACTGTAATTTGGTCTGTTTCAACACTCGAAAAATCAGGCGTTTCTTTACCCGGCATATGAATGCCAAACCATTGTTCGGTAATAGCATGGCGATCTTTCAGGCCAGCATAGCTCACATGTTTATCCGCCACGCCTGCGGCTTTAGCTAGTGCACGCGCAACATATTGGGTGTTTTCACCTTCTTTGCGAATAGAGATAAAGATATGTTCACCTTCACCCGTTAATTCAAAGCCAAGGTCTTCAATAACCACAAAATCGGCAGCTTCCTGCTTAATAAAACCTGTAATAGTAGGTTTGCCGTATAAATATTCAAATTCAGGAAGCATTTTGTTCTCCGCATTAAGGTTAGTTTGCATTAATTTCGTTTCGCTTATGTATTTTTCATTAATAGCACGACAGCTTCACATGCCACGCCTTCTTTACGCCCTGTAAAACCCAGTTTTTCTGTCGTCGTCGCTTTGACATTTACCGTACCGATGTCAGTTTCAAGATCAGTACTTAATACCGCTCGCATCGCTTGAATGTGGGGTGCAATCTTCGGTGCCTGAGCAATAATGGTGACATCTAGATTACCAATGCGATAACCCAGTTCCTTCACTTTACTAAACACATCGCGTAATAAGATGCGGCTATCAATGTTTTCAAATTCTGCTGATGTATCAGGGAAGTGATGCCCTATATCGCCCAGCGCTAACGCGCCAAGTAAGGCATCACAGATGGCATGTAATGCAACATCACCATCGGAATGCGCTAAGAAACCTTGTTCATAAGGAATAGCGACACCGTTAATCATTACCGGGCCTGCATTACCAAATTTATGTACGTCAAAACCATGGCCAATTCTAAACATTATCTCTCTTCCCTATGATTATTCATGATTATTCTTTTGCGTTAGCTGCTGTAAAAAAAGCGTCGCTAGCGGCATGTCTTCAGGACGGGTAATTTTAATATTATCAGCGCGGCCAACCACCATCTTAGGGGTTAAACCTAATAATTCAATTGCGGATGCTTCATCGGTAATATTAGCATTATCAGCTAAACCACTGGTGAGTGCATCAGTCAGCAATTTAACCGGAAACATTTGTGGCGTTAACGCGTGCCACAATAACTCACGATCCACAGTGGCAATAATATTACCTTGAGCATCAGTACGTTTCATCGTATCGCGAACCTGGCTACCAAGAATAGCACCATGATCAGAGTCGAGTGCGCCAAGAATTAAATTATCGATATCAACGTGAGTAAGACAAGGTCGTGCAGCATCATGGACTAATACCCAGTTATATGACTGGCAGGCCTGTAATCCCGCTAATACTGAATCAGCGCGTTCTTTACCGCCATTAACACGAATAATGGCAGGGTCGTTCGCAATCGCGAGATCAGCAAACCAACCATCTTCATGTCCCAACGCAACAACAACTTTGTTAATACGAGGGTGGCCTAATAACGCAGTTAGCGTATGTTCAATAACGGTTTTATTTTCTAGCATCAAGTATTGCTTGGGAATATTTGCGCCCATACGTGCGCCGACACCCGCGGCTGGGACAACCGCAATAAATTGTTCAGTCATCTCTGTCGCCTAGTTATTATCATCATTAATAATACGGTAGAAGGTTTCCCCTTCTTTAATCATACCCAGTTCATTACGGGTACGTTCTTCAATCGCATCGTTGCCATTACGCAGATCTAAGATCTCGTTTTTTAGCGCGGTATTACGTTCAATTAAAACTTGATTATTGGTGTACTGGAGATCGACTTCACGTTCGATACGCTTGTAGTCCATCACACCGTTATTTCCGGCAATAAAATGATAGAGCAATAAGCTGAGAATTAAGATTAATACAAAATAAAGCAGGCGCATGACAATCATCCCGTAAATGAATCAGTTATTGTCACATATTATGGCTGGATTGGTTAGCGTATAAATAAAAAAAACCCGCTATAAAGCGGGTTTTTTAATCTATTCAGAATTAAGTGCTAAGCGAATTAAGCTTGACCCTTAACCTCTTTAAGACCGTTGTATGGTGCTTTTGAACCTAGTGCTTCTTCGATACGTAGAAGTTGGTTGTACTTAGCAACACGATCAGAACGGCTCAATGAACCCGTTTTGATTTGGCCTGCAGCAGTACCAACCGCTAGATCAGCAATTGTTGAATCTTCAGTTTCACCTGAACGGTGAGAGATAACAACAGTGAAACCAGCGTCTTTAGCCATTTTGATTGCAGCTAAAGTTTCAGTTAAAGAACCGATTTGGTTAAACTTGATTAAGATAGAGTTAGTAATACCTTCATCAATACCACGCTTAAGGATCTTAGTGTTAGTTACGAATAAATCGTCACCAACTAATTGAATTTTATCACCAAGAAGGTCAGTTTGGTGTTTGAAACCAACCCAATCAGACTCGTCAAGACCATCTTCGATAGAAACGATTGGATACTTGTTAGTAAGATCTTGTAAGAAGAAGTTGAACTCTTCAGCAGTGAAAGTTTTACCTTCACCAGTAAGCTCGTAGTTACCAGTTTCTTTGTTGTAGAACTCAGAAGCAGCACAATCCATCGCTAGAGTGATGTCTTTACCTAGTTCATAACCAGCGTTTGCAACAGCAACTTTAATTGCAGCAAGTGCAGCTTCGTTTGATTCTAAGTTAGGAGCAAAACCACCTTCATCACCAACAGCTGTTGAATGACCAGCAGCTTTAAGTACTTTAGCAAGGCTATGGAATACTTCAGCACCCATACGTAGACCTTCGCGGAAGTTTGCAGCGCCAACAGGTTGGATCATGAATTCTTGGATGTCTACTGAGTTATCAGCATGCTCGCCACCGTTGATGATGTTCATCATTGGAAGAGGCATAGAGTAAACACCAGGAGTACCGTTTAGATCAGCAATGTGAGCATAAAGAGGTACTTTCTTAGAGATTGCAGCAGCTTTAGCTGCAGCTAAAGAAACAGCTAAGATCGCGTTTGCGCCAAATAAAGCTTTGTTTTCAGTGCCATCTAGGTCGATCATAATTTGATCAAGCTCAGCTTGTGCTAGTGCATCTTTACCAGCTAACGCTTCAGCGATTGGACCATTTACAGCAGCAACAGCTTTAAGTACGCCTTTACCTAAGTAACGCGCTTTATCGCCATCACGTAATTCAAGTGCTTCACGTGAACCAGTTGATGCGCCAGATGGAGCAGCAGCCATACCGATAGAACCGTCAGCAAGATGAACTTCAGCTTCTACAGTTGGGTTACCACGTGAATCCATGATTTCACGACCTAGAACTTTAACGATCTTAGACATTTTGATTTCCTTAACTATTAAAAATTTAAGTATGCCGCGTTACCGCGACACTAATATTAAAATCTCTGATTAGCTAGTTGATGATTTTTTATTTTCACCAGCAGCATTAATGAATCCTTCAAATAATGCGTGACCATCTCGTGGTGTTGAAGTAAATTCCGGGTGGAATTGCGCAGCAACAAACCAAGGATGATTCGGATTCTCAACAATCTCTACCAATTTCTTATCAGCAGATAAACCTGTTACTTTTAGGCCTGCTTTTTCGATTTGAGGAAGAAGATTGTTGTTAACTTCATAACGGTGACGATGACGTTCTTTAATCGTCGCACTACCGTACATTTCTCTTACTTTACTACCCGCTTTAAGATGACATAGTTGAGCACCTAAACGCATAGTACCACCCAGATCAGATTTACCAGTACGTTCTTCAACGTTACCTGATTCGTCAATCCACTCTGTAATTAAACCTACTACAGGGTATTTAGTGTCTGGGTTAAATTCTGTTGAATGTGCGCCTTCTAGACCAGCAACATTACGTGCGAATTCGATTAACGCTACTTGCATACCTAAACAGATACCAAAGTAAGGAACCTTGTTTTCACGTGCAAATTTCGCTGCAAGAATTTTACCTTCAACGCCACGTTCACCGAAACCACCAGGTACCAAGATACCGTCGACAGTTTTAAGGATGTCAGTGCCTTTCGCTTCAAGATCTTGTGAATCAATATATTTGATTTTCACGCTGAAACGGTTTTTCAAACCACCATGTTTAAGTGCTTCATTTACTGATTTGTAAGCATCTGGTAGTTCGATGTATTTACCAACCATACCGATAACAAGTTCATCAGTTGGGTTAGCTTCTTCAAAAATAACTTGTTCCCACTCAGCTAGATCGGCTTCTGGTGCAGTTAAACCGAAACGCTTAACAACTAACTCGTCTAAACCTTGTGCTTTTAATAGCGCAGGAATTTTATAAATACTGTCCACATCTTTCAGTGAGATAACGGCTTTTTCTTCTACGTTACAGAATAACGAGATCTTAGCGCGTTCGTTCGCTGGTACATTACGATCAGAACGACAAATTAGGATGTCAGGCTGAATACCAATTGAACGTAACTCTTTCACTGAGTGTTGTGTTGGTTTTGTTTTAACTTCGCCCGCAGCACCCAAATAAGGTACCAGAGTCAAATGCATAAACATGGTGTTATCACGACCTAGTTGCACGCCCATTTGACGTAATGCTTCTAGGAAAGGTTGTGATTCAATATCACCTACCGTGCCACCCACTTCTACTACTGCAATATCAAAGCCTTCACTGCCCGCGATTACGCGTTCTTTGATCTCGTTAGTAATATGTGGAATAACCTGAATCGTTGCACCTAAGTAATCACCACGACGCTCTTTAGCAAGCACTGATGAATACACTTTACCTGTTGTAAAGTTATTACGTTTAGTCATGTGAGTACGAATAAAGCGCTCATAGTGACCTAGATCTAGATCGGTCTCAGCACCATCGTCCGTTACGAATACTTCACCATGTTGAATCGGGCTCATTGTGCCCGGATCAATGTTAATGTAAGGGTCTAGTTTCATCATTGTGACGTTTAAGCCACGTGCTTCTAAAATAGCTGCTAATGATGCTGCCGCAATACCTTTACCTAATGAGGATACTACCCCACCAGTAACAAAAACGTACTTAGTTGTCATACATAACCTGAAGTTGTTAGGGGATTAATGTGTATTATTGAACATATACCAGAAGGGACGACATTATAAACAAATCCCCTTCATCCCACAATGTTGACAAGTATAGCATTGCCGTTTTTAGAGAACTGTGCGGTAGATCATATGTTGTAATTTTATTTCACTTCTTGCCAAAATGATTCCATTTCACTTATAGAACAGTCACTTAATGACTTACCATTCTGTAAGGCAAGTACTTCTACCTGTCTAAATCTTTTTTCAAACTTTTCATTTGCCTTCCTGAGTGCTTGCTCAGGGTCTTGCTTTAAGTGGCGTGTAACATTCACCACAGAGAACAACAGATCGCCTAATTCTTCTTCTAGTTTATCCGTATCTATGACCGCTGCATCGGCTTCTTCAACCACTTCATCGACTTCCTCATAAACCTTTGATAATGCTTGCTTATAATGTTCAAAATCAAATTTCACATCGGCAGCTCGCTGCTGTATTTTAGCTGCTCTGACCAAGGCTGGTAATGCGTTCGGTATATTGTCTAATGCACTGTGCTGCACGGTATTTTTATGACTATCTAAACGTTCTTTAGACTTCTGTTTTTGCCATGCGGCGACTATTTCAGATTCAGACTGTAGTTTTATTTCACCAAAAACATGCGGGTGACGTTGTGTTAATTTCGCAGCGAGCTGTTGGATAACATCATCAAAGCTAAATAAGGCTTGTTCCTGACCAAGTTCAGCGTAATAAAGCACGTGGTAGAGTAAATCACCAAGCTCTCCCTCTAGTCCTTTAATATCATTATTTTCTATACTATCAACCACTTCATAAGCTTCCTCTAGGGTGAATTTGGTGATAGAGGCAAAATTTTGCTGTAAATGCCAAGGGCAACCTGTATCTGGGTTACGTAATTGTTCAACCATTTTACGTAAATCATTGATCGTGTACTTTTCTTTCAAAATAAATCCTATTAATTCAATTTTTCAGCTAAAGGGCGAAGATCGAGACTCATGATGTGATGCTAAGCCATAAACCCCCCTTAAACCAAAAGTAAATGGTTTATCAGCGAGTATATAATGATATAGCGTATATTTGCAGTGGACTGTTTTTAGTCAATATAGACAACTTAAATGTTCGAGGCGAGAGAGATAACGCGCGACAAGTCACCTACAAGTGACTTGCCGCGTGGGAGAATGGCAATTAAGCAGTCAATTTTTGACTTATACCCGTTTCATCGATTTGTTGGGGTTGCAGATACTTACTTATATCAACCTCATCTAATTGCTCAGGTTTCAGGTATTCTTGGGCATACTTAATGTGTGTACCACTTTGTAAAAATAGCTTAAATAACTCGATATCCAAATGCTGGTCTAAGGCCATTTTGTACATGATGTCCACTGCGACACTAACCGGCTTGGCTTTCTTATAAGGGCGGTCCGAGGCGGTTAAGGCTTCAAAAATATCCGCGATCACCAAGATACGTTCAGGAATTGACAGGTCTTCCCCGGTCAGCTGACGAGGATAACCCGTACCTTTTAGCGTTTCATGATGCGTTGAAGCATAACGCGGAACACGGCTCAATTCTGGAGGGAAAGGGAGATTATCTAACATCTTAATCGTACTGATCATATGCTCGTTAATCTTAAACCTGTCTTCCACCGTTAAAGTGCCTCGACTGATCGTTAAATTATATACTTCACCTAAGTTATATTGATGTTCGGGCACAGCCATTTTAATACCGTATTTAGGCTCAAATTCAGTCTTACGCTCACGCTTAATAATATGTTCAGCTTTATCGGCTAGCAACCGTTCCACAACTGGTAACGTTGATGACACTGTTGCTTTACCTAATTCTTCTATTGGTGATAGCCCGAGATTATCATCAAAATGACGCAACCATGTTTGTGTCGAAAGAGTTTTTATTCGCGCCACTTTATCGTCACTCATAAATTCGCCCCCCACATTTGAGGTCGCAATGAACTCAAAATCATTCATCAATTGCTGTTGTTTTTGCTGCAACGCGCTATCAATCTCGGCTTTATTTTGTGGTGTTACCAATTGTTGTTTAAGCGCTATAATTTCAGCATCGCGCCAGAGTACTTCAAAACGCATTCTCACTTCATGAATACGGTTATAATTAGTCTCTAATTTACTGCCTTTATCGACAATATGTTCTGGTGTCGTTATTTTGCCGCAATCATGTAACCAAGCAGCAATTCTAAACTCACGCTTTTCATCGGCATTAGCAAATTTGAAGTCCTTAAATAATACTGAGTCACATTGTTCAGCCGCTTCTGCTAGCATCATGCCCAGCTCAGGTACGCGATTACAATGCGCAGCAGTATAAGCAGACTTATCATCAATAGCTTGCGCAATCAGTTTAATAAACGCCTCTAAAAATTCTTCTTGTGCTAGTTCATGTTTTTTCAATACCAATGACATCTCAGTGAACGACTTCGATAGTTCCCAAATTTCTTTAATACGAGTATCGACAATTTCTACTGAATCATATTCGCGATTTTTTATTTTCTGAGCTTGTAAACGTAACAGATAGATAGGGCGAACAATCGGCCCACCAAATATCCATGCCAGTGGCAATATCAACAACATAATACTAATCGTGATACCAATCGATACCGCGACCCGCTTGGTGACGTCACTGTAGATAACTTCTTTGGGGATAATGACGGTGAAAAATTCGCTGGCATCAACATCGATCGGGCTAATATAGACAAATCGAGCTTGGCCATCAATCTGTCTTTCGATAATCTTGCCATATAGATTTTTTTGCTTGGTCAATATTAATAACTCAGGATAAGGGATCATAATATCCCCGGTCATTAAACCTAGATTATCCATCCATTTACTTTTCAACGCTTGACGCTGCGCTTGGCTAATATTACGGATTGCTAAGTTAATAATAGGAATTAATGCATCGTATTTAGGATTCAACACAATGTGAAACGTTGAAGAGTAACCTGTATTTAACGTTTTGACCTCTTGATGTAATTGCAGATCTTGATAGAAATACTGCGTTAACCCAGCATTGAGTACCGCTCGACTATCAAGTAACGCATATGTCTCGCCTAAAGCAACAGATTCAAAGCCCGCTTTTAGCGTTGAGTATTCAATCAATTCAACGCTAGGAAAGTCACGTCTTAGTAATGGCACAATAGACCAACCTGATGATATCGCAACTTTCTTCCCTTTCAGCTCGGCATAGCTACGTATGTCTGGCCTATTGTCTTTGGTGACGAATGAAAAGGGTAAGTCGTACAAAGGCTCAGAATAGATACCAACAATGTTACTTGCATTCGAATGTTGTAATGAATGTAAGCCATCGAGTGAACCATCTTTATATTTATTAACGAGCTCCGCCCACGAAAAACCATTAATAAACTCAAAATCAATTCCGGTCATATCTGCAATCAGCATCATGACGTCAATGGCATAGCCCTTGGGCTGTCCAGACGCGGTAAAATCAATCGGAGCCCAATCATTTTGATTCGACATTTTGATGGGCATGGTCGAGCTCAAGATACGTTCTTGCGCTGGGCTTAAATCAAGTGGCTTAGCGACTGGTATTTTTATCTCATCATTATTTTTACGATTCGAGGCAATAACATCACCAGACTTAAGGTAAATAAATGATTCAACATCACTATTTTCGCCAAGGTTAAGCGCACTAACAGAAAGCTTTTTTGCAAGAGATGAAAGGACGATATCAATACCCAGAACATGGGTTTCTTTATTCCCCTGTTTCGATGTAAACGCCAAAGAGTAAGTTTGCCCAGTGATCTTTAAATGTTGAAATAAATAGGGTTTAGTTTTTGATACCACATCAAGGTTTGATGTTATATACCAAGGTCTTTCGGTGGGGAAGTAGTTACTTTTAGTCGCCTTTAACTCGCGTAATAAAAATGCGTCATCATAATAATAAGTCTCACGAATACGTTGTTCTTTACTGCCAGTAATTTTAATAACCACCCAACGGTCACTTTTTTCTGTGAGCAGTTTCTTTCGCACTAAAGGGGAAGAATTTAAGTTAATTACTTGATAAAAATTATTATCAGCAGAACCAATATAAATACTATAAAACAACGGATTATCTACCATTGATTCCGCTAATATATTACGGATATCAATCTCACCGGTAGCCATATCAACAGTACGGCTAACAGAAGCTAGCAGCTTAGCAGTATTCATCGCATCAGACTCTAAGTCTTGAACATACTCACTTAGCTCAGCAGAGGACATCGAAAGCATGGATAAGGTCTGTTCTGTCGCGATTTTTTTACTAAAATGATACTGCAGCGATACCGCAACTATCGTGGTTAATATTGTCGCAAGTAAAAACATCCCACCCACGGTAAAGCGAAGTGAAAACTTAGTCTGTTTCATTGTAGTTCATCCCTAAATACAATTACTGATATTGTTATAAAATACATTAAACTATTAAAATAGTTTATCTAAACTAAATATAGTTGAAATTATATCTATCAACAATTCTATTTACAGAAGTAAACAATTGAATTTTAAAGAAATAAAAACTGTAACAACGGCACTTCGTTAACGTTCACATGACTAGAATTAGAGTGAAAAAACCAGTGCTATACAACTAACACTGGTTTTAGTGTTTACCATATAATCATAACACTTACTTAAAATAACAATTAATACAAACACTTACTCGACACACGGTCCTATTGGTTCAGTTTGTCGCTTGAAGGTAACATTTGAATTAAAGTAAATTTTTAGGCACAAGCCTTCTAAGCTTTACCCCTAGTTGCTTAAATTTACTTACTTGACCGTCAGGATTCCAATCAAGACTAATTCGCCACGCATTTTCCGGCTGCATTTCTTCCAGCATGCCTTTTTTCACTTCGCCAGCCATTTTTTTAGATGGAATAATCACAAAGTTTTCAGTGTTAAGGTGAGTGCTACGGGGATCAAGATTAAAAGTACCGATCACTGCAATGTCATCATCGATAACCATTGTTTTGGCATGTAATCCAAATATAGGCGGTTGTTCAAGCTGTTCTTGCATGACTTCCGACATGATCTTACGACGGATCTCAGCATCCGGCTTAAATTCATAAATTTCCACCCCGGTTTTTAGCAATTTTTTTCTATTTCGTTGATAACCACTAAATGCCTCTAAATTATCATTTGATGCTAGGCTATTCGTCAAGATCTTCACTTCAACGCCTTTATCGACCAATTGCTTAAAATGCTGACGGGTATGTTTTGTGGTGATCAAATAAGGCGTCTGGATCACCACCGATTTTGTTGCTGTTTGTAGTAATTCCACTAAACGCTCAGTTGCAATACCACTACCGCCTAAAAATTCAGTTTGGTCATTTTTACCCGGTATATCCGTGATATATTCCACATCAGTTAACCATTGTAGTTCTTGTTTTTGTTGTATTTCTTCGATGGCTAACGGTATGTTTTTAATTTTTTCTCTGACACTGGGTACAAAGTTGCTGGGATCACAGGCATATTCATGTAAAGCGGTAAAGTTTGGAGGAACAGAAGATTGCTCACTTTCCTTAATTAACGCTTGTACATCGACGCTTAATTCATCTTTCCAAAAATGATCAAATGACATTTGAATATCATTAGCAACGCCGCCAACGAGTAATACATCACGATCACGGAAGTTATATTCGTGGTCGTAGCCAAAATACTCATCAGCAACATTACGTCCACCAGTGATAGAGACTTGTCCATCAACCGTAAAGGTTTTATTGTGCATACGCTGATTTAGCTGATGGAAGTTAGTCGTTAAATTAATCGCTTTATCAAAGAAGTTCTTACCAATATTAAGCATCGGATTATAAATTTTTATTGATATGTTTTCATGCTTAGCCAAGGTTAATAAATCTTCGCCATTGGCTTCAACCATAATATCATCAACGAGAACCCGCACTTTAATGCCACGCTCAGCAGCTCTGACCAAGTAATCCGCGGCAATCAAACCAATATTATCAGTAGAAAAAATAAAATATTGTACATCAATTGTTTTTTCAGCACGTTCCGTTAACCAAGCTCGAGACAACATAGCCTCTATGCCTTGCTCTAGTACGTATACTCCGGTCTGAGCAACCATTTTATTCTCAACCGGTTTAAGATATTCACCCAGCATTGGGCCATTGTTACGCGTGATATCAGCGCAATAATTTGTTTGCGATTCAGGAAATTGAATAGGCTTGCTACTACAAGCTGAAAGTAGAAACAGAGAGGCTGCGAGGAGTGCCACACGTTTGTGTAAATTAGAAATTGAGTGATAGATCATTGGCCTTCCTTAACAAATAAAATCCATTTACAGCTGTGTTTTAGATAAAATTAAGGGAGGGTGAATACAATCAATATTTGTATTCACCCTCCCTATTAGGGTATCCAGATTGTAGTGCGTCCAGATTACTTTTTATTTTAAGCGTTTAGCGTAAATAACCCCTTTCACCTGACTCATACGGTTGGTCAGATGACTAAGGGTATCAATATTAAATAGCTCGATATTGATTTCCAGTGTTGCCGTTTGCAGCTTGGCATCAGTGCGGGTGTTCATACCAACAACATGAATGCGGTCGTTAGCAAAAATAGTGGTTAAGTCACGTAGCAAGCCACTGCGATCACTGGCGTGTACCACCAGCGTAACACCGTAACCACCGCTAAAGTCACCGCCCCAAACCGCATCAATAATACGTTCTGGCTGGCGACTGCTTAAATCAGCGTACTGCAAACAACCATTACGGTGGATCGAGATACCACGGCCCTGGGTGATATAACCAACAATTTCATCACCCGGAATCGGCTGACAACAATTGGCAATATGGGTCATCAAATTACCCATGCCTTCGACCACAATATGATCTTTGCTGCGTTTCTTTTTCGGTTGATTTTGTGATTTTAATACTTGCTGATCAACCAACTCTAACGCCAGTTTATCTTCTTCCTCGGCGCTCGGTTGTAACAACAACACTTTAATGTGATTAATAACTTGGTTAAGACGTGCATCACCACTACCCACCTGCGCTAATAAATCTTCTAAAGTGTTGGAGTTAAAACGTTCAAACGCACAGCTAGCATCAGACAACTGCAGGCCAAGTTTGTGTAACTCGCCTTCTAACATCTCTTTACCCGAGACAACATTCTTATCGCGGTCCATACGTTTAAAGTACGTATTAATCTTAGCGCGCGCACGCGCTGATTTTACATACCCTAAGTTTGGTAATAACCAATCGCGACTGGGGTTAGGATTCTTCTGCGTGATGATGTCAATTTGATCGCCAGTTTGTAGCTCGTAAGTAAACGGTACAATACGACCACTGATCTTGGCACCAATACAGCGATGACCCACCATGCTATGCACATAATAGGCAAAATCTAACGGTGTAGAGCCTTGTGGCATATCAACCACATCACCTTTTGGGGTAAACACATACACACGATCATCAAATACCTGACTGCGCAGCTCATCAACTAAGCTGCCGCTTTCAGCCATGTCATCTTGCCATGCCAGTAACTTACGTAACCAAGCAATTTTCTCTTCGTAGCTGCCTTTCTTGGTCGTATCTGCGCCTTCTTTGTAGCGCCAATGCGCAGCAACACCTAGCTCGGCATCATCATGCATTTGTTTGGTACGGATCTGAACTTCGACCGCTTTGTTCTCGTCGCCCACAGCAACAACCGTATGGATTGACTGATAACCATTGGCTTTTGGATTCGCCACATAATCATCAAACTCACTAGGAATAGGACGGAATAAATTATGGATAACACCTAATGCCGCATAGCAATCTTGCAATTCTGCGGCAATCACACGCACGGCACGTACGTCATAAAGGCCAGTGAAGTCCAAGTTCTTCTTCTGCATCTTTTTCCAGATGCTGTAGATATGCTTAGGACGGCCATATACTTCAACACGACCACCCGCAGCTTCAACACCGGTTTTTACTTGTGATACAAAGCTGTCGATAAATTCTTCACGGTCGATACGACGTTCAAGTAACAGCTTGGCAATTTGCTTATAAGTATCAGGGTGAGAATAGCGGAATGAAAGATCTTCTAACTCCCATTTTAACTGGCCAATCCCTAAACGGTTGGCTAATGGTGAGTAGATATCCGCAATTTCTTTTGCCGCTAGTACACGTTCTTCTTCAGAGGCATTTTTAACCTGACGAAGATGACAAATACGTTCTGCTAGCTTGATCACAATCGCTCGCACATCATCAACAATCGCCATTAACATACGGCGTAAATTATCGACTTGCGTTTCGGACGGTTTTTGAGACTTTGCTTGTAGGGTGCGGATCGCATCCATTTCGACAACTGCCACTAACAGCGGTAATAACTTACTACCAAATAAGCTTTCAATTTGCTCATTATCATATAATTTGGCATTAAAAAATGGATACAACAAAGCGACCTTTAAGGTCTCCATGTCCATATCCATCGTCATTAATATTTCGATCATTTCCACCCCGTAAGCAAGCAACGGGAAACGGAAATCAGCTTCATCCTCGGGGGATTCAGCTGCTTCTTTTAATGCTAATTGAGAATATAACTCAAATAATTCATCTTGCTCTGTCGAGGTGAGTGCTAACGAAGACGTCCAAGTCTTCGCATCAAAGTCTTCCGGATTGGTCAAATGAGAATCACGTACCGCAACCATGTCTTAATTCCTAACAAGATTAAACAAAAATACACACGTTTATATCTAAACGCGTTCAAATAACGCCATTGACTCAACATGTCCCGTTTGTGGGAACATATCAATCATACCAAGGCGTGTTAATTTATAATGCTTTGCCATCAACAACTTCGAGTCTCGCGCTAATGTTGCTGGATTGCAAGATACATAGACAATTTTTTGCGCTTTTAGTTTATGTAAATATTGCACTGTTTCAGCAGCACCTGCACGGGCAGGATCTAATAATACTTTATCGAAACTGTTTCTTGCCCAGGCTAATTTAGAAAAATCAGCCGATAAGTCCGCTTTAAAGAATTGTGCATTATCGACGTTGTTGGCGATCGCATTGACTTGTGCTTGACGCACCATCTCATCAATACCTTCGACACCGACAACAGAATGACATAAACGCGCAACCGGTAAACTAAAGTTACCACCACCGCAGAACAGATCTAACACTTTGTCTTCAGGGTTTAAATCAAGCCAATCGAGTGCTTGCGCTACCATTTGGTTATTAACCACAGGGTTAACTTGAATAAAGTTGCCCGGAGTAAAGCTTAACTTAAATTCACCATCGGCCAATTGATACCATGCAGCAGGCGTATCAGGGGTTAATTTAACCACTAAATCCGTCTCAGGTTGCAGATAAATACTCAATTGCTGTTCACTGGCAAAAGCTTGCAGTAAACCTTGGTCTTTATCATTTAACGGTTTCAAGATACGCAGCAAACAAATAATGCCAGAATCAACCGCGAACAACTCGATATGACCTAAATCACGACGTACTGTAAGCGTAGCAAGTAATTTACGCAGTGGTTGGATCAATGCAGACAAAGCAGGGACTAATACCGGACACTGCTCAATCGCAACGAGTGATTTACTGTTACGTTCACGGAAGCCAAATACCAATTGCTTGGCTTTACGATCAAACATCACACTTAAACGGGCAGTACGGCGATATTCCCATGGTTGGGATAAAATCGGACCTGCAAATTCAATATCATCATGCTTACTGAAGTTCTTTAATAAACTAAACAGGGCTGTTTGTTTATAATCAGCCTGATCATGACTATCGAGTGTTTGTAAACTACAGCCACCGCACGTTGCATAATGCGGACAAGCTGGTTCAATTCTTTGCGCAGATGGGGACAATACTTTTCTTAATGTCGCTTTAGCATATTGCTTCTTTTGTTCAATAATATTTACTGATACTCGCTCACCTGGTAGTCCACCAGCAACGAATACCGCTTTGCCATCAAGACGACCCAAACCTAAACCTTGGTGATCTAGCTTCTCAATAGTGATCTCGACCGCTTTACTCGGAGATTTCTGTACTTTTTTTGCTTTATAAATTTGCGCCATATTGATATACAACTATTGCCTATGTCATCATTAGGGTATTATTCTAACCTGCTTTCCCGCTTTATACTTTAAATAACTTCGTAGATGGCATTAAACCCGACACCAATAAGATGACTTTATGACTAAATACGGGCTTCGTGCCAAAGTAATGTCGCTGACGATTTTACCGACTGTTTTGATCGGAACATTATTAGCCAGCTATTTCACCTTTAACCGTTATCAACAATTAGAAACGGTGCTTATCGAGCAAGGTGTGAATATTATTGAACCACTGGCGATTGCGAGTGAGTACGGCATGTTGCAAAACAGCCGTGAATCATTGAAAAAACTGCTCGGTTTAACCCATCGTAAGTTTGCCCCCACGATTAAAAGTATCGCCATTTTTGATACCAATAATAAGCTGTTTGTCACCAGTAATTATCACCGTAACTTTTCTGTTCTCAAGAATCCCGACAACAGTAAATTACCGGAAACGACGCAAGTCGAAGTACTGGATGATTTCATCATATTACGCTCGCCGATTATTGCCGAGATTGACAATGACAACTTCCCGCTAAGTTTAGAAAACCCAGAACAGATCCTTGGTTATTTATCTATTCAGTTGATTCGTGACAAAGCCATATTACTGCAATACCGTGATACCACGGTCTCGGTATTTATTGTGTTACTGGGTTTCTTTACCGCGCTTATCTTCTCCTGGCGACTCGTTAAAAACGTCACCCAACCCATTACCGACATGGTCAAGGTTGTCGACCGGATCAGGGAGGGTCGACTCGATGCCCGAGTCACCGGCGATCACACCGGTGAGTTAGCCTTACTCAAAAATGGTATTAACTCAATGGCCAAATCGCTATCTGCTTACCATGAGGAAATGCAGCAGAATATTGATCAAGCTACATCAGATTTACGGGAAACCTTAGAGCAGATTGAGATCCAAAATATTGAATTGGATATGGCTAAAAAACGGGCCCAAGCCGCTGCACGGGTTAAATCTGAATTCTTGGCTAACATGAGTCATGAGTTAAGAACGCCACTGAATGGCGTGATTGGTTTCTCTCGCCAGTTGTTAAAAACATCGCTGAGCCCAAACCAAACCGATTACTTGCAGACCATTGAAAAGTCAGCCAAGAACTTACTCAATATTATTAATGATATTCTCGATTTCTCTAAGCTTGAAGCCGGTAAACTGACATTAGAACAGATACCCTTTAATCTACGTGACACCATTGAAGAAGCGGCAATACTGCTAGCGCCAACCGTACACGATAAAGGCCTCGAATTATCATTACACGTAGATAAGAATGTACCTGATGGTATTATTGGTGATCCATTCCGTTTCCAACAAGTGATCACCAATTTATTGGGTAATGCGATCAAATTTACTGAAAACGGTAATATTGATATCCATATCGAATTACTGGAATGGACTGGTAATAGCGTCACCATTCAAACCAATATCCGCGATACCGGCATCGGTATTTCAGAACAGCAACAAGCACAACTATTTCAAGCCTTTAATCAAGCTGACACCAGTATTTCGCGTCGTTATGGCGGCACCGGTTTAGGACTGGTTATTACTCAACGCTTAGTTGAATTTATGGGCGGTGAAGTCTCGCTTGATTCTGACTTAGGCCAAGGCTCTAACTTTAAATTCTCACTCAAATTCCATGTCACCTCAAACTCATTATCAGAGCCGTTACCGGTAAATGATTTTAAAGGTAAACAGGTCTTATTGTATGAAGTAGATAACTACTCAGCACGCTCGTTAATATCGCTGCTGAATAGTTGGGAACTGGACGTATTACATTGTGCTAATGATGCTGAATGGCAGCACTATATTAATCAACCGTACTACTGTGTTGTGATTGCGCAGAATGATGAAAGCAAGTTAACGCCTATGTATGACAAGATGAGTCAATGCCATGACCTTAATGCCGCGGTCATCGTACTCATTAACTCGTCAGATCCTTGCTTACAAGAAGAAATCATTCGAGTGGGGGCAAGACATTGCCTGACTAAACCGTGTAACCACCGTAAATTGGTTAATGCATTGGCTTACTTAGATAAACCAGATGAACTGCCTGTGCCACAGTTAAAGATAGAAAAACCCAAAGCTAAGGTCGACCTATCTATCTTGGCAGTCGATGATAACCCAGCTAACCTGAAATTAATTAGCGCTATGCTGGACGATTCAGTAACCACGATCGAAAGCTGTACCAATGGTGCGGAAGCGGTTGCTAAAGCGAATCAAATGGACTTTGATATCATCTTTATGGATATCCAAATGCCCATCATGGACGGTATCAGTGCCTGTAAAGCGATTCGTTCAGGTACGCGTAACCAGTCAACCCCGATCATTGCTGTCACGGCACAGGCGATGAGTGGTGAACGCGATCGTCTACTGAGTAAAGGGATGGATGATTACCTCACCAAACCCCTTGATGAGACAATTCTCAAGCGTACGCTACAGCAATGGAGCAGCTCATCACACGATAACACCACAGTGAAGAATCATATTTTAAATTGGCCACTGACTTTGCAACGTTCAATGGGTAAAGAAGACCTAGCGGTAGATATGTTAGAAATGTTTATCAATAGTCTGCCAGAGATTAGCGAACACCTTGAGCAAGCACTCGCACGCAGCTTGTCACGCTCAGAGTTTAAGAAAATAATTCATAAATTCCACGGTGGTGCCGCTTGTTGTGGGGTATTACCAATTCAGAATTTAGCCGATCAGATTGAACGCGGATTACGCAAGGGGGCCGAAATTGAAGATGTCGAACCTGAGATATTTGAACTACAGGAAGCGATTGAGACCGTGATTAAGGAAGCACAGCCTTACTTACCCGATTAGGTTTATGACCTCACGGCTGTGTTGAAAAACATGGTCGTGCGTTATTATTTTATTCAAAAAACCACAACAATCCTCCTCTTACCTTTCATCTACCGATGTTAATAACAAATCATATAACCCCTTCGCTGCAGGTCCGGTTTTTGCGCCTTTTGGCAACGTTAGATGTAAAGACACGTGATAACGATTTGAATACTCGACGTTAAGCACGACGATATCGTCATCTTTATGATGTTCTATAATATGCTTGGGCAAACGACAGTAACCCAAACCTTGCTGAACCGCTTGCCAAGCGTGATCGAAATTATCAACAGTGATACGCTGACTCGACTTTAACCAACCAACATCGATATTATCTGCCACACCTAAATCACGAATGACAATTTGTCTGTTAACCGTTAAATCCTCGATACAGAGTTCAACCTTATGCGCGAGAGGGTGCTCTTTCATAACGACAGGCAGCATATAAACAGTGCCAAATGATTCACAGGGATAGTTGGTGATTGGAAAATTGACAATAGAGATATCTGCTTGTTGTTCTTCAACCATAGCTGTGGTTTTTGATAACGAGGTTTCTACTATTTTAATCGACGTCGTACTATTTTTCGCAAAGAAAGTAGCCAAGGGTTCATATAACCATTGTCGGTCGCATAGATGATCAATGGCTATCACGATCTCAGATTCCATACCTTGCGTCAGTTGAGTACTTATTTCCTCTAGTGCTTGTGCTTGCTCAATCATTGACTGCGCCCTGCGTAATAACGACTTACCATCATCAGTAAGCACTGCGCGTCGCCCCTTAATTTTAACAAGTGATACGCCAAGTTGATCTTCAAGCTTTTTAATCGCATAGATCAAGGTTGTATGGCTTTTATTTAGCACTATCGCTGCAGCTTGAATGCTACCAGCCTTATCAACCTCAAATAAGGTCAGCCATTGATCTAATGTTGTCTTCAATCTCATTGGTCTATTTATTCCACAGTTATACGCAGTTTTATGAACTTTTATGTTCAATTTTTATAGATATTATAGTGCCTATAACAAAGAGCAAGCAAAAGCATATCGCTTTGCTCAGCTCATACATATGCGATTGGAGATATAGAATGCAAAAATTATTACAAGTAGATTTCGATTTTACAGGTCCATTTGGTGATGAGATGTCAGCGATGTTGGTTGGACTAGCTGAATCAATTAATCATGAACCAGGCATGATTTGGAAGATTTGGACTGAAAATCAGAAAGCACAATTAGGTGGTGGTATTTATCTATTTGAAAATGAAGCGTATGCACAGGCTTATTTGAAGATGCATTCAGCCCGCTTAAAGGCGATGGGAGTAACAGAGATCAGAGGACATATTTTCGATATCAACATGCCGCTATCAAGTATTAATAACGCGCCGATGACAGGAGTACTAGCATAATGAACAATAAAACCTTTTTAACGACACATGGCATTATTTATAGCATCTTTGCTTTAGCCTTGTTTTTCATCCCTGCTGTTATATGGCCCATGTACGGGATAGAGTTGAACGACAAATATGCTTACTTTTTATCTCAACACACGAGTATTTTCTTAGGCGGGATAGCTGCGATCAGTTTATTACTGAGAGAGATCGAACCTGGGCACATCGCTAAAAAATTGTTTCAGGCACTGCTGATTAGCAATCTATTAGGTGTTTTGATCACCTTGTATGCGGGAGCGAAAGGACTGTTTGTTGGTTTCGGTTGGAGTGATCCAGTATTCTTTACCCTGCTTTCAATATGGAGTTATTACCAATTCAAAAAGCAGTAATACAGGAGCATGCACAATACCAAAATAAGTCGTTTTAAAATCTAGACCAACGCCTTAGCGTTGGTCTTTTCACATGCATAGCGACGCTCATAACCTAGCTGTTATTACGTGCTTCTTGCATGATCACTTGCATGTCTTTTACTGCTTTACCTAAACCATCAAATGCCGCGCGGGCGATGATTGCATGGCCGATATTCAATTCATAAATTTCAGGAATCGCGGCAATAGGCTGGACATTATGGTAATGCAAACCATGGCCAGCATTGACTTTCAAGCCAGCTTTATGTGCATAACTTACCCCTGCGGAGATCTTCTTCAATTCTGCTTGCTGTTCAGGTTCAGACTCTGCATCGGCATAAGCACCGGTGTGCACTTCAATGTACGGCGCGCCAGTAGCAACAGCAGCATCAATCTGCTCTTTGTCTGCATCAATGAATAATGAGACGAGAATGCCCGCTTCGCTTAAACGTGTCACCGCTTTCGTGATCTTGTCTTGCTGACCAAGTACATCTAAGCCACCTTCAGTTGTCAGTTCTTCACGCTTTTCAGGCACTAAACAAACAAACTCAGGTTTGATCTCACAAGCAATATCCAGCATCTCAGCAGTCACGGCCATTTCTAGATTCATGCGTGTTTGAATAGTCTCTTTCAATACACGTACATCACGGTCAACAATGTGACGACGGTCTTCACGTAAATGCACCGTAATACCGTCTGCGCCATTTAATTCAGCAACAGCAGCTGCATGGACAGGATCAGGGTAAGTCGTGCCGCGTGCTTGGCGTAAGGTTGCAATGTGGTCAATGTTGACACCTAAAAAGATCTTATTCACGTTTAATTCCCTTCTTGATAAATAGTTATCTACGTTCAGTGGCTTATTAATAAAGAGTTATCTTTTTTTCAGTGGCTTATTAATAAACAGTTCCCTGCTTTTCAGCGGCTTGTTGCCCAGATAGGGTAACAAAATTTGGCGACAAAAACGTTTTGCAGCCGCTAAATTTTCTGAATTAAATTGTCGTTGCTCAAATGCTAGCAAATCTTTACCTAAAAATGAGCTGCCCACAGCGACTTTATAAATAGACGGTACGATCCCAACATGGGCGACATATTTATACATACGATCTGGGAATACCGCATCCATCGTATCAGCACAATAGCTTAACGCACCAATGTTACCTAAACATTGCATTAAATTTAATTCAAATTCACGCAATAAGGGTTCAAGCGGTTCACGTTTAGCTAACGCTAATAAGGCATTTTGGTAATGAGAGAATAGTTCAGGATTAGCTTGTTCACTGGCGAGTAAACGATAGAGTAATTCGTTGAGGTAAAAACTAGCGTAGAGATGCTTACCGGCAAGCGGTAATGAATTAGATACCGCCTCAACCTGGCGCATGGACTTGAGTCCACCTTTGCCGGCATAGGCGATATTAAGTAAGGTAAACGGCTGTAAAATTGCACTTTGACTGTTTTTACGCCCGCGTCCTGCTCGTCCCACTAACGAAATTTTGCCATCGTTAATGGTAAAGAAGTCGATTAATAAACTCGACTCCTTAAAAGGTCGACGATGCAGTACAAAGGCGTTTTGTAAGTCCATGCAATAAAGCTATTTACACTTCATCTCCGTAACCTAAGCTACGAAGTGCACGTTCATCATCAGCCCAACCAGACTTCACTTTAACCCAACATTCTAGGAATACTTTATTATCAAACAAAGTTTCCATATCACGTCGCGCTTCAGTACCAATAGTCTTTAGTTTTGAACCTTTATTACCAATAACCATACGTTTTTGGGTATCACGTTCCACTAAAATCAATGCATTGATGTGGAATGTGCCATTTTCACTGACTTTAAACTGCTCGATTTCAACCGTAGTTGAGTAAGGCAGTTCTTGACCAGTGAAACGCATTAGTTTTTCACGAATGATTTCTGATGCCATGAAACGTGAAGAACGATCTGTTACATGATCTTCAGGGAAGTAAAAACCACCTTCTTGTAACTGTTTCGAACAAATACTACGTAGCATTTCTACGTTAGTACCTTTCGTTGCCGAAATAGGGATGATTTCTGCGAAATCAAACTTATCCGCTAATACCTTCAAATGAGGCATTAATTCTTCAGCTTTATCTTTAATCGCATCGGTTTTATTAATCGCCAAGTAAACTGGGCAGTTAATCTCACGTAGCTTGTTTAATACCATTTCATCATCGTCGGTCCAACGGGTACCATCAACAACAAAGATAACAGCATCAACATTCATATCTTTTAATGAACTGCTTGCAGCACGGTTCATCAAACGGTTAATCGCACGTTTTTCATCGATATGTAGACCTGGAGTATCGATATAAACCGTTTGACGGTTTTCTTCAGTATCAATACCTAGAATACGGTGACGAGTCGTTTGTGGTTTACGCGAGGTAATACTTACCTTTTGTCCCAGGATGCGGTTTAGTAGCGTTGATTTACCTACGTTAGGACGGCCAACGATAGCAACAAAGCCGCTATAAGTCATATCACTCATTGTATTTGCTCCAATGCTTTTTGAGCTGCTTCTTGTTCTGCTTTACGACGACTAGTACCTTTACCTGTAACAGGGTGCTCTAGGCCTTCAATAACGCAATGAATAGTGAACTCTTGATTATGAGCTTCACCTTTTACTTCCACTACTTGGTACAGTGGAAGTGCTTGCTTACGTCCTTGCAGCCATTCTTGTAATTGTGTTTTCGCGTCTTTCTGATCGATACCAGGTTTGATCGCAGATAAACGCGATGCATACCAAGCCAATACACGTTCACGTGTTTTCTCGATATCACTGTCCAGATACATAGCACCAATAAGGGCTTCAACCGTATCTGCTAGTATTGATTCGCGACGGAAGCCACCACTTTTCAATTCACCAGGACCTAAGATCAAACATTCACTTAATTCAAACTCACGGGCGATTTCAGCGAGCGTTAACCCTTTAACTAAGGTTGCACGCATGCGGCTTAAATCACCTTCTGGTACCTCTGGGAACTTGCAAAACAATGCATCCGAGATAATAAAACCAAGTACTGAATCACCAAGGAATTCAAGACGTTCGTTATGCTTGAAATAAGCGCTACGGTGCGTCAGTGCTTGTTGTAATAGACCAGCATCTTGATACTGATAACCTAATACTCGTTGTAATTTTTCTAATAAAATTGTCATAATTATTTTAATTTGCCAATACGACTAAAGCGTATACCTGTTGGGATCCAACCAGGTAACAAAGAATCTTGGTCGCGTTCAAATTCGAAACTAGTCCAAATGAACACAGCCTTGCCAACTAAATTTGCTTCTGGAACAAAACCCCAAAAACGGCTATCAGCACTATTATCACGGTTATCACCCATCATAAAGTAATGACCATCCGGTACAACCCATTCATATTGACGGGTTGGCGGATTGTCTTGCTGATAAAAATCACTGGCTAAATCAGGGCGGCTAGGGTTAATTAAGATGTTATGTGCCACATCCCCTAGTTGCTCTGTATATTCCTGTAATTCAACCATTTGATCTTTAAACTTGCCAATTTCGACTAAGCTAAGATCGAGTTTTTCAAAACCTTTACAGTCTGTTCCGCTGCATGATTTTTGAATGAAAACCTGCTTCCCACGATAAGCGATACGATCACCAGGCAAGCCGACTACACGTTTAATGTAATCAACTGTTGGTTGTGGGGGATATTTAAATACCGCCACATCGCCACGTTCAGGCTTACCGGTTTCGATAAGTGTAGAACGTAATACTGGATCTTTAACGCCATAACTAAATTTTTCCACCAAAATGAAATCACCAACCAATAAGGTTGGCATCATCGAGCCTGATGGGATTTGAAATGGTTCGTATAAAAATGAACGTAATATCATTACCGCAGCAATCACAGGGAACATCGATTTTGCATTTTCAACAATAAACGATTCTTGCCCTAATTTTGCAATAGCTTCTGCTGGTAACTCTGCTTGAGATTGAGCAAATGCGACTTTTTCCGCACGAGCTTTTTCCCAAATCAGTTTGTCTAACGCCCAAATAACACCGCTAACGAAAGTAAACAGTACCAATATCAGTGAAAAGTAGGTTGCCATTTATCTAATCCTTTCCGATATGTAGCACAGCTAAGAAGGCTTCTTGAGGAACCTCAACATTACCAACTTGCTTCATGCGTTTCTTACCGTCTTTCTGTTTCTGCAGTAGTTTCTTCTTACGACTGATATCACCGCCATAACATTTTGCAATTACGTTTTTACGCATTTGCTTAACCGTACTACGGGCAATCACTTGCGAGCCAATAACAGCCTGAATCGCAATGTTAAACATTTGACGTGGGATCAGTTCTTTCATTTTCTCAACCAATAGACGACCACGGTTTAGTGAGTTGTCACGGTGAGTAATCATCGCTAACGCATCAACACGATCGGTATTAATTAATACATCAACACGTACCATGTCTGCAGGTGTAAAGCGGATGAAAGAGTAATCAAGTGATGCATAACCACGGCTTGTTGATTTCAAACGGTCAAAGAAGTCCATTACTACTTCACCCATTGGGATCTCGTAAGTTAATGCTACTTGCTTGCCGTGATAATCCATCTTAGTTTGAACACCACGTTTATCGATACATAAGGTAATTACATTACCTAAGTATTCTTGTGGTACTAAAATATTACATTCTGCGATTGGTTCACGAATTTCTTCGATATCATTCAATGCAGGTAATTTAGCTGGGCTATCAACGTATATCACTTCACCTTTTTTGGTTTCTACTTCGTAGACAACCGTTGGTGCAGTGGTGATCAAATCAAGATCGTATTCACGTTCTAAACGCTCTTGAATGATTTCCATGTGCAGTAAACCTAAGAAACCACAACGGAAACCAAAACCAAGTGCTGAAGAGCTTTCTGGTTCGTAGAACAAAGACGCATCGTTCAGACTTAGCTTGCCAAGTGCATCACGGAACGCTTCATAATCATCAGAACTAATTGGGAACAGACCCGCATAAACCTGAGGTTTAACTTTACTGAAACCAGGTACAGGTGCATCAGCAGGATTACGCGTATTAGTTAGCGTATCACCTACTGGTGCGCCTAAAATATCTTTAATACCGCAAATAACAAAACCAACTTCACCACAACCTAAGATACCAGTCTCAACTTGTTTTGGTGTGAAGATACCTGCTTTATCAACAAGATGAGATTCACCCGTCGACATAACAGTCAGCTTGTCACCTTTACGTAATACACCGTTGGTGATACGTACCAGTGATACCACACCTTGGTAGTTATCAAACCATGAATCGATGATCAGGGCTTGTAATGGTGCATCTGCTGAGCCTTTTGATGGGCACGGAATTTCTCTTACAATTGTTTCAAGTACGTCTTCGATACCTAAACCAGTTTTTGCAGAGCAACGAGTCGCTTCCATTGCATCGATACCAATGATGTCTTCGATTTCTTCTGCTACGCGATCAGGATCGGCGGCAGGTAAATCGATTTTATTCAGGATCGGCACAACTTCCAGATCCATCTCCATCGCGGTATAACAGTTTGCTAGTGTTTGTGCTTCTACGCCTTGACCAGCGTCGACAACAAGTAAAGCACCCTCACAGGCTGCTAATGAGCGAGAAACCTCATAGCTGAAGTCCACGTGTCCTGGCGTATCAATAAAGTTAAGTTGGTATGTTTCACCATCTTTCGCTTTATAATCCAGCGTTACGCTTTGCGCTTTAATTGTAATGCCACGCTCGCGCTCAATATCCATTGAGTCAAGAACTTGTGCTGCCATTTCACGGTCAGATAAACCACCGCAATGTGAAATTAAACGATCTGATAAAGTTGATTTACCGTGATCGATATGAGCAATAATTGAAAAATTACGAATGTGTTTCATGAGTTAGATAATATCCAATACTTAGTAGATATGACACTTAATGAGGCGGATTTTAACGGATTTAAGGGATGACTGCTATCTTTCAATTACTTTTAATCAGCGCGCCACTGGCCTATCACTTCCGATTGAGCCACAACACCTAGCATTTTAGGTTTTAAATCAAAGCTTTGATCAAATTTAACACTTAATTTCCGGGTGCAAGTGAAACCAATATAGCCACCAACAAAAGCCGCGAGAATAACCAAGCCTTCACCTTCAAATTGGAAAACTTGAGATAAATACTGGCCAAGACCCAGTGACAGTAAAATTGTGGCTAACGGCAATAAGTAAACCAGCATGGCGCTGGTGACTAAATTCTTTTCACGTAAACCAATTTCGATTTTATCACCAGCGACTACATCTGCCGTTTTAGTGACGGTAAAATTGTGGATCCGATGTGGGAATGCTTTCGCGACGGTACCTGTACCGCAATTGTCACTGGCATGACAATGGTTACACGCAGCTTGGCTCTCGCACTGTACCGATACTTGATCACCCGTTACACTTTTTACCACTGCTGTTTCAATTATCATACGGGTGCATACCTTAGCTTAAAGCAATCGTGACTGACTCCAACGACGACGTTCTTTATCGTTGAGGCTATATAGTTAAGTTCTATATAGTTAAGTTCAGTCACGCTTGTTAGAATAAATTAGTTATCAAGATTGCGCACAACAGAGTCAGCAATTTTCTTGGCGGTCGCGCTTGGAACTTCACCCACCACCACAATCTCAATATCATCTGTAATTTTAGATTGTAAACTAATTTGTCCCGATACACCTAATCCTTGACTTAAACTACCCGCTTTCACGTTGGTATTTACGTAGATAGATATATCGACTAAGCCATCTGAATACTGCATATAATCAATTGTTTGACCTATACCTGCAATCTGATGTTTATTACTCACAATCAGTTTAAATCCATCAGGCATCCAAGTCGTTTTCCATTCCGACTTAGTCGGCGCAGGCATTAAGGTTTGGGTTTGCATCGCAGATAATACTGGTGGTAATTTTACTGAATTCAATTGTTCTAACCAAGGCGTCACATCAGGGAATTGATACAAGGAAATCGCCATCACTTGGAATACCACTTCACCACTGTCTTTGATCATATCAATGCGCAGCGGTAAATTCGTGGTTATATCAATCCAAATCAAATAACCAAAACGGTATTTATCATTCGGGACGACACGTACAACTTGACTTAAACGTCCTGTCACACGTGATTTCCCACCGACATAAATAGCTTGGTAAGAGCTTTCATCAAGCGTAAGTTCCGTGGCCATTAAATTAAATAATAGCCCAGGTATAGCCGTTGATGATAACGAGTAGCCTGGCTGCTCAGCTTCAAAAAAGCTGGTAATATCACCACGACGTAAATATTCGCGAGGATTGCCATTCAACGACAATAAATGGCCGACAGACACATCATCAATAACGCCGTGGCTATAACGCATCGGGGTAATTCTTCCGCGCTCGACCTCGACATAAGACAAGTCATAATTGAGCTGTTTAAATGCCGTTTTCATATTGTCTAACAAGGCATCTGCAGATAGTTGCGGCGAAGCTGCAACACTGCTATCAGTTTTAACTGATACCTCTTCACTCCAGGCGGCAGGGCTTAAGAGTGAAGACAATAAGATCCACAAACCAACACTTTTCTTGAACATTACTGGCTCACTATTATTGCTGGATGCGTTTTTGTAATTGATGATCAAGCACAAATGCATTGATGCGGCGTACTTGTTCTACTTTTTCTTCATCGGTAAACTCAGGCTGAACTTGACGTGAATCTGGCGACTCAATACTCAAGCTCACTGGTGATGCGATACCGGCAAATGGCATGACATTTAGCGCTGGTTCAAGCCCTGTTATCGGTGCTTCGGAATTACTGTACTGCACACCCGTAATAACCATTAAGGTAACCGACGCCGCAATAGCAAATTGACCACCCGTTTTTAGCCAAGGCTGGATCATTTTTTGATAGAAAGAGCTGTCGTTCGCACTTTCTTTTGGCATTATCAGTGCAGGTTCTTCAGCAATAGCCGCAGTGATAGCAAGCGTAAGATCTAAATTAACCGCTGCTGGAGTCTCACCGCGCATCACGTCACCAATTAGATGGTAATGCTGCCAACTTGACGATAATGCTTCATCCTGACCTAACTCATCAAGTAATGCTGCATCAATATGTTCATTGTCTACAATGGAGGATAAACGTTCTTTTTCTATCATAATTAATACCTAAATTTACTCGTCCGTAATCTGTGTTTGATTTACTGTTGAAGTAAGGGTTTCAATTTCACTTCAATCGCTTCACGTGCTCTAAAAATACGTGAGCGAACAGTACCCACTGGGCAGCTCATGACAATACTGATATCGTCATAACTCATACCTTCCATTTCACGCAGTGTTATCGCAGTACGTAATTCATCAGGCAGTGCGTCAATAACTGAATAAATCACCGCTTTCATTTCTTCCGCCAGAATAATACGCTCTGGTGTTGATGACTCGCGCATGCCATCGTTACCGTCGTAGAACTCCGCATCTGCGGCATCAATATCATTAGCAGGTGGTCGTCTACTTTGCGCGATTAAATAGTTTTTCGCGGTATTACTGGCAATACGATATAACCAAGTATAAAACGCACTATCACCTCTAAAGTTAGGTAATGCACGGTAGGCTTTAATAAATACTTCCTGAGTCACATCGGCAACGTCACCGCTGGCTGATACATAGCGTGAGATCAGGTTCGCCACTTTTTGTTGGTATTTCGTCACCAATAAATTAAATGCGGCCTTGTCACCGCCTTGAACTCGCTCAACTAGTTGCAAGTCCGTCTCTTTTGCACTCATTAGTAACCCATAACCTCTTATTATTCTGATGACACTAGTATTACTAATGCGTAATTTTCAGACTACATGATATAAAAAAAGTTCGTTTTAACACCAAATAAAGTACGCCATTAAGCTAATTAAATCAAAATAAGGCTAAATAAATCAAAATATCTTTTTAATGCCAGCGCTTTACAGCCTATAATGCCCTACTTAGAGTTAGTCTTAACAGCATACTACAAATCGAGTGGAAACTATGAGAACAAATGCGGAATACCAAAGCGATGTACTGATTATCGGCAGTGGTGCCGCAGGACTCTCTCTGGCACTGAAACTCGCCAATCACGCTAAAGTGATGGTGTTAAGTAAAAGCGGCTTAACCGAAGGTTCAACCCTTTATGCACAAGGTGGGATCGCCGCGGTATTTGATGAAGCGGACAGTATTGAAGGCCATGTCGCCGATACCTTGATTGCCGGTGCAGGCTTATGTGATGAAGATACGGTTAATTTTACCGCCAGCAGTGCCGCCACCAGCTTGAATTGGTTAATCGACAAAGGTGCACCATTTGATCAGGTCGCTGACGATAATGGTGACCAACATTATCATCTCACCAAAGAAGGCGGCCACAGTCATCGCCGTATCCTGCACGCCGCAGATGCCACAGGTAAAGTAGTACAAACCACGCTAATCGATAATGTCTCTCAACATCCCAATATCACTTTAATGGAACGCTTTAACGCGGTTGACCTGATCTCTACTAAGCAGCTGAATCAAGCAACTAACCGCATTGTCGGTGCTTATGTGTGGAACCGTGAAGTCGAAAAAGTCGAAGTAATTAAAGCACGCTTTGTTATTTTAGCGACCGGTGGCGCCAGTAAAGTTTATCAATATACCAGTAATCCCGATGTGTCGAGTGGTGACGGTATTGCCATGGCCTGGCGCGCAGGTTGCCGTGTTGCCAACATGGAATTTAATCAATTCCACCCAACATGTTTGTTCCACCCTGATGCTAAGAATTTCTTATTAACGGAAGCCCTGCGTGGTGAAGGCGCTTATTTACGTCACGCTGACGGCACCCGCTTTATGCCCGGTTTTGATGAACGCGCTGAATTAGCCCCGCGTGACATTGTCGCCCGCGCTATCGATTTTGAAATGAAGCGCTTAGGCAGTGACTGCGTGTATTTAGATATCAGCCATAAACCGGCTGAATTTATTATTAGTCACTTCCCAACAATTTATGAACGTTGCTTAAAATTAGGTATCGATATCACCACAGACCCAATCCCAGCCGTACCCGCGGCACATTATACTTGTGGTGGCGTAATGACGGACTTAACCGGTCAAACTGATATGCGTGGCTTATACGCCATTGGTGAAGTGGCTTATACCGGCCTGCATGGTGCCAACCGTTTAGCCAGTAACTCTTTGCTAGAATGTATTGTATTTGCCCATGCTGCGGCAGACGATATTTTATCGAAATTACATAAAACCCGTAAAGATTACCGCATTCCGGCTTGGGATGAGAGTAAAGTGACGAACTCAGATGAAGAAGTGATTATCCAGCATAACTGGCACGAGCTACGATTATTCATGTGGGATTATGTCGGTATTGTTCGCACCACTAAACGTCTAGAGCGCGCCCTACGCCGAGTGAATTTATTACAACAAGAAATTGATGAGTACTACAGTAACTTCCGCGTCAGTAATAATTTGCTGGAATTGAGAAACCTAGTGACAGTGGCAGACTTGATCATTCGCAGTGCCCTCGACCGTAAAGAGAGTCGCGGCTTGCACTACACGCTCGATTATCCAGAGCAGTTTGACGAACCAGAACCAACCATCTTACAACCTAAGGTTTAGTTGCTAAAAAGCCGCAATCAGTATGAACTGATTGCGGCTTTATATTTTAACCGACTGTTATTTTCCAAGTTCAGTGGCGGTATCAGCAAAGATACCCGGCATATCTTTTGCTTCACGCTCAGTTTGTCCACCATGCTTTAAAAATGCCCCGATGATCGCTTGCGTCTTATTTTCTTTCGCTCTTTCTAAGAAATAACGTAATTCCAATTCTGCACCAGCTTGCTCATCTGTGATTGACGCAGCAATGATTTCTTTATACATCACGATATCGCGAATTTCTAACTGGCTAATGACGCCAAGTACTTGCGTTAAAAAAGACTCCATTTCTGCTTTAGGTACAAACTGAGTGATAATATTTAGCGTTTCAGCTTGCTGAGCAGTAAAATCATTGCCAAGCAATAATGCTTGTAGCGCTTTGTTTTTACCCATTCTTCTCGCAAATTGCACCGCACCTTGACCACCAGTTGGAATATTCACGTGTACTTCTGGCTGTGCAAATGCTGCGTTTTCCGTGGCATAAGCTAAATCACAAGCCATCACAAATTCATTACCGCCGCCACGTGCCACACCATCGACAACGGCAACCGATATTTGCTTCATCGCTTTAATATTGGCGATCATATGATTAAACTCAATCGATGCCGCCTGCCCGCCCTGCGTACCATTAATGACATTCAGATCTAAATGGGCTAAAAAGAAGGCTTCATGACACGACTTAAATACCACCACCTTAGTATCACGGTCATCCTTTAGGGATAACACCAACGCATTCACTTCGTTTATAAGGTCAATCGTTAACACGTTTACTGGCGGGTTGTTAATCATCACCGTCGCAATACCGTCGTTATGGGTAATCGATAACTTGTTCATAGTATTTTCCTGTTTATTTAACTGGGCGATATCAGCTCTGCCCTTCAATGTGTATAACTATAGACTTGACATAAGATAAGAAAAACACTTAAATTTACATATTATTGGTGCCAAAAAAGCAACAAAGGTAAATATGGATTTTGCGAGTCGGTTATTAGTGCTACTTGAAGTGGCTGAACTTGGGTCATTTACGAAGGTGTCCGAACAACGAAATGTAGATCGCTCAGTGATCTCAAAACACATAAACAAATTAGAAAGTGAATTAAGTGTCCGCTTACTCAATCGAACAACACGTTCGCTCTCTTTAACTGCCGCTGGTAATGAAATGGTGAGCCAAGCCAAACTATTGCGAACACTTTTAAATGATACCCATAGGATGGCACAAAATTATCATTCCGAACCCCGTGGTATATTACGGATCACCAGTTCAGCCTTGTTTGGTCGCCAATATGTTCAACAAGCTGTATTAGCATTTCAACAGAAGTATCCAGATGTCTCGGTTGAATTACGCTTAGACGACAGATTTGTAGATATCGTCAGTGAAGGCTTCGATATTGGCTTTCGTATCGGTAAGCCAAAAAACTCGAGCTTAATCACCAGAAAAATTGCGCGCGATAGGTTATTGATTGTGGCATCCCCCGCGTTCATCAGCACACACGGCGAAATCAACACGGTTGCACAGTTAGAAGCGTTACCCGCTGCAGTTTACTGTGCTCCGGGATTATTAATCGATAAATTCAGTTACGTCGATGACAACCAGGAGAGTAAGCAACTGCAATTAAATGTCGCTTATAAAGTCAACGAGGTCGAAATGATCACTCAAACTGCGATGGCAGGACAGATGCTGGCAGTCGTCACCGCACAGATGATTGAGAATGAAATATTGGAAGGTAAACTCATCCCGATCATGACCCAACTTCATTTAAATGATTTCGGTACTTTCTATGCCGTATACCCGCATCGCGACGCGCCAATCAAAACGAAATTATTCATAGATACGCTCAAATCTATCATCGGTGAAGATGTGCCAATATGGGAAAATAACATTCCGCATTTTGACAGCATGTATCAACGAGCAAAGTAAGTAGGTAACTATTTACCGGTGATAGCTAAAATTCGGGGCTAGAGATAGGGAATGATTTATACTTTTCAAATAAAAAAGTAAACCAAACCGTCAATATAAGTGTAGGCATTAACGTTAATATCGTTCGTACTAGTTTAATATTTTAATGGTGCGCACTAAACGCCGATAATCATTATCGTCAATGGCATCACGCATTATATATAAGGATTTTCGGTGGGTATGATCCAGACGGGTATAGCTTAAATGAATAAACAGATCCGCGCTGCGAGAGCGTTTGTCTATCAGCCATAATTCGCTGTCGGTATCAAACTGCAAATAGCCATTGGTAAAATACGTCAACGAGGGACGACGTAGCCAATGCTGCCTGCACTGATAACAGCACAAAGCAATAATGACTACGCTATAAACCAGTTGCAATGAGATAAGGGTCAGCCAGCTTAATAACAAACCGAGTACCGTGCTATGTATCGTGATACACAACAACAACCAGTATTTAGACGGGCGTAACCTGAGGTTACACTTTAACTCTTGAGACAATTTTATTCATCATATAGGCTAACTCTGGATCAGCGCATTTTTCATGACCCATTGCCCAAGCAAATAGCTCTGGATCTTCGCCTGTTAACAAGCGTTGGAAAAGTAATTTATCTTCATCTGACAAATCATCATAAGCTTCATCCACAAACGGACGAAATAATACATCTAATTCCAGCATGCCACGGCGACAAGCCCAGCGTAAACGTGCCTTCGAATCTAACTTAGTCATCTTTTTCCCTTATCTAATTGTCCATGCCCTAATTCTACCATAAAAATAAACAAGATCTTCTAAAGACAAATGCTTGCGTTCACTCTACCATAGAGAAAACCAGCCAGAGAAGAGTAAACAATGACGCAATTTAATAAACTGACCCTAGCATCAACAGACGCATTACCAAATGTGATCGTAAGCGAGCTATCACACTGGGGATTAATGACTGCAACAGGCGAGCAGCGTTTAAGTTATTTACAAGGTCAATTGACTTGTGATCTGGTGGGTTTAGAAGATCAACAAACGACATGGGGTGGTCATTGCGATCCCAAAGGCAAACTGTGGTCAACCTTCCAAGTCGCGAAAAAAGGCAGTTCATTTTATTTCATCATGCGCAAAGACGCATTGGCAGTTACCCTGCCTGAACTCAAAAAATACGCGGTATTCTCAAAAGTAGAACTCACCGATGCTTCCGCATTTTGTAACCTTTACGGTATCGCGGGCGAGCAAGCAGAACAATGGTTGAATAAGACATTTGCCATTACACTAGGTGAAGAAGCGGTGACTCATTTACCAAATGGTTTTGTCATGCGCTTGATTGGCGAAACACCACGTTTCTTAGTGTTATTACAAAAAAGTGATGCATCACTGCAACAGATTAGCCAACACCTAGCCGAAGCAGCAACCGATGACGGTTCATTCTGGGATGCACTTGATATCCTAGCAGCAGCGCCGATTGTTAGCGCAGCCATGAGCAGCGTGCAGATCCCACAAGCTTTTAATTTACAAGCCTATGATGGCGTTAGCTTTACCAAAGGTTGTTACACAGGCCAAGAAACCGTTGCCCGCGCGAAATACCGTGGTACCAATAAACGCGCAATGGCGATCTTAAGCGGTGTGACTGCAACTGAAGTAAACAGCGGTGATAGCATTGAATTGCAACTCGGTGAAAACTGGCGCAGTAGTGGCAAGGTAAACTTAAGTTACCGTTATAGCGATGGCGTGCAATTAATTTTAAGCATTCTGCCAAACAATCTTGAAGCTGATAGCGTGTTTAAAATCACTGATAATGAATCAACATTGGCCTTCATGCCATTACCGTATTCGTTGGTAGAAGCTGACTAACGTACAGACAATAAAACGCAGTAAACAAAAAAGCCAGTCACATTACGTGACTGGCTTTTTACTTTCTATTCGTCTATTTACTCATTTATCAATTAAATGACTAATTAGCTATTTGCTTGCGGACGCATTGCAGGGAATAAGATAACGTCGCGGATAGTATGTGTATTGGTAAATAACATCGCTAAACGGTCGATACCAATACCTTGACCTGCAGTTGGTGGTAAACCATGCTCTAGTGCAGTAATGTAATCTGCATCGTAGTACATCGCTTCATCATCACCCGCATCTTTCGCGTTAACTTGCGCTTTAAAGCGTTCGTCTTGATCTTGTGCATCGTTAAGCTCAGAGAAACCATTTGCAACTTCACGGCCACCGATAAAGAACTCGAAACGGTCAGTAAAGAATGGGTTATCATCGCTACGACGTGCTAGTGGCGAGATGTCCGCTGGGTAACCAGTGATGAATGTTGGCTGAATCAGTTGTGGTTCAGCTGTTTCACCAAAGATCTCTTCTAGTAATTGACCACAAGTCCAGAATTTCTCAACATTCATGTGTAGTGATTTCGCAATAGAAACCATTAACTCACGATCTTGAACACCTTCGTTAGTCAGTGCTTGAATAACTTCGTGCTCAGGGTTGTACTGTTTGATTGCATCTAGCATGCTAATACGTGTGTATTTGCCACCAAATTCAACAGTATCATCACCGTAAGGCATAGAGGTAGCACCAAGAACGTCAACGGCTACCGTGCTTAGCATTTCTTCAGTGAAATCCATAAGATCGTGGTAATCAGAGTAAGCTTGGTAGAATTCCATCATTGTGAATTCTGGGTTGTGACGAGGAGATAAACCTTCGTTACGGAAGTTACGGTTGATTTCGAATACACGATCAAAACCACCAACAACTAAACGCTTAAGGTATAGCTCTGGTGCTACACGTAGGTACATTTCTTGGTCTAATGCGTTATGGTGCGTGATGAATGGACGCGCTGTTGCACCACCTGGGATCACGTGCATCATCGGCGTTTCAACTTCCATGTAATCTTTCGAGATCATGAAGTTACGGATAGCTGTTACTAACTTAGAACGTACGATGAATGCATTACGCGATTCAGCATTTACGATCAGGTCAACATAACGCTGACGGTAACGCATTTCTTGATCAGTTAGACCGTGGAATTTTTCAGGTAACGGACGTAGTGCTTTAGTTAGTAACACGTACTCTGTCATTTCAACGTAAAGATCGCCTTTACCTGATTTGTTTAGTGCGCCAGTAATACCAACGATATCACCGATGTCTAGACCACCAAGATCCGCTTTTTGTGCTTTTTGCACGTCTTTCGATGCGTATGCTTGAATGCGACCAGATGTATCTTGGATAGCAAGGAAAGGACCACGTTTAGCCATGATACGACCCGCGATGCTTACCACGTGCTGCATTTCAACTAATTCTTCTTTTGACTTTTCGCCAAATGCTGCCTGTAAATCTGCTGACTTATCTTTTACGCGAAAGTCGTTAGGGTGGCCATTTGCTTTACAGTTGGTGCGGATATGATCTAATTTCGCGCGACGTTCTGCAATCAGTTTGTTTTCATCTTGTAACTGTTCAGTCATTGTTTAACCCTATTTTTTACAGGCCTGATTTCAGGCTGGCTTCAATAAATTTGTCTAAATCACCGTCTAAAACGGCTTGTGTATTGCGTGTTTCAACACCAGTACGTAAATCTTTAATACGTGAGTCATCCAGAACGTATGAACGGATCTGACTGCCCCAACCGATATCTGATTTAGCGTCTTCTGCTATTTGTTTCTCTGCGTTCTGTTTTTGCATTTCATAATCAAACAGTTTTGCACGCATTTGTTTCATTGCCGCATCTTTATTCTTATGTTGCGAACGATCATTCTGGCATTGTACAACAAGATTAGTGGGTAAGTGAGTAATACGTACCGCTGATTCCGTTGTATTTACGTGCTGACCACCCGCGCCCGAAGCACGGTAAACGTCAATACGTAAATCCGATGGATTCAAGTCAATCTCGATGCTGTCATCAATTTCAGGATAAACAAATACCGATGCAAATGATGTATGACGACGGCCACTTGAATCAAATGGTGATTTACGTACTAAACGGTGTACACCGGTCTCGGTACGTAACCAACCATAAGCATACTCACCACCCAAACGGATAGTCGCGCCTTTGATCCCAGCGACATCGCCAGCTGATACTTCAATCAGATCAACTTTAAATTTGTGTGCCTCACCCCATCGTAAGAACATACGTAGTAACATGTTTGCCCAATCTTGCGCTTCAGTACCGCCCGAGCCAGATTGGATATCAACGTAGCAATCATTTGAATCTTGCTTGCCAGAAAACATACGGCGAAACTCAAGTTTAGCCAACTGTGCTTCTAAACCGATAATTTCATGCTGCGCTTCTGCAAATGTTTCTTCGTCTTCGGCTTCAACTGCCAGTTCAACCAAGCCTTCAACGTCATCACAACCCGTGCCCAAATCATCAATCGTTTTTACGACCAATTCTAATGACGCGCGTTCTTTACCTAATTCTTGTGCTCGCTTCGGATTGTTCCATACTTCCGATGACTCTAATTCCGCAGATACCTCTTCTAGACGCTCTTTACTTGCATCGTAGTCAAAGATACCCCCGAAGCAGCTCAGCGCGTTCGCCCAGCTCCTTTAATTTATTCATTACTGGATTTACTTCAAACATGATTTTGCTCTATTTTAATTGTATTCAGCATTTTGCTAAAGATATTGTACCTAGCATTATGTGGCGAATATCGAACGAGGATATTGAACTCAACATTCTGCTAAGTATATTGTTCTAACTATGGGATTTTATACAACAGCAAATTTTACCGAATTCACTAGCGGATAAACAGGGTAAGATTAATAAAATAGCAAATTAATCGATAATATGAGCAAATAAATGGGAATAAACAAAAACTGCGGAAAATATGACGAAATAAAATAGCAAAAAGCCACGCTACTTGAGCATGGCTTAGAATAAGGAGTAAATCGAGGTTAGCTAATTTGACCACATTGATTATGATTTTGAGCTAATACCTGCAAAACATCACGGCGGCGAATAATACCGACCAACTTACCCTCTTCAATCACAGGGTAAACACTGACATTGTCTTTTGTCATACCCAGTGCAACATCAAAGATAGTTGTTTGTGGTGATACGCTGACAATATTCTTACTCATCACATCGTTGACGATAGCCGGTTTATCACAGTGGTAACTGCCATTAATCAGTGCTTTCATGCAATCTGATTCCGACACAAAACCGATGACTTCATTTTCTGCGTTAACCACTGGCATTGCATTAATCTGATGTTTAGCAAACAAATCAACCACAGCGACCAGTGACGTACCACATGGGATGCTCGGAGCATTAATTTTCATTTCATTCATTACGCGTTGCATAGTCATAGGTCTATATCCTTATCTTAAAGCAGGATTGCTGTAGAAGAGGTAATAACTATAACGGCAAACGACAAATAGCTAAAGACGATTAAAACTAACACTTCAATCGCTTAAAACTATCGTTATTTTATGACGAAATACTTTATCAACGTAATGGCAATAAATGCTCAACCATAAACTGCAGGCTACGCTTGCCACGAAACTCATTCACATCAAGTTTATAGGCTAGTTCAATCTTCTGTACCGACGCATCTGGCCACACGTCTAAATCAACATTAAACGCAATCGCATCAACAAGTGGTCCACCTAACTCCGGTTCTAACATCATTTTCAAATGCTTTTTACCAACAAGACGTTGTTCACGTAATTTAAAAATGCCATCGAAGATCGGTTCAGGGAACATCTGCCCCCAAGGGGCCGCCTCTTTAATTAGCTCAGCCGTTGGCAGTGACAATTCCGCACTCGGCAATTCACCATCACTTAATACCACGCCTGTTAACTGTTCTTCTGTTAACAATTCTTGCACTAAGCTATTAAACTGCTTAGCAAACTCGTCATAACAATCCAGACGTAATGATAGACCTGCCGCCATAGCATGACCGCCATATTTCAAAATCATGCCTGGATTACGGATATCGAGTAACTCTAAGACGTCGCGTAAATGCAAACCTGGAATCGAACGTGCCGAGCCTTTGATCTCACCTTCACCTGCATCAGCAAAAGCAATGACAGGGCGGTGAAAGCGTTCTTTGATGCGCGATGCAACCAAGCCAACCACACCTTGGTGCCAATCATCTTGAAAGAGACAGATACCGTAGGGTACTTGTCCGTCAGCAAAATCAACACTGTTTAAGATCGCTAATGCTTCTTGCTGCATCGAACTTTCAATTTCTTTACGTTCTTCATTAAGACTATCAAGTTCGCCAGCAAAGCGACGGGCGTTATTCAAATCTTCGCATAACAGCGTAGCAACACCCACAGACATGTCATCTAAGCGCCCTGCTGCGTTCAATCTTGGTCCTAACGCAAACCCCAAATCGCTAGCGCAAAGCTGCGCTTGAGTACGGTTAGCTATTTCAATTAAGGCTTTGATACCCGGACGGCATTTGTCCGCACGAATACGTTGTAAACCTTGATGCACTAAAATACGGTTGTTGGCATCTAATGGCACCACGTCAGCAACGGTGCCCAGTGCAACGATATCTAATAGACAAGCTAAATTAGGTTCGACTAAACCTTGCTTGGCAAACCAATTCTGTTCACGTAGCGCACCACGTAATGCCAACATGACATAGAAGGCCACACCAACACCGGCCAAATTCTTACTTGGGAAAGTACAACCGTGCTGATTGGGGTTAACAATGGCATCCGCATCTGGTACTTCGTTACCCGGTAGATGATGATCGGTCACGAGCACTTTAATGCCCAGCGCTTTGGCCGCTGCAACACCGGCGATACTGGAAATACCGTTATCCACCGTCATGATCACTTGCGCGCCATTAGCGGCAGCAAGGTCGACAATTTCAGGACTCAAACCATAACCAAATTCAAAGCGATTCGGTACTAAGAAATCAACATTACGGTAACCTAGCATTTTAAACGCCAGTATCGATAAAGCCGTACTCGTGGCGCCATCAGCATCAAAATCACCCACCACTATGATGCGTTGATTCTGTTCTAACGCAGCGACCAATAACGCACACGCGGCGGTGATACCTTTAAGCTGATTAGGGCGTAATAAATTTTTAGCGCCTTTATCCAGTTCTTGATCAGAGGTAACACCACGACTTGCATAAATCTGGCGTAGCAATGCAGGAACCGCTGTTGATATACCCTCGCAATCGAAATTATCGCGACGTTTAATTTGTTTTATCAAGATTTATCCATCTTTTCTAGAATACCAACAAGCTGGGCAGCAGGGACATAACCCGGTTGCATCTGGCCATTATCAAATACAATAGCAGGTGTTCCCGTAACGCCTAAGCGACGACCTAGCTCATATTGCTTTGCAACCGTGTTCGTACACATTTCAGGTACAACTTTACCACCACGTTTAGCATTGTTCATCGCTTCGGCTTTATCTTCAGCACACCAAATTGATGCCATGTCTTGGTACGTAGCAGAGTTCAAGCCACCACGTGGGAAAGCCAGATATTTAACGCTAACACCCATTTTATTAAGCTGCGCTACTTCATTGTGTAACTTACGGCAATAACCACAGTTAATATCGGTGAATACGGTGATGCTGTATTTTTCATTTTCAGCAGGGTAATTTATCGTTTCACTCGCAAGCGCTTGTATTGCTTGTTTGCGTACTTTCCCCATCGCCTGTTCAGTCAGATCGACAACACCGGCATCACTCACTTGATAAAGTGAACCTTGAATAAGGTTAGACGCATCAGCATTAACGTAGAAGATACCTTGTTCGGTTACTACTTCAAATAATCCAGGGAGCACACTATCGCTCACGCTTGATACTTTAAAGTTAAGTTTTTCAGCAAGTAAACGTGAAATATCTTGGTGCTCAGGTGATAGCTTAGCTGATAAATCAGCACCTGCAGTTTTAGCCGCAACAGCCTGCACTGCAACATCTTGTGTTGTTGACGCTTGTGTTTGTGCGACTTGCTCCGGTGCACTATTTATCCCAAATACAAAGCTGCCAACAAGGCCTGCCGCAATTGCTGTAATTAATACTTTCTTTAACATCTGATTTGTCTCCGCTGTTATCCTTAATGGATATCTATAGTGATAAATTAACAGAATTAATTATTTATCACTAGCCTTAAATCCTGACCAATAGTGAGCATCAGCGCAATTAAGCCCGTGGATGATGTTCACTGTGTAACTGCTCTAATCGCGCCGTGGCCACATGAGTATAAATTTGTGTGGTGGATAAATCGCTGTGGCCAAGTAACATTTGCACCACACGTAAATCCGCGCCGTAGTTCAACAAATGGGTCGCAAACGCATGGCGTAACGTATGAGGAGATAAATGCGTTGTGATCCCAGCCACTTGTGAATAATGCTTAAGGCGATGCCAGAAGGTCTGCCTCGTCATAAAGTTGCCACGTCGTGATGGAAATACCACATCAGACGTTAGCCCTTTCAGTAACGTTGCACGCGCCTCGTCAATAAAGCGTTCTATCCAATAGACAGCTTCTTCGCCCATCGGAACCAAACGTTCTTTACCACCCTTACCCGTGACGCGAACTAACCCTTGGCGTAAACTCACCGACTCCATACTCAAACCAACCAATTCAGATACCCGCAACCCGGTGGCGTACAGGAGTTCCATCATGGCTTTATCGCGAAGCTGAATTGGGTCTTCTAATTCCGGTGCGCCGAGTAATGCCTCGACTTCTGCTTCCGATAAATTACCCGGTAAACGCTGCGGTAATTTAGGACTGATAAGCAGCGCAGTTGGATCATCATCACGTAACTGTTCACGATAGAAATATTGATAAAGGCGACGAATAGCACTTAACTGACGCGCGGTACTACTGGCTTTGTAACCTAAATCAAAACGGCTAGCCATGAACGCTTGGATCTCAAGGCGATCTACCGTTAATAATTGCTGTTTATGTTGCTCTAGCCAGTGATGATATTGGTTTAAGTCATTACGGTAAGACAGCAAGGTATTATCTGACAATCCGCGCTCATGCCACATAACATCTAAAAACTGTTCTATTATTTCAATCTTTTCCAAGCGTGTGCCCTATGCTGCTATTACGATTAGTATTGTGATGATGTTTACTATTACAATGACTATAGTGTTTATAATTATGATGACGATTACAATTGCCATGATTATTTAACCAGTATAACAACACTGTATAAATAAACATGGATTATAGTACAATTATCTCATGTTACTATGTATAGAAGATGCATAAACGACGTATAAACAACGTACAAACGATGAGCAACAGATCGCTCAGTCCACGTTAACACCAGTATGGTTAGCAACTCAGTCTTTGGATGTAGATAATGAAAATCGGTTTATATTACGGCTCCACTACTTTTTATACCACGATAGCGGCGGAAAAGATCCAAGCTGAAATAGGTGCAGAACTTGTCGACTTACATGACATAAAAGACAATGGTTTTGCTGATATAGAAAATTATGATGTGGTTATATTTGGTATCTCTACTTGGGATTACGGTGAACTTCAAGAAGACTGGGGTGATCTTTGGTCTGATATTGCAGGTATTAACCTCGCAGGTAAAACAGTCGCGCTATTTGGTCTTGGCGATCAAGTGAATTATAGCGAATGGTATCTGGATGCGATGGGTATGTTATTTGACGAGCTACAAGGCAAGGGCATTCACTTTATTGGCCAATGGCCAAACCAAGGTTATGAGTTTGTCGCCTCAAAAGCGTTAACGGAAGATGAAAGCCAATTTTTCGGTCTCGCCCTAGATGAAGACAGCCAATACGATCAGACTGATGAACGTATTGCGACTTGGACATTACAAGTACTCGAAGAACTTGCTGCAGACTTCTCATAACTTTTTAAAATGACACGACAACCGTTACACATGGCATCATAAAAAGTGAACAAGATAAAAAAAGGCCGCTGCAATCCAAGATTGCAGCGGCCTTTTTGTTATTCATTGACAAACAATGCTTATTTTAAAGAAACGCCTTTCATGTAATCAAAGAAATCGCTCTCAGGAGAGATAACTAATACATCAGATTTGTTACTAAAACTCTTAGTGTAAGCTTGTAAGCTACGTAAGAAGTTATAAAATTCAACATCTTTGTTATATGAATCAGCATAAATCTTCGCTGCGCGTGCATCACCTTCACCACGTAGTTGACGTGCTTGACGGTTAGCATCAGCAAGCATTACTGTTACTTTAGCGTCAACAGATGCTTTGATGATTTCAGCTTGCTCATAACCTTGCGCACGATGTTCTTTCGCTACAGCATGACGCTCTGCACTCATACGTTGGAAGATACTGTTACTTACTTCCTCAGGTAAATTGATCTGCTTGATGCGAACATCTTCAACCAAAATACCTAACTCAGATGAACGAGCCATACGTTTTAGTGCATCTTCCATCACTTCGCCACGTTCACCAGAAACGATATCTTTAATGGTGCGATTACCAATCTCATTACGTAGACCATTGGTAATTTTACGTGATAACAAAGACTCAGCTTGTAAGAAATTACCGCCATTGGTTGCAAGGTAAAACTTCTCAAAGTCTCCAATACGCCATTTCACGTAAGAATCGATAATTAAATCTTTCTTTTCAGACGTAACGAAACGGTCAGCAAGGCCATCAAGCGTTTGTAAGCGTGAGCTTAACACTCGAATTGAATCGATAAATGGTACTTTAAAGTTTAGACCTGGAAGGTAAACCTTCGCTTCTTCACCGGTTTTAAGTACTTTACCAAAACGTACAACTAACGCACGTTGACCTTCGTTTACCACAAAGAAAGACGAAAAACCAAGTAATAGCACAAGTACTAAAATAACTGCTTTTAATTGATTCATAGCTTAGTTTCTCCCTGTGTTATAACGATCAGGACGAACATTAGTATTATTCGTATCTGGATACTGATAACGGTTATTAGATTTCGCTGGTTGTTGCGGTGCTGATACTGAGTTTTCCGAACGAACCGGTTTAGTATCAGTCGCGTTAGCGCTCATGATTTTATCTAATGGTAGATAAAGCATGTTGCCAGTACCTTTAGTATCAACCACAACTTTCGTTGTATTTGAATAAACCTCTTCCATTGTTTCAAGATATAAACGTTGACGCGTTACTTCAGGCGCAAGGTTATACTGTGGCAATAGACTTTCGAAACGTGCCACTTCACCTTGTGCTTTTAGCGAAACTTGTTGTTGATAAGCTTCAGCTTCTTGCTCAATACGTTTCACTTGACCACGTGCAGATGGTTCAATTGCACGTGCATACGCTTCAGCTTCACGAATATAACGTTGTTCATCTTCTTGTGCTGCAATCGCATCATCGAATGCATCTTTAACTGCTTCCGGTGGACGTGCAGACAAGAAGTTGACGTCAACAAGTTGAATACCCATGTCGTAAGCATCAATAATCGTTTCAATGTTTTCACGCGTACTTTGGCGAACCACTTCACGACCCGTCGTGATCACGTCATCCATTGTCGTATGACCGACAACAAAACGTAATGCACTGTCGATAGCTTGATGTAAGCTATCATCCGGATTTGTTACACTAAATAAATAATTACGTGGGTTGATAACCAGATATTGAATATCCATTTTTACATCAACAACGTTTTCATCTTTAGTTAACATTGAACCAGACGCAGGCATAGAGCGAATACTCTTTATGTCAACCGGGATCACGCGATCAACAAACGTTGGTAACCAAGATAAACCCGGTTCAACTGTTTGAGAATATTGACCGAAACGTAATACTACGCCACGTTCAGCTTCTTTGATCGTATAGAAACCACTGACTACCCAGATAACTGCAAGTACACCAAGTACCAGAGAAACACCTACTTTATTAAAGTTAGCGCCTCCAGAAAACTTACCGCCGTTGCCGCCACCGAATTTGCTGGTTAGCTTTTTAAATACTTCGTCAAGATCAGGGGGTCCCTGCTCTTTCCCTTTTTGTCCCCAAGGGTCGCGATCTTTATTACCGCCATTTCCGGGCTCATTCCAAGCCATTTGCATCTCCATTACCAGATAGTTTCGGGAAAATATTAATTATATCAGCCTAATGCTGAAGGATGAAGTCTTCAATGTTATTACATTTGTGTTTTTTCAAACGTTGCCAATCAATCATAGTCATTCTAATGTCGAGTAGCCAGTCACCATTTTCAGCAAACGCTTCATGTTCAATACAATCGAGATTATATAGATGACTTACGATATTACCCTGCATTGCCGGTAACTGTAACTTGACCACTTTCATGGTACTTGCCAGTAACTCCCTCAATGCTTGATATAAAAACTCTGTACCTTCGCCTGACATTGCTGATAACCATACGTTAACAGGCTTACCTTCGTCATCATAATCAATACGACAACGACCATCATCAAGCTTATCAACTTTGTTATATACCATCAATACGGGTACTTCACCCGCATCGATCTCTGTTAATACCGAATTTACTTCAATGATATTACCGCGCATATTTTCATCTGCACAATCAATTACATGTAAAAGTAGATCTGCTTCTCGTGTTTCCGTTAAAGTCGCCTTAAAAGCGGCAACTAAATCGTGCGGTAAATGACGAATAAAACCAACGGTATCCGCTAACACCACTTCACCGACATCAGCAACCGCAATACGGCGCAATGTAGGATCTAACGTCGCGAACAATTGGTCTGCCGCATACACTTCAGAATTAGTTAAACGATTAAACAGCGTTGATTTACCAGCATTAGTATAACCCACTAACGAAATTGTCGGTATTTCACGACGCTTGCGCATGCGACGACCTTGGTCACGCTTGGTTACAACTTTACCTAAACGACGTAAAATACTGTCCATACGAACGCGTAATAAACGACGATCTGTTTCCAGCTGAGTTTCACCTGGGCCACGCATACCGATACCGCCTTTTTGGCGTTCTAAATGCGTCCAACCACGAATTAATCGGGTCGACATATGGCGCAGTTGCGCTAATTCAACTTGTAATTTACCTTCATGAGTACGGGCACGTTGCGAAAATATATCTAAAATCAAACCAGTACGGTCAACTACACGACATTCAATTAACGCTTCTAAGTTACGTTCTTGACGTGGTGCTAAGGCATGATTAAAAATAACAATATCAGCATTGTAAAGCTTTACAGCTTCAGCAATTTCTTCCGCTTTACCTGAACCAACAAAATATTTAGGGTGTGGTCTTGAACGTGCACCAGTTACGACAGATAACGAATCGACACCGGCAGAAGAAACCAACATTTCTAATTCATGCAGGTCTTCTCGGTTATCTTCATCATTAAAGTTAACGTGTACTAATATGGCACGTTCACCAGCTTCATGGCGATCAAACAACTTCACGACTCCCTATGAGTATATGACCCACAAGATTTTTTAGTTTAAATTTCAAAAATTTATTTATCACTTTCACTTTCAGGTTGGAGACCATGCTGCAGTGGACGTGCCGGTACAACAGTTGAAATGGCATGTTTATATACCATTTGGCTGACTGTATTTTTTAACAAGATAACAAATTGGTCAAATGACTCGATTTGCCCTTGTAACTTAATACCGTTAACTAAATAAATTGCCACAGGAATACGTTCGCGACGTAATGCATTCAAAAACGGGTCCTGTAATGATTGTCCCTTAGCCATCAATAGTTTCCTTTTTAAAATTAGATTTTTATTATAATGAAAAATATACCCAATAATTACCAGTATACAGCTTAAAAATAGGCTCTAGCCAACTGATAATAAAACTTTTTCTAAATTGTCATCTGCTTTGGAGTCTAACCACGTTAGATCGTTCCAACTTTTTAACCACGTCATTTGACGCTTTGCCAATTGTCTTGTTGCCACAACACCACGGAACACCATTTCATCATGGTCCATGTTGCCATCAAGGTATTCCCACATCTGACGGTAACCCACACAACGCATTGAGGGTAAATCAAGATGTAAATCATCGCGTTGATGTAAGCCTTTAACTTCGTCTTCAAAACCTGCTGCGACCATCAATTTAAAACGACGTTCGATACGTTCATGCAACACGGCTTTGTCAGTGGGTGCAATAGCAAACTGAGTGACATCATAAGGCAATGACTCGCCTTTCTGTTGGGTAAGCTCTGTTAATGACTTACCCGTTAAACGATAAACTTCCACTGCACGGCAAACACGCTGTGCATCATTATGATGTAAACGTGCTGCTGATACTGGGTCATACAAGGCTAATTCTTGATGTAATGATTCCCAGCCACGTAATTTTGCTTCCGCTTCAATAGCCTGTCTAATCTCTGGCACAGATGTCGGCACCGGAGATAACCCTTCAAGCAGTACTTTAAAATAAAGCATAGTGCCGCCAACAAGTAGCGGTATTTTTCCTGCATCTGTGATCGCTTGCATATGTTTTAATGCATCTTCACGAAAATCAGCTGCCGAATAGCTCATGACAGGATCAATAATATCAATTAAGTGATGCGGCGCCTCGGCAAGTTCTGCCGCGGTCGGTTTCGCACTACCAATATCCATACCTTTATAAATTAACGCGGAATCTACGCTGATAATTTCACATGGCAGGTTTTTTGTTAACTCAATAGCAAGATCAGTTTTACCTGACGCTGTTGGCCCCATTAAAAAAATCGCTTTTGGTAATGGTTTAGTTTGCTGTTGAGTCACAGTTAAGCCTCTCGATTACAGACATTAAATTTCTCTATTACAGACATATAGTCAAGTTTCTCAAATAGTTTAGAACGGTATTGCTGTTGTACACAGCTATCCAGTCCAATAAATTGGCTATATATTTGAGTCGCTTGTTCCCAACTAAATTTGGTCAATCCGTGACTACCTTGTATTGCAAGCCAATAACACAAGGGCGCAACATCAGAGGCAGTAGCCTGTTCTGATAGATGGACTATCTGTTGCAATAACTCAGGCAACACAGCAGATAAGTTCGCTTGGCGTAATTGTGCTGGTACCTTTCTAACGATAATGGTGGCGGAATTGCTATAATTCAACTCCAACCCGAGTCGATTAAGCAAATTTTGCTGCTTTTTTGCGGTTTCAACAAAGTTTTTGTCTAATTTTATCGATATTGGCAATAACAGCGGCTGCGATATAACCCCTTGTTCCCACGTCGCTAACAATTGCATTTTACAGTTTACTTGCCACATTGCCTGTACGTTAGCCAGCAACAAGGCATCATCATCTTGCACTAATAAGTAATTTTCGCTGAGTAAACTAAGCAGTTTTACACGTGTAACAGGCTGCTCATTCGCTTGTCTATTAGCACTCGTTTGACGCCCTTGATTAGTATTTACTGCAGCACTATTTGTGAACGAATCATGTCTAGACGCTTGCTGCAATTCAGCAATTTCGGCCTTAGTCGGTTGTAACAAATGATTATATTGCTTGATAGCACCAGCTGAGGGTGCATCTGAAATATATCGCGGCGCGGCATAACCTGGTGACTTGGCATTACCACTACCAGCATCTGTTACACCGTAACCGTGTTGTTTTTGCATCGGCGCATGACCAACATAGGTACTGGTACTGGCATTAGCACTCGCACCGTTGTCCGCACTGTCAGCAATACCCATTTGAGCCGAGTCTTCGACAACGTGCACATTGGGATTTGTAGACAGTTCGGCTTGTCCAGGATAACTGAGCACTTCCTGTCCCGGTAACGCCGCAGCAGGCATTGATGGGCTAATGCCTTCTGAAATAGCTTTAAACACGCCTTGGAAAATAAAGTCATGCACGAGGCGCGCTTGGTGAAAACGCACTTCATGTTTAGCTGGGTGTACATTGACATCGACCTCGCGCACCGACACTTCAATAAACAGCACGTAAGCCGGTGGCGCAGCGATACCCGTTGCTTCTTCATAAGCTTGACGTAAGGCATGGTTGATAAGCTTATCGCGCATCATACGGCCATTAACGTAGCTGTATTGCACATCCATTGGTGCATTGTCATGGGGTAAACCAATCCAACCCCAGAGTTTTATATCACTGTGTTCACACTCCAACGCCATACAGTTAGCCATGAAGTTGTTGCTGGTAATACTGGCCACACGACGTTCTTGCTGCTCAATCGTTGTTGCCGGTCGATAACTGCGGATCACTTTACCGTTGTGCTTCAGAGTTACCTGTAAGTCAAAACGACTTAATGCAATACGCTTAACCAATTCATCAATATGATTAAACTCCGTTTTATCGGTGCGCATAAATTTACGGCGAGCGGGCGTATTGAAAAATAAATCAATCACTTCAACCGTCGTACCAATCGGATGTGCAGCAGGTTTAACCTGTACTTGCATATCACGTCCTTCCGCATAGGCTTGCCATGCTTCAGTTTGATCTTTGGTACGTGAAGTAAAAGTAAGTCGAGAAACAGAACTAATACTCGCTAACGCTTCACCACGAAAACCAAGACTATCAATCGCTTCAAGATCATCTAACGTGGCAAGTTTACTGGTAGCATGACGACTCAATGCCAGACCCAACTGGTCTTTGTCGACACCTGAACCATTGTCACGGATCCGGATCAGCTTAGCGCCGCCCTTTTCAATATCAATGTCGATACGCGTTGCACCAGCATCAATACTATTCTCAACAAGCTCTTTTACGACTGATGAAGGGCGTTCAACCACTTCACCTGCTGCAATTTGGTTCGCTAATCGGGGCGGTAAAATTTGAATTGTCATGACACACCTAACTCGTTGGTATTTTCAATTTCTGGCCAATAAACACAGTATTCTTGGTTAAATTATTTAACTGCTTGATGCTTGTCACTGATGTGCCATAACTGTCCGCAATGACAGACAATGAGTCTCCTTTTTTAACCACGTGAATACTATTGCGCATATACGCCAAGTAAGTATCTTTTGGTGGGGCATTACGGAAATGCAAATAGCTCCCTTGGGCAATGGCGTTAGCAATTTTATATTGGTGACTGCTCGTGGTTAACTTCTTACCTTCTCGATAATTGGTAACAAAACCCGCTTCCACCAAGAGTGAAGGTATATCCAGCGACTTTAATACCGCCAAACTTTGCTCGTACGGTTTAGATTTATGCATGCCCGTCACTTTAGCGAGTTCATGATGGATTAATGACGCCACGTTATACCCTGCACCTTGAGAATATTGCTGACCAAGATCAAGGAACATGTACTGCAAATCATCATCCGCATCGCTATTTTTAATCGCGTCGCCCACACCGCCTAACAAGCCATCGACATTATCATTACGCAGATTTTTCTTAAATTCATAATTGGCCCGACCTTGCGATAAGATCAGCGTTGACGCACCAGAGGGTTGTGATGAGGTAAAACCATCGGCATGCACAGAGACTAATAATTCAGCTTTGTACTTACGTGCAATGGCCGAACGTTCATTCAGTGAAATGTAACGGTCATCTTTACGGATCAAGACGGCTTTAATGCCTTTTTTCTTATTCAAAATCGCCACGGTCTTTTTAGCAATCGCTAAGTTAATGTCTTTTTCAACAAACTTTTTAAACCCTATCGAACCCGGATCTTTACCACCGTGTCCGGCATCAATCGCAATAATCACATCTCTGCGAGGGTATTTAACCACGGCTTTTTTAGCTGGTTTGTTGGCTACGGTTGGGCGACTTTCCTTTATCACCGGCTTGGCTGATTTCGTCGGTTTAACCGGTAGGTCAATCACGATCCTATTTTTAGCTGTTTTACTGCCAGCCAATTCAAAAAAGCGGTAATGAATCGGTTTAGCCAAGTGAAAAATAATCCGTAAATCACTGGATTTAGCCGATTTAGCCTTTTCGACGCGGGTAATATTACTGCTTAGTTTAGCCAGTCGACTGATATTCGCCAGATTACGCGTACCAGCAAAATCCACCACAATTTGTGTTTTTTTGTGGCGGTCATAAAGATTAAATAACGGTTTTTTGGCCAGGTCAAAAACAATCCGTGTTTTGTCCGCATGCTCAACAATCCTAATGGCCGTGACCGAATTGGCAGCATAACTTAATGGCATAAAGCACAGGAATACTATGCTCAATAATAAAATCCGTTTAAACATCTTATCCTACATTTATATTGGCAAGTTTATTAACCAGCGTTGCACCTAATTCACTAATGCCTTCGACAACGACTTCGCGTTGCTCATCAACATAAGTAAGCGTAATTTTTAAATCTTCTACAGGTAAGAAACCTTCACCACGCTGTGGCCATTCAACTAAACACAGGCAATTATCGGTAAAATAGTCACGAATACCCATGAATTCTAATTCTTCTGGATCAGCCAGACGGTAAAGGTCAAAGTGATAGACATTCCAATCAGCTAATTCATACGGTTCAACTAATGTATAAGTAGGGCTTTTCACATTGCCTTGATGACCCAGTGCTTGTACAAAACCACGGCTGAGTGTCGTTTTACCCGCGCCCAAATCACCGTGTAAAAAAATGGTCGTTGCGCTATCGCATAAACGCGCAAGGCTCGCACCAAAAGCAACGGTTTCAGATTCGTCTGCTAGGAAAACTTTTACTGTATTTGTCATCTAATTTAACTACCTTAAACATTAAAATAAAACGCTATATTGAATTCTGTTCACCATTCACTTATAAAATTGAACAGGTATGTCGATTCTACAAATTGTCGAGCCCAATGAAAACCACAATATGATAAACTTTACCTCAATTTACTAATAGACAGATAATAAACCATGCCTCCTATCGACTATCAACAACTTACGCAACAAATTAAAGCCTGGGGGGCAGAGCTTGGTTTCCAACAAGTCGGTATTGCTGATACCGACCTATCAACCTACGAACCGCATTTTCAAACTTGGTTAGATAATGGTTATCACGCCGACATGGATTATATGTCACGTTACGGCACCATGCGAACACATCCAGAAGAACTTTATCCCGGTACTATTCGCGTGATCTCGGTGCGCATGGATTACATGCCACCCGACGCGCTTATGGCGACAACCTTAAAACAAAAAAATAAAGGTTACATTAGCCGTTATGCGCTTGGTCGTGATTACCACAAAATTGTGCGTAAACGCCTGAAACAACTGGGCGACAAGATCAGCGAACATTGTGAAACCCTCGATGCCCGACCTTTTGTAGATACCGGCCCTTTACTCGAACGTCCATTAGCCGAAAAAGCCGGCTTGGGTTGGACAGGTAAGCATTCTCTGATCTTGAATAAAGAAGCTGGTTCGTGGTTTTTTCTTGGCGAAATATTAATAAACCTGCCATTACCGATTGATAAGCCAATTGAAAATCAATGTGGTAAATGCACTGCCTGTTTACAGATTTGTCCAACACAAGCGATTGTCGAACCTTACAGCGTCGATGCAAACCGTTGTATTTCTTACCTTACGATCGAACTATTCGGGCCAATTCCAGCGCAATACAGACCGTTAATTGGTAATAGAATCTACGGTTGTGATGATTGTCAGTTGATCTGCCCGTGGAACCGATTTGCCGCGATCACTGGCGAAAAAGATTTTCACCCAAGATCAAACCTACATTCGCCTGAATTATTGACCCTGTATGCGTGGGATGAAACTTATTTTCTAAAACAAACAGAAGGCTCGCCGATCCGTCGCATTGGCCACGAACGTTGGTTACGTAATATTTCGGTGGCCCTGGGTAACGCGGCTTATTCAACAGATATTGTCGCCGCTTTAGAAGCCAAGTTTGTAGAAACAACCGAGATGGTACAAGAGCACATCACTTGGGCACTGCAACAACAGCAAGCCAAAGCAGACAATATTATTCCAGTATTACAGATAGATAAAACCAAAGATAAATTAATTCGTATGGTTGAGAAAGCCCTGCCACGCGATGCCTAGTTAAAAGTTACAGTTAAAAGTACAAGCATGAGATAACAAAAAGCGCGTAGAGGGCAGTCCCCTACGCGCTTCATATTTATCGCTTTAGCGCTTATTTTTCGGTTTTATCAACCTGACTATCAACACTCTCGCCAATACTATCAGCAACATTGCCACCAACGCTGCTTTCAGCTGCAGCACTGGTTTTGTCTACCAGCTGTTGTGCTTCCCACGCTTTCGCTTTATGGATTAGACCTGTAATGCTTGAGCCTTGTACCAAAATAGAGAACACCACGACAGAATAAGTCATGACCAGAATAATTTCTCGTACATCGATATTTTTCTCTGGAATAATAAATACCCCAGCTGGAATTGCCAACGCCATCGCCAACGCTAAACCACCACGTAAGCCACCCCATGTCAGGATCCTCACAGAGAACGGATTGTAACGGCGAAAACGATTAAAGAATAAATAACAGAATTTCACGCTTAAATAACGTGCTATTAATACCAATGGAATAGCAAAAACCATCAAGATCCAATCTTCTTTATGGAAACTAAACAACAACATAGCCATACCAATCAACAAGAATAGAATACCATTGAGGAATTCATCGACGAGTTCCCAGAAGTGATCTAAGTGGTACTCACTTTCTGGTGAAAAGCCTTTTTGACGCGTCCAGTTGCCAATCATGATACCAGCAACAACCATGGCTAACGGACCCGAAACATGGATCACATCTGCAAATACATAACCGGCAGTTGGTATCGCTATCGTCAGTAATAGTTCCATCGAGTGATCGTTAGTCGAGCTGATTAAATAATGGAATACTAAACCAAGCGCTAAACCATAGATGATGCCACCAATCGCTTCATGCAGGAACAACTGAGTCACACTGCTCACAGTCGGCGCTTCACTACCAAAGGCAACGGTAAATAGCGTCATAAAGATCACTAAACCAAAGCCATCATTAAACAATGATTCACCTTCGATTTGCGTTGAAATACGCTGCGGTGCATCGAGATTCTTCACAATCGCCAGTACCGCAATCGGATCCGTCGGTGAAATAAGCGCACCAAACAGTAAGCAATAAATGAAGTCTAATGGAATACCAACAAGCTGGCAGAATCCCCATAATACCCCACCTATAAAAGCGGTTGAAAATAACGTCGCCACCAGCGCTAACACAGTAATTTCCCATTTCTGGTCCCTCATGTGCGCTAACTTGATGCCTAAGCCGCCAGCAAATAATAGGAAGCCTAAGATGCCTTTTAATAAAAAGCTTTCAAAGTTGATGCTATTTAATTGCTCTGTGGCGATTGTTTCTAAATGGAACCAGCCGCTTTGACCCGCAATCACAATACCTAAAGACAGTATTATTGATCCCGCTGTTATCGCAACGGTTGTTTGCATCTTGCCAATTTTGCTATTAATAAACGCAATGAAAATAGCAATTGCAGCGAGAAAACATAAGGTACTGTATACCGACATGCCACACCTCTAATTGAAGTAAATTTGATTAGATTAACTGAAGATTATTTTTATGAGCTACACAATGTTCTTGTTAACTATAAAAATCAAGTTGTTTCAGCAATATGACGAGCAACTAACAATGAATGGAGTACTTAACCTAAACAAGAGCTAATAACCTACCTACTATTATATAGTTAACAGCAACCACAAAGCATTTTATTGAAAGCCGGGTATTTTATAGATAACAACGAAATGTGATGGCAGGATTATACCGAAACCACTTATTCAACGTACTCTTGTTGGTATTAGTATTTGCCCCAACACAAGTATTACGTCACTGTCGTTTCGGTATACAAGTACGTAAATTAACGTTTTTTCGGTACCCAAGCCCAAATGAATTCAGCTTTAATTGGTTCATTGCCTTCACTGTCAGTGATCACTACCGGCACCGAGATATCGCCTTTTTCAGTACTGCGAATATGGTTAATCTGCTCATCCGTTAAAGTCGCTACCGCCGTTAAATCCCCAGCCGCACGACGAACATAATCGATGTTCATATTCTTTAATAATGGAATACGGTTGTCAGGTACATGCATGCCAATCAAAAAACCGGTCGCGGATTCACCCAATAACGCCATTGCTGCAGCATGTACACCACCGATATGGTTTTGCACGCGTTTACGGTTTTTTAAGCTAAGTTTAGAGCCTGAAAAATCTAATTTTTCGACACGTACTTTTGAAGTACCTGCAAATTTAATGACTTTACCAAATACCAAAGACAATGTTGCGGCATGGCAACCCTTTGGCAGTAGCATGACTTTCTTAACGATTTTACTGAGTTTATTATCGGCTTTCATGTCAATCCTTGAGATTATATTAGTTTCCAAAACAAATACTTAGCTTGTCTCAATGTAAGCAGCAAGCAGTGAACGACTAAGTACTATAATATTGAATAAATAAGTACTATAACATTGAATAAATAAGTGCAATTGGTCTAAATGACATGGGATAAAAATTAGTGGCTATAAATAGATAGTTTTGGATTTTATAATAATGAAGGTAATAAAGAGAGATAGTAAAAGGGAATGTTATAAACTAAGAGATTATAAGGGGAGAAATTGGAGCGGTACAAGAGGCTCGAACTCTTGACCTCAACCTTGGCAAGGTTGCGCTCTACCAACTGAGCTAGTACCGCATCACTGTAGTTTATAGTTCTTCAACTTATCTCTGTCATCATGGTGTGATAAAAGAAATTGGAGCGGTACAAGAGGCTCGAACTCTTGACCTCAACCTTGGCAAGGTTGCGCTCTACCAACTGAGCTAGTACCGCTTCTGTCTGATTTAAAGTTTCAGGAACTGTATCTCTTTCATCATGGTGTGAAGAGAGAGATTGGAGCGGTACAAGAGGCTCGAACTCTTGACCTCAACCTTGGCAAGGTTGCGCTCTACCAACTGAGCTAGTACCGCTTCATTTTGATTTAGAGTTTCTCAACTATTCGATTCATTCAAACGAATTAACATTCAAATCAATCTGAATTTGGAGCGGTACAAGAGGCTCGAACTCTTGACCTCAACCTTGGCAAGGTTGCGCTCTACCAACTGAGCTAGTACCGCTTCTGTCTGATTTAAAGTTTCAGGAACTGTATCTCTTTCATCATGGTCTGAAGAGAGAGATTGGAGCGGTACAAGAGGCTCGAACTCTTGACCTCAACCTTGGCAAGGTTGCGCTCTACCAACTGAGCTAGTACCGCTTCATTTTGATTTATAGTTTCTCAACTTTATCTCAATCATCATGGTATGAAGAAAGAGATTGGAGCGGTACAAGAGGCTCGAACTCTTGACCTCAACCTTGGCAAGGTTGCGCTCTACCAACTGAGCTAGTACCGCATCACTGTGATTTAAAGTTTCTCAACTATTCGATTCACCCGAATGAATTAACATCCAAATCAATCTGAATTTGGAGCGGTACAAGAGGCTCGAACTCTTGACCTCAACCTTGGCAAGGTTGCGCTCTACCAACTGAGCTAGTACCGCTTTGGTATTTTCTACTACTCTAAGATAAGATTGGAGCGGTACAAGAGGCTCGAACTCTTGACCTCAACCTTGGCAAGGTTGCGCTCTACCAACTGAGCTAGTACCGCATATCATCTTAGGTGCCGAATTATATAGAACCGACTGGTTTTTGCAAGCATAGAGCTAGGCTTTATGATAAAAAAACCTTATATCGCCGAATGTTTCGACTATAAGGTCGTAAAATTATCTAACCAGTCGTTTCAGTGCTTAAATTTTAAACATATGTTGACGATAATGCTGTAATTCGCCGATTGATTCACGAATATCATCCAATGCTAAATGCAAACCTTGCTTGTGAAAACTCGCTACAACCTCAGGGCACCAACGACGGCCTAATTCTTTAATCGTGCTTACATCAACATTACGGTAATGGAAATAATCATCTAAATCCGTCATGTACTTAACCAAAAAGCGTCGGTCCTGACCAATACTATTACCACATAATGGTGATTTACCTGCCGGTACCCATTTATGTAAGAACGCTAGCGTTTGAGCAACCGCCTCTTTTTCAGTCACTTCACTCGCTAATACGCGTTTAACCAGACCTGAATTGGTATGGTGGGTTGTACACCACTCATCCATCTTATCAAGTTCGGTTTTATCTTGATGAATCGCTAATACAGGTCCTTCTGCAAGAATATTTAATTCACTATCGGTAACGATAGTGGCAATTTCAATGATCAGACATTTTTCTGGATCAAGACCTGTCATTTCTAAGTCAATCCAAACTAAATTATTTTCATTAAATTGCGCGGTATTGTCGGCAAGTTGCATAGAGGAGATCCTAATAGTTGTCGTGTAATCGTATGTTTAAGGTTATTATACCTTATCGACCTCGAAATGCGATGTTCAGCAACAGCTGTACTACAATACGTGTTGTTACAACTCAGGAATTAAATTACCCGTGGCTAAAAAGAAACATCTAACCCAAGGTCAAATACGTCGTGTACGTAGCAACCAGACTAAACGTCTAGAAAAGCCAGATACAAAAGAATGGGATGACTCTCTTCTCGGCAAAAAGCAAGAAGGTGTGGTCATTAGCCGCTTTGGTCAACATGCGGATGTAGAAGCTGAAGATGGTATCATTCACCGTTGTAATCTACGTCGTTCTATTGCGAGCTTAGTAACGGGTGACCGTGTTGTTTGGCGCTTAGGTAATGAACAGCTGCAAGGCATTTCTGGTATTATCGAAGCAGTACACGAACGCAGAACCGTATTAACACGTCCTGATTTCTACGATGGTATTAAACCCATCGCTGCCAATATTGATCAAATTGTGATCGTATCCTCTGTCGTACCAGAATTCTCAACGAATATTATCGACCGCTATATCGTTGCAGCTGAAGATGTAAAAATTCGTCCAGTGATCTTATTAAACAAAATTGATTTATTAACCACTGATGAATTATTTACCATTAACAGACAACTACAAACTTACCGTGATATCGGCTATGAAGTATGGCAAGTATCCTCTCTCGAAGGTAAAGGTTTATCTGAGTTGCAACATCTATTAAAAGATAATACCACTATCTTTGTTGGTCAATCAGGCGTAGGGAAATCATCACTGGTTAATGCATTAATGCCTGAACTAGATGTCGAAGTGGGTGACGTATCAGAAAAATCAGGTCTGGGTACTCACACAACAACGACTGCGCGTTTATATCACTTTCCATCAGGTGGTGATTTAATTGATTCACCAGGGGTACGTGAATTCTCGTTGTGGCACATGAAACCAGAAGAGATAGCGAACGGCTTTATCGAGTTTCGCGATTTCTTAGGTGAATGTCGTTTCCGCGATTGTAAGCATAAAAACGACCCAGGTTGTGCACTACAAGATGCGATAAAACAAGGTAAGATCAAAAAAGTACGCTTTGACAACTACCTACGTATATTAGAAACCATGTTAGATAATCGCCCAACGCGTCATGTTCCAGTGCGTAAATAACACGCGCTCATGACGTAATAAAAAATATAATCAAGGTTATCTTGCTGCTACAAATAGCAAGGTAACGATTATCTACTCAAACTCATGACGCAAATTATGACAACAGCTAATTCTGACAACAATAGTCAAACTTGTTACAATGGCGTTAATTCTATTTAATTATCATTATTCAACTATTTAAGAGGCTCTCAGGTGCTAGACAAGCTTAAAGTTATTGCCCAATACTGCTTTCCTCAACACGGTTTATCTCGTCTTATTGGTTTATTCGCAGCCGGCGCGCATGGCAAAGTAACCACCAATGTAATCACTTGGTTCATCAAGCGTTACAATGTAAACATGGATGAAGCGAAACATTCAGATCCTGCACACTTCCAAACATTTAACGACTTCTTTACCCGTGAGTTAAAAGAAGGCGTACGTCCAATCAATGCTGACGACAACATGTTATGTCAACCCGTAGACGGCGCAGTAAGCCAAGCAGGTCCAATTACGCAAGGTCGTATTGTTCAAGCTAAAGGTCATGACTACAGTGTGTGTGAATTACTTGGCGGCGATCGTCAACTCGCTAACAAATTTGAAGATGGTGACTTTGCGACGGTCTATTTATCGCCACGCGATTACCATCGTATTCACATGCCAATGACTGGCACGTTAAAAGAAATGATTTTTGCGCCGGGCGACCTGTTTTCAGTAAACCCACTAACAGCGCAAAATGTACCAAACCTATTTGCCCGCAACGAACGTGCTATCGCTATCTTTGATACCGAAGTCGGTCCGTTTGCCATGGTATTAGTTGGCGCAACAATCGTTGCTTCTATTGAAACAATCTGGCACGGCACAGTGGCCCCCTCGAAGAATAAAGAAATAGTGCGTTGGACATATGAAAACCAAGCACCAATCGTTATCGAAAAAGGTGCAGAAATGGGTCGCTTTAAACTGGGTTCAACTATCGTTGCCGTGTTTGCGAAAGACGCAATTGAGTTTGTTGATGAACTACAGCCAACAGCACCAACGATAATGGGTGAAGCATTCGCTCGTATCAAAACTAAATAAGCGCTTAACTCGCGTCATTAATTAGCACGATTAACCCGTTACACACCGCTGTAACGGGTATATTTACGCCACCGCACTAACAAAAATAAAAAATCCCCTAACTCATAATGCCAATTGAACTGGCTCGCCATTGCAAGGATGTAAGCAATTAATGGAAGAACGTAAACAAGGCCTTTTGGCACTCCACTCGGCGACGCTATTACTGGGTGGCACGACTTTATTTTCCAAACTAATTCCATTAAGCGCCCTTGATATCACCATTATTCGTTGTGTCATCGCCGCGACCGTCTTGCTTTTATTATTAAAAGTAACCAAACAACCATTGCGATTAAATAAGTTGAGTGACTATGGTTGGGCAATCTTATTAGCCGCATTAGTAGGCGCGCATTGGGTAACCTTTTTCTTGGGCATGCAATTGTCGACCATTGCGATTGGACTTATTGCCTTCTACACTTATCCTGTCATGACGGTATTTTTAGAACCGCTGTTTAATAAAGAAAAGATCCAAGGTCAGGATGTCTTATCGGCCTGTGTGGTGTTATTCGGCATCAGCTTGTTGGTACCAGAGTTGTCTTTAGAGAACGAAGTGACGCTGGGTATTATTAGCGGCATTAGCTCTGCATTTTTGTTTACCTTAAGAAATATTCTCTACAAACGTAAGCTCTCGCAATACAGCGGCCCTCACACAATGTTTTATCAAACATTATTAACCGCGTGTATGCTTTCACCATTTTTGAGTGTAGACTTGGCGAGTATAAATAATGACAATTGGACGTTATTAGTTGTGTTAGGTATTTGCTTTACCGCAATGCCGCACACACTGCTAGTTACAGCATTACGTTACCTAAAAGCGAAAACAGTGGGACTTATCTCCTGCTTACAACCGCTTTATGGTAGTTTGCTAGCGATCCCCTTTTTAGGTGAAATCCCCAATGCTGCCACCATCACCGGAGGCGTATTAGTGGTCTCAGCCGCCCTCTTTGAAACTTGGCATGCAGGAAAAAAATAGTACTCAATAACCGACATTGATAATCAATAAATTAATATCAATGACGTTATGCGCCGTACTTATGAAATATTATGATGACTAAAAATTATGTAATTTTACTTATTCTATTTTCATTATTTATTACGCCAGTTCAGGCACAGTTTAGTTATGGTGAAGCGCAGCTTAATAACACCATTGCTCAACTGGAAGAACTAGAGCCGACCCCCTCGATTAAATTACAACTCAAATACTATCAACAAGCCTTAAAAGATTTAAGCGAAGATAACCATGCACGTCAAACAGCGGCAAATTATCAAAATATCATTGATGACTATCCTGTCACATCGCAAACTTTAAGAGCACTGATCAACGACTATAAACCGGTCATCTTTGCTAATGCCAGTGATTGGCCAGTCAATAAAGTCGAGCAAGAGATTGCCAGACAAAACTCCAGCCAAACAGCGTTAAAAAAACAGCAACAGGCACGCAGTAGTGAACTCACGACGATCGGAATTCGGATTAGTTCATTTCAGACTGATATCGAACACATACGTGGTCAATTAACCGATACTCAAAAAGAGCACGAAAAATTAGTTGGCAGCAGTAGCAGTGACATCAACTTAAACGCTGTGCAAGAAGCCTTACGCATCTCGCTGCAAATCAAACTGTCATCACTATCAACTCAGATCCAAATGTTGGAACTTGAACAGCTCAGTGCCAGCAACCGCAGTGAATTAGCCCAGCTCAATCGTCGTTTAAACTTATTAGAACAAAAAGACGTTAGCCTCTACCTCACCACATTGACCGAGTTACGAAATAACATCTTACGTAAAGAAACCGAAGATGCGATTGCGCGTAGCAAGCAGATCAATGATTCATCACTGATTAGTTCACCTTTTTTACAGCTGCAACTTGAAATCAACCAAGAACTGTCTAACGCACTCGAAATTGTCTCAGCAAATAACGAAACCATTCAAGATAAGCAGCATGCCGTTAGCCAACAAGTGGATGCGCTCACTACCACTTTAATTAACTTTAATGAACAAGTTGAATGGCTAAAAATAAGCTCAGCATTTGGTGAAAACTTACGCGCGCAGGTCAGTAGTCTCCCTACAGAACCGCCATTAACCAAACTAGAAAATGAGATTGTCGAAAGTCGTTTATCACGATTTCGCTATCAAAAAATGCTCACACAATTAGACAGTCTGCCATTAACGACAAAGACACTCACGACAGAAGAACAAGCCAGCTTGTTACGCTTTATTGAATTACGTCGACTGTTACTCAGCAAACTGATTTCTAGCCTAGATAACCATATTTACGAGCAAGCAAAGTTAAAAGTCAGTTATAGCAAAATGAATAGCACGTTAGTACAAATTAAACAGCAAGCGGATGAGCATTTATTTTGGGTTCCAAGCATTCCCTTATTGGGCACGCAAAGTATTACCGAGCTATTTTCGAGTATGCTTTGGCTTACCTCAATCGATAACAGCATTACTATCCCACAAGCTATATTCTCGACACCACTTGGTACCCTAAGCCTTGCCGCACTGTTAATTCTAGGCCTGACTTATTTACGCACACCTTTAAATAAATACTTTACCAAGCATATTGCCGAAACATCACCAAAAGTCGGTAAAGTAACCCAAGATAAGTTTGCTTATACCCTGCGTAATTTAGCCTACTCACTTGCAGATGCACTAATTTTACCGATTTCACTTTTTGTCACGACCGAATTACTCATTAACGCATGGGAATACCCGTTTGCCGTCAATATTGGTCATGCGTTACAAGACTCGTTATTTTTATTAGTTATCTACCTGTTCATGCGTAACCTGACTCGACATAAAGGGCTACTGCAGATCCATTTAAAAATAGATAAACACCGTATCGCTAAGGTTTGGGGTTATTACCAAGTACTCTTTTTCATCTCGTGGCCTGCATACATTATCCAAGTGCTGTGTTACCAATATCCAGAACAAGCCTATGACGGTTCACTCGGCCGCCTAGCTTTTGTGATTACCTGTGGTGCATTAGTGCAATTCTATTACCGTTTGTATCGTGAAAAGCTACCGTTAACCTATCAAAAAAAGAATAATGATAAGCCTCACATTGTCCATCACACCATTTGGACTGCATTTATTCTGGCACCCGTGGCGTCTGCGATCATGGCGATAATGGGTTATCTTTATACCGCCCAAGTGTTGTTAAAGCAGATGGAATCTTCGCTGTTAATGGGGCTATTCTTTTTATTAAGTTATTACTTGATCCGCCGCGGCATGCATTTGCAAAAACGCCGCCTTGCTTTTGAGCGTGCTAAAGCCAAACGTATCGATATTATTGCTCAGCGTGTGAAAGAAGTTGAAAAAGGGGGGCAAAATGCCAGCCAAGAAAATCATTTTGATATCGAAGAACCTGAAATCGATTTAGATCAAATCAGTGCGCAATCGCTTGGACTGCTACGTACCTTGTTAACACTCTTATTTATGGCATTAAACGCGCTGTTCTGGTCCGAAATTCAAAGTGCATTTATCTTCTTAGATACGATCACCTTGTGGGATGCTTCCAGCACCTTAAACGGGGTAGAGTATGTCGACCCTATCACGTTAAAAAGCTGCCTGTTAGCACTTATCATTTTTGTGCTGACCTTGGTATTAATACGTAATTTATCCGGTGCACTCGAGCTCTTGTTCTTACAGCATCTTGACCTTTCTCCTGGTACCGGTTTTGCCATTACGACCTTGGCCAAATACATGACGATCTCGATTGGTTTTGTTATTGGTTTTAACTTCTTAGGCGTCGATTGGGCGAAAACGCAATGGCTAGTAGCCGCATTAACCGTTGGTTTAGGTTTCGGCTTACAAGAAATCTTTGCTAACTTCGTATCCGGTTTAATCATCTTATTTGAAAAACCAATCCGTATTGGTGATACCGTGACGATCCGTGATTTAACCGGCAGTATCAGTAAAATTCAAACTCGAGCAACGACCATTGTCGATTGGGATAGAAAAGAAATTATTGTGCCGAATAAAGCGTTCATCACCGAGCAATTTATTAACTGGTCACTGTCCGACTCCATTACGCGTGTGATCATTAATATTGGCGTTGAATTTGACTCGGATATCGAGTTAGTGACTAAACTGCTATTAGAAAGTGCAGAAGAAAACAGTTTGAGTCTTGATAACCCAGGACCAGAAGTATTCTTTATAGAGTTCGCACCACATGCATTGCGCTTTGAAGTACGTTGTTATGTTTCAGAAATGGGCCATCGTTTAACCATGACTCACGAACTCAATACCCGTATTACCCATGTCTTTAAAGAGCACAATATTCGCATTGCCCTACCGCAATTAGACCTACGGGTAAAAGATGGTTTTAAAGTCAGTGATAGCAGTCATATCATGAGCATGAAGAAAGGTAGCTTAAAATGATTTTAGATAGTTAAACGACAGCGAAAAGGATGAGTAACGTATCGTTATCTCACCCTTTTTTATAGCGGTAATTTAAGCCCGAGGGGTGGGAAAGGCAATCACCTCATCAAGACTGTTCGCATCCGTCGCGAGCATAACCAATCGGTCAATACCTAACGCCACACCGGCACAATCAGGAAAGCCCGCCGTTAACGCATCAATCAAATGATAGTCGATCGGTTGCTCTGGTAAGTCCATGGTTTTACGCTTGTCATTATCCGCTTTAAAACGGCGTAATTGCTCTGGCGCATCGGCTAATTCATGAAAGCCATTCGCCAGTTCAATACCTTTAAAATACACTTCGAAACGCTCTGCTACACGCTCATCTTTATGACTAATACGCGCCAGCGCTGCTTGTGATGCCGGAAAGTCATAAATAAAACACGGTACATCTTGGCCAATTTGACTCTCTACGCCGACATAGAACAATAACTGTAAGATAGTGTCGCGGTCAGGTTCATGCTCTAACACGTCATAAACCCCGTACGGTTTTGCCGCTTGACGTAATTCATCCATCGATGCGGTTAACGGGTCTAACTGTAAAAATTGCTTAAATGCATTTTGATAAGTAAAACGCTGCTCTTTACCAGAACCGAGTACCAGGGTCAGCAACTCAGACATTTCATCCATAAGCTGAAAATGATCAAAACCAATACGGTACCACTCCAACATGGTGAATTCGGGATTATGGTGACGCCCCGCTTCTTCATTACGGAACGATTTACTCATTTGGTAAATACAACCACTGCCTGCTGCTAGCAATCTTTTCATATGAAATTCAGGTGATGTTTGCAGATATAAGGGCAGACCTTGGCTGTAACCAGGGCCAACAAATAGCGTGCTAAATGCAGCTAAATGTACATCGGTAACGGCGGCTTGGCTCAGCGCTGGCGTATCAACTTCTAATACATCTCGCTGCGCAAAAAACTCACGGATAACATTTAATACATTAGCCCGAGCACGAAGTGCAGTAAAACTTGCACTCGGTTGCCAATTAAATTCACTCATATCTACTCCGGTTGTCATTACCTAAAACGTTTTACCTGTTTCCCAAAAACTAAAATGCCAGTCAAAAGACTGGCATTTTATCGTTCATTAACGCTAATTGAGTTAGCGTAAAATCAACTTATTTAACACGACCAACATATTCGCCAGTACGTGTATCAACTTTAACTACTTCACCGATTTGGATGAATAGAGGTACACGAACAACGGCACCTGTAGTCAATGTTGCAGGTTTACCACCTGTACCCTGTGTATCGCCTTTTAGGCCAGGATCTGTTTCTACTACTTCCAATTCAACAAAGTTTGGAGGTGTAACAGCAATTGGGTTATCGTTCCACGTCGTAATAACGCAGATATCTTGTTCAACTAACCATTTAGCCGTATCGCCAACCGCTTTTACGTCAGCTTCAACTTGCTCAAACGACTCATTGTTCATAAAATGGAAGTATTCGCCATCGTTATATAGATAGGCTAATTCTATTTCCATTACGTCTGCTGCTTCAACAGTTTCGCCAGACTTAAATGTTTTTTCTAGCATTTTACCAGAAACTAAACGACGAACTTTAACGCGATGAAATGCTTGGCCTTTACCTGGTTTTACATGATCATGTTCGATGATAGAGCAAGGCTCATTATCAAGCATGAATTTTAAACCGCCTTTAAAATCACTGGTTTTGTATGTTGCCATGTTATCCTCATGAAAAAATAGATTTCAATAATTAGAGTTCAATAATGCCGCAAATGATAACCCGAAATGGAGCAAAGATGCAGGAAAATTGGAAAAAAGACTTAGCAAGAGCCATTTCAGATCCTAGAAAGCTACTTTTTATACTAGAACTTCCCGAGACAACTTTCCAAGCAGATTTTGCGGCAAGACAGTTATTCCCTATGCGCGTACCGCAATCGTTTGTGGATCGCATGGAAAAAGGCAACCCAAAAGACCCGCTATTTTTACAAGTCATGCCCAAGCAGCAAGAGTTCATCCAAAAGGCCGGATTCATCAAAGATCCACTTGATGAGCATGAATCAATCGTGCCAGGTTTACTGCACAAATACACCAACCGGGTACTCTTTATTGTTCGTGGTGGTTGCGCGATCAACTGTCGTTATTGTTTTCGCCGACATTTCCCTTATCAAGAAAATAGTAATAACAAACACGAATGGCAACAGGCTATCGATTATATTCGTTCTAAACCCGAGGTCATCGAGGTTATTTTTAGTGGCGGCGATCCGCTCATGGCCAACGACGAACAACTTGGTTGGTTAGTTGAACAACTAGAACAGATCCCGCATCTTAAGCGTCTACGCATCCATACGCGTTTACCCGTGGTGATGCCGAGTCGTGTGACCGATGAATTCGTGGCCCTGCTAAAACAGTCGAGTTTGCGTTGCAGTGTGGTATTACATATAAACCATCCCAATGAGTTAGCCGCAGAATTACCCGTGGCATTAGCGAAACTCACCGCTGCCGGAATTGACTTATATAACCAAGCCGTATTATTAGCTGACATTAATGATAATGCCGATGATTTAGTGGAATTACATGAGCGCCTGTTTGATAACCGTATTCAACCTTATTATTTGCATGTATTAGATAAGGTCGAAGGCGCCAGTCATTTTGAAGTATCGGAAGAAAAAGCCGTTGCACTCATGAATGAGCTGTTATTGCGTTTACCGGGATTTTTAGTGCCAAAATTAGTACGAGAGATTGGCGGTGAGAAAAGTAAAACGCCTATTTCTATTTAAAAAATAGCTATTTAACGAGAGTAATTTAACAAGAACCAACAACAATACATCTAAGTAAGTCGTCTAATAAAGAGCAGACAATAAAAAAGGAATGACCACCAGGCCATTCCTTTAACGTTCTTATCACTCGCTTAAACCGAACTACATTAATCTAATCGTGATTAATGTAGTTTAAGCGTAGGACGTAATACGCGGTTTAAACTACCAACCAACATCATCAGTCCCGTTTTCACATAACCGTGTAAGGCAATTTGATGCATACGGTATAATGAAATATACACCATTCTAGCAATACGGCCTTCAACCATCATGCTGCCTTTAGTCAGGTTACCCATTAGGCTACCCACAGTACTAAAGCTACTTAACGATACCAATGAACCGTGATCATGATAGACAAATGATTTTAGCGTTGAGCCACCCTGCATCAGCGTCATGATATTTTTAAATGCGACCGTCGCCATTTGGTGTGCAGCTTGAGCACGCGGCGGTACAAATGAACCATCGGCTTGAGTACACGATGCTAAATCACCAATCACAAAAATACTGTCATCACGGCTGGCTTGTAAACTACCTTTAACCACGATCTGGTTAATACGATTGGTTTCTAGCCCAGCAATGTCTTTGATAAAGTCTGGCGCTTTAATACCTGCAGCCCATACCATTAACGATGCTGGAATTTCGTCACCGTCTTTAGTCACTAATCCTTTACTGTTCGCTTCTGTCACCATCGTTTCGGTGCGCACATCCACACCAATTTTAGTTAACTCATGGTGCGCAGCAGCTGAAATACGCGCTGGTAATGCCGGTAAAATACTCTTGCCTGCTTCCACTAACGTTACGTTTAACGACTCTTGATTTACATTAGTAAAACCGTAAGCCGATAATTGTGATGCGGTATTGTGTAATTCCGCAGAAAGCTCAACACCTGTCGCACCCGCGCCAACAATCGCGATGTTAACTTTGGCGTCTTTATCTTTGTTAGCACCGTGCAACAAGAATGCATTTAATAATTCTTTGTGGAAACGATGTGCTTGATCTGGACTGTCTAAGAAAATGCAGTTTTCTTTAACACCTTTGGTATTAAAGTCATTACACATACTGCCAATCGCTAATACCAAGTAATCGTATTGCAAGGTTCGCTCAGCAATTAACAATTCGTTACAGTCATTATATAAAGGGGCAAGGGTAACGGTTTTAGTATCACGGTCTAAACCTGAGAAACTACCGAGCTGAAAATCAAAACTTTGATTCTTCGCATGTGCAGCATAACTTAACGCGTCAATACCAGTATCAAGTGAACCAGTTGCCACTTCATGTAATAACGGTTTCCATAGATGGGTTTTATTACGATCAACAAGCGTAATGCGTGCTTTACCTTTTTTACCCAATTTACGTCCCAGTTGCGTAGCAAGCTCAAGGCCACCAGCACCGCCTCCGATCACAAGAATTTTTTTCATCTTAGTACGTCCTCATAGATATATCAGTTAACGGTATTCAACAACCTTAATACTGGCTATTTTCAACTACAGTTAACTGATACAACTAAGCGATGCTTATCTTGTCATTCATTCCTTTGAGCTGACATTAGAACATAATTTCTAGGTGCAGAGCTAGTAATATTGCGCTAGATCACATTTTTACGCCAAGCTACAAACAGCAGAAATGACACTGCCGCGTCGCTTATATAGCATCTTGAAGTCACTTTGGTATATAATACCGACCCATTTATCGATAAGAATCCCGGCGCTATGACAAATCAACAACTTCATGAACAGTTAACTGCACAGCTTAAAGGCTTTTACCACCCAGCAATCGAAGCTGATGATTTTTTAACGTTACTAAGCAAACGTAAAATGGGTAAATTCAGTGCTATCTTTGCAGAAAACAGTGGCTTTAAAGCAAATTCAAATCGCTTCCTACCTTATATGGAAGAGTTAGTTGAAGATCAGCAAGCATTACCAAAAACAGATGAAGACGGATTTGATGTTGCGATCGCAACATTCCTAGGTAAATTACAGCAAATGCATACTGTACTGGGTCAATTCTCTGAGCAATTAAAAGAAAAGAAACAGAGTAAGCCAAGTAATATCGGTGAATAGCTTAGGTTAATAATGCCTGCTTCTAGTGCCATTCATCCTATTGAATGGCATCTTTATTTATCCCCTTCAAGCACAACCTAAAACCCAATCGTTAGCGGAACCTTCAAATAAAGATGTAACATATAAAATATATAGTTCATTAAAATCATAAAAAACATTATAGATACCTCTAAATATATATCTTTTTGGTATAAAGAGTAAAAAAAGCGCTATTTTATAGAGTCTTAGCTCTACGACTTACACATTCCCTTAGTAATATTTTTCATATTTGCAAACAGATCAGAGCAGTTTTATTTAATGCTTCTAAAAACATCGATAACAGCAATTTTAACTAATGATAACAAATACTTAATAAATAATTGTAACGTAAAGTAAAGTAAGGTTAAATTATTGTTAACTTAGAAAGTATGAGGTAAACCAACAAGGTGTCATAAAAGTTGATAAAAATACCTTTACGATCTAATACGAAAGGCTTAGATTTCAATACAAGTTTTATAGGTATTTAAAAAGTTCATTTTATTTGAACTGACATATCGCATTCAAAATTCTAATTTTATAGGGTGGTTTACATGAGAATTAATAAAGTTGCTTTAGCAGTTACAGCATTACTTGCAGCAAGCCAAGTTCAGGCAGCTGGTTTCCAAGTTAGTGAACATTCAGCTTCAGGTCTAGGCCGCGCATTCGCTGGTGAAGCAGCAATCGGCGACAATGCAGCATCACTTGCACGTAACCCTGCATTAATGGCAACTTTTGATAAAGCGCAACTTTCAGTTGTGGGTTCTTATGTATCACCAGAAATTGATGTTACAAGCAGCACAATGGGTGCTGCTGGTAATGCTAATGATGTTGCGCCATCTCAAGTGGTTCCTGCTATGTATTACATCCAGCCGATTAATGATCAATGGGCTGCAGGTCTAGCGATTTATTCTAATTACGGTGTTGGTACAGAATATCCTACGAATTACGCTGCAAATCCAGCGGCAGGCACAACAAGCATCATGACTGTCAATTTCAACCCGAATGTTTCTTATCGCATTAATGAGCAACTAAGCTTAGGTGCGGGTGTAAGTGTGGTTTATGCTACAGCTGAATTAGAAAGAAACTCAGGCGCAGCCAATATAGCCGATATGGAAGGTGATGGTTACGGTTTCGGTTGGAACCTTGGTGCATTATATGAAATTAATGAAAATAACCGTTTAGGCATTAGCTACAAATCAAAAGTTAAAACTGAACTTGAAGGTGATTACAAAGGTATATCAACATCAGCAGCTTCAAGAGGTGATACGAGTAGTGGACTTCCAGTTCAAGCGCTTCCATTCATAGACCAAAAAACTGTTGATGGCACGTTAGATATTAACCTACCTTCAATCTTAGAGGTATCTGGTTACCACAAATTAACCGATAAGTTCGCAGTATCATATAGCTGGCAGTACAGCACTTGGTCTGACTTCGGCGATATCGTTGCTGAGGGTGATAAGTGCTACGATGTGACGACTGGTACTCCAGGTGTTTGTTTAGAGAAAAAAGAAGATTTCAGTAACTCAAGCCGTTACGCTGTTGGTGGTGAATATTACCTGTCAGAAGCTATCATACTACGTGCAGGTTATGCATTTGATGAACAAGCTGGTGCATCAACATTGAGTATTCCAGACACAGATCGTCAATGGTATACAGCCGGTATGACATACAAAGCATCACCAGCATTATCATTTGATTTCGCAGCGGCGTTAGTCGCTGGTAAAGAAATTACATTTACAGAAGCCGTTGGTACTAGTGAGCATGAATTCACTTCAAGTGGCGATGCGTACATCTACTCAGCACAAATGAACTACAGCTTCTAATCCAAGCTTAATTCAGCTTTTCATTAAGCAGTTCATCTTTGCACTAAAAAGACAGCCTCGGCTGTCTTTTTTGTTTTCTGATCCAAATCAACAAAGATCCTGTTTAAGGATCTTTCTTACATCTGCGCATTGCAATTAACTAGACGGTCGGTCTATAATTAGCGTTATGGAAAATATGACAGACATTAAAGCTAAACCTCGTCGAGGTCGGCCACCCAAAGTAGCCCGTGAAAATACCGATACCCGCGCATTGCTAATTCGCAGTGGTGTGGAAGTATTAACTGAAAGTGGTTTTGCCGCAGCCGGTATCGACGGCATTCTAAAAAAAGTCGGTGTACCGAAAGGATCTTTCTACCATTACTTTAAAAGTAAGGAAGATTTTGGTCAGGCAGTCATTGATAACTACGCTAGCTATTTTGCTGCTAAGCTTGATAAGTGCTTATTAGATGAATCAATCGCACCATTACAGCGTATTGTTAAATTCGCCGATGGTGCCAAGCAAGGCATAATCAAATTTGAATTTAAGCGTGGCTGTCTAGTTGGTAATTTAGGCCAAGAAGTGGCTATTTTACCCGACAGTTATCGCCTCGTACTGCAAAACATCTTTGCCGTGTGGGAAAGCAAGATGCAAGTCTGCTTAGAGACAGCCCAGCAACAAGGCGATATCAAGCAAGATATCAACTGTGCACAGCAAGCTGAATACTTTTGGATTGGTTGGGAAGGTGCGGTAATGCGTGCACGACTCGTTGAGTCCGTGCAACCGCTGGATTTATATATCGCGATGTTTATCGCCAGTATCGCCACCAGCTAAGATGATCATATGAGCCTTGTTCTCACATAACGACCAAGGCATTATTTTCCAACTTAATACAGTTATATGGCGGCTATTTATATACCGTTCATTATCATTAATGTTTATTTTATTTAAATTTTAATAGACGACTAGTCTATATTCGGAGCAAAGCATGTTTAAAGGTATTTTAATCGAAAAAAATGACGACCAATACACTGCGTCAGTACAATCAATTGATGAATCACAACTGCCTGCAGGTGATGTAAGCATTGATGTTGCTTACAGTACTCTGAACTTTAAAGACGGATTAGCAATCACAGGCAAAGGCCCTGTCGTACGTAGCTTCCCTATGGTACCAGGTATCGACTTAGTCGGAACTGTGACTCAAAGTGATAGCGACAAATTTAAAGCGGGCGACCAAGTATTATTAAACGGTTTCGGTGTGGGTGAAAAACATTGGGGTGGTCTTGCAGAAAAAGCCCGCCTTAATAGCGATTGGTTAATCAAACTACCTGCTGGCTTATCAGCAAAACAAGCAATGGCAATCGGTACTGCTGGTTATACTGCGATGTTATCAGTGATTGCACTAGAACGTCACGGCATCACGCCAGACAAAGGCGATGTGCTAGTAACCGGTGCTAACGGTGGTGTAGGTAGTTTTGCTATTACACTCTTGTCTAAACTTGGCTATAACGTTATCGCATCAACAGGCCGTCCTGAAGAAGCTGATTATTTAAAAGCATTAGGCGCGTCAGAGATCATTGATCGTAATACATTATCTGAACCAGGCCGTCCTATGGTTAAAGAACGTTGGGCAGCAGCGGTTGACTCAGTTGGTAGCCACACACTAACAAATGTTTGTGCGGGTCTTAAATACGGTGGTGTTGTGACTGCGTGTGGTCTAGCACAAGGCATGGATTTCCCAGCAAGCGTAGCGCCATTTATCTTACGTGGTATTACCTTAGCAGGAATCGACAGCGTAATGCGTCCGCTTGCAGACAGAGAAGAAGCGTGGGCACGTTTAGCTGATTTATTAACAGATGATGACTTTACATCTATCGGCACTGAGATCAGCTTAGATGAAGCCGTAGCAGTAGCGCATGATTTGATGGCTGGTAAAGTACGTGGTCGTGTAATGGTTAATATTCAAAAATAATTCAACATTATATCAAACATGGAATCAAACATGGAATCAAACATTGAGTAAGTAATTGAATAAATAATTGATTCCATAGTATAAAGCAGTAGGACCCGTGCCTACTGCTTTTTAGTCATACAGCTAAATCTCTCAAACAGAAAATCCAAAAATAATCGTATCCGTTTCGGTTGATACTTCTTACTGATATAGACAACATTCAAGTCTGCACCAGCGCCTGACGTCGAGGTATTAAAATTAGTCATATAGTCGTTAAGTACGGTAACAAGACGTAAACTATTAATATCATCTTGCACATCGAGAACAGACTTAAGCGCAATACCCGCGCCTTCTAATGCCCAATATCGAATCACTTCACCATCATCTGAAAATCGCTTAGGTATAACTGTTATCGCATTTTTCTTATCTTGATCTTGAAAATGCCAGGTTTTAAGTTCTTCATTACTGCGGATCATAGCAAGACAATCATGATGAACTAAGTCTTGTGGCGTTAATGGCGAGCCGTGCTTTGCAAGGTATTCTGGCGATGCACATAACACCCGCTGGCTGGATGAAAGTCGTCGAGATATCAAGCTGCTGTCAGCAAGTTCACCATAACGAATAACAATATCCATCCCCGACTCCGCAATATTTGAAATATCATCATTCAAATAAAGATACGGCACCACATCTGGATACAACAGACAGAACTCAGACAATATCGGCAGAATGTATTGTTTACCTATGTCCTTGGGCGCTGTTATTTTAAGTGAACCCTTCACTTCTTTAACACCATTCTGGATAAGGTTTTCAGTGGCACTGACATTATCTAATATCTCAATACAAGCTTTATGATAAAGCTCACCTGAATCCGTCAAAGATACATGTCGGGTACTGCGATTCAGCAGCTTCACCCCATATCTTTCTTCAAGGGCTTGAAGCCTTGCCGTCATTGTCGCAGGAGAAAGACCGAGTTCACGACCTGCGGCAGCAAGTCCATGGTGTTTCACAATACCCACAAACATGGCCATATCAGCAAATTTATCCATATTCCCCTCTCCTATTGTTCAGTTTATCCGAATAATGATTTTACATTTTACCCAATTATCAAATTAAAGCGAAAGAATATAATAACCACATCAACGGAAACAATACGGACTCAATCATGAAAAAAGAAAAAATGCCATTCCAGGTTTGGATATTAACACTCGCCGCATTCGCAATCGGCACCGCAGAATTTGTTATTGCAGGTATTCTGCCTCAATTAGCAACATCGCTATTAATCACTGAAGGTCAAGCGGGTTACTTGATCAGTGCGTATGCACTAGCCATTGTCATTGGTGGACCAATCTTAACTATTTATTTGGCACGTTTTAATAAAAAACATGTGCTTATTGGACTGATGCTGCTCTTTATCATCGGTAATGTACTGTCAGCGTTAGCGCCAACTTACAACTTCCTCTTTGTTAGCCGTGTGATCACTGGCCTAGTGCAAGGTCCGTTTTATGGGATTGGTGCTGTCGTGGCGACCAACCTGGTATCAGAGAAAATGGCGGGTCGCGCAGTAGGTCAGATGTTCGCAGGTCTTACGCTTGCCAATGTACTGGGTGTTCCGGCGGGTACTTGGATCAGTTTGCAATTTGGATGGCACAACACATTCTTTACGGTGGCAGCGTTCGGTGCTGTCGCCATGGTTGCCATCCTGATTTCGATAAAATCAACGGGTCACAGTGAAGCAAAAAATATTAAAGCGCAGCTGATGGCATTCAAAAATCCCATGTTATTACTCAGCTTAGCCATTACAGCATTCGCATGGTCTGGTTTCATGACGTTATACGGATACCTTGCCCCCATCGCTATGCACATTACTGGTTATGGTCAAGATGCAGTGACTTGGATCTTGGTTGTTGTGGGTGCTGGACTCATCATTGGTAACATTATAGGTGGCCGTTCTGCAGACAAGAACCTGAACAAAGCTTCTATGTTCTGGGCTGTCGCCATGATCGTGTCACTACTGGTCGTTGGCCTCGTCATTGATAACAAGATCTTATTTGTAATCGCCGCGTTTATATTCGGTATTGCCTCATTTGCCAACGTACCGGCGATGCAGCTTAGAGTGATGAAACATGGCGGTGAAGGTCAAGAACTGGCAGCAACAGCTAACATTTCAGCCTTCAACTTAGCCAATGCATTTGGTGGATTCCTTGGTGGTATGGTGCTCGATAGCCACTTAGGTGCAGCCATGATCCCATACGCTGCCGTCGTTATCCCTGTGATTGGCTTGCTGTTTATCGCCAAAGCCAACAAACGAGAACAAACCGTGAGTTCCAACTTAGCTAGCAATTCATAACCATTATCACTTGGTCAAGGAAACAACCATGAAACTATATATCTATGAACATTGCCCATTCAGTGCCCGTGTACGCTTCATCGCAGGCATGCTCAACCTCGCGGTTGATGTTGTGACTCTTGATTATGATGATGATCAGACAACAACAGACATTATCGGCAGTAAGCAAGTGCCCGTATTCGTCACCGGTGATGGCGAAGCCATTGCTGAAAGCTTGGATATCATTAATCACCTCCTCACCCTTGCCGATTCAGCTGAGACCAGCAAGCCATCTGACGCGGTACTTGAGTGGCAACGTGCAGCATTTTCACCGCTGCAGCAGATTGGCTATCCGCGCTGGTCATCCATGGGGCTTAAGGAGTTCACAACAGATTCATCGCGAAAAGCATGGCGCAGCAAGAAAGAAACTGAGGCATTAAAATTTGCCACATTACTTGCCGACACCCCGATGATAGCGAAAGAAGTTGAAGCATTAATTCGTCAAGCGGGTGAGGTGCTTAACCTTAATTCTGATAAGCGCGTGAAGTTAGTCGATGAGGCGATTGTCTTTTCTATTCTCCGCGGCTTCTTCAGTGCACCTGAAATTAACTGGTCTCCTGCCATTAAAGAATGGATGGAATCAGCAAGTAAACAAACTAATGTGAAACTACTAAAATAAGGCAAAGAGCATGAATAAATTATTTCAGAGAACAACGTTAAAAGATCTAGATTTACAAAACCGCGTGGCAATGGCACCAATGACTCGAGCTCGAACAAGCCAACCAGGCAATGTGCCTAACGAGATGATGGCAACTTATTACAAGCAACGTGCTACCGCTGGGTTAATCATTTCTGAAGCGACGCAGATTTCAGATGACTCCCAAGGTTATTCCTTCACCCCTGGTGTTTATACCGACGAACAAGTAAAGGGCTGGCAACCAATCACTCAAGCGGCACACGACCAAGGGGCTGCGATGTTCTGCCAGCTATGGCATGTGGGTCGTGTTTCTCACCCCACATTTCAGCAAGGTGAATTGCCTATCGCACCTTCCGCGCTAGCGCCAGTTGAAACGAAAGTGTGGATCTCTGATGACCAAGGTAATGGCAACATGGTTGATTGCATTCAACCTAGAGCGATGAATCAAGCCGATATAGATCGCGTTATTAGCGATTTTGCTTACGCGGCAAAACGCGCTGTAGAGGCAGGTTTTGATGGGGTTGAGATCCACGGTGGTAATGGTTACCTTATCGATCAGTTCCTACGTACCAACTCAAACAAGCGTACTGATAACTATGGTGGTTCGCGTGAGAACCGTCTACGCTTCCTGCTTGAAGTGGTTGATGCCGTCATTGCTGCAATCGGGGCAGATAAAGTAGGTGTTCGCCTTGCGCCGTTTATCACCTTTAAAGATATGGATTGCCCAGATATAGTTGCAACAATATTAGATGCATCCAAGCAGCTACAAGATCGTGATATCGCTTACATGCACTTATCTGAAGCAGATTGGGATGATGCCCCCGTGATCCCGGAAAGCTTCCGTATTGAGTTACGCGAAGTGTTCACCAATACCATCATTGTTGCGGGTAGCTACACGCAAGCACGCGCCGATGAAGTACTAAACAAAGGTTACGCTGACTTAATTGCCTTCGGTCGTCCGTTCGTATCAAATCCAGATTTAGTTTCACGCTTAGAAAACGACAGCGAACTCGCAGACCTAGATGGCGCGACGTTGTTTGGTGGTAACGAACTTGGCTACACTGATTATCCAGCACTCAGTACGCTTTAATTAATATATGACTTACCCCATGAGTTAAGCCATGAGTTAAGCCATTAAAGATAAAAAAAATCCCCAGTCTGGTAATAAGACTGAGGACTTTTTTATCTGCAAGACGATTAAAATGTACTTAAACGGCCGAGACTAACAACGACTTATACAACCGACGCTATTACTGCGCGCGATTAAACGTCACCACTTCATAACCTAATGGCGTTAACGTATTACGTTCACTATCAATGTAATTCATCACTGCTTGCGCATCGGTATTACAGACGGTGTTATCCGCTTTACAGTTTGGCGCAGCACCTTGGTAATTTACTTTGTACTTTTTGCCAACCTTAGCAATATTCTTTACTTTAAAGCCAGTTAACTTGCCATCCACAAATGCTAAATCAACACGTTCAGAGCTGTTCTTCTGTGCTTCGTACAATGGCGTCCAACCGTCGTTACCTGTGGCGTTGTAATTGTTTAACGCGACGTTGTAAGTTTTGCTGTCTTCAATCGCAGTCCATACTGGCGCATTTTCAGTGCCCGTCATCACTTCAACAAAATCGACTTTACCCGCTGTGTTCGCAACTGTTTCTGTGTAGCTATAACGAATGTGACCGCCGTAAGGGAATTTACCTGCGTGTGAACCAGCTGCTAATGTGGCGCTTATCGTCTCGTTAATCAGTGTTTTAATCACTTTGCCCGACACTGGTACGACAGACATAAAGTTAGCAAATGGCAGCATTTCTAACGAGACGTTACCTTGACGATACTCACCCGCGTCAATGTTAGTACGAATGCCACCAGCACCGATGAAAGCAAAATCAACTTTCATGCCCGTGACTTGTTGCACTTCAGCCGTATTGGCCCAGAAGTACTGGCCTTCCGCCAAGATAGGTGCCACATCAGAACCGTGTTTATCGCTACCACGATCGCCAGGGCGGCGTTCATGTTTAATTTCTACTGGCACTTGGGCAATGGTTTTACCGTACGCTTGGTCAACAGCTGGCTTGTAGTTCACATCAATACGTTGACGCATTGCCGCTTCTTCAGCAGTAATGGTGATGTTTTCTGCTTGGTCAATAAACTCAACTACACCTTGCGTAGCTGCGCTATCAAACTTCTCATCGTCTTGGCGTGATGGCTTTGAATAGAACTCATCGTTACTCAACAATACGTTATGACCATTACAATTAACAATGTCGCCTTGTTGGTTAAAGCTCACTGCTAAACGGCCAATTGCTTGCGCATATTCACCCGCTTGTACCACACAGGTTTGACCTATGCTGTCAGGGTTTTTTACCATCTGCGCATACGTGCCGTTATTGTGTAAACCTAGGTTAGTGAAGTCACCTAACAAGGTATGTGAGTGACCACCCACTATCAAGTCAATACCATTTACTTTGCTCGCTACATCAACGTCGACCGCATTACCAATGTGCGTGAGGGCGATAATGTTATTCACGCCTTTGGCTTTCAACATATCAACGGTTGCTTGCGCAGATGTCACCATATTTAAGAATTTAATATCACCGGTATTCGGGGCAATATTAGGCATGTTATCCAGCGCTAAGCCAAATACGGCTACCAAGTCTTTATCTGTTGGTAAATTGTCTAAATCAGTCATAGCTGTCTTTTCATTGCCATCAAACGCATAAACCATGAAAGGACGTAAGTTGGTTTGGTCTTTTAAATCCGCATCTTCACTAGCATCAATGTTTGCCGCCAATACCGGGAAGTTAACATCACTGATGAATTGATTAAGCTTGCTATTGTTCAAATCAAATTCGTGATTACCCAATGCCATCGCATCGATACCGAACAGGCTTAAGATATCAGCATTCATCGCACCTTCGTTCAACTTAAAGTACGCACTGCCCTGCCACGCATCACCACCGTGTAAGAATAAAAAGCTGTCATCATTTTCTAGTGCTTGCTGCTTATATTCGTCAGACATGGTTTTTAAACGTGGATGACCGCCAAATTCGTTATACACAGTATCGCCGTTGGCAGTAAAACTTGATTTAACAGGATCGAAGTTAGAATGGGTATCATTGATATGTGCAACAGTTAGGTTAAAGACTTCATCTTGTTGTGACGTTTGCGCGCAACCTGCTAATAATAAGGCAACTGAGACAGCGGTTAAACGCGCAGTTAATGGTTTTGAAAATATCATGATATTCCTTTTCGATCAGAGACTAAGGTTAAGTGCATAAGCTAGCCGCACTATTGCTACAGCACTATACCAATAATAATGTATCAAGCAATATACATACTGGTCGATACCACTAAGCGAGGCTGAATTATTGAATAATAGTCACAAAAAAAGCTCAATCACGATACATCAGATTAAAGCTTTTTCATTATTCTATGCTAATAATCTAACCATATTATTCCTTTTCAATGCTTATATCGGCTAATTAATGAATCAAACTAATTCCACTTCTTAGCATTGCTATTTGTAGCCGTTATGTGATCTCAATATTATACCTCGACATTAATAGCGAGGCACAACGGATGAACTTAACACTTGATTACCTTTCTCTAGGCATCTTATTTACAGTTTTATTAATACTTATTTACGGGCTTATCATCATCCATGACATCCCTTATGAAATGGCAAAAAAACGCAGCCATCCACATGCAGAAGCAATTCATATAGCGGGTTGGGTCAGCTTGTTTTTCCTGCATGTATTGTGGCCTTTTTTATGGATTTGGGCCTCAATGTATGACAGTAAAACACCAAAATGGCTCGGTGTAACTGACCATTCCGACGAATTGAAATATCAAGCTTTACTTAAACGTATTGAAAAAATTGAACAGGAAGCATCATAATGGAAACGCTTATTTTATTAAGCTATATCGCACTTTGTATTATTACTTTCAAAGTATTCAAACTGCCAAAAAATAAGTGGACCATAACAACCGCATCGGTCATTGGCCTGCTGCTAATGGGGTGGATTTTTCTTTATATGGCAATGTACCAACCCGTTTCAAGAATGGCACGCGTGGTTAGCATCACAACGCCAATTACCTCACAGGTGAGTGGATTAATCACCGATGTTTACGTTAAACCTAACCAGCCAATGAAAAAAGGCGATGCATTATATCAAATAGATAAAACCCCCTTCAGCGATAAAGTAGCACGTGTTAATGCAGACATAAAAAGAACAGAGGTAGCGGTTAACTTCTATAACAAAGAGCTAACTCGTTACAAAAAATTAGGCGCGAAAGGATTTTCTTCTCAAGAAAATGTAGATAACGTTCAAACTCAGCTATTAGAACAAAAAGCGAATTTAACTAAGTATCAATCGCAATTGAGACTGGCAGAGTTTAACTTGGACTGCACAACGGTGGTTGCACCGACTGACGGTTACGTTACTCAAATTGGTCTTCGCCCAGGTATGAAAAGCCGTACCAAGCCATTCCAAGGTAATTTAACGTTCGTGCACAAAGAAGATAAACAATTATTTGCAGCGTTTCCTCAAGCACCGGCGCGTTACATTAAAGCAGGTTACCCCGCTGAAGTGACCTTTCATACTTTCCCTGGGCATGCTTTTAAAGCACACGTGGTACAAGTTAATGATATTTTTGCACAAGGCTCATTCATGCCATCAGGAAAAATGCTGGCCGCTGAGAATACACAAGGAAATGGCCGTATTATTACTAAAATTGTTATCGATGATCCCTCTCTGCTAAAGGGGGTACCGATACCAGCGGGCACAGATGCACACGTCGCCGTTTATTCACCACAATGGGAGATGTTTAGTGTGGTACGTAAAATCATTCTACGCATGCAAAGTTGGGAAAACTGGGTATTCCAAGGCTAACTCTTAATCAACAGAATAACTACCATCAATAACTGCACATAAATGAGGATTACCCACTGGTAACCCTCATTTTAGTATTCCCTTCTTAAATCTTTTTTACAGATTCAATAATCGCATTTCTTAGCCATTGATGGCCATTGTCTTTATTCTGAGAGTTATGCCAAGTCATATATACCGGTACTTTCTTCGCCTCAAATGGCACTTCAAATATATTTAAACCAAACGCATTTGCATATTTTTCAGCATGCCAACGGCTACTAACACAAAGCCAATCAGTATCTTCAGCTAAGGCTAATGCCGTGATCGTAGAGCCTGTCGCATAAGCCACTTTTCGGTTAGGCAGCATTTCACTGACCACCGACTCTAATAACAACGTATTCAATCGCTCTGTTTGCCAAACAACATGTAATTCACGGCTAAAATCTTCAGTACTTAATGTATCTTGGATACGAGGATGGGATTTGCTCGCCGTAACAACGAGTTCGGTTTCGAATAATAATTCATTGCTATAACCGTGAGCAGTTAATGGCACGGTGGCTAATACGATATCGACCTTACGGCGAACTAAATCTTCTTGTCGCGACATTTCATTAAGGTGTTCAACATCGGCTTTCACCGTTAAATATGGGGAGTGTTCTTGCTTATAACGGATGAGATGAGGCACTAACATAACATCAATGTCTTTATGGCTCGAAATCCTAAACGTTCGCTGGCTCGCTTTAGGGTCAAACTCATCTCGTAGATTAGCACCGTTTAATAATAGCGAAAGTGGCTCTTGAATTTCAGCATGAAGCTCTAATGCATAATTAGTGGGTACAATGCCCCTGCCTTTACGGATAAAAAGCGGGTCTTGATAATGATCGCGTAAACGATTAAGCGCATGACTCACTGCGGGCGCCGTAATATGCAGTATTTCTGCTGCCTCATTGACACTCTGTGACTTGATTACAGCATCAAAGGTTTTTAAAAGATTTAAATCCATGCGAGATTCCATTTATTGATTTTATTTATCGGTTTTATTTAACGATTTAATTAAATGATGAAGTTGCTTGGTTAAATTTTCATCATCACTTCTACCTCTCATCAATATAGTCTAAACAAGTACGATATATTAGCGCGACTTCATCAAAGTCTGGGTTATACCTCATTCCGTTTAATCACTTTTTATAACAATAAAGATTAAACAGAAACGAGTACATTCAGGCTCAAGGTCAATATGTCCATAAAATGATGCTGAAGATATTAATTAAGATGTAATGCAAATAGATCAACAACAGAAGTGAATTATTTTAAAGAAGATTGTCGCGAAGAGGAGGTCTGTGGAACTTTCGGGCTAACTGGTTGGTGAATACATAACTTGGTTAATTATTTTACCAAGTTATATTTAGAGTGACATATTACGACGAATAAAATACGCTTGTTGTATTACTCACTGCTCAAAAGTCGCTTCAAATGTATTATTAAGTCGATATTGAATGACTCTCAACGACATTGTTTTATGCACATTTTGTCGGTCAGCCATCGCCGTCAATTTATTATAACTAACGTGTGTTCCTTGCTCGTCTTGCCACACTAAGAACTTTTGTGGGAAAGCATCTAATCCTAGTGTTTGTGACCCATCCATTGATTGCCCTCCTGGTTTAGGCGCACCGAACATAATCAAGGTTGTTTTATTAATATCAACACCTTGCGCTTTCGCTTTTGCTTGGTAATCGATGGTATCAAAAATGACGACATCACTATTACCCTTAATCGCTTTGGTCGCTTTTATAACCGATTCTTCAAAGGTTAATTTGCTATTTAAAGTAATGATGCCATCATCTGTCATCGTATTATTAGAGAAGGTCTCAATACGATTAGAAGTAATGCCTTTTACTGCACTTTTCATTGAAAGATCATATTCATCTTCAATATCATCACTAAATTGCATTTTGTAGCGACTAGAAAGGTAACTCATATCATTCCAAATGATATGACTTTGGCCATTTTCAGCAGATTCATAGGCTAATACTTTTAAGGGTAATGCTAATGCTAATTGCTGGTTTTGTTTTAATATTTTGGACTCTAACGCATCATTATCAAACATGATCACGCGCGTCGGCGCAAAAGTAGCGCCCGCAGCGGTTGCTAATCGAGAATGATCAATTTGTAGTGTTTCAGTTAAGGTTGGGTCTTCACTGATGTTTTTTGATATTTGCTCAACAAATGCGTCTGACTGCTGGTAACGAATTTCAGCGACAGGAAGATGAGAACATGCTGTTAACAGCGTCGCACTAGCCGTTAAAGAGAATGTAAATAATTGTTTCATGAGTGTCATAATATTGCCTTAAGATAATCTAAATTTAGGTTTCACGTGTCATAGCAACAGCGCGGGGAGCAAGAAGAAGCTAGTCCAGAGAATCATTAGCACCTACCAATATATATCCTTGCGAGTCGATAGCTAAATGTCTAGGGCGATACCCGTTTAAATTTGAATCGCTTTATAGGGGTTATAAGCTTCAAAGGGGGCTGCTGTCATAGAGTGAAATATGAATAATCATTAATGATTATTAATGATTATTAATGGGACCGAAAAAATACGATTTAAATAAAAGCCCAGTAAAAACTAATTGACTCGTTAAATCACCATTGATTTTTTTAATGTTATCGTTAATGGGGGACTGTTTCGTTGCACAGCAAATATGAGCTGCAGGCTGCATCAATAAATACTCTTTAGGTAAATTCGCATTGGGTATAATAACGATATTAGCCTGAGGGATAAGTGTAAATTTCTCAATTGTTGGCATTGAACATTGCGAACATCGGCCACGAGAAACCATTTTAGGTAACCGATGATACTCAAAAGTATTACTTTCTGGATCATTTAGTTTCATCTTTTTTACTTTGAAAATAGTATTGTCTGCATATTGTCCTTGATTGTATCGTTGGCAAATATTGCAATGACAAATGATACGAAATAGAGCTCTCCCTTCTAGTTCAAATTGACATTGACCACAAGAACACTGACCTTTGATTATATTTTTTAACGGCACGTTATATCCCTTACTTTCTGATACTGACATTTAATATTAATTAAATGACCTTCCTTTGAAAGAAGGCCCTTGTGATTATTATTTATTCCCGCTTACTTAACTAATCACAGTAAGACCATAAATGAGTAGCACTACCATCAGAGTGTCAACACCAATAATCGCTTTCATTGGGGATCTTAGTGAACCACGTTCAGTCAACAGAATAGAGCCTACTAATAACGTTTTTGAGAAAATAGCCGCAATTGTGATGACCGTTACCAGTGCTGGGTTTTGAGACGCTGTAATCATTAATGCCCCAAGTATAAAAGTATTAAACCCCCAAATACGTGAGAACAAGCGTCCCATGGGCTCTGTGATAGATGTTTTATAACTAAACTGTAAGTACTTATCAAGAATGATGCCTTGCAAGCCAGCGGTAAGGGTAATGATTCCGCCCCATAACAATGTACTCGTTAATAATGAATTCATGTGTTTTCACCTTTAGGGTTAATATTAAAAATGGTTAATGCTATTAAGCTGATTCTAAAAAAAGAGGCTGAATATTAACTATTCAGCTTCTTTTTTGTGTGTTTATCATGTTTTAGTTTACTGGGCGAACTTGACCAATCAATGGATTTTGAACAGGTTGTGCAATACCGTAAACCACTACTATGCCATTACCACCCCCCATAGTTGCTGTACGACGGTCTGGGTTTTTATCAAGTAATGCAGGGATAACATTCCAGTTGTTTGCGACCCAAACATTACCTGCATCATCAATCATGGTGTCAGTGGTTTCTTGCATGATGCCACTTTTGTAAGCGTGCGTTTTTTCGCCAATTTTCACATCACCAGCATAGCTACTTGTATTGTCTCCGCGTATTTGGATAAAACCAGTGCCTAAGAAATCACCTACAAATACGTTATCACCACCATCAATACTCACCCCCCAAGCTGCGTAAACTTCTTTGTCTAATAAGTTAGATTTTAATACTTTACCATCTGGAGAAATCATCGTTACATTGCCTGTTTTAGGGATCTCTGCTTGATGTGCAAACATGTTATCAATTGAGATACGGAACTCATCAATGATGCTCGACCCTTTTGGAATGTTTGGTAATGGGTAACCTGGTGATAAATTCGCACCGACCCAAACATTACCTTTTGAATCAATTGCTAATCCACGTGGTGCAATACCTGTTTTAATTTGCATTGCCTCATTTGGCTTGCCGGCTTCAAATCGTGTTACCGTCATTGAACCGTTATTTGTCACCCAAACCACGTTATCATTATCAACAGCAACCGCAAATGGACGCTTTAAACCAGGTACTTTAACAATGTGGCCTTTAGTGTAATCGCCATCAGGGAAGACAATCATTTGATTCATTTGATTATCAGCAACCCATACGTCACCGTTTGGCGCTGTCGCTAACCCTTGTAATTGACCATTAGGACCGTCAATGGTTGCAGGACCTAATACGTTGCCATTTAAATCAAATACCCCTACTTTTGCATTAAACGTACTCACCCATACTTTATCTGAAGAGACCGTTGTCCCCCAACCGATACCGTCTAAATCTTGTCCGTTATAGCCCACTAATGCTGGCGATAACGCTTTACCACTTGCAGCTAAACGAATCACACCACCACCAATCGCAGTATTCAAACCCGATTGAGAGCCTGGCATCCAGTTTTGACCACTCCATAATTGACCTTGGTTATCAAACATCATACGCCCCGGAGAATAAATACCACCGCCATTCAAACGTACCATTAATGCAAAATCTTCAGGTTGGTAGCTTAGGTAAGGTAAATAATCTGTATCACGACGTTGCTCACCTTTAGGGTAGGTATAAGCTGTCTTAAATAAGTCAAACAGCTCAGCATTGTGCATATAAGGTGTTTTCGCAATTTTAACTAACGCTTCAATGGTATTATCGCTTGATGTTACTTCTAAAAAGTCATCACATTTATCACGGCTTTGCTCTGCACCACATAATGTGGTTAATGCCGCTAAGGTATTCATTCGACCTATCGTTTCAGAGTTAGTTAAGTTATCACCGTTTAATGCCGTGTCACCAAAACTACCTGTTTGTACATTCGTTAGATTCTGCACTTGCTCAGAGCCAATGAGTAACCCATTTTTTGAACCACTTAAACCACCTTCAGCTGATAACAATTGTGCATTTGGCCAAATTGAACCGACTGTTGTAATTTCATTGACTACCACATCACCTTGTTGCTCATGGTTAAGAATCGATAAACTGCTGTAGTTGTTAACGGTTTTTCCATCAACTTTACCGCCTTTCGCCGTTAGGTAATAAACACCACCCGCTTGTTTCTCGATATCTGTAAATTTAATGTCACCGGTAGTACCACTTTTGCCTTGAGCAATGATCACTGGTGATTGACCCGCTTGTGCAACCCATAATGAAACGTTTGATTCTGTCACTTGATGATGATCTGATTCAACATGTGCATTGAATGAAACATCGGCGTTTGCTTGAACGCCATTTGAGAATAGGATTGCAGCTGGAATGATAAGTGCTAGTTTAGATGATTTCATAGTAACCCTTTGTAAAATAGTTAGTTTATAAGCTCAACAAGAGGAGTTTCAATGGGTTATCCCCGCTCTCTCTAAGTGATGCCATAATAACCAACCGTACGTTCGGCAACAATCAACAGCCTTAAAATGTGGATTTAGTTTCATTCAGCAATCAACCGGTGATCCAAGATCGGTATGAATCTAGATTGAACAGACGGGCTAACAGTGAGTTACAATGAGCAGGATAATCAGTAACAGTGGAGTTGGGGTGATGAGCATTTAAACTTTAACTAGGTGAGCCGTCACTAAACCTAATAGTTAAGTAACGACAAAGAGACAATAGCTAATGCCTAAATATTCATGATTCCTAACATGATCTGTAAACTTTCTTCAATATAATCTTCTACACTAATTTCATTTTGTGCATGTATCAATAATGCCGTCGATATGAATTGTGTTTCAATCGACTCAACGAGAATATTGATATGCTATCTGGTTGTCAGCCAGGCCTTTAGCGACCATGTCGTAGAGTTCGATAACGGCGTAATAGCTTTTACCTAAAAAGCTATTACGCCACATAAAAGATAATTGTTCTTCAATACTTACATTTTCTGGCACTGATAAAAATGGGAAGCCTGACTTGATAAAGATATAAAGCGCATCAATAAGCTCTGCTTTTGTTGAAAATCGCGGGGTCTTTATTTAAAAATCGTGTAAATAAAACCTTCAAGTGCATGTTGAGACTCAAAATATCGAGGCACAGGGTACGGGCTCATATACGCCTCATTAATAATATTTTTACTCATCACTTTTAAATCCATGAATTTGATCATCCCGGGTTTCACTTCAATATTAAGTTCAATACACAAGGCGCTCACGCGATCAACTAACTGATTGGCTTTTTGTAAGTCACTGCCTTGCGTAATACCAATAGCATCGGCCATTTCAGCCATACGCTTGGTCGCCGCTGGCACGTAAAATTTTAAAACATGTGGCAGTACTAATGCGTTAGCAAGCCCATGAGGCATTTTATAAAACGCGCCCAGTTGATGCGCAATACCATGCACCCAACCCACACTGGTTTGCGTAAAGGAAACCCCTGCATTATGGGATGCTTCAGCCATTTTTAAACGATGTTCAAGTGAACCAGACTGGTCACCATAACATGCTGGAAGATAACTAAAAATATCTCGAATCGTGATTAAATTTAACTTATCTAACTCAGGTGTCGAATACAGGCTTAAATACGATTCCATCGCATGGGTTAAGGCATCCATACCCGTAGCAGCGGTAATATGTGGCGGTAACCCGACCATTAATCGAGGGTCTAAAACCGCCATGTCTGGCACAATTTTCATGCTCACAACCGGTTTCTTTTGATGATCATTCTCATCTGTCATCACTGACACAATCGTTGTTTCTGACCCCGTACCCGAGGTGGTCGGAATTGCGACAAAATAAGCCCCTTTATGCTTAATTTTGAACATGCCAACAACCTTTCTTGCTTTAACATCATTAAATGCACAGGTATTAATGACTTTAGCCGCATCAATCGAAGAGCCGCCACCAATCGCAATAACGGCATCAAAGTTATGCGCTTTGCAGGCATTAATACCTTTATCGATAACCAAAAAATCAGGATCGGGCACGACCTCATCAAAAACACTATATTCGATATCAGTCAATTCAAAGACATCTAGTAGCAACTGGAAAGCCGGTAACGTGCTAAAGACATTGTCAGTGATAATCATCGGACGTTTGATGCCTTTTAATTGTAACTGTTCGACCATATCCGCCAGTGCTTGGTTATTGGCTATCACTTCTGGTGTTGGAAATTGAAGGCGATTGAAGATAGGTTTCATTAGTTTTGCATAACCAATAAAAACTTGTTTTTTAACGGTAAAGTGACATGTTGAAATACTCATTTGGGAACCTCTTTATTAGTAATAACTTTGGCATCCGTGCCCTCAATGGTTATAGGTTAAAGTGTGCAGCCACAGCTGATTTAAATTCATTTTCACCGGCCATAAATAACGCTTTCATGTGATGTGCTTTACCCGTTTTCATGACGGTTTTAGCATGTGATAAGGTAATAAAACCTTCTTTACCGTGGTAGTTACCCATGCCCGACCCCCCTATTCCTCCAAACGGTGCATCATCCGCAGCAATATGGAAAATAGCATCATTAATACACATGCCACCCGAATGCATCGTGTGTTTGATATGTTCTTGCAACATTTCATTCTCAGACATTAAATACAATGCAAGGGGTTTGTCTTTACTGTTAATTAACGCAATTGCTTCATCTAGATGTTGGTAAGTAATAATCGGTAAAATAGGGCCAAATATCTCTTCTTGCATCACAGTTGATGTTAATTCAGGATTAATTACAAAATGAGTCACCATGCGATGTGCTGCTGCATTAACAGCATTTTCATGGGCTGGGATCACTGCTTTACCCTGCTTTATTTCAACGTCTAATAAGTTCGCTAAACGTTCAAATTGCGGCGTATTGACAATGGATGTCCATTGTTCGCTAGCAACACCTTCAGGGTATAACAGTGAAAACTGGCCTTGATACTCTTTAATAAAGGCCTGCTCTTTACCTTCAGGAATTAACACATAATCAGGGGCGACACAGACTTGCCCACTATTTAGGCTCTTGCCGAGAATAATGCGCTCGACTGCCATTGATAACGCGATTTCATCATCGATAATAACCGGGGATTTCCCGCCTAGTTCTAATGTCACAGGTGTTAAATTATCCGCCGCCGCTTTCATCACTAACTTACCGACTCTTGGTGAGCCCGTAAAAAATAGATGGTCAAATGGTAACGCGCTAAATGCAGGTCCTGATTTTTCAATCATCTCCATCACCATTACTTCAGTTTCATCAAATACGCTTGCTAACAACAATTTCAACACCGCATTTAGATTAGGGGTGAGTTCACTCAGCTTAATCATGACGCGATTACCGGCAGCGATTGCGGCGATGAGGGGTTCGACGGAGAGTTGAATAGGGAAATTCCACGGCGTAATAATGCCCACGACCCCTTTAGGTTGGTAGATAACTTGCACCTCTGAAGTACCCGCAAGCAACGTACCAGGCTCACGATGAGAAGGTGCAGACCATTCATAAAGATGTTCAAGCGTGTAATCAATGTTCGAGATACAAGGCATGATGTCAGCAACAAGTGTGTCTTGCGCACTTCGATGCCCGTAATCAAGGCTTAACGATTCAATTAAAGCAGGCGTTGATGAAACCAGTTGAGATCTTAGTGATAAAAGTTTTTCAGAGCGCTGTACAAGCGTTGAAACAGGAGTGTTACGGAGCGCGTTACTCACGGCATCAAATTGTGTTTTAAATATGTTCATTTTGTCGACCTCTAATAAGGGAATCGTATTGAATAAGAAGTAACGCCTATGCGCTTCTCGATGAAACAATACTAACCATGCGGTCGGCTTTTATCTATTTACTGTTATTTAGAAGTGGATTTAGTTTTATTAATCTATTGGATAAAATCACCGCATAGAATAATTGCAACGAACAAAGGAGTGTTAATGAGGGGATATATAAAACACCAAACTTAAGGGGGTCAGAACCGTTAAATAAAAAAGCCCGTGAATAAGGGTGAAGTGCCGCCCAGTAGTAGTTAGTATGTTGCTAATGATAGGAGGGGGGTTATTAATAACCATTTTTGACATGATGTTTAATATGTTTGATCGTGTCGGTATAGCCGAATATGGGATCGCCTCAGTTTGTATTATGACACTATGGGTTTGTATACCTAATAGCATGATAGTAATTCATGGCTTAGCTTTTTTCTCTAAATGGAATACATATAATTGTGCATTTCAACTTGGCCTAGCTGTAAGCGGTTTTATGCATGCTGGGTTGGAATTTTGGCCTTTACACGTGATTAGTATTTTATTCCCATTGTTGTGTGTTTTAGCGCTGAGAAGCACGTCATATAAAGAATTTGTTGAATATTATTATCATCTGGAAACTAATCGTAGACGTGAGCATAAAGCATTAAAAGTTGAAATAGCAAAGTTAAAAAAACAGATCACAATAAAGATGGTTTTAAATAATGGCCACAAAAAAAGCCTTAATCACGATATAAACATATCAGATTAAGGCTTTTTAAATTTCTGAGACTTAGCGTTTAACCGCTAACAGCAGAGATATAATCGAAAATTTGCGAATGACATCATGCCGCCTGTAGATAAAAGCATACAAGATTTTCAAATATTTATGTATTCAGTGTCACATAAGTCTATTTTTCTTTCAATGTTGGCCAAACAAAGGGAGCGGGCTTGGTGGAAGTCGTTTCTGCTACTGCTGTATTCTGAGCGAGTATCGCCCTGATTAATTTCCCCGTTTCTTTATGCTTACTACAAAATGTTTTTAGGTATAAAATTTCAACTCTACTGCGTGCCCAAGGGGTTGTACGCAGAAATTTCAAACTTGATTTAAGACGCGCTTTATTGGTAAAACAACGAATATTAAGTAACTCACCCATCTTCTCCCAACCAATTTTCTTCTCTAGCTCGGTTAGAATCTGTTCAAGTTTAACGCCTTGTAGCGGATCATTACTATTATTCATAGTCTACCTAAAATCAAAAAATAGCATTGTAACAAGTTTCCTAAATATTGACAGACTTATGCGTTTAACTCAGGTAAAAGTGCACCAATAACTTTATGGAAAAGCGAATGTCCCCAATGAGCTTAAGGCAACCAATTTACATTTAATAAAATAATACTATATTTGAATATTTTCTTTCGCAATTAATTGTTATGTTATAACA
>NZ_AKXQ01000011.1 GCF_000276805.1 Moritella dasanensis ArB 0140 | reverse complement strand
TTCCGGGTTCGGGCACCATATTAATAAGTAAAGATATTTTGATTGTAGATATTTTTATTAGCGCATTTAGTGCCGACTTAGCTCAGTAGGTAGAGCAACTGACTTGTAATCAGTAGGTCGCCAGTTCGACTCCGGCAGTCGGCACCATTTGCCCGAATAGCTCAGTTGGTAGAGCAGAGGATTGAAAATCCTCGTGTCCCTGGTTCAATTCCGGGTTCGGGCACCATACAATTCCCCTTTAGTTCAGTTGGTAGAACGGTGGACTGTTAATCCATATGTCGCTAGTTCGAGTCTAGCAAGGGGAGCCAATTAAGAAGACCCAGTTATTTATTTAACTGGGTTTTTTTTCGTCCAAAATTTATAGATATAAAAAAACCGAACACTAGGTTCGGTTTAATAAAAGTAAAAGCATTCGTTAGCAGAATTAGTTCGCTGTAATGCTAATTTCTACACGACGGTTAGCTGAACGACCAGTACTAGTCTCATTTGACGCAATTGGACGACGTTCGCCATAACCACGTGTTGATAAACGGCCTGATTTAACGCCACGTTTATTCAAGTAATCGCTCACCGATTCAGCTCTTTCTTCAGAAAGCGTTAAGTTTGATTCTGAACTGCCTACACTGTCCGTGTGACCAATAATACGTAATGATGAGTCAGGGTATTCATTCAGTACTTTAGCCACGCTGTTTAAGCTTGAGTAGATATCAGAGCTCAAGTTATAACCTGCCGTTTGGAAACCAATACCTTTCGCCATCACCAACTGTAATTCGTTTTCGCCAACACGCTTAACTTGTACACCTGAGTCAGTTAATTCTTTACGTAAAGCTTCTTCTTGTTGATCGAAATAGTAACCAATACCACCACCAATTGCAGCGCCGCCAACAGCACCAAATAATGCGCCATTTTTCTTGCCTGTAGCTGCACCAGCTAATGCACCAGCAATAGCGCCGCCAATTGCAGATTTAGTAGCCGTATTCGTTTCTTCTTCGCCTGTTGTCGCGTTTTGACGGGCACAACCAGTAAGAGCTGCAACAATCATTAGTGCTGTCATTGTTTTTTTCATCATTAGATAAACCTTAATTATAGAAACGATATAGTAAGTGAGATATTGAGCACACTGTATCTTAAATAAAATACAATCGCATCGGTATATTTACTAGTTAAATAACCCTAGGCCCTAAAAATAGTGACATCTGTCGCAAGATTTTACCAGTCTAATTACATCTTACACAGCTTTACAATGCCTAGCCTTGAATTGTGACTCTGCGCACTCATATATTACTAAGTATCAGCATACAATGATGCGAATGCGTTTTCTCAAAAAGGATACCTATGTATAGCTTTCTAAGAACATCACTAATTTTAGTACTAATGCTAGCAGGTAAAGCGCCGCTTGAAGCCGCTACCATGCTTAGCCTTAGTCAAGTATCAAATAACGGCAATGCGACGAACAGAGTACGTACACAGCTAAGCAAAGACTTAGCAGGGCTTTATCAGCTTCCAGACATTAACAACACCAATATCATTCAACCTTATAGCGACTTCGACACGCTTTATACCTTAGCTACAACAGCGCAAGACGAGCTTGCGACACTGACTAAACAAATAGCCTTAATGTCACAAACCAGTGCCGTGATCCCAGACATTAAAAGTGTGGCACGTGCCCAAGCTAAAATTAGCAATAAACATGGCGGTGCCGTAGAAAAAATTACCGACTTAGCCCGCAGTTCAATTATTGCTAAAAACAGCCAAGAGTTAATTACAGCGTATGAATTACTTGAACAAGAAACCGATATCGTCCAAGTAAAGAATCGCTTTAACAACCCAAAACAAAATGGTTACCGCGATATCAATTTATTAGTGCGCTTACCAAAATCACAAATGGTGGTTGAAGTGCAATTACATTTAGATCGTATTGAAGCGATTAAGAATGGTCCAGAGCATGATAATTATGCCCAGATCCAACAAATCAACCACAATGCCCAACAGCAACAACGTGACGTATCAGAAATTGAAGCATTTAAAGTCACGCAGTTGAAAGAAGAGTCAACCAGTCTGTACCAAGTAGCTTGGCAACAACAGTTAATGTTAGAACTAAAAACCAGTTTTAAACAAATGGCATAAGCCTTTATTTAACCAGTCTTAATTACAATATAGTAATAACCATCTATCCATAATAAAAAGGCCCAATCATTACATTAATGATTGGGCCTACTCTCTTCTAAACCTTAAACTTAACGCGAAGGGTTAAACATAACCCCACTTCCAGTTAAAGCGGATCTGCTCTTGGCGACCAAAACGAGCCATTAACCAAGGCACCATCGGCAATACTTTATAATGCGCATCTTTCTTTAATACACTTTTACCGGTTCGGAAGAACGTGACTTCTTCATCGCTATTTAAGAGTCGCACTACAATCCGTTTTTGCTTACCCTCTTCAGGTATTACAACTTGTGCGAGGTTATATTCATGTGTCATCCCAGACCCGTTATAAACCAAAATAATTTGCTCTTCAGTTAACTTATTACGTTCTAAATAACGTTTAAGCTCACTGCCCTGAAAACCAAACAAGGGATCTCTATTCATGCTTCTTTCCATCTATCATCAAATACAATTAACGTTTATTTACTTATTTTTTGTCAAAAAAAATGAGGCCTCCAATGGAGACCTCATTTTTTAACAATTCGGTATGTTCGTTATTCTGCAATAAACTCGCGTAGTTTTTTCATCGCATTTTTCTCTAACTGACGAACACGTTCGGCCGATACACCATAGCGGTCAGCTAACTCTTGTAGCGTGGCTTTATCTTCCGCTAACCAACGAGAATTAACAATATCTTGGCTACGATCATCTAATTCAGAAATCGCGCTAGTTAAACGTCGAGATGCACTTTTATCCCAGTTTTCACGTTCAACTTGTTGTGCAACATCTGACGCATTATCTTCTAAATACTGCGCTGGCGAAAAGCTCATTGAACCAGAGTCTTTATCGCTATCATCATCAGCATATAAATCAAATGCTTGATCTGAATAAGACATTCTTGATTCCATTTCCACTACATCTTTAGTAGAAACACCCAAGTTATCCGCAACAGTTTGCACTTCAGCATGGGTAAACCAGCCTAAGCGTTTTTTTGATTTACGTAGATTAAAGAATAGTTTACGTTGCGCTTTAGTCGTCGCAACTTTAACTACACGCCAATTACGTAGCACAAACTCATGAATTTCAGCTTTAACCCAATGCACAGCAAAAGACACAAGTCTTACGCCAACTGCTGGATTAAATCGTTTCACGGCTTTCATTAAGCCGATGTTGCCTTCTTGAATCAAGTCAGCTTGAGAAAGTCCATAACCTGCGTAACCACGGGCAACGTGAACAACAAAGCGTAGATGTGACATGATCAACTGACGGGCAGCATCTACATCACCTTCATTCTGCAAACGTTCGCCTAGTTCCTTTTCTTGTTCAGCAGTCAACATTGGTATGGTATTCACGCCTTGGATATAGGCTTCAATGCTACCCTGAGGAACTAAAGCCATACTTTGCATATCTTTGCTCATCAACAATTCTCCCATTATTACAAATTAATCTGCGCAATATTATCACGACTGGTGCTTATCGACAAATTCGGCAATCAGCGTGACCGCACAAATAAACTATATTGTCTTAAATATTAAACATAGTTGTCTTAAATGTTTGAAATAGATAATTCAGCCTATTGATAATTAGATGAAAATCACCCAATCTCACGACAACTGTATTATTTATGTACAATCTAGTTTAACGCCAGATTGGAAAAGCTCTAGTATAATTACAGAAAATTACATTAACATGACAAACCAAAATGAATCAATCGGCTAATCCTTTAGTATGACTTTCAATAATCAATAAGATTCATTATTCTCATGAAAATGTCCTAGGGTAAAATATGCTTTGTAAAAACAAAGCATGACTCAGCAGTAAAAAGGGCAGCCAGCGCTGCCCTCATCACACCCTATCTCAGGTTTATTACCGCCTACATTGAACGCTTATCTGCAATTTAGTGCAAGTCAGGGATAACACCGACTTGGGGCATATCCGCTAAACCAACATCACGTGCATGTTGTTCAAAGCCTTTATTTTTCCAAAAGAATGCACCAGGCATAGTCGTTGGAATAACCAGGACATAGAACAGCGCACGACTGACCGTTGACGCCAATACAATTGATATCACAGGTAATAACCATAACAAACTTAACCAGCCTGATGGCGCTAATAGCCCTAGCAGCGACACCGCAAGGACATTAATGGCAACAGCAACGTTACGCAGCATATAAGTTTTACCGAAGGTGGTGCATTGCACGTAATGCGACGCCGCACCTTCACCCTGTTCGACATTAAGATGTTTTGCATGCATGTATAGACCAAATGCTTCAATCACTAAACCTGTGATGGCAATCGGCGCGAGGTCAAACAGTAAAGGATACAGCTGAGCGCCACCTATTATCGCCACTAACGCGGTTAATATAGTGCCCAGTGCCACGGTAGAACCAACGAAAGCACACGCTGTTTGCCAGTGATCCCAGAACGGACGCGCTTTAATACGGTAACTACGGTACATATAAAATAAGCCACCAGCACTACCAATTAACGCCAGCACACCAAAGGCATTGGCCACATAGTTAAATAAGCCCAGCTCAAAGAACCAAGCAATACCTTGGAAAAAGGTGAATGCGCCCATAAAACCAAAGAATAAAGCCACACCAAGTCCTTCTCGACTCACCGGTGAATGGGCTAAATTATTAAAACCTCGGTAGAAACGCTTCGGTTTTCCTAAGTGAAGCGTCGACATTAATAACGCAATCGCTTGCATGGCCATTAGGATAACCAGCAGTGATAAACCGGCACCAGACTCGGCAAAACCAATTAGGCTCTCAACACCCAATAATGGGCCAAGGAAGATAAGTGCAAATGCACCCATCGCCGCTTGCGAGAACAAGGTAAATATCACCAATGGATTCTCACGAGAACTCAAGCGAGCTAAGTTCCACCATTGTTCTTTACCGTCTTTTTCATCAACAACAGAGCGGAATGAACCGTCGTCTTGTTTGTGATATTTAAGCGGCATATTATCGGTACGCGTCATTTCACGCTGGGTACTGGTGGTTTGTTGGAAACGAATATTGGGGTTGGTGATACTTGGATCAGGGAATCCTGGCATTGACGTTTTAGCTTGCACGCGATTCTCGGGGGTATTTTCAACGACACCAAAGTTAAGCGCATTGCCTAAACAGGCCGATACACAAGCCGGCTTTAAGCCAATTTCTAAACGGTCCACACACATATTACACTTCGATACCTGACCTTTAATCGGATCAAGCTGGGGTGCGTTATAAGGACAAACCCAAGTACAATAACCACAACCAAAACAGGTATCCGGATCTTGTAATACCGCACCGTACTCAACGTGTTTGGTATAGGCTTTAGTTGGGCAGCCTTTTAAACAAACCGGATCATCACAATGGTTACACGCCATCGAAATATTAATCCGTTTGTAATCAGGGTAACTGCCACTCTCAACATAACCAACACTACGGAAGGCAATATGCGCAGGGTTATCATTCTTTTCACTACACGCCGCTTCACACGCATGACAACCAATACAGTTATCGGCGGTAAAATGAAAGGCATGTTGTTTATTCCGATTGGGGTTATCACCCACCGCTTTATTTTCATTAATATTCATCGAACGGCCAACCGGTAACTTACCTTCTGTTCGTTCAATTAAATCAATTTTTTTACCGTAGGTATTAACATCAAATATTTCTACATCGGCTAGTTTTGCGTAACTTTGTTCACCCTTACGGGATTCAAAAATAGGTGTTCCCTCTGCAACTACCGGTTTTTCTGCCGCCCCGATTTGATCAAGGCGGTCTCTAAACTGTTCTAACTTGTCTAACATAATTAATCCCTTGTTATGTCATCGTGCTCTATGCCATCACTTTCTATATCATCACCGTTATACGATGGCGGCTTATGCCATGACGACTACTGCGATAACATTAATATGTACGTCGTTCACGGTTCATTTTCGCCGCCAATTTTTGATCAACATGTTCAATACGCAGTGAACTCTGCTTAAAGGCAGGTTGACGAGAATGCGGATCAAGCAGGCCAAGGCACAAACGATTGACACAATCATGGAAATGGAATGGAATAAACACGGCGTTTGGCGCGACACGTTGGGTTAATTGCACCATCACTACCGCATCGCCACGACGAGAAGCGATACGCACATAACTTTGATGTTTAATGCCCAATTTGGCCGCTGCATCTGGGTTCATTTCCATATACGGTGTAGGGCTATATTTGTTTAAGTTACCCATTTTACCGGTACGCGTACGGGTATGAAAATGCTCTACTACACGGCCAGTGTTGAGCCAGAATGGGTATTCTTCACAAGGGTGTTCGTTATTATCAACCCAAGGTAATGGGATCAAATTGGCTTTACCTGTAGGTGTGGCAAACTTGCCATCGGTATACAAACGTGCACCTTCGTCGTTATTCGTCGCACCTTCACGGTATGGCCATTGTAGACCACGGGCTTTTTCAATTTTTTCGTAAGTCATACCGGAAATATCAAGATTACGCCCCGCCCCTTTAGACAGTGTTTTCATTTCTTCAAACGCTTCCTCGGTGGTCACAGGAAAAGTGATCTTGTGGCCGTTTTCAAAACGTTTAGACAGTTCGGAAAAGATCCAGAAGTCAGACTTAGAATTACCTTTCGGTGCCTGTACATTAGTCACCCGGTTAACACGGCGTTCGGTATTGGTGAATACCCCTTCTTTCTCTGCCCATACTGCGGCAGGTAAAAACATATGCGCGTATTGTGTTGTTTCTACATCTTTATAAGCATCCTGCACCACTAAGAAATCTAACTTCTCTAGGGTTTTACGAATACGCGAGGTATTCGGCATCGACGTCATTGGGTTTGTCGCCACCAGCCACAGACCTTTAATTTGTCCTGTTTCAATGGCAGGGAAAATATCCGTTTGTGCTAAACCACGTTTTTTCGGGAAGAACTCAGGATCAATACCCCAGAATTCTGCAATATCATTACGGTCTTGTTCTTTTTCTAATGCGCGATAACCCGGTAGACCAGAACACGAAGACCACTCGCGTGTGCCCATGGCATTACATTGACCAGTAATCGATAAGCTCGTACCACCCGGCACACCGATATTACCGGTGATCAGTGATAATGAATTACACCCGGTAATTGCATCACTACCGTGGGTACTTTGATTCAGGCCCATGGTCCAGATACTCATCGCTTTACCTGCTTTAGCAAATAAACGCGCGACATGACGAATGGTATCTTCATCAATACCGCAAATTTTAGCGGCAGATGTTGGGTCAAACTCGGCAACGCAGGCGGTTAATGCTTCAATACCTGTGGTGTATTTTTCAATATAATCTTTATCTTCAAGGCCTTCTTTTAAGATCACGTGCATTAAGGCGTTTTGTAAGACGATATCGGTACCAGGGCTAATCGGTAAGTGAATATCAGCAAACTGGGCCAACATAGTCACGCGCGGATCAACCACGATAAGCGGGAAGTTACGTTTTTCTTTAGCTTCTTTTAAGCGCCAGTAAATAACTGGGTGTTGCTCTGGTAAGTTAGATCCCCAGGCAATCAAACAATCGGTATGGGAGAAATCATCGTAACAACCCGGCGGGCCATCCGAACCAAACGAGCGCTTATAACCCGATACAGCAGACGCCATACATAAGGTAGTATTACCATCATAGTTATTGGTGCCAATACAGCCACGGGCTAATTTACCTAAGGTATAAAACTCTTCCGTTAATAACTGACCCGTAGAAACGATAGCAAATGCATCTTTACCGTATTGATCTTGAATGGCTTTAATTTTGTCGCCCATGGTATCGAGCGCACTGTCCCAATTGGTTTCTTTATATTGGTCATGAATTTGATCGCGTACCAGCGGATGATTACCGCGCCCTGCCGCGTCAAATAATTCATGTTCAAAGATACCTTTAATACACAATTTACCTCGATTTACATCCGCGTCAGCTACGCCTCTACTCGCAACAGCCTTCCCTTGCTCATTCATACCTATTTCGATAGAACAACCTGTAGAACAATATCCACACGTTGTGTATTTCCATTCTTTAACCTGTTTATCCGCAATGCGAATAGGTTTTTGATCCTTGCGTCCGAAAATCATAAGACGTCTCCATTGAATTACTCTGCATGTTATAAACACAGAAGAGCAATAACCAAGCCAGCTTACTTTAACCCCCCACAAAAAGGACGATGTGCTTCTTTAACTTGATAAACACAGACATCTTCCTGCTATTTATCCACACGTTCATGCATTTTAACCGCATAGATGACCACCCACCCATTCTAAGCTGCACCATGGCTGTGCGATAAAGGAAAAACTGGTGCAACATCACAGTGCTTAATCATCTAAAAAACCTTATATAAAATAAGCTTTAACAATAAAGCCTTTAATATCAAAGGTTAAACTTTTAATCACAGAGTTGGCATTGTCTTTGCGTTAGTAAGATTAGTGAATCTGTCAGTAATTAAAGAACAGAGCAGTACTACAGGGATGTGAGTCATGACAGTTGAATTAATTACCAAAGCACAATCAAAAAATAACAGCACGCTAGGTCACGTTGCATTAGTAGGAGCAGGTCCGGGGGATCCAGAATTGCTCACACTAAAAGCATTGAAAGCGATTGAAAATGCCGACCTTATCTTGTTTGATAATTTGGTTAGCCACGACATTAGAGCGTTATTCCCAGCCCATACCAAAGCTATCTATGTGGGTAAGAAAAAAGCCGACCATTGTATTCCACAAGACCAATTGAATTTATTCATGGTCGATAAAGCGAAGCAAGGTGTGAATATTTGTCGTCTAAAAGGCGGCGACCCCTTTGTATTTGGCCGCGGTAGTGAAGAACAACTGGTGCTCCATGCCCACGGTATAAAAACCAGCGTCGTTCCGGGGGTCACCGCCGCATCAGGCTGTACTGCCTATGCCGGTATCCCATTAACCCACAGAGGGCTATCAACGGGCTGTACCTTTATTACGGGACACCTAAAAGATGGTCAGTTAGATCTAAATTGGTCGCAGCTTGCGCATCTTGAACACACCTTAGTGTTCTATATGGGACTGGGTAAATTAGCGGAAATTTCAGCGCAACTTATCAGTCACGGTTTAGCCAGTGATACACCTGCAGCGTTGATAGAAAACGGCTCGACACCACAGCAAAGAGAATTCGTTGGCACAGTCGCGACTTTACCAACACTCGCTATTGAACATCAATTACAAAGCCCTAGCCTGATAGTCATTGGTAAGGTGGTCTCTCTTGCAGACCAACTTAGCTGGCGAGATCTAGAGCAATCGGCAAAAAATCAAGAATTAAGCGCATAACGGAGCATGTCATGAAAAGAATTATAGTTGTCGGTAACGGCATGGTAGGTCACCATTTCATTGACCAATTTATTCAGCAAGACAAAATGGCTGAAGTACAAATCACCACATTCAGTGAAGAATCACGCCTCGCTTATGATCGTGTGCAGTTAAGTGCTTATTTCAGTGGTAAAACAGCTGATGACTTAATGATGACATCGCCAGAATATTATGACGATAATGGCGTGCAATACTTTGTTAACGATAAAGTAGTGAGTATTGATAAGGCCGCGAAAACAGTCACCACAGCGCAGGGCCGTATTGAAAGTTACGACAAACTCGTACTGGCGACCGGTTCATATCCATTCGTACCGCCGATCCCAGGTAAAGACCAAGACCATTGTCTGGTTTACCGTACCATTGAAGATTTAGAAGACATCACCGCATCAGCAAAAGAAAGTAAAGTCGGTGTGGTCGTCGGTGGTGGTCTGCTGGGTCTTGAAGCCGCGAATGCAATTAAACAGTTAGGTCTAGAAACCCACGTGGTTGAATTTGCCCCTCGCCTGATGGCAGTGCAAGTTGATGACGGCGGTGGTAAAATCCTACGCGACAAAATTGCAGCGCTAGGCGTAAATATTCACACCGAAAAAAATACCAAAGAAATTGTCAAAGGTGAAACCTGCCGTTACCGCATGAACTTTGCTGACGGCTCTCACGTTGAAACAGACATGATCATCTTCTCTGCCGGTATTCGCCCACAAGACGAACTAGCCCGCTCTTTCGACCTAACACTCGGCGAACGTGGTGGTATTCAAATTAATGATCAGTGTTTAACCTCTGATGAAAATATTTACGCTATTGGTGAATGTGCCTTATGGCAAGGCCGTATCTTCGGTCTTGTAGCTCCCGGTTATCAAATGGCAAAAGTGGCCGTTGATCAAATCGTTGGTAGCGGTGACTTAGCCTTCACTGGCGCAGACATGAGTACCAAACTGAAGTTACTCGGTGTTGACGTCGCCAGTATCGGTGATGCCCACGGTAATGCCGATGGTGCACAAAACTATGTATTCACTAACGAAGCTGACCAAGTTTACAAAAAACTAGTGATTAGTGAGTGTGGCAAAAAGCTACTTGGCGCCGTCATGGTAGGTGAAGCAGAAGATTACGGTACTTGGTTACAAATTTACTTAAACGACATGGACATTCCTGGTGCACCCGAGAATATGTTGGTACCACCAGCAGAAGGTGGCGCGGTAACCATGGGTGTTGACGCCCTGCCTGATTCAGCGGTTATTTGTTCATGCCTTGATGTAACCAAAGGCCAAATTTGTGCCGCAGTACAAGATGGTGCAACCAGCATCGGTGATATTAAAACCATCACTAAAGCCGGTACCGGTTGTGGTGGTTGTAGCGCACTCGTGACGCAAGTACTGAATGCAGAACTTGCAAGCATGGGTGTTGCAGTGAATACCGACCTGTGTGAGCATTTTGCTTACTCACGTGCCGAATTGGCAGACATAATACGTGTTAAACGGATTAAAACCTTCGAGGCACTCATCACTGAATTTGGCGCTGGCCATGGTTGTGAAGTTTGTCGTCCGACAGTGGCTAATATTCTGGCGTCATTCTGGAATGACTACATCCTCGAAGACGATCATCTTGGTCTGCAAGACGTGAATGACGTTTACCTGGGTAATATGCAAAAAGATGGTACGTATTCTGTTGTACCACGTATCCCAGCAGGTGAGATCACCCCAGACAAATTAATCGTACTCGGTGAAGTAGCTAAAAAATACGGCTTATATACCAAGATAACAGGTGGACTACGTATCGATTTATTTGGTGCGCAACTACATGAATTACCAGAAATATGGGCATGGTTGATCCGCGAAGGCTTCGAAACAGGCCATGCTTACGGTAAATCACTGCGTACCGTAAAATCGTGTGTGGGTAGTACTTGGTGTCGTTATGGTGTGCAAGACAGCATGTCTCTGGCGATTGATCTAGAGAACCGCTACAAAGGCTTACGCTCGCCACATAAAATTAAGTTCGGCGTTTCTGGTTGCACACGAGAATGTGCTGAAGCCCAAGGTAAAGACATCGGTATTATTGCTACCGAAGGTGGCTGGGGTCTTTATGTTTGTGGTAACGGTGGTATGCGCCCCCGTCATGCCGATTTATTCGCAACCGACCTAGATACTGACACTTTGTACAAATATATTGATCGTGTATTGATGTTCTATATCCGCACTGCAGACCGTCTACAACGTACATCGGTTTGGTTAGAAAATCTTGATGGTGGTTTAGATTACCTTAAAGACGTGGTGATTAATGACAAACTGGATCTTAACGCAGAGCTTGAATCGGCAATGGCCGAAAACATTGCTAACTACCAATGTGAGTGGAAAACCACGATTGAAAGTCCTGAAAAACTACTGCGCTTTAAGCACTTCATTAACTCTGAAGAAAGCGATACCGCCGTGCAGTTTGTTGAAGTGCGTGATCAAATCCGCCCTGCCACACCCGCAGAGCGAGCAGGTCAAATTGCCGTTCTTGAAGTGAGCTAATGATTAGCTAACGACAATTATAAATATCACGACATCGACCATAACAACCAGTAGCAGGTGCTCGCACCTGCTAACACCAGATTTAAGGATTTATTATGATTACTTGGACTCCAATTATTGAAAAAGAAAAACTTACCCCAGATGCCGGTGTGTGTGCATTAGTGAACGGTAAGCAAGTTGCTATTTTCTTTGACCGTAAAACCGATAAATTATTTGCGATTGATAACTACTGCCCGGCAAGTAAAGCCAATGTGTTATCGCGTGGCTTAATCACCTCGGTGAAAGATGTATTAACGGTTTCATCACCACTGTATAAAGAACATTTCAGCCTAACCACAGGTGAATGTCTCGAAGATGAAGCTTTATCTGTGCCTGTATATGCGGTGCGTATTACTGATGGTATGGTAGAAGTTACAGCGTAATAACGTGTTGTATCCGATGTTATTTACAGGCAGTCATTTACAGGAAGCATTATGTCACAGTGGCACTTACAAGGCGGCGCGACCTTTACCATAGGGCAGCGCTCAGTGGCAGGCATTAAAGCTGAAAATGAAGATACTATTGGTATCCGTATCCCTGATGATTTGCTGCTCACCACCAAGGGCGCGGTCGCGATTATCGCCGATGGGGTCAGCGCGTCGGAAGCGGGTAAAGAAGCCAGTGAAACCTGCGTGCATAATTTCTTATCTGATTATTACTCTACGCCTGAAACCTGGTCAGTTGGTAAATCAACTGGTCAGGTACTTACCGCATTAAACCGTTGGTTATACAGCCAGGGTCGACAATTTACAGATGCACAAAAAGGTTATCTTACGACCTTAAGCGCGATTGTATTTAAATCCCACGCCGCACATTTACTTCACGTCGGTGATTCACGCATCTATCGTTTACGCAACAATAGTCTTGAGCAGTTAACCCGAGACCACACCACGGTAGTGAATAGTAAACAATCTTACCTTGCCCGCGCGATGGGGCTCGATGTCACTCTCGATGTCGATTATAAAGAGGTGGAATTACAAGTCGGTGATGTGTTTTTATTATCCACAGATGGCTTACATGACTTTATTAGCGATAAACAGTTACGCGAAATAGTACAACAGACCCACACATCGGCAGAGAGCGACTTTGAAGCTTGCTGCGAACAACTCATTGAACAGGCGCTGACCAATAACAGTAACGATAATATCAGCTGCCAATTGTTACGTATCGACAGCTTACCTAAGTTAAGTGCTGAAGATGTCCATGTCCACCTCGCTTCCATGCCCTTCCCTCCCGCATTACGCAAAGGCTTATCGATTGATGGACTGAAAGTGATTAAAGCGTTGCACGCCAGTAGCAGCAGTCATTTGTATTTAGTCGAAGATAAGGAAACTAAACAGCAATACTGCATGAAAGCGCCGTCGGTTAATTATATTGATGATCATGCCTATATCGAACGTTTTACCATGGAGACTTGGATAGGCTCACGCTTAAATAATCCACATATTTTAAAAATAGTTGAAACGAATCGGCAGAAAAGTCACCTCTATTATTTAATGGAAGTCATTGAAGGTATCACGTTAGAACAATGGATAAACCAACACCCAAATCCACCGATCCAAGAAGTACTGAATATTGTTGAGCAAGTAATTAAAGGCTTACGCGCTTTTCACCGTAAAGAAACCCTGCATCAAGACTTAAAGCCCGGCAATATTATGATCGATAATAACGGCCAAGTTAAGATCATCGATTTTGGTTCTTGTTTCGTCAAAGGCATAGCGGAAATAGCCACACCACTACAACGCGATAAGATCCTTGGCACAGCCTCCTACTCAGCCCCAGAGACTGTTCTTAACGGTGACAGCACAGCACAATCAGATATCTTTGCTATTTCGGTGATTATTTTTGAAATGTTAACCGGCAAACAACCTTTCAACGGTAAACTCGAAACCTGCCGTTCCCAAAAAGCCTATCTGAGTACCAAATATATAGCCGCCTATGAGTACAACCCGTTAGTACCATTTTGGTTAGACGGCGCGATTAAAAAAGGCCTGCGCTTCGATCCTAACAAACGGCATGCCGATGTATCAGAGCTGTTATATGAGTTACAACACCCCAATCCTAAATATAAGAACAATCGTAAACAAACCTTAATTGAAAAGAATCCGGAACGCTTTTGGCAAGTTATCTCGTTATTACTGCTGTTTGCACTGTGCATTTCGTTATTCAGTTAAGCGATTGAGGCTGAAAGCTAAGCTGGTATGTAAATATACGTAAAACACCGGTATATCACTGGGTATTAAATAAATACGTAACATATACAAGGTATAGTACAGTTCTTTAATATACTTTATATCTACATAGGTTATAGAGGTTACCGTATAATTAAACCCAACGCATGACAGGAGCCCATTACCGATGAATGATGTGTTAGCACTCATTATAACAATCACCACGCCCGCATTACGCCATACTCTTATCTACCGCCACAACTCGTTACCACAATACGTCACCGCGAATAGCCCACATTATAATAATAGGAAACGACGATGATTGATTATATATCGGTATTTATATTTTTCTTTGCTGTGATTGATCCTGTGGGCACCGTGCCTGTCTTTATTGCCGCAACCAGTCAATTTGATGAAAAAGCAAAACGTAAAATAGCGTTACAGGCCGCCTGTGCAGCAGCGCTTATCTTGCTATTTTTTATTGTTGCAGGCGAATTAATTTTAACGGCGATAGATATACCGCTACCAGCATTTGAAATTGCGGGCGGCATTATATTGTTTTTGTTTGCCTTGAGTATGATATTTGGCGATAGCAAACCCGATACCGAAATGCAGATGGTAAAAGACAGTACCGAAACGGCTATTTTTCCATTAGCAGTGCCCTCTCTTGCTAGCCCAGGGGCAATGCTAGCAGCAGTGCTACTGACGGAAAATTCGAGTTTCAGTCTATTCCAACAAGTGCAAACCGCAGGCGTAATGCTGTCGGTGTTATTTATCGCGTTTATCTTGATGTTAGCAGCGAGCTGGATCCATCGTTTCATCGGCAACAGCGGCGCGAGTATTATCAGTAAAGTAATGGGGATGATCTTAGCGAGCGTGGCAACAAACAGCGTATTGTCAGGTATTAAGGTGTATTTCTTACTTTAATTCTGGCACAAAAAAGCCCTATACCGTTAGATATAGGGCTCTTACTATGCAATTATTCGTCAATTACTGCAGTAATAAACTATTTATTTGAGATAAAACCAACCGCTTCATAGGCTTTCGCTAATGTCGGTGCGGCGCGCTCAGAAGCTTTCTCAGCACCGATACGCATAATGCGGTTCAGTTCTGACTCATCTGCACGTAACTCGTGGTAACGTGCTTGAATAGGCTCAATCATCGCTACTACTGCGTCTGCTGTATCACCTTTCAGGTGGCCATACATTTTATCTTCGTATTCAGGCACAAGATCAGCAACTGGACGTTTAGTCGCAACAGAAAGTAATGTCAGTAAGTTAGATACACCCGGCTTTTCTTTGTTATCAAAGTAAATACGTGCTTTTTCATCACTGTCTGTTACTGCACTTTTCAGTTTCTTAGCAATCTGCTTTGGCGGATCTAATAATTTGATGAACGCTTTTGGATTGTCGTCTGACTTAGACATTTTCTTCAGCGGATCTTGCAAGCTCATAATACGCGCGCCCAATGTTGGGATCATCGGTTCTGGTACTTTAAAGACGTCACCGTAGATATTATTAAAACGCGTCGCGATAGTACGTGCTAATTCTAAATGCTGCTTTTGATCATCGCCTACCGGCACAGCATCGGCTTGATAAAGTAAAATGTCTGCTGCCATCAATACAGGGTAAGTATATAAACCTGAATTACTGCTGCTTGAGTTATTCGATTTATCTTTAAACTGCGTCATGCGGTTCAATTCACCCATCTGCGTATAACAGTTAAGTAACCAACTCAATTGGGCATGTTCTGGCACTTGAGATTGTAAAAAGATAGTCGACTTTTCAGGGTTTAAACCACACGCAACATACATTGCTAGGCCTTCAAGCACTTGTGATTTGAACTCTTTCGGGTCTTGACGTACCGTGATGGTATGTAAGTCCGCAAGCATGAAATGACAGTCGCTGTGTTCCTGCATGTCCAGCCATTGGTTGATTGCACCAATATAGTTACCAATCGTCATACTACCAGAAGGCTGAATACCACTTAATACCACAGGTTTTGTCATAAATATATTTCCCAATCTCTTAATTTTTCAATTGTGGGCAAGCGTATCAGCTTACCCAATTTTGTTTATTTCGTTACGTTTTATGTCATTACGCAAGGTAAATCGATTACTTCTACTTACGGTTATTTCAGTTTAACTGCAGATAGTAATTCACTGATATCATCGGCAACAAAATCAGGATTACTGTCGCTAATTGGAATACCGTAGTTGTAACCATAAGTTAAACCAAAGCTAGTAAAGTTCGCCGCTTGTGCTGCAATAATATCATTTTTAGAATCACCAACCATCAACGCATCTGCTGGCGTTAATTTATAATGTGCTAAACAATGTAATAACGGTAATGGATTAGGTTTTTTCTCAGCCAGAGAATCGCCACCCAATACCACTTCAAAGAACTCACTAATACCCGATAATTCAAGTACTGGTGTAGTCTGAATCATAGGTTTGTTGGTAACGATTGCTAGTTTGAAACCAGCATCGCGTAATGCTGTTAAAGTTTCTTTCACATTTGGGTACAACACGCTGTGTGTGTAAACATTTGCAGAATAGTGCTTTAAGAATGAAGCTAGTGCATCATTAAATAATGCAGGGTCAATATCATCGGCAATATTGACACTGCCAGATAATGCACGTTGTACTAATACTTGTGCGCCATTGCCAACCCAACCACGTACTTCATCTTCAGAAAAATGAGCACGGTCAAAATCACTCAGCATGCAATTAACTGCTGCGGCTAAATCAGGTACGCTATCAACAAGGGTACCGTCTAAATCAAAACAAATAAGCTTAAACATTGGCTTTTTCTAACTCCGAACGCATTTCATCAATGACTTTTTTATAGTCTGCTTGGCCGTAAATCGCAGAGCCCGCAACAAACATATCTGCGCCCGCTTCTGCAATTTCACGAATGTTATCTACTTTAACGCCACCATCAATTTCGAGAATAATATCACGACCGCTGGCGTCAATTAATTTACGCACATCGCGTAATTTTTGTAATGTTGAAGGAATAAAACTTTGACCACCAAAACCAGGGTTAACTGACATTAGTAGGATCATATCTAACTTATCCATCACATAATCTAAATGATGTAGCGGTGTTGCAGGGTTGAATACCAGGCCTGCTTTTAAACCGTGTTCTTTGATAAGTTGCAGAGAACGGTCAACATGATCAGATGCTTCTGCATGAAAGGTAATCATCGTTGCACCGGCTTTGGCAAACTCATTAATCATATGATCAACAGGTCGCACCATTAAATGCACATCAATCGGGGCCGTTACACCATGATCACGTAACGCTTTACAGATCATTGGCCCAATCGTTAAGTTCGGCACATAATGGTTATCCATCACGTCAAAATGAATGACATCCGCACCAGCGGCTAGTACAGCATCGACTTCTTGGCCTAAGCTAGCAAAGTTGGCCGATAGAATTGAAGGGGCAATCAGAAAGTTTTTCATTAGGCATGCTCTCAGTTGTTGTTATTCCATTACTCTGTAGCAAATCTTACCCTAAGTTAGCCCCTAGGGTAAAATAATAAAACCAGAATAACACTGACAACGGAGGATTGACCGAGGAATATAAGACTATTTAACGTCAATAAGCGCGAGTTTAGCTACATAGCGTAATTTAACTGTATAGCGCGAGCAACTCGTCAACTTTGTTACGTTTACCCGCATTACGGCTAATCGTACGTTTAACCTGTACCACTTCAAATGTAGAGCCATGGTAAAGTTCACGGGTTAACGGAATATCATGATTCGATATTAATATCGGAATTTGGCGCTGTTCTGACGTTTCACGACACACTTTGGCAAGCAGGGCCTGATCATCAAGACTAAAGCCGTTCGCTGCATACGAGGTAAAACTCGCTGTCGTACTTAACGGTGCATACGGCGGATCACAATAAACCACATCATCACTGCCTAAACGCTTATAAACGTCTGAATACGATTCACAAATGAACGTGGCTTTTTTAGATTTCTCAGCAAAAAAACGTAATTCTTTCAATGGGAAATATGGTTTTTTGTAAGAACCAAAAGGCACATTAAAGCCACCGGATTTATTATAACGGCATAAACCATTAAAACCATGACGATTCATATACAAGAACATCAACGAACGTTGATAAGGGTTAGTCGTCTTGTTAAATTTTTCACGAATTTTATAATAACGTTCTTTATCATTAAATTCAGGCGTAAAGAAACGCTGCGCATCGGCAATAAACTGTTCCGGCTTGGTCTGCAGGATCTTGTACATATTAATCAAATCAGGATTAATATCATTTAACAGGTATTCGTCATAATCGGTATTTAAAAACACCGATCCAGCACCAACAAACGGTTCAACTAAACGCTTACCAGCCGGTAATTTTTCACGTAGATGATCAACCAGAGAATACTTACCTCCGGCCCACTTTAAGAAGGCTCGCGTTTTCTGCATTTGTGACTTATACCGCTAAATAAAAGGGGGCCGATTGTACATGGATTACACCTAGATTGCGCTGTTTTTTTATAAATTGCTTTGTATCTGAGCGAATCGTTTTAACCAAGGTTTATCTTTTTGTACCGCTGCTGGTAATTTTAGTTTTGCTACGTTTGCTTGTTCAACACTGCTAAAACTACCATAAAGAACGACATACCAAGGTTTGTTGTTACGCACGGTTTCATACGTCCAGACATTTTCAGGTAATTCATGCTCGCTTAGATACTGTTTTAGCTGTGTTTCACGGCTTAAACCAGCAATCTGAAACGTATAATTTTTCGCCGATTGCGCCATCACCCACGCTTTACCAGCGACTGTTTTAGGCACACTTGAAACGGAGTTAATGACAATTTTATCAACATCGTCTACGACAGCTTTACTATCAACCACATCACTCGCGGCTTGTTGCTTAGCCAGCATCTTATTCACCGCGGCATCATCAATCACCACACGCTGTTTCTGCGTAGATAAACTCGATTCAATCACGGGTGGATCTGTGAGGGTAATCGTTTCACCTACTTCAGTGGGTAATTCCTCATCCCAATCGCTGGCAAACATTTGCGGCGTGCTGACATCTATCGCAGTCGTTGCATCAGCATCGCCAGTAGCCGTCGTCACAGTGTCGTCTTGCATCGTTAACGAATCATGTTGCAACGACTCGTCCATCACGCTATCAGCGCCTTGCTGTTGCTCTGCTTGATACGCGTCATACAAAAATGAACCGGCACTACCAAGTAATAATACCCCAGCAATCATACCCGCCAAGTAGAATGACTTATTTACCTTCTTAGCTGGTTGAGGTGCCGTATCTTGTACTGCTGATTCAGGGTTATATACCTGACCTTGCATAATCGCTTGCGCACATTGTTCTAACTTGCCTGGATTACCCTGGCAGGCTTCAATTTGACGATTAATCGCATCCTGATTGACGAATGTAGGCTTATAACCGGCATTATTAAACTGTTGCTGTACAAATTTTATAGCGGCTTGTGGATCGAGTTCGGTCATTTCCAACTCCAATACATTGGTTGCTGATTTTGCAAACTGCGACATGGTTATATCAACCCACTTACTTTCTGCAAATAAAATGAAATTTACTTTAATACTAATTCTATTATTAAGGCCTAGTTCAACTAATTGCGCAAATTCCGCAATGCTGGCAGCCGACAATGCCATCGCATTATCAATACAGACCGTCAGCTCATATTCGAGCTGCTTAGAAAGCAGCGGTAAGCTATCGAACAGTGGGATGTGGGCATTAAAACGACCATCATAACTAATCTGTTGTAATAATAACGTTCGCAACGCTGCATCATCATGACACTGCTGTGCATCAATAGTTATTGTTTTCTGATTAAAATCTGATTCTACATAATACCGTAATACAGTTGATTTACCTGAACCTGACTCACCGCTTACGAGTAATAAATGTGAAGAGAATTGTGTGAGATGACGCAGCCGTTCACACAGCTGCGTTTGAGAATATATTTCAGTTTGAACTGAATAGTGCACTAGAGTCCGCCTGATTATGGAAGTTCACCACATCACGTAATGTGTTTTCAGTTACTGTCGACAACACTTCAGCACTACCAATTGAGGTTGGTAGAATGAAACGCAGTTGACCATTAAGTACTTTTTTATCACGCTTCATGTGCTGCATAAATGCATCAAAATCCATTTCTGCTGGCGCCAGTAACGGTAATTCCGCCGCTGTAATGAGCGCCGCAATACGGGTTACTTGCGCAGCAGTCAATAAACCCATTGCTGCCGATGTCTGTGCTGCCATAATCATACCAGCAGCGACCGCTTCACCGTGTAACCAAACGCCATAACCCATTTCAGCTTCAATCGCATGACCATAGGTGTGACCAAGATTCAGCAATGCGCGTAAGCCTTGCTCTTTTTCATCGATAGCAACAATTTCAGCTTTAATTTCACAACAACGATAAATTGCATACTCTAATGCCGGGATATCAAGCGCCATCAGCGCTGTCATGTTGTCTTCTAGCCAAGCAAAGAAGTCTGCATCATAAATAATACCGTACTTAATCACTTCAGCCATACCAGCCGCCAGTTCGCGTCGAGGTAAGGTAGTTAAACAAGCCGTATCAATAAAAACTGCATTGGGCTGATAAAAAGCGCCAATCATATTCTTACCTAATGGATGGTTAACTGCCGTTTTACCGCCAACCGAGGAATCAACTTGACTCAACACAGTCGTCGGGATTTGGATAAAGGGGATACCGCGTTGGTAACAGGCGGCCGCGAAGCCAACCATGTCACCAATAACACCACCACCGAGAGCAATCAACGTGGTATCACGTCCACAATTCTCACGCAGTAGCGCGGTAAATATTTCATTTAAAGTATCTAAGGTTTTAAATTGCTCACCATCAGAAAGAATAATACTGTCAAATTCATAGTCATGTAACAATGCTTGTACGCGTTGTAAATACAACGGTGCAACCGTATCGTTTGATATCACGACGACTTTATTGGTTGTTATTGCAGACTTAAATTGCTCTGCTTGCGTTAATACGCCTTCACCAATATAAATAGGGTAGCTCCGCTCACCCAGTTCAACAGTTAACCTTTCCATGTGACCTCAATTAAAAATCCAATAACTTTATGATCTGATTCGCAACAATTTTAGCGCTTTGCTCATCTGTTTTAACTGTAAAATCAGCAATCTCTTCATACAAAGGATTACGATCATCAGCTAATGTTTCCAGAACATCACGTGGTTCTTCAGTTTGTAGTAAAGGACGACGCTTATCGCGTGACGTTCTGACCAACTGCTTATCAATAGTTGTTTCTAAATAAACAACTACGCCACGAGCAGAAAGGTAATTACGACTTTCTTTACTTAAAATTGAGCCACCGCCCGTTGCTAACACAATACCTTGCTCTTGTGTTAGATCGTCAATAACTTCCGCCTCACGAACTCTAAAACCAGCTTCACCTTCAACATCGAATACCCAAGAAATGTCTGCGCCAGTACGACGTTCAATCTCATGGTCCGAATCGATAAAGTCTAAATGCAACTGGCTAGCTAGTTGACGACCAATTGTACTTTTACCTGCGCCCATTGGGCCTATTAGGAATATATTACGTTTTTCAGCCATTTTAACTCTTCAATAAATCTAAAGTAATAACACCCTTTTTCTTAGGGGGCACCAGACCTACCTATAAAATATCCTCTTGATTATAGTAATCAATGATGAGACATTTTGGCAATAGCCAAAATCAGCAACACCCGGTAAAAAACCAGGTGATGACATTTCAGGCAGAAAAAGACCGCTATTTATATAGTTTTTGCGGCCTTTTGTCAAAGGTAGGTTACAACGTATCCACTACCACTTTTGGTGTAACGAAGATTAACAGCTCTCGTTTTTGATTAATATTCTTCGTACTACGGAACAATACGCCTAACCAAGGGATATCACCGAGAACCGGAACTTTCGTTACAATCTTTTTAATTTCATGCTTAAATATACCACCTAACACCACAGTTTCGCCATTTTCAACCAAAACTTGGGTGCTAATAACTTGGGTATCAATCGATACAGCTTCGCCACCCACGGTCTTAACATCCTCACCACGGGTATCTTGATTTATTTTCAAATCTAAGATGATTTTATTATCCGGGGTAATATGTGGTGTCACTTGTAAACCCAATACCGCTTTTTTAAAGGCAATAGAGGTAGCACCACTCGAACTTGATTCAACATACGGGATTTCCGTACCTTGCTCAATATACGCAGACTTTTGGTCGGTAGTGGTAATTCTTGGGCTTGCGATCACTTCTGCTTTTTGTTCTGCTTCTAACGCAGAGAGTTCCAAATCAAGTATTTGACCACTGGCTAACTCTGCGATCTGAAACGCAATAGAACCCGCTGGTGATGCAACAGGTAGATTCACATTGAGACGGTCACCAATAGATGGGACAGTTCCCCCAGCCAAAGAATCATTACCCTCAACAGAACCCGATGTTGAACCAAAGCCGCTACCAATATCGGTACTGCCGCTTATACCCCAACGTATGCCGAGTTCATCATCCAAATTATCAACCACAGAAACCATTCTAGCTTCAATAATCACCTGACGTACAGGTACATCAAGGACAGCAATAATACGTTTTACATTAGCAATGACGGTCGCCGTATCTTTAATCAATACAGTGTTAGTACGCCCATCAAAACTAACCGTACCGCGTGATGATAACAGACTAGAATCTTTTTGTGACAAAAGCTTTGTAATGTCAGCAGCTTTAGCAAAACTAATCTGTATAAATTCCGACTGTAATTCAGCTAAATCTTCGACTTCTTTTTTACTGACAAGGTCACGACGCTCTAATGCCGCTAATTCATCAGCAGGCGCAACCATCAACACATTACCGTCGAGCTGCTTACTTAAGCCTTTAACTTTCATTACGATATCAAGTGCTTGCTCCCATGGTACACTATCTAAACGCAGGGTGATATTACCATTCACGGAATCGGTAGTAACTAAGTTAAACTCATTAAAATCGGCAATTAACTGTAGTACAGTACGCACTGGAATATCTTGGAAGTTAAGTGAAATAGCCTGTCCTTGATATTTACTGCCTTTTTCATCTGGGTCTTTCTTGGTAATTTCAATAACAAAGATATTATCAGCTTGATCATAGCGGTAATTAAAATCATCACTAATCTCTAATTCAAAAGACGTTACGCCTTCATCATGGAAGGTTTCAATGGCGGTGACCGGCGTACCAAAATCGGCTACATCTAAAATATAGAGCAATTTTTTCAAAATGGCGGTGCTATGAAACTCAGCCACTAATTTATTGCCTTTACGCTTAATATCAACAGCCATCGAGCTGTTTTTCATGGTTAAAATTAATTTACCACTGCCATCATTACCGGTACGAAAATCAATCCCACGTACTTGGTTTACAAAACCACTAAAATCTTCTTCCTCATCGCCCTCAATTGGCACGATATCTTCAATTTTAGGTGACTGCACCGTCACTTGGCGACCATCTTTTGTTGCCAGCAATGATGTGCTGACAGTGGCAGCAGGTACGCCGAGGTTATCAATATTACTCTCGAGCACAGATGCGGCCGGTAATACCGAACTATTCCCTGCCGTTGCCACTGTAGGTTCCACGGCAAGCACTAATGTATCACTTCCCGTGTTAGAGTCCGCGACTTCAGGCACAATAACATCAGTACTTAACAACCCAAAAGTAGCGATTAAACTATTGTCACCTTGGATAATTTGATACGGCACCAGTTCATCTAAAGCGATGGTGATTTTGAGGCCTAAATCGACACGTTCTGCCGCTACATTTAACACATTACCTTCTTCGATAACCACAGGGTTAAGCAACAAAGTAGAACTCGCATCGGGTACTAAGATAACCAATTGGTGCGGCGAATAGTGTAGTTTATCGGCATATTCAACAACATTTTCATTAAATTCAAACTCAAGCTCTACCTGCCCTTCGGCTAACGAGTTTAAATGAATTTGTTTTAATTGTGGTTCCGCAAAACTGAAAGCAGAGTATAAAAGTGTGGTACATAAAACCAATAGCTTCACGATATTGGTACATCTTACATATAATTTAGTCATTTCATCATCCCTGAAAATGGCTTAACGGTTATCTTGGTTACTATTAACTATTGCTTTGGCTACTATTAACTATTACCTTGGCTACTAAGTGGTATTTGAGTTGTGCGAACTTGCCAGCACCCTTTACCCGTTAATATCAACTCAGACAATTCTATATAGTCCTTAGTTATGTCGAGTATCTCACCGTGATTAAGTCCAATATAATCACCTGGTGAAACCCGGAATATCTCTCCCGAACTTGCTTTTATCAACCCCCAAAGGTGCTTATCACTGCCAAGGGTGCCATGCATATTTAAATTATCTAACGAGTAGGTTTCTAGCGGTCCTTTAATCCGAGCAAAATTAGGCTGCGGACAATTTTGTGGAAACGGAGTTTCTGCTTTCACCGACTCGGGACGCGGATTAGAGAACGGATTACGTGCCCCTGTTTCCGAATAATTCAACGCTAAAAAGCTTTCCATATCCGGTACACTTTCAATTAAATTACTTTTACGCGCTTTTACATCGTTAATGTAATCAACAAGGTCCTGATTATCCCCAGTACACCCGGTAACCGTTAATGCGAGAAAGATTAAGCTACTAATACGCTTCATTTATCCCCCTTATAACGATAGGTACGGGCAATCATATTTACTTTCAGCAATTCCCCTTGCAGTTTAGTAATCGTAAAATCTTCGAGTGTTACAATCCGCGGTAATGCGGCGATGTCACTGGTAAACTGACCAAGTTGATGAAAAGTACCAATCACCTCAAGACTCACAGGTACTTCATAAGAGAAATCTCGTTTTACTTCTTGTAACCATTTAAATTTGCGCAGTTGCAAACCGTTATGCTGACCAATATAACTCAAATCATCGAGCAATCCTGCAGTCTCACTTTTCGATGGCAACTGCCTAAGCATGTGATTAAATAAATTTTCCATCTCCGACATTTGGTCAGTATATAAACTTAAATTGCCAGCAAGTCTGGCTTTAGCTTCAAACTGTAATTTTAAACTGGCTTCTTTCTTTTCAATATTTTCCAGCGTTTGTAACGACGACGCGATAACCATCCAATAGAATAACCCCGCAATTAACACTACAAAAATAATATTAACGGCTATTTTTGCTGGTTTAGGCCAATTGCCTAAATCTTCAAGATCAAGTTCATTAAGTTCTTGTAAATTCATCTTAGCTGCCCCCTTCTGTCTTCATCGGCGTTACCGAAAAGCGCATTTCGAAACGATTACCTTCTTCTCCAGGCAGGGCTACAATAGAATCGAGTTCCCCCTCACTCAGCCAGATTGATTCTTCAATATTACGCAGTAATACCGCCAGACGCGTATTAGAATCACTGGTGCCATTAATCTTAATAATGTCATTTTTGAAGGTTAACTTGCCTAGGTTTACACCTGCAGGTACCAATTGAGGTAAGGTATTCATTAAGTGGGTAGGCGTATTACGGCTGCGCTGTAAGCTTTGAATTAAATCAATACGTTCTTGGAGTTTATCTTTACGTCCACGTAACTCTTTAATTTTACCCAACTTGACATCGATGACCTGCATCTCTTGCATCAACAAGGCATTGCGCTGTTTTTGGTTGTCGACAAATCCGCCAATCACCATATCCAGCATGATCATGACGAATAACGTCGCGCCAAGACTCATGCCACTTAAAGTGAAAAAGCGTTGCTTTCGAAGATTTTTGTCGGCTTCTCGCCAGGGTAATAAATTAATATTTGACATTATAACGCCCTCATCGCTAAACCAAGAGCGACCATGTAACGGGGTCCGTTGGCGATTAAACGTTCTTTATCTTCGACATCTTCAGCATAGTTAAACTGGGCAAAAGGATTCGCCACTCGCGTGGTGATGCCTAGCTCGTTTTCCACTTGCTGAGCCAACTCCATGATTAATGCAGAACCACCACTCAGGGTGATCATATCTATCTTCTGCAAAGTACCTGAGTTAGTGAACAACTGCACATTACGACGAATCTGCTGTATGCAGGCCGTAATATAAGGCGCTAATACATCAATATCGTAATCCAGTGGTAATTGTTGCGCGAGCTTCATTTTTTCAGCTTCGTCACGTTTCAACGAGTAATGATCGCTAATGGTGCGCGTGTAGTTCTCGCCACCAAAATTTTGTACCCGAGAATAAATAGACTCGCCCTGATGCAGCATTGAAAAAATGGTCATGTTGGTGCCAATATCAATCGCAGCCACCACTTTGCTATCATCTTGTAGATCAACCAAGCGTAAATACAAATCGTGAGATCGCGCTAATGCATGTGCAGCCACATCGACAATTTTCGGGATAAAATCATTTTCTTCCAAGCAACCAGCTAATGAGGTGACGCTTTCCGTGCGAGTCGCGCTCAATAGCACATTGTGCTTGCTAGGATTATTGTCGTTGATACCTAATATTTCAAAATCGAGACTAATCTCATCGAGCGGGAAAGGAATTAAACTTTCCGCTTCCAATTCAATGTGCATTTCCAGCTCTGGGCCAGAAAGGTCAGTATCAACATATATAATTTTCGTAATAACATTTGTGCCAGATACGGCAGTAGCAGCTTGTTTATAACGTAAAGGGAAATCTTGACGCACCTGTTGCAATACATTGGTTAATGCTTCTATATCTTGCAATTGGTGATCAACGACACATCCTTTTGGCGTTGCTACCTCTGATACCATATCTATCACATAATGCTCTGATCGCTTAGACAGCGCGAGGGCTTTTACGGAAGATGATCCAAAATCAACTCCGATCATTGCCACTGTCTGATTCCTTTTAAACAGCTTTAGCATAATGATCTTCAACTCTATGTAATGGCTTTGAATTGTTAACTACTTGTTAATTAATTGTTGCAAAAGAAAGCATACAGACTTAAATCTCTGAGGTCCATCATAAAGAACTCGTACTAATTCACAAAACAGAGATATAATGATCGATTATTAAGAAATTATAGTGAGCATTATTGTGAAATGGATTAAACGATTATCCGTATTTTTATTAGTTAGCGGACTGCTCGGTGTAGGAAGCATCATTGCACTATATTTCTATATTAAGCCAGAGCTGCCTGATGTCACCACATTAAGAACAATCCAATTACAAACCCCAATGAAGGTCTTTAGCCAAGATGGTAAACTGATCTCTCAATTTGGTGAAAAACGTCGTATCCCTATCGAGATTGATGATGTCCCACCCTTGATGATCAAGGCTTTTTTGGCTACTGAAGATAATCGTTTTTATAGCCATCCGGGCATCGATCCAATCGGCATTGTGCGTGCAGCCACAGTCATGATCATGACGGGTGAACGTAAGCAAGGCGCGAGTACCATTACCCAGCAGGTTGCACGAAACTTCTTTTTAACACGCGAAAAGACCTTTATTCGTAAGATTAAAGAAATATTTTTAGCCTGGCATATTGAACAAAACCTGTCCAAAGATGAGATATTAACTTTATACCTGAATAAGATCCCATTGGGTTATCGCTCGTTTGGTATCGGCGCGGCAGCACAAGTTTATTACGGTAAAACACTCGACGAATTAACTTTAGCGCAAATGGCCATCATTGCCGGTTTACCAAAAGCACCCTCGGCATTAAATCCGATTCGCTCACCAAAGCGTGCTAAAGCCCGTCGTCATGTCGTATTACTGCGTATGCTTGACGAACAATATATCACCCGTGCACAATTTGACGAAGCGACGAACGCGCCGATTACTGCGAAATATCACGGTGCAGAAATTGAGTTATCAGCGCCTTATTTAGCTGAAATGGTCCGCAGTGAAATGATCGCACGCTACGGTGAAGACAAAGCTTATTCTCAAGGTTTAAACGTCTACACCACAGTACATAGCGGTCGCCAAACGGCAGCAACAAACGCACTCATTAACAACGTACTTAATTATGATTTACGTCATGGCTATCGTGGTCCACTGGGCCAAGCCTGGACCAATGATGCAGTAGTGAGTACCGAAGAGCTGTTATTATTATTAAAAGATAAACCGAGTTATAAACCGCTACAGCCAGCCGTTATTACGGCAGTAAAAGACCAAACCGTCGAAGCATTATTGGCGAATGGCGAGCAAGTGACGGTTAGTTGGGATGGATTGAAATGGGCACGTCCATTTATTTCCGATAAGAAACAAGGTCCAGCGCCACAAACAGCGGCTGAAATTGTCAGTGCTGGTGATATCGTATTATTACGTCCGATGCCAGTAACAACGCAGCCAGCTGAACAAGCTGCACAATGGATGTTAGGCCAGATCCCTGACGTCAGCTCTGCTTTCATCGCCATTGATAATAATGACGGTGCTGTTGAAGCCTTAGTCGGTGGGTTTAATTACCAGCAAAGTAAATTTAACCGTGTTACTCAAGCCGAACGTCAAATTGGTTCAAACATCAAACCGTTTGTCTACTCTGCTGGTTTAGCACAAGGCGCAACACTTGCGACACTCATCAATGATGCGCCGATAAACCAACGCGATAAGCGTGCGGGTACCGCGTGGAGACCAAAAAATTCACCGCCAACGTACAATGGTCCAACCCGCTTCCGTTTAGGCTTAGCGCAGTCAAAAAATGTCATGTCAGTGCGTGTATTCCGTCAAGTCGGTTTAAACAACGCCATTAATTACATGTCACGTTTTGGTTTTGATAAAGCCAAGTTACCCCGTGATGAATCATTATCACTGGGCTCAGCATCGTTGACACCTTTAGAAGTTGCGGTTGCATTTGCAACTTTTGCCAATGGTGGTTTTAAAGTTGACCCTTACTTTATCGATCGCATTGAAGACGCTAACGGTGAATTACTGTATCAAGCAACACCAAAACAAGCTTGTTTAGAATGTGAAAAACAAATCGCATTGGGCACAGATAACCCTGAACATTGGTTAGCAATCGAAGGTGATACGCTAGCAAAATGTGATATTGCACCTTATGGTTCGCAACAATTAGCACCGCGTATTATCACTGAACAAAATGCGTTCTTAATGCGTGAAGTAATGGCGAGTGTGATTTGGGGTGGTGGTAGCTGGCGTCACAAAACCGGTTGGAACGGTACAGGCTGGCGTGCAGCGGCAGGACTAAAACGCCACGACATTGGTGGTAAAACCGGGACGACAAACGAAGCAAAAGATGCTTGGTTCTCGGGTTTCAATCCCGACTTATCTGCCACCAGCTGGATTGGATTTGATAACCATAGCCGTGAATTAGGCCGTGTTAGCCGCAATATCAATCTGGATAAACACCAGATTAATGGTGGTGAAGCAGGCGCTAAAACAGCACAACCGGCTTGGATTGAATTCATGAAAGTAGCGCTTAAAGGGGTACCAGAGCGCCCGAATATAATGCCGAAAGATATTGTCCAAGTGCGTATCGATCGTGAATCAGGCTTACTCACTCGTAAATCAGATTATACTTCACGTTTTGAGTACTTTATTCAAGGTACCGAACCAACGGAGTATGTGAATAATCAAGATTCTGACTCGTCATTCGATCAAATAGATGAACACAGTGAAGAAGCTGAAGAGTCACTCGATGACTTGTTTTAATCTTTATCGTTAAGATTAGTTGGTAAAAAAATGGCGCTACTTTTTTAAAAGTAGCGCCATTTTCATATATCGACTTTGTGTATCAGAGCAGCTAAACGATCGTTGCTGTTACTTTCTTATTAATCAGTTGGGCTATGTCATTAAAACAAGGACGTCTTACAGAGCCTTTACGATACAGTAAGACAATTTTTCGCGTTGGCTCAGGTTCGACAAATTTAATGTACTCTACACCTTCGGTAAATCGAGTACGTGGAATAGCCAGATGCGGTAATAATGTCACCCCCGCTTCAGCGGCAATCATATGACGTAGGGTTTCTAAGCTCGTGGCTTTAAAACTCTGATCTTCTTCAGCGCCCGCGGTAAAGCAATAATCCATCGCTTGATCACGTAGGCAATGACCATCTTCCAACATCAGCACATGCTCGCCGCGCAACTCAGACAAATCAACACGCTCACGACCTTTAAAGCGATGTGAACTCGGAATAATCAGTTCTAATGGCTCTTTGTATAATTCAATATGACCGTATTTTTCCATACCTGGTAAGTAGGCTAATAGCAGGCAATCCAGCTCACCTTCATCCAATTGCTTTAATAACTCATGGGTTTGGTTTTCATGTAAAAACATATCTAAGTCAGGAAACTGATTTTTCATCGATGGCACGATGAGTGGCAGCAAATAGGGAGCAACAGTTGGGATCAAACCAATGTGTATTGCCCCAGCGGTCGGGCTGGCATAACTCTTGGCAATTTCTTTAATCGCTTTCGATTCTAATAATACCCGACGTGCTTGATCTGCGATTTGATCTCCAGCTGGGGTAAACAATACCTTTCTTGAAGTGCGTTCGATTAAAATGACATCCAGTTCATCTTCTAGTTTACGGATCTGTCCACTCAGCGTTGGCTGACTAACAAAACACTTTTCAGCTGCTTTCCTAAAATGCTTCAATTCTTGCAACGCAACTAAATATTCTAAATCTCTTAAATTCATATCAACCCAACTCAAACGGTAAAAACAATTAAATACCAATTACTGATTTATATATACTATCAATGAAATCACGTTAACCACACTATTAATAATGAAAATCGCCATTAATTACGCATAAAGATAATAATTATAATCATTTATGACAATTTGTACTTCTCAGCCGTTTAAATTCTAGGTACTATCGTGGCATTGTTTTAAATTAACATATTGATAACAATATTCATCAATGTATTTTTTATACAACAATAAAGCACAATTATTCAGTAACGGATTACTGTTGTAGCAATAACAAGGATTTTATATGCACTTAAAAAAGTTAAGTTTCTTAGCTGTGTTTCTGCTGTCTCTTGGCCTAACAGGCTGTGGCAGTGACAATTTAGACGCTTCTAACGGTAAGAATAGTAGCGATAGCACAGGTGATGATTCAGGAGATAGCTCTGGTAGTGATACTGCCGATGACTCAGATGATAGTTCCGGCGGTGATACTGGTGATTCAACTTACACTGCGACAGGTGATTTTTCACCAAAAATAATTCAACGTGGTCAAGCTTTTACCTTCACATATACTTTAGACCAAGTACCGGATGTTGCGGTCGATTATACGATCACGATGTCAGGAACCGCCGTACAAGGTAGCAGCGAAGACTACACGATAAACAATGCATCACCTCTAACATTTCCAGTTGGCTCAACCACAACAAGCCTTACTATCACCACCTACCAAAAAAATGATGTATATGACGCTCGAACACTGTCCTTAACATTTACCGGTAATACTGGTGAACCAGCTACACTTAACCTGCTCATCTCAGGCAATGTCTATCTTAATGACACTGGCATTACAAATTACTCTGACGGTAGTTCTTTCGATATACCAAACCAAGTTAATGATAAATATAAGCAACAAGATGCAGCTTATGGTCTTGATATCATCATCAACTCCGCAGCAACAGAGCCCGATACCGGCGATAGTAAAGATGATAGTAAACAACTTTATAAAAACGCATTTGATGTGAACGAAAATGACTCAGAATATAAAGGCAAAGCAGGGTTCCGCTTCGTCAAAATAGCGAATAATGGCATACCAGTTGTAGCAGACACTACAAATTACGATACTCCTTTTGTTCAAGATAGTAACAATTATGAGTGTGTTCGAGATGAAGTTACAGGGTTAACTTGGCAAGTAAAAGGTCCGCGAAATATAATCATTCATGAAGCTAAAGCAGCGCCTAGTGATCCAGATGTTTATAGAATGGGTGACGAAAAAAATTATAAAGCATCCAACTTTCAATATCCTTGGCAACCATCAGCATTGGGTACGACAGGTCCAGGGTGGTATTCAAGTCTAAATGACGCAACATTAGATGAAGGCGCCGAACCAGGAAAACATTATGCAAACCAAGCTTGCGGTTATCCTAGCGAAGGCCGTAACGAGGGGTTACCCCTGTATTGCTCAACCGGCAGCTACACAGATGAAGTGAATCGACTTGGCGCTTGTGGTAAAACAAATTGGGTTGTACCTAGCGTTGAGCAATTACGAAGTATTCTAGATTATAATAATGTGGTTGATTACTCTGCTGTTACAGGTACAAGGGAGCATGCCCTTGATAATGACTTCTTTGATTGTAAAGGCAGCAGCAAAAATTGCATTGTCGAAAACAACTATAGTATGGAATGTGCTTTTGAAACAGATAATGGTGGTAATGAAACATCTATTTGTACATCACTTAATACTACGGATCCAGATCCTGTTTATTGGACATCAAATCAGGTGAAAGGCTCAGAACAGTTAGCATGGTGCGTAAACTTACAAACAGGTAACGTGAATACCTGCCATAAACGAGAATACCACCGAGTATTAGTCGTCAGCAGCAATGTACCAATAGAGTTCTTTACCCCTGTGACTACGTCAGATGATTCAGCAGAATAGGAGCAAATAAGATGAAAAATTCAAAATCGTTATTTATTAGTAGTACTTTATTTGCTGCAAGTACTTTTACTTTTGCAGCATCTGATCCCGTTAACTTAAACTGTGACGCTCTATTAGATCAAGAATATTCAACCTTCGAATTTATTGATAATCACAATGGCACAGTAACCGACTTACGTACGAGCCTAATTTGGGCTAAATGTACCCTAGGCCAAACTTATGTTTCAGGGACAAACTCTTGCTCAAGCTCTGGTGCTGAAAATTATATCGACTGGGGAGATGCTCTATCCGCGGCTGCAGCTTATGAAGTAAATAATATTTCAGGTTGGCGACTACCCAATATTAAAGAATTAGGTTCCTTAGTGGATCGCAGTTGCTCAGCTCCAACAATTAACTTAACGCTGTTCCCGAATACGCTATCAAGTATTTATTACTCTAGCACGCCATTCAAAGGCAGTAGTATTGATGCAAACTATGACCACCTAGTATTACGTGTGATCGATTTTTCTGACGGTACTGAAATGCCACTAACAACACCAGAAAGTTCGAATACCAGCTACGTAATACGCGCTGTAAAAGGTGGTTATAACTAAATCGTTATTAACTCAAGATCAAAAACGGCGAGCTAAGCTCGCCGTTTTCATTTTTATAAAACCCTTACATGACCAAACTTACATTAACTCTAGTTCAACCATAGCAGCGCGAATTTCATCTTTCGTACCTTGGGTCAATTCAATCACAGGTAAACGGCACTCAGGTTCACACAAGCCTAACAACGACACTGCGTACTTCACACCTGCCGGACTTGTTTCTTTAAACATTAAGTTATGCAGCGTGATCAAACGATCTTGTAATTCTCTCGCTTCAACATATTTACCCGCGAACGTTAATTCCTGCACTTCTGCATACAGCTTTGGCGCTACATTAGCAGACACAGAGATCAAGCCATTACCACCAGACACATTGTAAGCAACCGTGGTGCAGTCATCGCCAGAAAGGAAAGAGAAATCACCTTTAATCAATTGACGCTCTAACCAAGGACGCGACAAATCGCCAGTCGCATCTTTAATACCGACCACATTTTTCAACTCAGCCATACGCGCTAACGTTTCAGGTTGAATATCGACAATCGCACGACCTGGAATATTGTAAACAATAATAGGTAAATCATTATTATCGTTAATCGCTTTAAAATGCTGGAATAAACCTTCCTGACAAGGACGGTTATAATAACCCGCCACATGTAGCGTCGCGATAGCGCCTGCTGCTTGTGCATGGTTAGATAACATAATCGCGTCAGTCGGGTTGTTTGAACCTGCACCAGCGATAACCGGTAAACGCCCTGCTGCTTGGCTCACAACGATATCAAGGATCTGACAATGTTCTTCTAATGACAAGGTTGGACACTCGCCAGTCGTGCCTACAGCAACAATACCGTGCGTACCCTGTGCGACATGCCAGTCAACGAGATTACGTAATGCCGGTTCATCAATTTCATTATTTTTAAACGGGGTAACCAACGCAACAATTGAGCCTTTAAGTAATGCTTTCATTGCTGATTTATCGGTGACCGTTGAGTTAACACTCATAGAAGCTCCATTTCGGTTATAAAAAAACCTCGATTACATAAATTGCGCTCGAGGTTCCTATAGGGATTTATATGTTCTCGACTCACATGCTAGGTTGGCTTTAATTGGCCTTGTTTGTATTGTTTTCGTTTTAAATTAAGCATGTGACGTTCTCATTTTGATGAAAAAACATTTAGGCGTTTATTATTTATGGTTTAATAATTCGTTATTCACCGCAAAATGTCAAGCAAGATAATCTATCAACAAAATCAAACCAGACAATCCACAGGATAATCTATACCCAAGCGATGTCGGCATATGTACTCCGTGAACCGAAAGGGGAAGATATTGAAGTAGTTTGGGTATATACTCTCCGACCAAATCTTCGAGCACATTAAGTAAAGAGTCCAGACCCATGATCAGCACTAGCTATACCCCAGCAAGTCAATTACTAGAACGTAATACTGCACATTTTGAAGACAAAGACCTGTTGATTGCGGGTTACATCGAAGATACCTACCCGACTGAATTAGCGAAGATAGCGAAAAAAGTAACCTTATTCAGCTACGATTATTCAGCTAAACTACATTATGATGATGTGAGCAATATTGATAACCATTGCTCTACAGAATATCAAGCAGCGAAGAAACACCAAGTTGCATTGATTTATATGTCAAAATCAAAAGCAGAAGTAGAATACCTATTAGCTAACATCACCGAACACCTAGAAGATGGCGCAATGATCTTCATGGTTGGTGAAAACAACGCTGGTATTCGCAGTGCCAATAAATTCTTTGCCCCGTATGGCGATATCTGTAACAAACTAGATGCTGCACGTCGCAGTTCATTGTTTGTGACTGAACTAAATAAACCGGTTGCTAAATTTGTTCAAGATGATTGGATCACAACATTCCCAGTTTCGGTGAAAGGGATTGAGCTAACAGTATGTACATTACCAGGCGTATTTAGCCACGGTAAACTTGATACTGGTAGTAACATTCTGCTTAATAATCTACATAAAAAACCATCGGGTCGTGTGCTTGATCTGGGTTGTGGTGCTGGTATTATCGGTAGTTATATCGCTAAACGTTTCCCGACAAGCAAAGTTGAAATGACAGATGTGAGCGCGCTTGCGGTTAAGTCTAGTCAACTAACGTTAGCGGCGAATGAATTAGCCGGTCAAGCTTACCTTTCTGATGTATTTTCTGATGTGAACGATAAGTTTGATTATATTATTTCAAACCCACCGTTCCACGCAGGCTTGAAAACGCATTATGCAAGTACTGAGACATTCTTAAAAGAAGCAAATGATTACATTAACCCACGTGGTCATTTAGTCTTAGTTGCAAATAGCTTCTTGAAATACCCTGAGATTATTGAAGCATCTTTCGGTCATTGCTTATTACAAATTAAATCATCTAAGTTCGCGGTTTATTACGCTAACAAATAGATGCGCTAATAAATAGTTACGTGAATAAATAGTTACGCTAATAAACTCTCATCACAATAAAGAGTTGCGTAACTAAATACCACGAATAAAAAATGCCCATAACAATCGCTTGTTATGGGCATTTTTATTATCTGCCTGAATTAATTATCGACCTTGAATTTTTATTTATCTAAATTCCAGTATCGTATAATTCAGGTTAATATTCGCATTTAATTAAGCATCTCTCGCTTCGATAGACAACTCATCAATACGCTTTTTCATGATGGCATGTACGTCTGCTGATAATTTACGTACCGCATTACGTTCTAGTCCCTTCGTGGCAATTGGATCCATGATTTCAATAATCACTTCGCCATTATCCCAACGGTTTAACTTTATTTTGTTATGTGTGTTTGAACAACATACCGGTACAATCGGCACTTCTGCTTGAATGGCAGTATGGAATGCCCCTGTCTTAAACGGTAATAAACCACGGCCACGGCTACGTGTGCCTTCGGCAAACATCCATATACTTAAATGGCCTTTACGAATACGCTCCGCGACAGTCGCAATCGTACCAACCGCTTTACTTTTGTTTTTACGATCAATCAAGATATTACCTGATAGCCAATAAACAAAACCAAAAATAGGCACCCAAATTAAACTTTTCTTACCCACTGACACAGTGCCTGGTTGGACAGCTGCCGTCACCGTAATTAAATCAAAGTTATTTTGATGATTGCCAACAAATACATACGGACCCGCATCATTCAAGCCTACTGGTTTTCGCACGATTAACTTAATCCCAAAAATACGTGCCAAACGAGCAAAGTTTCTCGCTACACATGCGACGTGTTTTGGATCACGTGGCTTTAAACTAAAGCGTAATATACTCATGATCAGCAAGTAGACCATGAAGAGCATGACTAAAATAAAACGAATAATTAATAACATCTATAACCCTCTTTTAACATCACCGCAGTATACCGAGCCACAACTCGGTGTACAAGCGTTAGCTGAATTATTCTTGTGCTACATCTAAGCTATCAACACGCTGTAACCCGCGTGGTAACTTGAAGCCACGACGACCACGTTCACCCTTATAATGTTCTAAATCGGCAGGTTTTAATGTCAATTTACGCTTACCAGCATAAAGCGTTACCGATTGTCCCTCAGGCACAATTTTCAGCATTTGCACATACTCTTCACGGCTTTTAACTCGTGCTGATGGGATGTTCATTAATTTATTACCTTTACCTTTAGACAATAAAGGCAATGACGATAGTGGGAAAATGAGCATCCGACCTTCGTTAGAAATAATTAAGCAATGATCTGTGGTTATATCCGTCACCGCTTGCGGTTCAATCACTAAACCACCCACGGGTAAGGTTAATAATGCTTTACCGTTTTTATTACGGCTGACCATGTCACTGAACTTGCCAATGAAACCATAACCGGCATCAGAACTGAGTAAGAATTGCTGGCTATCATCTGCCATCAGTGCATGCGCAAAGGTTTGTCCGGGCGCAAGTGTAAATCGAGTCGTTAATGGTTCACCCTGACTACGCGCTGAAGGTAAAGTATGGGCATCAAGTGCAAATGAGCGACCACTGGTATCAATGAATACCGCAGGACAATTACTGCGTCCTTCAGCAGCATCTTTATAACCATCACTGGCTTTATAACTGAGTCCGTTAGCATCCACATCATGGCCCTTGGCACAACGTGCCCAGCCTTGTTGTGATAACACTACGGTCACCGCTTCATTAGGCATCAATTCTTTTTCTGTTAACGCTTTTGCTTCTTTACGCTCGACGATAGGTGAACGACGGTCATCACCAAATGTCTCAGCGTCGGCGATTAGTTCTTTTTTCACCAGCGTGGCTAAGCGGCGATCAGAACCCAGTAGTTGTTCCAGCTTGTGGCGTTCGGTATTTAATTCACCTTGTTCACCACGAATACGCATTTCTTCTAGTTTCGCTAAATGGCGTAACTTCAGTTCTAATACCGCTTCCGCTTGTTTTACCGATAAATCAAAACGACGAATTAACTCTGCTTTTGGATCATCGTACTGACGAATAATTTCGATCACTTCATCAATATTTAAAAACGCGATCAATAAACCATCAAGGGTATGTAAACGTGCTAACACTTTATCTAAGCGGAACTGCAGACGACGGCGTACCGTGGTGCGGCGAAACTCTAGCCATTCAACTAAAATTTTCTTCAAACCTTTAACTTGCGGTTTCTCATTCAAACCGATCATGTTCAAGTTAACGCGGTAATTTTTTTCAAGATCAGTACTGGCAAATAAATGCGCCATTAACTGTTCGATATCGATGCGATTAGAACGGGGAATAATCACCAAGCGGGTTGGATTTTCATGATCTGATTCATCACGTAAATCGGCAACCATCGGTAATTTCTTCGCCTGCATTTGTGCCGCGATTTGTTCTAAAATTTTACCACCCGAAACTTGATGTGGCAGCGCACTAATAACAATATCACCACTTTCTAGGGTGTATACCGCACGCATTTTAATACTGCCTTTACCGGTCTCGTAGATCTGTGCAATATCTTTTTTAGGGGTGATGATTTCTGCTTCGGTCGGATAATCGGGACCTTTCACATGTTCCATTAACTCTGACAACTCAGCGTTTGGCTTATCAATTAAATGCAAACAAGCGTTGGTAATTTCACGTACGTTATGCGGCGGAATATCCGTCGCCATACCGACCGCAATCCCCGTCACACCATTTAATAAAATATGTGGTAAACGTGCCGGTAATAACTGTGGTTCTTTCATGGTGCCGTCAAAATTAGGCGACCAGTCAACAGTGCCTAATCCCACTTCACTTAATAATACTTCCGCGAATTTTGATAATTTAGCTTCGGTATAACGCATCGCGGCAAATGATTTCGGATCATCCGGCGCACCCCAGTTACCCTGACCATCAACAAGCGGATAGCGATATGAAAACGGTTGTGCCATTAATACCATGGCTTCATAACACGCACTATCACCATGGGGATGATACTTACCTAATACATCACCAACCGTACGCGCTGACTTCTTATATTTTGCACCCGCATGCAAACCAAGCTCAGACATCGCATAAGTAATACGGCGTTGCACTGGTTTTAACCCATCACCAATATGAGGCAAGGCACGATCCATGATCACATACATGGAATAATTCAAATATGCTTGCTCGGTAAATTCCCTTAGCGGTTGTTCTTCAACACCCTCTAAGCTCATATCAATAACGTCAGTCATCAAAAGTCCTGTTATTTAGATTAAAATAAAAATTTAACAATCAAAGGCGAAACAAAATATGCTATTTTTTAGCATTTATACTATGATGAAACGCGCAATAAAATTAGCTTAGATAATAACAATTAGTATGATTCAGCGCTGTTATAGATAGTTATTTCAACTATAACCCGCCACTATTGTCATTATCTAAAACGACTTTAATTAGCTCACGACCCGATTAAAAACAAAATCACAGGAAATTAATCATGGAGAGCAACGCATTATATTCTCTTATCGAAAAAATTAAATTGTTATTTCCGTCATTAACAAAACGCGTCAATGTGTTGCGTAATACATTTAAATCTCTGCCGCGCCTGCACCGTACATTAGTACCGATATTATCATTGATTGTGATGGTGCTACTAATTATACCAACCACTGATGACAACAGCGTGGACAAGGATGTTAGCAGTGAACGTAAATCAATCGCTCTGACTATCGCACCCACTCATAATGTAGCAAATAAAGCCGGTCAAGAACGTGGCGAAGCAAGCAATACACCACCGCCAGTACAAATTAAAGTACTCGATCCAGAAAATATTGATGGCGAATGGCGTGCGCATGTTATCCGCAAAGGTGACTCTGTTTACCGTATTTTCCGCCAGTATGATATTCCCTCGGCAGTACTACATGCTTTGATCGCAGTACCCACCCCACAGCGATACATAACTCAAGTGCAACCGGGGCAAGTGATGTCATTTTATATCTCGACGGTAGGTAAATTAATAGAACTGAGAATTACAGATACGAATAGCGCACCCGTGCTATTTTCTTTACGTGAAGATGGCAGTTATATCTATCATTAGCAATACGATTAAGCCAAGGGGGACGTTAACGAGTTCAAGCACACACTTGATTTCGTCCGGCTTCTTTGGCTTTATACAATAATTGGTCTGCTGCTTTAATCACCTCTTCAGGGCTGGTCATTGAACTGCGCCCTTCTGCGACACCAATACTGATTGTAACCTGTACGGTTTTTTCAATCTCTTCGATGATATTACTCTCCGCATCAAGATTATCCGCTTGCAGGTCTCGTCGTTCTATAGGCTGACGAATTTGAAAAGGATAACCCGCAATTTGTAGTCGTATATCCTCTAAATAACCAACACAATCTGGTGTAGACTTCCCTTTAAATAAGATGATGAACTCTTCACCACCATAGCGGTACACTTTACCCCTGCCCTTTACCGCGTTTAACTGCGAAGCCACCATTTTCAATACCGTATCGCCAATATCATGACCATAAGTATCATTGAATTTTTTAAAACGATCGATATCCAACATGGCAATACTGTACTTACCACTTAACTGCGTCAAGTCGATATTTAACGCCCGACGCCCTGGAATACCGGTAAGTTCATCAATAAAGGCTTGTTCGTGACTTCGTTTCAATATGCTCAGTAGCAGCACAACCGCACTCATCATGAACATGCTTACCGATATCCATTGTTGCTCAAACTCAACCACGGTTAGTGTGCACGCCAACAACGCACTGAGAAATGCTTGATCGGACGCGACATTCCTAAACAGGATGAGTGTCGCTGCCGTCAGCACTGCACAGATTAACAACGCAAATAATATGCTGGGTAAAACCGATACATCACCAAATACCAAGATCCAAGGTTCCAGCGCAGTCAACAAATTACTAACCAAAGGTAATTGTTCGGGCTGAATAAACCAATAAAACGCAACCGCTTGGCAGATGAAAATAACGTGATAGGAAAGTGCTTTAAAGGAAAACAGTGAACGTTCGGGTAAAAACATGAATAACACTAAATTGGCTGGTAATAACAATACCAAAAAATAGTATTCAAACAAGGTGCTGCCAATCGCCAGCGGGGTTTGTAAGCGCTGTTGAATAACATTATAAGCCACCAGCATCAACAATGCCGCAAAACCACTACGGCCTTGTTTGAAGAAATGACTGAGGATGATAACCAGCAAAAAAAGAATAGTCGGTAATTCAACTAACATGCCCTGCTGCGCTGTTGAAAGCACAGCAAAAAGCCCCGGAAGCAATAGCCCAGCCAACATAATTACAAATGTAAGTAATAACCTAAAATACATTAACTTCACTTAGCGCAGTAGCGCCATATCAGCGCTGCAATTTATATTAACCAGATCCACTTATCGATGAAACCAGTACCAATGTTTCTTAATCCAGTTCAACCTTGTATTCACTCGTTCAAAGTCGTACTAACTCGGTTCTATTTTGGCAATATAGTAATTAACCGAAATAGCGGCTGAGCTTAATCCCATACCAATAGCGGTGATAAACAACAGCATGATCTCGCTGAATACTAATCCCTCTATATCAAACTCAGTATTATATAACTGAGCCAGGTTGACCACGGTATCTTCCATCCAATACACCATAAATACAGTCACTAACCAAGCTAAAATCCCACCAATAGCACCATACCAAAATCCAGTATATAAAAAGGGTCGTTGGACAAATGAATTAGTCGCACCCACTAATTTTAATACTTCAATTTCAGCACGGTTAGATAAAATATTTAAGCGAATGGTATTACCGGTAATTAATAATACCGAACTTAATAATAGAACAGAGACAACTAATACGGCATCACTAAAAATAGAAATAATACCTTCAAGACGCTCTAACCACATGATATCTAGCTTACCTTGTTGGACTTCAGGTTCGCGTTCTAACTTGGCTAACAGCTCTTGCGCGGCAATCGAGCTACGGTAATAAGGTTTAGGCGTAACCACAACAACGGCAGGTAATGGGTTATGATCGAGTAACGTTAACGCCGACACTAATCCAGAAGAACGCTTAAATTCAGCCATGCCCTGTTCTTTAGAAATGTACTCAAAACTATCAACTTCTTTGTAGGTTTTTAAGCGTTGCAATAAGTTTTTATAACGCGATTCCGGTAAATCTTTCTTTAAGAATAAATTAATGTCGGTCGGACTGGTCCATTCTTGGCTTACTGTCTGGCTATTTTTCAATACCACATACAAGGTGCTCGGCAAGGCCAAGCTCACACCTAGTACCAGCATTGTCATCAATGATGCAATCGGCGTGCGCCATACATCGGTTAAGCTCGATATGGCTTGATGAATATGTTGTTGGCCGCGTATTTGAATACGTTTGATAATGGATGCGTCAGCACGCTTGCTTTGCTTGTTCATGTTAAATCCCTTGTAACTCGTCGTTGCACATCTCGCCTTGCTTAATACGCAACGTGCGATAGCGCATTTTAGCAATCAAGCCCAAATCATGAGTGGCAATCAATACCGAGGTACCAGCGCGATTAAACTCTTCAAACAATTTGATGATTTCCATCGATAACTGCGGGTCTAAGTTACCCGTAGGTTCATCCGCCAGTAATAATTTAGGGCGGGAAATAATCGCGCGAGCAATGCCCACACGTTGTTGTTCACCACCAGAAAGCATTGGTGGATAACACTTGGCTTTATTATATAAACCCACTTTATCTAATGCCGCTAACACCCTGTTTTTAACTTGTTTCGCGGTATAACCTTTTATAATCAACGGCAACGCGACATTATCAAAAATAGTACGTTCGACTAACAAGCGATGGTCTTGAAAAATAATACCAATATCACGGCGTAGAAAAGGAATCTCAGTTTTACTGATTTTACTGACATTTTGACCATTAAAAAAAACATCGCCTGCGCTTGGTCTTTCTAACATACTGATTAGTTTTAATAAGGTACTTTTACCGGCGCCAGAGGGGCCCGTTAAAAAAGCCATCTCACCTTTTTCAAGATGAAAGTTAACTTTTTGTAGCGCAGTAAGACTGCCTGGGTAAATTTTAGATACATTATCAAACCGAATCATGATGATCGCGTCCTTGCTGTGTGCTGGTATAAAAATCGAGTTCAGTGAAAATAAATACTCACCGTATTAACGATGAGTATTTAGTGAAATATACTACTGCTGCTGCTGCTGTTATTTTTGTTCGTCGTTACTAAACAAGGCTTCAATAAACTCTTCTGAATTAAAAGTACGTAAATCATCAATACCTTCACCAATACCGATAAAGCGGATTGGGATCTCAAATTTATCTGCCACAGCAAAGATAACACCACCTTTAGCAGTACCATCTAATTTAGTAATAGTAATGCCAGTCAGACCTACCGCTTCTTTAAATAGTTCCGCTTGGCTTAAGGCATTTTGACCGGTACCGGCATCAATCGTTAACATGATCTCGTGCGGCGCAGTTGCATCATGTTTACGCATGACTCGAACCACTTTTTTCAACTCTTCCATCAGGTGCGCTTTATTTTGTAAGCGACCGGCGGTATCAGCAATAAGCACGTCAACATCTTTTGCGGTAGCCGACTGCATGGCATCAAACAGTACCGATGCACTGTCCGCACCAGTGTGCTGTGCAACCACAGGGATACCGTTACGATCGCCCCATACTTGTAATTGCTCAACCGCTGCGGCACGGAATGTATCACCCGCCGCGAGCATCACTGATTTGCCTTCACCTTGGAATTTCTTCGCCATCTTACCGATAGTCGTGGTTTTACCCACACCGTTCACGCCAACCATTAAGATCACGTGGGGTTTGTTGTTACTATCAATCACTAATGGCTGGTCTACCTTATGCAGTAGCTCCGCCATGTCTTTTTTCAAGATGTCGTAAAGCGCTTCAGCATCTTTTAAGTCTTTACGTGATGCTTGTTGCGTTAAATTATCAATAATACGGGTCGTCGTCGCAACGCCCAGATCGGCAATTAATAACTGCTCTTCAAGTTCCTCAAATAGCTCGTCATCGATATGCTTGCCACGGAAAAAGTTTTTGAAACCACTACCAATATTACCCTTGGTACGTGATAAACCACGTTTCAAACGGGTTAAGAATTTATCTTTGTTAACCGGTTCATCTGCAACAGGCTCGTCGCTAATAGCGTCAACAATCGCTGTCGATACCGATTCTTGATTCACACTTTTTGTCGTCACGTCTTCTTCCACAACGTCAGTAACAGCGTCTAATGTTGTCGGCTCAGCTGTAATAACCTCTGGTTCCGCAACAACATTACCGACTTCGCTTGCCGTATTATTATTTTCGAAATCAGTGAAAAGTCGTAAATCTGCAGCGCGACGAATGGCTTTTTCTTCCGCCGTTTCATCATCACTCGATACGAGTAATTCCGGATTAACTTTATCTTCATCCGTGCTGATCGCGTCTTTTTTACCTAAACCAAACCAATTCTTCATGCTTTTTTTTGCCATTTTTAGAAAACCTTACTTTCGCCAGTCTTGAACTGCTACAATGACCCAATATCAATATGGTGATTATATTATCATCTTTCTGTCCAGACAAAGAATTACTATGGCAAAATCTAGCACAAAACAACAAAATCAACGTCCTTCTGGACATATTCGGATCATCAGTGGTCAATGGCGCGGTCGAAAGCTCCCAGTTAAGGATGTGATTGGTCTACGCCCGACAACAGATCGAATAAAAGAAACCGTTTTCAATTGGTTATCGCCTTACGTACATGGCAGTCATTGCTTGGATCTATTTGCTGGTAGTGGCGGCTTAATCTTTGAAGCATTATCACGCTATGCAGACTCTGGCCTATTGTTTGAAAAAGACGCCGGCGCAGCAGCACAATTACAACAAAACATTGAGTTGTTAAAAGCCGATAATGCCCAGTTAGTACGCGGTGATACCCTACAACTATTAACCAAAGTGCCAGCACAAACTTATGATATGGTCTTTATCGATCCTCCTTTCCGTCAAGATTTACTGGAAGATTGCTGTGCCAAGCTGGAACAATACAACTGGTTAAGTGCTGATGCGGTAATTTATATCGAACGTGAAAAAGAACTTAATCAAGTTAAGTTACCCGCTAATTGGCGTATTTTAAAAGACAAACAAGCCGGACAAGTTTGTTTTGAGTTGTACCAACGCCAAGCTACTACAGACACGACGGCTGAATAAGCTCTGCCTACTTTATGCGTGAACGCATATGCCTAAACGAAAAGATCACGCGTAAATTAAAAACTCACGCCTAAACTAAACGAATGCTTAAATCAGTTGAGCATTCGTTATTATGCCTATATGATAAACCTTGTTAGCTGTATACTTTATAGCGAATAACACCTCGAATACCTTCCTCAGCTCGCAATTTAATACCAAACAATTTCAAACATCTATGGTGTTAGTGTTTAGCCTATAATGAGTGCGGCTGTAACCCTACTTTGGAGAATAATAACAATGACGTTAGATACTTGGTTACTTTTTGTTTCGACTATTTTTGTGGTAATTTTAATTCCCGGTCCATTATCAATCTACATGATAACGAACTCGATCTCTTATGGTATCAAACAAACAGCCCCCGCTTTTGCCGGTGGTGTCTTAGCGTCATCATTATATTTAATTGCCTCTGCAACTGGATTAGGCGCACTGATTATCGCATCAGAAAGTTTATTTTCGGTGATCAAAACCCTCGGCGCACTTTACCTGGTGTATTTAGGGATCAGCACATGGCGTAATGCCAGTCGTGGCGGTAGCATTACCATCACCGAAGAAGCGCAAAAGCCAAATAGCAAAGCCATGTTTAGCAAAGCATTTTTATTAGGTGCATCGAATCCAAAAGACATTTTGTTTTTCATCGCGTTTTTGCCACAATTTTTGAATCCACAAGCAGATTTATTCCAGCAATTAGTGGTCATAGTGAGTACTTGGATCGTGGTCGATTTGATTTGTAAGTTACTTTACGGCAGCACTTCGCATGCGATAAAACCAGTATTAACCAGTGCCCGTAACAAGATCCGTTTTGATAAAACAGTTGGTGGGATATTTGTCGCAGCAGGCGCATCGGCCGCATTAATCAAATAGCATTAACTCGTGTGAGGAAATATCAACTCGCGCTTAACTATTTTGTCTAACTATCGCCTAACTAGCGCCTAACTAGCGCTTAAGTAGCGATATTGGCGTGGGGAAATACCCACCAGCTTTTTAAAATAACGTCCCATGTGGCTTTGATTAGCAAAGCCACATTCTAATGCAATTTCCGCCATACTCGCTTGCCCTTTACTGACTCGTAATTTAACCTGCTCAATTCTAATCGCCAATAAATACGCTTGCGGTGTTTGCGCCATGCTCTGTTTGAACATCCGACAAAAATGATACTCACTCAATTGAGCTAGTTCAGCTAATTCAACAAGGTAAACCTGACGATGGAAATTAGCCTGCATGTAATCACATACCAACGCAGCGATCTTGGGTGCTAAGCCACCTTTAACTGGGGACATCAGTTTAGTGATGCCCATATTCTGCAGCATAGAGACTAAGATGGTATTGGTTACTTGTTCCATAGCTAGATGCTCATGACCACTGTGCCAATCGCTGGTTGCCATACAATGTCGAAATAACGCTTCAGTGGCAGCATCGTTGGTGAAGGTCAGTTCCGGCAGTTGTAACATGCGCGGGTCTATATCAAATACCTTCAACGCTAACTGTTTAAGATAATCATCGTTAAAATATAAATGCATGAATTGTTGTGTTTGCCCAAGTTGCCAATGACTCTCAGAACCTTTTGGCATTAAACAAAATTTACCTGGCGCGCCAAATCCCGAGTTGACGTCTGTGCGGTGAGTTTCATAACCACCGGACATATATAAACTCAAGGTATGCTGTTTGTCATTCACATAAAATAAACGGTCATGTTCATTCTGATAATGCGCCCACGACAACGAATCCGTTAATGACGCTTGTCGTAAACAGATCTTACTGGTTGATTGTTCAAAGCTGATTTCACTCGGTTCTATTAAAGACGAAGTTATATCGAGCCCGATATCCATGAGTGGTTTTATTAATGGCATAACAAAATACTACCATTAATGGCAGATTGCTCAACTGATACCGTGATCAGGCTAATCATTAAAGCGCAATATTGTGTTAGTTTTACCGACATCGTGATATCTCCAATCTCACAACTACCCCATAATGTAGCTTAATTGATTACTGTCTTTATTTAGGATCCGCTATGTCAGCAATACTCTACGTTTCAATGATATTTATTTGGGGTTTTTCGTGGATATCAATCAAGTGGCAACACGGTGATGTACCCATGGAAGTATCGATCTTTTACCGCTTTGCCATTGCTGCCATGGTCATGTTTATTGTCGGTAAACTGTGGGGTAAACTACAAACGGTAAAACGCCGAGACCATGCTTTCTTAGCACTGCAAGGTGTGTGTTTATTCTGTTGTAATTTCCTCGCCTTTTACAGCGCGACTTTGTATATCCCCAGCGGTTTAGTGGCGGTATTCATGGCCACGGCACCGGTATTTAATGCCTTTCACAGCAAGCTATTTTACCAGACCGAAACCAACGCCAACTTTTGGTTAGGCGCTATGCTAGGGCTTGCTGGCATTAGCTTGTTGTTTGCTGGAGATTTATTACAAACAAATTGGTCGCAAGATACGTTGTACGGTTTGATGTTCGCGCTAATGGGCACTTGGTGTTTCTCGATAGGTAATATGCTCAGCATACGTAATACTAAAAATAATGTGCAGCCCTTTACTGCCACCAGCTATGCCATGGTATATGGTTGTGTGGCGCTGTTAGTTATTATTCTAGTACGTGGCATTTCGTTTGAGTTCACGCTAACGACGCAATACATCGGTAGCTTGTTGTATCTGGCTATTCCAGCGTCGGTACTTGGTTTTACCTGTTATTTAATTTTAGTTGATCGACTTGGCGCCAGTAATGCAGCCTACATTTTAGTGATCACCCCGATTGTCGCCTTGAGTGTCTCTGCAGTATTTGAGGATTATCATTGGACGATCTATTCAACACTTGGATTGGTATTAGTGATACTCGGTAATGTACTAACTCAGCGTAAAAAAGCATTATTTACCCGTACTAAAAAACAGTTATTACCAACCAGTTAATCAGATTGATTTGCAGACTTCTCTGCTGACATCCCAGATATAAAAATGCCCGTGTAACAATTTGCTACACGGGCATTTTTTATTTTTCAGTCACACCACATATGACCGAGTATTCATTAAAGTAAGCCTGCTGTTGCTAGCAGGGATGCTAGCCCCAAGCCCCCATGGATGGGTTCACGGCGAGCAGAGCGTCTTTAATAAATACGGAGTTAGAAAATATTAATCAGGTGCATAACCTAAGTTAGGCCCTAACCAACGTTCGGTTTCTTCAAGCGTCATATTTTTACGTTCAGCATAGTCTTGCACTTGGTCTTCTTGGATCGATGCAACTGCAAAGTAACGTGATTCTGGATGCGAGAATATCCAACCTGATACTGCGGCACCTGGCCACATCGCATAAGAAGACGTTAACTTCATACCAATACTGTCAGGATCAAGCAATTCCCAAATCGTACCTTTCTCGGTATGTTCCGGACAGGCGGCATAACCCGGCGCCGGACGAATACCTTGGTATTTTTCGCGGACCAGATCGTCGTTACTCCAATCTTCGGTCGGCGTGAAACCCCACTCTTCTTTACGCACTAATTCATGCAGACGTTCAGCCATTGCTTCCGCTAAACGGTCACATACAGATTGCACCAAGATAGCGTTGTAATCATCTTCAATACCTTTGAAGTAATTCGCCATGTCGTCTTCACCGATGCCACCAGTTACCGCAAATGCACCAACATAGTCAAATTTACCCGACTCTTTCGGCGCCACGAAGTCCGCTAAGCAATTATTATACTGCCCAGGTTTCTTCTTAGTTTGCTGACGTAAATGTTCAAGACGCTTGAATACCTGAGTACGGGTTTCATCAGTATAAACTTCAATAGTATCGCTATTCACTGTATTCGCAGGGAATAAACCAATCACACCATTAACACCCACTTCATTCGACTCTTGTAAACGGTCAAGCATCTCGTTGGCATCATTGAACAAACTCTGTGCTTGCTCACCCACGACTTCATCGGTAAGGATACGAGGGTATTTACCCGCCAGCGTCCATGTCATGAAGAATGGTGTCCAATCGATATATTTTCGTAGTTCTGCAATTGAGTAATTAATGTATTTTTGCACACCCAGTGTTTTCGGTACTGGCGGTGTGTAGTTAACCCAATCAATCGGCGCTTTGTTGGCACGCGCTTTTTCTAACGTAACCGGCGCACTACGCGGACGCTTACGAGCATGCTGCTCACGGGCCGTGTCGTATTCTTTGGCCATACGCGCAACCAATTCAGGCTTTTTAGTTTCTGACAATAATGCCGCGACCACACCTACCGCACGTGATGCATTCGCAACATAAATAACGGGTTCGTCATAATTTTGCTCAATCTTAACCGCCGTATGCGCTTTCGATGTTGTCGCACCACCAATCAGAATCGGCAGTTTTAAACCTTTACGTTTACATTCTTTCGCAACATGGACCATTTCATCTAACGATGGCGTGATCAGTCCGGATAAACCAATAATGTCGCAGTTTTCTGCAACCGCTGTTTTGAGAATATCATCGCAAGATACCATCACGCCCATATCAACGATTTCGTAGTTATTACACTGTAAAACCACACCAACGATATTTTTACCAATATCGTGCACATCGCCTTTTACGGTGGCTAATAATACTCTTCCGTTAGTCGACCCTTTTTGTTTTGACGCTTCAATATAGGGGTTTAAATAAGATACCGCTCGTTTCATTACGCGGGCAGATTTAACCACCTGGGGTAAAAACATTTTACCCGCACCAAACAAATCACCCACGGTGTTCATGCCGTCCATTAACGGACCTTCAATCACTTCTAATGGCAGTGTTGCTTGTTGACGCGCTTCTTCAGTATCTTCTTCAATAAACTCGGTAATACCTTTAATCAATGCATGCTCTAAACGCTTATTGACATCAAAACTGCGCCACTCTTGTGTTTCAGCTTCCACTTCAACACCAGAATCGCGGTATTTTTCCGCCAGCGCTAATAAGGCTTCCGTACCTTCAGGTGTCCGATTAAGGACCACATCTTCAACGGCATCCAGCAGTTCTTTCGGCAGATCATCATAAATGGCTAACTGCCCTGCATTCACAATACCCATATCCATACCTTCACGGATACAGTAGTACAAGAACACGGCATGAATAGCTTCACGTAACGGATTATTACCACGGAACGAGAAAGAGACGTTAGAAACACCACCCGAGATCATCGCATGCGGTAACTCACGCTTAATGTCTTTCACTGCTTCAATGAAATCAACAGCATAATTGTTATGTTCGTCGATACCGGTTGCGACAGCAAAGATATTTGGATCGAAGATAATGTCTTCTGGCGGATAATTTAATTCGTGTACCAAGATATCGTAAGAACGCTTACAAATTTGGAATTTACGTTCCTGGGTATCCGCCTGACCTTTTTCATCAAAGGCCATGACGATCATGGCAGCGCCGTAACGACGAATCAATGTCGCTTGGCGACGGAAGTTTTCTTCACCCTCTTTCAACGAAATAGAGTTAACGATCGCTTTACCTTGGACGCATTTCAGACCCGCTTCAAGGATCTCCCATTTCGAGGAGTCGATCATGATCGGCACTTTCGAAATTTCCGGTTCAGAGGCAACCAGGTTTAAGAAACGCTGCATACAATGCAACGAATCCAACATGCCTTCATCCATGTTGATATCGATGATTTGTGCGCCTGACTCTACTTGCTGCTGCGCAACATGCAGTGCCTCATCGTAATTTTCTTCTTTGATAAGACGTTTAAAACGTGCCGAACCAGTAACGTTAGTACGTTCACCGACGTTAACAAACAGACTTTCTTTAGAAATCGTTAATGGCTCTAAACCACTTAAACGACACGCAATTTCGATTTCAGGTAATTGACGTGGTGCAATACCTTCAACGGCATCGGCCATGGCTTTGATGTGTTCTGGCGTCGTACCACAACAACCACCCACCATATTTAAGAAACCAGCTTCAGCCCATTCCTTAATATGCTCAGCCATGTCTTCAGGGCTAAGATCATACTCGCCAAACGCATTTGGTAAACCGGCATTGGGATGCGCTGTCACATAGCTTTCAGAAATGCGTGATAGCTCGCCGACATATTGGCGTAATTCATCAGGTCCTAATGCACAGTTAAGACCAAAGGTGATCGGTTCTGCATGGCGTAATGAATTGTAGAATGCTTCTGTCGTTTGACCCGTTAGTGTACGTCCCGATGCATCGGTGATCGTACCTGAGATCATGATAGGTAATTCGTAACCAAGTTCTTCGTATACCGTCTTAACCGCAAATACCGCGGCTTTAGCATTCAGCGTATCGAAGATCGTTTCGATCAGAATAAAATCTGAGCCGCCTTCGATTAAGGCTTTGGTTGATTCGATATAAGCTTCAACCATCAGATCAAATGAAGTATTACGGAAAGCGGGATCGTTTACATCTGGAGAAATAGAGCAAGTACGGTTTGTTGGTCCAAGTACCCCGGCAACAAAGCGTGGACGGTCTGGATTTTCAGCGGTTTTTGCATCTGCGGCTTGGCGGGCAATACGCGCAGCTTCGCGGTTGATCTCTGCCGATAATGATTCCATATCATAATCAGCCATCGCGATCGTCGTCGCATTGAAAGTATTCGTTTCCAGAATATCAGCGCCGGCGTCGAGGTATTCTTTATGAATATCAGCAATCAACTGCGGCTTACTTAATACCAGTAAGTCATTGTTACCTTTGACGTCACTATGCCAGTTAGCAAAGCGTTCACCACGGTAATCAGCTTCTTCTAATTTATAATCCTGGATCATCGTTCCCATGCCGCCATCGATAAGCATGATACGTTTTTTTAATTGCTGTTCCAGTTGCTGTTTATTTTTTATAGTGGCCACAAGATCCCTCGTTTAATTTACTACAGACCCAATCCTGAGTCTTATTATTTGATACTAATCTCTACGTACTCATATCTACCAACTAAAGGCGTTTATAGACCCTTGTCTTTATAAAGCATTAGTTTATAGATCGTTTAAGTCGTATGGCGTTTGTTGATAAACATAATAGTTTAACCAGTTGCTATAGAGCAGATTACCATGACTACGCCAAGTAACACGAGGGGCATTTTCAGCATCATCACCTTTATAATAATTAGCCGGTACTTCGGCCTCGACGCCATCGGCAATATCACGCATATATTCTTGATGTAGCGTGTCAGCACTGTATTCCGGATGACCGGTGACAAACACCTGACGACAGTCTTTTGAGGCGGCTAAATACACCCCAGTTTCATCATTCGCGGCTAAGACATTGATGTCAGTATCGGCAAACATCTCTACAGAGAAATTCGCATAGCGCGACATCGGCACTGAGAATTCATCATCAAAACCACGTACTAACGGATTATGGCGGTGAAATGTTTGCTGCGGGTATACCCCGGAAAATTTAGTCTCGTGGACTTTTTTATCCACGCCATGCAAGACTTTTAATGCCGCTTGCGCTGCCCAGCAAAGGAATAGCGTTGAAACCACATGGGTTTTAGACCAGTGAATAATCTCTTCGATTTGTGGCCAATACGCTACATCTTCATGGCCGACGAGCCCTAACGGTGCACCGGTAATAATCAAACCATCGTAATTGTTATGACGTATACGTTCGAAGTCGTGATAAAACTCATCAATGTGTTCTTGTGGGGTATTTTTAGAGGCTCGATAATCAATACGTAATAGCTCTACATTTACTTGCAGTGGCGTATTCGATAATAATCGTAAAATTTGGTTTTCAGTCTCAATTTTTTTCGGCATAAGGTTAAGAACAACAACCTGCAGCGGTCTAATTTCTTGCTTGGTTGCACGAGACTCTAGCATCACAAAAATATTTTCATTACCTAATATTTCAGCAGCCGGTAGCCCGTCTTTAATTCTAATTGGCATTATTCCCATCCTTAAGTAATACATTAGCCATCCAGAAGTCTACCCTATTTACATCACCTTTGTAAGTCTTGTCGCTGATTAAAATAGTCCATTACCTTGCTTTACACATTGAAACCAACAAAATGCTGACCGCTGATTCAGTTTCTACTGCCAATCGCTTGTTATTCGGTTGACCATAATGATGTTTATATATAGGATCGCCAACTTGCAAGGAGCGCGACCTATTGTTAATGGATTGAACACTTATTTATTCTAATCTAAAGGTTTGCAAAAATGCTCACTTATATCTATTTAATTGCCATCACCGCCGAAGCTATGTCGGGTGCGTTAATGGCGGGTCGTCGTAATATGGATGTCTTCGGCGTGGTCGTTATCGCCTTTGTTACCGCGCTTGGTGGCGGTACAGTGCGCGACCTATTGCTGGGGAATTTCCCTATCTCTTGGACTCAACATCCTCACTATGTTTATATCACCATATGTGCAGGTTTGTTTACCATCCTAATTGCTAAACACATGAATCATTTACGCCGTTTATTCTTGGTGCTTGATGCGCTTGGTCTAATTGCATTTACCATTATTGGTTGTAATGTGGCGATGAAACTCGGCTACCACCCAACAGTGATAATTATGGCGGGTATGATTACGGGTATTTGTGGCGGGGTATTGCGTGACTTACTCTGTAACCGAACACCTGTGGTATTCAGCAAAGAAATATATGCGGGGATCTCGTTATTGGTTGCCGTGCTTTATTTGAGCTTAGAGCACTTTGGTGTTAACCACAATATCACCCTTATCGTGGCCTTCAGTGTCGGTGTAACCCTGCGTCTATGTGCTATTTATTGGAAATGGTCATTACCAACCTTTAGCTACACTTCGGAAGAATGGGACTAAATAGCACTAGCGCTGACTAATAAAGTGTAACCAGGCTTGGAGTATGATTTCAAAATCCTCCAAGCCGCATACTGCAACCGTTTCTGCATCATAAAAATTCATGTCATCGTCCAACTCTTCACCTGAATCAATTAATTCCGAATTCATACACGCACAAACATCTTCTTGCGTCAGCGTTAATGTCATTTCATCACCAATTAAACGATATTCTTGTTTTTTACGGGCTTTTAATAAATCAATTTCAGCTTGAATCAACGCAATAGTGGCTTTATCCGTGCCTAAAGTGCCTTGGATCCAACTCCCCAGTGCCGTCTGTTCCATTGATATTATGACGCGGTAAGTATCTGTTAGGGTATCTTTACGAAATTCAAAATCCACGGTTATGCCTACTTATTAGTTAAGGGGTCGTCGTTTATTAATAGCTTATAAATCGCTTATTAATAGGGTAATAGCTTGATCGGTTTTCAAGGGAAGGGATTGTAGCAAAAAATAGCGGAAACAAAAACGGCTCCCTATCGAGGGAGCCGTTTCATACACTTATTTTGTTCTATTCGAGTTAGCTAATTAACGATACAGTCGTCACTGCATCATCGATTAATTAAACCGCTTCTTGAACAATCACTTCGTTCGCTTTCTCGATATAAGAAGCGATTTGATCGAAGTTTAGGTAGCGGTATGTATCCGCTGCCGTTGCATCAAGTTCAGATGCCAGTTCCATGTACTCTGCTACCGTTGGGATCTTACCTTTAATCGCTGCGACAGCAGCAACTTCAGCAGAACTCAAGTAAACATTAGCACCAGTACCTAGACGGTTCGGGAAGTTACGTGTTGAAGTAGAAACAACCGTCGTATTATCACCTACACGTGCTTGGTTACCCATACACAGTGAACAACCAGGCATTTCTGTACGAGCGCCCGCTTTACCGAAGATAGAATAATAACCTTCATCACTTAATTGTGCGGCATCCATACGCGTCGGTGGTGTAACCCACATACGTGTTGGTAGCGTACCGTTGAATTTCTCAAGCAGTTTACCTGCAGCACGGAAGTGACCGATGTTAGTCATACATGAACCAACGAATACTTCGTCAATTTTAACACCAGCAACATCAGACAATAATTTCACATCATCTGGGTCATTTGGACATGCAAGGATAGGTTCTTTCACATCAGCAAGATCGATCTCGATGATTTCAGCGTATTCAGCATCAGCATCGGCTTCAAGCAATTGTGGATCAGCAATCCAAGCTTTCATTTCAGCAACACGGCGTGCAATCGTTTTCGGATCGCCATAACCTTCAGCAATCATCCAGTTTAACATCACAATGTTAGACTCTAGATATTCAATGATTGGTGCTTCGCTAAGTTTGATTGAACAACCTGCAGCAGAACGTTCAGCAGATGCATCTGATAATTCAAATGCTTGCTCAACTTTCAATTCAGGTAGACCTTCGATTTCCAGTACACGACCAGAGAATGCATTGATTTTACCTGCTTTCTCAACAGTCAGTAGACCTTTCTGGATAGCGTAGTAAGGGATTGCATTAACAAGGTCACGTAGTGTGATACCTGGTTGTAGTTCACCTTTAAAACGTACCAAAATAGATTCAGGCATATCAAGTGGCATAACACCTGTAGCAGCTGCAAACGCAACCAGACCAGAACCCGCAGGGAAAGAAATACCTAATGGGAAACGTGTATGTGAATCACCACCAGTACCGACAGTATCTGGTAATAACATACGGTTTAACCATGAGTGAATTACACCATCACCTGGACGTAATGAAACACCCGCACGGTTACGGATAAAATCAGGCAATGTATGGTGTGTTTGCACATCAATTGGTTTTGGATATGCAGCTGTATGACAGAAAGACTGCATTACTAAATCTGCAGAGAAACCAAGACAAGCTAGATCTTTAAGTTCATCACGCGTCATTGGACCCGTCGTATCTTGAGAGCCAACCGTTGTCATTTTAGGTTCGCAATATTGGTTAGGACGAACGCCCGTTACACCACATGCTTTACCAACCATTTTCTGTGCTAAAGAATAACCTTTAGTTGATGCTGCAACATCTTGAGGTAGACGGAATACCGTCGAATCTGCAAGACCTAGCGCAGCACGAGCACGCGTCGTTAAACCACGACCGATAATCAGTGGAATACGACCACCAGCACGTACTTCATCAAGCAGTACTTCAGTTTTAATTTTAAATTCAGTGATTGTTGCATTAGTTTCGTTATTTTTAACCACACCCGCATATGGGAAGATATCAATAACGTCACCCGTGTTTATGCTCGTTACATCAAATTCTAATGGTAGTGCACCTGAATCTTCCATTGTATTGAAGAAGATTGGCGCGATTTTAGAACCGATACAAATACCACCACCACGTTTGTTAGGTACAAACGGGATATCATCACCCATGCACCATAACACAGAGTTAGTTGCTGATTTACGTGAAGAACCCGTACCAACAACATCACCAACGTAAGCAACTTGATGACCTTTTGATTTTAGATCTTCAATCGCTTGTAGTGGCGTAGCAGAAACACCTTCACGCTCATTTTTAAGCATTGCAAGTGCATGTAATGGAATATCAGGACGAGACCATGCATCTGGTGCCGGTGATAAATCATCGGTATTCGTTTCGCCAGGTACTTTAAATACTGTTACTGTAATTTTTTCAGCAACTTCAGGTTTCGTTAAGAACCATTCAGCATCAGCCCAAGATTGCATAACTTGTTGTGCAAATTTATTACCTGCTTTGGCTTTTTCTTCAACAGTATAAAAAGCATCAAACATTAATAATGTATGTGATAAGCCTTTAGCAGCGATAGGGGCAAGCGCATCAACATCCAGTAATTCAACCAGTGTTTCGATGTTGTAACCACCTTGCATTGTGCCAAGTAGTTCAGTCGCACGTTCTGCAGATAAGATCGGTGATGTCGCATCGCCTTTAACAATCGCCGTTAAAAAGCCAGCTTTTACATAAGCAGCTTCATCCACACCTGGTGGCACACGATTCGTTAAAAGATCTAAAATAAATTCTTCTTCGCCAGCGATTGGTGCTTTAACCAATTCAACTAGACCAGCAACTTGTTCAGCATCAAGAGGTTTAGGTACAACCCCATCAGCGGCACGTTCTTCGACATGTTTACGATAAGCTTCTAACACGACTCATTCCTCTTAGTTTATGCCACTCATGGTGGACATCCTTGTTATATGTAACCCTAACTTATTAATTTCTTATGTGAATTCAACGGTTATTTATGTGAACTCAGCAATAATAACGTTAGGACCTCTTGCAGAGTGTTCACAAATATAACATTTTTAACTTAAAATTAAAATTAAAGCAGCATGTGCATCAGGACTTTTACATAAATACTCAACATTCATCAAACTTATGATAGAAAAATCATAACTAATTTACGTGAATGTTTATCACGCTATATCTAGAAATTATTACCAATAAAGAGATAACCAGAAGCATGGCCACCTTCAGCATAACCGTAAGACAACATCACCGGACCAATACCGGTATCTAGCGCGACAAATACACTACCCGCTGTAATAGTTGAATCAAAACTGATGTCATCGGTCTCGTTCCAGACATTACCTTGTTCGATTGAAGCCCCCAGATAAAGTGGTAATGAGAATGCGCCAAAATTGTTATCCAATAAACGATGACGATAGATTAATGCCACCAGTCCTTTATGATTACCGGTGAGTTCGTTAATACCATAACCCGACAAATTCTGAAAACCACCAATACCGACTTCGAACGTCGGTGAAATAGGCGGTCCATCATAACTGGCCACCGATGCCTTAAACTCCAACGTAGACCGATCTAATGACACCGCATTACGCCAGTCTAAGCTGAAGAAGATATTATTTTCGTTACTATTTAAATAATCACCAGTATCAATGTAAACATCGGCATCTAATTTGAAACCTTTGGTTGGGAAGGAAATATTATCAAACGAATCTAAACGGGTTTTTACATACCAGCCTTGGCTATCAAAATCGCTATCGATAGTAGTGCCAATAATTTCCGCTGTACCGGACTGATAATAGCTACCTACCGCAATCTGTATCCACTCAAACGGGATAACACCTAACTCAGCATAAACACCTATTTGATCGGTTTTAACTGGAAAGTATTCAAAAGTAGAAGTAATTGGCGCCACTCCGGGATCATTAAACGAGCCTAAATAGAGCTTACTTTCATAGTTTTCTAAACGCACACCGGTTTTAAAGAAAAAGTACTGATTATAATCAATTGGCGAATAAAATTCAGTACTGATGTTGGAATCCGATCCATACACTAACTCAGTGCGCCATTCCCCACCCAGTCGATTCAAATCACTCAAGATATATTGCAAACCGATTTGTTGACTATCATCACTGGTGGTTGATTGTTGAATGTTGAATTTAAAATCCACATAACCCGGCCCCCAGCTTTTCTCTACCACATTAACCTGTAAGTCATGCTCACCATTTTTTTCTGTAATACTGTAGTCTATTTTTTGAAACAGGTTTAATGCATAAAGTGCATCAATTTTCTGCTCTAATTCTGCCACCGAGATCTTATCGCCATTTGTTATATTTAATTTATTTTCGATCACTCTTGGGCTTAAACGGGTGTCGGTATTAATATTAATACTGTTGATATCAATGACGTCTATTTGTGCCATTTGCTGTTTTTTAACTGCTTTTTGCTGTTGGTATACAGCATAGTCTGCATCTGATAGTGATAATGCGGTTAATTTAGCACTGGCATAACTTGCCGCTTTCTCGCCCCTTACCACAGCATCTGGCATCAAATCAAAATCTGCAGTGCCAATACCATCGATTTCAGGACTCAGTAAAATGTCGCGTTCGCTTAACTTTAAGATCTGCTCGTTGGCACTGGTACGCGTCATTGAGCTCGACAGTTGATCAAAAATAAGGAAAGCACTGGTGATCTCTTCTTGGCTATAAAGTTGTGAGCCAATATCAACCGCGATAATGATATCCGCGCCCATCTCTTGCAAGACACCAATCGGTAAATTATTCACCATGCCACCGTCAACAAGATGCTGGCCATCAATTAATACTGGCGTCAACGCACCTGGGATAGACATACTCGCCTGCATGACTTTCGATAAATCGCCACGCTCTAATACCACTTCGCGCATGGTTTCAACATTGGTAGCAATGGCACGATAAGGAATTGGCAGTAAATCGAAATGACTTACATAGGGTAAGCTGTTGGTAGATAATCGTAATAATTTCGCCATGCCTTGGCCTTGGACAAAACCAGACGGGAATTCAATACTGCTGCCATCGAAACCGATGTCGGTTTGAATTTGAAATAAATCCTGACGCTGCTTTTCACGTATCGACAGCTTATCGCGTGGCACGTCATCGTTATAACCTTGGCTCCAATCGTACTCCGCTAATATCAGCTCTATTTCTGCCGTTGATCGTCCCATGGCATACATACCACCGATAAATGAACCCATGCTGGTACCGGAGACATAATCGACCGGAATATTGTGTTTTTCTAAATACTTAATCACCCCTAAATGCGCAGCACCTTTGGCACCACCGCCACTTAAGGCCAGGCCAATTTTTGGACGTGTTTTTTCACTAATAGGAGTTGGAGTCGAAATACCATCTGCGGCTGTCGCAGTGCTTATATTAAGGCTAATAAAAGCGAGAAGTAACCCGTTCATCATTGTAAATGAAGAACCAAAAATCCGTTTAATCTGAGACATAGTTTAATGACGATCCTAAAAATTAATCCATCCCATCCACTGGGAACAACATGTTATATTCAATAAAATGTATATCTATACCTAACTATACTAGCAACTTCTGTTTTAAAATGCCTAATACCAATTACATAAAATAACCGAACACGCATTTTGTTGGCAAGGATAGGAATAACAGGCATAAAAAAAGCGACCCTAAGGTCGCTTTCTACATTAACGATTAATCGCTAAATTATTTTCTTTTTACAGCTTTTGCATTAGGAAGATCTGTAATAGAACCTTCATAAATTTCTGCAGCCATACCAACTGATTCGTGTAACGTTGGGTGAGCATGAATTGTTAATGCGATATCTTCTGCATCACAACCCATTTCAATTGCTAGACAAACTTCACCTAGTAATTCACCAGCGTTAGTACCAACCATAGCACCACCGATAATACGGTTAGTGTCTTTGTTGAATAATAACTTAGTCATACCGTTAGATGCGTCAGAAGCGATCGCACGACCTGATGCAGCCCAAGGGAATACAGCAGCTTCGTAGTTTACGCCTTGCTCTTTCGCTTCTTTCTCAGTTAGACCTGCCCACGCCATTTCTGGCTCAGTGTAAGCAATTGATGGAATAACTTTAGGATCGAAGAAGTGTTTCTTGCCAGCAATGTTTTCTGCAGCAACGTGACCTTCATGCACACCTTTATGCGCCAACATAGGTTGACCAACGATATCGCCGATAGCATAGATGTGTGGAACGTTCGTGCTCATGGTTTTATCTGTTTCGATAAAGCCACGTTCAGTTACATTAATACCTGCTTTCTCAGCATTTAAGCCAAGACCGTTTGGTACACGACCAACAGCAACAAGTACTGCGTCGTAACGAACTGCTTCAGTTGGCGCTTTTTTGCCTTCAAAAGTAACGTATAAACCGTCTTCTTTTGCTTCAACCGCTGTTACTTTCGTGCTTAGCATTACGTTAAATTTGTTTTTAACTGCTTTAGCATAAATTTTAACGATGTCTTTATCCGCTGCAGGTACTAATTGATCTGCAAACTCAACAACGTCAATATCAGAACCAAGAGATGCGTAAACTGTACCCATTTCTAGACCGATAATACCACCACCTAGAACCAGTAATTTACCTGGAACTTCTTTAAGTGCTAGTGCATCCGTTGAATCCCAAACACGTGGATCTTCATGCGGAATGAACGGTAGTTTAACTGGGCGTGAACCCGCAGCAATGATTGCGTTATCGAATGTAACAGTTGTAACGTTACCGTCACGGTCTGTTGCTTCGATTGTGTTAGCGCCAGTAAACTGAGCTAAACCTTCAACCACTTTAACTTTACGCATCTTAGCCATTCCGCTAAGACCACCAGTTAATTGATTAACAACTTTTTCTTTCCATGAACGAACTTTAGTGATGTCCGTTTGTGGTGCGCCGAATACAATACCGTGTTCAGATAATGATTTTGCTTCTTCGATAACTTTAGCTACGTGTAGTAAAGCTTTTGAAGGGATGCAACCAACGTTAAGACAAACACCACCTAGGGTGTTGTAACGTTCGATGATTACAGTTTCTAAACCTAAATCTGCAGCACGGAATGCAGCAGAGTAGCCCGCAGGACCAGCGCCAAGTACTACTACTTGTGCTTTAACTTCATTACTCATTATGACCTCGTTGTCATTTAATTATCTGGAATGGCGGTAACCTCACTCAGAGGCACAATTTAAAGCTTCTGAGTAATGATGTTCGAATCCAGACAATTTTACATATATGTTAAATAAATGAGAAGTAAAAAGAGTTAAAACATTGCAAAAATGCGATAACTCTTCTGATTAAATACCAAAACTTCTCTTTAATTAAATACTAAAACTATTACCCGATTAAAATTAAGCGTTTGCTTAACTAAAATTAAAGTACTAGTTGACGAAGATCTGAAAGATATCCGTTTAATGCTGTAACAAAACGAGCACCATCAGCACCATCGATCACACGGTGATCATATGAAAGAGCCATTGGTAACATAAGACGAGGAGCAAAGTCTTTGCCATCCCACTTAGGTTTAATTTCAGAACGTGATACGCCTAAAATTGCAACTTCAGGAGCATTAACGATAGGTGTAAATTGAGTACCACCGATACCGCCAAGGCTAGAGATTGTGAAACAACCGCCTTGCATGTCAGAAGAAGTCAGTTTACCAGAACGTGCTTTCTTAGAGATAACAGCAAGATCTTGGCAAAGCTCGTAAATACCTTTCTGGTCAACGTTACGGATAACCGGAACAACTAGACCGTTTGGTGTATCAACAGCAACACCAACGTTGATGTATTTCTTCTGAATGATAGTTTCGCCATCTTCGCCGATTGAAGTATTGAACTTCGGATAATCAGCTAACGCTTTAGCTACTGCTTTAACGATGAAGATAAGTGGAGAAATCTTGAAGCCTTTATCTTGCTTAACAAGTTTGTTGTTCTCTACTTTACGGAACGCTTCTAGTTCAGTGATGTCTGCTTCGTCGAACTGTGTAACGTGTGGGATTTTAACCCAGTTACGGTGCAGGTTCGGACCAGAAATTTTCTGGATGCGAGTCATCTTAACTACTTCGATTTCACCAAATTTAGCGAAATCAACTTTTGGCCATGCTAGTACGTCCATACCAGAACCGTTGCCGCCAGTAGCGCCAGATTCTAAACGTTTAACTGCGTTTTTAACGTAAGTTTGTACGTCTTCTTTCGCGATGCGACCTTTACGACCAGTTGCGCCAACTTTATCTAAGTTAACACCGAATTCGCGTGCTAGACGACGAACTACTGGTGATGCATGGTGGTAAGCGTCGTTTTCAACGAAACCAGTTACTTCTGGTGCTTTTGCAGCAGGAGCAGCTTTCGGAGCTTCAACTTTTGCAGCAGGTGCAGCAGCGGCAGCTTGTGCTACAGGAGCAGCAACAGGTGCAGCGCCAGCAACTTCAAACGTCATGATGAAAGAACCAGTTGTTACTTTATCGCCAACAGCTGCTTTAATTTCTTTCACAACACCAGCGAATGGTGCAGGAACTTCCATTGAAGCTTTATCGCCTTCAACAGCCATTAACGTGTCTTCTTCAGCAACAGTATCGCCAACTTTAACTGAAATCTCAGTTACTTCCACTTCATCGTCGCCGATGTCAGGAATGTTAACTTCTAATACTTGTACCGCAGCAGCTGCAACAGGAGCCGCTTCAGCTACAGGAGCAACAGCAACTTCAGCTACCGGAGCCGCTGCGCTTGCTGCATCAGCAAAGATAAATACTAATGAACCAGTTTTCACTGTGTCGCCAACATTTACACGGATTTCTTGTACTACACCAGCTTGTGGTGCAGGAACTTCCATAGACGCTTTGTCACCCTCAACAGCAAGCAAAGTATCTTCTTCTGCAACTGTATCGCCGATTTGAACGGAAATCTCAGTTACTTCTACTTCATCATCACCAATGTCTGGAACGAAAATTTCAATACTCATTTTTTATACCTTATGCGTATAGAGGGTTTATTTTGTCAGCGTCGATATCGAATTTTGCAATTGCATCAACAACAACTTTATTATCAATCTCGCCTTTCTTAACTAATTCAGATAATGCAGCAACAACTACGTATTGCGCGTTAACTTCGAAATGACGACGTAAGTTTGCACGGCTGTCTGAACGACCAAAACCGTCAGTACCAAGAACTTTGTATGAAGTCGGCACGTATGCACGCGCTTGTTCAGCATAGTTTTTGATATAATCTGTCGCGGCAATCGCAGGTGCATCACTCATTAGTGTAGTGATGTACGGTACTTTTTGCTCTGCTTCAGGGTGTAACATGTTGTAACGTTCAACGTCTTGACCATCACGTGCAATTTCATTGAATGAAGTTACCGAGAATACGTCAGAACCAATACCATAGTCTTCACTTAAGATACGAGCCGCTTCGCGCACTTGCATCATGATAGTACCTGAACTTAGTAATTGAACTTTAGCTGTTTCGCCAGTATAAGTTTCTAACTTATACATACCCTTACGGATACCAGCTTCAACGCCTTCTGGCATTGCATGGTGAGCATAGTTTTCGTTCATCAATGTGATGTAGTAGAAAACATTTTCTTGCTCGCCGTACATACGACGTAAACCATCTTGTAATACAACAGCAACTTCATACGCGAATGTTGGGTCATAAGACACACAGTTCGGGATAAGGCCTGCTTGTACTAAGCTGTGACCATCTTCATGTTGAAGACCTTCACCGTTTAGTGTTGTACGACCAGCTGTAGCACCTAATAGGAAACCACGCGCCATTTGATCGCCAGCCATCCATGCAGAGTCACCAATACGTTGGAAACCAAACATTGAATAGTAGATATACAGTGGGATCATAGGTACGTCATTCGTACTGTATGATGTTGCCGCTGCAACCCATGAAGACATAGCACCTAACTCGTTAATACCTTCTTGAAGTACTTGGCCGCTAGTTTCTTCTTTGTAGTAAGAAACGATTTCGCGATCTTGAGGTGTGTATGTTTGGCCTTTAGGGTTATAAATACCAACTTGACGGAATAAACCTTCCATACCAAATGTACGCGCTTCATCGGCGATAATTGGTACGATGTTTTTGCCAATGCCTTTGTGCTTAAGCAACACATTGAGGGCACGAACATAAGCCATCGTTGTAGAGATTTCACGTTTTTGCTCACCAAGTAGCACGCCAAAATCTTCAACAGTTGGAATATCCAATTTGCCAGAGAATTCAGTTTTACGCTGTGGTAAGTAGCCGTTTAATTCTTTACGACGTGCATGCATGTACTCGTGTTCAGGCGAACCTTCTTCAAGTGTTACATACGGTAATTCTAATAATTGATCATCAGATACAGGGATATCGAAACGATCACGGAACTGCATAAGCGTATCCGATTTCATTTTTTTCACGCCATGCGCGATATTTTTACCTTCAGCTGCTTCACCCATGCCATAACCTTTAATGGTTTTAGCTAGGATCACAGTTGGTAAACCTACAGTTGCTTTTGCTTTTGCATAAGCAGCGTATAATTTACTGGTAGAATGACCACCACGTTTTAGTGCCCAGATTTGATCATCAGTCATATCTTTAACTAATTCAGCAGTTTCTGGGTAACGGTTAAAGAAGTGCTCGCGTACGTAAGCGCCGCCTTTAGCCTTCAGCGTTTGGTAATCACCATCAACAGTTTCATTCATTAACTGTAGTAAACGACCAGAAGTGTCTTTAGCTAATAGCTCATCCCACTCTTCGCCCCATACAACTTTAATCACATTCCAACCAGCGCCTTTAAATAAGCTTTCTAGTTCTTGAATGATCTTGCCGTTACCCATTACAGGACCGTCAAGACGTTGTAAGTTACAGTTAACAACAAATACTAAGTTGTCTAAACCTTCACGAGCAGCAAATGATAATGCGCCACGTGATTCAGGCTCATCCATCTCGCCATCACCTAGGAAAGCGTATACAGTTTGATCTTCAGTTTGCTTAAGACCACGGCCATCTAGGTATTTCAAGAAACGTGCTTGATAGATAGCTGAGAATGGACCAAGACCCATAGATACTGTAGGGAACTGCCAGTATTCAGGCATCAACTTAGGATGTGGGTATGACGGGATACCTTTACCATCAACTTCTTGACGGAAGTTGTTTAGTTGATCTTCAGTTAAACGACCTTCAACAAATGAACGAGCGTAAATACCAGGAGAAATATGACCTTGGTAATAAACTAAATCGCCACCGTCTTTTTCCGTAGGAGCACGGAAGAAGTGGTTGAAACATACATCGTAAAGTGCAGCAGAAGACTGGAAAGATGCCATGTGGCCACCTAACTCTAAGTCTTTCTTAGATGCACGTAGTACGATCATTAAAGCATTCCAGCGGATAATCGAACGAATACGACGTTCTAGTTTCTCGTCACCTGGGTATGCAGGTTCGTCTTCAGTACGGATAGTATTGATATAATCCGTAGTGATGCCGCCTTTACCTAGGGCAACGCCGTCTTGATGTGCTTTGGCAATTACTTTTTCTAATAAATACTGCGCACGTTCAAGACCTTCTTCACGAATTACTGATTCGATTGATTCTAGCCATTCGGTAGTTTCGATTGGGTCTACATCATGCTTTAAGATGTCGGACATATGAGATTCCTTACTGATTAGATCTCTACAACGTTAAAGAAATATTCTTAAGCATCTTCATGTTTAAGAATATTCATTAGTAACACTATTTAGCTTGTTTTATACGGCGTGACGCACGATTTATGCGGCTATCTTCACGCCCAATATCGAGCAATGCTTGCTCGATATAAGCCAGATGGGCATGACATGCTTCTCTGGCTGTTTCTGGTTGTCGGTTAAGAATTGCGTTAAGCATATCCCCACGGTGTTGGCTAATTTGTTCAACCACACCTTGACGCTTTTCCAACAACCTAAAATTTTGGCAAATATTATCTTCTAGCAATGGGTTTAAACCACGCAAAAGATGTAACAACACAATATTATGTGATGCTGCAGTAACCGCGATATTAAACGCACTGACTGCTTTTGCTTGTTTCGTTGGATCTTGTGCTAATTCCGATGCTGTGACAGCATCGAGCGCAACACGTAATTGCTGAAAGTCAGTTTCAGTACCACGCAACGCGGCGTAATAAGCTGAAATGCCTTCCAATGCATGACGAAATTCCAACAAATCTAATTGTGCTTCTGGGTGTGTCGTCAATAATTGGAACAGTGGGTCCATCAGTGTTTGGTCCATGACCTTCTTCACCCATGTACCACGTCCTTGACGTCGTTCCACTAAACCCTTGCTTTCCAAACGTAAAATTGCATCGCGTACAGTGGGGCGAGACACCTCAAGCTGCAGGGCTAAATCACGCTCTGAAGATAAGCGCTGGCCGGATTCTAAACTACCTTCCAAAATCATTTGCTCTAGTTGCTCTGCAATCGCATCGGACAACTTCGGCGGCTGAATTTTTCGATAGACCATGTGAACCTCAAAATGACCAGTGGTAAATTGGTAAGACCAATTTAATATTAAGTCATGACAATTTACCAAAACCACGTTCAATTGTCATTAAAAATAGACATTTTTGTTCGTATTTATAGTGTTTAAATCAAAATAGCCAGTATTAATAAGCCTAAATAAAGGCATAAACCAAGCATATACATAGTGTTATAACTACAATACCCAGTTTAAATGACTAACACCTAAGAATAAACGTGCAACAAACTACCCCCAAAGTAATAACTTGGTCATATTGGTCTTACCACTTAATCCACGATTTAAGCACCACAAAGCATAAGACATTACGCCCTATGCTTTATCGAAAATCAGAAATTTAATCATCCTTAGCGATGGTTCAGTAATAACTAAATCATCGCTAAGGAATAATTATAGAATAGATAGAGAATAATTAAACAATAGTACCGTTAATGGTAAGGAGGGAGATAACAGTCACAAAGAAGATGATATTACGTTTGGCAAGTTGCACTAAATAACAGGTGTAGTCATAACATTTATCCGTTTTCACGTTGGCTTTGCTGGCGAGATATACCACCTTGCCTAATAAATCAAACTCAGGCGTTGATAGGTCACGCCAACTACGTAGGCTCTGTGGTAATGCCGCCTGCTCTTCAGCCACCAGCGCAAAACCAAACATGGTTAAGCGTGCCGGTAACCAATCAACAATGCGCATAACCCGATGAATACCAGTACGCTTTAAGCGCTTGCTATGATGTTGAACAACATATTTATGGTAACTACGCGCCACCACATACAGGGTTAAACCAATAGGCCCAGCAACTACAAAATAAAAAATAACTGCAAAATAAAAACGGTAGTTAAGCCAAACTAACTGCTGAGCAACAGCTTGAGTCAGTAACGTCGCGCAAAAACGTTCACTGTTTACATCCAAACACTCTGCATACATGCCTTTGGCTTCTAAATCATTACGACTTAATGCTTTGAGGTATTGACGATAATCACGACGATAGTCACTGCCACCAAAGCTCACCAGCAATAACAGCAACCAAACGATAACCGTAAAAATGCCATAATACAGCCCTGCTAATACATCCAGTAAGCTGTACATCAAGATTGCTGGTAACGCGATAATCACCAACGTGCTAAATAGGCCACCATTAATAAATGAGGGTAATAACGGGAACAGATAACGTTGTAAGACATTATCGAGCTGTAGTTTAGCGCTCAAATGCACCACTCGCTCAATCAGTAATGCCAGCAGCAGAGATATTAATGCCATATTTATTGTCCTTATTGATCAGCCTTATTGATCAGCCTTATTGATCGGCCTTCGAATTTAAACAGGCAAAATAATGCTGCCAATCAAAATAGGGGCCGGGATCATCTTTGCGTACGGGGGCGATATCACTGTGGCCGGTAATACGCGCTTGGGTGATTAATGGATAGCGGGTTTGTATTTCTCGCGTCACCGTCGTCAAACATTGATACTGGGCTGCAGTATAAGGGTGGTTAACATCCCCTTCAAGCTCAATACCAATCGAGAAATCATTACAACGCGATTGCCCTGCAAATTCCGAAAGTCCAGCATGCCAAGCGCGTTTAGCTAACGGCACAAATTGGATCACGCGGCCATCGCGTTTAATGTATAAATGCGCAGACACTCTGACTGCTATTAACTTTTTAAAATAAGGGTGTAGGCTACAATCGAGGTTACCAAGAAAAAAGTCTTCGACATAGTCAGTACCATATTGCTCAGGCGGTAAGCTAATACAATGGATCACCAGCAAATCGATATCAACGTCGGTTGGGCGATCATCAAAATGTGGCGATGATAAAAAATCTGCGCTTGCTAATAAGCCTGAGTCGGGTTGTCTATTTGCCACTGTATTCATACCTTCTGACTATAATCGAGTTAAATGCTATTCAGACGACTAGTTACGATAACTACTAATTACGATAGCTACTAATTACGATAACTACTAGCTACAATAGCTTCACTTTACAATGATATCGTTAGCAATAAAATAGTTACGTCCGTAAAATACAGCCCTGAACCAGTAAAATATAGCCCTAAGTCAGTCAAATACAGCCCTGAGCCAGCAAAGTGCGAAGCCAATAAATTAACTTGTTTATACTGGAAAAAGAAAATGGAGAAAGACAATGGATGGAAATAAAAAAATCGCCAAAGCCATGACCTATATCGCCTGGATAAGTGGGTTGATTGTGATGACCTTATTCTTCAATAGTTTTTTATCGCAACAACAAAACCCCAATAGCCGACCAGAAAGTTACCAACAAAATGGCAATGCAGTCGTTGTGCTGCAACAAAATAGCGCCGGACACTATGTTACTAATGGTTATATAAATGGTTATCAGGTAAAATTTTTACTCGACACTGGCGCCACGCAGGTATCAATACCGGCAAGCGTCGCCGAACAGATCGGCTTAACCGCTGGTTATAGTCAATCAGTGAATACCGCCAATGGTGTGATTGAAGTATTTTCAACACGTTTAGACAGCTTATCGGTTGGTAAATTAACGCTTTACGACCTCAGTGCGAATATCAATCCTTATATGGATGGTGATACAATTCTGCTGGGTATGAATGCATTGAAACAAGTTAAATTAGTCCAGCAAGGCAAAACCCTCACGTTAAGTGAATATTAGTTTTTAATCGACCTAGGAATTATTATGTTACAACAAGAAATACGCCGCGCAGTAAGCACTGCATTAGCAGAAGACCTTGGTGGTCAAAGTGTGGCAGAAGGTGATATCACGGCAAACTTAATCGCAGCAGAAACACAAGCAAAAGCTAAAGTGATCAGCCGTGACCAAGCAGTATTTTGTGGTAAAGCCTGGGTTGATGAAGTATTCCACCAGCTTGGTGACACAGTGACTGTGACATGGTTTGTGACTGACGGTGATTTAGTTGCCCCAGATCAAACGCTATTCACCTTAGAAGGGCCTGCACGCACGTTATTAACCGGCGAACGTAATGCATTAAACTTTGTGCAAACATTATCTGGCGTGTCGACATTAACGAAAGAATATGTCGATCAATTAGCGGGCACCAAATGTCAGTTACTTGATACCCGTAAAACCATTCCTGGCTTACGCTTTGCCCAGAAATACGCAGTGACTTGTGGCGGCGGTAAAAACCACCGTATTGGCTTGTTCGATGCTTACCTGATTAAAGAAAACCACATCATGGCCTGTGGTGGCATTGAAAACGCCATATCTAAAGCAAAAGAGTTACAACCAGGCAAACCTGTTGAAGTAGAAACTGAAAGCCTAGCAGAATTAAAACAAGCATTAGATGCCGGTGCAGATATCGTGATGTTAGATAACTTTGATATTCCGATGATGCGTGCCGCGGTTGAATTAAACCAAGGTAAAGCAAAATTAGAAGTATCAGGTAATGTTACAATTGAGACACTAGCCAGTTTTGCTGCTACCGGTGTTGATTTTATCTCGGTAGGTGCGCTAACTAAACATGTGCAAGCGACCGATCTGTCGATGCGCTTTATTAAATAAGCTTATTCATTAGGTAAGCTAGCTTTAAACCAATTCTAAAGTAGTAATAAAATCACAAGCATTGCCCCGTAAGGAGTAGTGCTTTTTTTATACTCTAAATCAGTCTGCAAAAATACAATGAACGACTATATAAGCCCCCACATTGTAGTTATTCATCTAGAAATAACCTTCTAATCACCTCACTTAACCTATGACCCCCCTAGTTAAATATGATTATATATCAATAAATCAATAAGTTATTCTTACATTTTATTCTATAACTTGATCTGGATCGTTAAAGTTATGTATACAAAATGTTAAATAAACGTTTAAATAAATCCAACTCATCAGATGTCTCATACCATTTGATACCTTGTGATGAGTAAGGACTATTTGGTAATTTTTATAAGGATATAAAAGATGAGAGTACAACAGAAAGCACTGCAACAAGGTTTTACGTTAATTGAATTGATGATCGTCGTCGCGATTGTGGCAATTTTAGCGGGTGTAGGCATGCCTGCTTATCAAAACTATAGTAAACGAGCAGAATTTGCAGAAGTTATAGCTGCAACCGGACCAATCAAAACAGCTGTAGAACTGTGTGCTCAAATGCAGGGATTGACAGATGATGCTTCAAATACATTTAAAGCTAATGACGCTAGTAAGTGTGGTAAAGCTGGTGAAAAAGGCATTCCAGCTGACGACGGCACGGGTTATGGAAAAGTGGATAGTACGGCATATGCAGTCACAGCAAGTGGCGCTACAATTACAGCTACAGCGACAGGCGATGATTCCGTAGATTATACTTTGACAGCTAAAATGGATTCTAGTGGTCGCGTTGGCTGGGTACAAGGTGGCTCTTGTAGTGCAAAAGGCTTCTGCTAAGCCCTAATGCAACACAAGCATAACGCGAGCGGCCTGGCTCACAGCCTGGTCGCACATTCATACCTCGCGGTAGAAGAGATACCCTCACTTCTGCAAAGCGCTAAACTGGAAGGTAAAGCCTTCACGACCCTGCTCGTCGACAGTAACATCATCGATAGTCAAGAGCTGGCTAAATTATTAGAGCGTGAATACGGCGTACCACTGCTCGATTTAGATACCTTTAAACTGGAAGAGATCCCCGATAACCTGCTCAATAAAAAGCTCATCGAAAAACATCATACACTGCCTATTTACGTGCAGGGACAAACCCTATACTTAGCAATGTCCGATCCGACCAATGTCACCGCATTAGAAGAATTCTCCTTCAGCTTTCGTTTACATACCGAAGTATTATTGGTTGATGAACTGCAATTACAAAAAGCCTTAGAAACAGTATTAGAAAATGACATTGATGCCCTTGGCGATCTTAACGATGCCGATATCGGTGACTTGGAAGTTGATAATAGCGACTCACGTTTAGAGCAAGAAAATAAAGATAGCACCGATGATGCGCCAATCGTTAAATTTGTAAATAAGATTCTACTGGATGCGATTAAAAAAGGTGCATCTGATATTCACTTTGAACCCTATGAATTTAAATACCGCGTCCGCTTTCGTATCGACGGTATCTTACACGAAATGGTATCACCACCAGTGAACTTAGCGATGCGTTTTTCTGCCCGTTTAAAGGTCATGGCGAAACTGGATATTGCCGAGCGCAGAGTGCCACAAGATGGCCGCATCAAATTAAAATTATCGAAAAACAAATCCGTCGATCTGCGTGTTAGTACCCTGCCTACCATGTGGGGTGAAAAAGTCGTCATGCGGATCTTAGATTCTAACCAAGCCAGCCTTAATATCGACATTCTTGGTTATGACGAAAAACAAAAAGCACTATACCTAACAGCGTTACAAAAGCCGCAAGGTATGATCTTGGTTACTGGGCCTACCGGTAGTGGTAAAACCGTTTCGCTGTACAGTGGCCTTAATATCCTCAATACCGTCGAACGCAACATATCCACCGCCGAGGATCCTATTGAGATTAACCTTTCGGGCATCAATCAAGTACAGATCAATTTAAAAGCGGGATTAACTTTCCCAATGGCATTACGATCATTTTTACGTCAAGATCCTGATGTGGTGATGGTCGGTGAGATCCGAGATATAGAAACAGCTGAGATCGCGATAAAAGCAGCACAAACCGGTCACTTAGTCTTATCGACATTGCATACCAACTCCGCAGCAGAAACCCTGACTCGCTTATCTAACATGGGCGTACCTGCTTATAATATTGGTTCATCAGTCAGTTTGATCATCGCCCAGCGTCTTGGTCGTCGGCTTTGCAGTGAATGTAAACAACCGGAAGATATTCCGGCCATTGAATTAGCTAAGCTTGGCTTTAGCCAGCAGCAAATTGATCTCTGCATCACCCCGTTTAAAGCAGTTGGCTGTAAGCAATGCACCAAAGGTTATAAAGGTCGTGTGGGGATCTACGAAGTCATGCCAATGTCAGATATGATCGCCCGAATGATCTTAACTGGCAGCAACTCTATGGAGCTCAACGATCAAGCCCAGCAGGAAGGCATGGATACCTTACGCCAATCAGCATTACAAAAAGTGATCGACGGGGTCACGAGTTTAATTGAAGTTGAACGTATCACCAGTCATTAAGACACAATAATAACGAAGCAACTCGTTTTTTAACAAGGATTTCAACGTCCACCATTCGCTAAGGATAGCATCATGGTCGCAGTCACCAAAAAAACCAATAGCCGCACCGCATCAGCAGTAAAAAAACGCTATCCGTATAACTGGCAAGGCGTTAACCGCAAAGGTAAAAAAGTCAGTGGTGAACTGCAAGCAGAAAGCATCAGCAACCTGAAGGTTGAACTTCGCCGTCAGGGCATCAATGTTTTAAAAGCCAAGCGTAAATCAACAGGCTTGTTCTCTGTCGGCAGCAAAAAAATTAAACCGATGGACATTGCCCTCATTTCACGACAAATTTCCACCATGCTTAATGCTGGCGTGCCGTTAGTACAAAGTTTAGAAATTATTGCCCGTAGTAATGATAATCCGACCATGCGTTCGTTAATCGGTGAGATTGCAGCCGAAGTCTCTACTGGTACTTCGCTTTCTGATACCTTGCGCAAACATCCGTTTTATTTTGATGATTTATATTGTGATTTGATCAGTGCAGGTGAACAATCGGGTTCATTGGACACTATTTATGATCGTATCGCCACCTATAAAGAAAAAGCCGAAGCACTCAAATCTAAGATTAAGAAAGCCATGTTATACCCGGCGATGGTGGTCGCGGTCGCGATTGTCGTGACGCTTATTTTATTACTTTATGTGATACCTCAATTCAAAGACATCTTCGCTGGATTTGGCGCAGAACTGCCGCCTTTCACCTTGTTTGTGCTGTCGATTTCTGATTTCGTCAGTCAATTTTGGTACTTGGTGATAGGGGTATTGTTTGGCATACCAATTCTCTATCTTAGAGCCAATAAACGTTCAATAAAAGTCAGACATACCACCGAACGAGCTATCCTCAAGATCCCTGCCATTGGGCCTATTATGCATAAAGGCGCATTAGCACGTTTCGCCAGAACCCTATCGACCACATTCGCCGCCGGTATTCCGCTGGTAGATTCGCTAACCTCTGCGGCAGGCGCATCGGGCAATATTGTCTACAAAAATGCGGTAATGGAAATGCGTAATGAAGTGATCGCCGGATTACAAATGCACATTGCTATGCGCTCAACTAATTTATTCCCTGATATGGTCACACAAATGGTGATGATAGGTGAAGAGTCTGGTTCACTCGATGATATGTTAGCCAAAGTCGCACACATTTATGAACAGCAAGTTGATGATGCGGTTGATGGCTTAACCAGTTTGATTGAGCCTATGATCATGGTCGTACTGGGTGTGGTGATTGGTGGTCTGGTGATTGCGATGTATTTACCTATCTTTAAAATGGGTAGCATCATGTAATGAAGAGGTAATGTAATTAAGGTGCTAGATGTAATTTGAATGCCATTAAGTAAGCTTTAACAGCTTTTCTGTAGTGGGTTTGCTATCATCTTATTTCACTTAACATTTATCTATCAATTAACTCCGGCACAGGTAATCCACATGCAAGACTTAGCGCTTCTTTTTCAACTCTCTCCTTGGCTATTATGGTTATCCGTTGCCCTTCTTGGCCTGCTAGTCGGTAGTTTCTTAAATGTCGTCATTTACCGTTTACCAATCATGATGGAACGTGAATGGCAGCAAGAGTGCACGGTATATTTCAGCGATGAATGTAAAACTGCAGAAACTAAGATCGAACCGACTAAATTTAATTTATTGTTACCCCGATCTGCTTGCCCTAAGTGTAACCATCAAATTAGTGCATTGGAAAATATTCCGGTGATTAGCTGGTTGGTATTAAGCGGTAAATGCAGCAGTTGTGCCAATCCTATTTCAGCTCGCTACCCGAGTATTGAACTGTTAACGGGTTTGTTATCGCTCGTGGTTGCCTTGTACATTCCTTACGGCATTCAATTAGCTGGCGCATTGATCTTAACGTGGACCTTAGTTGCACTGACTTTTATCGACATTGATAAGATGTTATTACCCGATCAGATAACACTCCCGTTATTATGGTTAGGACTATTTCTTAACGTTAATTACGCTTGGGTAACACCATCCGATGCCATTATCGGTGCTATCGTAGGTTACTTCTCATTATGGTCTGTTTATTGGGGCTTTAAGTTATTAACCGGCAAGGAAGGCATGGGTTATGGTGATTTTAAACTATTAGCCGCGTTTGGTGCTTGGTTTGGTTGGCAATCAATTTTAGCCATTGTTCTGTTATCTTCTTTTGCTGGGGCCATTATTGGTATTACCCAGATAGCATTAAAAAAACATGCCCGAGGCAATCCGATCCCGTTTGGTCCTTACTTGGCCATTGCCGGTTGGTTATACCTTATTTGGGGCGACCAACTCGTTAATTTCTATTTAGTTAATTTTATTTATTAACTCTATTTATTCGCATTATTTATCAAGGTCAGTCGATATGTATGTTGTTGGATTAACCGGTGGGATCGCATCAGGAAAAACCACCGTTGCCGATCTTATCGCTAACGAGGGTATTAATTTAGTCGATGCTGATATTGTCGCCAGAGAAGTTGTCGCAATAGGCAGTGAAGGATTAAAACAAATTAGCGCGCATTTTGGTGAGCTGATATTACGTGATGATGGTAGTTTAAATAGGGTATTATTACGTGAAAAAATATTCTCTGACAATGCCAACAAGCAATGGTTAAATAATTTACTGCATCCGATGATCCGCGCGGAGTTATTAGCACAATTAGCGGCGAGCGACTCGCCTTATACTGTGTTGGTGGTGCCACTGTTAGTTGAGAATAAGCTCACCGCCTTGTGTGATCATGTACTGGTTGTTGATGTCGAAGAGCAAGTACAAATACAGCGAACAATTGCGCGGGATAACGTCTCTGAACAGCAAGCCAAGGCTATATTACAATCACAAGCAACGCGTGAACAACGCCTTGCAGCAGCTGACTCAGTGATAGTGAATAATGATCGTCAACAAGTCATCACCGATACAGCCGTTTTACATCAAAAATTTCTTGAATTAGCGGCAGTAGCCATGGCAGACTAGCATCTTTCAAGCACTGTTTATTTAGGAAGTTACCATGCAAGTAAATTGCCCAACCTGTCAAAAATCCGTTGAATGGGTTACCACTAGTGAATTTCGCCCGTTTTGCAGCGACCGTTGCAAGCTAATAGACCTTGGCGAATGGGCAAGTGAAGAGCGTGCGATCCCGGGTGAAGAAGTTTCACCACAAGAACTTCAGCCTAAGGGTTACGAGTTCGACTAGTTCAATTAATTCGGCTAACTGAATTTATGCTGATCAATGGCTCAGGCAAACTGAGTCATTAACATCTCGACGATCACTTGATTCGCCGCTGGGAATTTATAATCCGCTAATGCATTAATATTAACCCATGCAGTTTGCTGCCCTTCAAGACCCTTACCTACACCGTCAAATTTATCAACAAGATAAAAATCCAATTGCACGATCTTGTCGCCATAATCGAATTCTAACTGGTGAAATGCCTGCGCATTAATAACATCAAGATTAACTTCCTCTTTAAGCTCTCTAGTTAACGCTTCAAGCACAGATTCGCCAGATTCCACCTTACCACCAGGAAACTCCCACTTGTCACCTTGGTGCTGCTCTGAGCTACGTTTACTGATAAATACTTGCTGATCACGAACAATAATACCGGCAGCGACATGGACGACTTTCATGCTGAATTCTCTTATTAAATTATAGGATTAAATGACAGTTAACAAAAAGCGCTAAAACATTGCTGTTTTAGCGCTTTTAATTTTCATTAATAACGGGTGTTAACTACCGTTATTAGCTTAATTTACCATGGCACTGTTTAAATTTAGCACCTGAACCGCAAGGACAAGGATCATTACGACCTACTTTCTGACCTTGACGCACAAATGTTTCAGCTTCAGTCGCCGTTGATTCATCAGCAAGTTGGTTTTCAGCCGCTGCGTGACTCATGTTTTGTGGTAATGATTCACTACGACGATGCTGTGCTTCTACCGCTTCGACATCTTCCGGTGCTTGCACCTGAACTTTACAAACCACGCCAACGACATCAGTCTTCAAATTTTCTAACATTTCAGTAAACAGTTCAAACGACTCACGCTTGTATTCTTGTTTCGGGTTTTTCTGGGCATAACCACGTAAATGAATACCTTGACGTAAATGGTCCATTGCCGCTAAATGCTCTTTCCATAAACCATCAAGTGTTTGTAGCATGACTGCTTTTTCGAACTGACGGATCACTTGGGCACCCACAGCATCTTCTTTTGCGACGTAAGTTTCATTCGCCGCTGTCATGATACGTTCACGGATCTTCTCTTCGTATAACTTACTGTCATCATCAATCCATTGCTGAATAGGTAATTCCAGCATGAAATCAGCACGTAAACGCTGTTCTAGACCTGAGATGTCCCACATTTCATGTAATGATTGTGGTGGGATGTAAGCATCCATAACCGCATTGATCACGTCTTCACGGATCGCAACCATAGTGTCACGGATGTCTTCCGCTTCCATTAACTCGTTACGTTGCTCATAAACCACTTTACGTTGATCATTGGCAACATCATCGAATTCAAGTAACGATTTACGAATATCAAAGTTACGGCCTTCAACTTTACGTTGGGCATTTTCGATCGCGCGTGTTACCCATTTATGCTCAATCGCTTCGCCTTCTTCCATACCCAATTTCTTCATCATGCCGGTAATACGGTCTGATGTGAAAATACGCATAAGCGGATCGGCCATAGAAAGATAGAAACGTGTTGAACCTGCATCACCCTGACGACCAGAACGACCACGTAATTGATTATCAATACGACGAGACTCGTGACGCTCAGTACCAATGATATGTAAACCACCAGCAGCAAGCACAGCTTCGTGACGTACTTGCCATTCCGCTTTAATATGGGCAATTTGCGCTTCAGTCGGATTCTTCAGCTTATCAACATCAGTCTGCCAGTTACCACCCAACACAATATCGGTACCACGACCGGCCATATTGGTTGCAATTGTTACCGCGCCGATACTACCAGCATCAGAAACGATCTCAGCTTCACGTTCATGGAACTTAGCGTTCAATACGTTATGCTTGATCTTGTCTTTCTTCAATAAATTAGAAAGTAATTCAGAACTCTCAATGGATACCGTACCCACTAATACAGGCTGTTTTCTAGCGACACAATCTTTAATATCTTCAATGATCGCGACATGCTTTTCATCAGCAGTCAGGTAAACCAGATCGCCGAAGTCTTTACGCGTCATTGGTTTGTTGGTCGGTAGTACCACTGTTTCCAAGCTATAAATAGATTGGAATTCGAAAGCTTCAGTATCAGCCGTACCCGTCATACCCGACAGTTTTTCGTACATACGGAAGTAATTCTGGAAAGTAATCGATGCTAACGTTTGGTTTTCATTTTGGATCTTCACACCTTCACGGGCTTCTACCGCTTGATGTAGACCTTCAGACCAACGACGACCCGGCATAGTACGGCCCGTATGTTCGTCAACAATAACAATTTCGCCTTCATCACTAACGATATAATCAACGTCTTTTTCAAATAACGTATGCGCACGTAATGCCGCATTAATGTGATGCAGTAATGAGATGTTAGCAGCAGAGAATAAAGAATCATCAGCGCTTAATAAGCCACGCTCTTTCAACATTTCTTCTACTTTAATTTGACCGTTCTCAGTCAGTAATACCTGCTTGTTCTTTTCATCAACCGTGTAGTGACCAACACCCGTATATTCTTCAGTATCTTCTTGCTCTTGCTGTTCTAGCAATGGAATGATGGTGTTAATCTTAGTATATAATTCTGAGCTGTTATCCGCAGGACCTGAGATAATCAGTGGTGTACGCGCTTCATCAATTAAGATTGAATCGACTTCATCGATTACCGCGTAGTATAACGGGCGCATTACACGCTGTTGCGGTTCGAACGCCATGTTGTCACGCAGGTAATCAAAACCAAATTCATTATTGGTGCCGTAGGTAACATCCGCAGCATAAGCGTCACGTTTGGCCATGTTGTCCATGCCAGACACGTTCAAGCCAACGGTTAACCCTAAGAATTCAAATAGTTCACGATTCCATTCCGCATCACGTGCAGCAAGATAATCATTCACCGTAATAATATGGACGCCTTTACCTGTTAAGGCATTTAAATATGCAGGTAGCGTTGCGGTTAGGGTTTTACCTTCACCTGTACGCATTTCGGCGATTTGGTTATTGTTTAATACCATACCACCCAATAGTTGGACATCGAAGTGACGCATACCAAACACACGTTTAGAGCCTTCGCGTACTACCGCAAATGCTTCCGCTAAAAGACTATCAAGTGATTCACCAGCAGCAAAACGTTGTTGGAAATCAACTGTTTTTGCTTTTAGTTCATCATCTGATAATACTTCAAAATCTGCTTCTAATTGATTAACTTGTTTTACAACTTTGTGCAATTTTTTTAAAATGCGGTCATTGCGGCTACCGACTATTTTTGTAATTATATTAGTTAACATTTTATGACCAAAAGTTATTGTGAATCTATTTGAAATTTAAAGCATTTTAGCGATAAACATAGCGTTTAGGATCGACTTGTCGTCCCGATTTTAGCACTTCGTAGTGCACATGGGGTCCAGTAGAGCGTCCCGAACTTCCCATAATAGCAATAGTTTGCCCTTTACCAACCACATCGCCTTCTTTTGCGATCAACTCTTTGGAATGGGCATAACGTGACGACAGACCATTACCATGATTAATTTCGACTAATAAGCCATAACCTGAACGTCTTCCAGACCAAGTAACAACACCAGCGCCTGTGGCAATAATGTTCATACCATTATCACCTGCAAAATCAACACCCTTATGCATAGTAGCTCGCCCTGTAAAAGGGTCTTTACGCACGCCATAAGGAGATGATAACCAAGAACCACGCTGAATAACAGGTCGACCAGATAACACAGCCTCATCTGTTATATTGTGATTCAATAGCATAGTTTCAAGTAGTGTGAGCTGTTGCGAGCGATTATTTACTTCTAATGACAGTAAATCCATCTCTTCAAGCAAGGTTTGTAAATCAACAGCATAACTTGAATCGGTATCCATAGGACCACCAATGGCAGGCTTTAGCATAAAATCAAATTCACCACGCGTCAAACTGGCATCTTTAGCCAATTCATCACCCAATAAACTCAAACGGTTAACTTCCGCTTGCATCATGCCAACTTTACTCGCAAATACCGCGATTTTCAAATCTGTTTCTTGACGTAGCGCAAGGACTTGATCGGCTTGTTGTTGATATTTTTGCTGAGTTTTTGCAATCTTAAGCTGAATGGCTTGAGAAGAGTAGTTTGAATAGAGAAACCAAGAAGACGCTATCGATGCTGCAATAACAGCAATTAATGCAAATATGAAGAAATAGAGATTAAATAATTTAGAATAGTTATGTTTACTATTCGAGTAAGTAATTGTAACGCTCATAATCTTTTTTTAACTGATGAATATGTGACACTAAATATAAACAATTTGGTGCCACAATTCTATCTGTATTTATCTCAGCGCGCAGTAACAGCGTCAGAACCGAGATAATAAACTGATTTGGTTAGATTATAACGCCAGTTCTAGATTGGCTTCTAACCAACGAATAGGCGCATCTTGCGTTTCATCAATGGTGGTAAATTCCCACGCTTCTTGATTAGCAAGTAATGCTCTTAATAATAAGTTATTCATGCCGTGGCCAGTTTTGAATGCTCTAAACTCACCCAAGATTGAATGGCCTGATAAATACAGATCACCAACAGCATCAAGTACTTTATGTTTAACGAATTCATCTTCATAACGTAAACCGTCATCATTTAGAATACGGAACTCATCAACCACAATCGCATTGTCTAGACTACCGCCCAGTGCGAGGTTTTGTGACTGTAAATATTCAATATCTTTCATAAAACCAAAAGTACGTGCACGACTGATTTCTTGATGGAACCAATCGCCAGAAAAATCTGCACGAATATGCTGGTTTTGACCTTCAAATACCGGATGATCAAATTCAATACGTAAATCCATGATAAACCCATGGTTCGACGGTAAGAATTCAGCCCACTTATCGCCATCTTCAACACGAATTGGTTGTTTGATTTTAATAAATTTCTTGGCACAATTTAGCTCTTCAATTCCCGCACTTTGCAGCAAGAAAATAAAAGGACTAGCGCTGCCATCCATGATTGGAATTTCAGCTGCATCAACTTCAATAATAATATTATCGATGCCAAGGCCTGCTAATGCCGCATTAATATGTTCGACAGTCGAAATACGGTGACCGTCTTCACTAACAAGACAAGTACACAACATCGTATCTTTAACCATGTCAGCCGATGCTTTGAAATCAACGATAGGGTCAAGATCGATACGACGATAGATAATACCGGTATTCGCTGCTGCTGGACGAAGATTTAGGGTAACCTTGTTGCCAGAATGCAGACCGATGCCGGTACCACGTACAGCTTGTTTTAATGTTCTTTGTTTAATCATTAGTGTCACCCTATTTAAATCCCACACTCCAGCGCGAGGCCGAGCAATTTACCACAGCCCTACTGGAAATGCAAAATCACCAATCCAAACACAGCTTATATAATTCAGTCTTTAGGCTAAAAACAGTGCGTAAGACTGAATCATATTCTAGCGACAATACAATAAAGTATTAGTCTGCTTGGCGACGTAAGAACGCTGGAATATCGAGATAGTCCGGTTCACTTTTCGTTGCCTTAGTAGTATGACTTTCACCAACAGCAACTTGCTGTGCAACATTTTGCACGTCAACTTGGTTATCGGCTGCTACCACTGTCGCTTTAGCTGTTTCTTCAATTTTAGCTGGTTCAACTTTAGCTTCTTCGATTTTCTTCACTGGTGTCGGTACTAAGGTCATATCAGGTTTATTTTCAGCACCGATACCCGTAACAACAACCGTTACACGAAGTTCATCTGTCATTTCAGGGTCGATTACCGCACCCACAACAACCGTTGCATTATCAGATGCAAACGCTTTAATTGAATTACCAACCGTTTCAAATTCTTCGATGTTGATGTCTAAGCCGGCAGTAATATTCACCAGAATACCACGTGCGCCCGCTAGATCGACATCATCAAGTAATGGGCTAGAGATAGCAGCTTCAGCGGCTTCTTCAGCACGATCTTCACCAGATGCAACGCCCGTACCCATCATTGCAGTACCCATTTCGCTCATGACTGTGCGAACATCGGCGAAATCCACGTTGATAAGACCAGGACGAGTAATTAATTCTGCAATACCTTGCACAGCACCAAGCAATACATTATTTGCTGCTTTGAAGGCATCTAATAAGCTCACACCGCGACCCAATACTTTCAGTAGTTTGTCGTTCGGGATTGTGATCAAAGAATCAACTTGTTCACTTAATGCATCAATACCGGCTTGCGCGTAACTCAGACGACGTTTACCTTCAAAAGAGAAAGGTTTCGTTACTACGGCTACAGTCAAGATACCCAGTTCTTTTGCAATTTCAGCAACAACTGGTGCAGCGCCAGTACCCGTACCACCGCCCATACCAGCTGCGATAAAGATCATATCAGAGCCTTGTAGATGCTCACGGATAGTATCGCGATCTTCTGATGCTGCTTCACGGCCTACCGCTGGATTTGCACCCGCACCTAAGCCTTTCGTGATTGTGTTACCGATTTGAATAACAGTGCCAGCTGCTGAATTACGCAATGCTTGTGCATCCGTATTAATTACAATAAATTCAACACCTTCAATTGTCTCACTTACCATGTGATCAACAGCATTACCGCCGCCGCCACCAACACCAATAACTTTAATGACAGCTTCATCGTGACTATCATCGAGTAGTTCAAACATGGTACTTTCTCCAAAAATCTTATTGGGGTTTTAAAACCCGCCTTTGAACCAGCTCATTATTTTTTTTAATAGCTGATTACAATTATTTTTTTCTACGACTACTTCTGTTGTAGGTTCGAACTGATGTTCTTTACCAAACAGAAGTAAACCAACCGCTGTTGAATAAACTGGGGTATTTACATATTCAGTTAATCCCTTGATATTTAAGGGTATACCAATTCTAACTTGTGAGTTAAATACGCCTTCTGCACATTCAACCAAACCTTCAATTTGTGCAGCGCCGCCAGTGAGGACAATACCCGCTGCTAATTTTTCCAGTTTTAATGAGGCCAAAACAGTTTTTAATTCATCTTCAACCATTCCGAATAGCTCAGAATATCGAGGTTCTATCACTTCTGCAAGTGTTTGTCGCTGTAAAGTGCGCGATGGTCGACCGCCGACACTCGCCACTTCGATAGTATCATCACGTTGTAATAAATTAGCGTGTGCACAACCAAAGTTAACTTTAATATCTTCAGCATCTGCTGGCGGGGTACCAAATGCATAAGCAATATCACTAGTAACTGCATTTCCCGCATAAGAAAACACCGATGTATGACGTAACGAACCATCATAAAATACGGCGATATCAATCGTGCCACCGCCGATATCCACGACACAAACACCGAGTTCTTTCTCATCATCAGTGACCACAGCATAACTTGATGCCAGCGCAGAAAAAATTAATTTATCGACATGTAATTCACAACGTTCAGCACATTTTACAATGTTTTTTGCCATGTCATTGTGACAGGTGATCAAATGTACCTTGGCTTTCATACGAACGCCTGATAAACCAACAGGATTTTTAATGCGCTCTTGATAATCAATAGCATATTCCTGTGGTATCACATGTAAAATTCGATGTTCGTCACGAATTCGCACCGACCTTGCAGTATAGATCACGTTATCGACATCATCTTGTGTGACTTCATCTTCAGAAATCGCCACCATACCAATTTCATCTTGGCTGCTAATATGTTTACCAGAAATACTCAAATAGACTGACGATATTTTCATATCAGCCATCATTTCAGCTTCTTGTAATGCACGTTGCACGGCTTTGACCACAGATTCAAGATCGTTAACACCACCTTTATCCATGCCTCTCGACGCGCTTTCACCTAAACCGATGATGTTCAGCTCGCCGTCAGGTAATAACTCACCAACGACAACGGCAATTTTTGATGTGCCGATATCCAAACCTACAATTAATTTTCGTTCCATCGACTTAGTCATTATCACTACTCTTTATTGTCATTTTTCCAGCCAACTGAGAAACCTGTATCGTAACGTAAATCTATATAGGCTATTTTATCTTTGTCTAATACTGCGACATAATCGATATAGCGTTGGATCCGTGTGATCGCATCTTCTCGCCCTAAGCGCAACATAATACCATTACTTAATACAACCGTTATTGCATTCCGCAAATTAACTGTCATTTTAACGATTTCATAATTGTTAATCTGAAGTAATCCGTTGAATTCATTATATTTAGACAGTGCAGGTACAATTCTATCATTGGGACTATAAAGCTTCACCAATGATTTAGGCGCACTGTTAATGTCCGCATCAAACACAATGCCATCTTCATTAAGCAGCTGAGTATCATTCCATACCGCAACAACGGGTTGCTCTTGAATATAAACGCGCAATAAATCTGGCCAGCTTTTACGTACCGATGCATGGTAAACCCAAGGCAGCGATTCTATTTTATTTTGAATATCATCGACATTGACTGAAAAATAATTTTCTATCGCCGGTTTTTGCAATAATACCGTACGAATATCATCATCGCTAACATAGTGACGCTCACCTTGGATAATCAACGCTGACATTGGAATTTTACTGGCATCAGTCAAATATGCTTCCATACTGCTGAACATCCAGCTAAAAAAGACTATCACCATAAAGAAGAAAAATAGACCTAAACCACGCTGTAAACGTGATCGACCTAATTCTTCAACGCAGGACTCATCCGCTTGAATTTCAAGTTCGGTCAGCGCATAGATATTATCATCTTGCACTGCTGTTCCCGGCGTTATAGTAGCAGTAGTCATATTTAAATACGTCGCTTAATACGTCGATCAATGCGCAAGTGCTAATACCTTCGATACTAAGCTTTCAAAGTCATAACCTGCTGCTTTCGCCGCCATTGGCACTAAACTTTTTTCAGTCATACCCGGTACCGTATTCACTTCCAATAATTGAAACTGGCCTTGTGCATCAAGCATCGCATCAACACGACCCCAGCCTTCAGCAGCGACCGCATGAAACGCTTTTAATGCATACGCTTGTAATTGCTGACGCTGTGCATCCGTAATCGGTGCCGGACACAAATATTCTGTGGTATTAGATTGATACTTCGCTTGGTAATCATAAAACGTGTTTGGCGTTTTAAGTTGAATAACCGGTAATACTTCATCACCCAGAATCGCCACAGTAAACTCAGGGCCTTCAATCCATTGCTCAATTAGAATTTCATTATCATATGCAAACGCTGCCGTTACCGCAATTTCTAATTCCGCCACGTTATGCACTTTCGCCATACCGATGCTTGAACCTTCTTTCGCCGGTTTAATGATCACCGGAGAGCCAAGTTCAGCAATTATATCGCTGGCGATGTCAGTATTAAAATCAGTCGGTGTGACAATACGATAAAGTGCTGTTGGTAGCCCTTGCGATTGCCAAATTTGTTTAGTGCGGATCTTATCCATCGCTAACGCAGCGCCTAATACACGGCTACCGGTATACGGAATAGCAAGTAACTCTAACGCACCTTGCATAACACCATCTTCGCCACCGCGACCATGTAAGGCAATAAACGCATGGGTAAAGCCATCACGACCAAGCTGGTACACATCGTACTCTGCTGTATCTAATGCATGCGCATCAACACCTGCACGTTGTAAACCGGCAGTCACAGCCGCACCTGATTTGAGTGACACTTCACGTTCGGCAGAATTACCGCCAAATAATACTGCTACTTTTTTCGTGTTTGTTGCGCTCATGATTACTTCTTCCATTGTTTCATCGTATCCACATCCATTGCCATCGCAGCAAGATCTTTAGCCAGTGTTCCGACATTACCAGCACCTTGAGTCAATACTAAATCACCGTCTTGTAAATGCTCAGCAAGAATCGCTGGTAATTCATCAGGGCTTGCTACAAAAATCGGTTCAATATTGCCGCGTTGTCGAATACTGCGACATAATGAGCGGCTATCGGCCCCTGGTATTGGCTCTTCGCCTGCTGGGTACACTTCTAATAATAACAACAAATCAACTTTTGATAAGACGTTAGCAAAATCTTCATACAAGTCACGTGTACGCGTATAACGGTGTGGTTGGAATACCGATACTAAGCGTTTTTCGGGCCAGCCCGCACGTGCAGCGGTAATAGTAACATCAACCTCGGTTGGGTGATGACCATAATCGTCTACCAACATCACATTACCTGCACCTGAATCAAATTCCCCCAAGTGATCGAAACGGCGACCGGTGCCAGCAAAATTAGCTAATGCCGTCACAATCGCGCTATCAGCAATGCCATCTTCAGTCGCAACCGCAACCGCTGCTGCTGCATTTAAGGCATTATGTTGACCGGGCGAGTTTAAACTCACACGCAAATCATCACGATCTTTACGGCAAATAGTAAAGTGACTTTGATGACCTTGTTGCACATAATCAACAATACGTACGTCTGCATGCTCAGAAAAACCGTAAGTGACAACCTGACGACCAACATCTGGGATCAATTTTTGAATAACCGCATCATCGGCGCACATGACAGCGAGGCCGTAAAACGGTAAATTATGTAGAAAATCAATAAAAGTTTTTTCTAATTTTGCAAAATCGCCGCCATACGTATCCATATGATCAGCTTCAATATTAGTGACCACCGCAACCATCGGCTGTAACAATAAAAAAGACGCATCACTTTCGTCCGCTTCGGCAATCAAATATCTGCTCGTTCCTAAACCCGCATTGGTGCCCGTGCTTTTGACTAAGCCACCATTAACGTAAGTCGGATCTAAACCTGCTTCATGATAAATACCAGTTACCAACGCCGTCGTCGATGTTTTACCGTGTGTGCCTGAAATAGCAATACCATGACGGAAACGCATTAATTCGGCGAGCATTTCCGCACGTTTAATCACTGGAATACGGTTTTCGTGCGCCGCAATGATTTCTGGATTACTTAAATCGATAGCGGTAGAGACCACCACTACACTGGCGTTCAATACATTTTCAGCAGTATGTTCGAAGTTGATCTTAGCACCTAATTTAACCAGACGTTCAGTCACTGGATTCGGCGCTAAATCAGAACCGGTAATCTGGTAACCTTCATTGGCTAATACTTCGGCAATTCCGCCCATACCAGCGCCGCCGATACCGACAAAATGAATTATTTTCACACGGCGCATCTCTGGCACCATAGTTCTAAGTTGTGCGATCTTTTGTTCTGGCATTATTTATCTCTCTTCACTTAACGCTGAACAGGCAATTGCGACCTGTTCAGTAGCATCTAGGATCGCGGCAGTTTTTGCCGCCTCTGACATCGTCACAAGGTGTGCTTCATCATCAATCCATTGCTGTAATAATTGAGCCAAATCGTCTGCATTAAATTGCGCTTGTGGTATTAATACCGCACCACCCGCTTGCACTAATGATTGGGCATTTTTAGTCTGGTGATCATCAACCGCATGCGGTAATGGAATGAAAATAGCTGGCAGTCCGGCAACAGCAACCTCAGAAACCGTTAACGCGCCAGCGCGGCAGACTACCACATCAGCTTGCGCATAAGCTTGCGCCATATCATCAATAAAATCAGTCACTAATATTTCAGCTGTCACGCCTGCAGTTTGATAAGCGCTAGTTACCTTGGCGGCATTATTTTTACCGACCTGATGGCGTACACAGATCTTATCTTGCGGTAATAATGCCAGCGCAGCAGGTAAAGTATCATTTAATACTTTCGCGCCTAAGCTACCACCAACCACTAATACTGCCAGTTTATCTTGCTTCGCTCGCACTTGTTCATGTAAGGCTAAGACATCTTCTCGCACTGGATTACCAACTAGCTGCCCATGGGCAAACGCCCCAGGAAATGCCATTAATACCCGTTTAGCTATTTTAGCTAATAACCGGTTGGTTAAACCCGCAGCGGCATTCTGTTCATGTAACACCACGGGAATACCTTGTAGCCAAGCAGCAACGCCACCCGGTCCACTGGCAAAACCGCCCATGCCCAATACCACATCAGGTTTAAAGTCTTGCAGCACTTTACGCGCCTGCAGTACTGACTTTAAAATGCGAAACGGCGCTGCGCATAAACGCTTGATACCATTACCACGGACACCTGAAATATCAATAAACGAAATATCAAAACCATGCAGTGGCACTAAATCAGCTTCCATACGATCAGCAGTACCGATCCAATGAATAGCCCAGCCTTGCTGTTGTAATTTTTTTGCTACCGCAATACCAGGGAAAACGTGACCGCCAGTACCACCAGCCATCACTAATAAACGTTTTTTCATCATATTTTTCTTTAAGTTGTTATGAAATTTAATTCGTTATTACAATTACGGTTGTCATTCATGTGCTGGTGTTTGGCTCATGGGGTTGGTTGATATCGACACTTTTTGTGCGCGATATTCATAATCAATCCGCAATAATACCGCCACCGCACAACTCATGACTAATAAGCTAGAACCACCATAACTCACCAACGGTAAGGTGAGACCTTTGGTTGGCAGTAGCCCCGATGCCGCACCGACATTGACTAAGGTTTGAAAACAAAACCAAACACCAATACTGATCGCCAAGAAACCCGCAAAAGACTGGTCCATTTCTAAACTACGACGACCAATCTGCAATGCTTTAAAGACCAGTAGCATTTGCAGCATCAATACGATAAACACCCCTAAAAAACCGAGTTCTTCGGCGAGGATCGCAAATACAAAGTCAGTATGTGCTTCAGGTAAATATTCTAATTTCTGGATAGAATTACCCAAGCCTTCGCCGCTAAAGCTACCACGACCAAATGCCATTAACGACTGTGTTAGCTGATAACCACTCCCAAATGGATCATCCCAAGGGTCGAGGAAAGACGTGATCCGACGCATTCGATACGGCGATAATATCACTGCTAAGACACCCAGTAAAATAGCCACAACACATAATGCCATGAAGTGGACTAACTTTGCACCACCGATAAATAACAGCGCTACACTGGTGGTTAAAATAACCATAACAGAACCAAAATCGGGTTGAAAAAGCAGCAAAGCAGAAATAGCGAGGATCACTAATAAGCCATTGACGAAACCTTTATAACTCTCTTGTAATAAGCTTTTCTGACGCACTAAATAACCAGAGAAATACGTAAATAAGGCAAATTTAGCAAATTCCGCGGGTTGCATATTCAATGGGCCAAACGACAACCAACGGGTACTGCCATTCACCGTACGGCCAATGACTAATACCAATACCAATAAGGCGATAGCAACGAATAAAAAACGCACACTATTACGCTCAAAAAAAGCAATAGGCACATTCAATACACAGGTTGCTGCGCACAGCGACACAATTAAAAAGATCACATGCTTTTTCACAAACATAAACGGATCGTTGCCTAAGGCGATACCTTCTGGCAACGAAGCTGATGCCACCATCACTAAACCCACCATCATTAATACAATGGCCAGTAACAGTAATTGTCGATCATAGACCGCGCCTCGCTGTGCTTCAGCACCGAGTAAATAGTCTTTCGTCCGTGTTAAAAATTCCATTACAATGCCTTAACTAGCGCTCTAAAATGATCGCCTCGCGCCATAAAATTCACGTACATATCAATACTGGCGCAAGCCGGTGACAACAATACCCAATCACCCGGTTGCACTAACTGACTAATTTCTGCAATCGCAGTATCTAAATCGCCAACCAACTTGGTATTATCGGCTAACGCGGCAAAACGCTCGCCATCTTTACCAAAGCAATAAGTTAGCGCTATATCATCACGTAATGCAGGCACCAAAGGACTAAAGTCAGCGCCTTTACCATCTCCACCGGCAATCAGATATAAACGCCCTTTGACACTGCTTTTCAAGCCATCGAGTGCAGCGAGTGTCGCACCGACATTAGTTGCTTTGGTATCATTGATCCACATGACGTCATGCAATTTACGGATAAATTCACAGCGATGAGCTAGGCCAGTAAACTGCGTTAAACCCGGTAAAGTTTTAATTCTATCCACACCCGCCGCATCAAGTAGCGCTATCGCAGACAAAGCATTCATCAAGTTATGTAACCCAGTGATCTGCAGATCATCAGCGCTGATAATGCCTTTACCTTGATAAGCGAGCCAAGTTGACCCTTGCTGTTGGATCAAGCCATAACCTGCATCATCAACACCAAAGCTTTGTTTTATCGTATCGCCATCATGGTCTTGTTCAGCACCAACCGTTAATGCATCATCACGATTGGTCACGATGGTTTGCGCATGTTGGTAAATAGATAGTTTAGCCTGACGATAAGCCTCAAAATCAGGGTAACGGTCGAGATGGTCGTCACTGACATTAAGTACCGTTGCCGCAACAGCCTGCAAGCTATGTGTGGTTTCTAATTGAAAACTAGACAGTTCTAATACATAGAGCTGATAAGGTTCGGCTACATCCAATAGGTCTAATGCCGGAATACCGATATTGCCACCGATAGCGGTTCTCACGCCAGCAGCATTGGCCATTTCACCAACCAATGTGGTCACTGTTGATTTACCGTTTGATCCAGTGATCGCAATAATGGGTGCTTTTGCCGCTCTCACAAACAGCTCAATATCACCAATCACTTCGACACCACTTTGCTGTGCTGCGGTAATCTCTGGCGTCGCAATCGCAATACCAGGGCTAACAATTAATTGTTTAGCTTGCAACAAGATCTCGGGGTGTAGACCACCTTTGTACAACGTTACCTGAGCTGGCAGTTCATCTTGTCCCGGCGGTACATCGCGACTATCAACCACAACAGGCACAATACCTTGCTTGAGAAAATAGCGTACACAAGACAGACCGGTTTGGCCTAAACCAACAATAACGATAGTAGATGCCATATTTTGCTCAGGTAAATGTGTCATTAGCGCACCTTCAACGTAGCTAAACCAATGAGTACTAATATAATAGTGATGATCCAAAAACGCACAATAACGCGTGGTTCAGGCCAGCCCTTTAATTCATAATGGTGATGAATTGGCGCCATTCTAAAGATACGTTGACCACGTAACTTATATGAACCGACTTGTAAAATAACCGATACCGTTTCCATTACGAACACACCACCCATGATAACTAACATGAATTCTTGGCGAACCAATACCGCCATAGTCCCTAAACCAGCGCCTAAGGCTAATGAACCAACATCGCCCATAAATACCTGAGCAGGATAAGTGTTGAACCATAAGAAACCCAGTCCAGCACCCACCATCGCCGCACAAACAATGACTAATTCACTCGCTTGAGGGATGTAAGGGATAAACAGGTACCCAGAAAATTGAACATTACTGGTTAAGTAAGCCACTAACATGAACGCACCAGCAACTAATACCGTTGGTAGAATAGCCAGACCATCTAAACCATCGGTTAAGTTAACCGCATTACTGCTGCCAACGATAACAAAGTACGTTAATACAATGAATAACAGACCAAGCTCTGGCATGTATTCTTTAAAGAAAGGTACCACTAAGGTTGTTTCCGCTGCAGAGCCAGCTGTCGCATAAAGGTAAATCGCAATGGCGATAGCAACCGCGGACTGCCAGAAATATTTCCAACGGGCAATCAAACCATCGGTATCTTTACGGATCACTTTACGATAATCATCGACAAAACCAATAGCACCAAAAGCAACAAATACGAACATCATCACCCAGACATAGCCATTATCTAATCTTGCCCATAATAACGTCGAGACTAAAATGGCAATCAAGATCATCACACCGCCCATCGTTGGGGTGCCACGTTTACTAAAATGCGATTCAGGGCCATCATCACGCACGATTTGACCAATCTGCATATCTTGCAAATAACGAATAAGTTTAGGACCCATCCATAATGTCAGTAATAACGAGGTAATTATCGTGATAATTGCACGAAATGTGAGATACGAAAAAACTCTGAATAGCGAGAAATGCTCACTTAAAGATTCGAACAACCAAACTAACATTTTCTTTCCTTTATTGTATTTTCAACTAACATGGTATTTTCCGTTAACACTGTATTTTCGGTTAACATAGCAGGAGTCTCTGCGAGCTTAGTGGTTAACAAGCTAATGGCTTGCTCCATTTTAGCACTGCGAGAACCTTTGAATAATAAGGTAAACAGCTGCGTTTTCGGTGCAGTGGTAATCAATTCAATTAAGGCATCAACCAATGCTGGTTGCGCCAAAAAGGCACGTCCGCTATCACCTGCTGTCAACGCGGCTTCACGGCTAAGTGCGCCGCAAGTATAGACATGATCAACTTGTTGCTGCTGAGCATAATGACCCACTTGCTGATGCATATCCGCGGTACTTGAACCGAGCTCACCCATATCCCCCATCACCAATACATTGGTCGAAGAGAAGTGAATTAATACATCAACAGCGGCTTTAACCGAGGCGATATTAGCGTTGTAAGTATCATCAATTATACGAACACGTGGCGTTAGTGAGGATATTTTCAATCGACCCTGCACATTTTCCATCGTGCCAAGACCGAGCTTGATAGTATCAAGATCGATACCGAAACAACTGGCCATTGCCGCAGCAGCCAATGCATTAGCAACATTATGACGCCCTGCAACAGCCAAGTTGATCGTACATGCACCATTTGGCGTGCATAGTTTAAATGTGGGATTACCGACATCATCAAATTTAATGTCTGCCGCAAAATAATCAGCACTGTCGTCAACGACTGAAAAGCTAACGTGGCGCTGCGCATCGACTTTACGTAACCAGTATTGATAAAATTTATCATCACGATTCAATACTGCCAACCCACTGTGTTTCACACCCGCTAAGATTTCACCTTTTGCAGACGCAACGCCTTGTAAATCACCAAAACCTTCTAGATGTGCTGCATCAACATTATTAATTAACACCACATCTGGCAATACCAATCCAGTAGTATAACCGATTTCTTTTTTGTGATTAGCACCAAGCTCCATCACTGCAAATTGGTGTTGCTGCTGTAAACGCAATAACGTCAATGGCACGCCAACATCGTTATTAAAGTTACCTGCTGTCGCCAATGTTGGCGCCACCAACTTTAAAATCGCCGCTAACATTTCCTTGGTTGTGGTTTTACCATTACTGCCGGTTAACGCAGCAACCTGAGGGTTAACTTGCTCACGGACCATTTTACCTAATAGTCCGAGAGCAACACGGCTGTCTTTTACAATAATTTGCGGTATATCAACCGCTTGTTTTTTCGTTACAATCGCAGCAATCGCACCTTGCTCTGCTGCTTTGGCAACAAAACGATTGGCATCGAAATTATCACCACTTAAAGCAACAAATAAATCACCGCTTTTGATCGTACGAGTATCCGTTGATACATCGGTGATGATCATGTCATCACCGTGTAATTTACTATTAAGCTGTGCAGCAATAGCACTTAAAGCTAAATTAATCATTGTTGGTTATCCAGCATATCTGTGATCGTTTCACGATCACTATAATGGTGTTTTTGCACACCGATAATCTGATAATCTTCATGGCCTTTACCAGCCACTAAGATGATGTCGTTAGGTTTGCTTTGGCTCATCGTCCAATGAATCGCTTCACGACGATCATGAATAACTTGCACAGCATCAGGCTTAGCAAGTCCAGCAAGCATATCTGTTACGATCGTAGAGGCAGACTCAGTGCGAGGATTATCATCAGTAATGACAGCAAAATCTGAAAATTGTTCAGCCACTTTTGCCATTAATGGGCGTTTACCAGTATCTCGGTCACCACCACAGCCATAAATGCACCACAATTTACCTTCACAATGTACCCGCAATGCTTGCAGGGCTTTTTCCAATGCGTCAGGCGTATGCGCATAATCGACCACGCAAGCAGCTTGACCTACTTGCTTAAATAATTCCATACGGCCACAAACCGCGGTTAATTTTGGTGCTACGCGTAATAATGCATCAAAGTCATAACCCAGTGCTAATAAACTCGCGCAAGCGGCGACCACATTAGAGGCGTTAAAATCACCAATTAAACCACATTGCAGTTTGCCTTTGCCCCAACTGGTGTTCAACTCACAGCTAAAGCCGCGGGTATCAAAACTCAAATTCTGGCAATAAAGAAAAGTACCTTGATGGGCGGATAAATCTTGCTTGACCGAAAATTGGATCGCATCAGGCCACTGTTGTGCCCACGCTTTACCGTAAGCATCATCAACATTGAGGATCTTATGTTTTACTGCACCTTGAAATAAGATCTTTTTGGCGTCTGCGTAAGTATCCATATCACCATGGTAGTCAAGGTGATCACGCGTTAGGTTGGTAAATAATGCGACATCAAAATCCAATGCATTAACGCGACCTTGGATCAAACCATGTGAAGAGACTTCCATTGCGCATAATTCTGCACCTTGGTGTAATTGATTAGCGATTTCAGCTTGCACATCTAGACCACTACCCGTGGTATTTTCAGCTTGGGTTAACTGTGCAAATAAACCATTGCCGATGGTACCCATTACTCCGGCTTTACCGGCTAATAAGGTGACCCAATTAGCAATAATCTGGGTAATGGTACTTTTACCATTAGTGCCAGTAACACCGATTAGCTGTAATTGCTGTGAAGGCGATTGATAAAAATTATCGGCAAGAGCCGACAAAGCCTGATTAAGACCAAAAAAAGAGATAACAGGGATCTGGTCGATATAATCGATATGACCATGTTCAGCCTGACTATCGGCATCTTTAAGCACCGCCGTTGCGCCGCTTGTTAATGCCTTACTGATAAAGCGACGACCATCAAGTGCATGCCCGTTGACCGCGACAAAACAGTCTCCGGCTTGCACTTTTCGACTATCAATGACTAAAGCGTTAACCGCTAATTCAACATCGATATTCCACGCGTGTAGAGATAATACTCGACATGATGAATTCATTTCAAAACCCTTAGTATTTAAAACCCTTGGCATTTTACAATCCTTTGCACCAAATGATCCTTTGCGGAAAATAACCTTTAACGCCTCAGCGCCCTGTAATTTTTAAGAGTCTTTTGCTGTTATCGTTAATGATTGTTTTTCATCTGGAGTTACATTTAACATTTGCAGTGTTCTTTCCATCACTTCAGCAAATACTGGCGCTGCAATCACACCACCGTAATAACGATCACCGCTGGGTGAATCAATCACCACAACTAATGCGAAACGAGGATTAGACACAGGCGCGACACCCGCAAATAAGGCAACATAATCATCACCATAACCACCGGCTATCGCTTTACGTGAGGTACCAGTTTTACCCGCAACACGGTAGCCATCAATACGGGCTTTATCACCCGTACCGCCTTTGGTCACCACGGTTTCCATCATGCTTAATAGCGCTTGCGCGTGGTCTTTAGATAATACCCGCTCTGATAATGGCGTGGTATCTAATTTTCTAATCGTTAGCGGACGGTATAAACCACCCGACCCAATCGTCGCATACGCATGAGCCAGCTGTAATGTAGTTGATTGCATACCATAACCAAATGATAACGTCGCATTTTCAAATTCAGACCAACGCGTACGGCGAGGCATGTAACCACGACTTTCACCGTTTAAGATCAAGCTACTGACATTACCAAAGCCAAACTGATAATAGGTATCGAGTAAACGCTGGTGACCGAGTTTTAAGGCGATTTTACTCACCCCCATATTCGATGAATAACGTAAGATATCGCTTAGCGTAATGTCTCCACGGTTACGCGTATCTTGCACTAAACGACCACCTAAACGCATGCGTCCTGGATTCGTATCAATTATCGAATCCGCATCAATAACACCGTTATCTAAACCACTCGCAATAACTAACGGTTTAATCGTCGAACCCGGTTCATAACTATCAGTGATCGCACGGTTCTTTAATTTATAACTGTCGTACTTACTGCGATTATTGGGGTTAAAGGATGGGCTATTTACCATCGCTAATATTTCCCCAGTTTTCACATCAATCATCACTAACGAACCCGATATTGCGCCGTTATATTTCACCGCTTTTTTCAAACGCTGGTAGGCCAATGACTGGATACGCTGATCAATACTTAACTGGATATTATTCGCTTGTTCACTTTGCTGCAGTACTGAAATATCTTCAATAACATTACCGAGGCGATCTTTACGGACAATACGTTTACCCGGTGTGCCTGTCAGAAAATCATCATAAGCTCTTTCAACACCCTCAATCCCTTTGTCATCGATATTAGTCATGCCAACTAACTGAGCACTCACTTCACCGGTTGGATAAAAGCGACGAGATTCGGGCGCTAAACTGACACCGACTAGCTTTAACTCATCCACATACTTGGCAACGGCAGGGCTTATTTGGCGTTTGATATACATGAAACGACCATTGGAGGCCGTAATTTTTGCTTGTAGATCGACAAGGTTAAGATCGAGAATTTCAGCAAACGCTTGCCATGCACGTTTTTTATCAAAGCTGTTTTTATTTTTAATGGTGCGCGGATCGACATGGATAGCCATTACCGGAACACTCACGGCTAATTCAACCCCGTTGCGATCGGTAATAATACCGCGTTGCACTTGTTGTGATGCCACCCGTAATGAACGCATATCCGCTTGTTTACGCAAATGTTCAGGATTAATAATTTGGATATAAGCGGTACGTGCAAGCAGGCATAAAAAAATAATCACGACGGTCGCAACGACTAAGCGATAGCGCCATAGAATAAAATTAGGTTGTTCTTCATTGGGGGTATTTTTACGATTTGTCACTGCTGTGTCACCAATTGCTCTTCTGCGGTACTTGGTCGATACATGCCGAGTTTATGTTTAGCGGTGTATTCAATTTTACTGTGTTCTTCTAGCGTACTCTGTTCTAACAAGAGATTACGCCATTCAATATCCGCAAAATCTCGTTGAGTCAGTAATTGCTCTTTGTTATTGGTCAGCAAACGAGTTTCGTGGGTTAACATGATAACGGCAAAAGCGGAAATTAAGATAGCAACCAATAGACAAACGACGCGCTTATGCTCGCCGATGTCAGCCATGATGACTTTACCTAAATCCCACTTAATGCCTAGCATATTACAACTTCTCCGCCACGCGTAATACTGAACTACGTGCACGAGGATTTATCTCTAACTCAGCTTCCGAAGGTTTTAGCATTTTTCCCACGGCTTTCATGGTACGGGTTTTATCAATCTCTTCTTGCATGATAGGCAGGCCATATGGCACTTCTTTACCACGTGCTTGTTTACGAATAAACTGCTTAACGATGCGATCTTCTAATGAGTGGAAGCTGATCACCGATAAACGGCCACTACCCGGTTTGAGACATTTTAATGCGCCTGCTAATGCACGTTCGATCTCTTCAAGTTCACTGTTAATATAAATACGGATCGCTTGGAATGAACGCGTCGCAGGGTGTTTGGTTTCTTTTTTTGATTTCGGCACAACACGGCAGATTAAACTTGCTAACTGTGATGTTGTTTCAAAAGGCGTACCGTCACGGTCAAATACGACTGCACGAGCAATTTTACGGGCAAATTTTTCTTCACCAAACACTTTTAATACCCAAACGATATCGTCGTAATCTGCTGTTGCAATCCATTTTGCAGCGCTGATACCTGATGTCGGGTCCATACGCATGTCTAACGGACCATCACGTAAGAAACTAAAACCACGTGATGCGTCGTCTAACTGCGGTGACGAAACACCTAGATCCAGTAGTACGCCATCAACTTGTTCAGTTAAATTTTTAGTTTCCATGTATTCAGCGATACCAGAAAAAGGGCCGTGAACAATGTCAAAACGCGGGTCTTCTAGTTTTAACGCTTCACCTACAGCAATTGCTTCAGGGTCACGATCGATTGCGATCAAGCGACCATTTTCACCAAGTTGCGATAAAATAAAGCGAGAGTGACCACCGCGACCAAAAGTACCGTCAATATAAATACCATCGGGTTTTAAATTGAGTCCAGCTACTGTTTCGTTAAGTAAAACGGATACGTGTGCAAATTCTTGTGTCATGGCGATGAAAGCTCTTAAAAATACTTTAAATAATAGCAGGTGCTAAAAAGGGTATTGTAGCGTAAATGGTCTAGTTTTGGGAGTGTAAATATAATGAAGGTAATACGAAGAAAGAAAAACAAGAACCTCGCTACACTATAGTGAGTAGAAAGGTTCTTGGAGTTGGTCGATAAGCCGGGTTTTGTCGTGGACAATCATTCCTCTAGGTCTGCAATCGCTCACAGACTCAAGCAACCTACCCGCTTTCAGCGTGGGCCACGCCTGTAGAAAGCCTATTTGGTCTTGCTCCGGGTGGAGTTTACCCTGCTACGAACTATTACTAGCCGCACGGTGCGCTCTTACCGCACCCTTTCAGCCTTACCTGTGCTTCCGAAGAAGCCATCGGCGGTCTTCTCTCTGCTGCACTTGTCGTAGGCTTGCGCCTCCCAGGCGTTACCTGGCACCCTGCCCTGTGGAGCCCGGACTTTCCTCCCCTCTATAACCTCGATATAAATACCGAGTCATAAAGCAGCGATTGTCTGACCAACTCCAAGGCGGAGGATAGTACATAATCTAGGACATAAAATCCAGTGATTATTTGAAGTTTTCTAAGCCCCATTTATACAAAGCGTTCTTTTTTCCGCCGTGAATTTCAGCTGTCAATGCCGCGGCTTTTTTCAATGGTAATTCTTCGTTTAATAATTTCAATGTATTCAGCACTTTAGCTGGAATTTCAAGGCCGGTTGGTTTGAAACCTGCAACCAGCAATACAATTTCACCGCGACTACGGTTACTGTCTTCGGCAACCCATGTGGCTAATTCGCCGACAGGCATAGTGGTAATACTTTCAAACGCTTTGGTTATTTCGCGCGCAACACATACTTCACGTTCCGGCCCCATGATCGCAGTTAAAGCATCGAGGGTATATTGTAAACGACGCGGTGATTCATAAAAAATCATCGTGCGGGTTTCTTCTTTCAATTCCGTAATTTTGTCATTACGGGCTTTTTCTTTTGATGGTAAAAAACCTTCAAACGAGAAACGGTCAGACGGTAAACCAGAACCACTCATCGCGGTTACCGCAGCGCAAGGACCTGGTAGTGGCACAACTTTAACACCATGTGCACGACAGGTATTGACCAAGTGGTAACCAGGATCACTGATCAGGGGGGTACCAGCATCTGAAACCAGCGCGATGCTGATGCCTGATTTTAATTTTGATACTAAATATTCTGCTTTTTGCTGTTCATTATGATCATGCAAAGCGAATGATTTAGTCTTGATTTGATAATGGCTTAACAGTTTACCGGTGTGACGGGTATCCTCTGCAGCAATCAAATCAACACTTCTGAGTACCTCTAAAGCACGTTCTGTTATATCAGAAAGGTTGCCAATCGGGGTTGGAACGATAAATAAAGTTGCTTGTTCAGACATTTCATTCTCATGGGTAGTTTTTTGTTAAGCGATGATGCTTTAGTATAGGGGTATTATAAATCTCTTTTGCAGGATAATACACCAATGGAATTTAAGCACAGCTATTCCCGCTTGATTATGTTTTTTAGCTTGAGTGTACTACTCAGCGCGTGTTCAAGTATCACGACATCTGAAAAAGCAACATCAAAACCACAACCAATCGTTGCACCGGACGTACTGACACGAATTGATCAGCCAGCACAATTCTACATTGATAAGATTGCATTAGCGAATAAACCACAATCTATCTCATGGCAGTTATTATCAGCACGCGCTTTAATTGCCGAAGGCCATCCGCAGCCGGCATTGGATATGTTACTTTCTGTAGAGCGTAACCCATTATCTACGCAGCAGTTATTTGAAGTCGCTCTGATCAAATCAGAAGCCTACTTATTAGAAAAACGCTATCAAGATGCTGTCACAGTACTGAATTTTAGTTCCACGCTAGATACCGCGGAACAAATCCATTGGCAACGCTTCTATTTATTAAATGCGACACTGGCCGAACTATTAAACAATAACGCCAAAGCGGTTGAATTTCGTGTTGCGCTAAACGATTATCTTGATGCTGAACTGCACAGCACCAACAATACCCGCTTATGGGCATTAGCATCGGTTATACCGCTCGAAGAATTACAACAATTAATCCTGCGTTTTAAGACTGAGAATCCGACTTTATCAGGCTGGTATCACTTAGCTGCGATCGCACAACAATATCGCACTGAACCGCAATCATTGATCAAACATTTGCAGGCATGGAAAACGACTTACTCTCAACATCCAGCATTGAGTGGATTTCCGATTGAACTTGTTAAAGCGATGGCAACAAGCCCGTACGCACCAAGTCAAATAGCCGTACTAGTACCATTAACAGGTAAAAGTGCGGTCGCAGGTAAAGCGATACGAGATGGTATGCTAAGTGCTTACTATCAAGATAGTGCGACTGATAGTACGGTTGACAGCGCTATTGATACCACCATCAATAGTACTGCTAATAGTACAGCTAACAGTGACCATAATCGTATCGATTTACGTTTCTATGATACTGCTACCACCAGTGCCGACGAACTGTATTTTCAAGCCATTGATGATGGTGCAGACTTTGTGGTTGGGCCGTTATTAAAATCAAATCTAGCGAAAGTATTACCACTCGTAAAAGACGTGCCATTAATTTCGTTAAATAAACTGACCGAAGCTGAAACGTTAGCAGCAGAGAATATTTATTACTTCTCATTGAGTTCGAATGACGAAGCCATTGCAGCCGCGAAAAAAATGTACAAAGATGGCATCAAACAACCTTTAGTCTTGGCGCCAAATAACCGTACTGGTAACCGTTTATCTGAAGAATTCAACCAGCAATGGCACTTATTAACCAAGGGCACCAGCGAAACCTATAAGTATAAAAGTCGTAGCGATATGCAAAATACCGTGACCTCGCTATTTTCTGTTACCTCAAGTAACCAGCGTATTCGCTTAATGCAAAATCTAGTTGGCGCAGATGTGAAAACCAAAACCCGTAGCCGCCGCGACATTGATGCCGTGTATATTATTGCGACGCCTTCTGAAGCGATGTTAGCAATCCCTTACATTAGCACCACACAGAACCCGTATGCGCCGCAAGTTGCCATCTATGCGAGTTCACGTACTCATGGTAATAATTTATCCAAGAGCCAAAGCCGTGACCTTAATGGTTTAATCTTCAGTGATATGCCTTGGTTGTTGAACCCAGATCGCGAACTAAAACAACAAACTTTGGCACTGTGGCCAAATATGTCGAAAATTCAGCAAAATCTATTTGCGATGGGCTACGATGCGTTTACATTAATTCCGAATTTGCTACAGCTACGTAACTTCCCTAATTTACGCTTAGCTGGCCAGACTGGCATTCTCTATATCAATGATAATGGCATTATTGAACGCGAGTTTAGCTGGGCAAAGTACCGCTCAGGCAAAATAAAACTTGAGGAAACGAACCCTGAATAAAAAGCAACCGCGTCAACGCGGAGAGTTTTTTGAAGGCATAGCGGCCGATTTCTTACAGCGCCAAGGATTAATCATCCTGGCGCGAAATTTTGCTTGTCGGCAAGGTGAAATAGATCTCATTTGCCAACACGGTGCTAGCACTGATATTAAATCGTCAACAGCACTACCCACCTTGGTATTTGTCGAGGTAAAATATCGCCAATATACCCATTACGGTGGTGCCATTTCAGCAATCCCGATCGCGAAACAACGAAAATTGCGTTATACAGCGCAATATTATATGGTGCGCCACGGAATAAATGAAAACTATACCCCTTGCCGTTTCGATGTGATCGCCATTGAAGGTACCAGTGATAATATTCAATGGATAACCAATGCTTTTTAGAGTAGATACCTATGTTAGAGCTAATTAAAGAAAATTTTACTGAAAGTATTCAAACCAAGATTGCCGCAGCAGAGGCGTTACCCGAGTACATTCAAAACTCAGCCATGATGATGGCCCAATGCTTATTAAACGGTAACAAGATCTTAATTTGTGGTAATGGCGCATCAGCGAGTTTGTCACAAAATTTTTCGGCATCATTATTAAACCGTTACGAAACGGAACGCCCAAGTTTACCGGCGCTGGCATTAACCCCAGACTGCACCTTAATGACAGCCATTGGTACTGATACTAGTTTTGATATGGTTTACTCAAAGCAAGTGCGTGCGCTGGGTAATGATGGCGACATCTTAGTGGTTATCTCAGCAGGTGGTCATAGCCGTAATGTCATTAAAGCGATTGAAGCAGCACTCACACGTAACATGACAATCGTGGCGTTAACCGGTAAAGATGGGGGTGAAATTTCTGGGTTATTAGGCCCACACGATGCCGAGATACGTGTCCCTTCACGCCGAGAAGCAAGAATACAAGAAGTACATGCACTGATCATTAATTGTCTGTGTGACATTATCGATCAGACTTTATTCCCGCAACAAGGGTACGAAGACTAAGTATGCGATTAACCAATAAGTTTAAATCATGGTTGGCGATCGGCGTCACGCTCTCTAGCCTGACGGCACTACAAGGCTGCAGTAGTAGCGGTAGTTTTAGTCAGTTAATTGATGATGAAACGATTACCCTCGACATCACAGCAGGACTTAATGACAATAATAAGCAATTGTTGCTCAACAATAACCTGCATATTTTAACCAACAACAGCAAGGTGTTATTATCAGGTCAGGTCAGAACTGACGTTGAGCGTAACAAGATCGTCGCTATTGCCGCTGAAACCGCATCGGTGCAGCAGGTCTATAACCAGATCCGTTTAGGGCCACCGATCTCATTTGAACGTGCCAGTAAAGATTCTTGGTTAACCACCAAAGTAAAAACCAGTATTCTAAACCTGAAAGATATTGAACCACTAAAAGTCAAAGTCATAACCGAAAATGCGGAAGTATTTTTGATTGGCCGAGTAACAAAAGCCCAAGGTGACCAACTTGCTGAAGCCGCACGTTATGTGGTTGGTGTCGATAAAGTGATTAAGGTATTCGAGTATCGCTAATTAATGCGTATATCGATAAATAGTAAGAAGTACAAAATAAAAAGTAAAAAAATGCAGTACTGAATTATGCCCGTCGACACATTCAAGTACTGCACATAGTCGTTAATTAAGTATTATGTTACTTAATGACCCGTAAAGCGGGTTTACCTTTTGCAGGTTTTGGACGCTCTGTCGCTTCACTCTTACTTTCAGGGCTCGCAGCAGGCGCACTAACCAACGCAGGTGTGCTTTTCTCTTCACTAGGCTCAACAGCCGCTTCAGCGCTCTCTTGCTCAGCTTGATCTATATATGCTTGTTCAGGTTCAAACATGCTACCAGCGCCGTTCTCACGTGCATAAATAGCTGTAATCGCGGCAATTGGCACATAAACATCAAACGCTACGCCACCGAAGCGAGCGTTAAAGCTCAATGCAGTATTGTTTAACTCAAAAGCAACCACAGCACTCGGTGCAATGTTCAATACGATCTGGCCGTCTTGAACAAACTGTTGTGGCACGTAAACACCAGCAATATGCGCATCAACCACAATATGCGGTGTTAAGTCATTATCAAGTAACCACTCATAGTGACTACGTAATAAATAGGGACGAATTGGGGTCATTTTATCCATAAATTACATTAACATTCTCATTTCGCGTTCTTGTTCAGTTAAAGATGCTTGGAATGATTCACGATCGAATACTCGTAGCATATAGTTCTTTAACTCACCTGCAGCTTGACCAGGTAGATCAATACCTAGTTCAGGCAAACGCCATAATAGCGGCGCCATGTAGCAATCGACTAAGCTGAATTCTTCACTCATGAAGTATGGGTATTCAGCAAAAATCGGGCTGATACTCATTAATGCTTCTTGTAGTTGCTTACGCGCTACAGCAGCTTCTTCAACAGAGCCTTTCATTATCTTAGTCACTAATGAATACCAATCGTTTTCGATACGGTGCATCATTAGACGGCTACTACCACGAGAAACAGGGTAAACCGGCATCAAAGGTGGATGCGGGAAACGCTCATCCAGATATTCCATGATGATACGTGAGTTATATAACGTTAATTCACGGTCGATTAATGTCGGTACTGTTTGGTAAGGATTTAAATCAATTAAATCTTCAGGTAGATTATTACGGTCAACCTGATGAATATCAACACTTACGCCTTTTTCAGCTAAGACGATTCGGACTTGATGACTATACAGATCAGTCGGTTCCGAATATAACACCATAACTGAACGTTTATTAGCAGCTAAAGCCATGCCACCTCCAATAAATTGTAAACACAAACGCCAATGATAGCCTAAACTAGCATTGGCGGTACGTAATTCTTTTACCAGCAACTTTTACAAGTAACGCGGCAACATCTCAGCGATTAGTGGATATCACGCCAGTATTCGCGGTTCAAGAACCAACAAAATACAAGTAAGATAAGTAGGAACCCAATAACCCAGAAGCCCATTTCTTGACGTTCAAGTTGATTCGGCTCTGCTGAGTAAACTAAGAAGTTCACCAAGTCTAACATAGCTTCATCAAACTCTTCTGCTGATAACTCACCGTTTCCATCGGGGCTTAGGTAGCTAGTCAGAATTTCACCTGTTGCAACACCATTGGCGTCAACAACTGCGGTTTCTTTAACAATTCTAGCACCTTCCGGTAAATCTAGCTCTTCTTCGTTATGTTTTATTTCTAAAAGACGTGCTGTACCTTGCAATTCTTCAAGTACATGCGGCATACCAACACTTGGGAATACCACATTATTTACGCCAAATGGGCGTGATTCGTCAATATAGAAAGAACGCAGATAAGTATAAACCCAATCTGCACCACGAAGACGCGCTTCGAGTGATAGGTCAGGTGGTGGAGCACCAAACCATTTTGCACCACTTTCAGTTGGCATCGCCGTTAACATTAATGAGCCAACTTTAACGCCAGTAAATACCAAATTTTCAGACATTACATCACGATCGATACCCAGATCATCAGCAACACGTGAATAACGTTGATATTGCGTAGAGTGACATGTCGAACAATAATTCATGAAGATTTTAGCACCGTTTTGCAGTGATGCTTTATCTCTTAAATCATAGTTTGCTTCGTCTAAATGAGCACCACCACCAGCTGCAAATGCAGCCATCGGCAATAGGGTAAGTAACGCTATAAATAATTTTTTCATTACATTGTCACCCTTTTTGGTAATGGTTTAGTGGTTTCATTCTTACTGTATAACCACAGTAGACCGAAGTAACCAAAGTAACCTAACGTGGTAATTTGCGACAATAATGTACGACCAGGCGTTGGTGCTAATGTGCCTAATACACCCAAAATAATGAAACAAATAACAAACTGAGTTAGATTAAGTTTATGCCAAACACTACGATAACGGATTGATTTCACTTTTCCGCGATCTAACCAAGGCACTAAGAATAACATCGCAATCGCGAGGCCCATCATAATCACACCACCAAGTTTGTCCGGGATCGCACGTAAGATCGCGTAAAACGGGGTGAAGTACCAAACAGGGGCAATATGATCCGGTGTTTTCAGTGGATTAGCCGCTTCGAAGTTTGGCGCTTCTAAGAAGTAACCACCACCTTCAGGCATAAAGAAGATCACAATACTACATAAGATAAGCATCACAACTACTGCAACAGTATCATGCACTGTGTAGTAAGGGTGGAATGGAATACCGTCTTTTGGCCAACCATTTTCATCTTTATTTTCTTTAATTTCAATGCCGTCTGGGTTATTAGAACCAACGTGATGCAGTGCCACAATGTGTAAGAACACAAGGACAACAAGTACCAATGGCACAGCGATAACATGCAGCGCAAAGAAACGGTTCAATGTCGCACCAGAGATCACGTAATCACCACGGATCCAAAGTGTTAAGTCATCACCAATAATTGGGATCGCACCAAATAAAGAGATAATAACCTGTGCACCCCAGAATGACATTTGGCCCCATGGTAGTAAGTAACCCATGAATGCTTCAGCCATCAGTGCTAAGAAGATTAAGCAACCAAAGATCCACAATAGTTCACGTGGTTTCTGGTATGAACCATACATAAGACCACGGAACATGTGCAGGTAGACCACAACAAAGAATGCAGACGCACCGGTTGAATGCATATAACGTAGCAACCAACCAAATTCAACATCACGCATGATGTATTCGATTGATGCAAATGCACCGTCACCCGATGGGTTGTAGTTCATTGTTAACCAGATACCCGTCAGGATTTGGTTAACAAAAACGATGGTTGCTAGAATGCCAAAATAGTACCAGAAGTTAAAATTCTTCGGTGCTGGATATTGGCCAGCGTGTTTATTCCACGTATCCGTCATTGGGATACGATCGTCGATCCAATTGACTACTTTACCAAACATTAGGCAGCTCCCTTGTCCACACCAATTATAATCGTTGTATTATCCACATAATAATGTGGTGGTATAACCAAGTTCAACGGTGCAGGTACACTTTGGAATACACGACCAGCCATATCAAATTTAGAACCATGACATGGGCAGAAGAAACCAGAAGAAACACCTTCGACTTGCTCGCCAAAGCTGTCAGGCAGATAAGTTGGTGAGCACCCTAAGTGAGTACAAATACCAACAGCCACAAATAACTCTGATTTAATCGAGCGATATTTGTTCTGTGCGTAACTTGGTTGTTGTTCTTGTTCTGATGCCGGATCGCGTAACGAACCATCATGCTGTTCAAGTTCATTTAATACACTTTCTGTACGCGATACAATCCATACAGGTTTGCCTCGCCATTCAACTCGAATTAACTGACCAGGTTCAATTTTACTAATATCAACTTCTACGGGAGCACCAGCTGCTTTAGCTTTAGCACTCGGGTTCCAAGATTTGATAAAAGGTACGGCTGCGCCGACAGCTCCAACACCACCCACTACACATGTAGCAGCAGTTAAAAAGCGACGACGACCAGAATCAACAGGCGCATTGCTCATCCAATTATTCTCCCATTCGGACTCAGCGCAAATTATTTTTATTATCTTGCAGTGAATACCATTTCAAAAAAGATAACTTTTTAATAGCTAAAAAAGTTACATAAATGCCGTTGAATTTTAATTAATTGGTTACATTTTTACAAGGACAATGAGACATTAATCATGGATTTTCAGTGATTAAGTCAATATCTGTCGCTTATGACCCAGTAAATAGAGCAAGTCGCTCTGTTTCTGTGTTAACGACAGTCATACAAGTAAGAAACAGCATTACTTTTAACAAAGCTGTAACCGCATCAATTAAATAAAAGATAAAAAATAGACAAAAAAAAGACAAAAAAAAGCCTGGCATATGCCAGGCTTTCGTCGCAATAAAGCGAACCACAAAAAACGGATTAACGTTTTGAGAACTGTGGACGTTTACGTGCTTTTCTAAGACCAACTTTCTTACGTTCAACTTGACGAGCATCACGAGTAACAAAACCAGCTGCACGTAGGCTAGGACGTAAAGTTTCGTCATAAACCATAAGTGCGCGAGTGATACCGTGACGGATTGCGCCAGCTTGACCAGTAGTACCACCACCAGAAACAGTGATGTTTAGGTCGAATTTGTCTTGTAGACCAACTAAGTCAAGTGCTTGACGAACAACCATACGAGCCGTTTCACGACCAAAGTAAACGTCTAAAGAACGTTTGTTGATAGTAAGTTGACCAGTACCAGCTGTCATGAATACACGAGCTGTTGAACTTTTACGACGACCAGTGCCGTAGTATTGATTTTCTGCCATTTGCTTAAATTCCGTAAATTAGATGTCTAGAACTTGTGGTTGTTGAGCAGCATGGTTGTGCTCAGGACCTGCGTATACTTTCATCTTACGGAACATTGCACGGCCTAGAGGACCTTTTGGCAACATACCTTTAACTGCAGACTCGATAACGCGCTCTGGAGCTTTATCAATTAGCTTTTCGAAGCTGATTGATTTTAAGCCGCCAATGTAACCTGTATGCGAGTGGTAAATTTTACCCTTCGCTTTGTTACCAGTTACAGTGATTTTTTCACAGTTAACAACGATGATGTAATCACCAGTATCAGCATGAGGAGTGAACTCAGGCTTATGCTTACCACGTAAGCGAGAAGCGATTTCAGTCGCAAGACGGCCTAAAGTTTTACCTTCAGCGTCAACAACGTACCAGTCACGAGTGATCGTGCTTGGAGTAGCAACAAAAGTTTTCATTTATATTAAACCCAATAAAATTTGTTTAAACTATCATATATACTTGTCTATATATGAACTATATACCTTGCTTATCCCTTCGAATAAGTACATGGCGTCATTAGGACAAGGAACCACCACAGCACCTTGTTCGTGGGCAGCACGCATTATAAAGAGAAATGAGCGAAATTTCACCTATATTTTAAAAAAAATAGGATTAATCTCAAAAAACATTCATATAGTACCAAAAAATTGACTGGAATTAAGGCTATTTCCGCAATTTAACTTGATGTACTTGATGATTTAAGTCTTTAGTCAGAATAAGGTTAGCACGTTCTCGGGTTGGTAAAATATTTTCTACTAAGTTTTTACCATTAATTGTCCGCCAAATATTCAATGCCACCCCTTTTGCTTCGTCCTCATCCAATTTAGCGTAATGATGGAAATAAGAACTCGAATCGGTAAAGGCACTTTCACGTAATTGCAAGAAACGTTGCACATACCAATTTTCCAAGTTTTCAGTGTCGGCATCAACATAGATAGAGAAATCGACAAAATCAGAAACAAACACACGATGCGGGTCATTCGGATATTCTAATCCCGATTGCAATACATTTAAGCCCTCAAGAATAACGATGTCCGGTTGCTCAACAACGACTTCCTTGTCCGGTTCAATATCATAAGAGAAATGAGAATAAACTGGCGCAGTAACACGAGCATTACCCGATTTAATATCGGCAACAAATTTAACCAATGAATTTATATCATAACTTTCAGGAAAGCCTTTACGCTTCATCAAGTCGTGTTCTTTGAGGTATGCATTTGGATACAAGAAACCATCGGTGGTGATCAACGCCACCTTTGGGTGCTCGCTCCAGCATTGTAATAAGGCCTGTAAAATCCTTGCAGTGGTACTTTTACCGACAGCAACACTACCAGCAAGGCTTATAATATAAGGTACCTTGCCCACTTTACGACCCAAGAATTGATCCCGAACGACACGACGCTGAATACGATTAGTGACATATAAATTAAGCAATCGCGATAATGGCAGGTAAATATCACACACTTCTTCAATAGAAACGCGTTCATTAATCCCTTGTAACTGCTTTAATTCGAGAGCGGATAAGGTCAGTGGTACTGACTCGCGTAGTTCAGCCCAATATTCCCTGTCAAACACTTGATATGGTGAGTAATTCATTAAACTAAAAGCCTACTTAACGCCCGAAAAATCACTTACTTCGCGTATTTAGAAGTAAGCCTTTGCAATGGACTTAATGACGTAATAACACTATATACGTCACTTTGTCAGTCCATGTCCGCCGAAACAATAGCCTATATACTTACCGTAACTCAATAAATAAATGTGTTAGTTAGTGTATTTATTTTAATAACGCGCACAAAAACTACCTATTTGGTGCTAAATCAGCCGTGTTTGAGCCGTTCTATACTTTAAGGTAAATGCTCACGCGCGAGATAGTCATGTGATTGCATCTCTTGCAAACGCGATAAACAGCGACGGAATTCAAACTCCAACAAGCCTGAGCTATAGAGCGCCGACATTTCTAGTTCAGCGGACATGATCAAGGTAACATTACGTTCGTAAAACTCATCGACCATGGCAATAAAACGACGGGCGACGTCACCCGTTAACGGCCCCATCTGTTTTACGTTGGCTAATAACACGGTGTGATAGATACGTGAAATTTCCATATAATCAACTTGACTGCGTGGACCTCCACATAATTCGGTAAAATCAATCATCAACACGCTATCCGCTTCTGCTAACGTTTGGATTTGGCGATTCTCAATGTCTATCGGTTGATTGTAGTTACGCGGATCACAAGATAATTGCTGAAAATATTGATCGAGATTTTTCTGCGCGACACTGTCCAATGGAAAATGGTAAATTTCCGCTTGTTCTAAGGTCCGTAAGCGATAATCAACGCCACTATCGACATTAATAATGTCACAGTTTTGATTAATCAAATGAATCGCAGGTAAAAAACGAGCGCGTTGCAGACCATTACGATAAAGCTCATCAGGAATAATATTCGATGTCGCGACGAGAATAACTTGATGGGAAAATAACTCCTCAAACAAGGTACCTAAGATCATCGCATCAGTAATATCCGAGACAAAAAACTCATCAAAGCAAATAACGCGCGTTTCATCTGCTAACTTCTTCGCGATGACTTTCAGTGGATCTTTTTGTTGCGATAACCCTTTTAACTCTTGATGGATCCGATGCATAAAACGGTGAAAGTGAATACGGGTTTTATTTTCAAACGGCAGGCAATCGTAGAAAGTATCAACTAAATAGGTCTTACCTCTTCCAACACCCCCCCAAAAGTAAATGCCTCTCACTGGATTGATGAGCGTCGGTGCAGGCTTTGTTGTGAATTGTTTTAATTTAACCATTAGGCTACGTTTAGCGGGTAGTGCTGGCACCGCTAACAATTCATCAAACAGCCGTTGCAATGCCATTACGGCATTTTCTTGTGCTGCATCAAACATAAAATCAGGGCGCTTTAAATCAAGCTGATATTTCTCTATCGGAGTCATTATAATTGCTAGTCCTTTGCTGTTTTTAACGCCTTTTATTGCCATATACCGACACGCATTAATGATAATCAATGCTACCATGTTGTATTCTTTTGAAATACACTATTTTAAAACTAAGGTAGTTATATTAGAGTATAGAAATAAGCGTTTCATACTTAGACTTAGTAACATAAAGTTAATTTAGTAGAATACAAATTTCCATTTAACGAGGTGTATATGCCCTATTTTGAAATATTAATTAGTCTGGTTATCGGTATTGTTATCGGTTTTGCGATTGCGAAGGTAACCAACACCAAAGATCAAACAGGTAAGTTTAAGGGTAAATTATTAGCGAAAGAAGCTGAAATTGAACAATACAAACATGATGTTAATGAACACTTCAACAGTACTGAAGCGCTATTAATGAAACTGTCTGATAGTTATGTTGAAATGCAACAGCACTTAGCCGATAACGCCAAGCATTTATTAGACAATGTGGCCGTCAAAGATATTCCGTTTCAGGCTAAAGAAATAATCGATCCAACAGAACCGCTTGAAGGTCAGCCAAAAGATTATTCAAGCACCAGTTCAGGACTATTGAACAAATAACTTGAACTTTTCGTTTTTGACCACACCTAACTATTTATGCTTATAATTTTTAGGGGTTTAAACTGTGATGAAAGTACATGTTATAAAAGTTAGATCACACTGCAAAACACTCACCGCGTTAGCATTAACTGCCGCGATGGGGTTAACCAGTTTACCTGCAACAGCAGCGTTTCCTTTCGCTGTTGCAGGACAACCACTGCCAAGTCTGGCCCCCATACTTGAGCAAGTGACCCCTGCCGTTGTCAATATATCCGTATCGGGTACTAAAGTATCACAACAGCAAATCCCTGAAGAATTTCGCTATTTTTTTGGCCCTGATGGCTTAGGTTCTAAGCAGCAAGCACAACCATTCCAAGGCCTAGGTTCTGGCGTGATCATTGATGCGAAAAGAGGTTATGTCCTCACCAACAATCATGTCATTGCCGATGCAGACAAGATCCAAGTAATGCTCAAGGATGGCCATGAGTATGAAGCCAAGCTTATCGGTGCAGATAAAAGCAGTGATATCGCCTTATTACAAATTACAGCAAAAAACCTAACCGAAATTAAATTCGCGGACTCGGATAAGTTACGAGTCGGTGATTTCACGATTGCGATTGGTAATCCCTTTGGCTTAGGTCAAACCGTCACATCCGGTATTGTCAGTGCCTTAGGGCGAACCGGCTTACAATTAGAAAACCTCGAAAATTTCATTCAAACCGATGCAGCAATCAATAGTGGTAACTCCGGCGGCGCACTAGTTAATCTGCGTGGTGAGTTGATCGGCATTAATACCGCCATATTAGGCCCTAATGGCGGTAATGTGGGTATTGGTTTCGCCATCCCAGCCAATATGGCCAATAATCTAGTACAACAAATTATTGAACACGGTGAAGTACGCCGTGGCGTATTGGGTGTAGCAGGACAAGAGTTAACAGCCGATCTGGCCAAAGCATTTGATATCGATGTGCAGTATGGCGCATTCATTAACCAAGTTAGCCCCAATTCTGCTGCCGAAGAAGCTGGGTTAGTCGCAGGCGATATTATTGTCAGTGTTAATCATAATAAAATTCGTAGCTTCAGTGAACTAAGAGCACGTATTGGTACCTTAGGTCCAAATAAAGAAATCACCTTAGGCATCGTTAGAGACGGTAAAGAAATACCGGTCACCGCAACACTCAAACCCGCAGATAACCAACTCGCAGATGCCAGTAACATGCACCCGAGTCTGAAAGGAGCGATATTAGCGAGCACTGACAAAGACCAAGGCGTGATGATTTCTGACGTGAAACCACGCTCCATGGCCGCAGACGCTGGATTAAAACAAGGTGATATCATTATTGGGGTAAATAAAGATAAGGTTAAAAATCTCGCTCAATTAAAGGCGTTACTGTCTGAAGAAAATGCCACTCTGGCGCTTAATATTCAACGTGGCGAACAACATTTATTCCGAGTATTACGTTAGCGGCTACGCTAGGTATTACATCACTTTACACGTTATTTTTTACATTATCCGAGGAAGAGGTGTTATTCTCTACGTTGCTATTTTTGATGCGTAACGTAGGGATATTTCAGTGAAAAATTTGTGGTCATATGTTTCAAAAAGTATCCTCCTCGGTATTGCTGTCGCTGCAGTACTGCTGTTGGCGTTACCACAATTACAAAACAAGCAAGGCCTTACGCAACCCTTTTCATTAGGGCTTAGTGAGCAAATGAGCTTTGCTGCTGCCGTAAAACGTGCAGCGCCTTCTGTTGTTAATATCTATACACGCACCTATCAAAAATCAACGATTAACAGTAAAGCGACATTACGCCCACAAAGCCTTGGTTCAGGCGTGATCATGAACAAAAAAGGCTATTTACTGACAAACTATCACGTCATCGCCAATGCCGACCAAATTATCGTGGCGCTACAAGACGGTCGATTCTTTACTGCAGAATTAATCGGTTTTGATCAATATACCGACCTTGCTGTATTAAGTATTGATGCCAAAAACTTGCCCAGTATCCCACAGAGTAAACATGAACAAACCAACATAGGTGACGTCGTACTTGCCATTGGTAACCCGTATAACTTAGGCCAAACTATCACTCAGGGTATAATCAGTGCCCGTGGTCGTATTGGTATGAGTACCACTGGGCATCAGAACTTTTTGCAAACCGATGCGGCGATTAATGAAGGTAATTCCGGTGGTGCACTGGTTAACAGTCTCGGTGAATTAGTCGGTATTAATACCGCTTCTTTTCAGGTTTCTGAAAATGTTGAAACGATGGGTATCAGCTTTGCGATCCCCTACCCGCTAGCGGTTAAAATAATGAATTCATTAATTGCCAATGGTCGGGTGATCCGTGGTTATCTCGGTATTGAAGGCACATCGATTAATACGGTCATGGCAAAGTTACTCGGTTTAAAAGCCAATCAAGGTATTGTGGTACAAAATACCGCACCCGATTCTCCCGCCGAAAAAGCCGGTTTGGTGACTGGCGATGTCGTCATCAAGTTCAACGAGACTGAAATTGATAATGTGATTTGGTTGATGGATGTAGTGGCAGAACAACGTCCAGGTTCAAAAATTAATTTAACGGTTATACGAGAGGGTAAACAACTCGACATCTCAGTCACACTCGGTGAACTGCAAGCACTACAACCTCAATAATATTCAAGACAAGATAAATTCAGACACAAAAAAGGCGCATTTGAATGCGCCTTTTTTATTTATAATAAACAATTACCTGTTATTCGCGGTTATTCCCATGACAAAGCGTCAACGAGTATTAACCTTCAATACGAATAATGTTGCCGCCTAAGCCTTGTAGTTTATCTTCAATAAACTCATAACCACGGTCGATGTGGTAAATACGCTCAACCGTAGTTTCGCCTGTAGCAAGGAAACCAGCAATAACTAGACTTGCAGATGCGCGTAAGTCAGTTGCCATTACTTGTGCGCCAGTCAAACTGTCAGTATCACGACAGATTGCCGTATTACCTTCCAGTTCAATATCAGCGCCCATACGTGCTAATTCAGGTACGTGCATGAAACGGTTTTCAAAAATAGTTTCAATGATCGTTGATGTGCCTTTCGCCACTGTATTTAATACCGTGAACTGCGCTTGCATATCCGTAGGGAAACCTGGGTAAGGTACCGTTTTGATATTTACCGCTTTCAATTCACGACCTTGCATATCAAGTGAGATCCAGTCGTCACCCGTTTCAATCGTCGCGCCCGCTTCTTCAAGCTTAAGCAATACTGCATCAAGTAATGAAGGGTCGGTTTTATGACAGGTGATCTTGCCACCAGTAACAGCTGCAGCAACAAGGAAGGTACCGGTTTCGATACGATCAGGTTGTACCGTATAAGTACCACCATGCAGAGCTTCAACACCTTCAATGCTTAAGACGTCAGAACCAATACCACTAATTTTAGCACCAAGCGAATTTAAGAAATTAGCTAAGTCAACTACCTCTGGTTCTCTCGCTGCATTCTCAATCGTGGTAACGCCTTCAGCAAGTACCGCGGCCATTAATAGGTTTTCAGTACCCGTTACGCTAACCATATCCATCAAGATACGTGCGCCTTTTAAACGACCATCAACGCGGGCTTTAATATAGCCTTCTTCAACGTTAATGTTCGCTTGCATCATTTCTAAACCGTGAATGTGTAGATTCACTGGACGAGCGCCAATCGCGCAACCACCCGGTAAAGAAACATCTGCCGTTGAGAATTTAGCCGTTAAAGGACCAAGTGCTAAAATTGATGCACGCATGGTTTTAACTAATTCATAAGGGGCTTTCTGGCAGTTAACCGTACCTGCAGTGATAACAACATCACCATCTGCATTACGTTCTGCTTGCGCACCCAGTTCACGTAACAACTGTAACGTGGTCTTAATATCTCTTAATTCTGGCACATTCTTAAGAATGATAGTTTCATCACTTAGTAACGTTGCAAATAAAATCGGTAGCGCCGCGTTCTTAGCACCCGAAATAGTCACATCGCCATTTAACTGACAAGGACCTTTAATTAAAAACTTATCCATTCTGATCCAGCCTAAGAAGGTAATATAAATTTACGTTCGCGAACCCATTCTTCAGGTGTATATGCCTTGATGGTTAACGCATGAATACTATTTGATGCAATTTGTTCTTTTAATGGCGCATAAATAGCTTGTTGTTTTTTTACACGGTTCATACCGACAAACATCTCGGCGACAGCAATAACGTCGTAATGGCTGCCTTCACCTTTCACGTGTAGTTCCTGGAACGTATACTCATTTTCCAGCAATGTTTTTAATTCTTGAATATCCATAATACTTAAATCCTATGATGCCGCCATTCTAAGCCAAGTTAAAACTCTACATGCCGCGGTCGCTAATGGACCTAAAACAATAGTGCCAGCATGTTTAGTTTTAAGTGAATGGCGTTCTGAATGAGAGAATCGCGCTTAAAACTAAAGTATTAAAATAGCCCAGTATTCTAAAAGCAATCGCTATAATACACAATCCAAAAGTAGCACTAACTACCGATTTTTAGCCCGCGATCATTCAATAGTCGACAAGATTTAACTATTTTGCTTTTCTTTCAGTGAAAAAAGACCGAAAATAGTGTTCTGTTTTATCTGCTGCAACTGTGCTGATGTTAACAACAAATATAATTATTTTAATGCTTGGATTGATTGCTCTGGTTATAAGTGCCGATAAGTTCGTCTACGGGGCCGCCGGATTAGCGAGAAATCTCGGTATTTCGCCGCTGATTATTGGCCTGACTATTGTCGCAATGGGGTCATCTGCACCGGAAATGATGGTCGCTGTCTCGGCATCGCTAAATAGTGCACCCAATACGGCAATCGGAAACGCGATTGGTTCAAATATAACCAACATCACCTTAGTATTAGGCATCACCGCGTGATTAAAACCATTACTCGCGCGACTTCTACTATATGCTTGGTGCTACGATTATCATGCTATTAACAGCAATGAGTTTTAAAGGCCGTCCGGGTCGTATCAACCGTATTGAAGGTGGGTTACTCCTTGTTGGCTTTATTGTGTTTAACAGCATTTAACAGTACTTAATATTTTTAATCTAAGTATTAAACCGTATTTTTATTAGGGAATACCATGTCTAGTCAGTTTAATTATTGCCAAAGTGCGCTTAATGTCATTCAAACAGAAGCGGCGGCGATCACTCAATTAAGTCAGTATATTGATGTAACATTTACAGCAGCCTGCGAATTATTAATCGCTTGTAAAGGTAAAGTAATTATCACTGGCATGGGTAAATCCGGTCATATTGCCAATAAAATTGCCGCGACACTCGCCAGCACGGGTACCCCTGCGTTCTTTGTGCATCCAGGCGAAGCCAGTCACGGTGATTTGGGGATGATTGGCGGTGACGATGTAGTCATCGCACTGTCAAATTCCGGTGAGTCAGATGAGATTCTAGCCTTGTATCCCGTGCTTAAGCGTTTGAGTATTCCAATTATCTCGATGACAAGTAACCCTAATTCAACGATGGGACGCGAAGCACAAATTAATTTGTGTATTAAAGTGGATAAAGAAGCCTGTCCATTAGGGCTGGCGCCAACATCAAGCACCACTGCAAGCTTAGTCATGGGCGATGCGATTGCCGTGGCATTACTTGAAGCAAAAGGCTTTACGGCAAATGATTTCGCCCTGTCGCATCCCGGCGGCAGCTTAGGTCGAAAATTATTACTGCGTATCTCCGATATTATGCATAAAGGTGAAGGCGTGCCGAGTGTACTGCACAGCGAAACGATCTCTGATGCCTTATTAGAAGTCTCTCGAAAAGGGCTAGGTATGACGGCCGTAACGAACGACAATAAGTTGGTTGGTATTTTCACCGACGGTGATTTACGCCGTATTCTTGATGCACGTATAGATATTCACCAAACCCCAATCAGTGAAGTAATGACCCAAAGATGTGTTACTATTAATGAACATATTTTGGCCGCAGAAGCCCTTGCTGTCATGGAAAATAAAAAAGTTAACGGTTTAATTGTCGTTAATGAACAACAAGAACCGGTCGGCGCCTTCAACATGCATGACTTACTACGCGCAGGTGTACTATAAAATGATCAACACGTTATACGGTCCAATCCCACAAGAAATTTTAACTAAAGCAAAAACCTTAAAACTCCTCATCTGCGATATTGATGGCGTGTTCTCTGACGGTCGCGTGTATATGGGCAACGATGGCGAAGAGCTTAAAGCGTTCCATACCCGCGATGGTTTTGGGGTTAAATCACTGCTTAATGCAGGCATTGAAGTGGCAGTTATCACTGGACGTCAATCAACTATTGTCGCCAATCGCATGCAAGGTTTAGGCGTTCAACATATCTACCAAGGCCAAGACAACAAAGTTATCGCGTTCAACATGCTACTCGAAAAGTTAAGCCTATCTCCAGAGCACGTGGGTTACATTGGCGATGATGTTATTGACTTGCCAGTAATGAACTTATGCGGCCTCAGTGTCGCCGTTGCCGATGCGCATCCGTTAGTCAAAAAAGGCGCGGACTTTAGCACCTCCATTCGCGGTGGTTTTGGCGCAGTAAGAGAATTAGCAGACCTTATCCTATTAGCTAAAGGAATGTTAGACCAAGCACAAGGCACCTCGGTATGAATCGACAAAATGTAGGGATAGTCATCCTCTTTTTGTGTGCCCTTGGTATATGGCGATTTTTTTCGCCTGATGAACAAATAACAGCACCTGCATCAACAGAATATCAACCTGATTTCACCGCAGAAGTACTCCGCAGTGTCGAATTCAGTATTGAAGGCAAAATCATACGTCGCATTTTTGCAGATAGCATGGAGCATTATGGCGAGTTAGGCATGACAATGTTTACTAACCCCGTTATTATCCTTTATGATGAGAATGCACAAGCAACGTGGAAAATCCAGGCCAAAGAAGGTAACTTCAGTAGTGAGGATGTCGCCACATTACGCAATAATGTTGTCATCAAAAATATGGCTAAAAATGATTATATCGATGTCATCACCACCAGTTATTTACAATTAGAGCTTGCCACAAACCTGGTACGTAGCGATCAATTAATTACCATTACTGGCGACTTGTTTAATCAAACAGGTATTGGGCTAGAAGGTGATTTAAAACAAGAATACATGACTATCCTTAAGCAAGTTAAAGCGATATATACTAATGATGAAAAAATATAAAATTTTCCTGCTAACGTTATTGATGAGCAATTCAGCTCTGGCGTTAGAGTCTGACTTTGAAGAAAATGTTGTCGTAAACGCCAAACGTCAAGAAGTGTTTATTAAAGAGAACCGCGTCATATTTTATGATAATGTTGTCGTGACTCAAGGGACGATATTGATCCATGCTGATAAGCTAACGGTATTAAGTTCAAATGGTAAAGGCACTGAAGTGATGATTGCCACAGGTAACGTCGCCACTTTTTATCAAGAACTTGATGACGGTAAGAAAATCAACGCTGAATCGAATGAGATCCGTTACGAACTTGGTAAAAAACGTTTAACGTTAACAACCAATGCCCGTTTACGTCAGGCTGACAGTGAAGTCAAAGGTAACAAGATAATTTACCAAATTGATAAACAAGAAATGATAGCCGAAAGTGGTAATAATGAATCAGATCGAGTGATCACAATTTTCACTCCTGAAGACACTAAAACTAAGTAGAGTAAGTAATTCATATGGCGCGTTTAAAAGCATCACACTTAGCAAAAAGTTACAACAAACGAAAAGTTGTTTCAGATGTGAGTCTCGAAGTTGAATCAGGCCAAATTGTTGGCTTGCTTGGGCCCAATGGCGCAGGTAAAACAACCACCTTTTATATGGTAGTTGGCTTAGTTAAACGAGATCATGGACAAATCTTCATTGATGATCAAGAATTAACGCATGAACCAATGCATATTCGCGCACAGCAAGGTATTGGTTATTTACCGCAAGAAGCCTCCATTTTTCGTCGCCTATCGGTCACTAAAAATATCATGGCGATTTTAGAATTACGTCCAGAGCTCAGTCGTTTTGAACGCGAAGAAAAATTAGAAGAATTATTAGAAGAATTTCATATTACCCATATTCGCGATAGTTTAGGCATGAGTTTATCAGGTGGCGAACGTCGCCGCGTTGAGATTGCCCGCGCACTGGCCGCTGACCCGAAATTTATCTTATTAGACGAACCGTTTGCCGGTGTAGATCCAATTTCGGTTGGTGATATTAAAAAAATAATTCAGCATCTACGTGACCGTGGTTTAGGGGTATTAATAACCGACCATAACGTACGTGAGACGCTCGATGTATGCGAACACTCTTATATTGTTAGTCATGGACATTTGATCGCATCAGGTACTTCTGAAGAGATTTTATCCAACGCAAAAGTGAAAGAAGTATACCTTGGAGATCAATTCCGACTATAGTCGAATATCAGTTCCAAATATAGTTTGATATTGATACATAGCCGCATTAAGGAAGAGAGAGTAGTCGTTAGATGAAGCCATCATTACAACTTCGTATGAGTCAATCTCTGGCAATGACGCCACAGTTACAACAAGCGATCCGGTTATTACAATTATCGACCTTGGAGTTACAGCAAGAGATTCAAGAAGCACTAGATAGTAATCCACTTCTAGAGCAAGAAGACCCCCATGAATCGCTTTCTAACGATACCGAGAGTAATGCAGCTCATGATGGTAATAGTCATGACGCCAGCAGTCATGATAGCAATAACGGTGATGCGCCAACCGACAGTAGTCAAATTGAAGTTGGCGATGCGCTTGCCAGTGAATCAATGCCCGACGAATTACCCACTGACAGTAATTGGGATGATGTCTATACCCCGCAAATTCAAAATCACAGTAGTGGCAGTGCCGGTATTGATGGACTTGATCAAGTCTATCAAGGCGAAACCAGCGAAGGTTTATACGAGCACTTGATGTGGCAAATGGAATTAACCCCCTTTTCAGATATCGACCGCGCGATTGCCATCGCCATTATTGACGGTATTGATGACCATGGTTACCTTAACCAAAGTTGCGAAGAAATTCTTAACAGCGTTGATATCGATCATCAAGAAGTCGATCACAACAACGACGCCAAGATTGAATTAGATGAAGTTGAAGCGGTACTAAAACGCATTCAACACTTTGACCCCATCGGTGTAGCTGCACGCTCACTGCAAGAATGTTTATTGATCCAGCTCCAACATTTACCTGAAAACACCCCTTGGTTAACGGAATGTCAGCAAATAATTCACGCTCATATGGATTTATTGGGTAATCGCGACTACCGTCAATTAGGCCGTAAAACAAAATTAAAAGAACCTCAGCTTAAAGAGATCATGCAATTAATTCAAAGCCTAGAACCAAGACCAGGTAATGTCATTGATCAAACTGAAGGGCTTTATGTGATACCTGATGTATTAGTAAAGAAAAAAAATAACCAATGGGTAGTAGAGTTAAATCCTGACATTGTGCCAAGATTAAAAGTGAACAATGATTATTCTAATCTTGCGACGGGTAACCGCAACAGTAGCGATGGGCAATTTGTTCGTACCCACGTGCAAGAAGCCAAGTGGTTTATTAAAAGTTTAGAAAGTCGTAATGACACTTTGCTAAAAGTGACAAAAAGTATTGTGCAACGTCAAGTTGATTTCTTTGACTATGGTGATGAAGCCATGAAGCCAATGGTACTCAACGATATTGCTGAAGAAGTTGAAATGCATGAATCGACCATTTCACGGGTAACGACGCAGAAATTTATGCACACGCCACGTGGCATTTTTGAATTGAAGTTTTTCTTCTCGAGTCATGTAAGCACAGATACCGGTGGCGAATGCTCATCAACTGCCATCCGGGCGCTCATTAAGAAATTGGTTGCGGCAGAAAATGTCAGTAAACCATTAAGTGACAGCAAAATTGCTGATTTACTTGCTGATCAAGGTATCAAGGTGGCTCGACGTACTATCGCAAAGTACCGAGAAGCACTGAGTATACCACCATCGAATCAGCGCAAGAGTCTGTTATAGGACTCACCTAACCTTCATAAGGGAGACGTATATGCAAATTAATTTAACAGGTAGACATGTAGACATTACAGATTCACTGAAAGATTACGTTGATAACAAGTTTTCCAAATTAGAACGACATTTTGAACACATTAACAATATTCATGTGATTTTAAATGTAGAGAAACTACTTCAAGTTGCAGAAGCCAAAATACAGTTAAGCGGGGGTGAAATCTTTGCCGTACATGAACATAACGACATGTATGCAGCCATTGATGGCTTACTGGACAAGCTCGATCGCCAGGTCATTAAGCATAAAGAGAAATTAATTCGTCATTAATTTAAGTCCCATAACAAAGAACCTAAAGGAAATAAACTTTTCCTTTAGGTATTAATGCTTCTGACATAATTAAAACATATCATATCCACATCAATTCCGGGATAATAAGCCTTCTTTTATAGTACGACAGGTTTAAAATTAGCAACCTAATTTTCACCCTGCTAATGCTATATTCGCTGCGCAGATATGGGGACAGAACATGAAATTAATAATAGTCAGCGGCCAGTCAGGATCCGGCAAATCAATTGCATTACGGGTACTTGAAGATTTAGGCTACTATTGCGTAGACAACCTGCCAGTTACCTTACTCCCACAGCTACTACAAACCTTAAATTCCAAGACTGAAAAAATGGCAGTCAGCATTGACGTGCGTAATTTACCGACTGATAAACAAGAATTAAATGACATTATTACGGCGCTAAAAGCCAGCACCGATCTCACCAGTTTATTTCTTGATGCTAATAAAGCAGTGCTTATTAAGCGCTACAGCGAAACAAGACGACTGCATCCATTAACCAAAGATGAGCTGTCATTATCTCAAGCAATTGAAATAGAAGAAACACGCTTACGTCCTATCGCCTTGCATGCAGATTTAAAAATCGATACCTCTGAGTTAAATATTCATGAGCTCAGCGAACAAATAAAAGAACGTATTTTAGGCAAGAAAAACAACCAACTCGTCCTTGTTTTTCAATCCTTTGGCTTTAAACATGGCCTACCGATGGATGCAGACTATGTCTTTGATGTACGTTTTTTACCAAATCCACACTGGATCCCTGAATTAAAACCTTACACAGGTCTTGATGAACCGGTGATTAATTACCTCAGTCAGCAGCCAGAAGTAATGAGTTTCACCCTGCAAATTGAAAACTTATTAACGACTTGGTTGCCGCTGCTAGAAAAAAATAACCGCAGCTATGTCACCGTTGCGATTGGTTGTACTGGCGGTCAACATCGTTCGGTATTCATCGCTGAACAACTGGCTAAAAGCTTTAAGTTACAAGACCGTGTTGTACAAACGCGTCACCAAACATTAGAAAAAAACAAACATAAAATTAGCTAAATACTCTCAGCATTAACAAAGTGATACCGTTAATTATTATTATATTTTATGGTATCACTTGTTAATACTGATTATAAATACAGATTAAGCTAGAATTGCGCAGCACCTGCGAGCAAGGTCTTGCAGCAAAAGAATAAGAATGGGGACAACATATGCCAGAAAAAATGGAGCATGAAAGCACACACATACGTTTAAGCGAACTGAATGAAGCACTTGATAGTGGTATGTTTGTTCACGTTAAACGAATGCTCTACCAAATCCCCCCTTGTGATATCGCATTATTACTCGAATCATCGCCACCAGCAGGCCGTAAACTGCTATGGCGATTAACCGATTCTGAAATGCAAGGTGAGATCCTTGACGAGCTCAACGAAGATGCTAAAACCAGTATTCTCAAACTCATGGATACCGAATCGCTTGTCGCGGCGACTGAAGGTTTAGATTCCGATGATTTAGCCAATATTCTCCGCAGTCTCCCAGATAGCATCTATCAAGAAGTTATCTCGAAAATGGATACCCAAGATCGCCATCGCCTCGAAGCGGCAATGGCCTATCCGGAAGACACTGCGGGCAGTATCATGGACACTGATACCATCACTTTTCGTCCAGATGTCACTGTCGATGTTATTTTACGCTATATCCGTTTACGCGGAGAACTACCAGAAGCAACCGATACCTTATACGTGGTGGATAAAGATAATCGCTTAATGGGTGATGTATCTTTGGCGATGCTACTGACCACAGATCTAAACAGTGTGGTCGATACCATCATGGATCGCCAAGCTGAAACATTACCAGCCAATATGGATACCTCCGAAGTCGCCAAGTTATTTGAACGTCATAATTGGATCTCTGCGCCTGTTATTGATGATTCAGGTAACCTACTCGGTCGTATTACCATTGATGACGTGGTCGATATTATTCGTGAAAATGCCGAGCATGACATGATGGGCATGGCGGGCATGGATGACGATGAAGATACCTTCGCTCCGGTAATACAAAGTACCAAGCGCCGTACACTCTGGCTTGGGGTTAATTTAATTGCCGCACTGACTGCAGCATCTGTATCCAATATGTTTGAAGCCACGTTAGAGCAATTAGCGACACTGGCTATTTTAATGACCATCGTACCGAGTATGGGCGGTATCGCCGGTAATCAAACGTTAGCTTTAGTTATTCGTGGTATGGCAGTGGGTCATATTAGTGAAGACAACAGCCGTTGGTTAATTGGTAAAGAAGCCATGGTTGGCGCATTGAATGGTGCTATTTGGGCCATCTTTATCGCTATCATCGTCTCGCTGTGGAAAGGTGATCCGTCACTCGGTCTCATCATTGGCGGTGCGATGTTTATTAATATGTCGATTGGCGGACTCGCGGGTGTAGTGATTCCATTGGTGATGAAAAAATACAATATTGATCCCGCATTAGCAGGCGGAATGGCGCTCACGACCGTTACCGATGTCGTCGGTCTATTTGCCTTCTTAGGCATGGCAACACTGGTCTACGGTTCATAAAACGCGTTTAAATCGCGAAGTAATGACCGAGCCGAGAATGATTACCGCGTGATAAACAAAAAAAGCCTGTGTCTTAACGACACAGGCTTTTACATACTATTAATATTAAAAATAAGGCGCGATCACACTCAAGCTTAACGGCTAATTAGTTACCGGCAATCTGCATTGACTCTAACAGTGTCGAACCCATCAAAATGCTGCTACGAATATCAACGTCGTTACCCACAGCAACGATATTTTTAAACATATCAGTTAAGTTACCCGCAATGGTAATTTCATGGACTGGATATTGTACTTCACCGTTCTCAACCCAGAAACCAGACGCGCCACGGCTATAATCACCCGTCACTATATTAACGCCTTGACCCATCAGCTCAGTCACTAATAAACCAGTGCCCATTTGACGACACAACTGACCGAGAGTTTCACCTTTGCCCGTGACGTTCCAGTTATGGATACCACCAGCATGACCAGTTGTTTGCATGCCTAATTTACGGCCGCTGTAACTGGTAAGTAAGTAACTTTTTAAGATACCTTGTTCTACCACATTTAAATCTTTAGTACGCACACCTTCAGCGTCATACATAGAGGATGCTAAACCCCCTAAAATATGTGGGCGCTCTTGGATGTTCAACCAATCAGGGAAAATCTGTTCACCCAACTTGTCTAATAAGAATGATGATTTACGGTATAAACTACCACCGCTAATGCCCATCACTAATTGACCCATTAAGCTACTTGCTACGTCATGATGAAAAATAACAGGCACATTACACGTATCAATTTTACGCGCGCCTAGACGGTCTACAGTGCGATTAACCGCTTCTGTAGCAATCTGTTCAGGTGTCCACAATTTACTTGCGTCACGCGCCATTGAGTAGCCGTAATCACGTTCCATTGCACCATTTTCTTCGGCAATCAGTACTGAACTCATGCTGTGACGGGTACTTGCATAACCATTCACCAAACCATGGCTGTTACCATACACTTTAATGCTGCTGTGACTGGTAAATGCACCTTCACTGTTCACAATACGTGAGTCTTGCGCTAAGGCTAAGCGTTCTGTCAGACACGCTTGCTCAATGGCATACTCAGGTTTAATTTCAATTGGGTGGCATAAATCTAAGTCTGCAGGTGAAAACGCCATGAGTTCACGATCTGCTAGACCTGCAAACTCATCTTCAGCTGTGTGCAACGCGATATCTAACGCCGCTGCGACTGTGCTTTGAATGGCAGCTTCACTTAAATCAGACGTTGATGCATTACCTTTACGTTGACCGCGGTATACACAAATACCTAACGCGCCATCGTGGTTGAATTCAACATTTTCAACTTCACCCATGCGCGTACTCACAGACAAACCAGTTTGTCGTGAAATAGCTACTTCAGCATCACTCGCGCCCGCTTTTTTAGCGATTTCGAGTGCTTGAGTAACGGCTAATTCCAATTTATTTTGTTCTAATGTAATTTGCTGTTTTAAGTTCATGGGCTCGTTTCAATTAGTTATACTGGATTTAGCATACCATGATGCGATATAAATTCCTCCAGCAACTGCGCAATTAGCAATAAACTGATACAATTAACATATCAATCGTTTTGAAAAAGAATATTATGAGCGTAAAAGAACGAAATATTACCAGTGAAAAGTCTTACCGACGCGCTGAAGACGACGAGCTATATCAAAGTCGTGCAGAAAATAAAATCGAAATTGCCAAGACTCTTGAGCTTGCTGGCGCTATCTCTTTATTGAGTAAAGCTGAAATTGCCAAGATGGGTTTCTCTGAGCATTTACTGGCTGCAATTGTTACAGCGAGAAAGATCTCAATACGTACAGATGCTTACAGCAGACATCAGTCGTACATGTGTAAGATCATGCGTAGTGACGGTCTTGAGCCAATCCAAGCGGCATACGATAAGATCACCAATAAGTACAACCAAGCAACAGTTGAGTTAGCAAAACTAGAAATGGTACGTGATAACTTAATTGCCGGTGGTGATACTGCGATCTCAACATTACTGGAAACCTATCCAAATGCTGACCGTCAGAAATTACGTCTACTTATTCGCCAAGTGAATAAAGAACTTAAAGCTGAAAAGCCGCTTAAAGCAGCAAAACCAAGCAAAGAAATCTTTAAACATCTACGTGAAATTGCCGGTATATAATATTAATCAGCCATCTCGGCACATTTAATATTTAACCAGTACAAACAATAAAGCCCTAACAAGTGATTCATATACTTGCTAGGGCTTTATTTTTATCTGCTATTTTTTAACCGTGACGTTTAAAGTGTCCAGCAGCATTATTAGCTGCCCGTACCACCGACTGTCATGCTGTCTAATTTTAATGTTGGCTGACCAACACCAACAGGGATGCTTTGGCCTTCTTTACCACAAATACCGACACCCTTATCTAACTCCAGATCATTACCGACCATAGAGATATCTTGCATCGCGTCATGACCATTACCGATCAAGGTTGCCCCTTTAATTGGCGTGGTAATTTTACCATCCTCAATTAAATACGCTTCTGATGCCGAGAATACAAACTTACCCGAGGTAATATCAACCTGACCACCACCAAAGTTAGGCGCATAAATGCCCTTCTTAACCGTGCTAATAATTTCTTCTGGGCTATGCTCGCCAGGTAACATGTAAGTATTGGTCATACGCGGCATAGGTAAATGTGCGAATGATTCACGACGACCGTTACCTGTTGATTCCACACCCATTAAACGGGCATTAAGTTTATCTTGCATATAACCTTTCAAAATACCCTTTTCAATCAACATGGTATTTTGCGTTACCGTGCCTTCGTCATCAATGTTCAATGAACCACGGCGATTCGCTAAAGTGCCATTATCAACAATAGTGCACAGTGGCGATGCAACTTGCTGGCCAATTTTACCCGCATAAGAAGACGTGCCTTTACGGTTAAAATCGCCTTCTAGGCCATGACCTACCGCTTCGTGTAATAATACCCCAGGCCAACCAGCACCAAGAACCACAGTCATCGCACCAGCAGGTGCATCAATGGCCTCAATATTAACCAGCGCTTGGCGTACCGCATCTTTAGCATAGCTAAACGCACGTTGCACACCATCAACATCATCTAAAAAGTAATCAAAACCATAACGACCACCGCCACCAGCGCCACCACGTTCACGTTTACCATTTTTCTCAATCAACACAGAACAGTTCATACGTACTAATGGGCGAACGTCTGTCGCCAACGTGCCATCTGTTGCTGCCACTAATATTTCTTCGTATACCGCAGATAGACTCACGCTCACTTGCGTAACGTGTGTATCCAATGAACGCGCATACACATCAACTTCATGTAATAAGTCAATTTTACGTTGTCTTTCCATGCTCGCTAATGGATCTAATGGCTGATAAATTTCACTACCTTGTGGTTTGCTCCACGCTTTCACTTTACCTTCACCACCGCTGCCAGCAATACCACGCGCCGCTTTCGCAGACTGCGTTAATGCCTTTAAGCTGATCTCATCAGAATAAGCAAAACCGGTTTTCTCGCCCGAAACTGCACGAACGCCAACACCCCTTTCGATATTAAACGAACCTTCTTTAACGATACCGTCTTCTAAACCCCAAGATTCATGTTTGCAAGCTTGGAAATAAAGATCACCATAATCAAGCTGATTGCCCATCAATAATGACAGTGTGCTCTGCAGCTTATCGACGTTTAAACCGGCTGGCAGTAAAATTGAATTTTCGACTTGTTCAAATCTCATTTGGATTATTACTCTTTATTTTTCAAGCTCGCCGTAAAGCGTGCATGTTGTAAAATAGGTATGTCAGTACGTACTTGTACTAACTTATGTTTGTCTAATAGCGCACAACTGATACCGCATGCCGACGTTTGTTGTGCCAGTATCTCTCCCCAGGGGTCTAAGATAACTGAATGCCCCCAAGTATGACGATTGTGGCCATGATCACCTACCTGATTCGCCGCTAACACGTAGCATTGGTTTTCAATTGCTCGGGCTTGTAACAGGGGTAACCAATGGGCTTTACCTGTCACATAAGTAAACGCGGCAGGCAGTAAAAACACATCGACATTAGCCGCACTCAGTGCACGAAATAATTCTGGAAAGCGTAAGTCATAACAAATCGCCATGCCAACCGTTATATTGCCGACGCGAAAGGTCGCAATCCGATCACCGGCAATAAAGCTATCTGATTCTTTATATACTTGAGTCTTTAACGCTTGCTTAAATACCGTCTTAGCTTGGTCATCATTCGTGATAACAGAGACAGCTGGAACATGCGCATCAAACAAATGGATCTTGTGGTAATGTTGCACCAATTCCCCATTCGGGTCAAATGCTAAACTCGTGGTGTAAATACGCTCATCAATATCACTAAGAATAGGGAAAGAACCAGCAACCAGCCAACATTGGTATTGTTTCGCCCAATCAGCAAGTTGTTGCTGAACAAGGCCCTGTCCTAATACTTCTGCATGGGCTAAATAATCGTCACGATTGGAAAATAACGCGAAATTCTCAGGTAATAATATTAACGTCGGGGCAACTTGCGTATCAATCAACGCCAGTTGCGACGCCACAGTCGCTAAGTTTGCTGCAATATCAGCACCAGAGTTCATTTGTATTGCGACTAACTGCATTACTTACCTCCTGAAGTTTGCGACTCAGCGTCATTAAGCAATCTGTCCGGTACAGTGATAGCTTGTTTATTACGCTTACCTTCGGTAAATACGGGATTATCAAAGTCGCCACTGACATTAAATTTAAGCTCGGTGATCACTTCAACCACCGGTTCTAAGATCTTGGATAACGCAAACACAGCCAATGCAGTTGTTGGCGTGACTGCAAACGCCGCCAATACTGGTAAACTAGAGGTCACATCGGGGAAGAAGCTTAAATTATAATTAATCGTATCCGTGACTAAATCGATATAACCATGGCCGGTGATCTTACCGCTATTAGAATTAAGGATAAAATCTTTATTATTAATCGCACCATCAACGATCAGCAGTGACCCTTGCATAGACGAATATGGCAGCCCGTCATTAAATACATCACTGAAATCTAAACTTAAGCGCTTCACTAATGACTGTAAGCTCAGCACACTTAAGAACCGCGTACCTTTATCACTGACATTCGATATACGCCCTGCTTTAGTGGTTATTGTCGCATTACCATTTAATGAGTCACCATCAATATTAAAAGGCTGATCTTGCCAAGCCAGTCTGAAGTTAACATTTGCAGGGGTCTTTGCCAATGGACTGATCATGCCTAGGCCCGTCATAAACTCTTCAACACTCTTAGTGCTTAACTCACCCTGTAATTGCGTTGCCTGCTTACCTTTCTCATCCGTAAACCAACGCCCAGTCATAGCCACAGTGGAATGTTCCATATCAACATCAAGGGCTTTTAAGCTCAGTCCTGTCGTACTCTTACTTACTTTAGCAGACGTTTGACCTAAATTAATTTGGCCTAAAATACAGGCGCCACAATTAAAATTAAAACCCGGTACATCTTGCCAAACAAGTTCGCTAGATTGCGGTTCATCTACGATATTCTCGGTTTTGGCCTGGTTATTCTCATCACCATTAAACACTAAATCAGGTAAATATAAATAATCAAAATCGATATTAATATCACCGACGTCAGGGATAACAACAGCCCCATTAAATTCATCAGCTTGTAGTGCGATACCCCAATTACGGTAACCTTTAGTGGCGGTAATATTTAAGTTGGTCAAGGGTTGTTGGTAATAAACAGTGTTAGCCACCGCCACTTTAATCGAGGATAAGGGTTCAACAGCACTACTGACATCGAAATTACTGTCTGGCAAACCCTTGTACCATGACTGCCAATCGGCAAGTGCAAGGTTATCGACATTCATAACCACGGCATTTGCGGTATCACTGATAAGTAGTTCATCAGCATTACCTATCTGAACTAAAGATTGGATCAAGGTTAATTGCTCACCGGCGTAATTAACCTGACCAGAGAAGTAGATCAGGTCAGTCGAATTGAGTTGAACATGGGCTTGTTTATCATTACCGACAACAGCAATATCGGTTGGCCAATCCTGCGAGGCTGCTTTACCTAAAGGAATGGGTAAATCGAGTATTACGCTCTCTAAATCACTCTGTAAATCAAATTCATAGTTAAACCCCTGCTCAGGGAAAACCATGTTTAACGAGCCTTGCCAGTTCACATAACCCGACACATACTGCTGATATTCGGGCATGAACTGCATCATCACCTTTTCACTCGCCCAGTTACCCGCAAGGTCAACATTGACTTGATAGTCACTGTCTTGCTGTGCACTGGTAAAGCTGACATTTAGTTGCTCGTCGAACAACGTGGCTGTTAACGGCGTTGATGACAAACCTGCATCATCAAACTTGAAACTACCTTTCACATTGTCCAAGGTTAAATCCAGCGCTGGCAGATAAACACCGGCATTCACCAATCCAATATCACCGCTGACAATAACAGGATCATCATCCGTAAATGGAATGACAATATCAATTTCACCGTTAATATCGCCTGACACTTGTACGCTATTCAAAGTATCAGATATTTCAGGCAGCGGACTTAAATCAATCAGCGATTTGGCACGCTCACCAGTGGTTTTAAATTTAGCTTGGATATCGAGCGCTTGCACATCACTCAGATTAGGTAATTGCAAATCAACCGCCGATATAGCAACGTGATCCAAATTACCTTGTCGCGATGACATAAATAAATCATCGTTTTGAAATAATAGTTCTAACTGCAATTCCGTTAAGCTTGGCCATTGCGGATCAAATTTAAACTCAGCATCGACGACATTTAATCGGGTCTGGAAGATGCCGTCACCTTGGGCATAAGGATAATGAGCAAACTCACCAAACCACAACACTTGGCCATTCTCAGCATGGCCTTGTTTTAAAGCACCGCGTAGGTAATCAATTAACCCTTCCCCCATATACTCGGTTGGGTAGTAATAATAGGCTTTACTGGCATCGCGTAACGTCAAATCACCCGCAAGGCTGAGAAATGGCGGTGCATTGGTCGGAATATCCAACAAGAACTGAGTATCGAGGACTAACTCTGTGGTATCAACAAATACCTTGTCTGCGCTGATCTCAATACCTGTCGCGGTTGTTCCTGCGCCAGTATTACTGTTGCTTTTAGCATCAGCATCGCTATAGTCATAACGACGCCAGGTTAAATCAGTCGAAAATTGATTAACCTGAATACTATGTTCAAGATGCTCCGAGAGATCTAACGACACATCCTGCATATCAACACTGACCTTGCCAGCATCTAAACTGCCCGTCACGGCGATATCGACATTACCAATGGCTGGAAAACCTTGCCAACTTTGCAACTGCAAATCATCAACGTTTAGCTGATAACGCAGCTGAGTCCAATCTTGCATTGGGATCTTAATCTTAACGTCACGCACTAGGCCATGTGGATAAAGGGTTTTGAGATCCTTAAATAAAGCTTCATCAACATGCCGTGATAAGGCGACAATAGGGGCTAGCTTAGACAATTCCACTTGATTAACAAACGCCAACAAATCACTGTCTTGCTGCCTGACTTGTAAATCTAGCTGTGGCCAGACAATACCATTGGTCACCAACGCTAAATCACGACTATCTAACTGCCAACCGGAATCCGTTAACTGCCATTCCAGTTCACCGCCCCAAATATTGAGGCTTTGCTGTAGATCACCACTTTTCCACGTAAACGCGGAAGGCTGTAACTGTAATAATGCCGATGTTGGTTTATTGTTGGCAATATCAATCCAACTTTCAAAACTGAGCGCGCCTTTTTTCAGTCCTTCTCGATCAAGTAATACTCTTTCAAGCCAACTCGATAAACTCACATTTTCGGCTTGAACATAAACTTGACCACTGACATTGGCTAAATCGTTTTTGGCACTGGTGACATCCACCATAATACGCAAGTTATTATCAGTGATATCATCATTGATGTATGCCCAACCTTCCCCTCGGTGTCGATTACCTTGGTTTAGCCAAGCAAATTCAGGGATATGAATAATCTTTTCTTCACCCGCAGGGGTTAGTACGCGTAAGTTACTGTTGGTTAATTCAAAATGTTCCAGCTGACGGAAAAACACATCAAGCAGACGAGTTAATTCAGGAGAAGATAGTTTAGTGTCTTTTTCTTTACTGCTTTGAAACGGAGAAATGGGTAGCTTTATCTGCACACCATCTAAGATAAGGTTATCAATCAGCAGTTTTTGTTCTAAGAGACTATTCCAAAAATCGACGCTGATCTTAATACGCGCGACATCAAAATTATAAGGCAGGGATCCATCGAACTTTACATCGAGCGTATTTACAATTAATACCGGACCAAATTTATACCAGCCCGCATCAATACTTGCAACTTCAATACTCACCGATTGATCAGCGACCAGCCAGTCAATCACCCGATCATGATATTGATTCAGGTAAGGTAAACTCGCCCGTAGCAGGCTAATCGAAACTGCAGAAAAAACAGCTAAGCAAGCAAACGTATACAGGCATATTTTGCCCAGCCTTCTTAGCCAATTTCGAGTGCCTGTCACGTTACATCATTACCACATCAAATTGCTCTTGCAAGTATTGTGGTTCAGGTTTTATTTTAACCTGTTTACCCATAAATAATTCCAATTCAGCAATACTGTGAGACTCTTCTTTGACAATGTATTCGGCAACCGCAACTGATGCATAAACGTTAAACTGATCCGCATCGTAGGCACGATTAACCCGGGTTACTTCACGAAATATCTCATAACATACTGTTTCAACAGTTTTTACCGAACCACGGCCATCACACGTCGGACAGTCAGAACACAAGACATGCTCTAATGATTCACGCGTACGCTTACGGGTCATTTCTACTAAGCCTAACGCCGAGAAGTCATGGGTATTGGTTTTAGCACGATCATGGCTTAATGCTGATTCCAAACATTCCATCACGCGACGGCGGTGCTCAGAACTTTGCATATCAATAAAATCAATAATGATAATACCACCAAGATTACGTAATCTCAGCTGGCGTGCAATCGCTTGAGTCGATTCCACATTGGTATTAAAGATCGTATCTTCAAGATTACGATGGCCAACAAACGCGCCAGTATTAATATCAATCGTCGTCATCGCTTCAGTCTGGTCGATAATTAAATAACCACCCGACTTTAACTTTACTCGACGTTCAAGCGCACGTTGTGATTCACTTTCCACATCGTACATTTCAAAAATTGGACGTTCGCCAGTATACGGTTCTAACGCACTCACTAGTTCAGGTACATATGATTCGGTAAATTCACATAGCTCAGCATAAGCCAGGCGTGAATCCACGCGGATCTTGTCTAATGGAGCACCGGCAAAATCGCGAATAATACGAAATGCCAAAGACGGATCTTGATACAACATACTCGCGCTTGGATTCGCTTTTTTACGCTGTAATACTTTAGTCCATAGACGTTTTAAGTAAGCAATGTCTTGTTCAAGTTCTTTATCACCCACACCATCGGCGGCGGTACGAATGATATAACCACCGAGTTCATCAATTTGCGCTTCAGTGACACGTTTTAAGCGGCTACGCTCTTCTTCACAATCAATACGTTGTGATACGCCAACATGTGAACTGCCTGGCATAAACACTAAATAGCGTGAAGGCAAGGTAATATCGGTCGTCAGGCGCGCACCTTTAGTACCCATCGGATCTTTCACTACTTGAACGACAATATCTTGGCCTTGACGAACGAGTTGCGAGATATCAGCGACTTTAAAATGTTTCTTCTCGCCAGGTGCAACACATTCGGTATGTGGCACAATATCTGATGCGTGTAAGAATGCTGCTTTATCAAGACCAATATCAATAAATGCAGCTTGCATGCCCGGTAATACCCGACTTACTTTACCTTTATAGATATTACCCACGATGCCGCGCTTCGCTTCTCGCTCGACATGTATTTCTTGTAGTATGCCATTTTCAATCAAGGCAACTCGTGTTTCGCTCGGGGTAACATTTACTAATAACTCTGTCGTTATACCCATATTCTTTAGCCCTTCGTTACTTATTCTGCTCTGCCTTAAAGGCTTGAATTAATTGCTCGGTTTGCATTAATGGTAAACCGACAACGGCACTATAACTACCGCTTATATGGCTAACGAATTTACCTGCAATACCTTGGATAGCATAACTCCCGGCTTTATCGAGTGGTTCACCCGTGCGCCAGTAGTCCTGCATTTCAATCGCTGGGATATCTCTAAACTGTACTGTTGTTGTTACTAACTCGACCTTGCAACGCGTGCCATCGGCAAGTGCTACAGCGGTCATTACTTCATGTTCTTGACCGGATAATAAGCTGAGCATGCGCACTGAGTCTGCCTCATCAACCGGTTTTTCTAATACTTGTCCGGCATAGACGACTATCGTGTCGGCGCCTAAAACAACAGCTTCAACGGCTGCGTTCGTCGTTACCTGTGTTGCGTTGACCTTGAGTAGCGCAGCAACACCCGCTTGCGCTTTATCGCGAGCCAAACGAGACACATAATCTGGGGCTAATTCACCCACTTGTTGCTGCTCTTCCACATCAACGGACAATACGGTGAATTCAACACCAATTTGAGTTAATAACTCACGGCGTCGTGGAGACTGCGACGCTAAATACATATTACGCTGTTTCATCTTATTATCTTCTACTCAATTAAGCTATCGTCAGACCACTATCTAATGGCAAATTGACGACGAATCTTCCGTAAAATCAAGAATATCCATGGCCATATTAACATCGTAGTTAAGATTGACCATAAGTACATGGGTGTTATTGAGATATCAAAAAGTAATTTTTCAGCCCAGAATATGATGAGCTTATTAAGCATCGTTAAGAAGCCGACAATCAAGGCTTGTTGCCATAACGAAATATTCCGGATCAAACGGTGATTCATGACGATAATATAAATAACAATCGACAAGGCCAAGGAATGGATACCTAGCGGCGCACCTAATAACAGATCCAACGCTAACCCAGTGACCCAAGCATAACCAATACTCACACGATACGGCAGTGCCATACACCAATAACCTAATACCAACAGCACCCAATCAGGTCGGAAGCTATCGATCGGCTCAGGGACAGGCAATGCAGTCAGTAATAATGCGAGAATGAGGGTCAGGATTAATTTAAAACGACCGTTAGCAGACGTCATAGCGTCTTCTCCTTACCTGTTTCTAACTGCGGTTCATTAACATCATCCAGATCTTTGATGGCAGGATCACCCTCGGATGCGTTGTCGTCATTGTCCCAAACTAATAGCACATAACGTATCCGCTCTAACGCCACAGCGGGTTTCGCTTCAACTTGGGCGTAGGGCTGACCAACCTGATAAGTGAACTCAGAAATAGTAGCAACAGGATAGCCTTCAGGAAATACGCCACCCAGGCCAGACGTCACTAATACATCGCCCACTTGAATATCGGTACTGTGTGGCATGTAAGGCAGGTTAAGACTATTTAGTTCGCCGCCGCCATTGGCTATCGCGCGAATATCATTACGCTGTACGCGCACCGGAATACCGTGGCTAATATCAGAAATCAGCAATACCCGGCTGTATGTGGCTGCCACATCAACAATTTGTCCAACCACACCCTGTTCGTTTAATACCGGTTGACCAATATAAACACCTTCCATTGCGCCCTTATTAATCACCACTTGCAGTGAAAACGGATCGGAATTAACGGTAATAATTTCAGCGACTAATTTACGCTGGTCGGTATGAACTGGTGAGTTAAGTAAGGCACGTAGACGTTTATTTTCTTGTTTTAAGTGCTTAAATTCCAACAACTGGACTTGCTGAGTGAATAGCTGGTCTTTTTGTTCTGCCACTTTTTTTCTTAAATCTCGGCGGCTGACGACATTATTTGATACACCTTTAAGCATTTCACTAGGGATATCAGCGGCATAAATTAACGGCGAGACAGCGGTATTGAGATAAAGTCGCACATTTGAAAATGAATCAAATTTTGAATCAAAAACAATTAATGAGAAAGAGGCGATAACCGCAAGGAATAGGCGCAGTTGTAAAGATGTAGAGGTAGCAAAAATAGGTTTCATTAGATGGTATTCTCAAAGGATGGCGCGTCCGCCATCCTATAGGATTATTTAATCAGGAGCTTAATCGTAATGGAACAGATCACCACCGTGCATATCAATCATTTCTAATGCAGTACCGCCGCCACGCGCCACACACGTCAGTGGATCTTCAGCGATAACCACTGGAATACCAGTTTCTTCAAGTAATAGACGATCAAGACCACGGATTAACGCACCGCCACCTGTTAGCACCATACCACGTTCAGCAATATCCGACGCTAATTCTGGTGGAGACTGCTCTAACGCTGTCATTACTGCACTTACAACACCCGATAGCGGCTCTTGTAATGCTTCTAGAATTTCAGTGCTGTTTAAAATGAAACTACGCGGTACACCTTCTGCAAGGTTACGGCCACGCACTTCAATTTCAACAACTTCATCAAGTGGATAGGCAGAACCAATCTCTTTCTTAATGCGTTCAGCCGTTGCTTCACCAATTAAGCTACCGTAGTTACGACGTACATAGCTGATGATTGCTTCATCAAGTTTGTCGCCACCAATACGGACAGATGAAGAATAAACCACACCGTTTAATGAGATAATTGCAACTTCTGTGGTACCACCACCTATATCAACAACCATAGAACCAGTTGCTTCAGATACGGGCATACCAGCACCAATCGCCGCAGCCATTGGCTCGTCGATTAAAAATACTTCACGTGCACCAGCACCTTGTGCTGATTCACGAATCGCACGACGTTCTACTTGTGTTGAACCACATGGTACACACACGAGAACACGTGGGCTTGGACGGAAAAAGTTATTGTCATGCACTTGTTTAATAAAGTGTTGTAACATTTTTTCTGTCACGAAAAAATCAGCGATAACGCCATCTTTCATTGGACGAATAGCGGCGATATTACCAGGAGTACGACCTAGCATTTGCTTTGCTGCAGTACCAACGGCAGCCACACTCTTGTTTGCACCACGCTCTTGGCGGATCGCAACAACTGAAGGCTCGTCAAGAACAATACCTTGACCTTTAACATAAATGAGAGTGTTTGCAGTTCCCAAATCGATTGATAAATCGCTAGAGAATAAGCCTCTTAACTTCTTAAACATGGTTATGGGCATTCCTAAAAGTAAAATGTTGCAAGATCGGTTAACTTTACCAATGCGCAATGAATGTGGCAAGTTTATCAGACTTTATGACGGACTCACTATTAATTTAACCGTCGACGGTAAATAACTCGATCATTACCGTAGAAAAAGCCAAAAGTAATGTTTGCAGAAGGGGCTTCACCATCTGCAGGCATCAGCCATTTGGGTGTATAGATGTATTCTAATATTGCAGTGCCCGGATTCCACGATGAGATAATTAACGCCTGTGTGATACCGCTGCTAAATTCGCAACTCGCGTTACCACAACCACTTAACGTTATGCCGCTGGCATCCCCACTGATCGTTGCAGTCGCGCCACTGGCAATAAATGTGGTAATGCTATCATCTTCATTAATAGTAAAACCATCACCCGTCGCTTTATTTGGATTGTAATACTGTACTTCCATTGTCACTGGGAAAGCATTTTCGCTGCTGGTCGTGCGGGTAGGGCCTGAACCATCATAAATATGCCAACGGCCAAAACGTAACTCACTGGGAGCATTCGATAAACGCTTTGCAGTGAGCGTATAATCTACTTCAGACATATCCATATCAGCAAGTTCAACACCATCCTTGTCTGTTATGCCAATACCAAAAAGTAATGAATATGGACCATCTTCGATGGTCTCTCCACCGCTATTTTTGAAACGAGAAAATTGACCGACATCAGATACTAATGTCTGTTTATATACCCCAGACAAAGCCCCGCCATCTTCGTCAGTTAAGCGAATAGATAAATCATCAGCACCACTCTCTGCGACAAAGCGAATGTCAGTCTTAGCGGATACAGCATCATAATTTTTAGTTAGCACATCGCCTCTATTTCTTGCTTCAAGGTGATAATCGAACTGTAATGCGGGTTGTTCCATGTAAGTAATGCCAAAAGAAGCATCCAATAAGAACCAGGCATCACTCCAAATTTCATTACCATCATGATCTGTAATTCCAGGTTTATAATCAGCTAATCTACACCATTTAGACCGATCCCATTCCGGTCTACATTGATAAATCTTACCATCACCGGATAGCACTACCGTTCCAGCTGCATAAGAAGTAAGGCCATAAGGAAACGTATAATCATAACTATTTGAACTACTACCGATGTTATCTATATAGTTATCAACACTTGATGAGACCAAGGTAAAATGGTCTGGAATGAAGCGGCCTATTTCGGTACCGATGCCGTTATCTACAGAGAAAGACTCGCCATAATAATTGTTATCCCGTACATTCACTTTAAATGCACCCACCTCACTGTAAGTCGCAGTAGCAGTACTCGCGGTTCCAGAACTAAAGTTTAATGCAACATAATCCCAATCAACTGGCCATTCAGTCCCATCAATTTCATAATTAAACACACCGTTATATCCGGCAACAGGAATCGAACGAGTGACTTTCGCTTCTACTTGAGCACTAGGGACATAGTTTGTTGTTACTTCACCACCAAAATTGACCGCTTCAACCTTAAATATAAAATCAGCACCGGCTATATGCGTATAATTAAACTTATCATCAGTCTTCTTGGTTAGATGTTCTTGCAATCCATTAGTGGCAACGATATTAAATTTATAAGGGCGAACAGGGAAAATATTACTCATCCCTTCAGCTTTAATTTTTGCATTACCTTTAACATCAATAGATCCGATTAACCTAATCATTCCAGCATCTTCATATAATGGACTCGGAATTTCGGCATAACCATCACCATTGAATTCCAATGAAACATCTGTATAAGAATATTTTTTATCGGATGCTTTATTTTTAGCTATCTCATTACCAGCGGCCCTAAAGTCTAATGCCGAACAGTCACTCGGTTCTAGGCATTGAACACCTAGCCCAACCAAAACAGTTTCATTTTTAACTGGCTCACATTTACCTTTTTTTCCTTTTTTACCTTTTTTGCCTTTAATAAATGCTTGTAGGTATAGTGTTTGACCATTGTTCATATGATCAGGAAATTCAATACCGGCGATTTGACTATCAATGTTTAAAGCATGGTCTTCCCCATAAGAAAAAACTAATCCGGAATCTGCAAATTTAATTTCACACTTAGTATTTTGTGATGGGACGTCATTACAGGAATATGGTGCATTAATACCGCTTAAAGATAATTCTAATTTTTTACTTTTCTGCTTCTTTAAACTAACCTCTTTTGACCCGGTAAAATTAATAAATTCTGTCACTTCATCTTTGTTGCCTTTCTTCGCATGTAAAGTAGCGGTTGTTCTTACACTCGCTTCAGCGCAATTACCATTAGCAATACCATTCGTACAGGCTTGAATTAAAATCGGATTAGCGGCACAACTGGTACCATTTTCATTATATAAAATGCGGTAATGATTCACGTTATTACTTGTATCGTCGCCATTTAAAACAATTCCTCTAAAAGAAAAATCATCAAAACCATCACCCTGACTGCAATTATTCTTCCAACCTATATAACGACCTTGCTTATGGCACTCACCCACAATAGCTATTTGATAGTTACCTACATCCAAAGACTCATTAATAGCTTTTGATTTATTAGACTTTCTTCTAATTGCAAGAGTATTGATAACCGGATTCGATTGACCCACTTTCCAAATAACAAAATATAATTGGCTATGTATACCACGATCGCCCGTAATCTCTATATTACTAAGCTCAAAAGACTGTGTAAGTTCAAAATTAATGACGTTAGAGGTATCCTGAATCCTTGGATTCTTTAGTACATCACCTGCAGGGCTATCACCCGCCTGAATAATGTTAGATGGATTAGTCCCCCAGAAATCACCAACGTACACCCTTTGTCCATCATAAATAGTCTCTGCTGCATATGCCGTTGAACAACACATCGTCATAAATAGCAATGTTGTGGTTACATATATTTTTATATTCAACATCATAACTTCACCTCAGCTTCAACAATATGCTGCGCCACAATTTTGCCACCATCACATGTACCTATGGACTTTAAATAATATTGCTTGCTTGCGTCAGGCAAATCTATCAATTCACATTCAAGCTTGATGCTACAATTCTCAAGTCCAACTTCCCCAGTCAAAAAATTAAGCGGAATAATGACAAGATCCGTGCAAAAAGAGGCATTATCTAATACCTTATAAATCCCATATTCCATACCACTATCCGCAGCGTAATAAGCTTTCGCGCTATACACTTCATTGGCAACACTATCCGCGGTTGAACTTAAAATTCGACTTAATGACGCAGCTAATAAAGAGATAACCACAATAATAAAGATCGAGATAACCAGCATACTGCCTTGTTGCTGATAAGGATTTGAATGACGATTACGGCACATTAGACATTACCACCTGATGTTCAAATTTGATTTCACTGTTATCGCGTAATAAGAAGTTAAAATTCAGCTCCAAAATGGCATTACTAAACTGAGTAGCACTGGTTAATGACATGCTGCTATTAGCACTTAAACCATTCATCATCCTAGCCTGACTTGCTGTGCTACTACCAATTTTTTCATATCGAAATAAAGTCGAATGATTATCTTCCAAGCAATAGCGAACCTCACGATCGAATATAAAATAACGCGATACTGCTGAATCTAGAGTAAGTACTGACCCCAACAAAGCAACCTCAGCTTGCGTATCATTGGCGCCGGAAACTATATAAGTATCGATAACAGCAATACTACCACTAGCTGGTTGGTAAAAATCATCCGACTTTGTAGTTAAAACACTGATTTTTTGGCCATTAAAAGTTCCTGTCGCGGCACTACCTGCCGCTCTAGAGATAGGATCCATAATCAGCTCAATTGGATTTTTCATTGCAACATTATTGATATATTGTCCTGCTGCATTAAAAGGAACAAAACTCATGCAACTGGCGTCAACCTTTACACTAAACGCAATCGCAGATTCGAGTTCTTTACTCATTCGATTTATCACAAAGCGCGCATCATTAAGGCGTTCATTTTGATTAACCGATGATTGATACAGCACAACGTTATCAGCAATAAAGCGACTGCTGAAAGTACCAACAACACCCAACAAAATAATCACAGTTACCAGTTCAACAAGGGTAAATCCAGCCTGCGTATATTTCATCATTTTAGGCATCAGTAATTCCCCTTAAATGAAGTCAGTGTAATCTCTTCATTATTAGGCATAAATATTGTCAAAGAGATTCTTTTAGCGACATTATTTGCAGTGCTACCTGTAACAAACTTATCAGCAGCCAACGACACACAAATTCTAATACCGTAACCGTTATAGCTATTATCTGAATTATTAGTAAGCTGCTGGCGCGCTAACTGAGGATTATAATTAGTATTAGCAGACCCATCATGATTAACATCGCAGTAAACATTATAATCATCGACATCATTAAAATTATTCGGGTTAACACGAGATTCTGGGAATTCAGGTCCTAAATCCGCATCGTCCGTGCAACTAGTACAGGGGCTAAAGCTACCTGAGCGGACATTAACATCATCATAATACCGAATCAGCACCTGGTTCATAATACTCTTCCCTAATGCTGTCGCTTTTATCTGATACATAGGCGAAGTCATTTTATTCGCTTGTGGTAAAAACACGCCTGTCACAATCGTCAACGCGACCGCTAGTACCACGATACCGACCACAATCTCGATTAAAGTAAAACCGCGTTGTTTATTGTTCATGGATATAGCCTTGAGATTCAATTCGAATGAATAATGTTTGCTCACCGATAATACTAATATCACAACTTACACAACCATTCGCGACGCCCCTAGAATCAAACTCAATGATGCGTAGTGGGCTATTAAAGCTGATCGAGCTACTATCAGCTTCCGCTTTACTCATACCCAATTGAGGAACTTCGTAACCAGCTAGCGGAAAAGTTACATCACAACCTTTAGGAATACCAAAACGGTTACTTTCAATTATCACTTTATTACAGGCGTAGAGGTTATTTGTACGAGGAATTCCACCAACATTTTTACGGCAATCATCATCACAACTCATCGCTTGTTGCTGTACGGTTTTTAATAATTGCAGGAGCTGGTCACGATAGGCTTGCGCTTCAAAACCATCATTACCAATTAATTTGGGGATCGCAGTCGCGGCGAGAATACCGAGAAGGATGATAACAATGACCAGTTCAATGAGGGTAAAGCCTGATTTTTTAAACATATGCTATCGTACCTGATGGCTTAATGTGATGGATGTTAGGTATTATATTTTACCATACTGAGCATTGATATTATTATAATAATTAAGTCAATTGCCTTAATTATGAGGTATTAATTAAGGCTGTATATTAGAAATAAAAAAGGCTTACCGAAGTAAGCCTTTTTTATTTAACACAAGTCTAAATTCATTTAGCTCTTATGAACATGTTACATTTGCAACAGTATAACGAGCAGCAGAAGATATAGATTCTGTATATGTTACGCAAGTAGCTGGTGCTGTAGATGAACCGTTCCAAAATGTAGTACTAGTACCTGATGCTGTATGGCCAAAGCCACTTAATTCAACAGCATCTGTAATATCAGCAGCTTTAGGATAACCATAAGCCGTATCAATCGTAACACCCGCATCAGTAATACTTGAGCTAGATGCAGTTTCAGTACCGTTAATCGCAGACTTAGAATAAACGATGTTAGCAGCACTATGCAGTGCAGCTTCAACACCTTTCATTGCTGATTTTTTAGCATCATCTTGAAGATTAATAAATTTCGGCACAGCAGTGGCAGCTAAGATACCTAGAACAATAATTACGATCACTAATTCGATTAGTGTAAAACCTGCATTTCTTTTCATTTTAGCTCCAAAAGCTGTTTTTAGTATAAATTACATGAATATATAACCAGTAGGACATCCACCTAATTTACATAAATGTACGTAGTAGTATATTTTTTGATACTATGCCAAAAAATACACTGTTTCACTAGTTTTTTTTAAAAATTGTGGACTAATCACCACATTATGTCCGGTCACAACATTTCCATATTATAACCAACATAATAATAAAAAATATTATAGCATCTTGATAATTAGATAATACTAAAGTGTTAGTTGAATTAACCTTGTACCACACCCATCATGTCCCACATTGGCACAAAAATACCCAATGCGAGTATCAATACCATCACAGCAACAATACAGATTAGTATCGGTTCAATTTTAGCGGTCAGTGATTGCAATTCATAATCCACTTCGCGTTCATAAAACTGCGCAGCTTCTAATAATAAGTCATCAACTTGACCGGTTTCATCACCGACCGAGATCATCTGTAAAATAAGCGGCGTAAACATGCCACTTTCACTGGCAGTAATCGTCAGGCTTTTACCTTCTTCAATACCCGCGCGCATTGACAAAATACGCACTTCCATCCAGGCATTATCAACCGTTGATGCCACCAATGACAAACTGTTATTCAGTGGCACACCGCCCCTGAGCATCAATGAAAAGCTGCGGGCAAAACGTGATAACAAGGTTTTTTCAATCACCGGACCAACGATGGGGATACGGATATAAAACAGTCCCCAACGCAATTTGCCCTTATCGGTTTGAATATAATATTTAAAACCAACCATACTGGCAATAACCGCAACAATAATGAGATGCCAATAGTTAACAAAAAATGCAGATGAAGCCAGTAATGCCCGTGTAGCCCAAGGTAATTCAACTCCAAATTTGTTAAACATATTAGCAAATGTCGGTATCACAAAAATATTCAAGATCACCATCGCACCTGAAATCGCGATTAATACAAATATAGGATAACGCACAGCACTGGCTATACGACGTCGGGTATCCATTTCCAATTCAAGATAATTGGCGATTTGTAAAAATGAATCATCTAAGCGACCGGTATTCTCACCTACTCGCACAATGGAAACAAAGATAGAAGCGAATACATGCGGATGTGCCGCCATCGATGCCGATAATGTGTTACCACTGTTTAGACGAACCACCACATCGTTAAGCACGTTTTTCAATTTAGCGTGTGAACTCGACTCAGATAACCCTTTAATCGCCCTGATCATCGGAATACCCGCTCGGGTAAGCGAGTACATCTGACGAGCAAAAATAACCAACTCGGCAAGTGGGATGCTGCGCGTTAACAACTGGCTAAGATCAATATTATTACTGTTACTGCTCGCCACTTTAATTTCAGTGGGAGTAATACCTTTCGCCATTAACGATTGTACTAAGGCATCTTGATTCTGCGCGTCCTGTTTACCCGAAGTCGCATTACCTTGGCTATCGCGGCCTTTATACGTAAAATGTGGCATTGGCTAACCTTAATAGTCCTGTTTACTGACCACTGCGGTCTAACGATCTAACGGCTTCGACCAAGCGTAAAATATTTTCAACATCAATATTATCAACCTTGTCTAACTCTCTAACATGCGAAGCGATATTAGCCCCTAAAGTATCAGAGACAGCGGTTTCATTGGCGCTAACACTAGTGACATGATGGTGTTCATTATTGTTGCTATTGTCAGCATGGCTATCATCTTCAGCGTTGCTATTACCTTCGCCACTGTCACCTTCGCCATTAGTATCATCAAGAACGACTTCATCTGCCAGTTTTAATACTTCCTCAATAGAGGTCAAACCTTGCTTGGCAAAATCCAGTGCTGATAATACGAGGGGACGATAGAGTTTACTCTTACGTGCTTCGGCCTCAAATTCCCCCGCCGATTCACGTCGTAATGCATCACCCATCGCTTCATTTAGTTCTAATAACTCAAATACACCGATACGGCCACGATAGCCGGTATAGTTACAACTTTGGCAACCAACACTGCGATAAAAATTCGCCTCACCGAGTGGTTCCTGACCGATGCGTTCTAAACAAGCATGCTCACTATTGGCCAGTACATGGCTACTTTTACACTGGTTACATAGTTTTCGCACTAAACGCTGGGCTACAACGGCACGCAATGCCGCGCCAATTAAATAACCCGGCGCACCCATGTCCATTAATCGTAATGCACACGTGATCGCGTCATTGGTATGCAGTGTCGATAACACCATGTGTCCGGTTAACGCACCACGTAAACCAATTTCAACGGTTTCTTTGTCACGCATTTCGCCGACTAATAAGATATCCGGATCTTGACGCAAACAAGTACGTAAAATATGTGCAAAGTCTAAACCAATCTTAGGGTTTACCTGTACTTGGCTGATCCGCGGTAGACGGTATTCCACCGGATCTTCCACGGTAATAATTTTTTTACCCGGTTCGTTTAGCTCACTCAAAGCAGCATATAACGAGGTGGTTTTACCACTACCAGTCGGGCCTGTGACCAATACCATGCCATGCGGGCGGCGGATCAAACCGCGTAATCGTTTAATCAAATCGCTAGGCATACCGGTACTTTCTAACTGGAAAATACCTGAGTCTTGATTAAGTAAACGCATCACCACTGATTCACCGTATTGCACCGGCATGGTCGACATACGAATATCAATCGATTGATTACGTACTTTTAAGTTAAAACGGCCATCTTGCGGTAAACGTTTTTCAGAAATATCTAAACCGGCCATTAATTTTAATCGTAATACCAGTGCCGGTACGATAGCCACTTCATTCAAGATGTTTTCTTGCAGCACGCCATCAACACGTAAACGAATACGTAAGGCTTTTTCATCGGGTTCAATATGAATATCCGAGGCGCCGATTTGCACCGCATCTTCAAACACCGAATTAAGAAATTTAACCACGGTAGCTTCGCTAGAAGCATCGTCGACATCTTTAAAAATATCAAATTCTTGCGCGGGTCTATGCTCATCTTCTAACTGACCTGCAAACGCTTCAATGTCTTTGGTTCGGCGGTATAGGCGATCGTAAGCTGGTAATAATTGGCTTTCTCGTACAATCGCAAATTCGAGCTGATACGAGGATAAGAAACTTGAAATCGCTTCCACCGCATTTAAATCTGCCGGATCACTTAATGCGATAGTCAACGTATCATGATCCGCTTTAACCACTAATGCGCGGTGTCGACGTGCGTGTACTTCCGGTAACTTAAGTACCGTTTGCGGATCGATATTCAGCGTAGCGATATTTAAAAATGGAATTTCCAACTGTTGAGACAAAAAGTTCAGCAGTTGCTCTTCGGTAATAAAACCGAGATGAATTAGCGTTGCGCCGAGCTTACGGCCACTGCTGCGCTGTTCTTTTAACGCTAAACTGAGCTGTTCATCAGTGATGATGCCTTCACCAACAAGTAAGTCACCCAGTCGTTGTTTTAATTTTAATTGTGCCATTACTGTTTCTCCAACTGGGTAATTCGAGTATTGATATAATTACGTGAAGACGCTGAAAGCTGCCCCATATTTTGCGCTGTATGATAAGCCTGCAGAGCCAGCTTAACCTGCTTTGCTTTATCAGCAGTAATACCCAGACCTAACCACCATTTAGCGCGGTTTGGTTGATGAACGGTGAGTTTTTTATAAGCCACTAACGCGGTATCTAAATCATCCAAATTTTGTGCTAAACCAGCTAAAATCGCATAATAATCAACATTACCTTGTACCTGCGGTTGGTGAGGTTTGAGGTAATAATACGCTTGTGATTTATTTTTATTTTTTAAATAAATCCGCGCGAGCATTAAGCGGAAATTAGTATACTCAGGCGATACACTTAGGCCTTCTTGCAACAAATTCACCGCCGATTGGGTGCGCTGCTCACCATATAGGATAGCGGCTAATTTTTCTCGCGATAAATCATGCTGCTTATCGAAGCTTAATACCTTGGTAAAGAGTATCTTCGCACGGCCTTTATCACCCGCCAGCAAAGCGGCTTCGGCTTGTTTAGCATATAACTGCGCTTGCTGCAGTGGCGTGCGCGTTACTGTTTTAATAGAGACACTGTCTTCATCGTGAATATCGGCATCAGGCGCGGCTAACTCAACACGTTTAGCCACCATTTGTGGCGCAGACACGACGGCAGGTTTAACTACTTTAGGGGTAATTGTTTCGATACGAGCAACGGTAATCTTGTTATCCTGCTTAGCTGTGATTGTGCTAGCTGTAGCTGTAATAGTTGTACTGCTAGTTGCAACGGGGACCACGACTTTATTCACGCTTGGTACGACAATGTTTGACGGTTCTGTCATCGCCGGTTTCTCGATTTCACGTTGAGCGCTAACGGGAGTTTCAACTATTGCGGCAGGTAATGCGTTCGCGAGTAACGGCTCATTCACTTGGCGACTCTGTTCACGGCTTACCGCGGGTACCACAATATCTTGCGACACGCTTAACTTCGCTGTACGACTTTGTTTTTGTACAAACAAATAGCTAGCTAACGCTGCAAAAATGATAATTGAAGAAACTAATGCAATCACCACTTTGTTATGCGTGTTCGGCGTTGCGACAATAACAGCACAGTTCGATTCAACCACCGCTTGTTGCTTTTGAGCACCTTTGTCCAAGCCTTTTAGCATTTGATTAATAACGCTCATAACATTGACTCCCCAAACCACCAAATAACTAACATCACCTCAATCACTAAAATACCCGCCATTACCGGTAAACGGAAATTACGCGGCTGTATTGCACTGTCCGTATCAGTTATGGCGAGCTTGACTAACTTGGCACTAATATTTCGCACATTTTGGCCATAGCTCAGCATTAAACATTTATGCGCTAAGACATTTATTAAACGCGGTATACCACCACTTGCTTGATGTAATAAACGCAATGCTTTTGCCTCAAACAGCGGCGCGCCACGATAACCCGATACCGTTAAACGGTGTTCGACATAGCTAGACGTTTCATTGACAAGTAAAGGACGAAGTTGGTAAGAAAACGTAATACGTTGACGTAATTGACGTAAGTTATCTTGTTTTAAACGGACATCCAATTCTGGCTGACCAAACAACACCACCTGCATCAGTTTCTTGGTTTCTGTTTCTAAATTACTGATTAATCGCAAAGCCTCCAACGTTTCATGTGGCAACATCTGCGCTTCATCGATTAACAACACCACTTGCTTGCCTTCGGCTGATAACGCAATTAAACGATGATTTAAAGCTTCGGTTAATTGGTGCTGATCTAAACTTGTATCAACACTTAATTCACTAGCAACCGCCACACGGATTTCATTTGGCGTTAAATACGGATTAGGCAAATAAGCGATAACATAATTATCGCCAAGCTCATTGAGTAATTTCCGGCAAATTAAGGTTTTGCCTGTGCCAACCTCACCCGTGACTTTAATAAAGCCTTCACCGCTAGCAAGCGCGGTCGTCAATACTTGCAGCGCTTCAAAATGCGGCACTAACGGATGATAAAATTGCGTATTAGGCGTGAGGCCAAACGGGGCCTCGGTCAAACCAAAATGAGCTTTATACATTAGCCTTGCTCATTGTTTTTTTCGGTTGGATACCACTGCTCAAGTAATTCAGCAGAACGTTCCAATTCTAAACGCCACGTATTTTGATCAACCACGATAGGTTTAATTAAAATAATTAATTCTGTTTTTTGCACTGATTGCGAACGACTGGTAAAGAGTTCACCTAACCAAGGGATATCACCTAAGAATGGGATTTTAGCCACTAAATCTTTATTCGCGGTTTTCATTAAACCACCGATAACAATGATCTCGCCACTTTTCGCTTTCACCACGGTATCTGTTTCACGCACATCACTTTTCGCTAACGGTAAAACAATATCCGTCGCGCCAGTGATTGTTTTTGTCGAATCACTGACATCAATAATCGAGGGATGGACATGTAATAGAACCCCACCTTCGCTATCAATTTGCGGCGTCACATCCAGCGCAATACCGGAGAAGAATGGCGTTAATTCGATATCTTGATCTGTGGTATCATTTTCTGTTGATGACGTCGTGGTATAACCCGTTACAAAATATTCGTCAGTGCCGACTTTAATCACCGCTTTTTGGTTATTTAGCGCAGTCACCCGTGGACTTGATAATACGTTTACATCACCTTGGGTTTTTAATAAATTAATAGCAGCACTAAAGTCATTACCCGCTAAGGTTAATACACCGCCACCAGAGACGACATCGGCCACATTATCGATACCAAAACTAAACGAAGAATCAGTGGCTACAGCGGCATTATTAACGTTCCAATCGATGCCTTGCTCGTAACCATCATTTAATGTCACTTCCATGATTTTTACTTCAAGTAATACTTGGCGTTGTAATTGCTCTTCAGCCTGAGCAAGAAAGTCTTTAATTTTACGAATGTCTTTTGGATAACCGTGCACGGTGACTAAACCGGCTTGAGGACTAATGATGACTTGGGTGTCGTCTTGGCTAGCCGTTAAACTTAATAAGGTCTTCTCTAATTCTGCCCAATAGTCGGTATCTGTTTGCGTTGATATTTCGGTACCCGCACTGTTTGATGATGACGATGAAGAATCCGATGAACTATCATCGTCTGAAGAGCTACTCGTAGAACCACTATCAGTCAAATAACCAGAACTAATTGAACTGTTAGATAAACCGTTACGCTTCATCAATAAATAATTCATTGGGATTATTTCGGTACGCAGACCAGCACCATTAACACGGTAGGTATTACCATTGCGTTTGATATCATAGCCATACATATCGGCAACCGCATCCATGGTTTCAGCAATCGTCACGTCATTAAGCACAACCGTGACACGACCCGATACATCAGGGTTAACGGTTAAGTTATATTTAGTGCCTTTTAATAACGAACCAAAGAATTGACGCGCGGTGACTGATTTAGCCGAAATATCCATACGTGGTTCGATGACGGGACGGTTCAATGCATCGCTGCCTTCAAAATCAGGTAACAATTCCGCATTCACATCATCTGGTACAGTCCAAGCTTGCGCTTGTGCATCTGCACGATCGAGTTCTGCTTGAATAGATTCTTTGATCGCAACAGGCTCAAGTGGGCTACGCGTTGTTTCACAACCCGATAGAAATACACCTAAAATAACAGCAAGATACAACTTGTTCATAATTAAATTTGAGCCTTAATGTTTAATTTCACTGCCAAATAATGACAATCTAAATTCTTTATCGTTACGGATGAAATACACAAAACCATCGGTAATACGGCGTATCTGAAACCCTGAGACCCAACTACCCGCACTCACTTCTTTATCGTTCATGACCGCTATATAGGTATTGTCTCGCACAAAAATAGCCTGCAAGTTTGGAGTCTGCACCCTTGCTTTAGTTTGACTGCGCACAATGGGATCTGCCGCACCCCAAGGGCCAGTAGGATCATCAAGCACATTGCCATCAATAACCCCTTGACCTGCTTGAGCCAAACTTGAACTTAACAACAATAGTATTGGCAGTAATATAGGAAGTAATAGCTTAACCACGAATAAACTCCTTATTGATACTCAAGGTATAGATTTCCATTACAACTTCGGCGGTTGGATATTCTTGCATGTTATAATCAAACACTTCCCAATAAAACTTTTTCGGTAATTGCTCGATTGAATTCAAATACGCCTGAATATCAAAAAATGCGCCGGTCATCGTAATACGTAAACCATGGCGATAAAGTAGTACTTCAGCCGCACTCGAGTCGAGAATTTCATCCATCTTAGTGGTGACTGCATCTGCATTTAGATCTTTGGCATTGGCCAATTTGGGTTTAACTTTATTTTTCGCTTTAGCTGATTTCTGCTTAGTACTATTACCCGTAATTGTCGTTACCGGTAACGATTCAATAGCGATCAACTTCACTTTTTTGGCTCGACTCAATACGTCACCAAGTACTAACGCCATTTGATTCGAATTGATTAAATCAGCGGTTAAATCAGTTAATTTATCATTGGCTTGATTAAGTGCATTTTCAGCACGTAAAATACGTAATTTGATTACTTTATTCGGATCTGTCGCCAATACACGCTGTAATTCAGCGAGAGTAAAATTATGTTGGCGCTGCTGTTGATCTAAAGATGACAGTTGCGATGTTAACTGTTGATGACGCGCATAATTTGGTTCCAGCACAAAGCTATAAATAACATAAATAATCGATGCGACTAATGACACGACAATAAGAACACGTTCACGCATCGATAACTGTTTGAATTTATCATTCATCGTTAGCCAATGTTTTTTCATCATTTATTGGACTCCGTGAGCGGCTTGTTCGTCAAGGTAAAGGCGATAATGTCATCTTCATTACGGGTAATATGGAGCTGACTAAACTCACGACCTTGCAGTGACTTACCCGCCGAAAATTTACCGATCCAACGCGGTATGGCGTCATGATTACGCGCCAAACCCATTAACGTCATGCTATCTCCGGCTAAACGGATTTGATTTAAGCGGATATCTTTATCCCGTTGTAATGCCAGATCAGACATCAGGATCGCGAATCCACTTGATTGTACCAATGCCAATTCAGACAATTGCACCAGTAATTCATCGCGATATTGTAACCGGGTATTCAGTAAGGCTAATTGTTGATCTAACGCTGGATTTTGCACATGACGAGCAACCTTAGAAGATAAGGTTTCGACGTCACGCTCTAACTCACTCACCTCTGCTTGCGCAAGTGTTACTTTATCCTTTAGGTCGCTATTTTCACTTTCCGACAGTAGCGTGAACGTCAGCATCAGCAGTAAAGAACTGACAATAGCAACAATCGACTGCGTGAGGGTTAGGCGTTCTTTCTTTGGCCTAAACGCCTGAGTATATAAATTTACGCGCGTTTTCATTAGAGTTTTTCCAAAGCGCCGCCAATGGCAGGTAAAAATCCACTATCCATATTATCAGCAATCAATACATGCTTTAACGGCGTAACCGGAATAGTAAAGTTGAGTTGCAGACGGGCTATTAGCGGTTCTAAAATAGTACTCGGCAAGGCTAAGTTGATTGCTTTTACTTCAGGTAACTTTAATTGGCTAACAACAAAATCTGCGGAGCGTTGGATCTCTAGACTAAAATTATCTAATAACGAGGCATCAAGTTGATCTTCTTGTAAGTCACGTAATCGAGAAAAACCACGTAAGCGACGAGAGAAATAAAGCTGATTATCATGAATAATCGTTAGATTAATTTCTTGGTGATCCTGCTGGGAAATTAACATTTGGGTACTTTGACGTTCATCAGCAGCAGTATTAAATAGATTTGCTGTCGCTAATTCCTCAATACCAATAGAGATAAGTTCGAGTTTTGCTTGTTGTATTGCCGTCACAATTAATTCAACCAAGTTTTTCGGACAATAAACTAAATTAATTTTATTTTGATTGGGTACCGAAAAATAATCAAACACGACCGAATCAATCGCTTCATGAATAAACTCTTTAGCAATGAAAGGTAATGAACTGGCAACTTCATCATCAGGCACATTGGGTTTGTCAATTTGTAATAACTGATACAGTTGATTTGACAGCACCACATGACAAGTCGCCGCATGTAGATTATGCTTTGCAATCATCTCATTGAGCGTTTTGACCAATTCAGACACATCATTAAACGCAACCGAATCAAGTACTGAAATGGCATTGTTACCCACCGACAAGGCACAGATATCAACGCGCTGTTTAGCGATAAAAACACCCAGTTTTGCTTGTGTATTACGATTTTTTAACCAGGGTATACGCATAAGACTCTGTTGCACCTAAATAAATGAATAATTAACTATAAATTACTGGCGGCTATCATACTTTAATCGGCATTAAGTAGTAAGTAAAGTGTGAGATTAGTACGATTATAACATCAGTGAAATGCACAAATATAACATTTAAGTCACTTTTATACTAAGCCAATACACTGACTTTATTACAAAAATAACCTTGAGCACCATAAACACCGAGTTTATTAAGCGCATCCCATTCACCTTTAGATTCTACGCCGACGGCAATAACGTTGGTGGCGAGATTAACCGTGCCACCGAGAATACTGCGAATAGCTAATTGATTAATTTGGCGCTTGTGTAAATCACGAACCAAACTCGGATGGATCTTAATAACGTCGACCTCTAGCTTTTTAATATAAGATGAATCGACCACATCTTGACCAACCATATCAACTGCAATGCAGCACCCCAGGGCTTTTAAGTTTTTAGCCGGCTCGAGTAGCATCTCCAAATTACGATTAATTTGATACTCATGGATCTCAAAATATAATAAAGAACGTAATGCTGCAGGTAAACGGATAATATCTAAATACACAGCACGCATAAAGCGCTTATCTAAATAGCTCTGGATGTCTAAGTTTATCCCGCAAGCAATAGGGTCATTCATTTCTAAATTAGAGATGGCGTGCTCAACCGTCAGACGGTCAATACGTTTCAATACACCACACTTCTCTGCCATTGGCAAAAATACCCCGGCATGGACCCACTCATCATTTTCATCTTTTAACCTTGGGTATATCTCATGCCCTAATACCTGTTTATCGGCCATCCCAAGAATTAATTGTTGCTCATAATGAAAGCCTTTATTGTTAAACGTTTTATCAAACAAACCACGCCACCTGACGGTACCTTTGGCATACACAGGTGCCTGCTCATCTTGTTCATATAAGAACCAGCCGGAACAGCCTTGGAGCACGGCTATTTTTAACGCCTGATCGACGCTTTCTAATACCTCTTCCGCGCCTTCGCCGTAGTTATAAATAGCGACACCAGTATAAAATAATTCATCACAGTCCACAGGGGTTGATAAACTAACTCTGGTTAGCAATTTATATAACTGCTTCATCACAATTTCTGATTCAGGACCGGTGATCCTTGGTAATAAAATAATAAACTGATCACCACGATAACGAGCAAGTACAGAGCCGGTAAAGCGGTCGATAAATTTACTTAATAATTCACTGACTGACTTCACCATTTCATCGACATTAGCGACACCGTGGTCATAATTTAACTGTGATAATTCATATAATTCAATTTTGATTACCGTACCGGCGATAACACCAGGATCCGATAACATGGCTTCGAGTTGGTTTAAAAAGAAATCACGGTTGCCAATACCTGTAGATGGATCAACGAAGGCGTTAGTACGCATATAGGAGTCAAAGCGGCTACGTTCTTGTTTGGTATCTTCGAGATCGGCAATTAACTTATCAAATGCGCGGCTGGTTGCTTTCGGCCATTCCAATTCCGAGCCCACGGCCACTTTAAGGTGGTCTCCATTAAGGATTTTGTAACTGCGCATTGACAGTAATTCAGCACCATGCATACCTTTTCTAAGCAGCCGAATAGCAATGATTAAACCAAACAAGGCAATCACTAAGCCAGTACCGACACCGGTTAATAATAGCGGGGAATATTCCATCGCATAATACGGCGACAGCATCACAACTTTTGCCGTAAAGTCATTGTTAGCACGTAATTTAAAGTTATATTCTTTAAGGAAAGATGTCACGGCATCGGAATCTGGGGTGTTAGCATCAAAGTAATAACTAACGATGCCATCTTTTTCAACCGTTAACTGTAATACTGAATGCGCACGTAATAACTCGGGTAGCCAGAACGCAAATCGAGGTTCACTGTCCTCCATCGCAAGTTGTTCGTCCATCACATCAATCAGGCGGGAAATATTTTGCTTTTGAGTTTCAATCGCTAATTCGCGTAAGCTCACCGCCCCGCCGAGTAATACGACGCCGACCGATGAAAGTACACAAAAAATAATAAAACCAATTAGTTTATTGGTGAATTTCATATATTCCTATACATCCCTATATCAGAATTTAACCGTGTAAAAATTTCATATTACTGACGATAATTCGCTTATCGTTTCTTCATCGATTCTACTGCATTTTTTTAAAAATAACAGATAAAACCCCAATTCGAAACACGTGGTCACGTTTGATTGCTAAATCTATTAACCCTTAAATAATAAAAAACCCAACATAAATGCTGGGTTAAGTATTATTCAGGTATTTAATCTGACAGTTCTAATAAATACAGGATCTAGAACGGAATGTCATCATCAAAGTCAGCAGATGGTTCGTTAAAACCTTGCTGTGGTGCTTGAGGCGCTGCGGCAGGTGCTTGCTGTTGTGGAGCATAGCTTTGCTGCTGTGGAGCCTGTTGCTGTGGAGCTTGTTGTGGCTGCTGGTTACTATTGTTATAACCGCCACCTTGTTGTTGCGGTGCTGCTGCTGGTTGTTGTGGCTGACCCCAACCGGCATTTTGGTTCTGCTGCTGTGCTGGTTGTTGGTTATTGTTACTATTGTAAGAAGAACCACCACCTTGTTGCTGCTGTTGTTGACCGCCTTGACGAGCACCAATCATTTGCATTACACCGTTAAAACCCTGCACTACAACTTCTGTAGTATAACGGTCCTGGCCATTTTGATCTTGCCATTTACGTGTTTGTAATGCGCCTTCAATGTATACCTGTGAACCTTTACGTAAGTATTCACCAGCGATTTCTGCTAGTTTACCGAATACAGCAACACGGTGCCATTCAGTTTTCTCACGCTGTTCGCCAGTTTGCTTGTCACGCCACGATTCACTTGTCGCAATTGTTAGATTGGCAACCGCGCCACCATTTGGAAATGAGCGGATTTCAGGATCATTACCTAAATTACCAAGAATAATTACTTTATTTACGCCACGACTGGCCATGCTAGCTCCTGTGCTGTTCACGAACCAGGTTCAAAGCCTGGTCTATTTCAAAATCTTTAGTCGCTTTTAAATAAGCAACCTGCTCTTCTAATACTACTACAGCTTCATTAATACCGGAAAGCGATATTAGCTTTTCGGCGATTAATTCGGCTTCTCTTTGGTTTGAAATGGTCACAGCGATGGTATGCGCCTTCACTTGACCGACATTTTCTAACCCCAAAGAAATAATAAACCACACTATCATTACCGCAGCAATAATAAAGAATAAACCTTGTGAACCCAATTTCGAGTACAAACTACCGGCAATAATACCGCCACAAAATGCACCAGCAAATTGTGAAGTAGAGTAAATGCCCATTGCCGACCCTTTGGCACCAGCGGGTGCCGACATCGAGATCATCGCAGGTAACGAGGCTTCTAAAAAGTTAAAGGCGGTAAAATACAACACAATGGCAAGGCCAAACAACCATAAATTACCATTTGCAAAGCCCATGACACACAAGGCAACGCCCATTAATGCAATCGCGAATAAGAAAAATTGTTTATTCATTTTCTTTTTCGCTGCAATAATCAGCATAGGTACCATTAATACAAATGATAGCAGTAATGCTGGGAAATATATCCACCAGTGGTGCTCACCGACCAGTCCCGCAGCCTCTAACTCAAATGGCAGAGATACGAATACCGCAGTCAGGGTTAAGTGTAATAAAAAGATGCCCACATCGAGACGCAATAATTGCGGATCACGTAACATGGCTCTTAACTTGTTCTTATTGGTACTGGCATCACCCGCAGGCGCTTTGCTTGTCGCGTTAGGCACAATGTAATGCACCACTAACATACCGACAATAGCCAAGGCTGCAGTGACAAAGAAGATACCTTTAAGGCCTATCCATTGCGCCAATACCGGTCCGGCCACCAGCGAAAACGCAAATGAAAGTCCGATACACATGCCAATGACAGCCATCACTTTCGGACGTTGTTGCTCACGCGTAATATCGGCAGCTAATGCCAGAATAGCACTGGCAACAGCACCTGTTCCCTGCAATATACGCCCAAAAGCCACACCGTAAACGGAATCAGCCATACCAGCAACAATACTGCCTAAACAAAATAATCCTAAACCAGCGATAATAACCGGCTTACGACCAATACGGTCAGACAACTGCCCCATCGGTATTTGCAGTATCGCTTGGGTCAAACCATAAGCACCAATCACGATACCAACCCACAGTGGTGAATAACCGATTAAATCACGTCCATAAATGGCAAAAACGGGCATGATCATAAATAGACCAAGCATTCTTAAGCCAAATACTAATGCTAACGACACCGCTGTTTTTTGCTCTAATTTAGATAAAGCTACATTATCCATAATTAATCCATCAACCCCTTAATATTTCCAGCGCCATGTTAGCACGTCATGCTAGCTGACAATAAAAATTTCTTTAAAACAGCCACAATGACACTCGCCATGCTTTAGCATTAACAAAAAACAAAAATAACCGTAAAAGACCAAGGCGGTAATATTTAATGATATAAAACGCCAAAATAGCAATCCAACACAATGATAACAAAAGTATTTTGTACGATTACACCATCAAAACCGCTCAAATATAAAAGTATGAGATGAGCTAAAACTAAATACCCGCTTGACTCATTTAAGACACACCGATATGTTAACTGAAATTAACAACCAACTAACAACCAATTAACATACCGTGTATAGAGTGGTGAGCGTACTACTCCGACTGCCGGTCAACACTTTAGTACCAAGTTGTATTGAACTTATGCATTACATTTAATACTTTAATTAAGTCACTCGCTCAGTTTAATCGTTTTATAATGCTATTAAGCATAGATATGGATATCACCACACAAACTAAAGGATTTAGTCATATGTCGGATTACCCAAATGTAGTACTGCTGTCTCAGCCTAGTCTGCAAGTTGCCACGTTAGTCTCTTGCTTAAGAGCCAAACTCGATATACCGGTACAACAGCTGCGTGAAGTAGCCGAAATTGAACGGATCTCGATTGATGACAACTTATTATTACTCGTTGATACAGATAATCTCAGCAGTACTTCGCAAGAACAACTGAAAAACAAATTAAAGCAATACCATGGCATGTTTCGTTTGGCATTGATTAATTTAAGTGATGATACCACGATGGAAAACATTTCCACTTGGCCATCAATCTTCGGTGTGTTTAATAAACGCGACGAACTCGATGTGGTGTGCAAAGGCATAGAAAAGATCACCGAAGGTGAATTCTGGATGCCAAGACGTACTCTCAGCTCCTTGATCTCAATTTATCGTTCCACTAAAACCGTTGATTTAGATAGAAAACCAGAACTAACAACACGTGAGCAAGAAATCTTACGTCAGTTAATGACAGGCTCATCAAATTTAGAAATTGCCGATGCGTTATATGTCAGTGAACACACGATTAAATCGCATCTCTATAATGTTTTCAAAAAAATAAAAGTGAAGAATCGTCTGCAAGCGGTATCATGGGCGAAAGAAAATCTAATTTAATAAACCCGCTTACTGAGAGCCCGTTATTAGCGAGTACCCTTAGGCTAAACCCCTTAAAAACCATAGCTAATATGGTTTTTTTATACTTAAATCATAAGGTTTGAGACCTGGATCACATAGAATGTATATTTTTTGTTAAAACTATGGTACTTCTAATGCTAAGTTATGAGGACGTATGGATACGTGAACTTATCGCTCATCATTCAAAGGATCTGATGTGGAGCAAAAAACTGAGACGCATAGCGGACTCCAACAAGGAGGCCAAGACGAAATAGACCTGTCGCATCTAGTTAATATAATTAGCCGTGCGTTCTTGCGGATCTGTGTGATCACCACACTTGTTGCTATTATTGCCGCAGTATTCATTTCCGATTTACCACCAATTTATAAAGCTAGCACCGTACTACAATTACAAATACAACAAGCTAGACCTATTGCCATCCAAGGTGTACTACAAAACGATATAAATAATAAAGACTACTTTCAAACTCAGATTGAAATCTTACGCTCTGATTTAATCACTGAAAAAGTCATTAACGAATTAAACTTATCCCAGTATCCTTATTACACTCAAAATAAACCACTCAGTAAATTCGCCGAAATAGTGGCTAACATAAAAAATAAATTATCGCCGGCGACAACCTCAGTGCAGGTTATTAACCCACAAGCTTTTATTGCTCAGATAAAATCTGCAGTCAAGATTGGCTTAATTAAAAACACCCCATTACTGACCATCAGTTATGAGCATTACTCCGCTGAATTAGCGGCCTTAATTGCGAATACCTATGCTGATGTATACATCCAACATAATCGTAATTTTCGAGTGCAGCAGACCATAACGGCTTCACTTTGGCTTAAAGAAGGCGTGCAAGCACTCAAAGATAACCTGAATTTAGCTGAAAGCAACCTCACCGATTTTTTGCAACAAGAAAACTTAATTAATGACAGTGGTATTGATAATTTCACCGCCACAGAATTACAGATCCTCACCACAAAATTAAATGCCATCCGTAGTGAGTTAATCAGCGCGCAAACCTTATATCGACAAATAAATCAGGCACAGAATTTAGACTTACTCACATCGACCTCAATTAAAGCACTGTCCAGTCATGCTGTGATCGTTGAATTAAGAAATGATTACACCCGCGTCAAAAATAATATTGCTGAATTATCGAAACGCTATGGTCCGCGTCACGACAGAATGATTCGCGCCAATGCTCAGCTCAGTGTCGTAGAAGATAACGCTCAAAAAGAGCTACAACAACTGGCACTCGGTTTTAAAAAAAGCATCACCTTGCTTGAACAAAATGAATCAGCGGTAATAGCCGCATTACAAGCAAAAAAATCCGAGCATCGCACCCTGATTAGACAAAAGGCACGATATAAAGAGCTCAATCGAGAGTTAACCTCAAGTAACGAATTATATAATATGTTTTTGATGCGGTTAAAAGAAACTAATTTAACCAACGACCTTAATCTATCAACCGTTACCATTACCGACATAGCCAAAACACCACGAGCCCCTTTCAAACCTAAACGTGCATTAATATTAGTACTGGTGATCTTGCTAACACTGATGCTGTTAGTCGCACATGCGTTACTCAGTGCATTATTCTTTGTCAATCAAGACAATGTGAAAAACCTAGCAGTGCCATTATTAGGTTCACTACCGAATTTTAAAGCCATTAATAAAAAATTTGAACAATGCTCCCCACAAAAGTTATTCCAGACCAATAATGTGATTTTTGAAGCAACACAAAGTTTACGTACATCGCTGCAACTATCAGGAGTAACCAAGAAACAACAAATCATCATGGTTACATCCAGTACCGTTGCTGAAGGAAAAAGTACATCTGCAATTTACCTTGCGATGGCCTTAGCTCAATCCCATAAAGTAATTATTTTAGAAGCCGATATGCGCAAGCCATCGGTAAGAAAAAAAATGGGGATCCCAAACATGCAACGGGGACTTGTCGATATTCTGACTAAAAGTGGTAATTTAAACAGTTATATCTGGCATGATCAGCATTCAAACCTCGCGGTACTATCAGCGGGCGAACTTACCGACAGTCCATCTAATTTACTTATTTCCAAGCGTTTCTCAAGCTGCCTCGCGATCTTAAGGTCACAGTATGATTATATTATTATCGATTCTCCACCAAGTTTGCTTGTCAGTGATGCGCTTATTATTGGTCAACATTCTGATTTTAATATTTTAGTTACCCGTTCAAACAAATCTAAAATGAGCGAGCTCAACAGCACTATCGAATTACTGGCAAAACATGGCGTCAGTACCAATGGCATTATCTTGAACCAAGAACCTTTAAAGAATGATAAACGCTATCAATACTATTATAAAAGGGAGGTTGCACTGGCTTCATAGCCGTGCTTAAACCGTATGCTTATATTACGTTACCTGCTATTTATCCTCTGCTCTGCGCCATTTTATCTACTGGCAGACTCTTCATCTGCTTACGACTCTGATTTAGGGATTGAAATTACACCGAGCCTAGCGATCAATTACAAGCACGACGACAACATAGCCAATGTCAGCAGTAACAAAACAGCCTCTAATTTAATTGAAATAATGCCTGCGTTACGCATTGAAGGACAAAAATACCATAACCAATTAACACTCAATTACGCAGCCAAAAAAAACCTATATAGCGAAAGTGAAAGCAGTAATTTCACTGACCATAAATTACAAGCTGGTATCAGCCGCGCCATGAATAAACGGCATACGTTGGCATTGTTATATCAGTTTGACCAAGGCCACGATGCTCCCAACACAGGGGTCTCAGAAGGTGACGTTCGAATCGCTGAATCTGCCATTTTTTATACTCAAGCTATAGACCTTAACTATCGCTACGGCAGTCAATCCGCCACTGTAACGCTAGCGCCCAGAGTCAGTTTTAATAACAAGCGCTACGATGAGGGCAATAGTAATTACACAACGGCTGCAAATTTCAATGAATACGATTACGGCCTTGCCATTTATTATCGCTTTGCCGCCAGTGTTAACTTGTTAGTCGACATGAGTAATATCACCACAAATTATCAAGACACTGGTAATGCTAAAGACAGCACTCAAGGCAGTGATAATTACCTCGTTTATAGCGGTATAAATTGGGATATTACAGGCAAAACACAAGGTGTAATAAAACTGGGGTATGAAAAAATAAATTTCGCCGATAATAGCCGAACAGCGCAAGCGGATCCAAGCTGGGATGTTGGTATTCGCTGGTCACCAAAAACCTATTCCATATTGAATATCAGCGCCAGTCAAAAAATACGCAATGCAGTCACAGGTACTGACAGTATTGAAACCAATAATCAATCCATCAACTGGCAACACAGCTGGCGTTATAATTTATCCAGTTCATTGGCTTATAATCACCTTGATGAGGTATATCAACAGAGCAGCCGTCATGACAATAGTCACCAGCTTACTATGGCATTGAATTATCAATTTCGCCGCTGGTTAACATTCGGGGTAAGTTATGGATACCAAAATAAATCATCGTCAGATTCACGACTCGCTTATGATAAAAGTATCTACGGTCTAACCAGCAATTTTGTCTTCTAGATAACCAATATGAAAGGATGCATCATGTTTAATCCCACTCTGTGGCGACTCTGTTTATCACGATCTTGTTTATTACTATCCTGTTTATTACTATCAACATCAGCGACTGCACACCAGCAACATAACAACTACACTGTCGGCGCTGGCGATAAAATCGCGATTGATGTCTATGGTGAAACAGACCTGAGTTTTAACGTTATGATTGATTCTTCCGGTAGTGTTGATTACCCCTATCTTGGTGAAATAGTAGTTGTAGGTTTAACACCGAGCGAAATAAAACAAAAAATATATAGCGGTTTAAAAGGATCTTATCTCATCTCACCTAAAGTGATGGTCAGTATCGCCATATTCCGTCAATTTTATATTAAAGGCGAAGTAAAGCGTCCTGGAGGGTATCCTTTTCGTCCCGGCTTAACCGTCGATAAAGCCATTGCACTTGCAGGCGGATTCACTGAACGCGCAGCAAAACAATCGATTATGTTGTCGAATAACAGCGATCTTAACCAGACACATAAAGTAACACCTGACGACCACGTTGCGCCTGACGACATTCTTAATATTGAAGAGAGTTTCTTCTAAAGTAATGCCTAACAAGCCCTAGTATGCGATACTGACTGATTATTTTATGTAGTGTGAGTTATGTATGGATCAAATCATTGTTCGGGGCGCACGCACCCATAACCTTAAAGATATCAATGTTGAACTACCGCGCGATAAGCTAATTGTGATCACAGGGTTATCAGGTTCTGGCAAGTCGTCATTAGCATTTGATACGCTTTATGCAGAAGGTCAACGCCGTTATGTCGAATCACTTTCGGCCTACGCCAGACAGTTCTTGTCCTTGATGGAAAAGCCCGATGTCGATCATATCGAAGGGCTTTCTCCGGCGATCTCTATCGAGCAAAAATCAACATCCCATAACCCACGCTCAACGGTTGGTACGATCACCGAAATCTATGATTACCTGCGCCTGTTATTTGCCCGTGTTGGCGAACCACGCTGCCCGACACATAACGCCCCTTTAGCCGCACAAACCATTACCCAAATGGTCGATCATGTGTTGGCATTAGAGACGGGTCGTAAATTGATGTTACTCGCCCCTATCGTGAAAGAACGTAAAGGCGAACATGTTAAAACCCTCGCCGGTTTAGCCAGTCAGGGTTATATCCGTGCGCGTATTGATGGTGAAGTATGTGACCTTTCCGATCCACCAACCTTAGACCTACATAAAAAACATACTATTGAAGTGGTGATCGACCGCTTTAAAGTCCGTGATGACCTGCAATTGCGTCTAGCTGAATCTTTTGAAACCGCGCTTAACATGTCAGGTGGCACAGCTTACATTACCGATATGGATGATAACGATGCGGCTCCTATCGTGTTTTCGGCTAACTTTGCTTGCCCTCAATGTGGTTACAGCATGGCAGAACTTGAGCCAAGAGTGTTCTCGTTTAACAATCCCGCAGGCGCTTGCCATACGTGTGATGGTCTAGGCGTACAGCAATATTTCGATCACGACCGCATTATTATCAATGCCGACTTGAGTCTCTCTGGCGGCGCGATCCGCGGTTGGGATAAACGTAATTTTTATTATTTCCAAATGCTGACTTCATTAGCAAAGCATTATAAGTTTGATCTGACCAAGCCGTTTAATTCATTAACCAGCGAAGTACAAAATTACATTCTGCAAGGCAGTGGCGAGCAAGAAATTGAATTCAACTATGTTAATGATCGCGGCGATATTGTTGTCCGTCGCCACGCGTTCGAAGGCATCATTCCGAATATGCAGCGCCGCTATAAAGAAACGGAATCGAATGCAGTACGTGAAGAACTAGGTAAATACTTAACCACTAAATCCTGCGAGACTTGTTCCGGTTCACGTTTGCGCCAAGAAGCACGCCACGTATATATCCAAGAAACCACATTGCCAGAAGTATCACGCATGGCTATAGGTGAAGCATTTGATTTCTTTGCCGGTATGGAACTGCCTGGTCAAAAAGGTCAAATTGCCGAAAAGATCCTCAAAGAAATTGGCGATCGTCTGGGTTTCTTGGTTAATGTTGGTCTGAATTATTTAAGTCTAGAACGCAGCGCAGATACCTTATCCGGTGGTGAAGCACAAAGGATCCGTCTGGCGAGTCAAATCGGCGCAGGTTTGGTTGGCGTTATGTACGTACTCGACGAACCGTCGATCGGTTTACATCAACGTGATAACGAGCGCTTATTACAAACCCTGATCCACTTACGTGATCTTGGTAATACCGTGATAGTGGTTGAGCACGATGAAGATGCGATCCGCGCAGCTGATTATGTTTTGGATATAGGTCCAGGTGCGGGTGTGCATGGTGGTGAGATCGTCGCACGCGGTAATATCGATGATATCTTAAAATGTGAAAACTCACTGACAGCCGATTATCTCAGTGGCCGTAAAGCCATTGAAATCCCAGCGCAACGCCCCCCGTTAACCGATAAATGGGTTCACCTTAAAGGCGCGACAGGTAACAACCTTAAAAATGTTGATTTGTCCGTGCCAGTTGGCGTAATGACTTGTGTCACTGGTGTTTCAGGATCAGGTAAATCGACACTGATTAATGATACTTTTTTCAAAATAGCCCATATCGAATTAAATGGTGCAACGGTAACAACACCCGCGCCTTATGTTTCAATAGAGGGGTTAGATCAGCTTGATAAAGTCGTCGATATTGATCAAAGCCCCATTGGTCGAACGCCACGTTCGAATCCAGCTACCTATACCGGTATTTTTACCGCTATTCGTGAGATTTTCGCGGGTACGCAAGAATCTCGTTCACGTGGTTATAAACCCGGTCGCTTTAGCTTTAACGTTAAAGGTGGTCGCTGTGAGGCTTGCCAAGGTGATGGTTTAATCAAAGTCGAAATGCACTTCTTACCCGATGTGTACGTGCCTTGTGATAGCTGTAAGAGTCAACGCTACAACCGTGAAACATTGGAAGTACGCTACAAAGGTAAAAATATTCACGAAGTACTGGATATGACCGTTGAAGAAGCTAATACCTTCTTTGCGCCGATCCCGCCTATCGCCCGTAAATTACAAACCTTGATGGATGTGGGTTTATCTTACATACGCCTGGGTCAATCGGCGACGACGTTATCGGGTGGTGAAGCACAACGCGTGAAGCTAGCCAAAGAGTTATCCAAACGCGATACCGGCCAAACCTTGTATATCTTAGATGAGCCAACCACGGGATTACATTTCCATGATATTAAATTATTGATGAAAGTATTACACCGTCTACGCGACCACGGTAATACTATCGTTATTATTGAGCATAATCTTGATGTGGTTAAAACAGCCGATTGGGTGATCGATTTGGGTCCTGAAGGCGGTAGTGGTGGCGGTGAAATTCTTGTCGCTGGTACACCTGAAACGGTTTCAGAACACCCAGATAGCCATACTGCACGTTTCTTAAAACCTATGTTAGCACGTGCAAGACAATTACAACTGAATAACCAAGAGTCATAGTATGAACTTAACAACATTGAAAAAAGGATTTTTCATTACGTTTGCCGCCTATATGCTGATCGGGATGCATTATTTTCAGCATAATGGTGGCGGCTCTGGTCTACACTTGCCATTTAATGCCATAGGTTGGATATTTATTTCTACCTTAATCGGCATCGGCCTATGGCAAGCGACATTACAAGCTAAGCTGGTTTATTCTCGTCTCAGCTTAATGTTCATCGCTGCCACGCTGGTCATGTTAATACCGGTATTATATGCGGACCCAATCGTCGCGGGACTTAGCTATACGCGATTATTCGGTTTAGTCGGTGGTTTACTGTTTTTTATTGCCTTGCAACAACTGCAGCTTAATCAACAGCAACGCTTGATGTTATTGTATCTCATCTTAGGTGCAGTCTTTGTCGAAGCGCTATTTAGCCTAGTGCAGTATTATCTGTTACCCGTCAATAATACGGTTGGTTATCAAAAAATAGCCAATCGCCCCTATGGTATTTTTCAACAACCGAATGTGTCGGCATCATTTTTAACTACCGGTATTCCACTCGCTTTATACCTGCTGACACAAACCAAGTTAGATGAAAAAGGTAAACGGTTATTTTGTTACGTCACCACCTTTATGGCTGTGATCCCGGTGATATTACTGCAATCACGAACCGGTTACTTATCATTGTTGATTGCCCCTCTGATGCTACTTCCTTGGGCATGGCAACAATTACGTGATACAGAGCAATCGAAATGCCTGTTTATTTGGCTACTATGTTGTGTAATTGCTGTTGGCATTGGTGCTTATTCGTTAGAAACAGCAGACAAAGTAGCGCGTTCAGCTGCGGCACTGACAGACCCTGGTGCTCGTGTGCCGATCTATTTACACGGCTTAAACATGTGGTTAGAAAAACCAATGTTAGGCTGGGGTTACGGTAGTTTTGAAGTCGCTTACCTTAATTCATATAGCGAAGCATTAAGCCAAGGATTAGCTTTACCCGGCTCTCCAGAAAATCTAGATCACCCCCATAATGAGTTATTGTACTGGGGCATTGAGGGGGGCCTTGTAGCGTTAGCAGGGATAGCCTTATTAGTGATAGGTTTCTTACGTATTATAATGAAACAGCCAATATGGCAAGCACTGACGTTACTAGGGCTAGTATTTCCATTGGTTCTACACAGCCAAACAGAATACCCGTTTTACCATGCCATCGTGCACTGGGTAGTATTGTTAACCTTAGTTTGGTATATCGGCAGTCGTTATGGCGGTACTAAGAGTATCGTGTGTAATTACACGTTTTTATTACGTACTTTAGCGCTATTAATCCCACTGGTTACTGGCGTCTTTATGGTTACAACACTACATACCAATACCCTGTTAACGCAATACGAACGAAGTGATCGCAGTGATATAACGCCACTGACAAAAGTGGTTAATCCAGTCGCGTGGATCACGCGGTTAGAGTTCAATGCCATGATGTATCGCTTGCAAATAGCCATGTACAATAATGACATCGCAGAGTTGAATAACTATATTGAGTGGGCAACGGAGATCAGTCAGCAAACACCAAGAGCCAATATCTATATTAACTGGGTACGGGTATTAACCAAGCTAGGTCAACACGACGATGCGAAGGTATTGTTGCAACGCACAGCGCTACTTTATCCGCGCAATAAGCTAGTACAACGCTTTGCTGCGAGTCAGGCTGATAGCATTCAATCTCAATAGGCTACCTCAATAAAAAATAAGTATTTATTAGCTGAAAGCTAAAATAAAAGTTCGCTAAGACTAAAACCAAAAAGCCCTCGCCATTATTAATGGCGAGGGCTTTTACATATTAGGAAGTCAATTTAACCGTTCCTAATAATTAAAGGTATTCTAGTATCAAACCTATTCTTTAGTTCAAGGTTTCTTCTAACGCACGTAAACACAGAGCTACATTGGCAGGACGCGCCGCATAACCCATCAAACCAATACGCCATGCTTTACCAGCAAATGCACCCAGACCAGCACCAATCTCGAGGTTATAAGTTTGTAACAACTGATTACGCACTGCCGCATCATCAACACCATCAGGAATAACAACGGTATTGAGCTGTGGCAAACGACACGCTTCATCAACAATAAATTCAATACCGAGTTTTTCTAAACCTGCACGTAACGCTAAATGTTGTTGTGCATGACGTTCCCATGCATTCTCTAGTCCTTCAGTTTGCAATTGCACTAATGACTCATGTAATGCATACAAGCTATTTACTGGAGCTGTATGGTGATAACTACGTTTGCCTTCCCCAGACCAATAGCCCATGACTAATGTCTGATCTAAGAACCAGCTTTGCACAGGCACAGTACGATTTTTAATTTTTTCAACTGCAGCAGCACTGAAACTCACCGGTGAAATACCTGGTACACATGATAAACATTTTTGCGTACCAGAATAAATTGCATCGATACCCCAGTCATCAACATATAACGGTACGCCACCCAATGATGTTACCGCGTCAACAATGGACAAGCAGCCGTATTGTTTTGCTAATGCGCATAATGTCTTGGCATCAGAAAGCACACCCGTCGATGTTTCAGCATGGACAAAAGCGATAATTTTCGCATCAGGATGTGCTATTAATGCAGCTTCAAGTTTTTGTGGATCAACAGGTTTACCCCATTCATCTTCAATCTTAACGAGTTCGCCACCAGAGCGGGTGACGTTTTCAGCCATGCGATTGCCAAACACACCGTTAATACAAACAATCACTTTATCGCCTGGCTCAATTAAGTTCACGAAACATGTTTCCATGCCTGCAGAACCTGGAGCAGAGACAGCCATAGTACAAGGGTTTTTCGTTTGAAATGCATATTGCAGCAGTTCTTTTACTTCATCCATCATGTGTATAAATGTCGGGTCAAGATGACCAACAGTCGGACGACTTAACGCTTGTAATACATTAGGATAAACATCTGAAGGACCTGGGCCCATCAACGTACGTTGTGGTGGGTAAAAAGAGGTAATGCTCATTCAATTTCCTTGTCATATTGTGAGAACCAGTGATCCCAAGCAGTACACCTAAGTGATACGACTCCGCACTATGTTCTAAACTATCTGTTAAGCTTACTTAAATATTAAGATAGATTAATTTACCATTGCGACGGCGTATTGCAAACAACAAAGCAAATTTTTGTTTACAAAAAAGCAACAAGTCATCGTTATTTTCAGCTTACCGTGGCGATATAATCAGCAATACCGTCAAGTAACATTTGTACAGAGATCATCACTAACAGCATCCCCATCAGACGTTCGACAGCCGCTAAGCCTTTTTCACCAAGAATACGGTTAAAGCCTTCATAAAACATTAAAATAAACGCACTCAAGCCCCACGCAATAATTAACGCAGCGGACCATTCAAACATTTTATCTGGATCTTGATGGGCTAATAGCAACAGTGCCGCGAGGATTGAGGGCCCTGCTAACAAAGGGATCGCCATAGGTACAATGAAGGGTTCTTCGCCAGCTGCGAGGCCAGTTAGCCCGCCTTCACTCGGAAAGATCATCTTAATTGCGATCAAGAATAAAATAATACCACCGGCAATTCGCACAGCTTCTTGTTTTAAACTTAAGAAACCAAGGATCTTTTCACCTAGGAATAAGAATAACAGCATCACAAACAGTGCGATTAACAACTCACGGATCATCACCGCACGTCGGCGTTTTTTATCAATATGTTTTAAGATAGACAAAAATATAGGTAAGTTACCTAGCGGATCCATGATTAAAAAAAGCATCACTGCTGCCGAGATTATTTCCATTTCCATTAACTTAAACTCCCTAAATCATGCAATTAGCCAACTGTAGCTACTGAGTTCAATATACCAGAGAGATTGCATACATAAAGGCTTTAATGCCAGTCAAAAGTAAATAAAAATAACCACCAAAATAGTGGCATTGACTGCTAATCATAAAATGGGCTAATGAAGTCTACGAATCTAGTCATGATGGCAAAGCAGAAAGGAAAATAGAATATGTTGGTTAATCATAATTCACTGACACTCATCATAGTGACAGTGAATTAGTCATAAGTTTATTAGCTAATCACCGCCGTGATGGCTAGCCGAGTGCTTTAGCCAGTAAAGCCTGCTGATCAGGTGTAAACGGTAATTTAAGTGCCGCTTCATGGCCATTTCCTGACATTTTAGCCCAAGTCTTTTGCACTATCACCAGCAGTTTTTCTGGCGTGTGCTTTTCTGCAAATGCAGTAAAATAATATTTTAAGAATACTAAGCAGATAACATCTTCTAGTGCTTGAACTTGTGGGTCACGTTTTATTTTTTCTTTACGTAACATGCGGCCAATCGCTTGTATCTCTTCTTGATCACAACCAACTTGCTCAGCAATCGCCATGGCCTCTTCAGCATGCAAGCGACCGAGTGACTGACGCCATTTAAAATAACCTTCACGACCCAGGGGATGATCGCTACGCGGAATACTCCAGCGCTTAATATGTTGAGCACGCGCTGCAATCTGTAGAGCGATTGATGCATCTGGCATAAATTCAGCCAAGCATTCACTCATACGAAGACCATATAGCCATTCTTTTGGTTGGGCTACACCATCAACCAGTTCAGTGACTGGGTCACACTGATTGATTTGATCGATTAATTGTATTGCTTGCTGTATCCGTTGCTCTGACATGACATCCTCGTTATCAGTATGGTTATTTTTATCTATACTAACAAAGCAGAGACAGAGTTACTGCTAAGTCTCGGGAAATAAGTTATAAATAACAGCATTACTCCTTATGATCGATTTGTGAAGGCGGTTGCGGTTCGATGTTCTCACCATAAAAATAACCCACAACAGCACCGGCCAATTTCGATTTTGCAGATACGCTGGCACTTGTTGAATCGACTTGATCATCAAACGAGTAAGCAAAAAGGTCATCGAGTGAGACAACACTGGAATGGCTACTCTGGCCTTTTAATACCCCTTTAGCTCCTGGAAGCTGTGACGCTAACACCTTCACTTCATCAAGCTGCTTCAATCGAAATAGATCAGCAAGCGCTGTTTTAATGATGTGGTTAATCTCTGCTAGTTTCCGGCGGTCGTCAATATTGAGTGTCGATTTAGCCAAGATCGCCTGCCTTAACAACAGTGCGTCCGCGATCATTATTTCAGGTGGATCCGTCATATCAATCGGCAACGTAACACGTTCAAATCCGTCATTGATCGTTTCATTTTCATCGACAGCATGTTCGATGTCGATACCAGGATCGTTGTCAGCAGATGTATCTAGCGCGGGGTCTCGAGCGGATTTATGTTTACGATCAGGGTCGTTTTTCTTTGGGTTATAATTGAGGAGATCTTTTTCTTCCGTGCTATCACCCGTTGAAGCCGATGCACTGTCTGGCGTGATAGCAGGCGTGATCTCACGCTTTTCGGCATCACGTTCTACCGCAGCCGTAGTTGGATTCAATGCATTAGGGATCCCCGTCGGTGGCGGTATAACTAATGCCATATGCCAGAATCTCCCTCGATCACATTCATACAGTGTGGATCACAAATAGCAATGTTTGATTGTATGAACATATATCCCCTCATTAGTAGCAGTAATACCAAATTTGCAGCAAAATCCATAATATACCCATGAAAAATCAACAATGACGATCTCTGTGACTGCAATTTGAGTCTATAACGAATGATCGATAAATGCCTGCAATTTATCAACAAAAATAGTCGGTTCAGAAATAAAAGGCGCATGCGACGATGCTTTGAATATCACACTTGAGGACTGCGGTAGATAGTTATCCATCCACACAACCGTTGCCTGTGGTACTAACGAATCTAAACGCCCATAACAACGATAAAGTGGCATGGATAGCGCTGGTAGCTGTGTGCGTAAATCTACCGTTGCTAATAACTGCAAACCATTACGGAGTGCTTGTCCATGTGGTTGTGGTCTCGCGGCTAACAAGGATTTTAGTTGCTTAATATCTTGCTTCGCCGTTGCACTGCCCATGCCTTGAATCGCTAAAAATCGATTGATCGTTTGCGGGAGATCCTGTTGCAGCTGCTGTTGGAATTGCACTAATACTTTTTCCGCAATACCAGACCAAGCAGGCGAATCTTCAACTTGTGCTGTGGCCATAAATTTAGGTGAACTAGCGACGGTGACCAAAGCAGCTACCCTTTGTGGATGTTGCAAGGCAAAATGAGTGGCACACAGCCCACCTAACGACCAACCCAACCAAACCGCGTTAACAGGTGCGACCTGTAATAATATCTCCGTGATATCGGCAAGTGAACCACTAGCAAGGTGACTGTCATGACTAAAGCCAAAACCAGGTAGGTCAATTAAATGTAAGCGATAATGCGCGGATAATAACGGCACAACGGATTGCCAACACGCACTGTTTAGTCCCCAACCATGTAGTAGCACTAAATCTGGGCCATCACCAACAACTTCGACATGCAACTTTGTGCAAGGGCTTACATTTTTACTTTCTGTGGCGATAATTTCAGACATTTGATCCTACACTTGAGCAATAATTTATTGCCATGAGGATATACTAATCAAACCTGTAGATACAGCCATGATACGCCGACTAAGCATGACATTATTACAACCTCGTTGTTATTTATGCGATATGCCCATCGACAATCTACAACCTTTTCTGTGTTTATTATGCCAACAGGAATTGCCCTATTTACCTCATTCACATTGCTCCCGGTGTGCGCTACCACAAGCTAAAAATCAACTACAGCACTGTAATGAGTGCAACGAGCAAGCACCGCCCTGGCAACAATTAATTACCTGCATGAGTTATACCTTAGAATGCCAATACCTCATTAAACAATACAAATTTGCACAACAACCACAATTACACCGACTGTTTTCACAACTGCTCATCCGCACTATCGGTAATAAAGTCATCCAAGATCATTACCATTTACCCGACGCCCTTGTCGCGATCCCCTTACATAAAAAACGCCAGTCAAAACGCGGTTACAACCAAGCTCAGTTAGTCGCGAAGGAATTAGCAACACAACTACAAATACCACTAATCGCCGAGAAAAAATTTATTCGCACTAAAAACACCAAAGCACAAGCACAACAAACAGCGCGCGAACGCAAAGACAATATGCACAATGTATTTCAAGTCACCCAGCCTATTAGCGCTAATCATATAGCCATTATTGATGATGTGGTCACCACTGGTGAAACCATGAAAGCAGCTTGCCAAATATTATTTACAGCAGGGGTAGAACGTATTGATATATGGTGTATTGCCAGAACATTAGCGGATTAGTGGTTTCTCATCAGGAATAGCGTTACAATTAAAGACATAGTAAATTAGTCAGGTATAACAAAGAGGACATCATGATAACAATTACTGAAGCGGCACAAACTCACTTTGTAAAATTACTTAGCAACCAAAAAGACGGCACTAACATTCGAGTATTCGTCGTTAATCCAGGCACAGCAAATGCAGAGTGTGGCGTATCATATTGTCCACCTGAAGCTATTGAGAGTACTGATATTGTCTTACCATTCAGTGGTTTTGATGCATTAATTGATGACATGAGCAAACCATTCTTAACTGATGCTTATATCGATTTTGTGACTGACAAAATGGGTTCTCAATTAACCCTGAAAGCGCCGAATGCAAAAGTACGTGCAGTTGCTGATGACGCACCATTGGCAGAACGCGTAGAATACGTGATCCAAACTGAAGTTAATCCGCAACTTGCAGGTCACGGTGGTAACGTAGTATTAACTGAGATCACTGACGACGGTATTGCTATTTTGCAGTTCGGTGGTGGTTGTAATGGTTGTAGCCAAGTAGACTTTACGTTGAAAGAAGGCATTGAAAAGCAGTTATTAGAATTGTTCCCTGAAGAACTAACTGCAGTTAAAGATGCAACTGAGCATCAAGCTGGTGAGCACTCTTACTACTAAGCCTATTACTAAGATTTATTGGTGAGCGAGCTTGCTAAGAAGAAGTAATAGAATTCGATTTATCTAAATCGGAAATAAAAAAAGTGACGGCTTTCGCTGTCACTTTTTTTTATAGACAAAACTTATTTACAAAGAATAGTTACTCGCCTTTTTTATCTCGTGCTAACAAGTCTAAGGCTGCTTCTTTAGCCGACTTATTCTCATATAACACCTGATAAATCTGTTCAGTAATTGGCATTTCCACACCAAGTCGCTCAGATAACAAATAAACTTCTTTGGTATTACGATAACCTTCAACAACCTGACCGATCTCGACTTGCGCCTCATCAACGCCTTTACCTGCACCAAGTGCAAGGCCAAAACGGCGATTACGACTTTGATTATCAGTACATGTCAGTACTAAATCACCCAAGCAAGACATACCCATAAAGGTATTCTTATCCGCACCTAACGCTTCACCAAGGCGACATAATTCTGTCAAACCACGGGTAATTAAAGCAGTACGAGCATTAGCACCAAAACCAAGTCCATCAGATAAACCGGCACCAATAGCAATCACGTTTTTTACCGCGCCGCCAAGTTGCACACCAATGAAGTCATTGTTGGTATAAGTACGTAAGCTGCGACCGCAATGCAACAAGTGTGAAATGTCATCAGCAAACTTTGGGTCTGTTGATGAAATACTGATAGCAGTAGGTAAACCCGCCGCTAACTCTTTCGCAAATGTAGGTCCAGATAACACAGCTAAAGGATAGTGCGTACCGAGAATATCTGTCGCAACGTCTTGTAACAGACGCCCAGTATCCGCTTCTAAGCCTTTAGTGGCCCAAGATATACGTGAATCATCACGTAAATAGGGTTTAATCTGCGTTAATACATCACCGAAAACATGGCTAGGGACAACAATCAAAATATCACGACTTGCTGCCACGGCTTGTTCAAGGTCAGCTTCCAATACCAACGCATCAGGAAAAGCGAGGCCGGGTAAATAAGCTTCATTACTACGCGCTTTAGCAAGTTCGGCAACATGCTGCGGATTATGACCCCACAGCACTGTTTTATTACCGTTACGAGCTAAAGACATCGCCAGTGATGTGCCATAAGAACCGGCACCCAATACTGTAATCAAGGCTGCATCAGTCATCACTTAAGAATCCAGTTTTTGCTCTGCAGGAACTTCAGCAGCTTGTTGTGCTTGTTGAACGTAAGATGCAAATAGCGCATCGAAGTTAACTGGCGCAAGGTTAAGTTGTGGGAAAGAACCACGACTTACTAAGCTAGCAATTGTTTCACGTGCATATGGGAATAAGATGTTTGGACAGAAAGCACCTAAACAATGTGCTAATTGACCTTCGCTTAATTCACCAACAGTAAAGATACCTGCTTGTTGAACTTCACATAAAAACGCAACTGTTTCGCCATCTTTAGCCGTTACAGTGAGTGATAGTACAACTTCAAATACACCGTCACCAAGCTTAGAGCTACGAGTATCAAGATCTAATTTAACTTCAGGTTTCCACTCTTGTTGGAAAATTGCTGGAGAATTAGGGCATTCAAAAGATACGTCTTTAAGGTAAACGCGTTGGATATTAAATTCTTGTTGGCTTGCTGATTCTGACATAGGTAACTTCCAATATTTTATAAATTCAAACTGAGTAATTAATTGCTTAGTTATCTGACTGGTAGACTATTATTTTTTAACAGTCGGTAAGTTCGCTTCTTGCCAACTTGCCATACCACCAGATAAATTATAAACAGTAGTAAAGTCCATTTTAGCTAGACGACTCGCAGCGCGACCTGAACTCATTCCAGTATCACACATAACGATAATTGGGGTGTTTTTGTATTTTTCAATCATCGTTAGCTTATTTGCTTCGATATCAGCAGTAGGAACGTTAATTGCGTTTAAAATATGTGACTTACGATAATGTTCTGCCGCTCGTACATCTACAATAATAGCATTTTCTTTATTCATTAAAGTTGTCGCTTCATGGTTGTTCACCGACTTAACTTTAGACATGGCACTGGTGCCAAATGAGTAAATAAGGAAACCAGCAATAGCTACCCAAGCGAGAGATAAGGCTGGATTATTTGAAGCAAATTCAATATATTCTTGCATGTGATTATGACTCTAAGATTTAATAATAATGGATTATTCTCAACGGAGTATACATGTGACAAGGAATAAAAGCAGCTGAATATATATTCCTCACTCCCGTTATGAATAGCTTAACAATCAAATTAATGACCTTTTTTCTATAATGAAGGTAACACTTCAACACATGAAACAGCTAGAAATGTAGTAATATTACCGATATTTACAATTAAATATCTCCAATATTCTACCTGGATCATAAATAAGAGCCAGTTTGGCCATTAAAAGTGTAGTAATATTCCTATATTTAAATTAATTAACCGAGAGGTAAACTCATGTCTAAGGCTAAAAAAACAATTGCACTTATCATTATGGATGGCTGGGGCCACCGTCTTGACCAACAAAATAATGCAATTGCTAGTGCAAAAACACCGATTTTAGATAAGCTTTGGCAAGATTGTCCAAGCATGTTGATCTCGAGCTCAGGTTTAGATGTGGGCCTACCTGATGGTCAAATGGGCAACTCAGAAGTTGGTCACGTAAATATTGGTGCTGGTCGTATCGTTTATCAAGATTTAACTAAAATCGACAAATCAATTGCTGACGGTGAATTTAGTCACAACCCTGTATTAGTTAAAGCCGTTGCTGGCGCTGTAGCAAATGATAAAGCAGTACATATTCTAGGTTTAGCATCACCAGGTGGCGTACACAGCCATGATGATCAAATGGTTGCGATGATCGACATGGCAGCGAAACAAGGTGCAACAAAGATTTATCTACATGCATTCTTAGATGGTCGTGATACTCCGCCACGTAGTGCGCAAGCTACATTAGAAAAATTTGATGCAAAATTTGCCGAAGTGGGTGTGGGTAAAACTGCAACATTAATCGGTCGTTACTTTGCAATGGATCGTGATAATCGCTGGGATCGTGTTGAAGAAGCATATAACTTATTTACCCAAGCTGAAGCACTGCATACTGCAGATAGTGCACTAGCAGGCCTTGAAGCGGCTTATGCACGTGATGAAAACGATGAATTCGTAAAAGCGACCGTAGTGGGTGACGCAGCACCAATTGTTGATGGCGATGCAATCATCTTCATGAACTTCCGTGCCGATCGCGCACGTGAAATAACCCGCGCATTCGTTGATACTGACTTCACTGGTTTTGAGCGTGCTGTCACACCAAAACTTTCTGACTTTGTAATGCTAACTGAATATGCTGCAAGCATAGATGCAAATGTCGCATTCCCATCAGATAAGCTAGTTAATACATTAGGTTCAGTGCTTGAACAAAACAACAAAACCCAGTTACGTATTTCTGAAACTGAGAAATATGCACACGTAACATTCTTCTTTAATGGCGGTTTAGAAGATGCGTTTGTTGGCGAAGATCGTGAATTGATCCCATCACCACAAGTAGCGACTTACGACTTACAACCAGAAATGAACTCAGAAATGCTAACAGATAAGTTAGTTGCAGCAATCGAAAGCGGTAAATACGATGCAATCATCTGTAACTACCCTAACGGTGATATGGTCGGCCACACAGGCGTCTTTGATGCAGCGGTGCAAGCATGTGAAGCTGTCGATAAATCGATTGGCCGTGTTGTTGAAGCGCTAACAAAAACTGGTGGTGAATGCTTGATCACCGCTGATCATGGTAATGCTGAAATGATGGTTAACCCTGAAACCGGTGGTATCCACACAGCGCATACTAACTTACCTGTACCACTGATTTATTTTGGTCGTGATGCTGAACCAGCAGAAAAAGGTCGTCTATGTGATTTAGCGCCTACGCTGCTGACTTTACTTGGTCAAGATATTCCTGCGGAAATGACTGGTAACAACTTAATGAATCTGAAATAATCGTTTCCCTACGGGGAAAGGATAACGTCATGACATTTTTAAAAAACAGCATGGCCTATAGCATTATAGGCCTGCTGATATTGTTTTCATTAAACACTTATGCAGCCAATAATCAATCCGAACTAAATCAACTTCGCAATCAGATCAAAACCCAAGACGCATCCATCAAGAAACAGCACCGCTATTTAAACGATTTATCAAAACAAACCCAAAGTACCGATCGTGCAATTAGTAAAGTTGCCGCACAGCTAAGTAATACCGAATCTTTAATTATCAATATTGAACAAGACCTTAGCGCGCTAGTCATAAAGCAAAAAGCATTATTAAAAAGTAAAAAGAAACAGCAAAATATCCTTTCCGCACAGATCGAAACGGCCTATTTAAGCGGTAATAATGATTATTTAAAATTACTTCTTAATCAGCAAAACAGTAGTGAGATAGAACGTTCCCTGGTTTATTATCAACATCTTCATGCAGCCCGAGCTGCGGCCATTGCTGAATTTAATGAAACCATAGCTGAAATTGAACAAAATGAAGTAGAACAGGAAAAAATAAAGCAGCAATTAATTGTTATTAAAATATCACAGCAACAAAAAGCCAAACAGTTAGCGCAACAAAAAACGCAACAGAAGAAAAGTAATAAAAACATCGCGAGCAGTATCAACAAACAACAAAAAACGCGAACAGAATTAAGCATTGCGGCACAAAAACTGAAGCAACAAATTGCATTATTACAAAAACAACAGCAAATCGCGTTATTAAAGAAACAGCAAAGCGCGCAGATATCATTATCAGGCTTGAAACAATACAAAGGTAAATTAGACTGGCCGATAAAAGGCAAAGTACTACATAACTTTAACAGTAAACGCTTTAATAATGTCAGCTGGCGAGGTTTGGTGATCGGCGCGAATGAAGGTAGCAAAGTGAAAGCAGTAAGCGCTGGCAAAGTGGTCTTTGCAGATTGGTTACGTGGGTTCGGTATGGTGGCGATTATCGATCACGGGAAAGGTTATATGAGCTTGTATGGCCACAACCAAACGTTATTAAAAGTAACAGGCGAGAAAGTACGTAAGGGTGATGTAATCTCATTAGCTGGGCGCAGTGGTGGTCAGCTCGAGTCAGGGGTATACTTCGAGATCCGCCATAAGGGTAAAGCAATTAATCCACGCTCATGGCTTAAGCGTTAATAAACTAGCTCGCAGTTTGTATTTCCAAATCAGTAATTAAGAACAAAGCTTGATCGCGACTTGTCCCACACACATCATCACTGGCCTTGAATGTATCGCATAACGCTGGTCGTTCAGGGTCGGTGAATATCAAGCATAGATTATCTGCAGATAAGTTAACACAACGTACCCCAGCAGGCTTTCCATCCGGCATACCAGGAATATAACTAGTAATGCTTGGCGCTTCACAGCACGCGCCACAATTCATTCTGCATTGCATAAAACAAACCTTAAAAATCTAATGATAATAGCGTAATATCTGCCTGTATCTAAAAAAGGGAACAGCATGAGATTATCAGCATTTACAGTAACAGAATCGACACCACAGTTACTTATTGATATAACAAAATTGTATCGACCATATCAGCATGACGAAGCTGAGATTAAAAACCGTTTCGAGAAATTGCTTCAAAACGATAGTCAGGCACTATTTGTCGCTAAATTTAATGATCGCCACATTGGTGGTTTAGTCATGCAACACGATGCAGCAGCGTTATTCCTAAGCTGCATTGCAGTGAGAGATATAACCCAACAGCGTGGTGTAGGTAAATACCTAATACAGCAAGCAATTGCGCATGCTAAATCACAGCAGCTTGAAACAGTGACAGTAATAAAAACAGCACAAGTAACAGCTGAATTATCTGCATTCTTAATACATCAAGGTTTCACAGAGCAAGACTCTGCATTTAACTTTAACTGTGCATAATTTACAGATATAAAAAAAGCCGATATCAATGATATCGGCTTTTTTCATTCAAGACAAAGTCTTGAATCA